>NZ_JABFCP010000006.1:0-821265 GCF_013087615.1 Rhizobium sp. WYCCWR 11152 | reverse complement strand
TTCGGCTGCCTGTATTGTCTCCAGGGCACTCGCTGTCTCCCTGAAGTAAGGCAAGGTTTCCCAGAGGCAGCGGTCGCCGACGATATAGAGCGGAGAGGTTCAGTCGAAGAAGCCGACGTCCTCTTCCCTGAGATATCTCCTGGCCGCTTCGGCGTCGATATCGAGGCCCAACCCCGGCGCTTCCAGTAGGTCCACCATGCTGTCCTTGACGATCTGCGGCGGCAAGCCGATTACCAGATCCTCCCACCAGGTGTCGGAGGCGCTCGGATATTCGAAGGCGATATAATTTGCCGGCAAGGTGGCGCAGACATTGATCAACGCGCCGAGCCCCAGCAGGCCGTTAGCGGTGCCGTGCGGTGCCATCAGGATCGAGTGCATGTAGGCGTGCTCGGCGACCCATTTGAGCTCGGCAATGCCGCCAATGTCGGCTGGATCGGGGCCGATGATGCGTACCGCCTGCGTCTCGATCAGTTCCTTGAAATTGTGCCGCAGGTAGATCTGCTCACCAGTGTGGATTGGCGTCGAGGTGGAGGTTGTCAGCTCCCGATAGGCCTGCGGATTGACCCACGGCACGTAGTCGCCAGTCAGCATATCCTCGAGCCACATCAAATTGTACTTCTCGACTGCGCGAGCGAACTTGATCGCGTCGGGCAGCATCCAGCCCGGGCCGCAGTCGAGCGCCAGGCTGACTTTGTCGCCCAGCACTTCCTTCATCGCGATCACGCAGTCGAGCATGTGATTGAAACCGCGCTCGCTGATCATGCCCTGATCCATGGCGCCGTGATAGCCGGCCTTCTTCTGCGTCACGCCGTAGTGGAAGTCCTCGATGGTGTCCTTCATGTTGGAGTGGAACGAGATTCCTTGCTTGACCATGAAGAAGTTCTGCGGCTGCTCCATCATCCATTTGACGTCAGCGGCGTAGTCCTCCGGCCGGTCGCCCGTGCGTTTCTGGCGAATCGAGCCATTGTAGACGCGCACCTTGTCCCGCACCTTGCCGCCGAGCAGTTTATAGACGGGCACGCCCGCGGCCTTGCCGGCAATATCCCATAATGCATGCTCGATAGCGCTTACCGCCGCGCCGTACGGCTTGAAAGAGCCGCGTTGGCGGATCTTCAGCATCACTCTCTCGACGTCAGTAGGGTCCTCGCCGATCAGCGCCTCGCGGAAATGCAGCACAAAGGGCTTGAGGTAGGACTTGGTGAATTCGACTTCGCCCAAGCCATAGAGGCCCTCGTCCGTAACGATGCGGACGATCGGGTGTTTGCCGATAACGGCGCAGCGCAGATCGGTGATCTTCATCTTCGTTCCTTTTCGCCTCAGCTCCAGGTGCGATCCCAGGAATACTCATCGTCCCAGTGATCCGTGGGCTGCCAGATGCCGGTGACACCCGGCTGCAGATGCCGCGAGATCACCTCGTCGACGACGTCGTCAATCCCCAGGCCCGGCTTGTCCGGAACAGTGATGAAGCCGTCCTTCACCAACGGCCTGGGAAGGCCCGTGACGATATCGTCCCACCAGTCGACATCGGCGGAATGGTATTCGAGCGCCATGAAATTTTCGGTCGCGGTCGCGACATGTGCCGCGGCCATTGCGGCGATTGGACTTTCTGCCATGTGGATGGCCATGGCTACACCACTGTCCTGCGCCATATCGCCGATCTTCTTGGTCTCGAGGATGCCCCCACTGGTGAGCAGGTCCGGGTGAATAACGGAGACGCCGCCGCTCTTGAGCAGAGGCTCGAAGCCCTCCTTGAGATATATATCCTCGCCAGTGCAGATCGGTATCGTGGTAGCGTCCTGCAGTTGTCGGTATTGCTCGGTATATTGCCATGGGATCACATCCTCGAGCCAGGCTGGCACGTATTTTTCAATGCGCCTGGCAAGGCGAATGCCGTTCTGCATGGAGATATGGCCGATATGGTCGATCGCAAGCGGCACATCCATGCCGATGACCTCACGAACCTCGGCAATGTATTGCTCAAGCAGATCGAGGCCCTTGTCGGAAAAGTGCAGGCCGGTAAACGGGTGCGGGACGTTATGCAAATCGTATGCAGCGTTGCGCATACGCCGCTCTTCAATGGTCTTCAGTGGTCCGCGACTGGGACCGTCGCGGTATCCTTCCAGTGAGCCGGCAGGAAACACGACCGCACCGGGCACATCCGCGATCTGCATCAATCCCAAATCCATCTTGAGGAAGGTGAATCCGAGCTCCATGCGCTGCTTGAGGCGCTTACCGGTCTCCGTACCGCTTGGCACAGTGGCGTCGGTATCGCAGTAGACACGCACTTTATCCCGAAACCGGCCGCCCAGCATCTGGTAGATAGGGACGCCATAGGCCTTGCCGGCAAGATCCCACAACGCGATTTCAACCGCCGATACGCCGCCGCCTTGCCGGCCATGCCCGCCGAACTGCTTGATCCGGCGAAACAGGCGGTCGATGTCGCAAGGGTTCTCGCCAAGCAACCGGCTCTTCAGCATCAGCGCGTAGGTGGCGCTGGCGCCGTCGCGCACCTCGCCAAGCCCGACGATGCCCTGGTTGGTGTAGATCTTGAGCAGCACCGAGGTGAACGGCGCGCCGACAATTTCGGCCACCCGCATGTCGGTGATGCGGAGGTCGGACGGCTTGGAATGCGTGTTCACCCGATTGAGCGCCTCGTCGGCTCCATGTGCCTCTGGCATGGTTTATCCTCGTTCTGATCGGCGGGGCTCGTCGTCGCGCAAGCTTGGGCGGCGTAGAGCGGTGATAGCTAGTCCAGCTCTATCTCGTGATTTTGAAGGTAGTCGCGGTTCATTTCGACGCCGAGACCAGGCTTGGGCGTAAGCTTGAGGCTGCCGTTCGAAACATCGAGTGGTCTGTCGATGAGGTGATCGTATTTGCCCAGGTTCCACTCCGACGTTTCGAGTTTGTAGAAGTTAGGAACGGTCATCATCACCTGCGCTCCCGCAACCACGTTGATCGGCCCTGCGGCGTCATGCGGCGAGACCGGGATGTAGTAGGCTTCGCATAGGGCAGAAATCTTCTTGAGTTCGGTAATGCCGCCGGTCCAGGTGACATCAGGCATGATGTAGTCGGCAAGCCTGTTTTCGAGCACCGGCACGAAATCCCATTTCGTGTGGCCGCGCTCGCCCCACGAGATAGCGGCACTGACCTTCTCACGGACCTGCTTGAGGGCGTTGAGGCTCTCGGGCGGACAGGGCTCCTCGAACCAGTCGATCTGACCGGCTTCCTCGAGGCTCCGGCAGAGGCGAATGGCGGTGGGAGCGTCGAATCGGCCATGCGCATCGATGAGGATGTCGACATCAGAGCCCGCCGTTTCGCGGATCAGAGCCGTGAGTTCGGCGGCTTCGCGCTCATCCTTGCGGGTCATGCTACCATCGAGGTAACCGTCCTGCTGTTCGCGGGCCTGTCCATCCGCGGTGCGGCCCTGGTGGGGGAACGGATCGAACTTGAGCGCAGTGTGGCCGGACTCGACGATGTCCCGAATTTCCCGGACCACAGCCTCTTTGCTGGTAAATTTGGCCTGGTTGGGATGGGTGTAGAGCGCAATTTCATCGCGTACCGGTCCGCCCAACAGCTCGTAAATCGGCTTACCAAGAACTTTGCCTCGGATGTCCCAGAGGGCTATGTCGATGGCGCTCACGCATTCGACTGCGGCGCCGCGACTGCCCATATAGGTGAAGCTGCGGAATATCTTGTGCCACAGATACTCGATACGCGCCGGGTCCTCGCCCGTCACAGCGGCACCAATCTGCCGCAGGATCGTGCAGAGGGCGCGATTGGCGAGCCTTGTCGTGGTGGTGATCTCTCCCCAGCCGCTCACCCCCTCGTCGGTCGTCACTTCGACGAACAGAAACTCTCCCCAATAAGAAGCATCGGATCTGATGAGCCACGGCCGAACGCTGGTGATTTTCATCTCAACTGCCTTTATCTGAAGTGGTCGGGATAACGGTATTCCAGGCCCGGTATTCTATCCTGCCCGAGCGGCGTTACGCGCACGCATGTGTTCGAGGATGTGCCGGCCGGAGCCCTCGACATGGCGTGCAATGAGTTCGGCTGCTTCGTTCGCATTTCCCGCTTTTACATGCGCGATGAGCTCGCGATGCTCGCTAAGGATCGCGGCACGCCGGGCGAGCGTGAAGTTGAACCGCCGGCTCACGGCTCGAAGCACTTCGCGATGCTTCCACCAAAGCTCGGCGGCATGGCGGTTGTAGTGCTTCTGGTACATGACGGTGTGAAAGGCGGTGTCCAGCTCGCTGTGCCTGAACGTGTCGGCGAAGTCGTTCTCTTCAATCAGGCCTTGGATGCGTTCGAGTTCAGCAATGTCCTCGACGGTGGCCATATTCACGAACCATCGCGTCAGTGCCGGCTCGATCAAGACTCCTATCTCGTAGATGTCGCGAACAAAATCCTGATCTATGGGCCGCACGCGCGCTCCGCGGTTGGGAACAAGGGTGACAAAGCCCTCCCCACGCAACAGTTGCAGAGCCTCGCGCACGGGGTTGGTTGAAGTGCCGTGGCGCCGGGCGAGATCGGTGACCACAAGCCGTTCGTTGGCAGCGAGCCGCCCTTCGATGATGTCTTCCCTGATCAGTTGGTAAAGCGAGGCGCCCTCGCTGGAGGCCCCGATAGCGTCGATTCCTTCGGGTGGCTGCGCTTTAAAATCGCTTGTTTCGGCCAAGGCTGTCCCCAATCAATACATACATTGCTCGGATATCACACGAGATTTCGGTAAACAATGTACGATTTCTCTTGTTGACAGGCAATCTACGATCTGAAAACGTATGATCAGGTCGAAGGGATACATTGGGTGGGAAAGTCCCGCGACCGGGAGGAACGACCGCTCGCCTCGACGCAGAGCGGCATGGGAGAATCTGGAGGATACCCTATGACGAGGATTTCACTCGGCTGTGCCGTCCTGCGCGGCACTGTCTCCACTGCTTTGATGGTATCGTTGGTGTCCGCGTCTGCGCTGGGTGCGCCGGTCGACTTGAGCAAGTGGTCGCCGGAATATGTGCGCTCCATTGCCGGCACACAGGACTTTGACACGGCCGCCGATTGCGCCAAGGTCACCCCGCTCGACTACAAGGGGCGACTGACTTTCTGGTATCAGGGCGTGTTCGAGGGCGACCCCGACCTCCTGCGCCAGTATTACAAGGATTTCTTCGAGACCTTCCGCAAAACCTATCCAAACATCCAGCTTGAGGACCAAGCCCTCACCTATAACGACCTGCTGGACAAGTTCCGGACGGCGCTTCTTGGCAATGCAGCGCCCATGGCGGTCCGCCTGCAAATCCTGGGGGGCACCGAGTTCGCCGCAAAGGGCTATCTGGAACCGCTTAAACCCGAGGATGTAGGGTATTCGACCGAGGATTTCTGGCCCGGTGCGATGAAGGCCGTGACCTGGGAGGGGGTGACCTACGGCATCCCAACCAATAACGAGACGATGGCGTTCATCTGGAACGCCGACGTCTTCAAGCGTGCAGGCCTCGATCCTGACAAGGCTCCGGCAACCTGGGACGACGTCGTCAAATATTCCAAGCAGATCCACGACAAGCTCGGCATTGCCGGTTACGGCCTCGTGGCGCGCAAGAATGCCGGCAATACGCCATATCGCTTCATGCCGCAGCTGTGGGCCTATGGCGGCGGCGTCTTCGACGAAGCTACCGCCAACCCGACCTATAAGCAGGTCCAGCTCGATAGCCCCCAGAGCAAAGCGGCATTGCAAGCCTCCTACGATATGTATGTTCGCGACAAATCGGTTCCGGTTTCAGCGCTCACCAATCAGCAGGCAGATAACCAGCCCCTCTTCCTCGCTGGCCAGCTCGGCATGATGGTCTCGCACCCGTCCGACTACAACGTCATGCTCGACCTGCAGAAAAAGACGACGGGCAGCGACAAGGACAAAGCGCAGACCGTCATCGACAATATGCGCTACGGCCTGATTCCGACTGGCCCCGACGGCAAGCGTGCCGTCGTGTTTGGCGGCTCGAATATTCACATCCTGAAGCCCGAATATGTCGAGGGCGGCAAGGTCGACGAGCCGGCTGCAAAGGCTATCAGCTGCATGTGGGCGAGCCCCGAATGGTCGCTGAAAATGGCCTATGCAGGCTCGAACCCGGGGAACCTTAACGGCTTCAAGACCAAATGGATGAAGGAACGTCTGGACAGTATCAAGTTCCTTGATGTCACGACTTCGATGCTGCCATACGGCATCCCGTTCCCGGCACTGCCACAGTCCCCCGAGATCATGAACATCATCGTCCCGGACATGCTGCAGAATGCCCTCACCGGTGCCATGACCGTCGACCAAGCAGCGGACGACGCAGCCAAGAAGGTAAAAGACCTGACGGACGGCGGACTCTAGTCCACACCTGCCGATCTGACCGGCTGCGCCTCGATTGCAGCCGGTTTCTTCCGAAGAATAAGGGCAGGGCACAGTGACCATCTTGACTGGCAAGGCCGAGGCGCGCCGAAAACTGCAACCCGAGGGGTCTGGCGTGCTGCGAAAGATTTGGGAGCATCGCGCTGACTACGCGTACGTGCTTCCCGCGATCGCCGTGATGCTCATCGTCATAGCCTATCCGATCTACTACACGATCGAGCTGTCGTTCTTCAACACACCGCCTGGCCTGCAGCTCCGGGACAAGATTTTTATCGGCCTCGACAACTACACCGCTATCCTCACAAGTCCGGTGTTCTGGACAGTCACCTCGAACACTCTGATCTGGACATTTGGATCCACTTTGATCTCATTTGTCCTGGGGTTTGCCTGCGCCCTGGCGCTTCATCGCGACTTTGTCGGCCGCGGTATCCTGCGGGCCATCCTGATCATTCCCTGGGTCATCAGCGCGGTCGCCGCGTCCTATATCTGGAAGTGGATCTACCATTCGGACTTTGGAATTATTGGGGCGGTGCTGGTCGGCCTCGGATTGGCCGACAGGCCGCCGAATTTCATCGACAGCGTCAGCACGGTGCTGCCCTCCCTGATCGTCGTCAATATCTGGCGGGAGTTTCCGTTTGCCATGATCATGATGATGGCTGGCCTGCAGACGGTTCCCGATCAGTTGCTGCGCGCCGCAAAAGTCGACGGAGCCAATGCATGGCAGCGGTTCTGGCACGTCACCTTCCCGCATTTGAGAAACGTCTCGACCGTGACGATCCTTCTGCTGGCCGTGGCCAACTTCAATTCATTCATCATCCCCTGGATCATGACCGGCGGCGGGCCGTCGAACGCATCGCATATCTGGATCACTCACATTTATGAGCTCGCCTTCGGCCGCCAGCGCTGGGGGGTGGCATCGGCCTATTCGGTGCTGCTGTTCCTGATCCTGATGTCGTTCGGCTACTTTTACGTCCGTGCGCTGAGCGGCAACGAGCGGAAGGATGGGAGCGCATGAGCACGATTGCCGAGACTGCTCTTCGCGGTAAGGCCCGTCGCCGTATGCGCATCGACGGATGGCGGTGGGGCGGACGCATCTTCCTCGTGTTCATGATGCTTTACACCGCGTTGCCGATGATCTGGATGCTGATCACCTCGATCAAGTCCGGCTTCGCGGCCATGCAATTCCCGCCGCAATGGTGGCCCGACCAACCCACCCTTGCCAGCTACGAGAAGCTGCTCGATCCGCAAAACAGCGTCGGCCAGGACTTCCTGCGCTTCTTCTGGAACAGCCTTTTCGTCTCCACCGCCACGACCATCCTTTCGGTCATCGTGGCAGTACCTGCGGCCTACGCGTTTTCGCGCTTCACCTTCCCGGGCCGAAACTTTCTGTTCTTCGCCGTCTTGCTTCGCAATATGTTCCCGGCGGTGATCTTTCTCGTGCCGCTCTTCATCCTGATGCGCGCGATCGGGCTGGTGAACACGCATGCGTCGCTCGTCCTCACCTACCTCACATTTGGCCTGCCGCTGGCAATCTGGCTTCTCAAGGGCTTCTACGACAACATCCCGGTGCAGCTCGAGCAGGCGGCGCGCATCGACGGCGCGACGCGGTTCCAGGCCTTTGTCCTGATCGTGATGCCGCTCTCGACGCCAGGAATCATCGCCACGGCGATCTATTCCTTTATCGGCGCGTGGAATGAATACATCTACGCTTACACCTTCCTCTCCAAGAACGAGCAGTTGACACTGCCGGTCGGCATCCAGCGCTTCTTCTCGGAGAATACGACGGACTTTCCGGGCCTGATGGCGGCCAGCTTTATGATGAGCGTGCCCGTCGTGGTCCTGTTCCTCGTCCTGCAACGATACTTCGTACGCGCCCTCACGGAAGGCGCAGTCAAGCACTAGAGGAGTTGCCGGTGGCCCACGTGGTCCTTAACGATCTGGTCAAGACCTATGGCAGCTTCAAAGCTGTCAACAACGTTTCGCTGACGGTCAACGACGGCGAATTCGTTGCGCTCGTCGGCCCTTCAGGCTGCGGCAAAACAACCACGCTTAATCTTGTGGCGGGGCTCATCCCCATCACATCTGGCGACATCGTCATCGGCGACCGGGTGGTCAACGACCTCGACCCCAAGGACCGGGACATCGCAATGGTGTTCCAGAACTACGCGCTCTATCCGCAGAAATCGGTCTACAAAAACCTGGCGTTCCCGCTGCAGATGCGCAAATTGCCAAGGGACGAGATCGACAGGAAGGTCAAGGAAGCAGCGCGCGTGCTCGACATGACGCAGCTGCTCGAGCGCAAGCCACGCGAACTTTCGGGCGGGCAACAGCAGCGCGTGGCGCTCGGCCGTGCCCTCGTTCGCGATCCGGCGGTATTCCTGATGGATGAACCACTCTCCAACCTCGACGCAAAGCTGCGCGTGCAGATGCGCTCAGAGATCAAGCGTTTCCACCAGGACCTCAAGGCGACGATCATCTACGTGACCCACGACCAGCTCGAAGCGGTAACTATGGCCGACAGGATGGCGGTCATGAACGGCGGCTACCTGCAGCAATACGATTCGCCGGCGCAGGTCTTCGCCCATCCGGTGAACATGTTCGTCGCCAGCTTCGTCGGCAGCCCGGCGATGAGCCTTGTTCCGCTGGAGGCATCAACGGCAAGCGGCAACACTGTGTTGACCAGCGCGGAGGGCTGGCACTTCGAGCTCTCGCCAGAAAACGCTCAGAAGGTCGCGAGGGCAACAACCAAGAAAGTCGTGCTCGGCGCACGTCACTCGGCGATCAAGTTGCACAAGAGTGCGGTGCCAGGAAGCATCCCTGCCAAGGCCTATACGGTGGAGCCGACCGGAGACGTCACCTTCGTACAGGCGTTCCTGTCTGGCGCCATCGTCAACGTCAGCGTGCCGCCGACTATTTCCGTTGCGCCCGACGAGCAGATTTGGCTCGAGTTCGACCAGGAGCGGATGCATCTGTTCGACGGCGAAACAGAAATGGCCCTCAAGGCCAACTGAGACCAAGCGGATGCGTGTGAAACGAGGGCGTGGATGACTACGAAGCTTAAAATCACGGCGATCAAGCCCTATCCAGTATGGGTAGGAACGCGCAACCAGATGCTGGTCAAGGTCGAGACTGACAACGGCATCTTCGGCTGGGGCGAGAGCGGTTTGAGCGGTCGCGAGAAGGCCGTGGCCGGCGCGATCGAGCACTATCGCGAGTTTCTCATCGGCCGCGACGCGATGCAGATTGGTCGGATCTGGCAAGAAGTCTATCGTAGCCAATACTTCGAAGGCGGGCGCGTTCTGCAGGCGGCGATTTCCGCCATCGACATTGCCCTTCACGACATCAAGGGCAAGGCGCTGGGGGTGCCGGCCTACGATCTGTTGGGCGGCAAGCAGCGCGACCGCATTCCTACCTTCGCCTCCACCGGTGACGAGGCCGAGGGCGATGTTGCCATCGAACGAGCCCGCGAGCTACGCGCACAAGGGTGGCAGGCGATCCGCTTCTTCCCCATCGGGCAAAACAGCAAGGACATCTTTGAGCCGCGCGAATCGATCGGCGCTACAGCAAGCATGCTAAACAAGGCGCGCGAGGCGCTGGGCGACGACGTCGTCCTCGGCATCGACTATCATCATCGGTTGTCGGTGGCAGAGGCAGCGAGCTTCTGTAACAAGCTCGGCCGCGGCGTGCTTGATTTCCTCGAGGAGCCAATACGCGACGAGACACCGGAGGCCTACGAATCCCTGCGCACGATGACCGACATCCCGTTCGCCATCGGCGAGGAATTTGCCAGCAAGTGGCAGTTCCTGCCCTACATCGAGCGTGGCATCCATCAGTTCAACCGGCTCGATGTCTGCAATGTTGGCGGGCTCACTGAAGCGATGAAGGTGGCTGGCTGGAGCGAGGCACACTATGTGGACCTGATGCCGCACAATCCCCTCGGCCCAGTCTGCACGGCCGCGACCATCCATCTCGCCGCCGCGGTGCCGAATTTCGCCTGGCTCGAGACCAGGGCGCCCGAAGCAAAGCTCGGCTTCGACAATTCCGACTTCTTCCCCGTGCAACCACGGCTCGACGGCCCCGACTATCCGGTCAGCGATCTGCCGGGGCTCGGCGTCGAGGTCAACGAAGAGGCGGTCAAGGCGGAGAGCTTTCGGTTCTGGGAAGCACCTCACCTGAAGCGCCGCGACGGTTCTGTTACGAACTGGTAGTTCATCCACCGGAGTCTAAAATGACGCATACTCCCGACATTACGCGACCGCCCAAAGATATGATCGACGCATTGAAGGAAATCGGCGCCGCAACGGTTGCCGGCACGCTTGGCCACATGGGCTTCCGCAATCCGCACATGGTCGGTCCCGTACCGCAGAACCGCGGGAAGTCGATCGTCGGGCCGGCGCTGACGCTCCAGTTCATGCCGCAACGGCCGGACCTCTTCACCGAGGGAGAATATGCCGATCCGGAGACGCAGTTGCACCGGCACGTGCTCTATCACGCGCAGGAGGGCGATGTGGTGGTGGTCGACGCGCGCGGCGATATGAGTTCGGGCGTCTTCGGCGATATGATGTCGACCTATTTCAAAGGCAGAGGCGGCGGTGGCATCGTGATCGATGGCTGCATGCGCGATCGGCCCAATGTCGAGAAGCTGGATCTCCCCCTTTGGCTGCGCGGCTGGACGCCCAACTACCATGTGCAGACCAGCATCTACCCCAATGCCGTCAACGTTCCGATTGCCTGCGGCGGTGTCACGGTCATCCCCGGCGACATCATCGTCGCCGACGACGACGGGGTTGTGGTGCTTCCGGTCGCAATGGCCTCGCAGGTAATCGAAGAATCGCAAAAGCATCACGATTGGGAGGAGTTCTCGCGAGTGAAGCTTATGGAGGGCGGGTCGTTGCAGCGCTACTATCCGCTGCATGACGATGCCCGCGGAGAGTACGAAGAGTGGCGCAAAACAAACCGCTTGGAGAACCGAAGTTAGCCTACTGATTACCCTCGGCGGGCCGCGAACCTTCTGAGGTATTGCCGACGTCTACGCAAAAAATAGGGAGTCGAATTTCGCCGCAGCGCGATCAACGGTTTGCTCCCGCCGTCTCCCGCCGTCCTGAGTATTTGCCAGGCGAAACTCTGTTTCCAGACAACGTATTCGGTTCCACATTGCACTTTACAACTATATAACATAGTTGCTACGTTACTAGCGATGGTGAAGCGGGCCTGCTGACTGGTTGTTGGGCTGCCCTTAATGAAGGACGCTGCGACGATGTCTGGGATCTATGCCACTTTTTCCGACGATAGTTTTGCGGGCCGAACGGTCCTTATCACGGGCGCCGCGAGCGGAATGGGTCTAGAAACTGCAAGGGCCTTCGCCAGCAAGGGCGCAGAAGTCGTCATGGCCGATCGTGATGAGGCGGGGCTGAAGCGCTACGGTGCGGAGCTGCGCAATGGCGGCGCGGCTGTTCACACCGTGACGGTGGATGTCAGCGATCAGGAGAGCATCGACAAAGCCTTCGATTATTGCGACGCCAATCTCGCGCGTCTCGATAACGTCGTGACATGTGCAGCGATCATCACAGCCAAGCGTATATTCGAGCAGGATCGGGCGCATTGGCACCGCGTGCTCGATGTCAATCTGCTCGGCACCTTCTTCGTCGTGCAGGGCGCAGTCAAACGCATGCTCGACAATCCCGATGGCGGCAACATCGTCTGTATCGCCTCGGATGCTGGCGTGCATGGCGGCGGCGGGCTGATTGCCGATACCGCCTATGCGGCATCGAAGGCCGGGACCTTGTCGATGGTCAAGTCAGTGGCGCGTGAACTTGCGGGCAAGAAGATCCGCATCAACGCGCTGAACCCCGGGCCGACGGATTCCCCGATGCACTCCCATATCGACCAGTCACTGAAGGACCGCATCGCCGGCAATCTGCCGATGCGGCGCATGGGGCGGCCGGAGGATATGGCGGCGGCAATCATGTTCCTGTGCTCGGATGCTGCCAGCTTTACCTACGGTGCTGCGCTCGATGTCGATGGCGGATCGATGTTCCGCTAGATCAGGATGATTTTGGGCCGGATCGGCCTGAAATCTGAATCCTGATCTAAATCAAGGAAATAGAGCATGATGTCGTCCGAAAACCGCGCACACTTTTCGGCATCATGCTCTAGGCCGGGGAGGGGATAAAACTATGCAGCAGACAGCTCGCCGTTACGCCTATTCGGCCGATATTCCCGAACTCGATGATGTCGATGTGCTCGTCATCGGGGGCGGACCATCGGGATTATCGGCCGCGGTGGCGGCGGCACGTCTTGGCGTGCGGGTACGCCTTGTGGAGCGCTACGGCTTCCTTGGTGGCAATCTCACGGCGGGCCTCGTCGGCCCCTGCATGACCTCCTATTCGCTCGACGGCAGCCAGCAACTGATCCGCGGCATCTACGAAGAATTCGTTCAGCGGATGATGGCGCTCGGCGGCGCGCTGCATCCGAGTACGATCCCGGCAGGTTCGGCCTATTGCGGCTTCATCGTCTACGGCCACGACAAGGTGACCCCTTTCCAGCCTGAGGCGGCGAAGGTCGCGGCGCAGCGCATGTGCGTCGAGGCGGGCGTGGAATTGTTGCTGCACACCATGGTCGTCGATGCCATCGTCGATGACCATGATGCGGACAATCCCCGGGTGCTCGGTGTTGTTTGCGCCGGCAAGGGTGGGCTGAGGAGCGTTCGTGCCAAGGTCGTCGTCGATTGCTCGGCTGACGGCGATGTCGCCCATTATGCCGGCGTCCATACCCGTCAGGGGCGGGAAAGCGACGGCCTTTCCCAGCCGCAGACGCTGTTCTTCCGCGTGCAGAACGTCGATGACCAGGTGGTGGAGGATTATATTCGCGCGCATCCGCAGGATTTTCGGCCTTTCGCCTCGATCGTCGCCAAGGCGACGGCAGAGGGCCGCTTTCCCGCGCCTCGCCGCGGCATCGGCCTTTACAGGACCATGGAACCGGGCGTCTGGCGCATCAATACCGGCCGCGTGTTGCGCCGCAATGGGGCTGACGCCCTTGAGCTCTCGCTTGCCGAGGTCGAAGGCCGGGAGCAGACCGTGGCGCTGCTCGATTTCTTTCGCGGCAATCTGCCGGGCTTCGAACAGGTGGAACTGCGGGACACGGCAACCCAGATCGGCGTGCGGGAAACCCGACGGATCGACGGCGCCTACGAATTGACGCTGCAAGATTTGCATTCCGGCCGCGCCTTCGAAGATGTCGTGGCGTTGTGCGGCTATCCGCTCGATATTCACGACCCCACAGGCTCGGGCGGTGGTACCGGTGGCGCGGGGCTCGATGCCGCCAATATCTACCAGATACCTTACCGGGTCATGCTGCCGCGCGTTCATGAGGGCCTGTTGGTGTCCGGCCGCGCGGTCTCGGCGACGCATGAGGCGCTCAGCGCCATTCGCGTCATGCCGCCCTGTTTTGCGCTCGGCCAGGCGGCCGGTGTTGCCGCAGCACTTTCGATCGGCAACAGGGCCAGCCCGCGGCATGTCGACTATGCGGATTTGCGTAGGGAACTTTTGGCCCAGGGTGCCTATCTTGGTTGACGGAAGGAGAAAGCGGGGAAGCGATACCCGCGTTTCTCAAATCAAGCCTTCAGATGAAGGGTCACCAGCACGGTGCATTCGGCGCCATCGGCAAAGTGGGTTGCAACGCGCAGCCAATTGCCGAAGGCGTTGAGCCGGGCGACGGCAACGCCGTCCTGTTCGCCGGGCATGGCGAATTCCGTTCCTTCTCGAACCCAGTGCATGCCGTCAGGCGAGATTTCCACCCAGCCCTTGGGTGCAGCGCCGACGGGGGGCTTCAATGCCCGAATAAAGAACACGGCTTCATGCGCCCAGCCGGCCTCATAGGGTTCGCTCGCGGCGTCGCCGCTCCAGCACTCATTGCGGGTTATCACCGCCGTGATGTTTTCGGGAAGCATCAAAAATCCCCTGAAATACAGATAGAATCGACGTAGAGAAACGCGCGCTTGGCGACATCCGTCTCGGCGAACAGGCAGAAGTTCAGCATGCACCAGAGGTTTTTCATCGCCGGAATCCGGATCGACTCGAAGCCGGATACGTCGAAATTCCGGTCGTTGCACTGCAAGCCAGTGGCCTTCATGGAGGCGAGGTCGAAATCGAAACGCATATAGCTCCAGTTCACCTTCGTCGGGATCTCATTGTAGCAGAGCCGTTGTTCACCATCCGGCAGGTCCAGCCAGCCCTCGGGCGCCAGGTGATAGTGGCTTACGGTCTTGTCTTCCCGGCCAATGGCGGTGAAGACCGTGGTCTCACGTTTGTACTGCCATTTCTGCAGGTGCTTGCCGTCGAGTGCATTGAGAAAGCGCAGATGTGGCATAACCCGCTCGCCGTCTCCGTCCCGATCGCCGCATTGCAGGTCGAACAGGAAGCCGATCGATCGCACGTCGGTTTCCGATAGTTTCAGTTCCGTCGCCTCCGGCTTGAACGTGAAAAAAATCTCGAAACGGATCGGCCCGCGCTTGCGGAAGGTGTGACGCTTGATTGCAACGTTCTGGGCACCCGGTTTTGCCTTCGTGGCGATCTTTAGCGCATAGGACGAATCCATGCCGCCGTGGGATCCTGCATCCCAATGTCCGAGCGTTGAGAGCATGGCGCTCGAGTGCTGGGCAAAGCCCGGCAGCATGACGTCGAGGCTGTCCTCGTAATTGCCGACCAACTGTGACCAGCCGCAATGCCCGCGCGAAAAATCGTCAAAGGACAGGATACGCGGCAGAGGATCGAAACGGCTGAGCGCCGGATCCGCGCGAAGCATGCCGAGCCTCATGGCTTCCATCATGTCGGCTGTGGAAGAGGGGGCTGATGTCGTCATTGTGGCGTTGACCTCACTGTATGCGGAGCCGTTTGACGGCTTCCCAATCGATTTCGATGCCGAGACCCGGCCGTGTCGGCACGTCGAGCTGGCCATTCTTCTGGCGCAGGCAGCCTGGCGCCAGATCGGCCAGGTCGCGCTTGAAGGGGCTAAGATCGCATTCCATCACCCGGAAATTCGGAAGGGCGGCCGCAAGATGCGCGCTGGCCGTCTCGCAGATAATGCCGGACATGCCGATATGCGGGGCGTAGGCCACATCATGAAGGGCGGCATAGTCGGCCATGCGCCGTGTTTCGGATATGCCGCCGGCACGGGCGACATCTGGCTGCAGGATTGAAAGGGTGCGGTTGGCGACGAGACGCTGCGTCTGATCGGCGGTAAAGTTGCTCTCTCCGGCTGCGAGCGGCACGTCGCAGCGTTTGCGCAGTTCTTGGTAGCCTTGCTCGTTTTCCGGCGCCAGCGGCTCCTCGAACCAGAAGTAACCGTTGGCCGAAAGTGCCCTGCCGACTTCGATCGCCTGGTCCAGATCATAGGCCCAGTTGGCGTCGACACAGAGCTCGATATCGTCGCCTGCGCGTTTGCGCAGCCGTTCGATACGCCGGCAGGCTTCCTTGACGGGATTGGCCATCTTGACTTTGATGCGCGGGAATCCCTCACCGATATAGCGCTCCAGTTCCCGATCCGCCTCAGCATCGTCGACCCAGTTTACGGCGGCGGCATAGACGTCGATCGTTTCCCGGCCGATGCCGCCAAGCAGCTTGGCGATCGGCATGCCCGCGGCCTTGCCCATGATGTCCCACAGCGCAATGTCGACGCCAGCGATCGCCTCGATCAGCATGCCGCCGGCCCGGCCTGACAGCGAGCGCCGCATGGATTGCCAGAGCGCGCCGATGTTGCGTGCGTCCTGTCCGATCAGCCGTGGTTTTAAAGAGGTTTCGATCAGTTCCGCATAGGCCTTGGGCGAAAACCGGGCCAGCACCTCACCGACGCCGACGGCATCGGTGCGCACCTCGACGAGAAGCATCGAGACCTTGTGATAGGTGCCCCAGGACGTGACGGTCGGTTTGGGCAGCGTCTGGTTGAGCGGATGGGCGATGACATCTGAAATGAGGATCGCCTGTCCGGCAGAATGTTGCACAGAATCCATCGGCTCTTTCGTTCCCAATGTTTTGCTCGCTGCTCTTGGTTTTGCTCGCTGCTTTGGGGCGCGTCTGTTATTCCTAGCTAGATGTTGGTGACTTGGCAACTGATAAACCTAGTTGCTAAGTTGGAAACTGCATGTTAGCTTTGTGAATATGAGGATCGAAATGACCGAAATTCCCGAAAGGAAACCCGTTTTCACCTCCAAGCCGCCGAACCCTTCGCGGTTGGCGGATGGGGTGTCCGATGCGATTGCCGCCGCGCTCTTTGATGGGCGCATCTCGCCTGGCGAGCCGTTGCCGCCCGAAGGGGAGATCGCCAGGGAGTTCGGTGTCTCGAAGCCGATTGCCCGTGAGGCGCTTCGCCAGCTGACGGCAGCCGGGTTGATCTTCACCCAACAAGGCAAGGTTGCCCGCGCCAAGGCGCTTAGCGGCGACTCGATGGACAAAATCTACGGCTACGCGGTGCGTTCCAGTCTCAAGCGGCTGCGCGAAGCCAATGAAATGCGCCGCGTCGTCGAGACGGGAATTGCCCGGCTCGCCGCCGAACGTCGCGATCCGGAAGGTCTGGAGATCATGCGGCAGGGCCTGGCGGGCATGCTGGCTTCCGTGCAGGAGCCTTCCGGCTTTACCGCCGCCGATATCCTGTTTCACCTTGGCCTTGCCGTGACGACTGGCAATTACATGATCCGCGTGCACATGGAGAGCATGCGTTCCGTGCAGCGCGAGGTGTCGGAATTGTTTTCACGTCGCGCCAATCGCAGTGACGCTGACTGGCGGGCAACGATTGACCGGCATCAGGCGATCTACGACGCAATTGCAGTTGGTAATGCCGACCTCGCCGAGCAAAAAATCCGGGAGCATTTCGAAGCTGCCGACATTGCCTCGCTCGAGGTGGCCGACAAGTTGAAAGATGCCGAGCGATGAGCGCCGCGCGCTTCTCACTGAAAGGCCGGCGCGTGCTGGTAACCGGTGCCAGTTCCGGCATCGGCCGGGCTGTTGCGCTTGGCCTTGCGGAGCATGGAGCGGAACTGATCCTGCATCATTTCGGTAATGAGACGGGCGCGAGCGAGGTCGTCCGGGCGACAGGCGGCACAGCGCCGGTACTGGAAGCAGACTTCACCGACGGGCGTGCGACGCGGGCTTTTGCCGATGAAGTGCTCAAAACATACGGCCCGATCGATATCCTCATTGCCAATGCCGCCATCGAACATCGGCGGCCCTGGCAGGAATTGGATGAGGCGCATGTCAACGCCCATGTGGCATCGAATTTCTCGGCGCTGCTGACGCTGACGGCAAAGCTGGTTCCACCGATGGCCGAGCGGGGCTGGGGCAGGGTCGTCGCCACAGGCAGTGTCATGGCGGTGCGGCCGCGGGCGGAAACGGTTGTTTATGCGTCGCTCAAGGCGGCGCAGTTGACTGCGATCAGGTCGATTGCGCGCGAAACCGGCCATCGCGGCGTCACGCTGAATGTGGTTTCGCCGGGTGCGATCGAGATCGAAGCCAATGCCGCGCGCTACGGCGACCCGGCGTTCCGCGAAGCGGTTGCCGCCAAGATCCCTGTGGGCAGGCCGGGCCAGCCGCAGGACCTGGTTGGGGCGTTTGTTTTTTTGTGCAGCGATGCTGCCAGCTACATTACGGGTGCAAATATTCCGGTCGACGGAGGATGGTCGATCGGAGACGCGCCCGGGAGCCTTCCGCACGCTGCCGGGTGAGCGGCCTGCGGCAAGGTTTTCGAGATCATGCGGCGGAACCATCCGCCGCAGCTTGCAGCCAAAATTCCAGGCGAATGCCGTTTGCATTCAGTCGGTGAAGGCTGACTGCCGACGACCAAAAAGGGAGGAAACCATGAAGGCCGCATTAGCAGGTATCGCAGCATCCGCGTTGACATTGTGCATATCGACGTCTGCCGTCTTCGCGACGGATCTCCGCATGACGGTCTGGACCGGGAGCGAGGCTCATCTGAAGATGCTGAATGGCATTGCGGAGAGCTTCAAAGCCACACATCCCGACGTCAATGTGAAGTTCGAGACCGTGCCGGTCAACGACTACACGCAGAAACTGACCTTCCAGATCGCCGGCGGCAATGCTCCCGACATAGCCTGGATGATGGAGGATGCCGCGCCGGCTTTCGAAAACGCCAATCTTCTGAAGGATCTCGGCCCGACGCTCAAGGCGGCGGAAGGCTATGATTTCGACGATTTCTCGAAGCCGGCCATGGGCCTCTGGCAGAAGGACGAAACGGTGTACGGCATTCCGTTCTCCACCTCGCCTTTCATGATCTACTACAACAAGGACATGTTCGACAAAGCTGGGCTCGAAGACCCGCTGACGCTTGCCGCCAAGGGCGAATGGAACATGGACAAGTTCCAGGAAGTCTCCAAGAAGCTCGCGCAAGCCAATCCCGGCAAATGGGGCTTCGAGTTCAAGGATGGCGAAGGCTATGCCTCTCGCATGACCCATGCCCTTCTGCCGCCAATCCGCGCCTATGGTGGCGATATCTGGTCGAACAAGGAATGCGGCTTCGACAAGCCCGAAGCGGTCAAGGCGGTCAAGCAGCTGCATGACATGGTCTTCAAGGACAAGTCCATCGTTCCGCCGGGCGAACAGGGCGATTACTTCTCCGGCAACTCGGCGATGACGGTCAACCAGATTTCCCGTGCTTCGAAGATGGCGGAAGCCGGCTTCA
The DNA here is from genome assembly GCF_013087615.1 of Rhizobium sp. WYCCWR 11152. Lineage (NCBI taxonomy): Bacteria > Pseudomonadati > Pseudomonadota > Alphaproteobacteria > Hyphomicrobiales > Rhizobiaceae > Rhizobium > Rhizobium sp. WYCCWR 11152. Next base: position 802,196 of record NZ_JABFCP010000006.1, on the reverse strand, counting down.
AGTGGGGCATCGCACCATTGCCCACCGGCCCCGGTGGTGAGTCACCCGTTATCGGCCAGGCCGGTCTTGTTGTGTTCGCCCAAGGCAAGAATACGGAAATCGCCGCGGAATTCGTAGCGCATATGACCAACAAGGAAAATGTCGCCACCATGGCGCAGTTCTTCCCGCCGGCCCGCAAGAGCGTTCTGCAGGCCGATGCATTCATCAACGGCAACAAGCTCGTGCCGCCCGAGATGATGAAGAATGTGGCTGCCGCGATAGAAAAGGGCCGGGTGGTCTCGGCCAACGAAAAAGCGCCCCAGATCCTTGCCGCCATGGCGCCTCGCGTCGATGCCATGTGGAAGCCGGATGCCGATGTCGATGCCGCCATCAAGGGCATCTGCGCGGCAATCCAGCCGCTGCTTTGATCAGAACGAAGATGGCCGATACCGTTCATAACTCCATTCGAACCGGCCATAAGACCTGGCTGACGTTGAAGATGAGAGAGATGATGGAGGCGTGGCTGTTCGTCAGTCCCACCTTCATCGGCTTCCTTCTCTTCTTCCTCGGTCCGCTCTGCGCAGTGGTCTATTATTCAATGACCGAATGGAACCTGCTCAGCCAGCAGGCCACCTTCGTAGGCCTTGCCAATTTTCAGAATGCGCTGCTCGAAAACCCTGACTTTTGGCTTGTGGTACGCAATTCGGTTATTTTCGCGATCGGTCTCGTGCCGCTCAACATGGCGCTCGCGCTCGCCTTGGCGCTCGCCCTTTCCCGGCCGTTCTTCGGGGTCGTGTTCTTTCGCACGGTATTTTTCGCCCCTGTCATCACCTCGGCCATCGCCTGGGCGATCGTCTGGAAATTTCTGCTGCAGGGGGAAGGCGGTTTCATCAACCAGGTGCTGGCGCTGGTCGGGATCACCGGTCCAAACTGGCTGCGTGAACCGAGCTGGGCCATGGCGGCGGTCATCGTCACCCGCGTCATCAAGATGGTCGGCCTCAACATGATCCTCTACATTGCGGCGCTGCAGGCGATCCCGCGGGACTATGAAGAGGCAGCGCGCCTGGAGGGCGCCTCACGCCGACAGATCTTCAGCATGATCACCTGGCCGTTGCTGGCGCCGACCACGCTGGTCATCATGGTCATCACGACAATCGGCTCTTTCAAGGTCTTCGATCACATATACCAGATGACCGGCGGCGGCCCGGAAAACGGCACCCTTGTGCTTGCCTTCTACATTTACCAGCAGGGCTTCAAGTTCTTCAATGTCGGCTATGCCTCGGCGCTCGCCATGATCATGTTCGTGATGATCATGGCGCTGACCCTGGTACAAGTGATGCTGCGGAGAAAGGGATCGGAGTGACCCAGCGCCAAGTCCAGATCCTCTACCGCACGTGCTGGACGATCGCACTCTTGATCGCCGCCATTCCTTTTGTTTTCCCATTCGTTTGGATGGTGTCTGCGGGCTTCAAGAGCGTGACCGAGATATTCGGCGCGCCGACGCTTATTCCGCGCGTCTGGCGCTGGCAGAATTTCGTCGAGGTGTTCACATACCAGCCGTTCGCGCGGCAGTATTTCAACTCGCTTTACATCGCGATCGTGGTGACGGCGCTCACCCTCGTCATCTCGTCCCTGGCCGGCTATGCGCTGGCGCGCATGCGGTTTGCCGGTGCCGGGCTGCTGATGCTTTTTCTGATCTCGGCGCTCATGGTGCCGGAGGAGGTGACGATCATTCCGAACTTCTTCCTGATGCGTTGGTTTGGATTGGTGGATACGCACTGGCCGTTGATCCTGCTGCCCACCTTCGGCCCTCATGGGGTGATGGCAACGTTCCTGATGCGCCAGTATTTCTTGGCCCTGCCCAAGGAGCTGGAAGAAGCCGGCAAGATGGACGGCCTCTCACGTTTCGGCGTTTGGTGGAAGATAGCGCTGCCGATGGCGCGTCCGGCCCTGGCTGCGGTTTCCATCATCACCTTTCTGTTCTCGTGGAACCTGTTCCTGGAGCCGCTGATCTTTCTGAGCTCGCTCGACATGTTCACGCTGCCTTTGGCCTTGTCGAACTTCAACGACAGCTACGGCTTGCCGCTGTGGAACCTCCAGCTTGCCGCTACCAGCCTTGCCGTGGTGCCGATCCTGATCGTCTATCTGATCGCCCAGCGGCAGATCATCGAAAGTTTTGCGCTATCGGGCGTGAAGGGATGAGGAATTTTCGTTCATGAGCAGTGTATCGCTTAAAGGCATCGAGAAACGCTTCGGCGCCGTTGAGGTCATCCGCGGCGTCGATCTCAGGATCGATCCGGGCGAGTTCGTCGTATTCGTCGGTCCGTCAGGCTGTGGCAAGTCCACCTTGCTGCGGCTGATTTCGGGGCTGGAATATCTCAGCGGCGGTGAACTTGCGATTGGCGGCCGGGTGGTCAACGAAGTGCCGGCTTCGAAACGTGGTGTTGCCATGGTCTTCCAATCCTATGCCCTCTATCCGCACCTGACCGTCAGGGACAACATGGACTTCGGGCTGAAGGTCCGCAAAGTTCCGGCACAGGAGCGTCAGAAGCGCGTCGATGAAGCAAGCGCCACGCTGAAGCTCGAAGCATTGCTCGATCGCTACCCCCGTGAGCTTTCCGGCGGTCAGCGGCAGCGCGTCGCGATCGGCCGCGCCATCGTCGGAAATCCCGATGTCTTCCTTTTCGACGAACCGCTGTCGAACCTCGATGCAGAATTGCGCGTGCACATGCGCTCTGAAATCGCCGCACTGCATAAGCGGCTCTCCACGACGATGATCTATGTAACGCACGACCAGATCGAAGCGATGACGCTCGCTGACAAGATCGTCGTTCTGCGCGATGGCCGTGTCGAGCAGGTCGGCTCCCCCCGGGAATTATACGAGCGGCCGGCAAATATCTTCGTGGCGCAATTCATCGGAAGCCCAAAAATGAATCTGCTGCCTTCGGATATCGCGCCTTTGCTGACAGGCGCAACGGCAGCGGATACCGCCGTCGAGACCATCGGGATAAGGCCGGAGCATCTGAGCGTCGTGGAGCCTCGAGAGGGGACGCTGCGCGGAACCGTCGGGCTTTGTGAATATACCGGGGCGGTAACACTGCTTCACGTCAAGCTGCCGGCTGGGCATGATTGCCTCGTCCTGCACGACGGTGGTGACATGAAGGCGGGAATCCAAATAGGGCTCACCGCCGATGGCTCGAAGGTGCACTTTTTCAATGGCAACGGGCAAACAATAAAGCGGACTGAACAAGGCCGGACTGCTTGAACGTACGGCCGCTCCTGGCGAGGGCGCGAGCCGCAGAAATCTCTTAAGAGCGGGGTTCGTCTACTCGCCCTGCCGCAAGTTGCGAAGTCGGTCGAAAAGGACGGCGAGCACGATTGCCCCACCGATAAAGCAGCCCTGCCAGAACGCGTTGATGCCAAGCAGGCCAAGACTGTTGCGGATGATTTCGATGAGTGCGGCGCCGACCAAGGCTCCAAAGGCGGTGCCGACGCCGCCGGCCAGATTGGCGCCGCCGATAACCGCAGCGGCAATGACCTGAAGTTCCATCCCGGCGCCGATATTTGTGGTGACGGCGCCGAGCCAACCGGTTTGAATGATGCCGGCAACCCCCGCCGAGAGGGCAGAAATCATATAGACGATGACCTTGATCCTCGGCACGGGAACGCCTGTCAGTGTCGCGGCGTGCTCATTGCCGCCGATCGCAAAGACATAGCGGCCGAACTTGGTCCAGCGCAGCACGAAACCGGTAATAAGTGCCAGCACGACCATGTAAAGCACTGGATTGGCGATGCCAAAAACCCAGGCGCCGCCACCCAGCGCCAATAGTTTGTCGTGATCAGGTCCGAACTCAAAAACCACAGTGTTGTTCGATGCAACCATCGCAAGGCTGCGCGCAATCGACAGCATCCCGAGCGTGACGACGAAAGGTGGGAAGCCGAGATAGGCAATCAAGACGCCGTTGAAAGCTCCGACCAACAGAGCCGTACCGATCGAGGCGGCGATGCCGACTTCAATACTGTATCCCGCATGCATGACGACCGCCAGCACCATGCTGCACAGGCAAAGTACGGAGCCAACGGACAAATCAATGCCGCCGGTGATGATGACCAGCGTCATGCCCAGCGCGATAATTGCGACGAAGGTGACGTTGCGGGTGATGTTGTAGATGTTCTTCGCCGTGGCAAAGGAGTCCGTTGCCATCGACAGAAAAATGCAGGCTAGAATGACTGCAATCAGCACCCAGAATGTCTGGCCGCTCATGATCGTTGCAAGCCAGCTCCGTTGCTTCTGTCCGATCGTTTGGTCAAGTGTAATCGCCATCGTCGACCTTCTTCCTTCCTGTTGCAACGGATAGCATCGATCACACCTGTTCGATGGCGCCGGTAATCAGTCCCGTCACTTCCTCCGGCGAACTTGCCGCAATCTGCTTGTCGGCTACTTTTCTGCCTCGCCGCATCACGATCACACGGTCGGCGACCGAAAAGACGTCGGGCATGCGGTGGCTGATCAGGACAACGACAATGCCCCGGTCCCGCAATTGGCGGATAAGATTCAGAACCTCAGCGACCTGGCGCACGGAAATGGCTGCGGTCGGCTCGTCCATCAATACGATTTTCGCTTCAGACAGCATCGTGCGGCCGATCGCGACCGCTTGGCGCTGGCCACCTGACATTTGCTTGACGAGATCGCGCGCCCGCGTCTCGGATTTGAGCTCGCGAAATATCTCGCCGGCGCGCTTGTACATGGCCTTGTGGTCGAGGATGCGAAGAGGCCATACGCCGCGGCGCAATTCTCGTCCGAGGAACACGTTCGCTGCCGCCGTCAGATTGTTGCAGAGCGCCAAGTCCTGGTGAACGATCTCAATGCCATGCTGGCGCGCTTCCTTCGGCCGATGAAGCACGAGATCGGCGCCGTCGAGGCGCATGGTTCCATGGCTCGGCCGGAAGTTGCCGGCAATCATCTTCACCAGGGTGGACTTGCCAGCGCCGTTATCGCCCATCAGGCCGACAACCTGCCCGGCTTCGAGCGAAAACGAAACATCGTTGACTGCCTGGATGGCACCGAAATGTTTGGAAATATTGCTGAGCTCAAGAACCGCCACCAGCCTCCTCGCCTCCCAAAACCTGCGGGCTATCCATCGCACCGCACCCTGCATGTCTTCGATGCAAGGCTCCGGCGAATTCGCTTTTCCAATACCCTCCCAGGAAAAGCGATTGGGAGCATTTACGCAAAACCCTGCGACAGCGTCAACTCATTGTCCCGGCCATTGACCTTATTGTCGCAAAAATCTGTTTTGTCAGACAAATATCATTTGACGAAAGTGGCGCCCGGATATTAGCTATCAATGGGGGAGAAAGAGCATGCTGATCCTTGTGACCGGTGCTACGGGCAAGGTCGGGCGGCGCTTCATTGCTGGGCTGCTTGACGATCCGAGATTTTCCAAAGCCCGTATTCGTGCGCTTTGTCATAATCGTTTGTACGAGGCGACCGACCGTGTCGATGTCTTCCAAGGCTCGATCGCCGATCGCGATGTCGTGGCAAAGGCGCTGGATGACGTTACCCATGTCGTGCATCTCGCCACATGCAAGGAAACGCCTGAAGACATCATGGATGTCACGGTCAAAGGTCTCTTTTGGCTGCTCGAGGAGTTCCGTACGAGCGTCACCGCACGCCAGTTCATCCTGATCGGTGGTGATGCGGGTGTGGGACATTTCCACTATCGGCACGACGGCCCGATCACCGAGAACGCCCGCCATTGTGCCTATCCGGGAAGCTATGCGCTCTCCAAAGTCCTGGAAGAGGTCATGCTGGAGCAGTTTGGCATTCAGTATGGCCTCAATGGCTGTTGTCTGCGCGCGCCCTGGATCATGGAAAAGGACGATTTCAAGTATTCGCTGTCTTTTGGAGACGACGTCTTTGGCGGTCCGGACTGGAAGACGCTCGTTCCGGAAGACGCGGCGCGGCGTTATGCGGCGATGGGTACGGTGCCGCTGCTGCTCGATGCTGACGGTCGTGCGCTGAAACGCAACTTCGTTCATGTCGACGACCTTGTTTCGGCAATACTGGCAGCGATCGACAACCCGCGGGCGGAGCGGCAGCTCTTCAATATCTGCATGGATCGCCCCGTCGACTATGCTGAAGTCGCCGGCTATCTCTTGCGCACGCGCAATTTCGGCTCTGTCGACATACCGAGCCGCTTCCATTCCAATTGGATGGACAACAGCAAGGCCAAATACCTGCTGGATTGGCAGCCAAACTACGATCTCGAAATGCTTATCAACTCGGCCTGGCAATACGAGCGTTCAAAGGAGGAGCCTCGCATCGTCTGGTATCCGGGTTGATTTCGTATGGCGGGCACGCGGTGTCCGTCTGTTTCAAGGGAGGAAACTATGAGGAAGGCATTACTACTTACAGCCGCAGTTTTAGCACTGACCGCCGGGCAGGCCTTGGCCAAGAAGCAACTCGTCATCGTCGTCAAGGGCCTCGACAATCCGTTCTTCGAAGCAATCAATCAAGGTTGCCAGAAATGGAACAAGGAGAACCCCACGGCGGAATACGAATGCTTCTACACCGGTCCGGCATCGACATCCGATGAAGCCGGCGAAGCGCAGATCGTTCAGGATATGTTGGGCAAGGCAGACACGGCTGCAATCGCAATCTCGCCGTCAAATGCAAAGCTCATTGCCCAGACCCTGAAGACGGCCAATCCGACGGTTCCGGTGATGACGCTTGATGCCGATCTTGCCGCCGAGGATGCAGCGTTGCGCAAGACCTATCTCGGCACCGACAACTATCTGATGGGCGCCCGCATCGGCGAATACATCAAGAAGGGCAAGCCGAAGGGCGGCAAGATCTGCACGATCGAAGGCAATCCGGGAGCGGACAATATTCTACGCCGCGCACAAGGAATGCGCGACACGCTTACTGGCCAGAAAGGCTTGACCGAGCTGAAAGGCGAGGGTGGCTGGACCGAGGTCGCCGGTTGCCCGGTGTTCACCAATGACGACGGTGCCAAGGGCGTTCAGGCAATGACCGATATCCTCGCGGCCAATCCCGATTTGGACGCATTCGGCATTATGGGTGGCTGGCCATTGTTCGGTGCACCGCAACCCTATCGCGACCTGTTCAAGCCGCTGGCCGACAAGATCGCCAGCAACGATTTCGTCATTGGTGCCGCCGACACGATCGGCGACGAGGTCGCCATTGCGAAGGAAGGACTGGTGACGGCGCTCGTTGGCCAACGACCGTTCGAGATGGGCTACAAGGCACCGTCGGTGATGATGGATCTGATTGCCGGCAAGCCGGTTGAAGATCCGGTCTTCACCGGGCTCGATGAGTGCACAAAGGATACAGTCGACACCTGCATTCAAAAGTAGGTTCACGGTTTGGCGCACCCGGTTCAAGGGTGCGCCGACTGTCCTTAAGAGACGGATCGAGAGATCCGCTGGGCTTGACGCGCCCTGAATTCCGCGCTTTGTGCCGGCGTCAATCGCAGGCGACTTCCTCGTTATTACGATTGTTTTGATCATACGTGCAGACAGTCGAAAGAATGCTGAGGCAGTAGAAATAAATGCCTGACAAAAAATCGGGAAAGCCAACGGCTGCGGTCGAGGTGGTGACGGTTGACCGCTCGGCCACCACAAGGCGCCCAAATTCTCCCCGCATGACTGGGGCGAGTGTTCATGTGTCTTTAGCAGGCGAGATCGGTCTGCGAATCGTGCGCGGCGACTATCCGCCGGGCACGATTCTGCCAAATGAGGCAAAATGGTCGGAAGTCTTTGACGTCAGCCGATCGGCGGTGCGCGAAGCGATCAAGATGCTGATGGCCAAGGGCCTGCTTTCTTCTCGCCCCAAAATCGGCAGTTGGGTCGAACCCAGGGAGCGTTGGAACCTGCTGGATCGAGATGTCTTGGGCTGGTACGCCGCATCTCCCGATCGCGAGTCGTTTCTGAGGGCCGTGCAAGAACTCAGACATATGATCGAGCCGGAAGCGACGGCACTTGCTGCGGAGCGCCGGACTGAGGAGCAGATGGATGAGATCAGTCAGGCCCTGCATGACATGGATCAGGCGACATCGCTCCAACAGCGAACAGAATCCGATACGCGATTTCACATCGCGATCTTGCGCGCCTCGGGAAATGATCTGCTGGTACCGCTCGGCGTCTTGATCGAATCGGCGCTGAACCACCTCTTCGCCCATGTGACGCGGGAGGAAGACAATTTGCGGTACGCGCTGAAACTTCATGAAAATATTGAGAAAAGCATTCGACTGCAGCGACCGAACATGGCGCGCAACGCAGTCCGCAAGGCGCTGGCAAATACCGACGAAATCATCGCCCGGTGGTCACGATAGATTTTTGCATCCTGTCGGCTGGCGCGTTGCCGATAGCTTGATGCAGGGGAATTCAACCTCCTACAGTCCTCGATGCCTACCCAAAACCCGCGGCTTGTGCTATTTTCCTTGGCAACCTTCGGGAGCTGGGCCATGCGTGGGCTGCTTGCATCGGTGGCGTTGATTTTCACAGCGACGGTGGCCGCTGCGGGGAGCCCCTTGTTCGATGCCGTTGCCACTGGAAACACCGCCGTCGTCGAGCAGGTTCTGGCTACCGGTGCCGAAGTCGACAGCCGGACACGCGATCAGGCAACACCTCTCATCAATGCCGCGCTCGGAGCCCAGCTCGCCATAGCCGAATTGCTGATCGGCAAAGGCGCCGATGTCATGGCTCGGAATTCAGGCGGCTTTACGCCGCTTCATGCCGCGGCCTTTTCCGGCAGCTTGCCGATCAGCAAACTGCTTCTCCACCATGGCGCGACGCTCGACGACGCGGCCAATAAAGCGGGCGTGACACCGCTGATGGTCGCCGGTGAGGAAAACCACGTCGCTCTCGCCACGTTTCTTCTCGCTGAGGGGGCTGACGTCGGTCGTGCGGAGGTTCACGGCTACACGCCAATCACGCGAGCGATCTGGAAGGGCAACTCGGACATCGTGCGACTGTTCAAGCGGCATGGTGCGCCTTGCCCTCCGGCCAGCCGCATCGGCGAGAAAGAATACGCGAAGTGCATGGAAATCCACGATTGAATAGGAGGCACAGATGCATGCAGGGACCAGAAGCGGTGCGCGAGGAATTGGTCGCTCTGTGGCGGTGTTCGTTGTGGCTTTGGCAGCTGTCGGTGGATCGCGGGCTTTCGCCGACGACTCGGTTAACACGGGGTACTTCGGCGGGGTGGCAATCATGGGATATGACCCCGTCGCCTATTTCACCGAAGGCAAAGCGGTGAAGGGCTCCGAGGAATTCTCCCACGAATGGCTGGGGACGCCGTGGCTTTTTGCCAATGCCAAACACCGTGAAATGTTCATCAGCGAGCCGATCAAATATGCGCCTCAGTATGGCGGCTACTGCGCGGGCGAGGTGGCTCTCGGATCGGTGACGATCAACGTCGATCCAGAGGCATTCAAGATCATCGACGGCAAGCTTTACCTGATCTACGACAAGGGATCGGCGGAAGGGTTTGCCGCTCATGTGGCCGAAGCAGTACCGAAAGCCGATATAAACTGGCCGAAGGTCGCAGCCGATCTCGAACGGGATCGGTATCACTGATCGCGGGTGGAGCGCGGCTATTTGACGGCCGAAAAATAGAAGACCTTGGTGGAGTTCACGTAAGCATAGCTGGTTTCAGCGGGCGAGTTTGCAGGTCTGTAGACCGGTCCGCAATCGGCTCGTCCAAAAGCGTTTTCGCTTTGCTCGCAGAGCATGTCGCCATTGACGAAAACCGTTCCGGTGATCATCTGCGTCGCCGAGCGGAAGGCCGCCTTGCCGTCACGTTCGATTTGCATGAGTGCAGGGCTTCCCGAGGGTTCGGTCTTGCCCCGGAGGAGTTTGCCCATGACGGCGCTTGCGATTTCGTCACCGTGCAGCCGTTCCTGCTCATTGCCCTTGAAACCGAACGGCCATTCCGGCAGGCCGGCCTCGCGTAGGGCATCGAGGATAAACGCCAAATCCTGCTCGTTGCGGAAATGGGCATTGCTGATATGCCAGCCCGCCAGGGAATCGCGCCCAGCCAGAAAGCGAAGTCCTTCGGCGACAGTCGCACGGGCGGCGTCGAGGCGACCGGCACGGGCATAGGCCATAGCGAGTGGGGTAACGAAATCGCCGTTTCCCGGAGAACCATCGCGCGCGCGTTCGAAACTGTCGATGGCCTTCGTGTAGTCGCGCTGCAAATAAAACACCAGGCCAGCCGTGTATCGATTGATGGCGGAGAGGTTCGGATCGTGCCTGAGCGCCGTCTCGACGGCCGCGCCGGCCTCGGCATGATTACCGGAGAACAGTTGAACGTATGCCAACGCCATATGAGCTTCGGCATCGGCAGACCCAAGCGACACTGCCTGCTGCGCCGAGGCAACCGCCTGCTCGTAGCGGCGGTCCACGACTTGCATGACGGCAAGAACGGCGTATGGCGATGAAAGAACCGGGTCGAGCGCCAGCGCGCGACTTGCCTTCTCGTAGGCCCTTTTTCGCGCCAACGCGCTCTGGAGAACGTCATCGTAGGCGCTTCGCCAGACATAAGCGGTCGCGTGCGCGTCGGCTGCGAAGGCCTCTGCAAAACCGGGGTCGAGCGCCTCCGCCTTGTCAAAGAGCGCCAGTGCCTCGAGCAGCCGGGAACGGCGGCCGGTGCGTGTCGCCTGCTCGGCACGAAGGTAGTAGTCGTATGCCTCGAGATTGGCGGTCGGCGGACGGGTAATCCGTTCCGCCTCGGATTGAGTGAGTTTCAAGCCGAGCGCTTCGGCGATCTGCCGACTGAGCTCATCCTGCACAGCCATGACATCTGCCGCGGCGCGGTTAAATCGATTGGCCCACAAGTGGTCGCCGCTTGCGGCATCGCTCAATTGCGCATTGACGCGGATTTGATCGCCGATCCGTTGCACGCTGCCCTCAACGACAAAACGCACGCCGAGATCGCGTCCGATGTCGGCCAAAACGAGGGGCTTGCCTTTGTATGCAAACACCGAATTATGACCGATGACGTCAAGGTCCGAAAGCATGGTCAGATCGGCAATCAGGCTGTCGGTAATGCCATCGGTGAAATAATCCTGGCCGGCGTCGCTACTCAAATTGGCGAAAGGAAGCACCGCGACAGATGGACGTTGGGGCACAAACGGCCATTGCCATGCGAAGACAATCGCAGTGGCCGCGATCAACACCGCTGCAAGCGTGGCCAGGATGATCGCCCGGCGGCGCGGCCGACGGGAGGCAACGACCTTGCCTGCCTCAGAGGGATCTAACAGAACACGATAGACGCGAACCGGATCGGCTATGTTCTTCAGTTGCTGCTCGCCGAGAGAGGAAAAACCGACTTCAGCCTTGTGTACCGTGTGATCGAATGCGGTGCCGGATATGCAAATCCCGCCGGGCTGGGCAAGGCTCTCCAGCCGCGCCGCTATGTTGACGCCGTCTCCATGAATGTCCTCTCCTTCGACAATGACATCGCCGAGATTGACGCCGATGCGAAAAAGCATCCGCTGCTCGGGCCGCAGGGCCGCATTGCGTTCCGCCTTCTGTTGCTGGATTTTGACGGCGCAACGCAAAGCATCCACCACGCTATGGAACTCAACCAGGATCCCGTCGCCCATCGTCTTGATCAGGCGGCCGTGATGCGTGGCGATCTTCGGTTCGAAGAGTTCGTGGAGGTCGTTGTGGAAGCGGATACGCGTTCCCTCTTCGTCGATCTCGCTCATGCGGCTGTAACCGACCACATCCGCAATCAGGACTGCTGCAAGACGGCGCTCCATAACAGCTCTTTCCGGGTGTCCGCTCCCCTACCTATATCTTACAGCAGGTGCCGTGCCGTTGCCATTAAAGTTGCCCAAAGCGGCATCACGTTTGCCGGTCAAAAGCTCCCGTGGAGAGGGCGTGATCTGAGAGGCTTGTCGCGCGTCCGCCCATAGAATGCGCTGTCGCCCGTATCGGCTCGATGGCAGTTTCCATCAGCATGGACCAAGATCTGCCACGGTAAGTCCTGCCTTACGTAGTCCTTCCACGCGGCGGTTAAAGTCCTCGGGGTTTCGAAATGGAAGAACCCGCCGGCGGCGCTCGACAGAAAAATCAGGATTGATCCTGAGTGCCTTTTTCCAGGCCTGCCGGCTCTCCTCCGGCCGGTCGAGGTGCCCATAACATGAGGCAAGCAGGGCGTAGGCGGTCTCCGACTGGGAGTTTTGTTGGAGCCGCTGCTCGATGGCTGCAATCGCTTGTTCATACTCGCCGAGAGAAAAGTGCGCATCGGCGCGAAATTGGAAGAGAATTTCCGGATGGTGCGGGTCAAACCGCATCGATGCATCGAGTGTTTCCAGGGCGCCGGCGGGATCGCCGGAGAATATCTGGATATGGGCCATCAGCAACAGGAGCTCGGCGGAGTTGGGCTGTAGCGCGAGGCCCTGCTGCACCTCCGCCTGCGCCCGGTCCAGTTCCCGGTTCCACATGCAAGCCATGCCCAGTGCGAAGCGGCCGTTGGGCTGTTCCTCGGCCATTTCCACGGCCTGCTGCGCGAGATCCATCCCGATCCGCAGCGAGCCTTCCGGATCGGTGCTCCAGGCGTTGACGTAGTCCAGCACGTGGGTGAAGGAAATGAGTGCCTGGGCGGCCGCATATTGCGGATCGATGGCAATGGCGTCGGCCGCCAGGCTGCGGGCGGCTCTATTTCCGGTTCGGGTATGGGCCGATGCCTGTTCCCGGCCGCGCAACAGCAACTCGTAAGCGTCGACATTGAGTGCGCGCCCTTGGGCCAATCGATCCTGGTCGCCATGCGTGAGGTTCAGCCTGAGCGCCGCCACGATCTCCTGCGTCAATTCATCCTGAACCGCAAAAATGTCGGTGAGGTCGCGATCGAAGCGGCTGGCCCAGATATGTCCGCCGTTGCTGGCGTCGATCAATTGGGCCGTGACACGCACGCGGTTGCCAGCCTTGCGAACGCTGCCCTCGAGGACATAGCGGACGCCGAGCGCCTTGGCCATCTCAGGCACGGAGGCTGTTACATTCTTGTAGACGAAGGATGAGTTGCGGGCGATCACGTGCAATTCGGACAGCTTCGAGAGATCGGTGATGATGTCCTCGCTGATACCGTCGGAGAAATACTCCTGTTCGGCATCGCCGCTCATGTTGTTGAACGCCAGTACGGCGATGGACGGCTTGTCGGGAACGGCCGGAACTGACGGCATGTCGATTGCGGGCCGCACCTGTGGTACCGGGTTCGGCCGCGGAGTTCCGATCTGAAGCGAATAGACCTGCATCGGTTCAGCGATATTCTTGAGCTCAATTTTGCCGAGATCGGTGACGGCAAGATCGAGCCGCGCTTTCACCTGGCGGTAGGCGTCTTCGGAAAGACAGATGGCGCCGGGCTTGGCAATTCCCTCCAACCGCGCGGCGATATTGACGCCGTCGCCCATCAAGTCGCCGTCGTTCTCCTCGACCACATCTCCCAGATGGATCCCCACCCGGAACTCGATGCGATTCTCGGGCGACACGCCGGTATTGCGCTCGACCATGGCGGTCTGCACTTCGATCGCACAGCGCACGGCGTCCACGACGCTGCGAAACTCGATGAGGCTTCCGTCACCGGTACGCTTGACGACCCGGCCATTGTGCACGGCAATGGTCGGATCGACCAGGTCGCTGCGCAGCGTTCTCAGCCGCGCCAGTATGCGATCCTCGTCCGCACCGGCGAGGCGGCTGTAGCCGACCACATCTGCGACCAGGATCGCCGCCAGTTTTCGCGTCACGCTCGTCAGTCCCAATTCCTCGTCGGACCAAAATAACACAGTGTGACCGGCAACGCCGCCAAATCCGATTGCCTTCGCTAAGAAGCGGTCCGGTAGCCGGCTGCTTGGACTTGAAGATAGTCGGTGAAGCTTACGCGATATCCGCGGCTAAGCTCCGTCTTTCAGAGAGAAGGCAAGGACGTAGTCGCCGACGTCTTTCGAATAGGGTGCGCCGCCAACCGATATCAGGACATATTGCTTGCCTGTTTTCGGTGAGACGTAGGTCATGGGTGTTGCGCTCGAGCCGACCGGCAGGGGGTATCTCCAGAGCTCGGCACCGTTCTCAGCGTCATAGGCACGGATATAATAGTCCTGGAAGCCGGCGAAGAAGACGACGCCGCCGGCGGTCGCAGACGTGCCGGCGTAGCTCGGCAGTCCCATCGGCATAGGCAGCTTGGTTTTGATCTTGAACGGCCCGAGTTCTTCGGCTGTCCCGGCCGGAACCTGCCATGCGATCTTGCGCGTCTTCAGATCCACTGCAGTGACGGTGCCGAAGGGCGGTTGCGTGCAGGGAACGCGGAGCCTCGATGTCCACATCTCGGTGGCCATGGCGTAAGGCGTCCCGCGCTGCGGGGCGGAGGGGCCGTGAGCAGTCGTGGTGAGGGCAAAGTCGACATACTCCTCGCGTGGGATGAGTGCAAAGAGACTGGGGACGCGGATATCGTTCATGAAGACCCTGTTGTTGGGCAGATCGACCGATACGCTTCCCCAATTGAGGCCACCCAGATTTCCCGGCTGCTGGATTGCATATTGCGTGCCGATCGGGGTGAAATCGCCGTCATAGCGCATCTTGCGGAAGGCGATGCGGCATGCCAGCTGATCGAACATCGTCAGGCCCCAGGCCGTCTGCTCCGTCACGCGCTCCGCACCGATTGTCGGCATGCCGACGGAGTAGGGCTGCGTCGGGGAGAGTTTCTCTTCGGGCACGCCGCCTTGCTGCGGCACCGGCTTCTCCTGAACTTCGGCAAGCGGTGTGCCGGTTCGGCGGTCGAGGAGAAAAAGCTGCCCGCGTTTGGTGGTCTGCAGCAGAGCAGGCACAGCGGCGCCATTGCCGTCAGGCAGGTCGACCAGGACCGGTTGGGCCGGCAGATCATAGTCCCAGATGTCGTGATGCACGGTCTGGAATTTCCATTTCTCCCGACCCGTCGTCACATCGAGCGCCACCAATGTCGCATTGTATTGATCGGCGAAGGAAGGGCGATTGACGCCGTAATAATCCGGCGTGGTATTGCCAAGCGGTGTATAGATGAGGCCAAGCTTGTCGTCGAATGCGGCCGTCGTCCACATGTTGGGCGTGCCCCGCGTATAAGTCTGGCCCTCCGGCGGAAGTTTGGTGATCCCCGGGTTGCCGAGATCCCATGCCCATTCGAGCTCGCCGGTGACGACGTTGAACGCACGGATGACGCCAGAGGGTTCGCCGACCTCCTGATTGTCCGTGACCCAGCCTCCGACGACGATCAGGTTGCGGGCAATCAGCGGCGCCGATGTCTGGAAATAATAGCCCGTCTTGACTTCGCCCATGCCCTGGGAAAGCTGCACGGTGCCATTGTCTCCGAAGTCCTTGCAGGGCGCGCCGGTCTTGCTGTCGATCTCCAGGAGACGGGCATCGATCGTCGTCTGCACCAGGCGCTCGTTGCAAAGACCATCGGCGGACTGGGCTTCCGTTGGCATCTTGTAGTAACCGAGGCCGCGGCAGCGTTGCCAATAAGGCGCCGTCGCCTTGGGATCGAAAGTCCAGCGGGGTTTGCCGGTATCTGCATCGAGCGCTGCGATCACATCTGTCGGCGTGCAGGTGTAGACCGTATCGCCGATCTGCAGAGGCGTGTTCTGATCGGCGCCATCGCCTTTTCCGGTGCGATATGTCCAGGCGAGATCGAGCTTGGAAACATTGCCGCGGTTGATCTGATCGAATGGGGAATAACGATCTCCTGCCGTGGTGCGGCCATAGGATGTCCAGTCGGAGGGAGAGTTGTCACCCTTGGCGGTTTTATAGGCGGTGATGTCGGCGGAGGGGTGGATGATCCCATGCGGCACGAAGCTGAGACCGAAACCCGCGACAAAGATGAGAGCGGTCACCACGGCGCCACCATAAAAAAGCTTCCGGTTGGCGGCCGGGGAAAGCGATGGTGCAAAGAGAAGGGCAAAGCCCGCCAGCGCGATGGGGGACATCAAGCGGGCAAACAGCGCCCAGAAATTGAGACCCGACTCCCATAGCGCCCAGGGAAGGGTGAAAACGGCGACAGCCAAGACGATCAGCCCGCCTGACGTCTTCCGGCGCCACAGCAGAAGCGCGGCAGCCAGATAGGCAAGCCCGACGATTGCGTAATAGGGCGAGCCGCCGAGGCGCAGCAGCCAGGCGCCGCCTCCGATCAGCCCCAATCCGATAAGGGCGAGAACAATACAGAACAGGGTGGCCAGAAATTTCATAGTCTCCTCATCCAATCCGCCGCCCGATCACCTGGATTCCAACTCCGACCGTCGCATGGCCCTCGGGAAGCACAGGGCCATGGGTTGATGGTCAGAGACGTGTCTTCGGGAGAGGGCTGCTCTCTCGTTCAATTTTTAACTGATGTACCTGTGGTCACTGACACGCGGCCCCGACCCGGCAATGATGCCGCCGCCGGCTCTGCGGCAACGGCTTGCCATTCCAAATCGAGTCAATACTTCTGAAAGGGGCACAGATGGTTCTCGGCGAAAAGCTTGATCTAGCGAACGGGCGACCGACAGGATTCGACTATATGCGATTACTGTTAGCCTTTTCAGTGCTTTGGATACACACCGCCCGCGTCACCTATGGCGACGACCTGTTTCTTTGGGAGTCGTCATTCCGTCCTTTTATCAAATCAGTGCTGCCCATGTTCTTTGTCCTGAGCGGGTTCCTGGTGGCTGGCAGTCTTGAACGATCGAAGACATTGATTTCCTTTCTCGGCAATCGATTTATCCGGATCTACCCCGCTCTCGCGGTAGAGGTATTGCTGGCTGCCTTTATACTCGGAGCGATCTACACTGAGTATGACCTGCGTGACTATTTCACCGATCCTCAGTTCTTTACATATCTGATGAATGTCACAGGGCACATTCACTTCAATCTCCCCGGGGTATTCCTGGATAATCCTGACGCCGCAATGGTGAACGGGCAACTCTGGACGGTGCCCTTCGAGCTTGAGTGCTATGCCGCGATCGCCGTTCTCTTCCTGCTCGGCGTGGTCAGGCGGCGGGTGATTGCCCTTATCGCCACGCCGGCATTGATCATAGCCTTCGGTATTGCAAGATATTGGAAACATGAAAGCGATTGGGCAACTATGCCGACGACCGCGTCTGGCAATCTGCTCATTTGTGCTTTTCTTGTGGGGGTGACCTTCTATCTCTACAAGGACAAGGTTCTTTGGGATATCCGAATTTTCCTCGCCTCTGTGGCAATGATATTGTGGGCCTACTGGTTCACCTCCTTTGGGGACTTCATTGCCATTCCGGCCATGGGATATGTCACGGTCTTCCTTGGTCTTACCTCGCCCCGCAAGCTCGGCGTCCTGCGTGGGGCCGACTACTCCTACGGCGTCTTCCTCTATGGCTATCCGATCCAACAGGCGTTCGTAGCGCTCGGCCCCTGGGCGCATAACTGGTGGTTGAACGGCATCGTCTGCAGCATTGTTGCCGCTGGCTTTGCCGCCTTCTCGTGGAGATTCATCGAAAAGCCGGCGTTGAAATTGAGGAAACAAGTCACATGGCTGGAAAACCTCAGTCTCCAACGCGGCGCAAAACGGCAACTGGCCGGCGCGGTCTCGAAATAGGTTTGTCGATACCGGCCTCGATGCCGGCGATTCCATCGCAGGTGCTTAACCGGCAAGGACATCAGCAGGGCTCGCTATAGCGGTGGGCCTTGTTTCGTTATTGCGTGCCGATCACCTCAGATAAATATCCGGGTCCATCGCAGGGGCCGAGTTTTCCGTAGGCTGCTGCGCACGTAAGCCTATGGCCAAATTCATCTTTTCAGAAACAACAAATGAACATTCAGTTCGGCGAGAGAACGCCGTAGCTGCATTGCTCGCTCCTGTATAAGCCTCCAATACCTAGATCTTTCTGACTGCAACATCCAAGGATTTCTTGGGTTTAATCGGCAGAACGGCCCTGCTGGATGAATAGTCGAATATTCTCCGGCATTGTTCCGTCGACTTGCTGGGCCGGTATTAGCAATATTTTAACCGTAATAGGTAAAATACTTTGATCGGACTTCGTTTCGACTTTGGGTTTTGTCATGTCATCGAGGGCTGACGGTGGCTTGAAGGAGGTGTGAAGAGAGGATCAGAATAATGCTGAAGAGCACGCTCGTCGTGGTTGTCGTCTCTATCGCCGCCGGAGCGACCATTCGCGCCTCGGCCTTTGCAATCTTTGCATTTCTGGTGGTCACGGCCTTGGGCGGCGTGATCATGCTGAAAGGTTCCTCCTTGACGGAGGCGGTCGTCTCTTGCGTCGAAGTGCTTGTATTGATGGAGATATGCTATCTGGCGGGTCTATTCGCTTTCTCTTTGTGGCATATTCAAAAGCGCCGGAAAAAGAACTCCATTACTGAGCGCTCCCATGTCACGGGCAAGCGTCCTCATGGGTAATGACATGACCGACGGGGCAGGATGCTCGGCTGCGCTATGTCAGGGTGTAAAGCGCGTCGCGATCTTTTAGATTCGCTTGCCACGCCTTAGTCTCTGGTTTTGCGCATGTCTTTATCGCAAAACCGCACCACAGTTTTGCGCGACATGCTTTAGGAATCCGCTTTGGGCAGCAACGCGTGCCGGAAAAGCAGCGCCGACAGCGTTTTTGCCATGATCACGAAATCCAGCGTGAGCGTCCATTTGGACAAATATTCGACATCGAGGGAAATTCCATTCCGATAGCTGACGTCGTTGTGCCTGCTGGTTTGCCAATGGCCAGTCAGGCCGGGACGGAAGGCCATGTAGGCATAGGCATGTTCGCCGTAACGCGGCAGCTCTTCTTTGGTAATGGCGCGAGGCCCGACGAGGCTCATTTGACCCAGCAACACGTTGATCAATTGCGGAAGCTTGTCGAGGCTCGATCGCCTCAAAATATCGCCGACGACCGTGACGTGCGCGTCGGTCGTTGCGTCGGATCCTGTCGTCCGAAACTTGAGGCAACCAAACTCTTTTCCCTTATAACCGATCCTGCGATGGGAATTGAAAACAGGGCCCCAATCACTTAGCGTGACGATGACTGCTGCCGACAGAAGGAGCGGCGACAGAAAGAATAAGAAACTTGCCGCAATGATGATGTCCAATGCGCGCTTCAGAATTCTGCTGATCAGACGGGGTTGTGACGAATTGAATGGACGCCTTTCCTGTCGAGCCGTGGCGAAATCCCGCCAAGGTCCGGTTGGGTTGATGCCCTGATTTTTTCCCGCCACCTGCGTCTCCGTTAGACGAATTCCAGAAATCACAGCCAAAGCTTTGTTTTAATGCAAGTTTGATGTCTGTGACCGAGGTCATAATCATTAATAAATTCTTTATACTATAAAGAAATTCTTGCGTATATTAAAATATTACCTTTGATTTTAACTATATAACGGAAATATTATTTAGTTTTATTTTAAAATTCGGCGTTGTTGTTATACTTGTCGGATGTATTCTGTGGACGCGCAATTGTCATAAATTGTATAAAAAGCGTCATGCAGCCTCAAAGATTTGTTTGCGATAGAATTCAATATGAATTTTATGATATATAAACATGAGGATCCGTCATAATTATGTATAGTTTTAACACGAAGTTTTTATTTTATTATTGTTTGACTTTCTAATTTAACCTATTACGAATGTCGCTCAAGATAATAAATCAATTAGTCTGCGTGGAGTTGTGCGTATGGACGGGGCGATCAGCACCAGCGATAACAGAGCTAGAGGAAACGCAGCACGAACAAGCGAAGCGGTTACTTGCGGGTCTGCAGGTATTGTTTACGACGGCCGGGCGGGTTTGGATCACGAGTTTCCGTTTTACCGCTCGAGTGTTCGAAAGTTTCGCCGCGGTGAGATTATCGCCGGTGCCGGCGTCGTCCTTGACATGTTCGCCCGCGTACAGCGCGGAATGGTGAGCGCAAGCACCCCGCTTGCCGATGGACGAGAGTTTATCGTGGAAATCGTTCCGAAAGGCGGCTTGATCGGCGAATTGGAGGTGCTGCGCAAGCAGTCTCTCAGCCTGGAATATCGGGCCTCGTCGGACTGCGAACTGCATTACTTCGACGGTCGGTTGCTGCGGGACCTGTGTGCGAACGATCCGCAGTTTCAGGTGAAGATCCTGTCGAAGGCGCTGGCGCGTGTTTCCGAACTCGAACTGCGGATCATTTCCAATGCCGGATCGAGTCTAAGGCAGAGACTGGCCCGAACGCTACTGCGTCTTTCTGCCCTCTACAGAATGGATGCGCAGAATAGCGGCGACGAGTTGATCATCTCCCAGCATGAGCTGGCCGCGACACTGCCGGCGTCGCGTGAAAAGGTCAACCAATGCCTGCGGCGCTTGCGCGAGAGCAAAGTGGTCGACGGGACACAGGGCAAAATCCGCATTCTCAATCGGAAGGCGCTGGAGGCTTATGCCGAGGGGGCGGGTCTCGCCTGAGGCGCGCCGCGATAAAAAGCGGAACGGCAGAAAGCCTCGACAAAACCCGCCGCCGGCGGGTTTTGTGTTTGATGACAGTGCGAGTTGATAGTCAGACGAAGCAGGCTGAAAGATCGGGTTGGCGTGTTGGCTCTTGTCTTCATGCGCGTCGTCCCAAAATCGCTGCGCATTTTGGCGTGGCATGCTTAGAGCGATTCAGCTTTTCATGGAAACGCAGAACCGCTCTAACTTTTTGTTTTATGCAATTCCGGACGGAAAACCGCTTCGCACTTTTCCTGGAATTGCTCTAGACGCCGCTCTCGGAAGCATTCTTCCAGTATTTCCAGCCTTCACCCTGTATGAGCCCGTGATCGGACAGGTCCTTCCAGCTTCTGTAGGTGCCCGTATCGTCGTAGACGAAGTCATCCATGTCCTTGCCTGAGGAGTATACGGTATATTCTTCCGTATGTTGGGACCGGTGTGCCGCATCGGCGACCTTGTGCACGAAGGTCGACAGGAACTTGAAATGCAGAAGGGCGCCGGATACGCCGAGCGCTCCGCGCATGTCGCCCAAATTCAGGGAGAGCGGCCAGACCTGGTGCGATGATTTGAGAAACAGACGTTCACCCGCCACATAGACGAGGGGTATCTTGTTGAGCGCGGGGCCGTCCCAGAGCCGGTCGTGGAAATAGACGCGCCCGCGAACGCCGCCCTTGATCCATATCGTCCAGTTGCGTTTGTCGAAATGCGCCACATAGCCGGAGCGGTCGAAGAGATTGCAGACCTCGAGCGGGTTGCGACCGGGTTCGCATATGTTTTCGAGAACGGGATGCGGGCTGTACATGTCGATCATGACCGAGCGGAGGGAATGGCCGCCCATGGAATCGATATAGGAAGTCAATTGATCGATCGGCCGTGTGTCGCAATGCGGATAGACCAGGAACTCGTCTGCATCGACATACAGGACCCACTTCTCCCGGCAGTGGCGGTTGATGACTTCGTTGATCCAGTCGTTTCCGAACCTCGCCGCCTTGTAGGAACCATGAGCCGAAAGAAGGGAGACATCGTCGAAGCCGGACAGCAACTCGGCCGTGCCGTCGGTCGAGCCGTTGTCGATACAGATGAAGTGCTCGAAACCGAGATCGCGATAATACTGAAGGAAGAAGGCCAACCGGTGCCCCTCGTCACGGATGACGCAGATGACGACGTGGCGCGCCTGCTTGAGCCCGTTGCGCAGCAGGTCATAGCGAACCTGCCGAGCCTTGAGCGACCGGCGCAGACGGGCTTTCACGTAATGCGAGATACTGGCGGCGGAAGCCCTATAACTCATATTCTGTCCTGAAGATTATCCATTCCTGGAATGAATGGATGAATACCTTGCGCTTCCGTCTGCAAATCCACGGCTCGACCGGCGACGCTGAGTTCAGTCACGCCGACATTCAAGTCGGACCAACAATACACCATCATACGGCGTAGTCGCCAACCAGCAGGCTCTGGACCCTGGGATTAGGCCCTTCTTTCTCAACTGCGTGCTCGATGCGCGCCCGTATCGACCGGTATTTATACAGCATCTTCCGATCGAAGGTTATTCCGCGATACAGCGCGTTGTAAATCGGATGTGCTTTGCGCAGGTCGACGTACACTTGGCTTTCCTTATCGGTCCAGGGAAAGAAAGTTCCATGCCATGGCTTCGGATGCGCCATATAATGGACGATCGACAAGGAGGACATGTTCACCAGATGAAGGAATTGTTTGGGAAAGTTCCAGCGGTTCGATACCAGGATGAGTGATGAACCGCAGACATAATTCAATGCACCCTGATCATGTTTGCCCTCGCAGGCCTCGGGATTTCTAGCGAAAAGCTCGAGCGCCTCCTGCCCGATCCAGCCGATTCGATGGAATTTCAGGACGCCTGCGTTGAAATAGTGGCTGTCCTTTCCGGTGTCGAGGAAGTCATGGATCGCCGTGTAATCGCGCGCCGCGAAAAACCTGCCTTCGGGCACAGTGGCACTTTCGAACGCACCGAGATCGCTGACGATCTGCGTATCCCCATCGAGGTAGATGATCTGGGTATAGTTGGAAGGCAGGATCTCGCAAAGGACCAGCTTGGCCATTGTGCTGACGCTGATGCGTCCTTGGAAATGCGAACTATCGAGCTTGCCGAGCGAGTCCTGCAGCGCTTCGGTCGCATCGGTCAATATGACCCCACTCCTTGCGAGCAGGGCTTTCAGCTCTTCGAAATTGTCGAGATGTTCCGACATCAGAACGCAGACGTCGGTCGCAGGGCTTGCGAATTTGCGAGCCTGAAGCGCCGAGAGAATGGTCGGAAATGAATATTCGACATCCGTGACGTAGACGACGCACTGGTTGTTCATGTCATCACCTTTCCGATTGTGCGCAATACAAGTGAATCGGTATTGTCTTTGCGAGGCGAGGGACCAGTTGTGAATTGAGCCGACGGGTCTGTCATATGAAGGCCCTGTTCGGTATATATAGGCCAGCATCCAGCGCGCTGGTGCTGAATCGGTGTCTGGCTGCCGGCGGATTCTGTATGTTTCATTGTTGAGATATTCACCATGAAGAGTGCCTTGCCTGTCATAAGGCTATGTTTCGACATGTTGTTTCGCGGTACGGCGATTGGTGCCGGGACCCTTGTCGGAATGCGGAGGGAAGGGGGATTGTCATGTTGATCACCACACTCGGGGCAGCTGTGATTTCGATCGCTGCCGGGGCTTCCATCCGCGCCTGGGCTTTCGCGATTTTTGCAATCCTCGTGGCAATCGGCTTCGGCGGCGTGGCTTTCGCCGACGGGTCTTCCGTGATCGCGGCCATGCTCTCCGGTATCGCCATCCTCGTGCTCATGGAAATCGGCTATCTGGCAGGCGTGTTCCTGTCGGGGCTTTTGCGGCGCAATGCCAAGCTGCGCGAAAACAATTCCGTTGCAGATAGCGTCGCGACCACCAGCGAGCGCCCGCAAGGCTGATGTCGACATAAAACCCGCAGCATAGCCTTCTGCGACGGGCCTCGCAGGACGGTGTTTGTCGGATGGACGGCTTTTACAGGCGATCCTTGAAAGATGCAGTGCGGTCGGCCGGCTTCGGCCCAATGCGGGCACGCCGATGGCTCGACGAGATTGCCATCCCGCGCCGTGGCGGAGTTCCAAAGCGGGCGTCATCGTGTTGAAAACATCGGCGCTCTCATCAGAGATGTCGATGTCTCCAGCGGGGTTCGATTAGCGAGCGATCGGGTCGCGCGCCGGGGAGAGGTATTGGTTGCCAGGCAGCCGGCCGCCAGACCTGCTGTTGTGCTGAACAGCAAGCCGAGATCCGTGCCGCTCCCCGATATCGCCGCCGAGGCGACCTGCGCGATGGATGCCATAACCGCAGCGTTTCCGATCGCCTGCGTCTCCCGATCGCCTGACATGTGCCGGCCGGAGGCCCTTGCAAGGCTGTACAGGAAGGCGGCGAAGAGAAGAGTGCCGGTCAATCCGACATTGGAGAGCAACGCAGCGATAAAACTCGAGGCCCGAACCGTGCCGAGCCCGGCGCCGAAGGTGGCGGTATCGACGAATGCGATCAATGCCAGTGTATTCCAGGCGGTGCGCTCTTCACCGGATTGCGATTGGAGCTTGTCCGACAAGGTGGTGCTCATCAGGCCGGCGAGGGAATTCCACGCATCGGGGACAAGGCTGAGTGCGACGATGGCGCAGGGAATCAAAAACAGCGTGATCACCAGGAAAGTCACATGCGGGGTCTTGGCGGGGCCGCTGATCAGTCGTTTCAGGCAAAACAGAACGAACATGCAGACAACGAAAATGCCGGCAATATAAGCGGTTGTCGATGTGCAGAGGACGATCGTCGGGCCGATGAAAAGCGTTGCAAGTCCTGCCATACGGCTTTGGACGCGCTCCAGCCAGAGCAGAAGCGTGAAGGAAAAATAGGCTAATGCGACTGCGCCATAAGTGCTTGCTTCGGGGAACGGGCCGACGATGCGTTTGAAGCCGCTGATCGTCTCGGCCGTATGCATCGTATAGTTCGCGTTTCTGATGACATCGAGCAGGTAGGACTGGTCGGTCAGGAATGTTCCGATATCAATCAATGCCAGGGTAAAACATGCGATCGAGGCAACGATTAACTGCAGTGCGATGAAACGGGCATAGCCGAGCCTGGCAAGCCCCGAAACGACGGCAAAGCAGGCGAGGTCGCCAAGCAGATAGACAGACTGGCTGAGATTGGACGAACCCGGCGACAGGGGAGCGGCCACCGTCGACATCATGCCCGTGGCGTCTCGCGCAGAGGAGTAGACGAGAGTCGCGCCTGCAAAGATGCGCGGCAAAAAGAAAGATGATGCCACGGAAAACAGGATGTAGGCGGCAAACCAGAAACCGGGACCCGGATAGGCCATGCTGGCGAGCGTCGCTTGTGTTTGAGCCGGGCGCAGCAGGGCGGCTACCACGAGAAAAAGCACGAGAAGATGGCTTGGCTGGATGCTGCTGCCGCCGAGCGCGGGCAATTGCAGAGCCGCTGCCGCTCCGAGCAGCGTCGACAGGCAAAGGGTCGTGATCGCAAAACGCGCCCCGTTGACCATGCTGAGCAGGCCAAGCAGCAGAACGATGAAGCCGATCGGTTCTATCGACATGCTTCAGATCCCAATCCGGACGGAGCGGCGGAGGCATCGGGTTTGCTGAAAGCCGGCATCCGCCTTCCGACGCATTGCCCGAGGCGAAAGCCGCCAGCTGTCGTTAGTGGTCACGACCGCCCCCTAATTCGATCCCGTCTGGGATATCCAGCCGGGAGCCGTCTGATTGTCGCCTGCTACATCCGACAGCGGGACTGCCGAGCTTTGCTGCTGTGGCACGGACTGCAGTTGCAGCGGAGGCGACGGCGTCTGGAGGTCCGTGCCGATGCCGATTTCGACGACATCATGCGGCCGCAAGCTGGTCGTCTCGTCCGCCTCGATATTGCGATAAGTGCCATCGTCGTTACGACGCACGATCCTGTAGTTCTTTTGTGCTCTGCCAAGACCCGGCATGTCCGTATTCATCTGGGCGAGTTGAGCGCTGTAGCCAGCCTGTTCGCCCAGAAGCTGGGCCACCTGGATGTCGATTGCCGCCCTGCCGATCGCGAGATTGACCTGGTTGAGTAGCTCCTGGTTTTCACTGTTCTGCCGGTTGACGATATTGATCTTCGAGCGATCGGCTTCGCTGAGCCCCTGGCGAGCCGTGGTCAGGGCGACCTCGAGATCGATCAGGGTGCCTTGTGCATCCGCAACGCCGCGGTCGACCGTGACCTGCCGGGAATTGCTGACCAGACCCTTGCTCACCAGGCTGTTGACATTATCCAGTTCCTTTTGCGCAAGGTCGATCTGTCGCTTTTGCGAATTGATCTTGGCCTCCAGTGATTGGACCTGCTGGCCGTAGAGACGGGCGAGGTCGCTTGCCGCTTCGATCTGGCTTTCGATATCGACGCGTCGCAGCCGCATCAGGTTCAACTCCTGCGCTTTCAGCTTGTCCACATCGGGTGTTCCGGCGAGTTCGGCAGGGATCTCGAAACTCTGTTCGCCGGCGATCTCGGCGCGCAACCGCGCCTGGCGCATCAGAAGATCGCGCCGGTTGAGAATGGCCGTTCGGTAGGCGCCGGCAGCCTGGATCCGGTCCCGCTCGAAGACGGTATTCTCCTCGCGCTCCCGAAGGAAGCCGCCGGCGATGCTGACGGCCTTCATGACCGTCATATCGGCCTCAAAAGCATAGCGCCCGGGGGTCTGCACGGTCCCGGTCACGAAGATCGGCGCATGCTGGGCAATTTCCACGGCGATGAACGGCTTTCCCGGCAGTTCGGCCTTTTCGGAGAGCGCAGTGGCGATCGCATCGGAAACCTGCTCCGTCGTCTTGCCGATCGCCTGCACCTGGCCGGCGATCGGAATCGCCAGATTACCGGCATCGTCGACTGTATATGTTCCGCCGAGGGCTTCCCAACTGGCATACCGGGAATCCGACGATCGCCATTCGACGACACGCAGTCTCACCTGATCTTCCGGCACGAGGGTATAGTTTTCCGCATGGGCGACGCTCCAGCCGGTCACGCCGGAAAATACCAGCAAGGCAAGGACGATGGAGATGAGGCGACCGGACAAGGATGTGCGCTGCATTGTCTGCTATCTCCGTTTCGTTGTGATCGACGGCGAAGGCATCTCGCGCGGCGCGGGATTGCCGAATTCCAGGATGCGGGACGGAGAGACGCGGCCGACAAGAAGGTCGGAAAGCGCCAGCAAATTGCCGTTCAAGCGTCCCCATCGGTCGATCAAGCGGTCATTGAATAATAGGCCCCGCGTATTCGCCAGGATGTTGCGGCCGATCTGTGCGACAGCACGGCCCTTCGACATCGTGCCCTTCCGGATCAGGTAGACAGGATTGGCAACTTGCGAATAGCCGAGTCTTCGGCCGGGCTGGCGCCCGGATCTGACGCCGAGATGCACGCCGCGAGCGCCTTCGACACGCACGGACCTGCCGTGGCGGGCGATGGACCGGCTGAAATCGACATCTTCGAGCCAGCCGTAGAGCGGCAGCTTTTCGTCAAAGGTCAGCGCGTGCTCGACAACGGGTGAAAGGCGAACCGCCATGTTGCATCCGTAGGCGTTATAGACCTCCGTCACATGCCCGGCCCTTTCGCCCGCAGTTTCAAGAACCTTCAAAGCCTTTGACATGCTGAGGCCGCCATCGAGGATGCCGTCGGCCAGGACTTCGCCAGTGGCGATCGCCACGTCGGGGTTTGCTGCAAAGACAGCCGCCATCCGCGACAGGAAGGTCGCGGCGGGAATAAAGTCGTCATCCAGGAAGATCAGAATATCCGTATCGGCGGCGGCCGCCTGGATGATCCTGTTGCGCTGGGAGGTCAGGCCACGGCTGCCGACGATGACTTCCACATCGAGACGGTCGGCGAGGCCGGCGGCGTCGTCGATCACGGGCACGCAGACGATCAGCCGCTCGGCCTGGTCCGGCAGGGCGGTCAGATAATCGACGGTCTCCTTGAGTATCGAGGGGCGGCCTGCCGAAGCAATCCCCACAGCCAGTCGCAATGGGCGGCGCGCGCGGCCCGCCATGGCTTCAGCGCCGCAAGGAACAGGCGCCGGTCCGATCGGGCTGTCCTGCCTGGTTGCTTCTGCCGAAGGTGAAGTCATGACTCTATTCTTTTCGGTGCATGGTTGATGATCGCGCCGAGGATCTCCGCGCCGATATTCCGCAGGGTCTCGATGACGTGCATGGTATCGTCGATCGAGGTGTGTCCGTGCGACGTGACCACGAGGACACCGTCCAGTTCCGGCGCGATCGCATTGGCATCCGGCGAAGCAGAGAATGCGGAAATGTCGACGAATATGGCGTCGAACTCCTTTTTCAGGTCGGCGAAGCTCAACTGCGTGCGGCGGGAACTAAGGCGAATGGCCGGCGTCACCGCTTCGACTTTGCCGAGGGGTAGGAATTTCAGCGTCGGGGTGAGGGGCAATGCCGCCGTCTGGATCAGTTCGCCATTGTCGAGAACATCGACGAGGCCTGTGGAACTATGGGGTGCGATCGATTTGCTGAGCGACGATTTCTGCGCAGCGGCATCGATCAGCAGCGTCTGCGCTCCTGATATCGACGAGAGCACCGCAAGTTCGCATGCTATGGTCGATGCCCCGCTGCCGGGATTGACGGCGACGATTCCAATGACGACCCGGCGTTTGCGCCGAAGACCAACGACTGTCGCGCTCAGCTCCGCCATGCCTGGAATAATAGGATAGGCGGCTGCGGTGCCGCTGCTGCCGGTACCGGCGGCGAGGAAACGCGCAGAGGAACCATTGCGGGTCCTCGATGTCGCCAGCAAAGTGACAAAGGGCAGCCCACCGGCTTCCGCGATCTGATGGGGCCGGACGATCCGGCGATCGCCGGCGTGCCTTATCATGGCGAGTGCGAAGCCGACGCCAAGACCAACCGCCGCCGCAAAGGCGATAATGAGCGTGCTGCGTGGTCTGGCTTTCGAAAGAGGCAGGGTGGCCCGAGAGACGATCGTGGCATCCGACACCGGGTAGGTGATGCGCTGCCTGGCTTCGGTCAGCTGATTCAAGGTATTTTCATAGAGGGTGCGGCGGGCGTCAGTCGCGCTCTGCAGCTCCGCAAGCTTGAACTGATCGCGCGGATTGCTCGTGAAGCTGGCCAGGGCACTGGCAGCTTCGGCCAGTCCGCGCTGCTGCTCGCTTACGAATCTGGTCAGCCATTCGCTGTATTGCCGGGACGCATTGGCCTTCATCGCGATATTCTTCTGGATATACTGCCTGGCCAGCGTGTCGGCGATATCGACGGCCTGCTGCGGGGTCGACGCCGCAGCCGATATCTCGATGATCGTCGAACTCCCGATCCGGCGTACTCCCATCATGTTCAGCAGCGTGGCGACCGCCCGATCGTGGATCCGCCCGTCCTCGATCTGCTGTTGCGGCTGTGTGTCACGCGGTCCTGGGCCTGCCGCTTCCTGCGATGCCGTTTCCGGTTCGGAAGAAACCCCCATCAACCAGTTCTTTGCCCTATCCTGCAGCGAAGGCGTCTGATCGACAAAGTCAGGATCGGTATCGAGACCAAGTGCCGTTACCGTTCCACCGACGACATCGCTGGATTTGGCGATCTCCAACTGTCCCTCGATGAACGCGTCTTCCGCGAAAGCCCTCTGTGCTTCGGAGCCGCTGACCTGGGGGACGATCACAAGTTGCGTGTTGGCAACGAACGTCGGTTCGGCGGTCAGCACGTAGCTCCCTGCCATTACAAGGAAAGCGAAAGTCGTCGCCGCAATCCACAGCCAGCGCATTCTGAGAAAGAAGAGCATATCCCGCAAGGTGAGCGGCGAATTCCCGCCGGTGGCTGCGGCAGGCAGAGATATCGGAGAAACACCGCTGAAGATCGTGCTTGAGGTCATGTCGTCCTAATCCAAAATGGCGAGATCACGGAGTAACCGGGTAGTGGCAGCTTGGAGGGACGGGGGAGTAGCGTGTCTTCCGATTCCAGGCATGATCGGCGGCTCTCCCCATGAATGCTCAATACGAGCCACGCTGCGAAAACAGAGCGGGAATGGTCTTGGCAATGATGATGAAGTCCCGGCCGAGCGACCAATTGTTGAGATAGTGAACGTCGAGGGAAACCCGGTACTCGTAACTGACATCATTGCGCCCGCTGGTCTGCCAGTGACCGGTCAGGCCCGGGCGGACGGCCATGTAGGCCCATATATGCTCGCCGTAGCGCGGCAATTCCTCGGCCGTGATCGGCCGGGGGCCGACAAGGCTCATGTCGCCACGCACGATATTGATCAGTTGGGGAAGCTCGTCGATGCTCGACCGCCTGAGGATATCACCGACGGCCGTGATCCTCGGATCGTCCTTCAGCTTGCGTGTCTCTTCCCATTCGCTTCGCGCAGCCGGGTTGTTTTGCAGCAATTCGGCAAGCTGAGCACTTGCGTTGGTCTTCATCGTGCGAAACTTGAGGCATCCGAACGGTGCTCCGCCGACGCCGATGCGCGTATGGGAATAGAAAACCGGGCCGCGGTCGCTCATCTTCACGATCATTGCGACGATCAACAGAAGCGGCGAAAGCAGGATCAGCGCCGTGACGGCGATGACAAGGTCTAGCGCGCGCTTCGACGATCTGCCTGCCGCACGAGGCCGGGACGAATGAAGATCGGCGCCTTTCGCGGACCGTCCGACACGCGACCAAGCCTCGAAACTATGTGCTTCCCATGTCATGGGTGGTCTCCAAAATATTCCGATTAAGAACCGTTCAAAGTTTGCTGCGCCGCACTCTGGTTGTCTGTTACCAAGGTCATAATCCTTAACAAATTCTTTATGCTACTAACGGGCAATCGAGAATTCGGAATACACTTTGATGGCCTTATTTTCATTTAAAACGACAATCTAATCTAATTCGTGGTGATTATCCGCTGACGCCTATTTATCAGTTTTGATATCATCACTTTGATTATTGCCGCTTTTTATTCAGTAAGCCATTTTAATAGGCAGCGATCTTCGATCGCGTGGCTGTTTTTTGGCTTTTTTGAGGTTTTTGGTCCTTTTTACGGTGTATATTTTGTTTTGAAGTTAAATGTATACTTTATCTTTACGTTCATATCTCCGTGATGTTATTTGACTCTCATATTAAGACAATATAAATGATGCAGTGCAGCATTGCCTATGGTTATCGAGTGGAGTTATGCGCATGGATGGGGCGACACACGCATCAGATCGCAGGGCCGGCATCGGCAAGGCGGCGATATCGGCTAACGGCGGCATTCATCTGAACAGCCGCATCGTCATCGACGACGAATTCCTTTCCTGCCGGTCGAGCGTCCGGCGTTTCCGGCGCGGCGAGATCATCGCCGGGGCCGGCGTCCTCGTCGATACGTTCGCGCGCGTGCATTCGGGGGTGGTCAGCGCAAGTACGATGCTGCCCGACGGCAGGGAATTCATCGTCGAGATCATTCCGAAATCCGGCCTCATCGGCGAGCTCGAGGTTCTGCGCAGGCAGACGTTGAGTCTCGAATACCGCGCCGGTTCCGCCTGCGAGTTGCATTTCTTCGAAGGCCGGCTGCTGCGCGACATGTACGCCAGCGATCCCTGCTTTCGCGAAAAGGTCTTCTCCAGGGCGCTGGCGCGTATTTCAGAGCTTGAACTCCGGATCATTGCGAATGCGGCGTCGAGCCTGCAGTCGAGGCTGGCCAGCACGCTGCTGCGGCTCTCCACTGTTTATGGAAAAGATACGGCAAACAGCGGTGACGAACTGATCATCTCGCAAAATGATCTGGCCGCGACGCTGCCGGCGTCCCGCGAGAAGGTCAATCAATGCCTGCGGCGCCTGCGTGAAGGCAAGATCATCGACGGGGGCCAGGGCAAGATCCGCATCCTCAACCGCAAGGCGCTGGAGGCCTGTGCCAACGGCGCAGTTTCGGTGAAGTGATGCGCCCGTCGCTTCCCGAGGCCCTCCGATCCGCCGCAAACGTCGGCCGGTTTCCCGGCCCCGGCACGACAAAGATTGATCGCGTGGTCATCATCGACGACTATTCGGTGGCCAGAGGTGGTGCGACGGCGCTGGCGGTGCTGTCCGCCAAGCTTTTTCGGGGCCTCGACATCCCCGTGACCTATATCTGCGGAGATGACGCCGCCAATGCGGAGCTCGTCGCACTCGGGGTCTCAATGGTCGGGCTGAACAGCCGCGATCTGCTCAGTGCCGAGCGTGCGAAGGCTTTCGTGACCGGCATTCACAATGGCGCCGCCGTCCGCATGGTCGCGAACTGGATTGCCGCAAACGACACCGCCAACACTGTCTACCATGTGCATGGCTGGCACCAGATCCTGTCTCCGGCGATTTTCAGGGCGTTGATGCCGGTCGCCAGACGATGCGTGGTGCACGCGCATGATTTCTTCACAGCCTGCCCCAACGGCGCTTTCTTCGACTATCAGGCGCAGGAGGTCTGCCTTCGACGCCCGCTCGGCGGAGGCTGCATTGCGACGGCCTGCGACAAGAGAAGTTATTCGCACAAATTGTGGCGGGTTGCCCGCGGCTCCAATATCCTCCGGCGGCTGAAGGATCAGGCCGATTTCGGTCGCATCATCCTGCTGCACGAGAAGATGGCAAGCTTCCTCGTCGGCGCCGGATATCGGCCCGAGCGACTGACGACGATCCGCAATCCCGTCGCTCCGCTCTCCATCAAGCGCATCGAGGCGGAGGCCAACGAAGAGTTCGTCTTCATCGGGCGGCTGGACGAAGAGAAGGGCATAGAGGACGCCGTGGCCGCCACGCGCAAAGCCGGCGTCAGGCTCTGCGTGATCGGGGACGGGCCGCTGATGCCGCTGGTTGCGGCTTCGGGAGATCACGTCAGGGCCCTCGGCTGGCAGTCGCATGCGGAGATCGGCCCGACCATCCGCAAGGCGCGTGCACTGTTGATGCCGTCTCGCTATCCCGAGCCATTCGGCCTCGTCGCTATCGAAGCGGCCAGGAGCGGTCTGCCGGTCATCATGTCGCGCAGCGCCTTTCTTGCCGAAGAAATGCAAAGAGCCGGCATGGCGATCGCCTGCGATACGGCTGACGAAAGCGCCTTTGCCGATACTTTGACGCGATTTAGCCAAATGCCGAGGCACGAGGTCCGCGCCATGAGCGAGCGGGCTTTCCGGCTGTCGCCGGATCTTGCGTCGACACACGAGGAATGGCGTGACGCGCTTCTTTCCGAATACCACAGCCTGATTTCGACGAATGCGGTTCCCGAGCTGACAGACGGTGTGGCGATACAAGGAGTATTGAGTTGACCCTTAAGGCAACAACCTCTCTTCCCGACGCGAGGGCATTTCTCGGCGATGCGCCTGTCATGGCGAAAAGACGTGTCACTGATGCCGGAAGCGTGGGCGATACCAAGCAGCTTCGCGTCGCCATCGTGCATTATTGGCTCGTCTCGATGCGCGGTGGCGAGAAGGTCGTCGAAGAGCTGTGCCGCATGTTTCCGCAGGCTGACATCTTCACCCTCGTCTGCAACCGGGATCGCATCAGTGATTTTCTGAAGACGCGGAACATTCGCACATCCTTCCTGCAGAAGATCCCCGGTGCAAAGCGGCATTATACCAAGATGTTGCCGCTGATGCCCTTCGCGCTCGAGCAGTTCGATCTGCAGGATTACGACCTCGTGCTGTCGAGCGAATCCGGACCCGCCAAGGGCATCATCACGCGCGCTGACGCCCTGCATGTCTGCTACTGCCATTCGCCGATGCGCTACATCTGGGATCAGTTCCATGTCTACCGCCATGGCCTGCCCTGGGTGGGTCGCGCAATGATGTCGATCACCGCACCCATGTTGCGCGCCTGGGACGTGACGACCTCCTCGCGGGTCGATGTGTTCGTTGCCAATTCCGATTATGTCGCAAGCCGCATCCGCCGCTTCTACGACCGGGAATCCATCGTCATCCATCCGCCGGTTGCGACCGACGATTTTGCGGTGGGGAAGGGGAAGGGCGAATTCTATCTCTATGCAGGACAGCTGACCACCTACAAGCGGCCGGATATCGCCGTTCGCGCCTGCACCGAGGCAGGCAGAAAACTGGTCGTGATCGGCGAGGGCGATCAATTGGCCTATCTGAAGTCGATCGCCGGACCGACCGTCCAGTTCCTCGGCCATCAGCCCTTCAACGTTCTGCGCGACCACCTGTCTCGATGCCGTGCCCTGTTGTTTCCGGGCACGGAGGATTTCGGCATCCTGCCGGTGGAGGCCATGGCATCAGGACGGCCGGTTCTGGCTTTCGACGCCGGCGGCGCCAGGGAAACCGTTTCCTCGCCGCAGGTTGGGTTTCGCTTCGCGCAGCAGACCACGGAAGCTCTGTTGGAAACGATGGCGGCGTTCGAAGAGGTGGAGGACGATATCGATCCGCATGCCATCCGCGCGCACTCGCTGAAATTCTCTTCCGCCGTCTTCCGCGACCGTCTGTCCAGCCTGATCGAGCAGCAACTGACCAACCATGGCGACCGATCCGCCGAGGTCTTCAGAAGGCGGCCAGGCTGAGGGCAAGGAACGGAGCTGCCCGTCTTGCCGCTGCGACCGAAACTGTCGACGAGGAATAGAAAATAGATCATGTCAAGCGTATCTCAGAGGACGGCGACGGCGAGTATCTGGACCATCAGCGGAAAGTTTCTGGCGCGACTGCTCGATTTCGTCAGCCTCCTGATCCTCGCAAGGCTTTTGAGCCCGGCGGATTTCGGCCTTGTCGCCATCGCGACCTCGGTTCTGATCATCGTCGAGACAATCCTGGACCTGCCGCTGACGCAGGCCCTGATGCGCCAACCGTCGCCCTCGGACGATATGTTTGCCACCGCCCTTACCCTCAGCCTGCTTCGAGGCGTGGCCATCAGCATGCTGATGATGATCATCTCCTGGCCGATGGCTTTGATCTATGACGATTCCCGGCTTTTCTCTCTCGTCGCCGTGCTCTCGATTGCGCCTGCCATGCGCAGTGTGATCAGCCCGCGCATGGTTCTGTTCATGCAGCGGTTCGATTTCAAACGCGAATTCGCACTCGATCTCATCACCAAGGGGTCGACACTGCTGTTCGGTGTCGGGGTGGCGGTTGCGACCGGCAGCTATTGGGGACTGGCGATCGGCGCGGTTGCAGGCCCGACCGCCGCGGCGATCACCTCCTATGTCTTTGCGCCGATGCGACCGAGGTTCAGTCTTTCCGAGTGGAAACACTTTCAGGACATGATCAGCTGGAACACCGTCTCGCAGGTGCTGAGTTCGATCAACTGGCAACTGGATCGGCTGCTTTTGCCGCGCTTTACCGGCTTGTCGACTTTCGGCGCCTTCAGCGTCGCCGACAATATCGCGGGTATTCCATACCAGACTTTCGTCGGGCCATTGTTGCGTCCGCTGATGGCGGCATTCTCGACCGTCGATGACCGTCGCAATCTGATCGCTGCCTATCTGAAGGCGACGAACGCGATCACCTTCGTGGCAGCGCCCATCCTCATCGCGCTCGCTTTGCTTGCCGAGCCGGCCGTGCGGATCATCGTCGGCGAGAAATGGGCATCCGCCGCGCCGATTCTGCAGTGGTTGTGCATCGGCAGTCTGCTCGGTCTTCCGACGAACATGATGCCGCCCTTGGCTATGGTCCTGAACAAAACCCGTTATCTCGCTCTCAGGATGTTTGCCGAGTTCGCCGTCAGGGTTCCGGTCACCATCCTGGGCATTGTCTATTTTCAGGTGGCAGGAGCACTGGGCGCGCGGATCGTGGCGGTGCTTGTCGCCTATGCCGCATCGCTGATCATCACGCGGCGGCTGATCGGCGCGACGTTTGCCGCTCAATTGCACGCCTTTTTAAGGCCTCTGGCCGCGAGCGTGCCGATGATCGTTTTCCTGCTGTGGATGGAGCCGATGCTCGCCGCCATGCCTGTCGGCCTCAACCTTATCGTCAGCCTGGCGCTTTGCGGCGGGGCGGCAGTGGCGATCTTCTGGGCCTTCGCGCTGCTCGTTTGGCAGGTTGTCGGAAGGCCCGACGGCATCGAGACCATCGTCGTCCAAAGGCTCATGCCGCGACGAAACGGAGTTCTCATCTCATGATCGAGACAAGTGCAGCCCAACGATTGGTTTGGCGTTTTCGGAGGAGCAGAATGCGTTACGGGATATCTTCTAAGGCCCTGGGCTTGCTTATCGTTCTTGGTCTGGGGGCGTTGCCCGGCCAACCCAGCGTGGCTCAGGAACCACTCAATATCAATGCCTACCAGCTGACGTTCGAGGAGAGTTTCGACAGCCTCGACGTCTCGGCCTGGGGAGAGAAAAGCTCCCGCTGGATCGCCCATACCCCCTGGAACGGCGATTTCGGTGACGCCCGTTTCACAGATCCGGCCCCCGGCTTTCCATTTACCACCGATCAGGGAATTCTGAAGATCGAAGCGCGCAAGGAGGCCGATGGAACCTGGCGCTCGGGCCTGCTGTCGTCGGTGAACCCCAAAGGCGAAGGATTCTCGCAGCAATTCGGTTATTTCGAAGCACGGATGAAGTTGCCGCCGGGCAAGGGCGTCTGGCCAGCCTTCTGGCTTATCGGGCTCGACCGGTCGAAATACACCGCCGAGATCGACGTCCTCGAATATTATGGGCGCGCGCCCTACGAATTCAGCATGGGCTTTCATATCTGGCGTCAGAGCCAAGGCGGCCAGAACACGACCGGCGGCCATTGGCAAACCGTCCAGGACGGAATTCTGAACAGCGAATATCACACCTACGGCGTCGATATCCAAGCCGACAAGACGAGCTTCTACCTCGACCGCCAGTTCATCTGGAGCTTCGACACGCCGAAGGAATTCCACATGCCGTTCTATCCGCTGGTGAACCTGGCACTCGGCTCGGGTTGGCCGATCGATGAAACGCCGAATCCTTCCATTCTGCTCGTCGACTATATTCACGTCTACCAGCGGAAGCCTACTGACGCGGCGAATTGAACAACTGTCGGGGATAGCGTTCCGTCGCTAAAGCGCGTCGCGATCTTTCAGATTCGCTCCTCGCGCTTTAGGTCCTTGTTTTTACGCATGTCGTTGTCGCAAAACCGCTGCACACTTTTGCGCGACATGCTCTAGAACAGGATGATTTTAGGCCGGGTCGGCCTAAAATCTGAATCCTGTTCTAAGTTAAATAGTGAGAGCATGATGTCGTCCGAAAACCGCTCACACTTTTCGGCATCATGCTCTAACGGCCGCAGCTGAGACCGGTTTCCGGGTCGAAGAGATGCATTGCTTCCTCGTCGAAAAAGAGGGTGAGCTTCTCGTTGTCGCGGATCGGTGTGCGTGGCGGCAGACAGGCCATCAGGCGCTGATTTCCGGCAAGGGCGGTGACGACGAGTTCCGGGCCGGTCAGCTCTGCGACCTCAAGGGTTGCCTCGATCGACAGCCCTGTGCCGTCCGTGCGAAGCGCCTCGGGACGGATGCCCAGGATAAGGTCGCGGCCATTGCCGGCCGCCTGGCGGAAACGGGCGGGCAGGGGCAGGATCGCATCGGAGCCTGAAAGCGCCAGGCCACCGTCGCGCGCCGTCGCCTTCAGCAGGTTCATCGGCGGCGCGCCGACGAAGGTGGCGACATAGAGCGTTGCCGGATGGTTGTAGATCTCCTCCGGCGTGCCCAGCTGCTCGATCCGGCCGTCGCGCATGACGGCGATGCGGCTTGCAAGGGTCATCGCCTCGATCTGGTCATGGGTGACGTAGACGACCGTGGTCTTCAGCATCTGATGCAGCCGCTTGATCTCGGTGCGCATCTCCATGCGCAGCTTGGCGTCAAGGTTGGAGAGCGGCTCGTCGAAGAGGAATACCTCAGGTTTGCGCACCAGAGCGCGGCCGATCGCGACCCGCTGGCGCTGACCGCCGGAAAGCTGGCTCGGCTTGCGGTCGAGGAGGTTTTCGATCTGCAGGAGCTTGGCGGCATCGTGTACGGCCCTGTCGCGCTGCTGTGCCGGCACCTTGCGCATTTCCAGGCCGAATCCGATGTTCCGGTGCACCGTCAGATTGGGATAGAGCGCGTAGGATTGAAAGACCATAGCGATGTCGCGGTCCTTCGGATGCACGCCGAGCACCGAGCGGCCGCCGATCCTGACATCGCCGCTCGTCGCCTCGGCAAGGCCGGCGATGATGTTCAGCAGCGTGGACTTGCCGCAGCCGGAGGAGCCGAGCAGCACCAGGAACTCGCCGCTTTCCAACGAGATGTCGATGCCTTTCAGCGTCTCGACGTCGCCATAGGTCTTGCGGATGTTTTGAATTTCGAGCGCGCTCATCGCACGGGCTCCTGAAGAGATATGGGGCCGCCATAGGTGCGGGGAAGCGTGGAGATGGCGCGCGAGGCAACCTCGGTTCCAGCCTTCAGGCAGGAAACCAGCGGCTCACCGCTTGCGAGCGCGCCGAGAAAGGCGGCGTTGAAGACATCGCCGGCGCCGATCGTATCGACGACCTCGACAACGGGTGCTGCCACCGAAACCAAGCTGCCGTCCGGCCCGATCGCGAGAGCGCCGTCCGGGCCGCGTTTGACGACGATAATCGCACCCGCCGGCATATGCGACCTGATGTGACGCGCGGCCTCGATCGGATCGGCGATGCCGGCAAGTGTCGTCGATTCGACCTCGTTCAGCAGCGCGATGCCGCTCCGAGAGAGCCAGGCGCGTGTCGACGCGCAATTCTCGTCCGTCCAGCCGTCGAGCGGCCAGCCGGTATCGAGCGCGACGGTGATGTCATGACTGTCGGCCCAGTCGAAGAATTTGCCGTATTCTTTTGTCAGATCGTCGGTCAGGAACGAGCCGCAGAGAAGCGCGTAGCCGCCCTGCAGTCTTGCGCCTTCGATGGCGGCGAAGACGTCTGCCAGGCTGAAACGCGGCAGGTGGCCCCTCGTTGTGAAGAAGGTGCGCTCGCCGTCCGGATGGGTGATGCCGACGGAGAGCGTCGTTTTCTCAGGGCGTACCGGCCACTTGTCGGAACGGTGGCCGAAGGCTTCGCTCAGCCAGCGGCCGAACTGATCACTGCCGATATTGGCGGCGATCTCGAATTCGACACCGAGCGCTTGCCAGGCGAGCGCGCTGTTGCCGGCGGCTCCGCCGACCCGCAACTCGTCATGGTCGACGATGATTTCCGTCCCGGCCTTCGGCCAGGGGGCGGCCGGTCCAAGGATCAGGTCGACATTGACGTTGCCGATGACTGCAAGCGGCCGCATTCATTCGCTCCGGGTGATCTTGGTGGATCGAACCGGCGTTCCCGCATTCTCCACGCGGGCATCGGCAAAAGCGATCATCAGCCGCTGGGCGACCGGCAGCATGGCGAAGATCGCGGCAAGACCGGTTGCAGGCGCAAAGCGGATCGTCACCGCGCCGGCGACCGGCGCTTCGCCCGAGGCGTCGAACACAATGACCGGAGCGCCGGTCTCGACGGCGGACATCGCCATTGCCGTCACCAGGTCGGTGGTTTGGTCCGGGCCGCGGAACAGCACGACGCCGATTTCCGGCCCCAGCATCTCCATCGGACCGTGGCGCAGTTGGCCGCCTTCGAGCGAGAAGCAGGGACGGCGCGACAGCTCGGTCAATCCGAGCGCGAGCGCCTCGGCGATACCCTGCAGCCGGCGGCCTGACGTGACAATGGTCGCGACGTTTTCGAGCGCCGAGAGAGCGGCGGCGATGTCATGATCTTCCGGCGCCCTGAGGGCGGAAAGGGCGGTGTCAGGATCTTCGCCGAGGGCGGAAAGGATCGCCAGATGCAGGGCGAAAGTCACCGTCAGGCTGCGGGTCGCGGCGAAGGCAAGCTCGGTGCCGCCGCTGCCCACCAGCGACGGGGCGGTTCTTGCGAGGAAGGAATTGCCTTCGAGTGTCAGGCCGAAAGTCTCTTCCGTGCCGCCGGTCTGGTTGAACCAACGCACGACCTCGGCGCTTTCGCCGGATTGCGAGGTGACGAAGATCGTCCTGCCGGCGATCGGCAGCGGCTGGCCGAGCTGTTCGGACAGCGGCAAAGCGACGGCATCGATGCCGAGCGTCCTGTAGAGCGGCTCGACGGCGCGGTTGACGGCATGCGAGCCGCCCATACCGATGAGCAGCAGCCGGCCGGTCTTCTTCAGCGAAGCGGCGGCCCTCACCGCCATCGGCTGGGCCGCTTGATAGGAGGCGATGGCATCGGCATGCTGGCGCGCCATTTCGCGGTCGATCGCCGCAAGTCCGGCGGGTCGGGTTCTTTCTTCTGTCATGTTCATCCCTTGACGCCGCCGCTGGTGAGCCCCGAAATCAGGGCACGTTGCATGAGAAGACCGATCAGTACCGGGGGCAGGGCGGCGAGCACGCCTGCCGTCGCGATCAGTCCGTAATCGGAAACGCGGCCGCCGGCGAGATCGGCGATGGCGACGG
This sequence comes from Rhizobium sp. WYCCWR 11152, assembly GCF_013087615.1. NCBI lineage: Bacteria > Pseudomonadati > Pseudomonadota > Alphaproteobacteria > Hyphomicrobiales > Rhizobiaceae > Rhizobium > Rhizobium sp. WYCCWR 11152. The sequence goes on along the minus strand of NZ_JABFCP010000006.1, from coordinate 762,409 downwards.
TCAGCGTCTTGGCGCGTTGGTCCGAGGTGAAGAGCAGCGCATAGAAGAATTCATCCCAGGCAAGCAGGAAGGCAAAGAGGCTCGACGTCGCGACCACGGGGGCGGCCAGCGGCAGCGTGATGATCCTGAGCGTCTGGAACAGGCCGGCGCCGTCGATCATCGCGGCGGATTCGATTTCGCGCGGGATGGAATCGAAACCCGACTTCATCAGCCAAGTGGTGAAGGGCGCAAGGATGGTGAGATAGACGAGCGCGAGGCCGAAGACGTTGTTCAGCATGCCGAGATGGGAAAGCCCCATATAGAGCGGCACGGCGAGCGCTACCGGCGGCAGCATGTAAGTGGCGATCACCATTGACAGCGACCAGCCAACGGACGGCGTGCGCGACACGGCCCAGCCGGCCGGAATGGCGAGCGTAATGGCGGCGATCGTCGCCATGCCCGCCACCTCGATGCTGTTTCGCAGCGACGAGGTGAAGGCGGCGCCGGCGCTGTTTTCGAGCGTCGAGAGCAGCATGCCGTAGCGCGAGAAATCCGCCGTCTGCGGCCACCAGCGCAGCGGCTTTGCCGCAAGGTCGGCGGCCGGCGAGATGCTCATGATGAACAGCCAGAGGATCGGCGCCAGGATGACGGCGGCAAGCAGCAGCGCGCAGAGATGGATGAAGGCGGAAAAAAGCGGGCTCTGGCGTTCCATCAGGCAGCGCTCCCCGCCGTTTTGCGCACCAGAGCGGCGTAGCCGGCAGCAAGCAGCGTCACCAGCAGCGTGACGATCAAAGCCAGCGATGCGCCGGAGCCCGCCCGCTGGAAGGAGAAGGCTTCCTGATAGACGAGGATCGACAGCGTGCGCGTGCTGTTGGCCGGGCCGCCGCGGGTCATGACCCAGATGATGTCGAACACTTTGAAGGCCTCGATCGTGCGCAGCACCAGGGCCACCATCAATGGACCGGCGAGATAGGGCAGGATGACGAAACGGAAGCGGGCGAAGGCGCCGGCGCCGTCGACCAGCGAGGCGGCGGTGATGTCGCGCGGCACGGCCTGGAGTGCGGCCAGAGCGATCAGCGCCACCAGCGGGAAATTCTTCCAGCAATCGGCGACGATGAGGGCCGCCAGCGCCGTGCCCGGTTCGCCGAGCCAGGAGCGGTAGGCCTCCAGCAGGCCGAGTTGAGTGAGCGCGGCGTTCAGCGCGCCGTATTCCGGATTGTAGATCAGCCGCCAGAGCGTGGCGTTGACGACGGTCGGCAGCGCCCAGGGCAGGATCATCAGAGCGCGAAGCGCGGTGCGGCCGCGAAACTGCTGGTTCAGCAGCAGGGCTGCCAGAACGCCGATCACCATTTCGGCGGCGACCGAGACGATCGCGAACCATGCGGTGGTAACAAGCGTGCGTTGGAAATTCGAGCCGGAGATCATCTTCGCATAATTCTCGATGCCGACGAAGTTTCCTTCCGTGCCGACGAGCTTGGCATCGGTGAAGGAGAGGCCGACGGTATCGATCAGAGGCCAGCCAATGACTGAAATCATGACCACGAGAAGCGGCAGCATCAAAAGCCACGCGCGGGTTGTCAGCCAAGTGCCCGACATCAAGGCGACCCTTCTTCTTTATAGGTTTGGAGACCGGGCGACGGCAGACGCCGCCCGGGTCTTCATGCTTGATCAGAGGCCGCTATTGTCGGCGGCCGACTTCAGCGCGTCCTCGGGAGAGGACTGGCCGAGCAGCGATTCCTGGATCGCTTGCTGCAGCGCGGTCGAGAGCTCCTGATATTTCGGCGTCGTCGGGCGCGGATACATGGCGGCCAAGCCGATCTTGGCGGCGGAGATCAACTCTTCTTGGCCCTTGGTGACGGCTGGGTCCTCATAGGAGGAGGCCCAGATCGGCAGGCTGAGTTTGGCATAGGCATTCTGCGTCGCCTGCGAGGTCATGAAGGTAATGTATTTCCAGGCCTCATCGGGATGCTGGCTGGCCGAGGTGATGCCGAGGCCCATCGAGCCGTTGACGGCCGAAGCCTCGCTCTTGCCGGCAATACCCGGCGCCGGCACGACGCCGACCTTGCCCGCGACCTTGCTGTCCTTCGGATTGTTGGCCATGTTGTACATGTAGGTCCAGTTCAGCGCGAAGGCGGCATCGCCGTTTTCGAAGACCTTGCGGACGTCCTCTTCCAGGAATTCCTTGGAGTTCGGATTGGTGAGGCCCGAGGAATAGCTCGAAACCATGTATTTCAGCGCATCGAGGCCGCCGCCGGTCTGGAAGGCCGGCTTGCCGTCCTTGAGGAAATCGCCGCCATAGGCGCTGACGAGCGTGGTGTAATCGCAGATCGCGGCTTCGGCCTGCGACCAGCTCCAGGCGATCGGCGTGGCGAGCAGGCCCTTGTCCTTGATCGTCTTTGCCTGCTCGGTCAGCTCGTCCCAGGTTTTCGGCGGAGCCTCGATGCCGGCCTTTTCGAGGATTTCCTTGTTATAGAACAGATATTTGGTGTCGAGGATCCACGGCATGCCGTAATATTTGCCGTCATACTGCACGGTGGTCCAGGCACCCGGCAGCACGCCCTTCTTCATCTCGTCGGTGACGCGAGAGGTGACGTCGACCAGCACCTTGTTGGTGGCGTATTCGGCCGGCCAGATGACGTCGAAGAGGACGACGTCGTAACCGCCGCCGGAACCCTGCGCCAGCACCGTCTTGTCGTGCAGGCCTTCATAGGGAACGAATTCGAGATTGACCTTGATATCGGGGTTCGCCTTGGCGAAGGCGTCGGTCATGGCGCGCACATCGGCCTCGCTATAGGCGGCCTGCGCCATGAACAGCGCGTTCAGCGTCGTTTCGGCGAAAGCGTGCGGAGCAAAGGATGCGCCGATCAAGGCCGCACCCAGAAGCGTCTTGTTAAAGGATTTCAGCATTGCAGCCTCCAGTTTTTGACATTTACGCATTGCCGAGGGCGGTCTTCCGCCATCGGTGTTCGAGAGGGCACGCGCGAAAAGCGTGCCGGTTTGTTGTCTCGGAGCGTCGTCAGAGCCGGTGCCCGGCTCCTGCGTTCCCTGGAACTCTCCGGTTCCTTATTAAGTCAAGTGTCTTGACTTATTACTTCTTCAACATTCTATTGGAGTCAAGAGGGAATTGCACATGAATGACAGCCGCCCGATCCGGGCCAAGAGCGGCACCAATCACGAAGGCACCAGCGCGCATAACCGGCGCGTGATGATCGATGCCCTCAGGGTCAACGGTGCGCTTTCCCGCGCCGATCTGGCGCGGGCGACGCGGCTGACCAAGCAGACAGTGTCCAATATCATCGATGAACTCGAGCGCGACGGTCTCGTCAGTTCGCAAGAGGCGGTGAGGAGGGGCAGGGGGCAGCCATCGACACCCTATCGTCTCGTGCCCGAAGGCGCCTTTGCGATCGGCCTGCAGATCGACCGGCATGTGACGCGGGCGGTCGCCGTCGATCTCGTCGGCAGCGTTCTCGTGCGTGATGAGGCCGGCCTCCCGCCCGGAGGTCCGTTGAACGGGACGAAGGTCATTCTCGACCTCGTCGCCGGCATACGCTCAAAGCTCGCCGGGATCGTCCAGCAGTCGGAAAAGCGGCTGGTCGGCCTCGGCGCCGCCATGCCCGGGCCTTTCGGAGTTGCCGGCAGCGGCGATGATCCGTGGATGATGGAGGCCTGGCAGAAATTTCCGTTGTTGGAAACGCTGACCGCCGGCACCGGGCTCGATGTCGGCCTGCAGAACGATGCGGCGGCGGCAGCGACCGCCGAGCGCATGGTGGGGGCTGCCCATGGCCTCGACCATGCCGTCTGCCTCTTTGTCGGCTATGGCATCGGCGCCGGCCTCATTCTGAACGGCGAACTCTACCGCGGCACCAACGGCAATGCCGGCGAGATCGGCATGGCGCTGCTGTTTGCCGACGGCAAATCGACGCCGCTTGAACATCGCGCCTCGCTCGCCTCGCTCTATCAGCATCTATCGGTCGATCCCGCCGATCCTCATCTGCACGCACATATCAACGATCTTGCCCTGAGAGGCGATCAAAGCATCGACGTCTGGGTCGAGGCGGCCGCTGTGGACCTGCGCTGGAGCATCCATCTCATCGAGACGCTGTTCGATCCGCAGACGGTGATCCTCTGCGGCAGCGCGCCGGAAGCGCTGGTGAACAGGTTGATTGCGGCAATCGGCCCGTTGCTGCCTTCGATCGCCGAACGTCGTGGCCGGACGCTGCCGCGCCTGCAGCCCGGCATGGCCGATCCCTGGTCTGTGGCGCTCGGGGCTGCCGCGGGACCGATCAGCCGTGCATTCGATCCGCGTTTTGCTGCAATTTTGAAGGATTCCCTTTGATTTTGAGGCTGAAACCGAGCGTTGCACAGCAGTGCAACGGCAAAATGCGGCTGTTTTTGCAAGTTTCGTTCCAGCTGGACGCACGAATAACGGCGCTTTTTTCCAATATAATTAAACATTAAACGCCTTCCAAAATTGCGTTTGTTTTAATGTAGATATATAGTATTTCAAATACATTTGAGATGTCGGCTAAGTTCCTCTAAATATTTCTCGAAATGTTGCGAATAATGATTGTATGACTGTTTTGTGACAACTAGAATTGGAACATTTCATGTCATGTAATATTCATTGGCGGCGGCAATTTGAACCAGCTAATAGGGCGTGCGCTGAAAGTGCGCGTCCTTTTACGTTCGAGGTTCTCATGCAAGCCAAGCTTCTCGGCGCCGTTGGCGCCCTTCTCGCTACAGCGTTTCTTGCTGGTCCCGCTGCCGCCGCCGATAAGACCAAGATTGACTTCTGGTTCGGCAATTCCGGTGACATCGCAAAGCGTGTCCAGGAGCAGTGCGATCGCTTCAACCAGTCGCAGGCCGACTACGAAGTCGTCTGCACCAGCCAGGGCAGCTACGACGCGTCCCTGCAGAACACCATTGCTGCCTTCCGCGCCGGCAAGCAGCCGACCATCGCCCAGGTCTCCGACGCTGGCACCCTCGACATCATGCTCTCCGGCGCCTACTACCCGGCCAACAAGCTGATGGCCGACATGGGCTACACCGTCGACTGGAAGGACTACTTCTCCGGTATCTCCGGCTACTACGCGACATCGAAGGGCGAGATGTACTCCTTCCCCTTCAACTCCTCGACCGCTCTTCTCTATTGGAACAAGGACGCCTTCGCCAAGATCGGCAAGGATCATGCTCCGGCGACCTGGAAGGAAGCAGGCGAAGACCTCAAGGCTCTGAAGGATGCAGGCTATGCTTGCCCGCTCGGCTTTGACATCTCCAACAATGAAGTGTGGCAATACATCGAGCAGTTCGAAGCCGTCAACGGCGAAGCGATCGCCACGAAGAAGAACGGCTTTGAAGGTCTCGACGCCGAGCTGGTGTTCAACAAGAACCCGCTTCTCGTCAGCTACATCAAGGACCTCAAGTCCTGGTACGACGACAAGCTGGTCGTCATCAAGAACAAGGCTGTCGGCCAGACCTTCGTCGAAGCCTTCGCCGCTGGCGATTGCCAGGTCATACTGACCTCCGTCGGCGACCACGGCAACGTTGGCCGCACCGCCAAGCAAGGCATGAACTGGGACGTTGCCATGCTCCCGACCTACGGCGACGCAACCCGTCACAGCTCTTATGTCGGCGGCGCTTCGCTCTGGGTTCTGCAGGGTCACTCCGATGCCGAATACAAGGCTGCTGCCGCCTTCTTCAACTTCATCGCAAAGCCGGAAGAAGCTCTTACCTGGTCGACCGTTACCGGCTACATCCCGGTTCGCAACTCCGGTTTCGAATATCTGAATAAGCAGGGCTTCTACGGCAAGGCGCCTTATGCCGGCCGCGAACTCGCCATTCAGAGCCTGACCGCTTCTCCGGCTGGCGATGCGGCTCCGCAGGGCATCCGCCTCGGTGGCCTGCTGCAGGTCCGCACCGAAATCGCCAATGGTCTGCAGGCAATCTTCGTCAACAATGCCGATGTCCAGGCTTCGCTCGACAGTGCTGCCGAACGCGGCAATACACTCCTGCGTCGCTTCCAGCAGACCTACAAGAACGTTCAGCTCCCCTGATCGGCTGATATGAGCCGCACCCGGCCCGCGTTTTGCGTGCCGGGTGCGTCTTTGTAAGTTCTTTAGTCGGCCGCGGATGCGAGCTCGCCGCCCGCGCCTAAAGCGCGCCGCAATCTTTCAGGTTCGCTCCTGGCGCTTTAGATCTATATTTTTACGCATGTCGCTACAGCAAAACTGCTGCACAGTTTTGCGCGACATGCTTTAAACCAAACCAGGACGAAAACGGCCACTCATGGAAAAGCGCGTCACTTTCTCCTCGACGACGATCGGACTGCTCTTCGCATTTCCGATGCTGTTGCTGATCTTCGTCTTCTTCTACTGGCCGAGCGCGCAGGCGCTGTATTGGGCGTTCACGCTCGAGCAGCCATGGGGCGGCGGTAATGCCTGGGTCGGTTTCGACAATTTCAGACAGCTGCTCACCGATCCTGTTTATTGGGACTCGATCACCCGCAGCATGATCTTCGGCTTCAGCTCGACGGCCATTGCCATGGGTCTAGCGCTGATCCTGGCGCTTTTGACGGATCGTGAGCTGCGTGGCCACAAAGTCTACCGGTCGGTCTTCATCTGGCCTTACGCGATTGCCGCTCCCGCTCTCGGCCTCGCCTTCCGCTTCATCCTGGCGCCGGAAGCCGGCCTTCTATCCGTCATCAACCATGTCTGGCCCGGCCTCTGGAACCCGGCACTCGACGGCAAGGACGCGATGATCGCGGTCATCGTCGCCTTCTCCTGGAAATATATCGGCTACAACTTCATCTTCTTTCTCTCGGCGCTGCAAGGTATTCCGCGCTCGCTGATCGAGGCCGCCGCCATGGACGGCTCGGGGCCGATGCGCCGTATCTGGGATATCCAGCTGCCGCTGCTGACGCCGACGCTGTTCTTCCTGCTCGTCATCAACATCACCGAGAGCTTCCAGGATTCCTTCGGTATCGTCGACGTCATGACGCAGGGCGGCCCGGCGCGCGCCACCGAACTCATGGTCTACAAGATCTATTTCGACGGCTTCAGAGGTCTCGACTATTCGGGCGCTGCAGCGCAGTCCATCATCCTGATGGTGCTCGTTGTTCTTCTCACCATCTTCCAGTTCCGCTTCATCGAGCGGCGCGTGCACTACAAGTGAGGTCGCGGACATGATCGAACGCACGCCGATATTCAACTTCATCTGCTATACGCTTCTCGCGCTCGGCATGGTGATCGCGCTTCTGCCTTTCGCCATCGTCATCATCGCCTCGACGCTTGATCTGGAGACGGTCAATCGCGTGCCGCTGCCGCTGATACCGGGCTCGCATTTCTGGGAAAACGCTGAGACCGCCTGGGTTCGCGCCGATCTCGGCAACAAGCTGTTCCACAGCATCATCTTCGCCGCGACCGTCGGCGCCGGCAAGGTCATCCTTTCCTCGATGGCAGCCTTCTCGATCGTCTACTTCCGCTTTCGCGGCCGGTATGTGATTTTCTGGATCATCTTCATCACGCTGATGCTGCCGCTGGAAGTCCGCATCGTGCCGACCTATTCGATTGCGGCCAACGCGCTGCAGCCTTTCCAGACGATCCTCGACGTCACCGGGATAAGCTGGCTCGTTGCGCAGATCACCGGCGTCCAGATCAAGCTCGAATGGGGCCTGCTGAATTCCTATCCCGGTCTCGTTCTGCCGCTGGTCGCAACCGCGACCGGCACCTTCCTATACCGGCAGTTCTACCTGACGGTTCCCGACGAGCTGGCCGAGGCCTCGAAGATGGACGGATCGGGCCCGGTCCGGTTTTTCTGGGACATTCTGCTGCCGCTCTCGCGGCCAAATATGATCGCGCTCTTCACCATCATGTTCGTCTGGGCCTGGAACCAGTATCTCTGGCCGCTGCTGATCACCACCGATCCGAATTTCGGCATCGCCGTGACGCAGCTCAAGACCCTCATCCCGTCCGAATTCGGCCTGCCCGACTGGAACGTCGCCATGGCCGGAACCCTGATCATCATGTCGCCGCCATTGATCCTCGTCATTCTGATGCAGCGCTGGTTCGTACGCGGCCTTATCTCCACCGAGAAGTGAAGGAGTACTCCCTTGGCACCGATCTCCATTCGTGGCGTGAAGAAAAACTACGGCAAGACCCCCGTCGTTCACGGCGTCGATCTCGACATTCAGTCGGGCGAGTTCATCGTCATCCTTGGCCCATCCGGCTGCGGCAAGTCCACACTGCTGCGCATGATCGCTGGCCTCGAGGAAATCACCGGCGGTGAAATCGCCATTGACGGCCGCGTCGTCAACCAGCTGGAGCCGCGCGAGCGCGGCTGCGCCATGGTGTTCCAGAACTATGCGCTTTATCCGCATATGAGCGTTGCCGAGAATATCGGCTACGCATTGAAGGTGGCCGGCGTCTCGAAGGCGGAGCGTCAGCGGCGTATCGGCGAGGTCGCCAAGGCGCTCAGCCTCGAACCCTTCCTCGAACGCCGGCCCGCCGCTCTTTCCGGCGGTCAGCGCCAGCGCGTCGCCATGGGCCGCGCGATGATCCGCGAACCGAAGGTGTTTCTCTTCGACGAGCCGTTGTCGAACCTCGACGCCAAGCTGCGCATTGCCATGCGCGCCGAAATCCGCCGCCTGCACCGCCGCCTTGGCGCCACTTCGATCTTCGTCACGCATGACCAGACCGAAGCGATGACGCTGGCCGACCGGCTGGTGGTGATGAACGGCGGCAGGGTGGAGCAGGTCGGCACGCCCGAAGAGGTCTATCATCATCCGGTCTCGCGCTTCGTCGCGGGCTTCGTCGGCACGCCGGCGATGAACCTGCTCGAGGGCACGATCAATGACGAGGGCGTCTTCGTCTACGATCAAAGCCGCAAGGTCGCGCTGCCGCGCGAGCGCGCCGCACCGCTGAAAGGCAAACGCGTCGTGCTCGGCATGCGGGCCGAGGCCGCCCGGCTGGTGGCCCCGGATGCGCCGGGTGCCCTTGTCGCAACGGCCGATTTCATCGAAGAGCTCGGCGCAAGCCGCATCGTCCACGCTGATTTCGATGGGCTGCCCTTTGCCGTGGCGCTGACTGAGGCCGTGAAGGTGAAGTCGGGCGATCCGATCGGTATCGCGATCGATTACGACCAGATCCACCTTTATGCCGCCGATACCGGCCGGATCATCGAGAACCCTGTTATGAACAGCGCAGGCGCCGTCCACGCCTAAAGCGGTCTGCGACGATTCTTTGCGATGATCTTGGCAGAGCGTTCGGCGGCTGAGGATGTCAGCCGCTTACTCGAAGGTGAATTGCTCTAGCGATGGATCGGGTCGATCCACGCGACGTCCTCCGGCTTTTCGACCGGCTCGATGTCGAGGTTGACGACGACCGGTTCCTGGCCTGAGCGGACGAGAACGCATTCCAGCGTCTCGTCGCGGCTGGCGTTGATTTCCTGATGCGGCACATAGGGCGGAACATAGATGAAGTCGCCTGGGCCAGCCTCCGCGGTATATTCCAGATGCTCGCCCCAGCGCATGCGGGCCTTGCCCTTGACCACGTAGATGATGCTTTCGAGATCGCCATGGTGATGGGCGCCGGTCTTGGCGTTGGCATGGATCGTCACCGTGCCGGCCCAGATCTTTTCGGCGCCGGCGCGCGCATTGTTGATCGCGGTCGCGCGGTTCATGCCCGGCGTCTGCGCAGTGTTCGGATCGAGCGAATTACCGGGGATGACCTTGACGCCATGTTCCCGCCAGTCGACATGGTGATGCTCGTGATCGTCGCTCATGCCTTGCCTCCAGCTTCGATTTGATCAGTCTAGGCTTGAGCCGGGCGGCGGCCAAGCGGATTTGCCGCTGCGCAGCCGCATAACGTCTCGGCCCGATAGCTTCTGCGCACAAAGGAAAGAACGGACCCGATGAGCCACCTCCCGCAAATCGACTATGACACCGCTTCGGAAGAGGTTCGTGCGGCGCATGACGAGGAAGTCAGGCTGCGCGGCCGGATGACCAACATGAAGCGGACACTGCTGCACTCGCCGGCGGCTCACCGCATCTATGCCGAGTGGTTCACGCTGCGCGCCGAACTCGATCCCGCGATCAACGACCGGGCGATCTGGGTTTTCTCGCATGCGATCTCGAAGGCGGCGAAATCGAAGATCGCCATCACCTTCTTTCGCCGGGCGCTGATCAACAAGGGGTTCAATCCCGATGCGCTGGAGTTTTCAGACGAGGAAGCGCTGCTCGACGCCTTCGGCAAGGCGATCGTCGCCGATTCCAACGCTGTTCCCGCCGAACTCTGGGCGAAGCTGAAAGAGCGCTACGAGACCAAGGTGCTTGTCGATCTCGTCGCCTTTTCCGGCATCATGCTGGCGACCGCCGTCTTCAACAATGTCGTCGAGGTCGATTTCGATCCCGAGCTTGATGCCTTTGCCGAAGGCGCCAGTTCATCCGCATCCTGAAGTTTCAGCTATCGAGCGGCAGGATCAGCACATCGCGCGGCGGCACCTCGATGCCACTATTGCCGATATGGTCGATCGGCCAGACTGCCTGGCTTTGCGCAAGCGCTCCTCGGGCCAGCGTCACCTCGGTCTTCTGCGCCGTTCTCGTCGGATTGACGAGCCAGAGGAAGCTGCCTTTTTCCCCCTTGTGGATACGGGCGAAGAGTGCGGCATTCGACAACGTCACGTGGTGCTTCTTCCCACTCCATCTCAATAGCTCAATGAAGAAAGCGCCGTTCGTCTTCCCTTGCGTGCGGTAATAGGCAACGGAGGGATTGGTGCCGATCAGCAGCGTGCGGCCCTTGCCATAGGCATTTTCGACGACGGCAAGACGGCCGTCGGCGAAGTGGCCGCGTCCCGTTCCGCCGGTCAGCCGATAAGACTGCAGGAAGCCGCCACCGTCGGCAGTTGCGCCGTCGAGATCGAAATGAATGCGGTCGCCGATATCGGGCATGAATTCGACCTCCTCCTCGCGCGCGCCGAAGACCTCGTCGAGGCCCATGTTCGGCTGCACGGTGCCGACATGGCCACGGTCGCCGAAATAGCCGGGGCATGCTTCTGCAATCAGCGTGCCGCCGTTTTCGACCCAGGCTTTCAGGCGTTTGGCCTGTTCAGCGGTGAACATGATCGGGTATGGGAAATAGAGGAAATCATAGGCCGCGATGTCGTCGATATGCACCCAGTCCGGCTGCACGCCATTTTCGAGGAAGGCCCGATAGGCCCCCCACATGGCTTCGGGATAGGGTTTCTCCTTGCGGTCGTGGTTCAGGAGGTAATCGAACTCCTGCGTTTCGCGAACGACGAGGATGCCGACTTCGCCGCGCACCGGCTTTGCCTCCCAGAGGGGAGCCTGGGCCTTGTCATTTGCCCATTTCGCCATGGCGCTTGCCATGTCCGAGCGCGGCGTGCGCGAGCCGTCCATGCCGTAGGAGCCGAAAGCACCGAAGAGTGGACCGTCGAGCAGCGGGCGCCAGCGCAGATTGATCACGCCGCGGGCGCCGCCGGCAAGCGAGGTCATGCTCCAGAGCCGGATATCCTCGGGCTCGGCGACGCGGCCATCCTCCTTGTCGCGGCCGATCACCTGCGGCTGCAGCCAGAGCGGGCCACCCTGGCGTTCGGCATGCCAGAAGGGTTTGCCGCGGGCGGCGGCGCGGTTGATGTCGACGCCGTACCAGTTCTTCCAGGCTTCCGAGCCCTTGCGGGCCTGGATCCAGGTGAAGCCGTAAACCTCGACCTTGGAGGCGGCGAGCCAGTCGTCGCAGCCGTTGGCCGCCATGTTGGGAATTGCGCCGGATATGCCGTGGGCAACGATGGTGTTCTTCTGGTCGACGGCGCGGATCGTGTCGATGCGCCATTGCATCTGATCATAGAAATTGTCGCGCTTGAACTGCAGCCAGTCGATGCATTCGGGGTAGGGCGCCATGTGCACTGGCGGCTCGATATCGTCCCATTCGACATAGCTGTAGCGGTACCAGGCCTTGGCCAGAACCTTAAGGCTGCCGTATTTCTTTTCGAGCCATTTGCGAAAGGCAGCCTTGGCATAGGGGCTGTAATCGACATCGGCGGAATAGTTGCACTCGTTCCAGACGTCGTAGCCATAGATCGCCGGATGATCCTTGTAGCGGGTGGCGAGCGCGGTCAGGAACTTGCCCGCTGCTTCCTTCACTTCGGGGCAGTTTAGCGTCAGGGCGCCGGCGCCGCCGCCATTGTTGGAGAAGCCGCCGGTCGCCGACGACACACCCATATAAGAACCGAGTTTGCTGCCGTCGGCGTTGACCTGCAATGCATGAGCGTATTTGCGCACCGCCCAGTCGGGCACGGCATGGATCAACTCGGCGATAACGGTCTTGATGCCGTTTGCGGCGGCAAGGTCCATTTGACGGTCATATTCTTCCCAGTCGTAGACGCCGGGGGCGGTTTCGATCGCGCTCCACATGAACCAGTGGCGGAAGATGTTGAGGCCGTCTTGCCCGGCGGTCGCGTAGTCGCGCTCCCAGTCTTCGCGAGGTGGGTTCGACTTGCGGAAATAGACGGCGCCGTAGGGCAGTTGGATATCGTTGTTCAGCATTGTCCTGTCCTTCTCTATCGATGTCCGGACATAGCTTCGCCGTCCGGAAAGAAAGCTCCGGCAGTCGGCAATCGAAGATGTCGTCCGGTTATTCTAAAAAGCGTTGATCTAGCGCGGTCCTCCGGCGAGGAGTTCCAGGGTGCGGATGAGGGCGGAATGGTCGCGTTCGCCGTCGCCGTTGGCGATCGCGGCATTCATCAACTGTTGCGTGGCGGCCGTGTTCGGCAGCGACAGATCGAGTGCGCGGGCGGCATCGACGGCAAGCGTCATGTCCTTGCGGTGCAGGCGGATGCGAAAGCCTGGCTCGAAGGTCTCCTTGACCATGCGCTCGCCATGCACTTCGAGGATGCGCGAGGCGGCAAAGCCGCCCATCAGTGCTGCGCGCACCTTGGCAGGATCCGCGCCGGCCTTCCTGGCAAAGAGCAGCGCTTCGGCAACCGCCTCGATCGTCAGGCCGACGATAATCTGGTTGGCGACCTTGGCCGTCTGCCCGTCGCCGCTGCCGCCGACATGAGTGATGTTCTTACCCATCTTCTCGAAAAGCGGCTTGGCGCGTTCGAAAATCTGCTCATTGCCGCCGACCATGATCGTCAGCGAGGCTGCCTTGGCGCCGACCTCACCGCCGGAAACGGGGGCATCGAGATACTCGCAGCCGAGCGCTTCGATGCGCTTGGCGAAAGTCTTGGTGGCGACCGGCGAGATCGAGCTCATGTCGATAACCAGCTTGCCTTCCGTAAGCCCCGACGCAACGCCTTCTTCGCCGAATAGAACCGCCTCGACATCTGGTGTATCCGGCAGCATCAGGATGACGATGTCGGAGGCTTGCGCCACCGTCTTGGCGCTTGCGGCGGCTTTGCCGCCCTTGTCGACAAGATGCTGCGAGACTTCCTTCACGCGGCTCAGGTGCAGTGTGTGGCCAGCGTCGATCAGGTGTTCCGCCATCGGGCGGCCCATGACGCCCAGTCCGATAAATCCGATGTTCATGCTGTCCTCGCTGACTTCAGATAGGGGTTCATCCAGCCGAGGCCTTCGCTGGTGCCGGATTTCGGCTTGTACTCGCAACCCACCCAGCCGTCGTAGCCGAGGCGGTCGAGCTCGGAGAGGGTGAAGCCGTAATTGATCTCGCCGGTGCCGGGTTCGTTGCGGCCGGGATTGTCGGCGATCTGGACATGGGCGATCTTCTCCTTCAGCCGGATGAAGGTGGGGATCAGGTCGCCCTGCATGATCTGCATGTGGTAGAAATCATACTGGATGTAGAGATTGTCCGAGCCGACCCGGTCGAGAATGCGTTCGGCATCAGCGGTGGTCGACAGGAAGAAGCCGGGAATATCGCGCAGGTTGATCGGCTCGACCAGCAGCTTGACGCCGACGTCGGCACAACGCTTTGCAGCATATTTCAGATTGTCGACCAGCACCGTTTCCAGCGTTTGGAGGTCCGCACCCTTCGGCACCAGCCCGGAGATGACATTCACCTGTGGGCAATCGAGCGCTGCGGCATAGTCGAGCGCCTGTGCGACCCCGTTGCGGAACTCCTCTACGCGGTCCGGCAGGCAGGCAATGCCGCGCTCGCCGCCGGCCCAGTCGCCTGATGGCACGTTGAAGAGCGCCTGTTTCAGGCCACTCGCTTTCAACGTCTCGGCGACCTTCTCCTTGGGCTCGGCATAGGGGCCGAGATATTCGAGGGCGCCGAAGCCGTCCTTTGCGGCTGCCGTGAAGCGGTCGAGAAAGGGCAGGTCCTGGTAGAGGAAGGAAAGGTTGGCGGAAAATTTCGGCACGGGATCGTCCTTAGATATTGGCAGGCGCGACGAAACGATGCCGGTGCAGCATGCGCTTGTCGCGGGGGTCGGGATTGGGAACGGCTGATATGAGGCTCTTGGTATAGGCCTCCTCGGGAGCGGTGCAGATCTGTTCGGCCTCGCCAAGTTCGACGATTTTGCCGCGATGCATGACAGCGACGCGATCGCAGAAATAACGCACGACCGAAATGTCGTGGGAGATGAAGATGAAGCTCAGGTTCAACCGCTGGCGGATATCGAGCAGCAGGTCGAGGATCTGGCTGCGGATCGAGACGTCGAGAGCGGACGTCGCCTCGTCGGCGATGATGATGCGCGGATCGAGCGCGAGGGCGCGGGCGATGCCGATGCGCTGGCGCTGGCCGCCGGAGAAGGCATGCGGATAACGCTCCATGCCCATCGGATCGAGGCCGACGAGGCGCATCAGCTCGGCGACGCGGTCCTCCAGCGCCTTGCCCTTGGCCAGCCCGTTGACAACAAGCGGATCGCCGATCACCTCCTTGACGGTCATGCGCGGATTGAGCGACGCGAAGGGATCCTGGAAAACCAGGCGGACCTCGCGGTGGAAGGTGCGGAGCTCGCGTTTCGTCAGCTTGGTGACGTCGATCTCACCGCCGTCCCTGCCACGATAGCTGATGGTGCCCGATGTCGGCTCGACGGTGCGCAGAATGAGCCGGCCGAGCGTCGTCTTGCCGGAGCCGCTTTCGCCGACGATGCCGAGGTTTTCGCCGGGATAAAGATCGAAGCTGGCGTCGTCGACGGCGCGCAGCGTATTTGATTTGCCGTGCCAGCCGTAGATCTTGCCAAGGTTGCGGACGGACAGGATCGGCTGCGGCGCCTGCGGCGATAGTGCCACGGCGGGCAGCCGCCCTTCGACATGTTGGGTCAGCTTGACCGTCGAGGCGAGCAGTTGGCGGGTATAGGGATGTTCGGCGGCGTGGTAGATCGCATCGACCGGTCCGCGCTCGACGATGCGGCCGAAGCGCATGACGGCGACGTCGTCGGCCACTTCCGCGACGATCCCCATGTCATGGGTGATGAGCAGCATGGCCATGCCGCGCTCGACCTGCAGGCGCTTGATGAGGTCGAGGATTTCGGCCTGGGTGGTGACGTCGAGCGCCGTCGTCGGTTCGTCGGCGATGAGAATGTCGGGATTGCCGGCGAGCGCCATGGCGATCATGGCGCGTTGGCGCATGCCGCCGGAGAATTCGAAGGTGTAGCGGTCGGCCATCTTGTCCGGGTTCGGAATTTCGACCTGACGCAGCAGTTCGATGGTCCTTTCGCGGGCGGCACGCTGATCGAGATTGCTGTGGAGGCGCACGGCCTCGGTGATCTGCGAACCGATGGTATGCACCGGTGACAGCGAGCTCATCGGCTCCTGGAAGATCAGGCCGATGCGGCGGCCGCGGATGGCGCGCATCGCCCGATCCGACGGCTTCAAGGCGGCGATATCGGTGATCCCGTCGCCGTTGTTGAGCAGGATGCGGCCGGAAATGATGCTGCCGGGGCTGTCGACGATCTGCAGGAGCGAGCGGGCGGTGACGCTCTTACCGGAGCCGCTTTCGCCGACGAGGCAGAGCGTCTGGCCGCGCTTCAGCTCGAAGCTGACATTTTCGACGGCGTGCAGAATGTGGGTGCGCAGCCGGAAATCGATCGAGAGGTTTTCGACGGAGAGAACGACGTCGTCTGAAAGATCGGTCATGGTTTCCTCCTCAATTGTCATAGGGGTCGGCGGCATCGCGCAGGCCGTCGCCGAAGAAATTGAAGGACAGGACGGCTACGACGACCGCGAGTGACGGCCAGATCAGGAGCCACGGCGCGGTGGCGACGGTGCGGATGTTCTGGGCGTCCTGCAGCAGCACGCCCCAGCTGACGACCGGCGGCTTGAGGCCGATGCCGAGGAAGGACAGCGAAGTCTCGGCGACGATCATGGTCGGCACGGCCAGCGTCACGACCGCAAGGATGTGGCTGGTCAGCGACGGCAGGATGTGGCGGAAGATCAGCCGCGCTTCGCTCGATCCGTCGAGCCGGGCGGCGACGACGAAATCCTCGCTGCGCAGTGCCAGGAACCGGCCGCGCACCTCCCGCGCCAGGCTGGTCCAACCGAGCAGCGAGACGATGATCGTTATGACGAAATAGACATTGACCGGCGACCATGTCAGTGGGATCGCCGCCGCCAGGCCGAGCCACAGCGGGATGGTCGGCATGGCGCTGACGACCTCGATGACGCGCTGGATCAGCGTATCGACCCAGCCGCCGTAGAAGCCGGAGATCGAGCCGAGTACGACGCCCAATATCAGCGACATGGCGACGCCGACGAGGCCGATCGACATGGATACACGGGTGCCGTAGACGAGGCGCGAGAAGACGTCGCGGCCGAGCCGGTCGGCGCCGAGCAGATACATCGGGTCGTTCTGGTCGAGGGGGCCGATCAGGTGGCGGTTCATCGGGATCAGGCCCCAGAGATCGTAGGCCGCGCCTTTGACGAAGAAGCCGATTGGGACAACCTTGGTGTCGTCGACGACGAAGGTGCGGCGCAGTGCCACCTTGTCGATCTCGACCTTGTAGCCCTTCACGTGAAAATTGAACTCCGAACTGCCGTCCGGTTTTTCGACGAAGAAGCTGAGGCCCTGCGGCGGGGCATAGGTATATTGCGGCCGCGAGGTCATCGGCAAAGCCGGCGCCAGGAATTCGGCGAAGAGGCCAACCAGATAGAGGAAGAGGATGATGGCGCCGGCCACCATCGCCACCTTCTGGCGGATCAGTTTGCCGGCAACCAGCCGCCAGGGGCCGATCGCAGCGGTCGAGACGGTCTTGCCCTGTTTCAGCGGGCTGATCGAGGGACCATCGGCAACAGTGTGAAGCGGACCAGCGTGGTTTCCGAAGGTTTCGTGCGTGCTCATCGCATTCCCCTCAATTGAACCGGATGCGCGGATCGAGCAGCGCCAGCAGCAGATCCGACAGCAGCATGCCGACAAGGGTCAGCGCGCTCAATAGCAGGATGAAGCTGCCGGCGAGATACATGTCCTGCGAGATCAGCGCGCGGAAAAGCAGGGGACCTGCGGTCGGAAGGTTCAGCACGATGGCGGTGATCGTCACGCCCGAGACGAGATGCGGCAGCACCCAGCCGATCGCCGAGACGAAGGGATTGAGCGCGATTCTGACCGGATATTTGAGGATCACCTTGTATTCCGGCAGTCCCTTGGCGCGGGCGGTGACGACATAGGGCTTGTGCAGCTCGTCGGTCAGGTTGGCGCGCAGGATGCGAATCATCGCTGCCGTTCCGGATGCGCCGATGATGATGATCGGGATCCAGAGATGGGCGAGGAAATCGCCGACCTTGGCGAGGCTCCAGGGCGCCTCGGCATACTCAGGCGAGATCAGCCCGCCGACGCTCTGGCCGAGATATTTATAGGCGATGTACATCAGAGTCAGCGCCAGGATGAAGTTCGGTACGGCAAGGCCGATGAAGCCGAGGAAAGTGAAGACATGGTCGCCGACGGAGTGGCGGCGGACGGCGGAATAGATGCCGATCGGTAAAGCGACGATCCAGACGAAGAGCAGGCTCAAGAGCGAGATCACCAGCGTCGAGCCCATGCGGCCCCAGATCAGCCCGGAGACGGGCTGGCCCCACTCGAAGGAGTAGCCGAAGTCGCCGCGGCTGACGATGCCCCAGATCCATTTCAGGTATTGGACATAGAAGGGGTCGTCGAAGCCGTAGATTTCCTTCAGCCGCTCGATCTGCGCGGGATCGACGGTCTGGCCGCTGTCGCTCATGGTGGCGATCATCGAGGTCAAATAGTCACCCGGCGGCAGCTGGATGATCAGGAACGAGATCAGCGACATGCCAAACAAGGTCGGGATCATGTAGAGCACGCGCTTGAAGATATAGCCAAGCATCGAAACGTTTCTCCTCCCGTCGGGAACGCTGTGACGCGCTTCCCCGGATCTTCACCCGCCTTCGGCCCTCCAGGCCGAAAGCGCTCCTCCGTCGCGTATCACCTCATTTCCAGGTGAGATGCAGGACCTCCAGCCGATCGATACCAGGTACCTCCACCTCGGCGCGGCCATTCGCAAAGCTGAAGCTTGCCGCGCGGTCGGCAACGACGAGCCACGCCTTCGCCACCGATCGACCCTCCGGAATCTCCACCGAAACGGTCTGCGCTGCCAGAGGGTAATTGTCGCGGATCGGGCCTTTCATCATCATCGGGTTGGTGAGGTTGAAGATGCTGAGCGCCAGGCCCTCACCGTTTTCACGCAGCGCCAGATCGACGACGCCCTTGCCTTTGACGGTGACACGCGGCGTCTTGCCGAGTGCCCAATGGACGGTGTTGGTGATGAGCCGGGCGTGGTCGACGGCAAAGACCTCCCAGAAGATCTCGCCGATATTCCAGGGGATGTAAACCGTGCGTCCGCCCTTGCCGGTCTCGCGGGCGATGACGGCAGCACCTTTCGGGGCCTCGCGCGGGTAGACCTCTTCCATCGGCAGATCGGGAAAATCGGGGACGTAGAGGAAGGGCGTCTTCGCATCGGTCGACGGTTCGGCATGGATCAGGCGGGTGCCGCCCATGATGCGTTCGGCGCCGTCGAAACCCTGATTGATCGGGTGATCGCTGGAAAGGGCGACATAGGTGTTCTTGACGATGCCGCGCGGGCCGGAGACGTATCTGGCGCCGAGCACGTCGGCCAGGCCGAATTCGTCACGCTTCTTGCCGAATTCGTCACGCAGCGACGTCTCGTAGGAGGCAATGACGCTGCCGCCGCGATCGACATAGGCGCGGATCGCCGCGTTCTGCGCATCCGAAAGGCAGGAAGCGTTGGCAAGGATGATCAGCTTGAAGCGGTCGAGGTTTTCCTCGGTCAGCACCTGGTCCGAGAGCAGCTCGAAGGGCAGTCGAGCTTCGACGAGGGCGTGATAGAGACCGAGATCGTGCTTCTCGGCGGAATGCCGCTCTTCCGGCGCCCAATGGCGCAGCGTCGTCGAGGGATCGATGACGGCGATTTCGGCGGTCGGCTTCATGCTTTCGAGCACCGGCTCGACGGCTGCCTGCAGGCCGAATGCGTCGGCCACCGGCTCGACCCAGCGTTTGTCGGGCACGACACCGTTGAACTTGGTGAACCAGGCGTAGAGGCCGTGGGCGGTGCCGTCGTTGATCCAGAGCTGCATCTCCTCACCCGAGGTGACGGCATCCTTCCAGCGATATTCCTCCTCCGGGCCGATCGAGGTGATCAGTACGACCGGGCGGTCGGGGAAGGTGGCGCGGATGCGCTTGCCGTTGCGGCCAGCCGACCAGCCGAGCTCGAGGCCCTTGCGGCCCTGATGGTCGACGACGAGGAAGGGGCAGTGCCTGGCGATGACCGAGAGGTCGAATTCCATCAGCGACGCGCCGCCCATGTTCGGGATGAAGCTCGCATGCGGGCGGATCGCTTTGACGGCATCGTCCCATTGCGCGATCATGTCGGTGAGCACGCGGCGGCGCCATTGCACCCAGGCCTGCCAGGCGGGATCCTCGGCATCGGGTTTTACAGGCAAGGCGTGGCCGGACATGTCCTTGAAGCGGCGGGCGCTGTCTTCGCTATAATCGACGCCGTGGCCCTGCCAGCGATTGGCGAAGACCGCATCGATATCGTATTTGCGGACGATCTCCTTGACCACCTCAGGCATGAAGACGCTGTTGTAGTCGCCATAGGCATTGGTCACCCAGACATCGGGATAGGCCCAGTGGCGGCGCGGCGTGCCGTCGGCGTTGATCATCACCCATTCCGGATGGGCTTTGGCGGCATCGTCATGGATCGCATGCGGGTCGACGCGGGCCATAACATGCATGTCGAGTTTGCGGGCGGCGTCGACGAGCGCGCCGAAGATATCCTTGTCGCCGAGATATTTGCTCACATAGTGGTAAGGCACTTCGCTCGGATAATAGGCGATATAGCCGCCGGCACTGAGGCAGACCGCGTTCGATTTCGTGCGTTTGAAGACATCGATCCAGAAGGCCGGGTCGTATTTCTCCGGGTCGTCTTCCACGAAGGTCAGCTGGGTCCAGCGGGTCGCGGTCTTGAACCAGTCCGGCGTCCTTAGCGTGTGGGTGTTCTGTTTTCTGGCATCGAGCATCGTCTTCATCCAATCATTGGCAAAAGAAGGTCCTCGGCGCCAACCGGCGGGGCCGGCGCCTAACTAGGCTCCTGGGATAAAGGTCTTCAGACCTTGTAGAACTGCTCCGGCATGGTCGGAGCGGGCGTCGGCCAGCCGAAAGAGTTCGGCATGATCTTCGTGACGTTTTTCATGTTGTTCTTGACGACGCCGTATCCATCGGGCGGCAGCGAGATGCCGAAGACATAAAAATTGTCGGCGGCGCCTTGCAGGATCTGCTTCATGACCTCGCGTTGGCCTGATGCGTCGGAGGTCGCCTTCAGCTTGTCGTAGAGCGCAAGCTGGTTCTTCGTGCTTTCCGGCGGTTCCTCAGCATTGGCATTGGCGCGGTCGCGATACCAGAGCTGCCAAGCCGGGGCATACATGGCGTTGGCATCGGTCGGCACGTAATAGCGCGGGTCGAGCATGGCGGCGACGCCGCCATTTGCGCCGAACTGGTGGGCGGTCGCATCGAAATCACGGCCTTGACGGACGCGCGTTTCCCAGAGCGAACGGTCCATCGAGCGCATCTGTGCATCGATGCCGACCGCCTGGAACATCGGGATCACCAGCTGGAAGAGATCGAGGAAGACGGCGCGCGCCTGGTCGATCTCGAATATGATCGTCAGGCGGCGGCCCTTTTCGTCGAGGCGGAAGTTCTGGTCGTCGCGCTTCGGCACGAGCTGGTCGAGCATGGCATTCGCCTTGTCGACGTCATAGGCCGTGAACTGCGTGGCGAGCTGCTCGTTGTAGAGCGGGTCCTCCTTCTTGACCGACGGCTGGGCAGGCGCGCCCTGGCCGACGAGCACCGCATCGATCAGCGACTGCCGGTCGAGTGCTGTCGAGAGTGCCGCACGGAAATCCTTGTTCCGGAAGAGCTTCCGCTTGGTCTCGTCGTTGTGGTTCAGGTTGAAGATGAAATTCATCACATTGGCTTCGGTCGAAGTCAGCGTGTAGAAATCATAGCCGCCCTGCTCACGCGCATCGTAGAGAACCGACTTGTTGTTCGGCGTGGCGATATACTGGTCCATCAGGTCGACTTCGCCCTGCATGGCCTTCAGCAACAGAACCTGCGGGTCGGCGACCATCTGGTAGACGATGCGGTCCATATAGGGCAACTGGTTGCCCTCGGTGTCGACCTTCCAATAGTAGGGATTGCGTTCGGCAACGGCGCGTTCGGTGTTTTCTCCGGGCGCTATCGTGAACATCCAGGCATGCACGCAGGGCTTCTTCGAGGAGTTCAGGAAGAAGGCGTTGTCGTCCTGGAAACCGGCGGCCGCCTGGAAGGAGGCGATCCAGCTTTCAAAGCCGCGTTGCTTGGCGAGTTCATCGGCCTTCGGATTGAAGTCGATGTGGAACTGCTCGAGATAATGTTTCGGTGTGCGCGTCGTCTGGTCGTTGTTTGCCCAGGCGACCTGCAGCGGGAAGAGGCCGTTCGGCTTGTCGAAGGTGACCTTGAAGGTCTGCTCATCGACGATCTCCAGCTTGGCCGGCTTGCCGCCGGACTTCCAATGATCCTGGCCGACGAAGGCGACGCGCTTGTCGGTGAAAACGGTGTCGTACCAGAACTTGATGTCGGCGGTGGTGTAGGGATGGCCGTCCGACCATTTCATGCCCTTGCGCAGGCGGATCGTATAGACCTTGGAGTCGGCGTCGCCCTCGAAGGACTCAGCGACATTCAGCGTCACGCCAGACCAGTCGGGCGTATAGCGCAACAGCGGCTCGTAGGCCTGGTAGCGGAACAGCATCGACAGCGACCCGCCGCCGACCAGCGCCATGTTCCAGTCGCCGCCGTACTTGCCGACGCTTTCGACCGGTTTGACGACGAGCGGATTTTCAGGAAGCCGCTCCTTCAGACCCGGCAGGGCGCCGCTCGACACTTTCGCTTTCAGGATATCCGCTTCCTTGAAGTCAGCGGCGAAAACCGGCAGGGCCGGCAATATCAGGGCGGCCGACGTCCCGGCCAGAAACGCACGTCGTTTCAGCTTGATCATAGGAATCTCCTCCAAAAATCCGGCCCTTATCATTATTTTTGCTGTGGGCTGGGATGAGGGAAAGATTACATTTGGATATTGTTAGGTAAAGCGTTATGTTTCTGTTAGTGCGAAAATTTGCCTTACCGGCGCGGTTGATATAGCCAGCGTCGCATCAATCGAACGGCGAGGTGCCACGTGGGAAGCAGGGGCCGGGTTACATTGCAGACGATCGCGCGGGAGGTCGGCCTGTCAAAATACGCCGTGTCGCGCTCGCTTGCCGGCAAGAGCGGCGTCAGCGAAGAAACGCGCGCGCTGATCCGCGAGACGGCGCAGCGCCTCGGCTATACCAAGCCCGCCGGGCAGGGTACTGCCGGCGAGGTCGCGGTCGTCTTTCACGATCTCGATGCCATCAACAGTGAGCTCTATATGCAGGTGCAGAACGGTGTGCAGCGCGAGGCTCATCGGCTTGGCATGACGCTGCGCGTACGCTGGACCCATGATTCCGGCCAGTTGGAAGAGCTGGCGCGCACTTGCGACGGGCTGATGCTCGTCGGCCCGCATGCCCGTGAGGCCGTGGCGGCGGTGAGTGCCACCGGCGTTCCAATCGTGCGTTTCGGCTGGGTCGATGCGCTCGAACAGATCGACCATGTCGGCGGCACCGACCATGAGGCAGGGCAGGCGGTGCTGGAGTATCTGGTCGGGCTCGGCCATCGGTCCATCGTTTACGTCTATGGCATGCCGGGCCTGCGGGGGCGCCAGGAGCGGCATTACGGTGCCCGAGAAATCGCCGAACGTTATCCTGACGTTGCGCTTCATGTTATGCAGTTTGACGAAGAGAATGGCTTCAGCGCAGCCTTCCGGGCACTCGTGGAAAAAGGCATCCGGCCGACGGCCTTTTTCTGCGCCCATGACGGGCTGGCCCTGACCGTGGTTTCCGAGTTGCTCGGTCAGGGATACCGCATTCCCGACGATATTTCGGTCGTTGGTTTCGGCGACTACTCGCCGGCGACGCAGATCTCGCCGGCGCTGACGACGGTGAGGATGGAGGGGCAGGAATGCGGGGCGGTCGGGCTGCGGCTTTTGCTCGAGCGCATCGAAAATCCGCGCCTGCCGGGCATGCCGGCGCGGCGCATCATGATCGCCTCGCGCATTATCGAGCGCCGCTCGGCCGGACCCTGCAAGGCGGCGGCAAGCGTCGATGCCGCCGAGGTTTAACCGCCGAGCGAAGCAATCGCGGCCTTGACTGCGTCCGCGCCGGGCCTAGTCGGCCGGTATTCCAGACCGACGGCGCCGGCGTAACCGTTGGCGAAGATCCAGTCGAGACGTCGGGCAAGGTCGATATCGCCGGAGCCTGGTTCGTTGCGGCCAGGGTGATCGGCGACGTGGACGTGGATGATACGGTCGAGACGGCCGTTCAGCACCTCCTCGGTGCGCTCGTCCATCACGGCGGAATGGTAGATGTCGTAGACGATGCCGATCTCGGGGCGAGCGACGTCATCGATGATGTCGAGGCCTTCGCGGGTCGAATCGAGGAAATAGCCGACATGGTCGATGCGGATGTTGAGCGGCTCGACGCCGAGGCGGACACCGCTGCCTTTGAGGATATCGGCGCCGGCTCTCAACGTTTCGGTCAGCGCCCGGCGCTGTTCTTGGCGAGTCAAGCCCGGGAGTTCGTCGCCCGCCTGGGCAATCAGCACCGGCGCGCCGAGACGTTCCGCGACAGTGACGGATTCGGCAAGGCCTTTCAGCCAGGCCTGCCGGTTGGCGGTGTCGGTCAGCGCGATCATCGGTTCGGCGACGAGGCTGGAGACAGCAAGGCTGGTTTCCTTCAGCGCCGCCTCGATCGCATCCAGATCCTTGCCGGTCCAGCGCCAGAATTCGATCGTCGTCAGGCCGGCCGCACGGGCGCGGCGGATGCGATCGGGAAAGCTGTCGCCCTCTTCGGCAAACAGCCATTCTATGCAGGCTGAATAACGTCGCATGAAAACTCCTCCCATCTGTTGATGCAGGCATGCGACAGATCGGCGCTTGCCGCAAGAGGTGTTCGGGCGCTTGACGCCCGGGTTCATTGGCGAAACACTTGGCACATCAGGCCGGAATCTCCGGCCGTTTGCGGAGGAAGACATGGATCTCGGATTGAAGGGTAAGACTGCCGTCATAACAGGTGCGTCGGTCGGCATCGGGCTGGCGATCGCTGAGGGGCTGGCGGCTGAGGGCGCCGACCTCGTGCTGGCAGCACGCGGCGGCGAACGGCTCGAGGCGGAAGCCGCCCGTATTGCCGAGAAGTACGGCGTCAGCGCCGCCGCTGTCGCGGCCGATGTGGCGACGGTTGCGGGAACCGAGGCGATCATCGCGGCGGCGGCCGAAAAAGGCGGCGCCGATATCCTCATCAACAATGCCGGCACCGGGTCAAACGAGACGGTGATGGAGGCGCCCGACGAGAAGTGGCAAGACTATTGGGACCTGCATGTGATGGCCGCCGTGCGGCTGGCGCGCGGCATTGCGCCGCAGATGAAGGAACGCGGCGGCGGGGTAATCCTGCACAATGCCTCGATCTGCGCCGTCCAGCCGCTCTGGTACGAGCCGATCTACAATGTCAGCAAGTCGGCGCTGATGATGTTTTCGAAGACGCTCTCGACCGAGCTCATCAAGGACAATATCCGCGTCAACTGCGTCAATGCCGGCCTGATCCTGACGCCCGACTGGATCAAGACCGCCAAACAATTGACGGCTGAAACCGGCGGCAACTGGGAAGGTTATCTGCAGAGCGTCGCCAACGAGCACGCCGCCTCCAAACGCTTCGGCACGCCCGAGGAGCTGGCCAACGTCTTCGTCTTCCTGAGTTCGGAGCGTGCGAGCTATTGCATCGGCTCGACCTATTTCGTCGATGGCGGCATGCTGAAGACGATCTGACCGAGACTCCCGGAAGGGCGCGCGGCGGCCGGTCTTTCTCGATGCTGCCGGGCGTTTCTGTGGACGTTGCCGATACAAGCTATAAATAATAGCTATTTTGTTGTATGTTCACGCTTTTGACGCTATTTGCCTGCTATTGGCAGGATAAATACTGCGACTTCTACAAGGCGACGACGATGCTGACGAAAAAGGGAAAATACGGGCTGAAGGCGCTGGTCGACTTGGCGCGGCTGGCGCCGGGTGAGACCGCCTTCATCAATGACATCGCGGCCCGCAACAATATCCCGAAGAAGTTTCTCGATACCATCCTGCTCGAACTGCGCAATGTCGGCATCCTGCGCTCGAAGAAGGGACCGGGCGGCGGCTATTCCCTGTCGCGGCCGGCAACCGAAATCCGCATCGGCCATGTCATCCGCACGCTCGACGGGCCGTTGGCGCCGATCCGCTGCGCCAGCCGTACGGCTTACGAGGCCTGCGACGACTGTGCCGATCCGGAAACCTGTCAGGTGCGGCGCTCGATGACCGATGTTCGGGACGCGATCGCCGCCATTCTCGACAATATGACCCTCGAGCAATTCGTCGCCGATGGCGGCCGCATCGACGGCGCCAAGGAAGAATTCCCGATCTCCGCGGCCAGCTGACGAGGAAAGGCTCTAGGCGCCGCCGGGCTTCGACATATATTCGCCCGCGGTGTGCATCAGCTTATCCCGCGGCAGGGATAGCGCGTGAATGCGGGCATTGCGCCAATGGCGGTCTAGATTGAGGCCGATGCCGGCCGATATTTCCCCTGCAAGTTCGAACAGCGCGTTTGCGGTGGTAAGCGCCGTTTCCCCGGCAAGGATTGCGGCCGCCGAGGCGGAGAAATGCGCGTCCGCCATCGCGGCCTCAACAGGATTGACCTGGGCAATGTCGAGTTTGCGGCCAGCCCGTTCCAAGGCTGCCGCCGTTGCTTCGATGCGGATGGCGCGTTCGCCGATCTGGGGAAGGACGGTGGTGCTGCGATCGCCAATTGCGGTCATCAGGTCGCTCCATGCGGCCCGGGCGATGCCCAGGCTGACGCCCGCCTTGAGCAGCAGGCCGAGCGAGATGCCGGTCGAATATCCGGAGGAGGGAGCAGGCGCAATCGCATCGGCATTGACATGAAGCGTTCCGACGATCGCCGTCGCCGATCCATTGGTGCGCTGGCCGAAGCCGTCCCAATCGTCGACCACCTGCACGCCTTCTTCACCGGGTGCGAGGTAGAGTGTCACCGGGCGGCTGGGCGGAGCGGTGGCGGCAGCGGCGATCCAGTCGGCGAATAGAATACCGGGCGCCTGACGCGTGCGCCCGCTCAGGCGGTAGCCCGGACCTTCGGCGGTCAGTTCGCCCCCGTCGGTGAAGGTGGCGCCCGCGAAGCGGTCACCGAGCAGCACGCGGGCAAACAGCGATGCCTTCAAATCCTCGGCAGCCTGGGTGCGCAGCGTTTCTAGCGCACAAAAATGACTTTCCAGCGCCTCGCCGATCGATGCATCGCCCTCGGCGATGATCGCAACGATTTCGGCGAGCAGGGCGTTCGACACGTCGAGCCCTTCATGGTCAGGCGGAACAGTGATTGCCGTCAGCCCTGATACCGACAGTGCGTCGAGTTCGGCAAAGGGCAGGATGCGGTTGATGTCACGCTCGCTCGCCTGATGCCGGAATGCGGCGGCGAGGTCGCGGGCCGTGGATATCGCCTCCTCTTCGCTTTCGATGCGATGCGCGGGAGGCCTCAGGCTCTCATGAAACTGCGATACCGTTCCCATCGGTCACTCTTTCCTCGACGGTTACAGGAGTGAGGGATTGACCCTCGAATGATAAGGCCGGTTTTTCTACAAAAGCCGTGTGCTTTGAATTTTCTTACCAGCTTGATTGCCTTGTCCTTTACTCTACTTACGGTGAAGTGGGGCTTCCTTGATCGAGAAATATGATGAGCGACTCTCGTGCTCGCAACAGCGAGGTTTCGAAAATGGCGCGCCAGCCGAGACCGCGTCTGACGCTGGATATTGCCGCTATGCCAACCTATGCGATCGGCGACATTCACGGTCGGTACGATCTGCTTGTGAAAGCCGAGGCGGCGATCCTGCGTGATGGCGCGCGGCTGCCCGGGCGTAAGCTGATCGTCACGCTCGGCGACTATATCGACCGCGGCCCGGAATCGGCACAGGTCATCACCCATCTGATGGAGCCACCGCCTGATGGATTCGACCGCATCTGCCTTGCCGGCAATCACGAAATCGCCATGCTCGACTATATCGACGGCTGGATCTCCTATGACGATTGGATGAAGATGGGGTCGGCGGAGTCGCTCAAATCCTATGGCCTCGATCCGGAGCACCTGCCGCTGGTCTTCCCCACCGGCGCGAAGCTCGATGTCTTCATCCGCCAGTCGCTGCCGCGTACGCATATCGATTTCATGCGGGCGATGCCTGTCCTGCTGGAAACCCCATGCGTGATTTTCGTGCATGCGGGCATCAATCCGAAACTGCCGCTCGACAGGCAGACGGACGAGGATCTGGTCCTCATCCGCCAGCGGTTTCTCGAAAGCCGGGTGCCGTTACCAAAACTCGTCGTTCACGGCCATACACCGAACGACAAACCCGACATACGGCCGAGGCGGCTCAATATCGATACGCGCGCCTATCGCAGCGGCAAACTCACCGTCGCCCGCTTGTGGCAGGGCAAGGTGCATCTGTTTTCGACCTGACTTCCGTTTCCTCAGCTGGGTGGGATCGTCTCAGACGACCCCTTCCTCGACCGGCTCTGTCCTAGCTGGTTCTACAGTGGCCGGCCGGTTACGGCGCCAGCCGCGCAGCACGACGTAGAAGACCGGCGTCAGGAACAGGCCGAAGATCGTCACACCGAGCATGCCCGAGAAGACGGCTGTGCCGAGCGACTGGCGCATTTCGGCGCCGGGGCCGGTGGCGATGGCAAGCGGCAGAACGCCGAAGATAAAGGCGAATGCCGTCATCAGGATCGGGCGCAGGCGAAGATGGCTGGCCTCGATAGCCGCCTCCACCGGCGACTTGCCCTCGTCTTCCGCTTGCCTAGCGAACTCGACGATCAGAATAGCGTTCTTGGCCGCAAGGCCGATCAGAACAATCAGGCCGATCTGCGTCAGGACATTGTTGTCCATTCCCCTCAGCGAGACCCCGATCAGCGCCGCGAGCACCGCAAGCGGGACAATGAGAATGATCGCCAGGGGGAGAACCCAGCTTTCATATTGCGCCGCCAGCGCCAGGAAGACGAAGACGACGGACAGGGCGAAGATGTAGATGGCGGTGTTGCCGGTGTGGGTTTCCTGATAGGCGAGTTCCGTCCATTCGAAGGTCGTCCCCTGCGGCAGGATCTTGGCTGCTAAGGCCTCCATCTTGGCGATGGCATCGCCCGTCGACGTGCCCGGCGTCGGATTGCCCTGAAGCGGCACCGAGACATACATGTTGTAGCGCTGGACAAGCGCCGGGCCACTGGCATCCTGGATGTCCATCAAGGTTCCAAGCGGAACCAGCGCGCCGGTCGCCGACCGGACCTTCAGGGCAAGGATGTCTTCCCGGTCCATGCGGTATTGCCGGTCGGCTTGGGCTCGAACCTGGTAGACGCGGCCGAACGCATTGAAATCGTTGACGTAGGAGACGCCGAGATTGATGGAAAGGGCGTTGAAGATATTGGGGATCGGCACATTCAGGAAACGTGCCTTGTCGCGGTCGATCGCCAGGAAATATTGCGGGCTTGCATCGGAGAATGTCGTAAAGACGCCGGTCAGCCCCTCGGTCGTTGCCGCCGCACCCATCATCTGCCGGGCGAGGCCGAGGACGCGCGTCATGTCGGCGTTTTCGAGATCGGAAATCTGCATCTTGAAGCCGCCGGAATTGCCGACGCCACGCACGGATGGCGGCGGGATGGCGATGATGAAGGCTTCCTGGATGCTTTGCAGCTTTCCGTAAAGCTCGCCGATGATCTTGTTGGCGTTCTCTCCGCCTTCTTCACGTTCGGCAAAGGATTTGAACGGGACGAAGACGACGCCGGCATTCGAGGCATTGGTGAATGTCGCCCCGCTGAAGCCGGCAAATTGAACGGCATTGCCGACGCCGGGCACGGTGCGGGCGATATCGCCCACCTGTTTGACGACGGCATCGGTACGCGCGAGCGAGGCGCCGTCAGGTAGCTGTATGACGATGATGGCGTAACCCTGGTCCATGGTCGGGATAAAGCCCGCGGGAACTTTCGTGCCCATATACCAGGTCGCTCCGAGCAGGCAGACGAAGGTGACCATCGCGGCTGTCAACCCTACCCAGCTGCTGACCAGATGCCGAACGGTCCATGAATAGCCGGAACTCAGCCGATCGAATCCATGATTGAAGCCGTCCGCAAGCCCTCTTCCCAGACGGGATGCGACATTCGTGCGCTTGGTTTCATGGTCATGGGTTTTCAGTAATATGCCTGCGAGCGCGGGCGACAGTGTGAGCGAATTCAATGCAGAAATTGCAGTGGTGACGGAGATCGTGACCGCGAACTGCCTGTAGAACTGGCCAGAGATGCCTGGAATGAAGGCTGTCGGCACGAACACGGCGATCAACACCAGCGAGATGGCGACGACGGCGGTTCCGACTTCGTCCATCGTGACATGGGACGCCTGCTTCGGCGTCATCCCGCGCGCCAGATTGCGCTCGACGTTTTCCACCACCACGATCGCGTCGTCGACGACGATACCGATCGCGAGGACGAGGCCGAACAGCGTGAGCATGTTGAGCGAGAAGCCGAAGGCGAGCAGGACGGCGAAGGTGCCGATCAGCGATACCGGGATGGCAATGATCGGAATGATCGCGGTTCGCCAGGATTGCAGGAAGACGAGAACGACGATTGCCACCAGGATGGCCGCTTCGGCGATGGTTCTATAGACCTCGTTGATGGAATCCGAGATGAATTCGGTCGTGTCGTAGACGATACGATATTCTAGGCCCGGCGGGAAATTCTGGGAGATGTCCTTCATGAGCGTCTGGACCTGATGCGCAGTGTCCAGGGCGTTGGTTCCCGGCCGGGCGAAGATGCCGAGAGCAACTGCGGGGTCATTGTTGAGATAACTGTTGGTGACGTAATCCTGTGCGCCGAGTTCGATACGGGCGACGTCCTGCAACTGGACGAGCCGGCCTGATGTCGTCGATTTCACGATGACATATCGGAACTCGCGCACGTCGGAGAAGCGGCCGTCCGTTCGCACCGTATATTCGAAAGCATTCTTGCCGGTGACGGGTGGGGCACCGATCTTGCCGCCCGACACCTGGACGTTCTGATCTCTCAACGCGGAGACGACGTCATCGGATGTCATCCCGTAAGCGGAGAGCTTTTCCGGATCCAGCCAGATTCGCATCGAATACTGGCGCTCGCCAAAGATCTGCACGTCGCCGACGCCGTCAAGTCGCACGAGAACGTCGCGGATGCGGTTGCGGGCGTAGTTCGAGACGTAAAGCTGGTCATAGCGGTGCGACGGCGACAGCAGGTGCACCACCATCATCAGATCCGGCGAGCTTTTGTCGGTGGTCACGCCAAGCCGCTGGACTTCCTCGGGAAGACGGGGAAGGGCGATGGAAACGCGGTTCTGGACGAGCACCTGGACCTTGTCGAGATCGGTGCCGAGCTTGAAGGTGATCGTCAGCGACATGGCGCCGTCGGCGCTGGAGTAAGAAGACATATAAAGCATGTCTTCGACGCCGTTGATCTGTTGTTCGAGCGGTGTCGAAACAGTATCGGCGATCGTCTGCGGGTCGGCGCCCGGATAAGAGGTGCGCACGACGATGGTCGGCGGCGCTATCTCCGGATACTGCGATACCGGCAATTGCGTGTAGGCAATGCTGCCGACGACGAGAAAAAGGATCGAGATGACGGCCGCAAAGATCGGCCGGTCCACGAAAAAATGAGCAAATCTCATTGTCCGCTCTCCGCGCCGGCAGTTTCCGGCGGAGCGTCCTGCCGCTCCTGCGGCAGTTCGGTCATCTGAGGCGTGATCTTTGCGCCCGGCCGGGCGCGCATCAGGCCGTTGACGATGATCGTCTCGGTGCCGTCAAGGCCCTCGCGTATGACGCGGTAGCCGTAGAGGCGCGGTCCGGGCCTTACGGGCTTGGTCGAAACCGTGCCGTCTTCGGCGACGACATAAACGACGCGCTCATTCTGGTCCGAGCCGATGGCCTCGTCGGGGACGAGAATGGCCTGGTAGGTGTTGGAGGCTTCGACCTGTATGCGACCGAACAGGCCGGGCTGAAGGACGAGATCAGGATTGGGGAAGCGGGCACGCAGACGAATGGTGCCACTCTCATTGTCGACCCGGTTCTCGGCGAAATCGAGCTTTCCCTTGAACGGTTTGGCACTGGGATCCGAGATCGTGACGGACACATCCAGTCCGCCACCGCCCTGCTGGAGATCCTTGCCCAGTTTGCGCGCCGTGTCGGCGAAATTCAGCAGCCGGCGCTCGTCGACGTCGAAATAGAAATCGATCGGATCGAGCGAAACGATCGTCGTCAGCACAGTCTGGTCGGTCTGCACAAGGTTGCCGGCCGAGATCAGCCGGCGGTCGATGCGGCCGCTGAGCGGCGCCTTGATCTCGGTATATTCCATGTCGAGAGAGGCGCGGTCGGCTGCGGCCTGTGCGCCGCGGACATTGGCCTCGGCCGAATCGAATTCGCGGCGGCGATCATCCAGCGTCTGCGCTGACTGGCTGCCGCTCGAAGTTAGCGATTGCGTGCGCTTATATTGCGCATCGGCAAAGACCAGGGCGGATTGCGCCGATTCGAGTGTGGCCTTTGCCTGATTGAGCGCGGTTACGAACGGCCGCTGATCGATGACGAAGAGCAGATCGCCCTGCTTGACCAATGCGCCGTCCTGGAAATGAATTTCCTGCAGGTAACCACCGACGCGCGATCGAACCGAGACCTCGTCGACCGGCTCGAAGCGGCCGATGAATTCGTCGCTGTCGACGACATCGCGAACGACCGGCTTGGCGACGGTGACGGGCGGGGGCGGCGGGGCGCTCTGGGCCAGCACGGGGAGGGGCATGAATGCGGCGATACAGCCAAGCACCACCATCTGTCGAAGCGCGTAAGTCATACCGGTCCCCCAATCTCGACGGTCGATTTCACTGCCGCCAAACCTAAGATGAAGTGATGCTGTACATGTCTTGCTGCTTTGACCGAGGGTCTCTGCCCCCGTGATTTCCCCGGCGTTCAATCCCTTGGAAAAGGAAGGCCGGCACGCAATGCACATCCGAAAAATCGTAACCCTATGGAATTGGACTATAAACGGCAGCGGCGAAAAATTGCAAATGCCAATTGGTAACGATTCCGGAATCCATCAAAACGTCACAGAGGGTATCAGCTCTCGACGATTTCGTCTTTGCCGGGCGGCAGGGCGGCGAGTTCGGCCCAGTCGAGCTCCTGTTCCAGCATGTGAAAAACATCGTCGTCGATCTCGTCGGCGCGCCGCATCGCCGCCAGTCTGCGGCGTTTGGCGACGATGACGTTGCGGCGCTGCTTGTCGAGCCTGCTGACCTCGCGCGGGTGTTTCCCATCAGCGGTGATTTCGCGCTCGGAGGTGTAGACGTCGCGCAGGATGCGGGTGGATTTGTCCTCGCCGCCGGCGAGTTCGGCAAGGGCCGCATCGATCAACGTGACGCGGGCCTTGGCGAGGTCGCGATCCAGGGAGGTGTCCGGGTCGAATTTCAGGAAACGGATCAGCGGCCCGAGCGTCAGCCCCTGGACGATGAGCGTGCCGAGAACGACGGCCAGCGCGCTGAGCAGGATGATATCGCGATCGGGGAAGTCGATCGGCAGAGCGAGCGCGGTCGCCAGCGTGACGAGGCCGCGCATGCCGCACCAGCCGGCAAGCAGGCTGGTCGCGAAAGTCGGAACGGCTTGTGTCGTGCGTCCGCGCGCGGCGAGAAAGTTGATGACGCGGTTATAGATGAGCACCCAGGCCAGGCGGACGACGATGACGGTGACGAAGACCATGGCGGCGAAGGTGATCGCGAAATTCAGGCGGCCGGGATCGAGGTCGAGGACAATCTGACGGGCCTGCAGACCCATCAGCAGGAAAGCGAGCACGTTGAGCAGAAAGACCGCGGCTTCCCAGACCGAATAGGAATGAATGCGGTGGCGGGCCGTCTGCCGCTCGGGCATGTAGCGGGCGATCACCATCGCATAGACGACGATGGCCAGAATTGCCGAAAGGTGCAGCCGCTCGGCGATGATCCAGGTGCCGAAGGTGGCGACGAATTCGAGCAGGGTGCCGCCGAGCGTGCCGGCAAGCCTCAGGCCGACGACCATATAGAGACGGCCCATGAGATAGCCGAGGATGAGGCCGCCAGGCACGGCGAGCGCCAACTCCGCCAGGGCGCCGGCGAAGAAGGCGGGACTTGCGGCGGCTGCCACCGCAGCGCTGAAGATCAGCAGCGCGACTGCGTCGTTCAGGAGGCTTTCACCCTTCAGGATCACATAGGTCTGGCGCGGCAGGGTGAAGCGGTCGAGCATGGCGGTCGCGGCGGCCGCATCCGGCGGGGCGACGATGGCGCCGAGTGCGACAGCTGCGGCAAGCGGCAGGCCGGCCATAGTCACGCTGACGGTGGCGACGGCTGCGGCCGTTAGGATCACGGCGATGGCGGCGAGCGAGAACAGCGGCAGCCAGTTGCGTCTCAATGTCCTCGGCGGCAGATCATAGGCGGCGTCGAAAAGTACGGGCGCAATCAGCAGCGCTAGCGCAAGCTCGGGATCGATCGCGACCTCGGGCGCCCAGGGCACGGCCGCGACGATGACGCCGGCGATCGCCAGCATTGTCGGATAGGGAATCCGGAATTTCCTGGAGAATTGCAGAAAGACGATCGCCACCAGCAGCAGCGTCAGCATGCTTTCGAAGAACGCCATCGAGCTCCCCAATGCGCGCCTCCGGCGGAGGCTGTTCCTGCCACAGAATTAGGGCGGAGCTGGGCTGCGGCTACCGTCTGGTGCTTGTAAACGGCGAAAGGAGAAACTGCAGGATATGCTTGACCCGGTCTGCGGCATTTTAGCCGCCATTGCTGAATCTGCCGTCCATGCCCTTGTGCAGTGCACATGCTCAATATATCTACCGATATTATAAGGATGCTTATAAATAACGGTCACAGGTTTCATGAACGCCACTCCGACCCTCGGTTTCCTTCTCCACGACGTTGCACGGCTGCTGCGCAAGCGGTTCGAGCAGCGCGCGAAGTGCCTTGGGCTGACACGGTCGCAATGGCAGACGCTTGCCTATCTCTCGAACAATGAAGGCATCCATCAGGGCGGCCTTGCCGAAATCCTGGAAGTCGAGCCGATCACGCTGGTGCGCATTCTCGACAAGCTCGCCGAACGCGGGCTGATCGAGCGCCGCCAGCACCCGACCGACCGGCGCATCTGGCTGCTCTATATGCGCGACGAGGCGCACCCGTTGCTCGCCGAAATGCGCGAGCTCGGCGACACCACCCGCGCAGAAGCGTTGCAAGGCGTTTCGCCAGAGCAGCGCGAGCTGCTTTTCCACATCCTATCCGTAATGAAGACGAACCTGGTTCAGGCATGCCGGAGCCCGGTTGACGAGAACGAGACGAACGATGGCTGATCAATCCTCCCTCCGCGTCGTTGCCGACGCCAATGCCAAGACCGAGACTCCTGTCGAAGACAACGAAGCGAAACAGCAGGAAACGGTAGCCGAAGCGCCTTCATCCAATTCAGCGCCGGCTGCCGCCGTGGCTGCGCCTGGCGGCAACAAGGTCCGCCGCCGGCGCAGTCTCACGCGGCCGATCCTGTTTGCCCTGCTGCCGGTGGCGCTCGTCGTCGGCGGTTATTATTACGTCAATGGCGGCCAGGTGATGTCGACCGACAACGCCTATATCCAGGCCGACATGGTCGGACTTACCACCGACGTCTCGGGCATCGTCGACCAGATCAACGTACATGAGAACGAGGCCGTCAAGGCGGGGCAGGTGCTCTTCAGCCTGCGGTCGGATTCTTTCAAGATCGCGCTTGATGGCGCCAAGGCGCAGCTCGGCGCGCAGCGCAACCAGATCATGAATCTCAAGGCCAGCTATCAGCAGTCGCTTGCCGAGATCACGCAGGCGCAAGCCGATCTGCCCTATTATCAGGATCAGTTTGACCGGCAGCAAAACCTCGTCAACAACGGTAGCGCGACGCAATCCGCCTATGACGAAGCCAAGCACAATCTGGAAGCCGCGCAGCAGAAGGTGACCGTCGCCAAGGCGGAAGCCGCAACGACGCTCGCCCAGCTTGGCGGCAATGCCGACCAGCCGGTGGAGGAAAACCCGCTCTATCTGCAGGCCAAGTCGCAGGTCGATAATGCCCAGCGCGAACTCGACCACAGCGTCGTCAAGGCACCGTTCGACGGCATCGTCACCAATGTCAACGCGCTGCAGGTCGGCTCCTACCTGCAGGCTTCGCAACAGGCCTTCTCGCTTGTTGCCACCGACCATCTGTGGATCGCCGCCAGCCCGAAGGAAACCGAGCTTACCTATGTCAAGCCCGGTCAGACGGCCGATATCTATGTCGACACCTATCCCGGCGTGACATGGAAGGGCAAGATCGAGAGCATCAGCCCGGCCTCCGGCTCCAGCTTCTCGCTGCTGCCGGCGCAAAATACTACGGGCAACTGGGTGAAGGTCGTCCAGCGTATTCCGATGCGCGTCAGCATCGAGGACACCGACGGCAAGCCGCCGCTACGTGTCGGCATGAGCACGGTGGTCGATGTCGAGACCGGTCATGCCCGCGGCCTGCCTGATTTCGTCAACAAGCTTCTGGGCCGGCCTCAGGGCAAGGATCATGAGTAACGCTGCTGCTTCTCCGGCGACGCCGATTGCCAATCGCGGCGCGATCACGGCCTGCGTCATTCTCGCCGTCATCATGCAGGCGCTGGACACGACGATCGCCAACGTGGCGCTGCCCTATATCCAAGGCAGCGTGTCGGCCTCTGCCGACCAGATCAACTGGGTGCTGACCTCCTATATCGTCGCGGCGGCCATCATGACGCCGCCGTCGGGCTTTCTCGCCGCCAAGTTCGGGCGCAAACGCGTGCTGCTCGTCGCCATTGCCGGCTTCGTGGCGGCCTCCGTTCTCTGCGGCCTGGCGCAATCGCTG
Organism: Rhizobium sp. WYCCWR 11152; assembly: GCF_013087615.1. Classification (NCBI taxonomy): domain Bacteria; kingdom Pseudomonadati; phylum Pseudomonadota; class Alphaproteobacteria; order Hyphomicrobiales; family Rhizobiaceae; genus Rhizobium; species Rhizobium sp. WYCCWR 11152. The sequence continues at coordinate 725,903 of NZ_JABFCP010000006.1, read as the reverse complement.
AACCAGATCGTCGCGTTTCGCCTGCTGCAGGGCCTGTTTGGGGCATCGCTGGTGCCGCTTTCCCAGGGCATCCTCCTCGACATCTACACGGTCGAGGAGCGCGGCTCGGCGATGGCCCTTTTCGGCGTCTCGGTCATGGTCGGGCCGGTGCTTGGGCCCGTCATCGGCGGCTGGTTGACCGACAATATCAGCTGGCGCTGGGTGTTTTATATCAATGTGCCGATCGGCGCGCTGGCCTTCATGGGCATTGTCGTCTACGTCACCGAGACCAAGAGGGATCTGCTCGCCAAACTGGACTGGTTCGGCTTCGGGATGATGAGCCTCGGCATCGCCGCGCTGCAGCTCTTCCTCGACCGCGGCGAGCAGCTCGACTGGTTCTCTTCCGGTGAGATCATGCTCGAGGCGTTGATCTGCGCCTCAGCCTTCTATCTGCTGATCGTGCATACGCTGACGGCGGAGAAATCCTTCGTGAACCCGAAGCTGTTCCTCGATCAAAATTTCTCGATCAGCATGATCTTCATCTTCGTGGTCGGCATTACCTATCTCGCCTCACTGGCACTGATGACGCCCTATCTGCAGACGCTGATGGGCTATCCCGTCATCACCGCCGGCATCGTCATGGGGCCGCGCGGGCTCGGCACCATGCTCTGCATGTTCATCGTCGGGCGGCTGGTCGGCAAGGTCGATACGCGCGCGTTGCTGGCGCTCGGCTTGGGGCTCACCGCATGGGCGATGTACGACATGACCGGCTGGACACCCGACGTCTCGCAATGGACGATCGTCTCGGTCGGCTTCATCCAGGGCGCCGGCCTCGGCTTTCTGTTCGTGCCGCTGACGACGATCGCTTTTTCCACGCTGCCCGCCCATATGCGCGGCGACGGCACCGGTCTCTACAATTTGTCGCGAAACATCGGCTCGGCGGTCGGCATCTCGATCGTCTCGGCGCTGATCGTCGAAAACACGCAGAGCAATCATGAATCGATCGCCGCCTATGTGACGCCGTTTAACCACGCCTTCAATGCGGTGGCTGCGCAGGGGCTCAGCCCGGTGACGGCGGCCGGCCGTGCTTCGCTCAACGAGATCATCACGCTGCAAGCGACGATCATCGCCTATATGGACGATTTCAAGCTGCTGATGCTGATGTCGCTTGCGGTCATTCCGCTGGTTCTGCTGTTGCGCAAGCCGAAGGCAGCACCCGCCGTCGACCACAGCGCCGTCATGGAATGAACTCCAGGCGTTGCCGCAATTCCGGACGGAAAAACCGCTTCGCACTTTTCCTGGAATTGCTTTAGCGAAACGGCTTGCTGAGATATCGAGATCCCTGAATGCCGAAGCGCCATGGTGCTTCGGCATTTTTCGTGATGCCGATGCGTTTTCCCGAGACGATCGGCACCGGGGCCGACGGCGCGATCGCATAGGGCGGGCGATCGAGCAGCCTGTCATTGATCTCGATGTCGATGCCGAGCGCCTGGCAGAGCTTGCCGGGGCCGCTGCAGAGCGACGTCAGCATATCGGTGCCGCGCCGCTCCATCATTAGAGGGATTCCCGTTTCCGGCTCCAGGGCGCGGATGAGTGCAGCCGAGCCAGGATGGCAGACGAAATTCAGGCACCAGTACATGCCGTAGATGCGGTAGATATAGACATTGCCCGGCTTGCCATACATGGCGCCGTTGCGCTTGGTCGGGCCGCGGAAGCTGTGCGAGGCCTCGTCATCGGGGAAATAGGCTTCGGTCTCGGTGATGCGCCCGCCGACGCCGTCCACGGTCAGATGGCAGCCGAGCAGGTCGCGGGAGACGGCGATCGCATCGCGCTCGAAAAATTCCCTGAGGCTTTCGCCGGTGAGCGTGCCGGCGCCGATCGCGCCTGATATCGTTCCACCATCGGTCATATCAGACGCAGATAACATTCAGCGCGCTCGCCGTCATCCCGAAACCGCTTCATGTTTTTCGGCCAGAGACATCAGCGGCCCGCATTCGGATCGCGCATCGGGATCGAGGATGATGTGACCGAGACCGGGTCGCTCGCCGGGAAGGAATCTTCCAGGCCCTCTTCCAGCTCTTCTTCGAGCAAAGCAGGATCCTTGCTGCGCGCGCCGTCGCCATGGGCAGGTTCGATTGCTGCGGCAAGCAGGGCCTTGGCCCGCAAGACGGCATTTTCCGACGTTAGCTCAGGCGTGCTGCGCAGCGTCACGGCAATGCTGTCTTCGCCTTCGCCGCCGAATTCGACGACGAAGCCGTCTTCCGTCTGGTAGACGGTGATATCGTTGAGTGCCATGGCCGTTCTCCGAGGGCGCTCATATTAGCAAGGCGCAATTTAGTGAAGCGCGTTTTCGGAATTTTGTCGAGCGAAGACCTTTACCAGCCAGTCGATGAAGACGCGCACGCGCGGCGAAAGCTGGCGGTTGCGGGGGTAAAGCAAGGAAACCGGTGTCGGGGTCAGCGGAAAGTCCTGCAGTATCTGGACCAGCGTTCCCGCGGCAAGATCTCCTTCGGCGTGATAGCGTGGGATCTGGATCATGCCGAGGCCCATCCTCGCCGCTGAGATATAGCTTTCGGCGGCGTTGACCGCGATGGTGGCGGGAATGGTGATGTTACGCACCGTGCCGTCGACGGTGAATTCGAGCGGCAGCGGGCTGCCGGTGCCGCTGGAGTGGAAGCCGACCATGCGATGGCCGGCAAGCCGATCGGGATGCTGCGGCAGGCCGTTGCGGGCAATGTAGGCAGGAGAGGCGAGTGTCACCTCATCGAGCATGGCGACGCGCCGGGCGACCATGTCGCTGTCTTGCGGCGTGCCGACGCGCAACACGCAATCGATGCCCTCACGCACCAGATCGATCAGCCGATCGCCCTCACTCATGTAGAATTCGATCTCCGGATAGGTCTCCAGGAAGGACGGCAGGCTCGGCAGTACGAAATGGCGGGCGAGCGTGCCGTGCACGTCGACACGCAGCATGCCCTTCGGCTTGGCGCCGGCAAAGGCTCCTTCGGCTTCCTCGATATCGGTAAGGATCGACAGGCAGCGTTGGTAATAGGCTTCGCCATCAAGCGTCGGACTGACATGGCGCGTCGTGCGCTGGAGCAGGCGCACGCCGAGGCGGGCTTCCAGCCCCTTGACCGCATCGGTGACAGTCGAGCGTGGCAGACCGGTGTCATCGGCGGCAAGCGTGAAGCTGCGGCGTTCCACGATACGGCAAAACACGCGCATGGCGTCAAATCTGTCCATCTGTTTGTTCGTTATTCTCGGATAGTGATGCCGAAGAATGCCAGATTATCCGCAAAAGGAAAAGGCGCATCTTCTCCTCATCGAAAACGCGCTGCGGCGCAGAATGAAGGAGAAGGACAATGGCTTCCCACGAAAACAGCAAGGTCGCACTGGTGACCGGCGCTTCCCGCGGCATCGGCGCAGCAGTCGCCGAGCGCCTCGCCAAGGACGGTTTCACCGTCGTCATCAATTACTCCGGCAATGCCGCTCCGGCCGAGGAACTGGCAAAGAAGATCGAGCAGGCCGGCGGCAAGGCGCTGACGGCGAAGGCCGATGTCAGCGATGCGGAAGCCGTCCGCCGCATGTTCGATGCCGCGGAAACCGCTTTCGGCGGCGTCGACGTGCTCGTCAACAATTCCGGCATCATGATGCTCTCTTCGCTTGCCGAGGCCGATGACGCCAATTTCGATCGCCAGATCAGTGTCAACCTCAAGGGCACCTTCAATACGCTGCGCGAGGCAGCCAGGCGTCTGCGCGACGGCGGCCGGGTCGTCAACTTCTCGACATCCGTCGTCGGCCTGAAGCTCGAAACCTACGGCGTCTATGCCGCTACCAAGGCTGCGGTGGAAACGCTGACGGCGATCATGGCCAAGGAGATGCGTGGCCGCAACATCACCGTCAACGCCGTCGCGCCCGGTCCTGTCGCCACCGAGCTTTTCCTTAACGGCAAGTCGGACGAACTCATCGCCCGCACGGCGAAAATGAACCCGCTGGAACGCCTCGGCACACCGGAAGACATCGCTTCTGCGGTTGCCTTCCTCGCCGGCCCGGACGGCGGCTGGATCAACGGACAGACGCTGCGCGCCAATGGCGGCGTGATCTGACGAAAGACCGGCGGCGGTCTCCAGGCTGCCGCCAACTCAAAGTTTCCACTTCAAGCAATCCCAATCGAACCCAGAAGGAATAGGATCATGAGCAAGCAAGTCATCGTCATAACAGGCGCTTCCAGTGGTTTCGGCGCGCTTACCGCCCGCGCTCTCGCTAAGGCCAGCCACACCGTCTATGCCGGCATGCGCGCCACGGAAAGCCGCAACGCTCCCGCCGTCGCCGATGCGGCTGAATTCGCCAAGGAGAACAATGTCGATCTGCGCTCGGTCGAACTCGATGTCGCCTCCGACGCGTCGGTTGTATCAGGTATCGCCAGGATCATCGCCGATGCGGGTCGCCTTGATGTCATCATCCACAATGCCGGCCATATGTCCTTCGGCCCAGCCGAAGCCTTCACGCCGGAACAGTTCGCCGAACTCTTCGACATCAACGTGCTCTCCACCCAGCGCGTCAACCGCGCGGCACTCCCCTATCTGCGCAAGCAGGGCAAGGGCCTGGTGGTCTGGGTATCGTCGTCGAGCAGCCGCGGCGGCACGCCTCCCTACCTCTCGCCCTATTTCGCCGCCAAGGCGGCGATGGATTCACTTGCCGTCTCCTATGCCGGCGAGCTTACCCGCTGGGGCATCGAGACCTCGATCATCGTGCCCGGCGCCTTCACCAAGGGCACCAACCATTTCGCCCATTCCGGCTCGCCCGCCGATACGGCCCGCGCCGCCGAATACAATGAAGGGCCCTACAAGGGCGTGCCGGAACAGGCGCTGCAGGGCCTGGCAGCGCTCGAACCTGCCGACGCCGATGCCGGCGCGGTTGCCGTCGCCATCGTCGATGTCGTTGGTAAGCCGTTTGGCACCCGGCCGTTCCGCGTCCATATCGATCCGTCCGAGGACGGCGCGGAGATCGTCAACGGCGTCGCCGATCGTGTTCGGGCGGAATTGTTCCGCCGCATCGGTCTCGAGGACCTACTGAAGCCGGCGGCCGGGAATTGAAACCCGGTCCGCCACCGCGCGGGGGAACAAGGAGCCAGCCATCATCGCAATTATGTGAACGTGATTGCGGAATTTTTCCTTACAATCCTGTGGGGAGTGCGTATATCTGCTTTATCGCGAGAGAGTGGAATTCCCTGCCGTTCTCTTTGCGAACCTCCAGAGTCTGCCGCGCCCTTGCTACGGTGCGACAGGCTTGATGTTCAAAGTTGCAGATTGCGGCCCGTCGAAGGTTTCCCCTGCCTTCCGGGCCGTATTTGTTTTGGCGCTCAACCGTCGTTCAGTTTTGCCTCGACCAGAAGTTTCACCAGCCAGTCGACGAAGACGCGGACCTTGTTGCTGAGGTGGCGGTTCGGCGGATAGACGACATAGAGCGGCAGCGGATCGCGGCGCCAGTCCGGCAGCACGCGGACGAGTTCGCCCCTTGCCATCGGCTCGCGCGCCATGAAGATCGGCACCTGCGCGATGCCGAGGCCGGTCAGCGCCGCCGTCAGATAGGTGCGGCTATCGTTGACCGAGGCGATGTAACGCGGGCTGGTCTCGATCACCTCGTTGTGCCGGCGGAATTCGAACGGCAGCGTCCGGTTGTTTTGGGCGCGGAAATAGTTGACGGTGTAATGATCCGCCTCCAGATCCTCGGGCCGCTCGGGCATGCCGAATTTCTGGATGTAGCCCGGAGAAGCGCAGGTGATCATCTCGACTTCGGAGACGCGCCGCGCAATCAGCGACTGGTCGGCCGGCGTGCCGGCGCGCAGCGCGCAATCGACGTTTTCTGCAAGATAATCGACCGTGCGGTCGCCGACACCGAGGTCGATACGGATATCGGGATAACGCTGATAGAAATCGCAAAGTGCCGGAACGACAATCCAATCGGCGAAAGCGCCGGCCATCTCGACACGCAGCCGTCCGCTCGGCAAGCTCTGCGAATTGGAGAGGCTGCCATCGAGTTCTTCCAGTTCCGAAATGATCTGGGCGGCGCGTTCGTAATAAAGCGCACCGTCCGTGGTCACCATGACCCGGCGCGTGGTCCGATTCAAAAGCTTGGTGCGCAGATGCGCTTCCAGGCCCTGGATGAGATTGGTCACCGTCGCCTTGGGCATGGCGAGCATGTCGGCGGCGCGGGTGAAATTGCCCGTCTCCACGACACGAATGAAGACGCGCATTGCCGAGAGCTGATCCATCGGTTTCAAATCCGCAGTTTGCGTTGCACCATTGTTCGAGATCTGGAACAGTGTTATCGCGTTATAGCTTCTTATTCCCTGGTTGGAATAACAATATCTTTTTTGTAGAAAATGCAAGCGGCGGACGTTGTCTGCTTGTGGCCGACAAAAGAGACCGGAAGCATGACGGTGGAATGGAAAGATATGATGCTGGATAAGGTGGCCATCGGCCCCGTTTCCGCACGCATCTACCAGGGCGCCGATTACGGCAAGGGTCCGCCGATCGTGCTTTACCTGCATGGCGGCGCGTTTCTGGATAGCGACAAACACGTCGACCGGCCGGTGGCGATGAGCCTCGCCAAGGCCGGCGCCATCGTCGTTGCCGCCGATTACAGCAGCCTTTCCGGCAACCTGTTTCCAAAGGCGCTGGAAGTCTCCTTCTCCGTTTTCACCTATCTCGCCAACAAACGCGCCGGTCTCGGCGACCGCAAGTCGCTGCTCTTCGTCGCCGGCGAGGAGGCGGGCGGCAATGTCGCCGCCGGCGTGGCGCTGAAGGCGCGCGACCAGATGCCGGACGCGCTCGACGGCCAGGTTCTGATTTCGCCGCTGCTCGATCCCTTCATGGGCACTTCCTCGATCCGCAAGGCTGAAGCCATCGGCATGCGCCAGCGCTGGACGGAAGGTTGGAGCCACTATCTGAGCGGCGGCGGTTGCCATCCTTATGCGGCGCCTTGCCTCTGTTCGCGTATTTCAGGCGTCGCGCCGGCGCTGATATTCACCGCGGAGGATGATCCTCTGCACGACGAAACGATTGGTTACGGTGTCCGCCTGAAACAGGCCGGCGTCGGTGTGCGCCAGCATGTCCTTCCCGCCGGGACGGGCTGGCCCTCGATTTATGGTGGGAAATCCGACGGAGCGCCCGACTGGCAGGAAAACGTCAGCCGCCATTTTGGAAGCTTTCTTCGGGAGGTAAGCGTCCAACCGCAATTGCATTGAAGAAGACCTGATATTTCGGCGGCTTAGAGCCGCAAGGAGAGTACTAATGACGTCCAGAAGTAAGCGCTGGGCCCTGATGGGCGCCGGCATAGGGCTTGTTGCGTCCATTTCCGGCGCTGCATTGTTTTTCGAATTGCCGATGAGCACGACCGCTACAGCTGCTTCCGCCCCCGCGGAGACTCCCGCTGTGCCGGTGACGGTTGCCGTCGTCGCGGCGCGCGACGTGACGGCCTGGGAAAGTTTCTCCGGCCGTCTCGAAGCGGTCGACCGGGTGCAGGTGCGTTCCCGTGTCGCCGGCGCCATCCTTTCGGTGGCCTTCCGCGAAGGGGCGCTGGTCAAGCAGGGCGACCTGCTCTTCACCATCGACCCGGCTCCCTACCAGGCGAGCGTGGCGCAGGCGCAAGGCCAGGTCGCTTCGGCCGAGGCCAAGGTCAGCCTAGCGCAGACCGAACTCGATCGCGGCCGCAGGCTTTCCGACAACCGCACCATCTCCCAGAGCGATCTCGATCAGCGCCAGAGTTCGCTGGCTGAGGCTCAGGCGGGGCTGCGTTCGGCGCAAGCTGCCCTGCAGTCTGCGCAGCTCGATCTCGATTACACTCAAGTGCGGGCTCCGGTTTCCGGCCGCATCGGCAAGATCGAGGTGACTGCCGGTAACCTCGTCGCGGCCGGTTCGACCTCGCCGGCGCTGACGACGCTCGTTTCGGTCGATCCGATCTATGCGAGCTTCAATGCCAGCGAAGAGATGGTGACGCGGGCGCTCGCCCAGCTTCCGCAGACGGACAGCGCCCTGCCTCCCGTCGAGCAGATCCCGGTCGAAGTCGGCACGCTGACCGACAGCGGCACGCCGATCAAGGGCAAGCTGCAACTGATCGACAACGAGGTCGATGCATCAAGCGGCACGATCGGCGTTCGCGCCGTCTTCGATAATCCGGGCGGGCGTCTCATCCCCGGCCAGTTCGTGCGGGTGCGCATGGGCCAGCCGAAGGCCGAGAACAAGATCGTCATCAGTGACCGCGCCGTCGGCACCGACCAGGACAAGAAGTTCGTCTTCGTCGTCGATGGCGAGAACAAGGTCGCCTATCGGCAGGTCCAGCTCGGCACAGTGGCTGACGGTCAGCGGGTGGTCGAAGGCGGCCTGAACGTCGGCGAGAAGATCGTCGTCAACGGTCTGCAGCGCATCCGTCCAGGCGCAGTCGTCGCGCCTCAGATGGAAGAGAAGGTCGCGACCGCGCAGTAAAGACTTTCGCCTTCCCCTGAGGGGGAGGGCCAATACTCGAAATGATACGACCCGCCGGCGGCTCCCAAACCGCCGGAGAGGGACTTTGCATCCATGTTCACCCCGGAGAGGGCTTTGATATGAACATCTCCAGATTCTTTGTCGACCGCCCGGTCTTTGCCGGCGTTCTTTCGGTCCTCATCCTGGTTGCCGGCCTGATCGGCCTGCGCGCGCTGCCGATTTCCGAATATCCAGAGGTCGTACCGCCGTCGATCGTCGTGCGCGCTACCTATCCCGGCGCCAACCCAAGCGTCATCGCCGAAACGGTGGCGACGCCGCTCGAAGAGCAGATCAACGGTGTCGAAGGCATGCTCTATATGGCCAGCCAGGCGACATCGGACGGCGTGCTCAACGTCACCGTTACCTTCAAGCTCGGCACCGACCCCGACAAGGCGCAGCAGCTCGTGCAGAACCGCGTTTCACAGGCCGAACCGCGCCTGCCGGCGGAAGTCCGTTCGCTCGGCATCACGACAGTCAAGAGCTCACCCAACTTCATCATGGTCGTCAACCTCGTCTCCGACGGGAACAATCACGACATCACCTATCTTCGCAATTACGCGACCCTCAACGTCAAGGATCGGCTCGCCCGCATCGCAGGCGTCGGTCAGGTGCAGGTTTTCGGCGCCGGCGACTATTCCATGCGTGTCTGGATCGACCCGCAGAAGGCCGCCGAGCACAATCTTGCCGCCAGCGACATCAGCAGCGCGATCAGTTCCCAGAACATCCAGGCCGCCGCCGGTATCATCGGCGCATCGCCGAGCCAGCCCGGTGTGGACCTGCAGCTCAACGTCAATGCCCAGGGCCGCCTGCGCACGCCCGAGGAATTCGGCAACATCATCGTCAAGACGGGCGCCAATGGCGAGATCACCCGCCTTCGCGATGTCGCCCGCATCGAGCTCGGTGCTGCGGACTACACGCTGCGTTCGCTGCTCGACGGTAAGCCGGCCGTCGCCGTCGCCGTTCTTCAGGCGCCGGGTTCGAACGCGATCGAGATCGCGGACAATGTGAACGCGACCATGGATCAGTTGCAGCTCGCCATGCCTGAGGGCGTCAAATACGAGATCGTCTACGATACGACGAAATTCGTGCGGGCCTCGATCGAGAAGGTCATCGACACGCTGCTCGAAGCCATCGCGCTCGTCGTCCTCGTCGTCATCCTGTTCCTGCAGACGTGGCGCGCCTCGATCATCCCGCTGATCGCCGTTCCTGTCTCGATCATCGGCACTTTCGCGGTCATGTATGTCTTCGGCTTCTCGATCAACGCGCTCAGTCTGTTCGGACTGGTGCTTGCGATCGGTATCGTCGTCGACGACGCGATCGTGGTGGTCGAAAACGTCGAGCGCAATATCGAGGAAGGCCTGTCGCCGCGGGCTGCCACCTACAAGGCGATGAGGGAAGTCTCCGGTCCGATCGTCGCGATCGCGCTGGTGCTCGTCGCGGTGTTCGTGCCGCTTGCTTTCATCTCCGGTCTGTCGGGTCAGTTCTACCGCCAGTTCGCGCTGACGATCGCGATTTCGACCGTCATCTCGGCCTTCAACTCGCTCACGCTGTCTCCGGCGCTGGCAGCCCTTCTCCTGAAGAGCCATGATCAGCCGAAGGACTGGCTGACGCTGTTCATGGACGCTATCTTCGGCTGGTTCTTCCGCGGCTTCAATCGTGTCTTCGGAGCGGGCTCGAATGCCTACGGCAAGGGCGTTGGCGGGCTGTTGTCGCGCAAGAGCATCGTCATGGTGATCTACCTGGCGCTGGTCGGTGCGACCTACAGCCTGTTCAGCACGGTCCCCGGCGGCTTCGTGCCGTCGCAGGACAAGCAGTATCTGATCGGCTTCGCCCAGTTGCCGGATGCCGCAAGCCTGGACCGCACGGAAGACGTCATCAAGCGCATGACCGACATCGCGCTGGCGCAGCCGGGCGTTGCCAATGCGATTGCCTTTCCGGGCCTGTCGATCAACGGCTTCACCAACTCCTCGAATGCCGGCATCGTCTTCGTGACGCTGAAGGACTTCGAAGAGCGCAAGACGCCTGATCTCTCGGGCGGTGCAATCGCCATGGCGCTGAACCAGAAGTTCGGCGTCATCCAGGATGCCTTCATCGCCATGTTCCCGCCGCCGCCGGTCAATGGTCTCGGCACGACGGGCGGTTTCAAGCTGCAGATCGAGGATCGTGCCGGCCTCGGCAACCAGGCGCTCGACGAGGCGACCAAGGCCGTGCTTGCAAAAGCCTACCAGGCGCCTGAGCTCGCCGGGCTGTTCTCCAGCTTCCAGATCAACGTGCCGCAGCTCTATGCCGATCTCGACCGTGCCAAGGCCGAGCAGCTCGGGGTTTCCGTCACCGACGTCTTCCAGACGCTGCAGATCTATCTCGGTTCGCTCTACGTGAACGACTTCAACGCCTTCGGCCGCACCTACAGCGTCCGTGTGCAGGCCGATGCGAAATTCCGCGCCCAGCCGGAAGATATCGGCCAGTTGAAGGTCCGGTCGGCATCGGGTGAGATGATCCCGCTTTCTGCCCTCTTGAAGGTGGAACCGAGCACCGGTCCGGAACGCGCGAACCGCTACAACGGCTTCCTTGCCGCCGATATCAACGGCGGTCCGGCACCGGGCTTCTCGTCGGGTCAGGCGCAGGCGGCAATCGAGAAGATCCTTCACGAGACCCTGCCTGCGGGCATCGACTTCGAATGGACGGATCTGACCTATCAGCAGATCCTGGCCGGCAATTCGAGCATCGTCGTCTTCCCCCTGGCACTGTTGCTCGTCTTCCTGGTGCTGGCCGCCCAGTATGAAAGCCTGACGCTGCCGCTTGCGATCATCATGATCGTGCCGATGGGCGTGCTGGCCGCGCTGACCGGCGTCTGGCTCACCGGTGGAGACAACAACATCTTCACCCAGATCGGTCTTGTGGTGCTTGTCGGTCTATCGGCGAAGAACGCGATCCTTATCGTGGAATTCGCCCGCGAACTGGAGTTCGAGGGAAGAACGCCGCGGGAGGCCGCGATCGAGGCCAGCCGCCTTCGCCTTCGCCCGATCCTCATGACCTCCCTCGCCTTCATCATGGGCGTCGTGCCGCTCGTCGTCTCCACAGGCGCCGGCGCGGAAATGCGTGCGGCCATGGGTGTCGCGGTCTTCTCGGGCATGATCGGCGTGACCTTCTTCGGCATCTTCATGACGCCGGTGTTCTATGTGCTGCTGCGGCGGCTGACGGGCAACCGTCCGCTCATCCAGCACAAGCCGGACGAACACAAGGAAGAAGAGGCGGAGGTCATCCGGCTCGCGGCGGAATAAACGGAATTCAACCTTCCTTTGTCGAGTAAATCGGGCGGGAACTTCGGTTCTCGCCCGTATCGTTTTCAGGGTGTTCCACAAAAATGCGTTACGTCGGTCAAAACGGTTTGCAACGATGGGCGGGGGGACTATCAAAGACGGACAAGAGTTGGGAGGACTGAATGACGAGTTCGAGAGAAGGTCATGACGGCAGGCGGATCGCCTTTCTCGGCACCGGCCTGATGGGCGCGCCGATGGCTCGCCGGCTGCTTGGCGCGGGCTTTGCCGTCACCGTCTGGAATCGCGATGCCGGCAAGGCCGAGGCGCTTGCGGGAGACGGCGCGATCTGCGCTAAAACACCGGTGGATGCCGTTTCGGGTGCCGACGTCGTCATCACTATGCTCACCAACGCCGAGGCGGTGAAGGACGTGTTGTTCGACCGCGGAGCGGCCGATGCGATGACGCCTGGCACAACCGTCATCGACATGAGTTCGATCGCCCCGCATTTCGCCCGCGACCATTCGGCGAGGCTTGCCGACCGCGACATCCATCATGTCGATGCGCCGGTATCAGGCGGTGTCGTCGGGGCGGCAGCGGGTACGCTTGCGATCATGGCGGGCGGTGACAAGGACGTGGTCGACGGGCTTGCCGACGTCTTTGCGCCGATGGGGCGCGTGACCCGCGTCGGCCCAAGCGGGGCAGGCCAGCTCGCCAAGCTTGCCAACCAGCAGATCGTCGCGGTGACGATCGGCGCCGTCGCCGAAGCGATGATGCTGATCGAAGCGGGCGGCGGCTCGCAGGCGGCCTTCCGGGACGCCATTCGCGGCGGCTTTGCCGAGAGCCGTATCCTCGAACTGCACGGCAAGCGCATGGTCGAGCGGCAGTTTACGCCAGGCGGTTCGTCCAGCAACCAGTTGAAGGATCTGAACGCCGCCATGGAGACGGCGAATGCTCTGTCGCTGTCGCTGCCGCTGACGGCGGCGGTGCATGCCGAATTCAGCGAATTCGTCGCCAATGGCAATGGCGAAAAGGATCACAGCGGCCTGCTTCTCCATCTCGAAGAGAAGAATGCCCGGCCGGGAGGAAAGAAGTGACGGACAGCCATTCGCCGAAGCGGCGCCTACGTTCGCAAGACTGGTTCGACAATCCCGATCATATCGACATGGCAGCGCTCTATCTCGAGCGCTTCATGAATTACGGCATCACGCCGGAAGAGCTGCGCTCCGGCAAGCCGATCATCGGCATCGCCCAGAGCGGCAGTGATCTAACGCCCTGTAACAGGGTGCATGTCGAGCTTGCCAAGCGCGTGCGCGATGGCATTCGCGATGCCGGCGGCATTCCGATCGAGTTTCCGACACATCCGATCTTCGAGAATTGCAAACGCCCGACAGCCGCACTCGACCGCAATCTCGCCTATCTCGGCCTCGTCGAAATCCTCTACGGCTATCCACTTGACGGCGTCGTGCTGACCACCGGCTGCGACAAGACCACGCCTTCGGCGATCATGGCGGCTTCGACGGTCGATATCCCGGCGATCGTGCTCTCCGGCGGCCCGATGCTCGACGGTTGGCACGAGGGGGAGCTGGCGGGCTCCGGCACGGTGATCTGGCGGATGCGGCGGAAATATGCGGCAGGCGAGATCGATCGGGAGGAATTCCTGCAGGCGGCGCTCGATTCTGCGCCTTCCGTCGGCCACTGCAATACGATGGGCACCGCTTCGACTATGAATGCGCTGGCCGAGGCGCTCGGCCTTTCGCTGACCGGCTGTGGCGCCATTCCGGCGGCTTACCGCGAACGCGGCCAGATGGCCTACCGCACCGGGCGACGCGCCGTCGAAATCGTGTTCGAGGATCTGAAGCCATCGGATCTCCTGACGCGCGAGGCTTTCCTGAATGCGATCCGCACCAATTCGGCGATCGGCGGCTCGACCAACGCGCAGCCGCATCTGGCCGCGATGGCGAAGCACGCCGGCGTCGAACTCTATCCCGACGACTGGCAGGTGCATGGCTTCGATATCCCGCTGCTGGCCAATGTCCAGCCGGCGGGCGCCTATCTCGGCGAACGCTTTCATCGTGCCGGCGGCACGCCGGCGATCATGTGGGAACTGCTGCAGGCCGGAAAGCTCGACGGCAACTGTCGCACAGTGACGGGCAGGACGATGGCCGAGAACCTGGAAGGCAAGGAAGCGCGCGACCGCGAGGTCATCACGCCGTTCGCCGAGCCGCTGAAGGAGCGGGCGGGCTTCCTAGTTCTCAAGGGCAATCTCTTCGATTTCGCGATCATGAAGATGAGCGTGGTCTCGGAAGATTTCCGCCGGCGCTATCTTGAGGAACCCGGGCGCGAAGGCGTCTTCGAGGGCAAGGCGGTGGTCTTCGACGGTTCCGAGGACTATCACAAGCGCATCAACGATCCCGAACTCGGTATCGACGAAAATACCATCCTCGTCATCCGCGGCGCCGGGCCGATCGGCTGGCCGGGTTCGGCTGAGGTCGTCAACATGCAGCCGCCGGATCATCTCCTGAAGCGTGGCATCCGCAGCCTGCCGACGATCGGCGACGGTCGCCAATCGGGCACGGCGGACAGTCCCTCGATCCTCAATGCCTCGCCGGAAAGTGCTGCCGGCGGCGGCCTCGCCTGGCTTCGTACCGGCGATATCATCCGCATCGACTTCAACCACGGGCGCTGTGACATGCTGGTCGAGGACGCCGAGATCGAACGGCGCAAGGGCGACGGCATCCCGCCAGTGCCGGCGGATGCGACGCCATGGCAGCAGATCTACCGCCGCTCGGTGACGCAATTGTCGGACGGCGCGGTGCTGGAGGGAGCGACGGAATTCCGCCAGATCGCAAAGAACCCGCCGCGGCACAACCACTGATCTTGAGCTGCCGCAGACTGCAAGTCCTTTGATCCAAAAGGGGAAAGTCGTAACGAACAGTTCACCTAGTCACTAGTTCGGTCATCAGGACAAGGCTTCATTAATGCCGGCTTGAGACCATATTGCCGTTATGCAAGCTTCTAAGGCTGGGACCGCGTTGCCAGAGAAAAAAGCCACACGATCCGAACACGAGTTTCAGGATCTTCTGCGTCGGCTCGAACTCGCTCTCGATGCATCCCGGATCGGTGTCTGGGAGCACAGCATCGAGCAGGACGGGATCTTGTGGGATGCGCAGATGCATCGTCTCTACGAGACCGGCGAAACCTGCCGGCTGGTGCCGGCATCGCTTTGGTCGAACGCCATCCATCCCGATGATCGCGAGCGGGCTGAACGCGACTTCGAGCAGGCGATCGCGACGCGCGGCGCCTATAACTCACAATTCCGGATCGTGCTGCCGAGCGGTGAAATCCGCCATTTGCGTTCGCGCGCGCATTTCTATGTCGATGCGGAGGGTCTGCCCTCCTTCATCGGCGCCGAATGGGATGTTACGGCCGACGTCCTGCTCAACGCGGAACTCGCGCGGCAAAAGGTGGTGGCCGAGGCGAGGGCGCTGGCGCTGGAAGAAAGCAATGCTCGCATCGAGCATGTCGCCGATCATGACTATCTCACCGGCTTGCCGAACCGGCGCCTTCTCGACAAGCGGCTGGCGGAGTTGCCGGCCGACAAGAGCATCACGACGCTTGGCGTGCTGCATCTCGACCTCGACCAGTTCAAGCAGATCAACGACAGCCACGGTCATGCGGCAGGCGACGCCGTTCTCAGGGCCGCAGCACTTCGAATCACCGCCGCCATTCCTGCAAATGGCGTGGTCGCCCGCGTCGGTGGCGATGAATTCGTCATCGTGCTGGTCAATTTCACCGATCTCACTGAGCTGAAGCTGATCACCGAAGACCTCCAGCGTCGGCTGCGGAAGAAGATCCGCTTCGGCCAGGAGATGCTGCAATCCGGCGCCTCGATCGGCGTTTCCTGGAGCGGCGATCGGCGGGCGCGCAACCTGCTTGCCGAATCCGATTTGGCGCTTTACCAGGCCAAGAAGCTCGGGCGCAGCCGTGTCGAATTCTTCACGCGGCAATTGCAGGAGGATCTGCGCTCCAAGCGTCGCCTCGCCGAAGAGCTGAAGCTCGGGCTGGAGCGCGGCGAGATACTTCCCTATTATCAGGTGCAGCTCGACGCCCGGACCCGGGAGGTCATCGGCTTCGAGGCGCTGGCGCGCTGGAAACACCCCGAAAAGGGCGTGCTTGCTCCGGGGGTATTCCTGAAGATCGCCGACGAGCACGGGCTTGCGGCGGAGATCGACGCGGCGATCCTCAAAAGCGTTCTCGAAGACCGGTTGTTCTGGCTGTTGCGCGGCCTTGCGGTTCCGCGCATCGCCGTCAATATCTCGGCGTCCCGCCTTGCCGATCCGGCGTTGCTCGACAAGCTGAGGAAACTCGATATCCCGCCCGGCGCGATCGTCTTCGAACTGGTTGAGACGATTTTCCTCGACGACAGCGACGAAAAACTGCTCGATCATATCGGCGATATCAAACAGATGGGCATCGACATCGAGATCGACGACTTCGGATCGGGCCATGCTTCGCTCATCGGTCTCGTCAAGCTGCGGCCGAAGCGGCTGAAGATCGACCGGCAGCTCGTCACCGAGGTCGTCAGCTCCGCCGAGCAGCGGCGCGTGGTGGGGTCGATCGTGGAAATCGCCAAGGCACTCGATGTCGAGGTGATCGCCGAGGGCATCGAGACCGAGGCGCATGCCGTCGTGCTGGCGCAGCTCGGCTGCGACGGTCTGCAGGGTTATGCGTTCGGTTATCCCGCACCGGCGGCCGAGACAGAGCGTCTTTTCTCATCGCCGACGAGCCGAATCGAAAAGCAGAAGACCGCGATGCTGAACGGCCGGTGATCCTTCCGCGGGCGACGGTCGTCGCTCCCGGTTTTTTGCCGCGTTGCGGAGGTGATTTCGGACGAATGCTTCTCTCGTCTTTCAAATTGGCAGGCGGTATCTTTTCGACGCGGCTTTTTATTCGCACCGGCTGGAAGATAATTGAGGCGCAAGTAATTTTCTTGAGCTTGCAACGGCATTGTTTCATGGTAATGCGGAAACGAAGCTTTCTGTATTGCATCGAAAAATGATTATACGCGTCGTCAAGTCGATGAGCGCGGCTCTCCATCGTTCGCAGGTGCAATCGGGGGCTGGGGCCTGACAATTGCTTTGCCGTTGCCGGGATGGACTTGCGGGACATTCAATCTGGGAAAGTTGCATGAATTCGGAATTTGCCGTTCGTTCGATGCGGCCCGGCGAACTGGAACTCGTGCTCGAATGGGCGCGTCAGGAGGGCTGGAACCCTGGCCTCGACGATTCGCTTGCATTCAACGAGGCCGATCCGTCGGGATTTTTCGTCGGCTCCATCGGTGAAGTCCCCGTCGGCTCGATCTCGGTCGTCAAATATGGCGACACTTTTGCCTTCCTTGGCCTCTACATTGTCCATCCCGATTTTCGCGGCAAGGGTTACGGCAAGGCGATCTGGGCGACGGGCATCGCCAGCGCGGGAGACCGCACGATCGGTCTCGACGGCGTCGCCGCACAGCAGGACAACTACCGCAAGGCCGGCTTCGAACCCGCCTATTCCACTGTTCGTTACGGCGGTGTTGCTACTTCCTTGCCTGTCTCGACGCTTGTCGCGCAATCGGTGCTGGATTCACGCCTCGAAGGCCTGCAGCGATATGATTCGGCGATCTTTCCGCAGCCGCGGGATGCCTTCCTTGCCGCCTGGTGTACCGGCCGCAAGGGCCGTCGTTCGGCGGTGGTGCGGAAGAGCCACAAGATCCGCGGTTACGGCACGATCCGCCGCTGCTACGAGGGCTACAAGATCGGCCCGCTCTTTGCCAACGATGCCGACAGCGCCGCGGCGCTGCTTGCCGAATTGATCCCCGAGGCGAAAGGGGCCGCGGTCTTCATCGACATTCCCGCAGAGAACCACGAGGCGGTCGCGCTTGCCGAAGGTATCGGCCTTCAACCGGTATTCGAGACGACACGCATGTATCGCGGGCCGGCGCCGACCATTCCGCTGAAGCACGTCTTCGGCGTGACGACGCTGGAACTCGGTTAGAGCCTTTCCTGACCAGGAAAGGCTTTAATCCAAGGGTGAGGCGGGCACGGTTTGTGCCGAAGCTTTCGGACGGCCCTTTTCGGCGATCGCGATGCCGCCCAAGGTCAGCACCAGCGCGATCACATGGAACGACTGCAGCTGCTCGCCGATCAGTGCGACGGAGAGCAGCGTTCCGAACACCGGCACGAGATTGATGAAGAGGCCGGCCCGGTTGGCGCCGATTGCGACGACGCCCTTGATATAGAGGATCTGCGCCACCAGCGAGGGGAAGATCGCCGTGTAGAGAGTGATGACCCAGCCGGCCTGGTCCGGCCATTGCGCGGCACCGCGGCCCGCCTCCCAGAGGAGCAGCGGCAGCGAGGTCAGCATGGCGCCGAGCGCTGGGACCGCCATCAGCGTGCGCCAGTCGAGCGGCGGCTTCCAGCGCAGGAAGATCGTGTAGACCGAATAGGCGGCAATGGCGATCAGCATCAGCCCGTCGCCGCGGTTGAGGCTTAATTGCAGCAGCGTTGCGAGGTCGCCATGCGCGGCGGTCAGAGCGACGCCGATCAGCGTCATGCCGAAGCCGAGACATTGCGCCAGCGAGATGCCGGTACGGAAGAACATGAAATTCAGCAGGAAGATCAGCATCGGGATGCCGGCCTGCTCGATGGCGACGTTGATCGCGGTCGTATATTGTACGGCCGAATAGAGCATGGCGTTGAAAAGGGTGTAGCCGATGACGCCGTAGAAGAGGAGCAGCGGCAGGTTCTTCCTCACCACCGGCCAGTCCTTCCGCAGTTGCGGCACTGAAATCAAGGCGATCATCGCCACGGCGAGGAACCAGCGCAGGAAGGTCAGCATCATCGGGCTGATATGCCCGAGCGCGAGTTTGCCGGCGACGGAGTTGCCGCCCCAGCAGAGGGTGGCGATAGCGAGGCAGATATAGGCCGTGGCTTGCAAGAGCGTTCTTCCCGTCTTTCCGCGATCGCCGAGCGGCGTTTTGTGACGGGAAATAGCCTGTCGGCTGCTGATTTGTCACGTAAAAAGCCCAATCTGCTGTGACAACAGGGTCGCTTTCCAAAAAACAAAGCTTTATAGATGCGCGGGTTTGAGCAGGTGCGCGGTTCCGCGCCGGTAATAGGAAGAGTTGGATGACGAACGTAGTCGTGGTCGGTTCGCAATGGGGTGACGAAGGCAAGGGCAAGATTGTCGACTGGCTTTCGGAGCGTGCGGATATCGTTGTGCGCTATCAGGGCGGACACAATGCCGGCCATACGCTCGTCATCGACGGCACGAGCTATAAGCTCTCGCTGCTGCCGTCCGGCGTCGTGCGCCCGGGCAAGATGGCTGTCATCGGCAACGGCGTCGTCGTCGATCCGCATGCGCTGATCGCCGAGATCGGCCGGCTGGAGGCGCAGGGCGTGACGGTTACGCCTGACAATCTGCGCATTGCAGACAATGCGACGCTCATTCTTTCTCTGCACCGCGAGCTCGACGCGATGCGCGAGGATGCTGCGTCGAACAGCGGCACCAAGATCGGCACGACGCGCCGCGGCATCGGCCCGGCCTATGAAGACAAGGTCGGCCGCCGCGCCATCCGCGTCATGGATCTTGCCGATCTCGATAGTCTTTCCGGCAAGGTCGACCGTATTCTGACGCATCACAATGCGCTTCGCCGCGGCCTCGGCGTTGCCGAAGTCAGCCACCAGGCGATCATGGACGAGCTGACCTCGGTCGCCGATCGGGTACTGCCTTTCCGTGATACGGTCTGGCTCTTCCTCGACAAGGAGCGTCGCAAGGGCTCCCGCATCCTGTTCGAAGGCGCGCAAGGCACTCTGCTCGATATCGATCACGGCACCTATCCCTTCGTGACCTCTTCGAACACGGTGGCCGGTCAGGCGGCAGCCGGTTCCGGCATGGGACCCGGCTCGCTCGGTTATATCCTCGGCATCACCAAGGCCTATACGACGCGCGTCGGCGAAGGCCCGTTCCCGACCGAGCTGAAGGACGCGATCGGTGAGTTCCTTGGGGAAAAAGGTCATGAGTTCGGCGTGGTGACCGGACGTAAGCGGCGCTGCGGCTGGTTCGACGCCGCACTCGTGCGCCAATCGATCGCCACCAATGGCATCACGGGCATCGCGCTCACCAAGCTCGACGTGCTCGACGGTCTCGAGGAATTGAAAATCTGCGTCGGCTACATGCTCGACGGCGAACAGATTGATCATCTTCCCGCAAGCCAGGGAGCGCAAGCTAGAGTCGAACCGATCTACATCACGTTGGAGGGATGGAAGGAATCGACCGTCGGCGCCCGCAGTTGGGCGGATCTGCCGGCACAGGCGATCAAATATGTTCGCCAGGTCGAAGAGCTGATCGGGGCACCCGTCGCGCTCCTTTCCACCAGCCCGGAGCGGGATGACACGATACTTGTGACCGATCCGTTTGAGGATTAAGCTCACGGGTCACTGTGGAGGATGGTTCGGTAGAGTACCGGACTTCTTGAGAAAGTACTGATGGCGGATTTTATTGCAGTCATTCGGCGGGCCGTCGACGGCCTGGCTGAAAATACCCCCGAGATGCGGGTGAAAGTCTACGAACGTGCCCGCGGCGCAGTGCAGCGGCAGCTCGAGAACATGAAGCCGCGTCCGCCGGAAGCCATGCTGCAACGCCAGCTCGAAAAGCTCGAGGCTGCCATCCGCGAGGTGGAGGGCGAACACTCCGAGGCGATGCCGCTCGATGAGCCGGTTGCGGCCGCCGTCATCGCGTCGGAATCCTTCGAAGAACAAGCGGTTCCCGACGAAAGCGAACCGGCGTCGGCGCCGGAGACGGCTGCCGAGGAGCCGGTCTACGAAGCCTATGTGGAACCGCAGGCGGCCGAGGCCGTAGACGAGCCCGATCACGTGGAGGCCGCCGCACCGGAGGAGGCTGAGGAAGAGGTCGCTGCCGAGGAGCCTCTTTCCCCTGAAGCATCCGTTTCCGCGGAAAACCCTGTTCCGGCGGAAACCCCTGTTCCCGCGGAGACATCGGTTTCGCCGGAAACATCCGGTCCGGCCGAGACATACTGGCATCCCTCCCAGGAGGAGGAAGCGCCGGCCGAGGAATGGCATGCCAGCGAGGCGCGCAACGTCGCTGCCGAAGACGTGCCGGCCGAACATGACGGCTGGGAAGCGCCACCTGCCGAGCATCGCGACGAGCAAGCCGACGAACAGCATGCCGACGAGCAGCATCCCCTGGAAGCCGACGAGATCGCGGACGAACCTGCGGCGGTGGAAAGCGAGGAGCCTGAGGCTGAGGGGGCTTACGAGCCCGTCGAGCCGTTGCAGCCGATCACCCGCGGCATAGACCACGCATCCAACCGCCTGGTGGAGCCGGTCGCCGATTTCGATCGTCCGCAGGAGTTCGTCGAGCACAGCCGCGAGGAGCCGTTGCAGGCCGAAGTTGCGGCGCATTTCGACCCCGTCTGGACCGAGCCCGTTGCCGAAACCCCGGCTCCGGCGCCCAAGGATGCGGAGACCGAATGGGCGGAAGAGGAACTCCGGCAATATTCGGAGACGGCGCCGGCGCCGATTACCGCCGATGCCTCGGCGCGCGCCTTCGAGGAGGTGATATCGAGCCTCGAAAAAGTGGCACCCGCCGCCGTCATGCCGGCCGCCAAGGAAAGTTTTTCCTGGGAGACGGCTGCCTTCGACGATCTGCCGCCGATCGAGGCCGGCAACAATAAGAAGACGCCGGTTGCCTCTCATTTCGATGATGTCGATATCTTCGCCGAAGTACACAACGGCAAGCCGGCGCCTACTAGCGGCGCGCCGAGCGAGGACTGGCGAGAGGCGAAGGCGCTGCGCGGCTACGACCGCCGCGGCTCTGTCGCCGCTGATGACGATGACGCCAATCCGTCGATGGATATCGATCAGATTGTCGCCTCCAAGCTGCAGGGCAAGAGCTTCCGTATGGAGCCGAAGCGCCGCCGCTTCGGCATCGGCACCGTGATCACGCTCATCTTCGCACTCATCCTGATCGGTGGCGGCGCCTATGCCGGCTGGACGAACAGAGAGGCGCTGGTGGCGATGGTCGACGGGCTCGTCAGCTCGGCACCGTCGCAGGCGACCAGGAACGAGGCGGCAACCCCACCGGACGGCTCGACGACGACGCCTGCCCAGCCGAGCGCGGTGACGCCAGCCCAGCCAACCACACCAGGAGCGCAGAATACTCCAGCGGCGCCGGCGCAGCCGAACCCGAACCCGCAAGTAGCGTCAGTGAACAATGACGGCGCTGCGGCCAATTCGAAATTCACCCAGCGGCTGCTGACCGATGGAACCGAGGTCGACAGCGGACCGGCGACGGTGCCGGGAACGCCGACCGCGGAAGGAAAATCGGTCGCCGAACAGAATGTTGCGGCAGCCGATACGCCGCCTGCCAGCGCGCAGGGCGATGCGGCACCCGCCGACACGCGGACGCCGAACGGCCCGGTGGCATCGCCGCCGCAGACCGCGCCCGTCGGTTCGTCGCAAAAGATGTTCCTCTATGAGGAGCGCATCGGCCAGAGCTCGCCGACGGCCATCGAGGGATCAGTCGTCTGGAGCGTGCAGCACGAGGCCGGCCAGGATGGCCGGCAGGAGGCGACGGTGCAGGGCAATGTCACGGTTCCCGAGCGCAATCTCTCGGCTCTCGTGACCTTCAAGCGCAATTCCGATCCGTCGCTGCCGGCAAGCCATCTCGTCGAGATCGTCTTCTCAGTGCCGCCGAATTTCGAAGGCGGCAGCATCGACAGCGTCCAGCGCATCTCGATGAAGCGCACGGAGCAGGACCGCGGTGACGCGCTGATCGCGGTTCCGGCCAAGATCACCGACGATTTCCACATGATCGCGCTCAACGACTACCCCGATGCGCGCAAGGCCAATCTCGATCTGATGTCGACCCGCAACTGGATCGATATACCGATCACCTACCGCAACGGCCGCCGCGCGCTGCTGACGATGGAAAAGGGCGGTACGGGAACGGACGCCTTTAATACCGCGATCAAGGAATGGACTGCGCTCGGAGATGTGTCGACGAGCCAGTGACGGTTTCCCGATCTTGGCGCGGTGCCGAGGCTGCAGACAAAGATGAATGAAAAACAAAAGGCGGGCCGCAAGGACCCGCCTTCTTCAACCGTATCACGCGAGGGGTCTATGCCGTGGCTTCGACGACCCGGACGGCCTTGGCGCGTTCCAGGGCTTCCTTGCGGACGGCGTCCTGCACCTTTTCGAAGGCGCGGACCTCGATCTGGCGAACGCGTTCGCGGCTGATATCGAATTCAGTCGAAAGGTCTTCCAGGGTCACTGGATCCTCGGCAAGGCGGCGAGCCTCGAAGATGCGACGTTCGCGCTCGTTCAGCACGCTCATCGCTTTCGCCAGCATGCGCCGGCGGGTGTCGAGCTCGTCCTGTTCGATCAGCACGTCTTCCTGGCTGTCATGGTCATCCACCAGCCAATCCTGCCATTGGCCGCCGTCACCTTCGGCTGCCTTGATCGGCGCGTTCAGCGAGGCGTCGCCGGAGAGGCGGCGGTTCATCGAAATGACCTCCTCCTCCGAGACGTTCAGCTTGGTGGCGATCTCCGAGACGTGCTCCGGCTTCAGGTCGCCGTCATCGATTGCCTGGATGCGGCCTTTCAGCCGGCGCAGGTTGAAGAACAGCCGCTTCTGGTTGGCGGTCGTGCCCATCTTCACCAGCGACCACGAACGCAGGATATATTCCTGGATCGAGGCCTTGATCCACCACATGGCGTAGGTTGCGAGGCGGAAGCCGCGCTCGGCATCGAACTTCTTGACGGCCTGCATCAGGCCGACATTGCCTTCGGAGACGACTTCGCCGATCGGCAGGCCGTAGCCGCGATAACCCATCGCGATCTTCGCAACGAGGCGAAGGTGGCTGGTGACGAGCTTGTGGGCGGCATCGCGGTCACCATGCTCGGCATAACGCTTGGCGAGCATGTATTCCTGCTGCGGCTCCAGCATCGGGAACTTGCGGATTTCGTCGAGGTAACGATTGAGACCGGCTTCACCGGCGGTAATGGACGGCAAGGTATTTCGGGCCATAGTGCACCCTCCTAAAGTGAATTCCGGTCCCCGATGGAAACGCATCCTCGCGTTAAAAAAGGCAAACCGGGACGTGCGGCTCTACTGCGAGCCCGCACTAAGTCAGTATACAGATAAGTGTGGCGAAACGGCGGTTCAAGGTGCCGCTCACGCAGGTGTGAGTTGGGTAGGCGGCATTCGGAGCCCGGCTTTATCGCCGCAGTGCATCGACCAGTTCGACCATATCATCCGGCAGCGGCACCTCGAAATGCATGATTTCGCCGGTGCGAGGATGCTCGAATTGCAGCATGAAGGCATGCAGCGCCTGCCGGCCGAAACCGTTGACGACATTGCGGATCTCTTCGGGGAGGAGATTGGCCTTGGTCTTGAAGCCGGCGCCGTAAACCGTGTCGCCGAGCAGCGGATGGCCGATATGGGCCATGTGGACACGGATCTGGTGGGTGCGCCCGGTTTCGAGGTGGCACTCGACCAGCGAGGCGAACGCGGTCGCGTCCGGCTTCTCATGGAAGCGCTCGATCACCTGGTAGTGCGTGATCGCCTCGTCGGCGTCCTGACTGTCGGGGCGTTTGACGGCGCGGCGCGTGCGGTCGCCGGTGGCGCGGCCAAGCGGCGCGTCGACCGTGCCCGACAGCGTGCGGGGCCGGCCCCAGACGATTGCCTGATAGGCCCGCTCCAGCGGCGTGGTGCGGCCATGGTCGGCAAATTGCAGCGACAGGTGGCGATGGGCAATGTCGTTCTTGGCGACGACCATGACGCCCGTCGTATCCTTGTCGAGACGGTGGACGATGCCGGGGCGGCGCACGCCGCCGATGCCGGAGAGCGTATCGCTGCAATGGTGGATCAGCGCGTTGACCAGCGTCCCCGTCCAGTTGCCGGCGCCGGGATGGACGACGAGACCGGAAGGCTTGGAGATAACGATGACGTCGTCGTCCTCATGGAGGATATCCAGCGGGATATCCTCGCCCTGCGGCGTCGGGTCTTCCGGCTCGGGCAGCGTGAGTTCGAAACTGTCGCCGGTGCGCACCTTGCGCTGCGGGTCGGTGACGGGTTCGCCGCGCAGAAAAACCTGGCCGTCCTTGATCAGCGCCTTGATGCGGCTGCGCGAAAATTCCTCGCCGACCTGCGCCGTCAGCCAGGAGTCCAGCCGGCCTTCGGCAGTTTCATCGGCGGTCAGGACTTTTCTATTGCCGGCTGCTTGTTTAAAGGGGTCGCTCAAGACGCTTCTTCTCCGACGTATTTTTTAGAACGGGACGCACAGATGACAGCAATCGAGCCAGACGACCAGGAAGAGAAGCCCCTTGATCCGGCGATGGAAAGTGTCCGGCGCAAGATGGTCCGCCTGCAGATCGTCTCCGGCGCCATCATGTTCGTGAGCCTTATGGCGGTCTTCGGCGCGGTTGTCTACAAGGTGATGCACAGCGAGCCGAAGGAGACGGCGTCCGCTGTTACCGCCTCCGGCGTACCTTCGGATGCGCCGCTTGCGGCAACCGTTTCCCTGCCGCTCGGCTTCAAGGTGCAGTCCACTTCGTTTTCAGCTGGGCAGCTTCTGTTCTACGGCGAAACGGTCGAGGGCAAGAACAAGGCGCTGGTCTACGATCTCAGGACCGGCCGCACCGTCGCCGACGTCACTGTTACGGGCAATTGAGGCCGGCATGGCCGCCGTCCCGATCGACATCGACAGCGCCGACGATCCGCGCGTCGCTGAATTCCGCGAGATCCGCGAGCGCGACCTGACGGGGCGAGAGAGCCGCTTCATCGCCGAGGGCACCGTCGTGCTGCGCATGCTCGCCGAGGCGCATGCGGCAGGCCGCGGCTTTTTCGCCGAGAAGATCCTGCTGCTGCGCAACCGCGTCGAGGGCGTGCTGCCCATCCTGGAGCGGTTTCCGGCCGATGTGCCGGTCTATGTCGCCGGGGCGGATGTGCTCGACGGCGTCGTCGGTTTCCATCTGCATCGCGGCGTTCTCGCGCTTGGCCGGCGACAGGATCGCGGGGAGGCGGCACTTCTCGACGCACTGCCGGAACGGGCGCTGGTGCTCGTCGGCTGCGGCATTTCCAATCATGACAATGCCGGCTCGATGTTCCGCAATGCGGCCGCCTTCCGGGCGGATGCAGTGCTGCTCGACGAAACCTCCTGTGATCCACTCTACCGCAAGGCGCTGCGCGTCTCGGTCGGTTCGGTGCTGAGCGTTCCGCACCGCCGCGGCGGCAAGGCGCTGGATGTGCTCCTGGCGCTTGCCGAACGGAGCTTTGCCATCTGGACGCTTTCACCGCACGGCAAGACCGATATCCGCGCCATTCCGGCCTCGACGCGCATGGCGCTCGTCGTCGGGACCGAGGGCGAGGGGTTGCCGGAGGCGCTGCTTGCGCGATTCCAGAGCGCGCGCATTCCACAGTCGGAGGAACTCGACAGCCTCAATGCTGCGACGGCGACGGGGATCGCGCTGTTTTCCATGGCCTCGGCGATGGGCCGGGTCTAACGCATATCCCTCTCAAATCGGAATCGATTTTCTAGGTTCTGTGTCAATTCAAACATAATGGCGCGCCGCGCGTCCTATCGGACGCTCGGGGGATCGGCGAGGATCGCGGTTGCCCTGTCGGCAAGGCTGACACGATCGTTCGGGTTCTTTTCCGCAGCTTCGACGAGGAGCGTGCGGATCGGCGAGGAGGGACCCTCGTTCAGGGCGGTCAGCGCCACCATATTGGCGGCGATCGAGGCGATCTCCTCGCGGATCGCACCATCGCGTCCGGCTACGGCCTTTGCCTTTTGCAGGCGCTCGGCCAGGGCGGCGCTGCGTTTGCGGACATCCTCGCCCATCTCAGCCGTGACGACAGCGGTGTCGAGCGCGGACGCGGTCGTGTCTTCCGTAATTTCCGCCGGCAGCTCCGCGGCCATCCCGGCAAGGCCGGCGTCGCGCAGCACCCGGTTGACCTTACGGATCTCGACGTTGGCGGCCTTCAACTGCTCCTTCAACCTGGCGATCTCCTGCTGGCGGCGAGCGACCAGGTTTTCCTTTTCGGTGGCGGAAGCGCTATCGCGAGCGGCCTTGTCCTCCAGGCGGATCACCATATGCTGCTGCTGCGTCAGTTTCTGTTCGGCATCCTTGGCGCGCTTCTGCAGCAGGCTGACGTCCTGGCGCAGCGTGTCGCGTTCGTCGCGCAGCGTGTTGACGCGGAATTTCAGGCTCTCCGCCTCGGTCTCGCGTGCGGCCAGGTCTATTCTCAGCCCATCGGCCTGTTCACCGAGCTTGCTCAGCCGCGTCCGCATCGTCGCCAGTTCGCTCTCCTTGTTGGCAGCGGACTGCTCGGCAATATGCAGATTGGTCTTCAACTGGCTGATATAGTTCTCGTCCTTGCGCAGATGCGAGCGCTGGTCGGCCGCCTCGACATGCATCTCGCCGATCTGGGCCTGCAATTCGCCGATCTCGGCGGCAAGCCTGCCGGCATCGACGGCGAGGGCGTCGTGGCGAAGCTGGAACGACAGGGATTTCTCGCGCTCACGCAGAAGGTCCTGGGTGGTGCGGGCGTTTTCGGCGGCATAGAGCGCGCGCACCATGTCTTTCTGGGCGCGGACCTCCTGCGGGCTCAGCGGCATCGTCGCTTTCAGCCGGTTCTCGGTATACCAGACGATGCGGCGGTGAACGG
Organism: Rhizobium sp. WYCCWR 11152; assembly: GCF_013087615.1. NCBI lineage: Bacteria > Pseudomonadati > Pseudomonadota > Alphaproteobacteria > Hyphomicrobiales > Rhizobiaceae > Rhizobium > Rhizobium sp. WYCCWR 11152. The sequence continues at coordinate 698,407 of NZ_JABFCP010000006.1, read as the reverse complement.
CGGGCGAGACCAGAAAGACGAGGAAGGCCGCGGTCAGGAAGCCCAATCCGAACAAGAGAGCATATTCGATCACGGCGCGGCCATCGGTAAGAAGGTTGATACGAGGTCAGCCGCGATGATTAAGCACGCGTGACGCGCATGGCAAGGCCGCCGGTGGGGACGGCGGCAGATTCCAGCGGCTTTGAGGCCTCAGAAGGGGTTCCAGGTCGGCGCCTGGGTGATCTTGAGATAGCCGACATTGACGCCGAGGCGAGCACCGACGCCGGTGCGGATCGGCACGACCAGCACGTCGTTGTTCTTGAGCAGCGTCATGCCGAAGCCGGCGATCACATAGGCCGAGCCGCTGACACCGCCGAAGCGGGCATAGATGCCGTTGACGGAGGGCAGGTCGTAGACCAGCATCATCACGCGCGAGCCCTGGCCGCCGTAATCGAGGCCGAGCGAGGGGCCTTGCCAGTAGAGATTATGTTCGCCGGCGTTCTTGGTGTTCAGCTGGCCTTCGCCATAGGTAAGGCCGGCGATGAAGGCGCCGCCGCCTTCCTGTCCGAGGATATAGCCGTTCGGCAGGCCGTATTTCTGGAAGGCACTCTCGACCACTTTGGCAAGTCCGCCGCTGGCGGAGCCGAAGAAGGAGTGGCCGGCGTCGACGATTTCCTGCATCGTGTACTGGCCGTTGTCCTGGGCGGCAGCCGGCCCGGCAACCATCAGCGAGGAGAAGATGAGGGCCGAAAGTAACCTGCAGAAGCCGATGAATCGGTGCGGAAATTGAGGGCGCATGGTGTCATCCGTTCGTCGTTTGGCTAAGAGCGGGCAACCGCTCGCGGCGATTGGTGCATTTTGCGCCGATGATCTTAACAATCGGTTTACCAAATATGGTGTCATTATGGCACCGAGTACGATCGCAAACTTCGCGCAATTTTGATGAAGCATATTCCGGGCGCAATGAAATTGCCGCCCATCAGGAGACAATGATGTCCAAGAACCCCAATCTCACCCTGTCCGGCCCGGATCTGGCCGCGCTTCTTTGCAGCCGCGTTTGCCACGATGTCATCTCGCCGGTCGGCGCGATCAATAACGGGCTGGAGCTCCTGGATGAAGGCGGCGCCGATGCCGATGCGATGGACCTGATCCGCACCAGCGCGCTCAATGCTTCCGTCCGCCTGAAATTCGCACGTCTCGCCTTCGGCGCGTCGGGCTCCGTCGGCGCCTCGATCGACACCGGCGAGGCCGAGCGTGCAGCCAAGGATTTCGCCGTCGCCGAAAAAAAGACCGAGGTGATCTGGAACGGACCGCGCGCCATCGTCGCCAAGAACCGTGTCAAGCTGCTGCTCAACCTCTTCCTCGTTGCCTATTCCGCCATTCCGCGCGGCGGCGTGCTCGAGGTAACGCTCGAAAATCCCGAGTTCGATGCGAAGTTCAAGCTCACGTCCAAAGGCAAACTGATGCGCCTGCCGCCGAAGTTCGTCGAGATATCGACCGGCACTATCGAGGAGGCGATCGACGCCCATTCGATCCAGCCCTATTACACCGTGCTTCTGGCGCAGGAGTGCGGAATGTCGCTTGATCACAGCGCCAGCGCCGACGAGCTGGTGTTCACGGCAGTGGCTGCGGCAGCCTGATTTCGGGGCGCGGACCTGTGTCGGCGCCCCGTCCGGTAACGATTCTTTAGCCTGATGGACCTATTCTCCAGGGTTGTAAGAGGCCTCTTGCTGCGACGAATGCGGGGGCAAAGGAGCGACCATGCAAAGGTTCATGATCACCGATAATTCGGACATCGTCCGCAAGGTTGGCAAGCGCATTCTCTCCGAACTCGACTTTCTCGTCAGCGAGGCCTCCAACGCCGGCGAGGCGCTGCAGCGCTGCCAGGCGGAGCTGCCGGAATATCTGATCGTCGATTCCGGCATGGAAGGCGCCCTCGACCTCATCGCTGCCATCCGTGCCATGGAGGGCGGCAAAGAGGTCAAGATCTATTACTGCGTCGTCGAGGCGGATCTGAAGAAACTGATGGCAGGCAAACGGGCCGGTGCCACCGACTTCCTGCTGAAGCCGTTCGATCGCAAGATCCTGACCGCCGTTTTCGGAAATCGCGCGATCGCCGCCTGACGGGCAGATCTCTTTCCGCCGATATCGGCACCACCGGAGCATGATGCCGCGTGCAAGCGGTTTCGGCCGCCCCACGCTATTTCCTAGATCGAAAGAACAGCGGATTTCAGGTCGATCCGGCCTGAGGTGAGGGCGGATTCTTATTGCGCAGGCAGAAACGAAAAATCCCGCCGAAAAGGCGGGATCTTCGTTTATCCGATAAGGGGGATCGGAAAAAAATATCAGGCGGTTTCGGCGTATTCGGCACCGTCCGGCTCGCGAAGAACGTAACCACGGCCCCAGACGGTCTCGATGTAGTTGGCGCCGCCGGCAGCGTTGGCGAGCTTCTTGCGGAGCTTGCAGATGAAGACGTCGATGATCTTCAGTTCCGGCTCGTCCATGCCGCCATAGAGGTGGTTCAGGAACATTTCCTTGGTGAGGGTGGTGCCCTTGCGGAGCGAAAGCAGCTCCAGCATCTGATATTCCTTGCCCGTCAGGTGGACGCGCTGGCCGCCGACTTCGACCGTCTTGGCATCGAGGTTGACGATCAACTCGCCGGTCATGATGACCGACTGGGCGTGTCCCTTGGAGCGGCGGACGATGGCGTGGATGCGGGCGACGAGCTCGTCCTTGTGGAACGGCTTGGTCATGTAGTCGTCAGCGCCGAAACCGAGGCCGCGAACCTTGTCTTCGATGCCGGCCATGCCCGACAGAATAAGGATGGGCGTCTTGACCTTGGACAGCCGGAGAGTGCGAAGCACTTCATATCCGGACATGTCGGGCAGGTTCAGATCGAGAAGGATGATATCATAATCATACAGCTTGCCCAGATCGACGCCTTCTTCACCGAGATCGGTGGTATAAACATTAAAACTCTCTGATTTAAGCATCAACTCGATGCTCTGCGCTGTCGCGCTGTCATCCTCGATTAGAAGTACCCGCATAATTATCCCCTTTACCGCCGCCGAAAGGTGGTCTGGCCCCCTACACGATACCGAACACGCTACGTGATTTGAAAGCTGCCACGAAATGGTTAACAAATTCTAATTCACTCTGGCAAGGAGTATCGAATTTATTAAACAATTTTTCCATTTCTCTGTTTTCCAATAAGAATCTCAAAAAGGTGCTCCTCAACTTTAACATTAGGAAACAGCGCTAAGTGATTCATCCGACTCGCCAATGAAAAGGTTCGAACTTCATGCCTCGGCATTTACCGACCCTTAAATCATCGGGCCTATCATTAACGATGCCCGTAAACGAAAGGTTACCAGCGGTAGGTATTTGTTAATATCGCGGGAAATTTTTTAGCAAACCGTGTCAAAGCGGCGCGCAGGGCGGTTTCAAGTTGAGCCGGGGTCTCGCATCACGGGAGTAATGCGTATGAAGTCGCGAGAAAGTCTCGTTCGCCTGAAGGAATTTCAGGTGAACGAAAAACGACGTCAGTTGCAGCAGTTGCAGATGATGATGTCCGAATTCGAACGGATGACGAAGGATCTGGAGAGCCAGATCGTCGTCGAGGAAAAGAAGTCCGGTATTTCCGACCCGAATCACTTTGCTTATCCGACCTTCGCCAAGGCCGCGCGTCAGCGGGCCGACAACCTGCAGGTTTCGATCAAGGAACTGAAGATGCAGGAAGAGACGCTGGAAATGGCGCTCGAGGAGATGCAGGCGGAATATGCAAGGGCCACAGCGCTGGAAGAGCGTGACGGCGGCGCCAGAGCAAGGGCGTAACAGAAACGGCTGGGTGCCGGCTTCGGCGCCCTGGGATCGCCACTGAGAAGCCATGTATGATGGGCGCGCTGTCCGTTATACATGGCTTTTGGTGTTTGCCTTATGGCGTCGCTCCCATGCGAAACGAGATTCGTCCCCCGCGGGGACGATTTGTCTTATGCATGTCCTTGTCCCAAAACCCGCTGTGCGTTTTTGGGCGACATGCATTAATTCACGACATCCTTCCATTCCGGATGGCGTTGCGCCTGCGCCTTGAAAAATGGGCAGAGCGGGAAGATCTTCCAGCCGCCGGTGCGGGCTGCCTCTACGGCGTGGAGCGCCAGTGCCTGGCCGACACCTTTGCCGCGCAGCGCATCGGGAACGGCCGTGTGATCGATGATGACCAGCTTCGGCGATGTGCGTGAATAGGTCATCTCCGCCTCGTGCCCTTCGACCTCGGCCGCATAGCGGCCGCCGGAGACGCCTTCCTCACTTCGAATGTCCTTTCCTCATAACCGATATTGTCGTAGCGGACCGTGACATGGCGGCGCGGTCGTGCCAAGCCGTGGAGGCAATACGGGCAGGAGACAGAGTGTTCATGCAAAATGTCGGATCGATGAGAGGTTCAGGGCAATGAGTGCGCTTTCGATGGCTCGCCCCGTGCTTCTCGTGGCTGCGCCGTTCTTCCTGGCGCTCGGCCTCGTCTTGCCGCTGGTCCGTTTCGAGACGCTGTATTTCTTCGACGAAACGCCGTCGCTCATCGAAATCATCGTCTCGCTTTGGCAAGGCGGGGACGGGCTGCTGGCGGCAATCGTTGCCCTGGTTTCGATCCTGCTCCCGTTTCTGAAGATGATCGGCATCACCGTGGAGGCGATGGGGATCACCGCAGAAGCGACGGCCGCCGGGGGTGGGGCCGGCAGCCTGTTCTATCGTCGCGTCGTACCGCATCTGTCCAAGTGGTCGATGATGGATGTGCTGCTCGTCGCGATCGTCATTGCGGCGGCGAAGACGACGGGGCTGGCGGATGCCTTCACGCAGCCCGGCCTCTGGTGCTACGCGGCCTCGTCAATGATTTCGGGCCTTCTTCATTCCCTCATGGGAGATGCGTCCGGCCCGAAATAAATGTCGTCAATGCTGGGGTGTGATCAGTGACGATATTGCTGAATGCGCGTGGTGCGCAGGCCGGCAAGACCGTGGCTGTTGATCGACGACTGCCAGGACAGGAATTCTTCGACCGTGAGCGTGTAACGCTCGCAGGCCTCTTCCAAGCTCAACAAGCCACCGCGGACAGCCGCGACAACCTCTGCCTTCCGGCGAATCACCCAGCGCCGCGTATTGGGCGGCGGAAGATCCGCGATCGTCAGGGGGCTGCCATCGGGGCCGATGACATATTTTACTCGGGGACGTATCATTTCGGTCATTGGACTCTCTACACAACGCAAGACCACGAGCCCCACTCTAGCCTGCCACATTTAAAAATTGCCTAAACCCATCGTAAGACTTTGATAACAAATTTAGACGCCCGCCCTGGCCGGTGATCGGGGCGGCTGCCTGCCGCTACGTCAATTTGTAGCGCCTGCATGGGGGCCATGGGGAATAAATATTAGCTGATTTCCCGGGACGATTTTATAAGGGCTGCAACATAAGAATGAGCGCAAGACTTCGTCTCCGTTCTTCCCGCTGTATCAGTCCAGTCCGTGTTTTTGATGCTTCGTATCCTCGGGATGCGGGCAGAAACCGACTTTGCTCATGCCCCGGCGCGAACGTTTCGCCGCCCGCAGCGAGGCCGAGCCGAAGCTGGCCGTACGAGGATATGAAGTTGAAAAGACGTGAGCGCGCAGTCGGCGACTGCGCTGAGGATGCTGCATTTTCGCCTTCGCAGGCCGATGGCACCGGGGTTTCGGCCGACGACGGCAAGGAACGGCTCGACGCGATGGCGAAGCTTGCGGGTTTCGATTTCTATCTACTCTCGGCTTTCCCGCGGGGCGACCGCATGGCTTTCAACGAAAACCGGTTGATCAGCAATTGGCCGCAAAGCCTTGTCGGCTTTTAAGAGGCTGCCGATCTCTTCTATTGCAGCAGACTGGTGACCGCGATGAAGCGGACGATCGTGCCGATCTTCTGCGAGGAGGGGTGGTTTGCGGGCAGCGCCGCCAAGCAGGAAAACCGCAAACTCAACGTGCTCTTTCAGATGCATGGGCTGAAAAATAGCTTCGCCTTCACGCTGCACGACGCTGACCTGAAACAATACATCTTCGCCTTCTCTGGCGGCTGTCCTATGCCCACCCGAGAGCAGGCGATGGCGCTGCTCTACGGCTGCATGGAGCTTCTGGACAAGGTTTCGCGTAGCGGAGCGTGGAGGATGGCCCGTTGGAGACGCTCACCCGGCACGAAACCGAATGCCTGCGACGCTGCCCGATTCCTTAAATCGGAATCGATTTAAGGAATCGGGCAGCAATTCAAAGTGCTACAGCCTCCTTTGCGCGTCTAAAAAGACCCGCGGCGCTGTAGTCCGCGACCGGCAAAAGCAGCGACGAGATCGCGATCATTCTCGATCTCTCGTCGCATACGGTGGTGGGTTATCTGAAGAGCGCGATGCGCAAGCTCGATTCGGTCAGCCGCCTGCAGGCGCTCGCCAGAGCATCCCGGTGCCGGCTGCTCTAAAGCGCGTCGCATCGCGCTTTAGGTCTTTGTTTTATGCATGTCGGTTTCCCAAAACCGCTGTACACTTTTGGGCGACATGCATAGGGCAGCCGGCCCTTTCTCACAAAGCTAAAGCTGGGAAGCATGTCGCACAAAATGTGCATCGCTTTTTGTGCGACATGCGCAAAAACAAAGACTAAAGATTTAGAAGCCTTTTCCGCGGGTCAGCTCCGACACGACGGTTCCGAAAATGATGCGCATGTCCATCAAGATCGAAAAATTCCCGACGTAGTAGAGATCGCTGGCGATGCGGGCGCGCGCCTTGGCCGGACGGTCGGTCGGACCGCGCAGGCCGCGCATCTGGGCAAGACCCGTCATGCCAGGGCGCATCGCATGGCGCTGATGGTATTCCGGTACGAGCTCTTCGTAGAGCACGCCGCCGGCGCGCATGCCGATCGCATGGCAGCGCGGGCCGACGACCGACATGTGGCCCAGCAGCACGTTCAGCAGCTGCGGCAACTCATCGACATTCGTACGGCGCAGAATGGCGCCGATGCGCGTGACGCGCGGATCGTTCATCACCGTCTGGGCAACGCCGGAGACGTCGCAGAGGTCGGTGCGCATGGAACGGAACTTGTAGACCTTGATGGCCTTGCAGTTCTTGCCCCAGCGGGTCTGCTTGAAGAGCACCGGCCCCGGGCTGTCGATCTTGATCAGCAGGGCGACGAACAGAAGGAAAGGGGCGAGGACGAGGAGGGCGCTCAACGACGAAACAATGTCGAACGCCCGCTTCAGGACCAGATCCGCCAACGGCGCCTGCGGCGCATCGCTGTGGATAACAGGGGTCTGGATCTTCAGGCTCGGCTGCTGGCGGCGGCTCGGCCGGAAGGACTCTGTCGAAATGCTGTTGTTTAATTCCGTGATGCTCAAGGATCGTACTCTGTTGTCTTCGAGGGGGCGCGGCGGCAATAGGCGATCAATGGTTAACCCTGTCACCAGGGCTGCACTTAGGTCTTGGTAACCCTACTAAAACGGAAAAATGCGACAATTGTGTAATGGTGTCCAGAGAAATATCGCATCGCAGCAAATCTTTCGCATCTGCGTTAAGTTGAGGCAAGCTCATGATATTTCGTTAATAATTGAAATTTTGTCAAAGTTTCTAGGCCTTTGGAGGGGTTCGCCGAGGGCTGGCGACGTGCCGTTTCGACACTTGGCCCATGGCTCTTAACCGTATTTCTTAACGGCAGACGAGGCGAAATTTTTCTGATGAGGATATCGATCGGTGTCGAAGCCGTGTCAGAATGTGACAAAATCAAGGCGGGTTGGGTGGCGGTATGGCGTCCGGAAACGATGCAGAGCGACGAGTTTCCGGCCAGAATCACCTAGTGAGGCCCGATCGCGCGAATCACTCACAGCTGGAAATGGGATCGTGGACCGCTTCCGGACCCGCAGGGGGAGGATATTGGCGGGTAAGGGGGGCGGCCGCAGGTCGATCGCGGATCGTCGCGGCACGCCTGGACGCGTGGCGGCGATGCAAAGGATTGCGCCGCCTGCCGGTATTCAGCGATTCCCGCGGGTGATCACGCCGGTTCGAGGACGCGTTTCCTGCCACCCCAGGAGATGAAGTTCGGGTTGGCGAAGTCGAAATCGGCGGCCGTTCCCGTCTTGCCATAGGTCAGCGGCGTCCCGTCCAGCGTCACCGTCGAACCGCCAGCGGCGCGCAGCACCGCATCGCCGGCCGCGGTGTCCCATTCCATCGTGCGGGTGAAACGCGGATAAACGTCGGCCTTGCCTTCGGCGAGCAGGCAGAACTTCAGAGAGGAACCGATATTGGTGCATTTGAAGATCGCGTGGTCGGCGAGGAAGCTTCCGGTCTCCGGGCTGTTGTGACGAAGGCTTGCAAGCGCCAGCCTGTCGTCCGGCTGTTCGCGCACCGTGATTGCGCTGCGTGCGCCAACCGTGAAATCGTCCATGACGACGAGCCTTTCGGCCTGGCCGCGTTCTCCCGAGAAGGCAAGCCCCAGCGCCGGCGCATAAACGATGCCGGCCACCGGGGCGCCGTTCTCGATATAGGCGATGTTGACGGTGAATTCCTGTCGTCCGTCGACGAATTCACGGGTGCCGTCGAGAGGGTCGACCAGGAAGAAGCCTCGCCCGGCAATGTCGGGCACTTTTCCGGCGGCGACCGATTCTTCCGCCACGACGGGTATTTCGGGATAATCTCTGGCGAGATGAGCGAGGATGATACGTTCGGCCTCCTCGTCGGCGACCGTGACCGGACTTGCATCCGCCTTCATGGCTACGGGGAAGCCTTCGCGCAAGACCGTGATGATGGCCTTGCCGGCTTCGAGCGCCGCCTTTTCAAATGTCCTCAGCATTGTCCTTTTGCCGTTCGCCACGCGGCGAGCACCCCGCTGACGCTCGTCCGCAAACCATCCCTGTCACAACCAGATACGCAAGTTAATATGGTGTTCCCCGTCGTGCTCCGCATCCCTCAATACGCAGCCTGATGATGCTACCATAAGTTTTCAGCCTTGTCAGACGAAGATGCGGCATCGCTGGTGAAATGGCATTCGTCAAAGGGGCTGCCTTGGGGTCTGAATTTGCTCCATCTTCCAATTCTGTGGAATAGCTTACGCAGCAAGCGGCGCAGGAAATCGACGGCGATATCTCCGGATGGTTAACCCAGTGGCCGTTTCTGGCTAAAAATAGGCCCTACTCTGCCGTTTTTCTGTGGATTTTGGTTCAAAATGCGCCAGTTAACCCTGTTTCCGCAAGAATCTGTCGGAGTAAATCCTTTTTGTCTTCACATTTTCGATGAAACCGCTATGCATTCGGCCTATGAGGTTCCCTGAAACGGGGAACCAAAGAACCAAAAAGAGATGCAGCATGTTTCGCTCGCATCCAGGGGAAAACGACATATGGAGTATTTCGTCCAGCAGCTCTTAAACGGGCTGACGCTCGGATCCATCTATGGCCTTGTGGCTATTGGCTATACGATGGTTTACGGCATTATCGGCATGATCAATTTCGCCCATGGCGACATCTTCATGCTCGGTGGTTTCGCCGCTCTTATCGTCTTCCTCGTCCTCACATCCATCTTCGCAGGTCTCCCGGTGGCCGTTCTGCTGCTGGTGATGCTTGTCGTTGCGATGCTGATGACGAGTTTGTGGAATTGGACGATCGAGCGCGTCGCATACCGGCCCCTGCGCGGGTCCTTCCGCTTGGCGCCGCTGATTACCGCGATCGGCATGTCGATCACGCTGTCCAACTTCATCCAGGTGACGCAGGGTCCACGCAACAAGCCGATCCCGCCGATGGTGAGCTCGGTCTACCAGTTCGGCAACATCTCGGTGTCGCTGAAGCAGATCATCATCATCGTGATCACCGCAGTGCTGCTGACGATCTTCTGGTACATCGTCAATCGCACGGCACTCGGCCGTGCCCAGCGCGCCACTGAGCAGGATCGCAAGATGGCGGCGCTGCTCGGCGTCAACGTCGACCAGACGATCTCGATCACTTTCGTTATGGGTGCGGCACTCGCGGCCGTGGCCGGCACGATGTACCTGATGTATTATGGCGTCGCCTCGTTTAACGACGGCTTCACGCCTGGTGTGAAGGCCTTCACGGCAGCCGTTCTCGGCGGCATCGGTTCGTTGCCCGGCGCCGTCTTCGGCGGCCTGCTTATCGGCCTTATCGAGTCGCTGTGGTCGGCATACTTCACCATCGCCTACAAGGACGTCGCGACCTTTGCGATCCTGGCTTTCGTGTTGATCTTCAAGCCGACCGGCATCCTCGGGCGGCCGGAAGTCGAGAAGGTATAACGTCATGGCAAACATCGAAAATTCTGCAGGCAAGCCCGATGCCGGACTTGTCCGCAAAGGCCTTACCGAAGCTCTTTTCGCCGCCGTCCTGTCGTTCGGCATGTTCGTTCTCTATGTCGGCCTCAAGACCGACCAGAACATCAGCAACGAGTTGATCATTGTCCAGCGCTGGGGCCTGCTTGCGATCTTCGTCGCGGTCGCCGCCATCGGCCGCTTCGCCATGGTCGTTTTCATCAGGCCGAATATCGACCGCCGCAAGCTCAGCAAGGCGCGCGAGGGCGAGCTCGCCATCTCGACCGAGAAGAGCTTCTTCCACCGGCATTTCCTGAAGATCGCGCTGATCGCGCTGCTGCTTTATCCCATGGTGGTGGTGGCGATCAGAGGCCCTCAGGGCTCGCTGACATATGTCGACAATTTCGGCATCCAGATCCTGATCTATGTGATGCTCGCCTGGGGGCTGAACATCGTCGTCGGCCTCGCCGGCCTGCTCGACCTCGGCTATGTCGCCTTCTATGCCGTCGGCGCTTATTCCTACGCGCTGCTTTCGAGCTATTTCGGCCTGTCCTTCTGGGTGCTGCTGCCGCTTTCGGGCATCTTCGCGGCACTCTGGGGCGTCATTCTCGGCTTCCCGGTGTTGCGCCTGCGCGGCGATTACCTTGCCATCGTGACGCTTGCCTTCGGTGAAATCATTCGTCTCGTCCTCATCAACTGGACTGACGTGACGAAGGGCACCTTCGGTATCTCGAGCATCCCGAAGGCAACGCTCTTCGGCATTCCCTTCGATGCGACGGCCGGCGGCTTTGCCAAGCTCTTTCACCTGCCGATCTCCTCGGCCTATTACAAGATCTTCCTGTTCTATTTGATCCTGGCGCTCTGCATGCTGACGGCTTATGTCACCATCCGGCTGCGTCGCATGCCGATTGGACGCGCCTGGGAAGCTTTGCGTGAAGACGAGATCGCCTGCCGTTCGCTCGGCATCAACACGGTGACGACCAAGCTCACCGCCTTTGCGACGGGCGCGATGTTTGCCGGTTTCGCCGGCTCGTTCTTTGCCGCCCGTCAGGGCTTCGTCTCGCCGGAATCCTTCGTCTTCCTGGAATCGGCCGTCATTCTCGCCATTGTTGTCCTTGGCGGCATGGGGTCGTTGACCGGCATCGCGATCGCCGCCATCGTCATGGTCGGCGGCACCGAGTTGCTGCGCGAGATGAGCTTCCTAAAACTCATCTTCGGACCAGATTTTACGCCGGAACTCTACCGCATGTTGATCTTCGGCCTCGCCATGGTCGTCGTCATGCTGTTCAAGCCGCGCGGCTTCGTCGGCTCGCGTGAGCCGACAGCCTTCCTCAGAGAACGCAAGGCGATATCCGGAAGCTTCATCAAGGAGGGCCATGGTTGATGAGCCCCGTAACGAATACGATGTCTGACGACACTCTTCTCAAGGTCGAACACCTGTCGATGAAGTTCGGCGGCCTGATGGCCATCAACGACTTCTCCTTCGAAGCCAAGCGTGGCGATATCACCGCGCTGATCGGGCCGAACGGCGCCGGCAAGACCACTGTCTTCAACTGCATCACCGGCTTCTACAAGCCGACGATGGGCATGATCACGTTCAACCAGAAGAGTGGCAAGCAATACCTGCTGGAGCGCCTGCCGGACTTTCGCATCACCAGGGAAGCCAAGGTCGCACGCACCTTCCAGAACATCCGGCTGTTCTCCGGCCTGACCGTTCTCGAAAACCTGCTGGTTGCCCAGCACAACAAGCTGATGAAGGCATCGGGTTATACGATCCTCGGCCTTATCGGTGTCGGCCCCTATAGGCGGGAAGCGGCTGCTGCAATCGAGCTCGCCCGTTTCTGGCTCGAGAAGGCCGACCTGATCGACCGCGCCGACGACCCCGCCGGCGACCTGCCCTACGGCGCCCAGCGGCGTCTCGAAATCGCCCGCGCCATGTGCACCGGCCCGGAGCTGCTTTGCCTGGATGAACCGGCTGCCGGCCTCAACCCACGGGAATCGGCAACGCTCAACGCGCTGCTGAAGAGCATTCGCGCCGAAACCGGAACGTCGATCCTGCTGATCGAGCACGACATGTCTGTGGTCATGGAAATCTCCGACCACGTCGTCGTCCTCGAATATGGTCAGAAGATTTCCGATGGCACGCCGGATCACGTGAAGAACGATCCGCGGGTCATCGCGGCCTATCTTGGCGTCGAGGATGAAGAAGTGGAAGAGGTGATCGCAGCCGTCGAGCAGCTCGAAGGAGGCGCAAACTGATGGGCGATGAAGTAATGACGGGTCAACCGCTCCTTCAGGTGAATGGCGTCGAAACCTATTACGGCAATATCCGGGCGCTGGCCGGCGTCGATGTCCACGTCAACAAGGGCGAGATCGTCAGCCTGATCGGCGCCAACGGCGCCGGCAAGTCGACACTGATGATGACGATCTGCGGCAGCCCGCAGGCCCGCACCGGTTCGGTGGTCTTCGAGGGCCGCGACATCACCCGCATGCCGACGCATGAAATCGCCCGTCTGCGCATTGCACAGTCGCCGGAAGGCCGCCGCATCTTCCCGCGCATGACGGTTCTGGAAAATCTTCAGATGGGTGCCGGCCTCGATAATCTGAAACACTTCGCCGAAGACGTCGAGAAGATCTTCACGCTCTTCCCGCGTCTCAAGGAACGTCACGCCCAGCGGGGTGGAACACTTTCGGGCGGCGAGCAGCAGATGCTGTCGATCGGCCGCGCGCTGATGGCGCGCCCGAAGCTGCTGCTTCTCGACGAACCCTCGCTCGGTCTTGCGCCGCTGATCGTCAAGGGCATCTTCGAGGCGATCAGGAAGCTCAACGAGGCGGAGGGGCTGACCGTTTTCCTCGTCGAGCAGAACGCGTTCGCCGCCCTCAGGCTTTCTCACCGCGCCTACGTGATGGTGAACGGCAAGGTGACGATGAGCGGCTCCGGCACGGAGCTTCTTGCCAATCCCGAGGTCCGCGCCGCCTATCTCGAAGGCGGAAGACACTAGGTCGAAAGGAGAGTTTGACATGCAGGGACTTTTCTTCGAAGCGGATGCCGGCCCCCTTGTGGCGATCCGTGTCATCGTCTTGCTCTTAGGCTTCTGGACGGCCTGGCGCGCCGGCAAAGCGGTTGCCGAGGGCTGGAGCGACTATCCGCTGGTCATCGTCTATACATTTCTGCTCGCCTGGGCGATGCAGTTCCTGCATCATGCCCTGTTCAACGGGCCGATGCTCAACACCTTCTACTATATCCTCGACTTCGTAACGCTGCTGGTGTTCTCGACGGCCGGCTTCCGCTACCGCCGCACCAATCAGATGGTTAACAACTATTACTGGCTGTACGAAAAAACTTCCGCGTTTTCGTGGAAGGACAAACATTGACAGTCCGTTGAAACTAGGCATGAATTGCCTTCCGAGTGGAACAGCTTTCCTGGCGCAGTCAATGGTGGGTAGTGCGCTGGGCCTTGGACCGGAACCCGCCCAAAAATTGGGAGTAATAATATGAAGAAGTCTCTTCTGTCGGCAGTGGCTCTGACGGCGATGGTCGCCTTCAGCGGCAACGCGTGGGCCGACGTTCTCATCGCTGTCGCTGGTCCGCTGACTGGCCCGAACGCCGCGTTCGGCGCTCAGCTCCAGAAGGGTGCCGAACAGGCAGCCGCCGACATCAACGCGGCTGGCGGCATCAACGGCGAGCAGATCAAGATCGAGCTCGGCGACGACGTCTCCGACCCGAAGCAGGGCATTTCGGTCGCAAACAAGTTCGCTGCTGACGGCGTCAAGTTTGTCATCGGCCACTTCAACTCGGGCGTTTCGATCCCGGCTTCGGAAGTCTATGCCGAAAACGGCATCCTCGAAATCACCCCGGCCGCGACGAACCCGACCTTCACGGAGCGGGGCCTCTGGAACACGTTCCGCACCTGCGGCCGTGACGACCAGCAGGGTGCCATCGCCGGCAAATATCTTGCCGATCATTTCAAGGACGCCAAGATCGCTGTCGTTCACGACAAGACCCCCTACGGTCAGGGCCTTGCCGATGAAACCAAGAAGGCTATGAATGCCGCTGGCGTCACGGAAGTCATTTACGAAGGCATCAACGTCGGCGACAAGGACTTCTCGGCCCTCATCGCCAAGATGAAGGAAGCCGGCGTCTCGATCATCTATTGGGGTGGTCTGCACACCGAAGCCGGTCTCATTATCCGCCAGGCGGCCGACCAGGGCCTGAAGGCGACGCTGGTTTCGGGTGACGGTATCGTTTCGAACGAACTGGCCTCGATCGCTGGCGACGCCGTCGCCGGTACGCTGAACACCTTCGGCCCCGATCCGGCGGCGAACCCTGCGAACAAGGAACTCGTCGAAAAGTTCAAGGCCGCTGGTTTCAATCCGGAAGCCTACACGCTCTATTCCTACGCTGCGATGCAGACGATCGCTGGGGCCGCCAAGGCTGCCGGTTCGCTGGATCCTGAGGCCGTTGCCAAGGCCATGAAGGAAAAGGGCCCGTTCCCGACCGTTCTCGGCGACATTTCGTTCGACGAAAAGGGCGACCCGAAGATTCCTGGCTACATCATGTACGAATGGAAGAAGGGTCCGGACGGCAAGTACAGCTACTTCCCGCAGGGCATGTAAGCCGCGCTTCCCTTTATGGGACACGATTATCGAAGCCCGGTTCCGACCGGGCTTCTTTCTTTTGGCGGGTGTTTCAATTCCGGCCTGGCTACCGTGCCGCAATCGCTCATCGATCGATCCCACGAAGACGGCGCGTTATGGCGCCCGGCAGCTCGCTTCACTGGGGGGTTGCTGACGGCGAAAAACGGTACGATCCGGGGGGTGGGCTTGACGTTTACGAGGCGGAACCTGATGTGCCGAGGCGCTTCGGCGAATGGAGACCGTCATGGTCCCACGGCATCTCGGCAGCGCCACGGAACCAGCCTCCATCACCCTCTTACATCTCGTACAGCACGTGCGTGGCTTTCACGGCGGCCGAGGCGCGGTTCTCGACGCCGAGCTTCACGTAAATCTGTTCGAGGTGTTTGTTCACCGTCCGCGCTGACAATCCCAATATTTCACCGATGTCGCGGTTGGCCTTGCCCTTGGCGATCCAGAGCAGCACTTCGGATTCGCGCTGGGTGAGCGAGAAGCGCTGGCGCAGCACCTCGTCGTCGCTCCGCTGATTGGCGGCGGTGAGGCGGAAGAGATATTCGTCAGGGCCGATTGCGCCGAGGAAGGCGAGCTGCAGCGCCGCCTGGCCGGCATGGGCGATCGAGATGATGCCGTCGCGCACCGCGGCGACGCGGTCGCGCATCCAGCCGGCGATATGGCGGACGACGATTTCCATGCCGTCATCGCTGCCCATGGCGGCATTGACCAGGCGTGTCGCTTGCGGCGTTGACCAGTGGATGGCGCCGTCGCCCTTGACTGCCAGCAGATGGCGGCCGGCTGCGTCGAGCGCCACGCGGGCGCTCTGGGCCGAGCGGGCATTGCGCAGATGGACGCGGATGCGGGCGCGCAGTTCGTCGATATTGATCGGCTTGCTGAGATAATCGACGCCGCCGGATTCCAGCGCGTGCACGACATGCTCGGTCTCGGTCAGGCCGGTCATGAAGATGACGGGCACCTGCGCCACCGCGGCATTCGCCTTCAGCCGGCGGCAGGTCTCGAAGCCGTCCATGCTGGGCATGACGGCGTCGAGCAGGATGAGATCGGGCGTGATGCGCTCGACGATACCAAGTGCCGCCGTGCCCGATGTGGCGATCAGCACGGAGAAGCCGGATTGTTCGAGCGCGTCGGTCATGAAGCCGAGTGCTTCGGCCGAGTCGTCGACGAGCAGAACGATGTCGCGGGGGAGGGCCGGCTCAGCCAATGGATTCCACCTTTTCGTCGAAGTCGTGCAGGAAGGTCATGAAGCCGGCGAGATCGAAGGCGGCGACATAGGCGCGAAGTTCCTCCGTGAATGGCTGATTTGCCTCCACCTTGGCAAGGTCCGAAAGCTTGGCTTCGATGCCTCTGATATAGCCGATCTCGCCGAGCCGCAGCAATTCCTGCACATGGGCAGCACCTGGGCTCAGCATCGGCGCTTCGATCTTGACAGGAACGGCTGGCGTGGCATCGGCATAGATCCATGTCAGGCCAAGATGCAGGGCGAGCTTGTCGCGCAGCTGGCGGATGTCGACCGGCTTGCCGATCGCATCATTGTGGCTGTCGTCACTGTCGCTGAGAACGGCCGCGTCACCGATATTGGCCGAGAGCATCAGCACCGGTGCCGTCTGGCCGGCCTCGCGCAGACGCGAGACGAGCTGCCAGCCGTTCATGCCGGGCATCAGGATATCGACGAGGAAAAGGTCCGGCATGATGCCCTCGATCAGCGTCAGGCATTCGCCGCCGCCTGCCGCCGTCAACACGATGAAATCGAGCGGCGCCAGGATCTCGCGCATCATCTCGCGGTGGTCCTCGTTGTCGTCGACGACGACGACCGTGCGGCGCGGGCCGTCATAACCGACGATGCGCTTCTCCTGCGGCGCTGCGGCCACGGCGCGCGTGACGGCAGACAGCATCAGCCGGACGCGGAAGGTCGAGCCTTCGTCCTTCGCGCTTGAAACCGAGATCTCGCCCCCGAGCGTATTGGTCAGAAGCCGGGTGATGGTGAGGCCGAGGCCGAGCCCCGGCATCGGCCGCACGCTTTCGGCTTCACCGCGCTGGAAGGGTTCGTAAATACGGGGCAGGTCTTTCTCCGTGATGCCTCGGCCGGTATCGGCAACGGTAAAGGTCGCGACCTGGCTGCGATAGCCGACATCGAAGGTGACGCTGCCTTCGTCAGTGAACTTGATGGCATTGGAGAGCAGGTTGACGAGGATCTGGCGCAGGCGCTTTTCGTCGGTGCGGACGAATTGCGGCAAGGCCGGCGCGCGCTCATGGATGAAGGCAAGCCCCTTTGCCTGCGCCTGCGGGCGGAACATATCGACGATCTGGTCGAGAAAATCCTGGATGTTGATCTCGTTGGAATAGACCTGCAGGCGGCCGGCCTCGATCTTCGAAATATCCAGCAGGCCGTCGATCAGGCCGGAGAGGTGTTCGGCGCTACGGCGGATGACCTTGATCGAGGATTGGCGCGGCGCCGGGATGGTCTCGTCGCGTTCGAGGATCTGGGCGTAGCCGAGCACGGCGTTCAGCGGCGTGCGTAATTCATGGCTGAGCCCGACGACGTAGCGGCTCTTGGCGCGGTTGGCGGCCTCGGCCGTCTCCTTGGCGTTTTGCAGGGCGGCGTCGGTCTTCTTGTGGGCGGCGATTTCCTTCAGCAGCAGCGTGTTCTGGCGTGAGGATTCCTCCTCGGCAACGACGCGGCTGTCATGGGCGAGCACATAGAACCAGCAGACGACGCCTGAGATCACCGAGAAGACGAAGAAGACGATGAGGATGGTGCGATTGACGACCTCACCCGTCTCGGGCGAGGCGGAGGCGACCTGATGGGCGATCATCGCCAGGATTGCGCCGATGGCGGTCAATGCCAGCACGACGGCGATGCCGTAGCGGCCAAGGCGCGTCGCCAGCTTCCCCAGAATGGCTTCCGGCAGCAACGCCTTGGCGACGGTGCCGACCTGCGCGTTGAAACGGGCAGCCGGCTTGCACATGTCGTGGCAGCGACTGTCGAGCGAGCAGCAGAGCGAGCAGATCGGCGCGGCATAGGCCGGGCACCAGGCCATGTCCTCCGGCTCGAACGGATGCTCGCAGACCGAGCAGGTGATGTTCGCCAGGTTCTTCCAGCTCTGGCGCGGCTTGCGGGCGAGATAGAACTTGCCTTTCGTTGCCCAGGCGATGACAGGCGAGGCGACCAGCGCAATGACCAGCGTAATATAGGGAGCGAGCGAGGCGGCGATCTCCCCGAAGGCGCCGAAATGGGCAATCAGCGACACCGTCGCCGACAGCGTCATGGCGCCGAGGCCGACCGGGTTGATGTCGTAGAGGTGGGCACGCTTGAACTCGATGCCGGGAGGAGCCAGCCCCAGCGGCTTGTTGATGAAGAGATCGGCGGAGATCGTGCAGAGCCAGGCCATGGCGATGATCGAGAAGATGCCGAGCGTCTCCTCCAGCAGCCGGTAGATGCCGAGTTCCATCAAAAGCAGGGCGATTGCGACGTTGAAGACCAGCCAGATGACGCGGCCGGGATGGCTGTGGGTCAGCCGCGAGAAGAAGTTCGACCAGGCGAGCGAACCGGCATAGGCGTTCATCACATTGATCTTCAGCTGCGAGACGACGACGAAGGCGGCCATCAACAGCAGCGCGCCATTATGCCAGGGGACCATGTAGCCGAAGGCGGTCAGATACATCTGCGCCGGGTCGGCGGCGCGATCGAGGGGGACGCCCGAGGTGAAGGTCAGCACGACCAGGAAGGAGCCGGCAAGCAACTTCGGCGCGCCGATGATGACCCAGCCGGGCCCGGCGAGAAAGATCGCCAGGCGGTGGCGCCACTTGCGCTGCGGGTCCGGCGGCAGGAAGCGCAGGAAGTCGGCCTGTTCGCCGATCTGCGACATCAGCGCCAGGATGACGGCGGAGGCCGCGCCGAACTCCACCAGATCGAATTCGGCGATGGTGCCGGGCGGACCGGAGGCATGGCGGATGCCGGCGAAGGCGCGCCAGAGATCGAATTTTTCCCAGTCCAACAGGGCGATGAAGATGAAGGGCAGGATATTCAGCACGATCCAGAAGGGCTGGGTCATCAGCTGGAACTTGCTGATCAGCCGTACGCCGTGCGTCACCAGCGGGATCACCATGACGGCGCTGATGATGTAGCCGATCCAGAGCGGGATGCCGAGGGTGAGCTCCAGCGCCCCGGACATGATCGATGCCTCGATCGCAAACAGCATGAAGGTGAAGCTCGCATAGATCAGCGAGGTGATGGTCGAGCCGATATAGCCGAAGCCCGCGCCACGCGTCAGAAGATCGATGTCGACGCCGTGGCGGATGGCGTAGCGGCTGATCGGCAGGCCGATCGCCAGCATGGCGATCGAGGCGACGATGATGGCGTAAAAGGCGTTGGTGGTGCCGTAGGAGAGGGTGATTGCGCCGCCGATCGCCTCCAGCGCCAGGAAGGAGATCGCGCCGATCGCGGTCTGCGAGATGCGCTGCGAGGAGAAATGCCGGGCGCTCTTGGCAGTGAAGCGCAGCGCGTAATCTTCCAGCGTCTGGTTGGCGACCCAGCGATTATATTCGCGTCTTACCGGAATGATGCGTTGGCGCGCTGCCATGTCTTCCTTTCCGGCATTCCGGTTGGGCTCATCGTCTCTCCGGCAGTTTTGGCGGGATGGTTGGGAAAGGCAAGAGGCAGGCACCGGCTGGTTCACAGAATGGCAATATTTTTGCAATTGAACTGTCACATAAGAACTCTAACTCTCCCGGCGTTCGTTCAACCATTTCGGGTATCACCATGTCTGTTTTAAGCCTTTGCCGTCTGAGCACTGCCCTCGTCTGCCTTCTTTCGATCGTGCCATCGCTTGCCAGCGCCGAGCAGGTAACAGTGGCGAAAGCTGCTTATGCGGAAGCCGGAAACACCAACAAGCGCGGTGACGCCTGCTTCTCGACGGTGGACACCAACGCCGCCGTTCACCTCCTCTCCGGCTTCCTCGAAATCTGGACCCCGCGCACGCCTTTCGTCGATGCGGGTGTCGAAGCCCCGGCCAAGGATAATTGCCCGGCGGTCGCCAAGACGGATTGGGATGGTATTCCCGCCAGCAAGACCGACGGCCATATCGTCAACCAGGCCGTCCATGACGCCAACATCGGCTATGTCGTCAATGCGACACGGGCGCGGACGGCCGATCAGGCGGTCGCTGCCTATCTCGATGATCGGCGGGGCAAGAATGCCAGCATCGTCGATGGCCTCGGTCCGCTGACGGATGCCTGGAAGGCCGGCTCCAAGCAGACCACTACGATCACCGAGGTGGCGGCCGACGCGACGACGGTCAAATATGACGACAAGGGCAACAATCGCGGTGCCGGCAGCAAGCCGGACGCGGAAAACAAGACCGATGCCAACCCCGACATGGGCCTTGCAATCGACTTCATCATTGCTGCAAGCGGTGACGGCTCGACGGAGCCTGCCAAGCGCTATTTCAAATATGGCCGTCCCTACCGCTGGAGCCAGGACGTGTCGGTGGTGCCGACGCTGCAGCCCGCCAAGAGCGGCAAGCCGGTCGAGGACGGCGGTTTCCCGAGCGGGCATACGGCGGAAGCCTGGCGGGATGCGCTCGCCATGGCGTATCTCGTGCCGCAGCGCTTTCAGGAAATGATCACGCGCGCCAGCGAGCTGGGTGAAGACCGCATCCTCGCCGGCATGCATTCTCCTCTCGACGTGATGGGCGGTCGGATGCTCGGAACGGCCACGGTCGTTTACAATCTGAACAAGGCCGACAATGCCGCGCTGAAGAGCGATGCCTACGCCCAAGCGCAGTCATGGCTCGTCGCCAAATCAGGCGTTGCGGATGCGGGCGCGCTCGAGGTTGCCGCCCAGGCGGCACCGCTGGCTACAGACCGTTTCGCCGATCATGACGCCAATCGCACCTACGTGCTGCAGCGCCTGAGCTATGGCCTGCCGACGATCCATGCGACCGATCAGCCGGCGCGCGTGCCGCAGGGCGCTGAAGCGCTTCTCGAAACGCGTCTGCCCTATCTGGACGGCGAGCAGCGCCGCGCCGTGTTGAAGACGACGGAGATCGCCTCCGGCTACCCGCTCCTTGACGATGCGGAAGGTTACGGCCGTCTTAATCTGTTTGCCGCCGCCGACGGTTACGGTGCGTTCGAACAGGACGTGACCGTGACGATGGACGCGGCAAAGGGCGGCTTCAATTCGATCGATACCTGGCGGAACGACATCACTGGCAAGGGCAGGCTGGTGAAGCGCGGCCAAGGCATCCTCGGGCTGTCAGGCGCCAACAGCTATGCCGGTGGCACCGTTCTGGAAGAGGGCGCGCTGGTGGCCGGCTCACCCTCGGCCTTCGGTACCGGCGGGCTGACGGTTAACGGTGGTTCGCTCGTTCTGGCGGCCGAAAAACCGTTGACCGTGAGTGGTGATTATCAGCAGTTCGCCAATGCCACGACGAAGCCGGCGCTGGGCGAAAACGGCGCGGGCACGCTGGTCGTCGAGGGCAAGGCGGCGCTGGCCGGCGACCTCGAGGTGACGCTTGCCGATGGTTATGCCCCGACGCCCGGAACCAAGATCGAAATCCTGAAGGCGAGTGCCGTGACCGGCACCTTCGGCAAGGTCACGGTCTCCGGCCACAAGGCGAGCCTCTCCTACGGCCCGACGTCAGTCACTTTGACGATCGACGGATAATTTCCGCCATCGAGACGGGGCATCCTGCTGCAGGGATGCCCTTCCTTCTCTGGCCTGCCTGTTTGACCCCCGCGCCTACGTCAATCGACGTATGTGTTTTCGCGCTGCAGCACCCGATAGTCCCTTAAGCAACAGTTAATCTCCGTTTCCGGCCTGTTGCGGAACAAGAAGAGGGGCTCAACCAGATGAATCTCAGAACTACTATTGCGGGCGCTGCACTCGGCGCCGTCATGGCGGCCTCGGCTGCCTTCAGCGGTGCGGTTGCCGCCGATGATACGATCAAGGTCGGCATTCTGCACTCGCTCTCCGGCACCATGGCCATCTCCGAGACCACGCTCAAGGACGCCATGCTGATGCTCATCGACGAGCAGAACAAGAAGGGCGGCCTTCTCGGCAAGAAGCTCGAGGCCGTCGTCGTCGACCCGGCTTCCGACTGGCCGCTGTTTGCCGAAAAGGCACGTGAGCTGATCCAGAAGGACAAGGTTGCCGCCGTATTCGGTTGCTGGACGTCCTCGTCGCGCAAGTCCGTTCTGCCGGTTTTCGAAGAGACCAACTCGATCCTCTTCTACCCGGTCCAGTATGAAGGCGAAGAGTCCTCGCGCAACATCTTCTACACCGGTGCTGCTCCGAACCAGCAGGCTATTCCTGCTGTCGACTACCTGATGGAAAAAGAAGGCGTCAAGCGCTTCGTTCTCGAAGGTACGGACTACGTCTATCCGCGCACGACCAACAAGATTCTCGAGGCATACCTGATTTCGAAGGGTATTCCGAAAGAAGACATCATGACCAACTACACGCCGTTCGGCTTCTCCGATTGGCAGACCGAAGTTTCCAAGATCAAGGAATTCGGTTCGGCTGGCAAGAAGACCGCCGTCGTCTCTACGATCAACGGCGATGCCAACGTTCCGTTCTACAAGGAACTGGGTAACAAGGGCATCAAGGCAACCGACATCCCCGTCGTCGCCTTCTCGGTTGGCGAAGAAGAGCTTGCCGGCCTCGACACCAAGCCGCTCGTCGGCCATCTCGCTGCCTGGAACTACTTCGAATCGGTCGAAAGCTCGGCCAACAAGAAGTTCATCAAGGACTGGCACGCTTTCACCAAGAACGACAAGCGCGTGACGAACGACCCGATGGAAGCTGCGTATATCGGCTTCAACGCATGGGTTAAGGCCGTCCAGGCTGCCGGCACGACCGATACCGACAAGGTTCTCGACACCATCATCGGCGTTAGCGTTCCGAACCTCTCCGGCGGTTATGCGACCGTGATGCCGAACCACCACATCACCAAGCCGGTGCTGATCGGTGAAATCCAGGCCGACGGCCAGTTCGAAATCGTCCAGCAGACACCTGCCGTCGTCGGCGACGAATGGTCAGATTTCCTGCCTGACTCCAAGGATCTGATCTCCGATTGGCGCAAGCCGATGTCCTGCGGCAACTTCAACGTCGCTACGGGCAAGTGCGGTGGCAAGGGCTCCTGAGCACGCCTCGATCCGATGATTGCATGAAGGCTTCCGTCCGGGTTTGATCCCGGGCGGAAGCTCCGTCCCAGCGATTGCGCCGCGAGGCCAACACTATCAAGGGCGAGAAAGCCGATGTATCGCGCCATAAAGATTTTCCTCATCACGGTTTGCCTGACATTTTCGGGCGTGATGATCTCGAGCGAAGTCCAGGCCCAGGACGATATCCACGTGCTCATCGACGCGCTCGGCGTCGGCGATTTCCCGGAACGCGAAGTGGCCATCAAGGCGCTGGTCGCTTCCAAGGACCAGCATGTCAGCCAGATCCTGCAGCAGTTGAGCGACGGCCTTCTCTACGTCAATTCAGATGGCGGCCCGGTTCTCCTCCAGGGTGGTACCGATGACGAACCAACCTATTCCGATCCGATCACCGGCGAAGCCGCTGCCGATGTCGATCCGGATCTGATGACGAAGGTCAAGATCAACAACGCGCTACGCGGCGTCATCGGCGCCGCCACGAGCCAGCTGACGCTGATGAGCCCGGACCGTTCCGCGCGACTTGCCGCGGCGCAGGGCCTTCTGAAAGATGCCGATCCCGCCAATCTCGACCTGCTGAACACGGCGCTTGCGGCCGAAAAAGACGCTGAGATCAAGAATACGATGGAAGCGGCGCGCGCAGTGCTGCTGCTCAAGACGGATGCGAGCGTCGAAGACAAGAAGGCTGCGATCGATACGATCGCGGCGCGCGGCAATCGCGATGCGCTGACCATCCTCACGACCACACTCGAAACCGCGCCGGACGACCTGAAGCCGGCGATCCAGGCGGATATCAGCTCCATCAATCGCAGCCTGGCGCTGTGGGATATCGTCCAGAACATCTGGTACGGATTGTCTCTCGGCTCGGTACTGCTGCTTGCCGCGATCGGCCTTGCCATCACCTTCGGCGTCATGGGCGTCATCAACATGGCGCATGGCGAAATGGTGATGATCGGCGCCTACACCACCTATGTGGTGCAGGAATACATTACCTCCGCCTTTCCTGAACTTGCCGATTATTCGCTGGCCTTTGCCGTGCCTGCGGCCTTCGTCTTTACCGGCTTCGTCGGTCTGGTGATCGAGCGCGCCGTCATCCGCTATCTCTACGGCCGGCCGCTCGAAACGCTGCTCGCCACCTGGGGCGTGTCGCTCATCCTGCAGCAGGCGGTGCGCAGCATCTTCGGCCCGACCAACCGCGAGGTCCGCAATCCGACCTGGATGTCCGGCGTCTTCGATCTCGGCGGGCTCTCCATCACCTGGAACCGACTGTGGATCATCGTCTTTTCGATGGTGGTCTTTGTGGCGCTGCTCCTGCTGCTCAAGCGGTCCGCCTTCGGCCTGCAGATGCGTGCCGTTACGCAGAACCGGCGCATGGCGTCGTCGATGGGCATCCGCACCGGCTGGGTCGATGCCTTCACCTTCGCGCTCGGCTCGGGCATTGCCGGCATCGCCGGCGTGGCGCTCAGCCAGATCGACAATGTCTCGCCGAACCTCGGTCAATCCTACATCATCGACAGCTTCATGGTCGTCGTCTTCGGCGGTGTCGGCAATCTCTGGGGTACACTGGTCGGTGCACTGTCGCTCGGCGTCGTCAACAAGTTCCTCGAGCCCTTCGCCGGCGCCGTGCTCGGCAAGATCCTGGTGCTCGTCCTCATCATTCTCTTCATCCAGAAGCGTCCCCGCGGGCTCTTCGCACTCAAAGGAAGGGCGGTGGAAGCATGATAACGGCCTTCCTTCTCCGATCACTCGATCGCAAGATCGTCATTGCCATCGCCCTCCTGCTTCTGGTCGCCGTCCTTGTGCCGGTCCTGAACCTGATGACGGGGCCGACCAATCCGCTGCACGTGCCGACTTATATCATGTCGCTGTTCGGCAAGTATCTGACCTATGCGCTGCTGGCGCTGGCGCTCGATCTCGTCTGGGGCTTCTGCGGCATCCTCTCGCTCGGCCACGGTGCCTTCTTTGCGCTCGGCGGCTATGCGATGGGCATGTATCTGATGCGCCAGATCGGCACGCGTGGCAGCTATGGAGACCCTGTTCTGCCCGACTTCATGGTGTTTCTGAACTGGAAGGATTTGCCCTGGTTCTGGTACGGCTTCAACCATTTCTGGTTTGCGGCGCTGATGGTGCTCGTCGTGCCCGGCCTGCTGGCCTTCGTCTTCGGCTGGTTTGCCTTCCGCTCACGCGTCAACGGCGTCTATCTCTCGATCATCACCCAGGCGATGACCTACGCGCTGCTACTGGCCTTCTTCCGCAACGACATGGGCTTCGGCGGCAATAACGGCCTTACCGATTTCAAGGACATTATCGGTTTCAACGTCCAGGCTGACGGCACGCGTGCAGTCCTCTTTGCGGCAACTGCGATCTTCCTTGCTCTATCGCTGCTGCTCGCCTCGGCGATCGTGCGCTCGAAGTTCGGCAAGGTACTGGTCGGCGTGCGCGATGCGGAAAGCCGCACACGCTTCCTCGGTTACCGCGTCGAGCACTTCAAGCTCTTCACCTTCGTCGTCTCGGCGATGATGGCTGGTATTGCCGGTGCGCTCTACGTGCCGCAGGTCGGCATTATCAATCCCGGCGAATTCGCGCCTGCCAATTCGATCGAAGTCGTCATCTGGACGGCGGTGGGCGGGCGGGCGACGCTGATCGGTCCGATCATCGGCGCGATCCTCGTCAACGGCGGCAAGACGATCTTCACCGGCCTCTTCCCGGAGTTCTGGCTGTTTGCGCTGGGCGGTCTCTTCGTTGCCGTCACGCTGTTCCTGCCCAAGGGTGTCGTCGGCACGATTGCGCAATATCTCGGCAAGCGGAAGGTCGTCTCCAAGGCGGCACCACCGGCGGCCGAGGAAGACGGTATCGAGCCGAAAATCCAGGCAGCGGAGTGAGCGCCATGATCCCCGACGTCAAACCCACCAGCGTGCTTTATCTCAACGGCGTCTCGGTTTCCTTCGATGGCTTCAAGGCACTGAATTCGCTGTCGATTGTCATCGAACCCGGCGAACTTCGCGCCATCATCGGCCCGAACGGCGCCGGCAAGACGACGATGATGGATATCATCACCGGCAAGACCAGGCCCGATGAGGGCGAGGTGTTCTTCAACGGCACGATCGATCTCACCAAGAAGGATGAAGCCGATATCGCCCAGCTCGGCATCGGCCGCAAATTCCAGAAGCCGACCGTCTTCGAAAGCCATACGGTGTGGGACAATCTGGAGCTGGCGCTGAACCGTCGTCGCGGCGTGTTCTCGACGCTGTTCTACCGGCTTTCGGGCGAGGACAAGGCGCGCATCGAGGAGATCCTCGAAACGGTGCGGCTGACGCATCGCCGTGACGAATTCGCTGCCAATCTCTCGCACGGGCAGAAGCAATGGCTGGAGATCGGCATGCTCTTGGCGCAGGAGCCGAAGCTGCTGCTGGTCGACGAACCGGTGGCCGGCATGACGGATGCGGAGACGGCGGAAACTGCGATCCTGCTCAAGGATATCGCCAAGACGCGCTCGGTCGTCGTCGTGGAACATGACATGGGCTTCATCCGAGACCTCGGCGTCAAGGTGACCTGCCTTGCTGAGGGATCGGTGCTGGCCGAAGGGTCGATCGATTTTGTGAGTTCGGATCCGAAGGTCATCGAGAACTATTTGGGGCGGTGATGAATGCAACTTACAGGCTTGAACCTGACAAAAGAACGAGCTCTAAAACGAGCGGGTTTTATTGTGGGGTTTCATCATGGCTTTTCTCGGTATTCTGGTCGTGGCGATCAGCGGCGCGGTCGTCTGGTATTGGCGTTTGAAAATGGTGCGTGAGGCGGGAAACGAGATCATCGATTCCGTCGAGCGTATGCGGGGCGCTTATAAGCGCGGAAAGTTCCGCAAGCAGGCCGAGGCAGCGCCGCTGGCCTCGATCGCCGATCCGGCGATTGCGGCGGTGGCCTTCCTCTTCTGCCTTGCCAAGGAAAAGCCGATCTATTTCGACGCTGCGAAGGATGTCGTTCGCAATCGCATGAAAGGCATCATCCGGCCGGGCGATATGCAAGAGGTGCTGGTTTTCGGCGAGTGGGCGTCTAAGAACGTCACCAGTCCCGAAGATCCGATCCGACGGTTCCGGCCTCTTTGGATAGAGGCGCTCGACATGCAAGAGCGTCAGCAATTGATCGGCATTGCCGAGGAAGTGGCCGAGGTCGGTGGTGAGAGAACGAAGGAACAGGAGCACGCCCTGCAAATGCTGAGGCGCATGCTGATGAACTGATGGGGAATGGGTGAACGCATGCTGACAGTCGAAAACGCAAACCTGCATTATGGTGCCGCTCAGGCGCTGCGCGGCATCTCGATCACAGCGGAGATGGGCAAGATCACCTGCGTGCTGGGGCGTAACGGCGTGGGGAAGAGTTCTCTTCTGCGCGCCGTTACCGGCCAGCATCCGCTGTCGGCGGGTACCGTCACCTTCAACGATACAAAGCTCAACGGCCTGCCGCCCTTTGCCCGTGCCAAGCAGGGCATCGGCTATGTGCCGCAGGGGCGCGAAATCTTCCCGCTACTGACAGTCAAGGAAAATCTCGAAACCGGCTTTGCTCCGCTTGGCCGCCGCGACCGCAACATCCCCGATGACATCTTCAGTCTCTTCCCGGTGCTGAAGTCGATGTTGTCACGTCGCGGCGGCGATCTTTCCGGCGGGCAGCAGCAGCAACTGGCGATCGGGCGCGCCATGGTGACGCGGCCGAGGATTCTCGTGCTCGACGAGCCGACCGAGGGCATTCAGCCATCGATTATCAAGGATATCGGCCGGGCGATCCGCTATCTGCGTGACTCCACAGGCATGGCGATCCTGCTCGTCGAGCAATATCTCGATTTCTGCCGTGAGCTTGCCGACTATGTCTACATCATGGACCGCGGCGAAATCGTGCATGAAGGGCTTGCCGAGACGCTGGATACGCCGGAGGCCCGCCGCCACCTGACTGTCTGACCGGCAGATGCCGCATATTGCAGCAGAGGGCGCGGCGCCTGGAAAACCTTCCGCCGCCGCCAGAGGTCTGCTCGGGGCGGCATAGGAATTGCTTGCTTTCCGCTATCTGCGCGCTTGAATGAAAACCGGGGGGCGCGACCGAAAGGGACGATATGACGATTGCGGCGGCAGGCACGAGACCGCAAAGAGCGGAAGGGCGCGGGCATCTGGCGGCAAAGCTGTTCGATGGCCGCACGCGCATCCGTGAACTCTATCAGGAGGGGGCGGCGAAGATCCGCCTGCCCGATACCTTCGACGCCTCCATGGAAGCCGTCATCATCAATACCGCTGGCGGGCTGACGGGCGGCGATCGGATGAATTGGAGCGTGGATGCCGGCGCCGGCACGCGCATCGACGTCACCACTCAGGCTTGCGAGAAGATCTACAAGGCATCGGCCGGCATCGCCGAGGTGGCGACCAGCATCAAGGTTGGAGCCCAAGCCCGCGTCGACTGGCTGCCGCAGGAAACGATCCTCTTCGACCGGGCCGCACTTTTCCGCCGGCTGGATGTCGATCTTGACGAGAGCGCCGAATTTCTGGCTGTCGAAGCCGTGCTGCTCGGCCGCAAGGCGATGGGTGAGGCGGTGGTATCGGGGCTGTTCCGCGATCGCTGGCGCATCCGCCGCTCGGGTCAACTGATCCACGCCGAAGAACTCAGACTTTCCGAAGGTGTGGCGGCACTGGCGGCGCGACAGGCCGTGCTCGGCGGACAGGTGGCCTTTGCGACACTGCTTTATGCCGGGCCGCTTTCAGAAGCCTATCTTGGCAAAGTCCGGCCGCTCGTCGAAGGATCGATGGGCGGTGCGAGCGCTTGGAATGGCAAGCTCGTCGTCCGCCTTGCCGCAGCCGACGGCTTCTCACTCAGAAAAATCCTGATCCCGGTCATTTCCGTCTTGCGCAATGGTGCGCCTGTGCCGAAAGTCTGGAATCTATGAACTTCAGCATTCGATCAAGCAGATGGACAAGCGATGAACCTCACTCCGAGAGAAAAAGACAAGCTGTTGATTTCGATGGCGGCGATGGTGGCGCGGCGGCGGCTGGAGCGCGGCGTCAAGCTGAACTATCCCGAAGCGATCGCGCTGATCAGCGACTTCGTCGTCGAAGGCGCCCGCGACGGCCGTCCGGTTGCCGAACTGATGGAAGCCGGTGCCCATGTGATCGGCCGCGACCAGGTGATGGAGGGCATTGCCGAGATGATCCATGACGTGCAGGTGGAGGCAACGTTTCCCGATGGCACCAAGCTCGTCACCGTGCACGAACCAATCCGGTGAGGAGATAGGAATGTTGGAGCTCAGGCCCAATTGCGAATGCTGCGACAAAGATCTGTCGCCTGACAGCGCAGAGGCACGGATCTGCACCTATGAATGCACCTTCTGCGCCGATTGCGTGGACGCCGTGTTGAAGGGTGTCTGCCCGAACTGCAGTGGCAATCTCGTCGCGAGGCCTATTCGGCCGGTGGCGATGCTCGCCAAAAATCCGGCGTCGACGAAGCGTGTGCTGAAAGCCGAGGGCTGCGCGCCCAAGGCGGCTTAAGGAGGACGAGATGATTCCAGGCGAAATCATTGCCGCAAGCGGCGACATCGAACTGAATGCCGGCGCGCCGACGGTGACGCTGGAGGTTTCCAATACCGGCGACCGGCCGGTGCAGGTCGGCAGCCACTATCATTTCGCCGAGACCAATGCCGCGCTTTCCTTCGATCGCGCGGTAGCACATGGCAAGCGGCTCGATATTCCGGCGGGGACGGCGGTGCGCTTCGAACCGGGGCAGACGCGCTCGGTGACGCTGATCCCGCTTTCCGGCAAGCGCGAGGTCTACGGATTCCGTCAGCTGGTGATGGGCAAGCTTTAAGAACTATAGTCTGGAGAAACGCATGCGCTTGAATATCTGCCTCGTCGGGGCGGCGATGCTGCTGACGGCAGGTGCTGTCTCTGCTGAGGATATCGATTGCAACAGTCCCAAGACGCAATCGGACATGACTGCCTGCGAGTCGGGGCGCCATGAGGCCGCCGACAAGGCGTTGAATGCGCAATATAAGAAGACCCGCGCCGCCCTGGCGGCGATCGACAAGGACCTGGATGGCGACAGGAAGGGCGCAGAGCAGGCGCTGGTCAAGGCGCAGCGCGCCTGGATCGATTATCGCGACGCCGAATGCGACGCCTTCGGCTTTCAGGCCCGCGGCGGCACGATGGAGCCGATGCTGGTCGCCGGGTGTCTCGCCAACATTACGGACAAACGCACGAAAGAGCTGAGAGAGCTCGAAGATACGATGAGCAACTAGGGTGATCAGGAAAATCATGATCGTCGGCAATGGCGACATTGAGCAGGGCGGGGCTGGCATCATCGATGCCGCCGATTTCGTCATCCGCTTCAATGATTGCCGCTCCTATGGCGCCGGCGGTAGCCGCACGGATGCCGTCGCGGTCTGCAATACCGGCAGGCCGGCAAAGGCGATGCTCGGTTCGCGTGAGTGGCGCGCCCATCCGGGCGTGGTGTCGGCTAGCGAAATCTGGAGTGTGCGCGACCCGGAAAAATTCGCTGCGATGCGGGCGCCGCTTGCCGTCTCGCATCCGGAACTCGACGATTTCTGTGACAACTATACGGGCGAGTTCAGTGTCTTCTGCGCCGATACCGGCAAGAAGCACGTCGTCATCGGCAAGGCGGTTCACGAGTCCGTGGATGCCTCGCTTTCGGCGTTTTCTCCGTCGCCCTATGTCGTGCCGAGCAGCGGTATGATCGTCATTGCCGAGGTGCTGAACACATACGCCGAGGCCGAGGTGACGCTTGCCGGCTTCGGCCACGTCGGCTGGGAATTGCACCCATTTGCGGCCGAACGACAGCTTGTCGATAGCCATATTGCCGCTGGCCGCCTCGCGCGGCTCGGCGGAGAAACACTCGTCTCTTCCTCCCAAGGAGCCTGATAGATGCCCTACAAGATCTCGCGCGCCGCCTATGCCGGCATGTTCGGACCGACCACCGGCGACAAGGTGCGCCTTGCCGATACGGAGCTCTTCATCGAGATCGAGAAGGATTTCACCACCTATGGCGAGGAGGTGAAGTTCGGCGGCGGCAAGGTGATCCGCGACGGCATGGGCCAGAGCCAGGTAACGCGGGCGGATGGTGCGGTCGATACCGTCATCACCAATGCGGTGATCGTTGATCATTCGGGCATCTACAAGGCCGATATCGGGCTCAAGGACGGGCGTATCGTCGCGATCGGCAAGGCCGGTAATCCCGACATGCAGCCGGGTGTAAACATCATCGTCGGTCCCGGCACGGAGGCGATCGCCGCCGAAGGCAAGATCGTCACCGCTGGAGGCATGGACAGCCATATCCATTTCATCGCGCCGCAGCAGATCGAGGAAGCGCTGATGAGCGGCATGACCTGCATGCTCGGCGGTGGCACGGGACCGGCGCACGGCACGCTCGCCACCACTTGCACGCCCGGTCCCTGGCACCTCGCGCGGATGATCGAAGCGGCCGACGCCTTTCCGATGAATCTTGCCTTTGCCGGCAAGGGCAATGCCTCGCTGCCGGGGGCGCTGACCGAAATGGTGCTGGCCGGCGCCACCTCGCTGAAGCTGCACGAGGATTGGGGCACGACACCAGGCGCCATCGACTGCTGCCTGTCGGTTGCCGATGAATACGACGTGCAGGTGATGATCCACACCGATACGCTGAACGAAAGCGGCTTCGTCGAGGATACGATCGGCGCCATCAAGGGCCGCACCATCCATGCCTTCCACACGGAAGGGGCGGGCGGCGGGCATGCGCCTGATATCATCAAGATCTGCGGCCAGCCGAATGTCATTCCGTCGTCGACCAATCCGACGCGTCCCTATACGGTCAACACGATCGCCGAGCATCTCGACATGCTGATGGTCTGCCACCATCTGTCGCCGTCGATCCCCGAAGATATCGCCTTTGCCGAAAGCCGGATCCGCAAGGAGACTATCGCCGCCGAAGACATCCTGCACGATATCGGCGCCTTCTCGATCATCTCGTCCGACAGCCAGGCCATGGGCCGCGTCGGCGAGGTGGCGATCCGCACCTGGCAGACGGCCGACAAGATGAAGCGCCAGCGCGGCCGACTGAAGGAGGAAAAAGGCGACAACGACAATTTCCGTGTCCGCCGCTATATCGCCAAATATACGATCAACCCGGCAATCGCCCATGGTCTCAGCCGTGAGATCGGCTCGGTCGAAGTCGGCAAGCGCGCCGACCTCGTGCTGTGGAACCCGGCCTTCTTCGGCGTGAAGCCCGATATGGTGCTGCTCGGAGGCTCGATCGCCGCCGCCCCGATGGGCGATCCGAACGCCTCGATCCCGACGCCGCAGCCGGTGCACTACCGGCCGATGTTTGCCTCCTATGGCAAGAGCCTCACCAATTCCTCCGTTACCTTCGTCAGCCAGGCCGCCCTCGACGGCGGCCTGAAGGGTCGGCTCGGTGTCGCCAAGGAACTGGTCGCGGTGAAGAATACGCGCGGCGGCATCTCCAAGGCATCGATGATCCACAACGACCTGACACCCGAGATCGAGGTCGATCCGGAGACCTATGAGGTCAGGGCGAACGGCGAATTGCTGACATGCGAGCCGGCGACGGTGCTGCCGATGGCGCAGCGCTATTTTCTGTTCTAGGCCTACGTCCGATGCGTGATGGACGGTTGCGATGAGGACAGGCATCCGCTGGTTGTTGCGGATCGTATTCCTGCTCGTGCTTTCGGCGGCCTGCGGGACCCTTATTCCCCGGCCGCTGATTGCGCCGGTCAAGGCGTCGTCTGCCGCAGTGACGCATCGGATCCTGCTGCTGTCAGGCCCGATCCATACCGATATTGCCATTCCGCTCGACGCGGAAACGCGGGCTGCCTTTTCCTTCCTTGACGATACCGGTTTTCCGCTCGGCCATCCGAATGCGGAGTGGCTCATTATCGGCTGGGGCGGTCGTGCCTTCTATCTGGAAACTCCCACTTGGGCGGAACTGAAGCCGCTGCCGGTGTTGCGCGCGCTGACGATCGACCGTTCAGTGCTGCATGTGGACCTTGCCGGTCATATCACCGAGCCGCAGCCGACTGTTGCGGCATTCAATGTCAGTGACGATCAATTAGCGCAGCTGCGCAATTTTATCTCGGACAGCTTCGTGCGCGACGCGGGCGCGGTGGTGCCGATTCCGGATGCCGGTTACGGCGAGATCGACCGTTTCTTCGAGGCCAGGGGATACTTCAACGCTCTCTTCGGCTGCAACACCTGGAGCGCCGCCGCCCTGCGCTCGGCTGGGCTTCGAACCGGCTTATGGAGCCCGATTCCACAAGCATTGCGATTGTCAGTTTCTGTCTACAATTGAAGCAGCCGTAGAGCCAGTCCGCTCTTAAAGCGAATTGTGAATAGCGCTCTCCATATGGTTGTAAAAATCGATGGAAAAGCCGATGTTTTTCCCAGCTAAACCATTCTGGAACAGCTGCCCCACGCGGATCAATAAATCTCTTTTATATCAGTAATTTAAGTGTCTCTCTGCGCTGTTCGATTCAGAGATTGGAAAACTGCATCCCCTGCTAGAAAAGTTCTATCCACCGATTCGTCCGACACCGTTCGAATCTTAACGAGTCGATTAAGACACCCGCAGCAATTGGACTCTTATCAATGCCTGGAAACGCCGAGCAGGAAGGTTGATTCTGATGAGAAACTGGATTTCGCTGCAGGCCGATTTTAGCGATCTTCAATACCGCAAGAACGTCTATGTCTTCGCCCTGAAGATGGCTTTTCTCGCCGTTATTCTCTCGGGAGTCATTATCGCATTGACGATGCCGTCGCTCGATCTTCTCGGGCTCCTGCCGGTGACGCTCGCCCATGCAATCGGCTTCGGCGCAATCTTTTCCTGGCTGATCGGCGGTACGGTTTCCGGCATGCTGTCGCTGTTTGCCGGCTTTGCCATGCGCGATCTCGCGCTCTCGCGGGCGGAATTCGAAAAGCTCAGCCGCACGGATACGCTTTCCGGACTGCTCAACCGGCGCGCCTTTACCGAGGCGCTTGAGAATACCGATGGCAACGCGTCGCTGGTGATTTTTGACGTCGACCGTTTCAAGACGATCAATGACCGCTTCGGCCATGGGTGTGGCGATGCCGTTATCATTGCCGTTTCGGCCATGCTCACATCCGCCTTCGATGAGATGTCCGTCGTCGCACGGCTGGGTGGGGAGGAGTTCGGCGTCATCGTCTCCGGGGAGCCGCTGGAGGCGCGGATGGAGCGCATCGAAAGCGTCAGAGCCCGGATCGCCGGCGGCGCCATCAGGGCCGAGGGGCACGATATCCGCATCACCGTTTCCGGCGGCGTTGCCGATCTCGTCGCCGGGCGCAACAAGCAGGCGGTCTATGCCTCCGCCGACCGGGCGCTCTATCTCGCCAAGGCGCTCGGGCGCAATCGCGTCGTACACGAACGGGAAGGTCTGCATCACGCTTGGCACGGGCTCGTCGATAACGGCGTCGATGGCGAGAACAAAGGACCGGAGAGCGACAATGTGATGCAGGCTTACGGAATATAAAAGCCAGGTCTGGAGCATGATGCCGAAAAGTGTTTGCGGTTTTCGGACGACATCATGCTCTATTTTTTGATTTAGACGAAAGGCCATTGGTGCTTGCATCGGGAAGAGCTATTTTGCATGGTCGTCCTCTCAGAAAAACGGACATGTCATGCAGCGCGTCACCTCCTATCTTCCCGCCGGAACCCCTTCCTCCCACCCAATCGCCCAGGTCAAGCTGCCGCATGATCTGCGCCATCTGCGCCGCAAGCTGCTGCATCTGGAAAATGGCGAGATGGTCATGCTCGATCTCAAGGATCCGGTGCTTTTCGCCAATGGCGACCTGCTGGTGCGCGACGACGGCGAACTGATCGAGATCCTCGCCGCCGACGAGAAGCTCTTCGAGGTTCGCGGACGCGACCGCACGCATCTGGTAGAGCTCGCCTGGCATCTCGGCAACCGGCATCTTGCCGCACAGATCGAGGAAGACCGAATCGTCATCCTCCGCGACCATGTCATCCGCACCATGCTGCAGGGCCTCGGCGCCGTCGTCCTCGAGATCGACGAGCCGTTCCAGCCGGCGCGCGGCGCCTATCATTCCCAAGGTGGGCATTCGCATGGGCATGATCACGATCACAATCATGACCACGGGCATGACCACGGGCATGATCATAATCACGGCCATGACCATGATCACGAACATGGCTACGAGCATGAGCATGAGCACCGCCACGATCGCGGTCATGATCATGACCACAAGCACGACTGAGCCTTGATGAACAGGGATCGTGAGCTGCAGGCATTGCTGCGCCTGACGGCATGGCTCTCCCCGGCCTTTCCGATCGGCGGCTTTGCCTATTCGGGCGGGCTGGAGCGGGCGGTTGCCGACGGGCTCGTTACGGATGCGGCCTCGCTTGCGGCCTGGATCGGCACACTAGTCGGCAATGGTTCGGCCTGGAACGATGCGGTGCTTCTGGCCGAAAGCCACAGGCAACAGGCAGAACCCGCACGCCTTGCCGAGATCGCTGCACTCGCCGAGGCGCTGGCCGGATCACGCGAGCGGCATCAGGAAACGATGTTGCTCGGCGAGGCTTTTCTCGCAGCGGCGCGGGCCTGGCCGGACGGGGTGTTCGAGCGGCTACCCGACAAGGTCGCTTATCCCATTGCGGTCGGGGCGGTAACGGGCGCCCATGGCATAGAGCCCGAGAAGGCACTCGCCGCGTTCCTGCATGCCTATGTCTCACAAGCGGTTTCATCAGGCATCCGCCTCGGTGTCACCGGGCAGAGGGATGGCGTTACCGTGCTTGCCGGTCTCGAAGACCATATCACGGAGGTCGCCCGGCGGGCGGCAGCCTCGACGCTTGACGATCTGGGTTCGGCGACGGTGCAGGCCGATATTGCCAGCCTGCGCCACGAGACGCAGGCGACGCGGCTGTTCCGTTCGTGATCGTCCGAAATTATCGCTGCGGTCAGAGCAATTCCAGCAAAAGTGCGCAGCGGTTTTGCGTCCGGAATTGCGTGAAAACCAAGAGATAGAGCGCTTCCGTGATTCGAAGAAAAACAGGCGCTCTAAGTCATTTGACGGTGGCGCGGGCGGGCGGCTTCGTTATCATCGGGGTTCGATTGGAGTAAGGCATATGAAATCAAGAAACGGACCTTTGCGTGTCGGCATCGGCGGGCCGGTCGGCTCGGGCAAGACGGCGCTGACCGAAAAGCTCTGCAAGGCGATGCGCGACGACTATTCCGTCGCCGTTGTCACCAACGATATCTACACGACAGAGGATGCCGAGGCGCTGGTGCGGATGCAGGCATTGACTTCGGACCGCATCGTCGGCGTCGAGACGGGCGGCTGCCCGCATACCGCCATCCGCGAGGATGCTACGATCAATTTGCAGGCGATTGCTGGCCTCAACCAGCGGATCCCTGATCTCGACGTCGTCTTCATCGAATCCGGTGGCGACAATCTGGCGGCGACCTTTTCGCCTGATCTTGCCGATATCACCATCTATGTCATCTCGGTTTGCCAGGGCGAGGAAATCCCGCGCAAGGGAGGCCCCGGCATCACCCGATCGGACCTGCTTGTCATCAACAAGAAGGATCTGGCGCCCTATGTCGGCGCTGATCTCGAGGTGATGGACCGGGATGCGACGCGCATGCGTGCTAGCCGCCCCTTCGTCTTCTCCGACATGAAGCGCGGCGACGGCGTCAGTTCGATCGTCAGCTTCCTCAGGGAGCAGGGCGGGCTCTAAAGCGGGATGATTTTGGCGGTCAGACCTGCCGCAGCAGGTTGACGTCGCTGATGGCGATCGCCCGGCCGCGCACCGTGACACCTTTCGTCTTCAGCGTCGAGAAGGCGCGCGAAAGCGCCTCCGGCGCGAGACCGAGCTTCCGGGCGAGCAGATTTTTCGGAAAGGGCAGCCGCAGCGAAACGGTCGCGCCGTTCTCAACGCAATGGGTCAGCAGATAGTGCGCCACGCGCTGCGGCGCCGTCTGCATGCGGTCGCTTGCCAGGCATTCCATCGTGGAGATCAGATGCAGTGACAGGCTGCGCATGATCGCCTTGCCGATCCGCGGCCGTTCCTCGAGCAACAGACGAACCTTGGGAATGTGGAAGCATGCCAGCACGGCATGATCCATCGCCTGCGCGCCGGTGCGATAGGTTTCGTCGGCGTGGATCAGGCATTCGGCGAAGCTGTCACCGGGCTCGCAGATGCGGATATCGGCGTGCCTGCCGTCGCCGTTGTGGCGATAGAGCCTGACATAACCGCTGAGCACGCAATAGAAATAGGCCGCCTTGTCGCCCTCCTCGAAGAGAACGTCGTGCGGGTCGCAGAGGAGAATGGTGGCGCAGGCGCGCAGGACTTCAGCCTCGTCGTGGTCGAGCCCGGCCATGAAGTCAGCCTTGGCGAGGACAGCGGCCTCATGGCCGTTGAATGTCAGCGTTCTGTTCATCTCCCGGTCTCCTGATATGGCCGGTCTTTCAATTCCTTATGGCTGCCGGGCAAAATACGGGAAGGAGACGATGGCGGAATTGATTTCGGTCAACGCTAAGAAATGAACAGCAAAAACGAAACGGGCCGGGAGATCGCTCCCGGCCCGTTCATTTCCTGGGTTTTGCTTATTCCGCCGCGAAGGGCGGCAGCCGCAGCACGTTGGTGTCGTTGCTCTTGGCGTTCTTGCGTTTGCTTTCCGGCTTTTCGATTGCGGTCAGGCGCTCCTCCAGCGAATCGATCTCGCTGCGGTTCTCCCGGGTGACACGGGTGAGATCCTCGCGCGACAGCGGCAGTTCCTCGTTGTCCTTCCTGCCGACCAGGCGACCGAAAGCCCAACCAAGCAGGCGGGACAGATCGTCCATGATCAGGAAGAAGGAGGGCACGACGACGAGCGAGAGCACAGTCGAGACGATGATGCCGCCGATCACCGCGATCGCCATCGGCGCGCGGAACGAGCCGCCTTCGCCGACACCGAGCGCGGAAGGCAGCATGCCCGCCGACATGGCGATCGAGGTCATGATGATCGGCCGGGCGCGTTTGCGGCCGGCTTCGACCATGGCCTCGACGCGAGGCATGCCTTGATGACGCATCTCGATTGCGAAATCGACGAGCAGGATGGCGTTCTTGGTGACGACACCCATCAGCATCAGGATGCCGATCATGACAGGCATCGACAGCGGATTGCTGGTGAGGATCAGGCCGGCTGCGACGCCGCCAATGGCGAGCGGCAGTGAGAACAGGATGGTGAAGGGCTGGATCACGTCCTTGAAGAGCAGGATCAGCACCGTCAGCACCAGCAGCAGGCCCATCAACATGGCGTTGACGAAACTCTGCTGCATCTCGCTCTGCACCTTGGTGTCGCCGCTTTCGGCAAGGTGCACCGTGGCCGGGATATTGGCGTCATTGACGATCTGACGGAAGCGGGCCGAAGCCGTGTCGAGTGCTACGCCCTGCGGCAGGTCGGAACCGATCGAGACGACGCGGTAGCGGTTGTTGCGCTTGATCGAGCTTACCCCTTCCGAATAGTCGATATTGGCGACGCTCGCGAGCGGAACGGTGCCGCCGCTGGCGGTCTGGATCTTCAATGTCCGGATGGCCGCGAGATCGCGACGCATGTCGAGTGCGGCCTGAACGCGGATCGGGATCTGGCGATCGTCGAGCGAGATCTTGGCAAGGGCGGCATCGACATCGCCGATGGTGGCGACGCGGATCGTCTCGGAGATCTGCTGCGGCGTAATGCCGAGGCGGGCGGCTTCATCCATGCGCGGGTGAACCTGCAGTTCCGGGCGGGGAAGGGAGCCGTCGGCGCTGACATTGGCAAGCAACGGATCGGCGCGCAGCTTGGATTCCAGAATGCCGACGGCGTCGTTCAGGTCCTTGTCGCTCTTGGAAAGGAAGTTGAAGGAGAGGTCGCGTTCGCCGCGGTCATTGAGCTTCAGGATCCGGACGTCGGGAATATCGCGCAGCTTGGCGAAGACTTCCTTTTCGATATCCCACTGCGGGCGTTCTCGGCCGTGGACCTCCACCTTCGGCAGTTTCGGGCCAATGACGGGGATACGGCCGATCACGTCGTTGACCATCTTCTTGACCAGCGATTGGTCGAGCTTATCGAGTGCCAGCGTGATGGTCGCACGGCGCAGTTCGAGATCGCCCTTCGGCGATGCGCCACCGAGGACGAAGACGCTATCGACGCCGTTGATGTCCTTGACCCTGTCATAGATCGCATCCGTCGTCTTCTCGGTGTCGTCAAGGCGTGCATTGGGCGGCAGCTCGACGGAAAGAACGATGCGTGAGGCATCTTCCGGCGGCAGGAAGCTGCCGGGAACCTGCATCAGCAACAAAACGGAGCCGACCAGAAAAGCGAACGCGACAATCAGCGTCGCATAACGCGTGTACCAGCGTCCAGTCGTGCCACGTATGAGACGGGTGTAGCCGCGCATCAGCAGGCCGTCATTGTCGTGATGGTCTTCCATGGCGTCTTCGGCGCGCATCAGATAGGCGGCCATCATCGGGGTGATCAGGCGCGCCACCATCAGCGAGAAGAAGACAGAGAAGGCGACGGTCAGACCGAACTGGATGAAGTACTGGCCCGGAATGCCCGGCATGAAGGAAACGGGCACGAAAACGGCGATGATGGTGAAGGTGGTGGCGATGACGGCAAGGCCGATTTCATCAGCCGCCTCGATCGCCGCTCGATAGGGCGTCTTGCCCATCTTGATGTGGCGGGCGATGTTTTCGATTTCGACGATCGCATCGTCGACAAGGATACCGGTGGCGAGCGTCAGAGCGAGGAAGCTGACGAGGTTCAGTGAGAAACCCATCATGTCCATGATCCAGAAGGTCGGGATCGCGGACAAGGGTAGGGCGATTGCCGAAATCAGCGTCGCGCGCCAGTTCCTCAGGAACAGGAAGACGACGATGACGGCGAGCAGCGCGCCTTCGAGGAGCGTATGGATGGCGGCTTCGTAGTTGCCGTAGGTGAAATAGACCGAATCGTCGATCAGTTCGATCTTCACATTCGGATTTTCGGTCCGCACCTTGTCGAGGTTCTGCGCCACGGTTTCGGCGACGCTGACCTCGCTGGCGCCCTTGGAGCGGAAAACGCCGAAGGTAACGACTGGCGTATCGTTGAAGCGCGAGAAGGATTTCGGCTCCTCATAGGTGTCCTTGATGACGCCGAGATCGGATAGTTTGACGAAGCGGCCGTTCGGCAGGCCGATCGTCGTGTTGGCGAGGTCGGCGACGTTGCGGGCGTCGCCGAGAACACGGATCGCCTGTTCGCTTCCCGCCACTTGGCCGCGGCCTGAGCCGAGGTCGATGTTGGTGCCGCGCAGCTGCTGGTTCACGCTCGCGGCGGTGATGCCGTAGGCATTGAGCTTGTCAGGGGTAAGTTCGATGCGCACTTCGCGCTCGGCGCCGCCGTAACGGTCGACACGGCCGATGCCGGCCTGGCCCTGCAGCGAACGCTTGATCGTATCGTCGACGAACCACGAAAGTTCTTCCAGCGACATGGCAGGCGAGGAAACGGCGAAGGTCTGGATCGCCTGTCCCTCGACATCGACCTTGGAGACGATTGGTGCTTCGGCCGTAGTCGGCAGATCGCTGCGGATGCGGTCGATTGCATCCTTGGTGTCCTGCACGGCCTGTTCGGTCGGCACTTCCATCCGGAACATGACGACGGTCTGCGAGCTGCCGTCGGTCACCGTCGACTGGATTTCGTCGATGCCGGTGATGGAGGCCACCGCGTCTTCGATCTCCTTCGTCACCTGCATTTCGAGCTCGGCCGGCGAAGCGCCGCTCTGCGTCACGTTGATCGAAACGAGCGGCACGTCGATGTTCGGAAAGCGCGTGATCGGCAGCGCGTTGAAGGACTGCATGCCGATGAACACCAGCAGGCAGAAGGCCAGCAGTGGTGCAATGGGATTTCGGATGGACCAGGCTGAAAAATTCATCGGATGGTCTCTTTAGTTGGAAGCCGGGGGCTGTTCACGCACCGGCGTGATGTGGTCGCCGTCGCGGACGTAAGCGCCCGCCTTGGCCACGACCTCG
This sequence comes from Rhizobium sp. WYCCWR 11152, assembly GCF_013087615.1. Lineage (NCBI taxonomy): Bacteria > Pseudomonadati > Pseudomonadota > Alphaproteobacteria > Hyphomicrobiales > Rhizobiaceae > Rhizobium > Rhizobium sp. WYCCWR 11152. The sequence goes on along the minus strand of NZ_JABFCP010000006.1, from coordinate 657,287 downwards.
TCGCCGGTCTTCAATCCATCGATGACCTCGACATAGGCGCCGTCCTGAATGCCGGTCTCTATCTTGGCGAATTTCACCACGCCGTCCTCGACCTTGCGGGCGGAGGAGCCTTCGTTGCCGGTGAGGACTGCGGTCAAGGGAAGCGCTACGCCTTCAGTCTCGCGCACGATGATCTCGGCGCTGCCATACATGCCTGAACGCGCCTTGCTGTCATCATCGATGGAGATATGGACGAGGCCAAGGCGTGTGACCGGATCGACGGTCGGCGAAACCAGGCGTACGGCGCCGGAAAGCTTCTCACGGCTGCCGGAAAGCGAAATCGTCGCCTTTTGGCCGGCCATGATCCTGACGACATCGCTTTCGGCGACCTCAGCGACAAGCTCGATATCACCGTCGCGGATGATGGTGAACAGCGGATCGCCGTTGCCGGCGGCAATGGCGCCGACCTTGGCGTTCTTCGCCGAGACCGTGCCGGCGACTGGCGTCTTCACGTCGGTGCGCGCCAGCTTCAAATCCGCATCGGCGATCTGGCTGTCGAAGACCTTGAGATCGGCTTCGGAGACCTCGATCGCCTGTTCGGCGGAGACGACGCGGGCATTGGCTGCGGCGGCGGTCGCATCGGCCTGTTCGACCTGGGCGGTGGAAACCGTGCCCTTCTTGACCATTTCCTGAGCGCGGGCCTGCTGCTGCCTTGCCTGTTCGGCATTGGCCTGCGCCTCGATGAGCTGGGCGCGCAGCTGGGCGAGGCTTGCCTCGCCCTTGGCCTTTGTCGCCATCATCTGGCTCTTTTCCAGGACCACTGCGTCATCGTTGAGCGTCGCCAACGTGCTTTCGGCCTGAACCTTGTCGCCGATATCGGCTTTCAGCGTGCGGATCGAGAGGCCTTCGACCTGCGGCTGGATATAGACTTCTTCGACGGGCTTGACCGTTCCGGTGCCGATGACACGGTCGACGAGGGTGCGGTTCACCGCCGTGGTGACGACGATCGCCGGCAGGTTCTGCTGCGGTTTTGTGACCGGCGCTTCCTGCGAAAATGCGGTGGATGCAGCAAGTGCCGCTGCAAAAAGAGTAGAGGCGCCTAGAATTCCAGTCGGCTTGCGTGCCATGCGTCTTCGTCCAATCTTATGATAAGGTTGGCCGAACTCGAGCGTCTGCCACTCAGCGCGCGATCAGGCCACTGCCCTTCCTGCATTCTCAGAGGTATCCGCCGATCCTTTGCCGTCTTCATCCCTCGCCGGCAAATTCGGCTTGTAGGTGGTATCGATTTGCTCGATCTACAAGTCCGGCAGAAAACAATTCCCCATTAGGCGATAATAGTTACCATTCCGACGTCAATCAATCACCGCAAGGTTATGTCAACATTACGAAGATTGATCGCGCTCATCCCTAAGACGTTTGACGCCCGATAAATGCGACAGTTGCAAGGCATTTTTTTCGGTTGCTGGATGCAGATGATTTAGGCCGACTGACTGGAAATCTGAATCAGCATCTAAATCAAATAGATAGAGAATTTCGTCCGAATACCGCGGACAGTTTTTGGCATCATGCTCTAGAAAAAGACGAAACGCGCGGAAATCTCCCGCGCGTTTCGCTTCGCAATCCTGCCGAAACTACTTGGAAGCGGCGTCGGTGATGTCGTGCGTCCAGGCGCCCGACGGCTCCTTGCTGATGATCTTCTGGTCGAGCAGTGCCTTTGCCGTGCGAGCATAGAGCGCCTCGTCCAGCTTGCCGGAGCTGTCGCCGACCAGCTTGGCGACTTCGCCCATCATGCGCTTCTGATGGTTGTCGTCCTGGCCACCATTGTCCATGACGATCTCGGCGGCTTCGTCGGGATTCTCGGTGGCATATTTCCAGCCCTTCATCGAAGCGCGGACGAACTTGACCATCTTCTCCTTGAAGGCCGGGTCTTTCAGCTTGTCTTCCATCGCATAGAGGCCGTCTTCGAGAAGGTCGTTGCCCATTTCAGTGTAGTTGAAGACCGTCAGTTCTTCCGGCTTGAAGCCGGCATCGATCGCCTGCCAGTATTCGTTATAGGTCATGACGGAGATGCAGTCGGCCTGTTTCTGGACGAGCGGCTGCACGTCGAAGCTCTGCTTCAGCACGGTGACGCCGTTCGGACCGCCTTCTGTGGATAGGCCGAGCTTGTTCATCCAGGCGAAGAAGGGATACTCGTTGCCGAAGAACCAGACGCCGAGCGTGTGGCCCTTGAAGTCGGCTTCGGTCTTGATCGGACCGTCCTTGCGGCAGACCATTTCCAAGCCCGCCTTCTGGTAGGGCTGGGCGATGTTGACGAGCGGAACGCCCTTTTCGCGGGCAACCAGGGCGCCACCCATCCAGTCGACGATGACATCGGCGCCGCCGCCGGCGATCACCTGCTCGGGGGCGATATCGGGGCCGCCCGGCTTGATCTCGACGTCGAGGCCTTCTTCCTTATAGAAGCCCTTGTCCTTGGCGACGTAATAACCGCCGAACTGGCTCTGCGTGACCCATTTCAGCTGCAGCACCACCTTGTCGGCGGCCATCGCATGGGCCGATGCAAGCGACATCGCGCTCGCCATCATTGCAACCATCAACTTTCTCATTTTCTTATCCTTACCCTCTGAAGTTATGCCCGGACCCGTTTCTGGAGCCCGCGCGCGCCTAGCCACCACGGATAGACGGATGCCAGAACGTCACCGCCCGTTCGGTCAGGGCGATGATGCCATAGAAGATCGAGCCGGCCAGCGCCGCGACGGCGATTTCCGCCCAGACCATGTCGACATTCATGCGGCCGATCTCGGTGGAGATACGGAAGCCCATGCCGACGATCGGTGTCCCGAAGAATTCCGCAACGATGGCACCAATCAGCGCCAGCGTCGAGTTGATCTTCAGTGCATTGAAAATGAAGGGCATTGCCGCGGGAAGCCTGAGTTTCAGCAGCGTCTGCCAATAGCCGGAGGCATAGGTGCGCATCAGGTCGCGCTCCATGCTGCCGGAGGCGGCAAGGCCGGCGACGGTATTCACCAGCATCGGGAAGAAGGTCATGATGATGACGACGGCGGCCTTCGACGGCCAGTCGAAGCCGAACCACATGACCATGACAGGGGCGACGCCGATGATTGGCAGGGCCGAAACCATGTTGCCGATCGGCAGAAGGCCGCGGCGCAGGAAGGCGATGCGGTCGGCGAGCACCGCGACGACGAAGCCACTGAGGCAGCCGACGGTATAACCGATCAGCACCGCCTTGAAGATCGTCTGCCTGACGTCCGCGCCGAGGATGGGCAGCGACGCCATGAACCGCGCGCCGATGGCGCTCGGCGGCGGCAGCAGGATGAAGGGGACGCCAGCGCCGCGCGTGACCGCTTCCCAGAGAATGAGGATCCAGGCGCCGAAGATCGCCGGGATCAGGAGCTGGAGTACCGACTTGCCGAAAGTCGTGACGGGCTGCAGTTTCGACAGTTCGCTGACGCATCGCCAGGCAAGCAGCCAGCAGGCAAAGAGCAGCAGGAAGAAAGCCCGCGTCGCCGTGCCCTCGTTGCCGGAAAGAGCCGAAAGCAGCATCCAGGCGGCGCCATGCGCGCCGATAAACAGCACGGTGGCCCGATAGGCCGGCGGCTGCGGTGCGAATGACAGCAGGGCAGCCGCGATGACGATGGTGAAAATGAGGCTTGCCGTGCCGTCGGTGAGGGCGCGCGCCGCGCCCTCGGCCAGGAGCGGCAGGGCCGTCAGCGCCCCGACGCAGAGGAGGAGGGCGACCACACCTTGCCAGGAGAAGGTCAGATGTCTCATGCCGGCCTCCCGCCCATGGCGCGATCGACGATCTTCGCCGCAACGCCGACGATCGCAACCAGGATGCCCGCCAGCAGCGATCCGGCGACGAGGGCGGCCCAGATATCGATAGTCTGGCTGTAATAGGAGCCGGCGAGTAGCTTCGAGCCGATGCCGGCGACAGCACCCGTCGGCAGCTCGCCGACGATGGCGCCGACAAGGCTGGCTGCGATCGCGACCTTCATCGAGGTGAAGAGGAAAGGGATCGAGGCTGGAACGCGTAGCTTCCAGAACGTCTGCATCGAGCTGGCATAATAGGTGCGCATCAGGTCGAGATGCATGATTTCGGGCGAACGCAGCCCCTTCACCATGCCGACGGCGACCGGAAAGAAGGAGAGGTAGGTGGAGATCAGCGCCTTGGAGACGAGGCGGGAGGCGTCGGAATCGAGGTTCAACAGATGCGCAACGGCATTGTCGCCGGTCAGTACGTTGTAGGAGATGATGACGATCATCGGCGCGATGGCGAGGATCGGTATGGTCTGGCTCGCCACCAGCCAGGGCATCAGCGAGCGGTCCATGGCGCGGTTGTGGACGATCAGCACGGCGAGGAGGATGCCGAGCAGCATACCGAAGCCGAAGCCGAGCAGGGTGGAGGAGAGCGTTACCCAGCTGTGATAGACGAGGCTGCGATTGCTCGAAAGGCTGCGCAGAAAGGTGTTCTCGTAGACGTTCTGCGCCACCTGATGCGGCGCCGGCAGGATAGGCTTCGGCTGCGCCAGCGTCTTGCCGATGAATTCGAGGGTCGTAGGTGTGGCGCCCGCGCGGCCGTCCATGTCGCGCTGGAACGGCGCGTTCATCAGGATGGCGGCGACATACCAGATGACGACGAGGGCGAGCAGGATTGTGGTGACGGGGACGATCTTGTCCTTGAATGTGTCGGGTTTCACAGCGACTGCCCCCATTTGTTGGCGTCGAACGCGCAGCCACCCCCCTCTGCCCTGCCGGGCATCTCCCCCACAAGGGGGGAGATCGGCAGGAGGATAGCGCGTCGGTCCCCGTTGGCTCTATAGCGAACGGAACGGCGATCCTTGTTTGGGGAAGCCGGTGCAGCATATCGATCTCCCCCCTTGTGGGGGAGATGCCCGGCAGGGCAGAGGGGGGTGGCCCCAGGGTACACGCGCCCGCTCCTCATGCGTGCCCCGTCCTCAGCCCTTCGCGGACGCGATGGGCGATCTCCAGGAACTCGGGAGTTTCGCGGATGTCGAGCGGGCGTTCGGCCGGCAGGGTCGAGTCGATCACATCGGTCACGCGGCCCGGGCGCGGAGACATCACTACGATCTTGGTCGAGAGGTAGACTGCCTCGGGGATGGAATGGGTGACGAAGCAGATCGTCTTGTTGGTGCGGGTCCAGAGTTTCAGCAGCTCTTCGTTCAGATGGTCGCGGACGATCTCGTCCAGGGCGCCGAAGGGCTCGTCCATCAGCAGCAGGTCGGCGTCGAAGGCGAGCGCACGGGCGATCGAGGCGCGCTGCTGCATGCCGCCGGAAAGCTGCCAGGGGAATTTCTTCTCGAAGCCCGAAAGACTGACCAGATCGAGCGCTTCGGCGATGCGCCGCGTCCGGTCGGCGCCGGAATAGCCCATGATCTCCAGCGGCAGGGCGATGTTGTTTTCGATGGTGCGCCAGGGATAGAGCGCCGGCGCCTGGAAGACATAACCGTAGGCGCGGGCCTTGCGCGCCTCTTCCGGCGTCATGCCGTTGATCGAGATCTCGCCCGAGGTGCTCTTCTCGAGATCGGCGATGACACGCAGGAAAGTGGTCTTGCCGCAGCCCGAGGGGCCGATGAAAGAGACGAAATCGCCCTTGCGGACATCGAGATTGACATTGCTCAGTGCACGCACCGGGCCGTCATTTGCCTGGTAGGTGAGACAGAGATCCTTGGCGGATACGACGGAGGGTGTTTGCATCAATGCGACCAGTCTTGTTTTCGCCGCGGGAACGCGGTTTGCGTGCTATCATTACCGCCGGTTTTATCGACGACACACTCCATGGAGGATGAGGATGGACGTGACATCAAAGCCCACCTGCCACATCGTTCGCCCCAATCATGCCTATGACGGCAAGCAGGGGCTCAGCTATTTCCAGGGGGTCGCGGCCGAGACGGTCGGCGCCAAGGGCATCTGCATGCACCTCCTGACGATCCCGCCGGGCGTACGCGCCAAGGCGCATCTGCACGAGGCGCACGAGACGGCGATCTACATGCTCTCCGGCGAGGCCCATACCTGGTACGGAGATCGGCTGGAGCATCACGTCATCGTCCATGCCGGCGAACTTTTCTATATCCCGGCCGGTGTGCCGCACCTGCCGGCGAACCTCAGCAGCACGCCGTGCACGGCGATCATCGCCCGCACCGATCCGAACGAGCAGGAAAGCGTCGTGCTTCTGCCGGAGTTGGACGCTTTGGTGCCGGCGTGAGGTCATTGGCATAGAGGCAGCGGTCTCCGGTTGATGGCCGTATCGTCATGCGCCATCGTCATACGCCGCTTGCCGGAATGCCGCTCCGCGTCACCTTGCGCGGCGCGGTGATATCCTTCCACTGGGAAAGCGCCTTGCTGACAGCCGTGACCGGCTCGCGCCTGACGAATTCGCCGTGACCCTCGCGGGTCTTGATCGCACCTTCCTCAATCGCGACGACGCCGCGCGTCAGCGTATAGCGCGGCAGGCCGGTCACTTCCTTGCCTTCGAAGACGTTGTAGTCGATCGCCGACTGCTGGGCCTTGGACGAAATGGTCTTGGAACGTTTCGGGTCCCAGACGACGATATCGGCATCGGCGTCGACAAGGATTGCGCCCTTCTTCGGATAGATGTTGAGGATCTTGGCGATGTTGGTCGAGGTGACGGCGACGAATTCGTTCATCGTCAGCCGGCCGGTGTTGACGCCGTGAGTCCAGAGCATCGGCATGCGGTCTTCAAGACCGCCGGTGCCGTTCGGGATCTTGGTGAAATCACCGACGCCGAAACGCTTCTGCGCCGTCGTGAAGGCGCAATGGTCGGTCGCGACCACCTGCAGCGAGCCGGAGGCGAGGCCGGCCCACAGCGAGTCTTGATGCTGCTTGTTGCGGAAAGGCGGCGACATGACGCGGCGGGCGGCGTGGTCCCAGTCGGGATTGGAATATTCGCTCTCGTCGAGCGTCAGGTGCTGGATCAGCGGTTCGCCGTAGACGCGCATGCCTTTCTGGCGGGCGCGGCGGATCGCTTCGTGCGCCTGTTCGCAGGAGGTGTGGACGATATAGACCGGGCAGCCGGCCATGTCGGCGATCATGATGGCGCGGTTGGTGGCTTCACCTTCCACTTCGGCGGGCCGCGAATAGGCATGCGCCTCGGGGCCGTTATTGCCCTCGGCGAGCAGCTTTGCCGACATCGAGGCGACGACGTCGCCGTTTTCGGCGTGCACCAGCGGCAGGGCGCCGAGTTCGGCGCAGCGCTGGAACGAGGCGAACATCTCGTCATCGTCCACCATCAGCGCGCCCTTATAGGCCATGAAGTGCTTGAAGGTGTTGATGCCCTTGTCGCGGACGATGGTCTCCATCTCCTTGAAGACCTGCTCGCTCCACCAGGTGACCGCCATGTGGAAGGAATAATCGCAATTGGCGCGGGTCGATTTGTTGTCCCACATGGTCAGCGCCTCGAGCAGCGACTGGCCAGGGGCGGGCAGGGCGAAATCGACCACCATCGTCGTGCCGCCGGAAAGGGCGGCGCGTGTGCCGCTCTCGAAATCGTCGGAAGAATAGGTGCCCATGAAAGGCATTTCGAGATGGGTGTGCGGATCGATGCCGCCCGGCATGACATAACAGCCGGTCGCATCCAGCGTCTCGTCGCCCGAGAGGTTCGGACCAATCTCGATGATCTTGCCGCCGTCGATTTTCACGTCAGCCTTATAGGTCAGGTCGGCGGTGACGATAGTGCCGTTCTTGATGACTGTGGTCATTATCATATCCTCAATCGTAAAACGCTAAAGCCAGGACTGCGCCGCGTCCCTTTTCAGTGCGGCGCCAATTCACGAACGCTGCGCATTCCATCAGGTCGACCCACTGTTGCGGCGCTGCATCCTTGAAATGCAGATAATTGTTGATCCGGACGGTCAGAGCTTTTCCCGGCTCGACGGTCAGTTTCGACATCCCTGCATCGGGGTCGTCGAGACAGCTCATACAGTCGATCCAGGCATCCATGTTGCGACCGTAAAGGTCAGGAAAGCCGAACGTCTCGGCGAAGCCGTCATGAAATTTATCATGCCCGACCAGTCGAGTGCCATCCATGACGACCACCGCTTCGGTCGCGCTCACACCACAATCTCCGCCGTCTCGACCACCGCATGAAACAGCACATCGGCGCCCGCCATCGCCCATTCCTTGGAGATTTCTTCCGCCTCATTGTGCGAGAGCCCACCGACGCAGGGGCACATGACCATCGTTGCAGGTGCGACCTTGGCGGCCCAGCAGGCGTCGTGGCCGGCGCCGGAGATGATGTTCATGTGGCTGTAGCCGAGCCGCTCGGCGGCGTCGCGCACCGACGTGACCAGTTTCGGATCGAAGGTAATCGGCTCGAAATGGCCGATCGCCTCGATGGAACAGCCGACACCGAGTGCATCGGTGATCTCAGGTGCTTTCGCTTCGATCTTTGCCCGCATGTGGTCGAGCTTCTCCTTGTCGGGCGAGCGGATGTCGACGGTGAATACCACCTTGCCGGGCAGCACATTGCGGGAGTTTGGCGAGAAGAACACCTGGCCGACGCCGCCGACGGCGCCTGGCTGTTCGCCCATCGCCACGCCCTGGACCATCTCCAGGATGCGGGCCATGGCGAGGCCGGCATTGACGCGCAGGTTCATCGGCGTCGATCCGGTGTGGGCTTCCTTGCCGGTCAGCGTGAATTCCAGCCACCAGAGGCCCTGGCAATGGGTGACAACGCCGATCTGCTTTTCCTCAGCTTCGAGGATCGGTCCCTGCTCGATGTGATATTCGAAATAGGCGTGCATCTTGCGGGCGCCAACCTCTTCGTCGCCGACCCAGCCGATGCGCTTCAGTTCGTCGCCGAACAGATTGCCCTCGGGGTCTCTGCGATTATAGGCAAAATCCAGACTGTGCACGCCGGCGAAGACGCCTGACGCCAGCATGGCAGGGGCAAAACGCGCGCCTTCCTCGTTGGTCCAGTTGGTAACGACGATCGGATGTTTGGTCTTGATGCCGAGATCGTTCATCGTGCGCACGACTTCGAGAGCTGCAAGCACGCCGAGCACACCGTCATATTTGCCGCCGGTCGGCTGGGTGTCGAGATGCGAGCCGACATAGACGGGCAGAGCATCGGGATCGGTGCCGGGGCGGGTGGCGAACATCGTGCCCATACGGTCGACACCCATGGTCAAACCGGCATCGTCACACCATTTTTTGAAAAGGCTGCGGCCCTGCGCATCGGCATCCGTCAGCGTCTGGCGATTGTTGCCGCCCGCGATGCCGGGGCCGATCTTCGCCATGTCCATGAGGCTGTCCCAGAGACGGTCGCCATTGACGCGCATGTTCTCGCCTGGTGCTGCCACCATTTTGTATGCCCTCACCTGTTTGCGGCAGTCATGCAAAGGGCATGCCCGCCTGTTCCCGTGGTCCTTTCCTGCGCTCCCTTATTGGTTTTGTCGAGCGCCGGAAAATCGTCAGTTGCCTTTGTTTTGCATCTGGCGGATAATTTGACCGATTGGTAAACATTACAACTTCCACCGCCGGGCTCAAGACGAAAATCACGAAAATTGCCGATAAAAATACGGGCAGTTGCTCAAGAAGGCGGCGGGGGATCGCTTCCAGAAAAACTTGAGCGAAGAAGTTGAATTTCAAGGGGAAATAACAGCCTGTGACCATACCGAGAGCAGCGAAAACCCTGAGGCGGACGCGAATCCAGGAAGAGAAGGAAGAGCAGATCCTGGAAGCGGCGCTCGATGTATTTTCGGCAAGCGGCTTTCGCGGCTCGACCATCGACCAGATTGCCGAAGTGGCCGGCATGTCGAAACCCAACCTGCTCTATTATTTCCGCACCAAGGAAGCGATGCACCGGGCGCTGATCGACCGGGTGCTCTACACTTGGCTGGAGCCGCTGCGGGCCTTTAACGCCGAAGGCAATCCGGAGGCGGAAATCCGCAGCTACATCCGCCGCAAGCTGGAGATGGCCCGCGATTTTCCGCGCGAGAGCCGGCTTTTCGCCAACGAGGTGCTGCAGGGCGCGCCGCATATCGAGGACGAGCTGAAGGGACCGCTGAAGGAACTGGTCGACGAGAAGGCGGAGGTCATCCGCGCCTGGGCGAAATCAGGCAAGATCGTCAAATGCGATCCCTATCACCTGATCTTCTCCATCTGGTCGACGACGCAACATTACGCGGACTTCGACGTCCAGGTGCGTGCCGTGCTGGGGCAGGAACATTCGGGCGAAGGGCGCTTCGAGGATGCGGCGCGGTTTCTGGAACAGCTCTTCATCGGCGGCCTGCGACCGGATCCCCTTGAGGCGTGAGGGTTTACTCTCTTCTTGGAAGCGGCACCCGGGCAAGAATATCCGTCATGCCTTCCATCGTATAAGGCTTCTGTAGCACGGGCGCGTCCGAGTGGCTGTTCGCCTGGGCGATGCCCTCCCCATAGCCTGTGGCAAAAACGAAGGGCACGCCGTCGGCTGCCAGCCGGTCGGCAATTCCGAAACTCGTCTCATCGCCAAGATTGACATCGAGAAGCGCCAGATCGAAGGACTGGCCCGCCAGAATTTCCATCGCCTCAGTGACACTTGGTGCCGTGGCCACGTCGGCGCCCAGGCGGCGCAGGATGTCCTCCCCATCCATGGCGATGATCAGATTGTTTTCCACCAGCAGCACGTTGAGGCCGGAGAGCGGTTGATCGTCGGCAATCGTCTTGCGTTCGGTCGCTCCGACCGGAGGCGGATTCGACCGTTCGCTCGTAGGGCCGACGACATGTCGCGCCGGAATGCAGAAATCGGCCTCGAGCCCATCCTTGACGTAGCGGACCTCGGCTTTGCCGCCGAGGTCATACGGGATAGAGCGGCGGATGATCGTCGAACCGAAGCCATGGCGTTTGGGTTCGACGACGGGTGGACCATCCTTTTCGCGCCAGCCAATGCGCAGATTGCCCTCGTCGTCGCGATGCCAGCCGAGTTGAACGGTGCCACTGCCGGTGCCGGAAAGGCTGCCATATTTGGCGCTGTTGGTCATCAGCTCATGGAAAACAAGGGCGGCGGTGGAAAAGGCCTGCGGTTCCAGCAGCACGTCCTCGCCGCTCATCTGGATGCGTTGCGCATTTTTCCCGAGATAGGCGGCTGTCTCTGCCAGCAGCAATTGCCGGAGCGAAGCGGGCGCCCAGTGATCGCGGGTGATCTGGTCATGGGCGCGGGCGAGCGACTGAATGCGGCCCTCGAGCTGGCGGATGTAGTCGCCAAAGCCGACCGACGTTGCCTGTGACTGCCGGATAATGCCGGTGATCAGGCTCAATATGTTGCGGACGCGGTGGTTCAGCTCGGCGATCAGCAGTTCCTGGCGCTCGTTGGCCGTCTGGCGGGCCATGCTGACCTCGTCGGTGAGACGCAATACCACTTCGATCAATGTGACACGGATCGTTTCGGCGACACGGCGCTCGGCTTCCGTGAAGGGCAGCGAGCGGCCGCGCACCAGTTCCGACCAGGCCTCGAAACTCTTGCGCGGCGTCAGCCGCGGGCCGTTCGGGCCGTACTCTACCGGCTTGTGCGGGTCGCCGCCCCAGCGGACGGTGCGCACCAATTCCTGACGGAAAAGCACGACATAATCGCGCGGCGAACGCGAGATCGGGATGGCGAGCATGCCTGCTACCGCATCGTCGACCTCAAGGTCCGGATAGGCTTCCGCGAGCCTGTCCACGGCATAGATGCGGCCGGCTGCGTTACGGTTGAGGTGGCGGACGAGGGCTGCGAAACTTCTCTCATCCGGCCCGATGCCGGCAAGTGCCAGGCGGCCGTTGATCCAGACGCCGATCCCGTCGGCAGGAATGGCGTCGGCGAGCGCGTCGATCAGCCAGGCCGGATCGTCGAGCAGGCTCGCATTGTCTGCGACGGAGGTGAGAAGCCGGTCGGCAATGCGGCGCGCCTTTGTCTCGTAGTCGAGAGCCAGTCGCCGTTCGCGGCTTTCAAGGCGCGACGCAAACATCTGGCCGAAGAGTTCGGCAGTGGAGCGGCTTTGGGCCGAAGGCAGACGCGGGCCGTAGTGATGGCAGGCAAACAGGCCCCAGAGCTTGCCGTCTACGACGATCGAAATGGAGAGCGAAGCGCCAACGCCCATGTTTTTCAGATATTCGATGTGGATCGGCGAGACCGAACGCAATACCGACATGGAGAGGTCGAGCGGCCGGCCGTGCTCGTCGAGCTGCGGCAGGATCGGGACCAGGACGGCGTCGACATCGGCAATGATGCGGAACAGGTTGCGCAGATAAAGCGCGCGCGCCTGTACCGGAATGTCGGAAGCCGGATAGTGCAGCCCGAGGAACGAGCCGATGCCGGCCCGGGCGGCTTCCGCCACGACTTCGCCGGAACCGCCTTCGTCGAAACGATAGACCATGACCCGATCGAAACCGGTGAGCGCCCGCGCTTGTCTTGCACCTTCACGGAAGAAGGCTTCCAATGTTTCCGTGTGGTCGAGGCGCGACATCATGCTGCGCATTGAGAGCGAGGCGGCGTCGTGCCTGTCTTCCTGGCAGCGCTCGCCTTCGATGATGACCTCACCGCCGTTCAGGTGCACGGCAAGGTCGAACCTGTTTTGATCGGACGTCAGGGCAATGCCGAAAATGCGCTCGACGACGTCGGAACCACGCAGCGTGGTAAGCTTGTTGCGGATTGTGTGGAGTGCTTCGGGTGTAATCACAGAGAGAACGGGACGGCCGATCGCGTTGGCCTCTGTCACTCCGAGAAACTCCGCTAGGTTTGCGGAGGCGCGCATGACAATCCAGTCTGAGGACACCGCCAACAGAAAGCCGAAGGGCTGGACCGAGCCGAGCTGGTGGATCGGCTCACGGTCGCAATTGGTAAGATCGACGGGTTCGTGCGTGCCGTTCATGGGACGGCTTCCAGTTCGGCTTGCCCGGCTTTGAGGAAGAGATCGAAAACATCGCGGGCTGCGGCGACAGCCGCATCGGGATCCTCCACCTTGGTCGCGTCAAGACGATCCATGAAGAGCCGCATGGCGCCCTTCGGGCCTTGCAGGCTCAGATAGCTGTTGGGCAAGTGGTCGGGCACGGCCTTGGCGAGCAGCAGGCCGCCGAGTTTGGAGCCTTCGAGGACATAGGCGGCACCCCAGATCGCTGCTTCGCTGAGCAATGCCAGTTGCGGAAGCAATACCGGCAATCGATCATCGAGTTCCCGGATGTCGGCAGCCAATAGATGCGCGCGCCTTCGGTCCGGCCAATCCGGCAGCAAACGGCCGATTCCTCCATTCTCTAGCGCATATTCGACTGATGGTACGACCCGGGCATGCGCGCGCAAGAAAGCCCTATAATCCTGGATGCGTGAGAGGTTAAAACTGCCGAAGAGGGTGTCGACCGCGGCGTGGCAATCTGCAGTTTGTGCGCGGAGGGCGCTGCGAAGTGACATGCTGACGTTTTTCCGAGTGATATGGCGGCCGCCCAAAAGAGACGACGAACTAGCGGATATACTGCGGCATCGGGTTATTTCCAGAGAAACGCCTAGGAATAACATGGGTTTCTCGTCGCTCGATGCGCGGCGAGCGCTTCAGCCCGTCATTGCCGGCAGTCCGGCGGCGAGCGTATCGATCGCGAGCCGCACCTTCGGCAGCATGACCGGAGAGCGCAGCCAAACGGCATGGGCGTCGAAGACATTGGCCGGTTCCTGCTTCAGCACCTGAATGAGCCGGCCTGCCAGCACCTCTTCGCGGACCAGCCAGCAGGGCAGCCAGGCAAGACCGCGCCCGGCGACGGCCGCATCGGAAATCGAAGCGAGATCGTCGAGCCGCAGTCGCGCCTTTGGCGGCATCCGCCGCCCGGGATCTGCTGCAGTCGGAAAGATCCAACCCTTGTCGTCATCGCCCCGCCTGTAGACGATGCCTTCATGCCGCGGAATATCGAAGACCGTCTGCGGCGCGCCATGTTTTTCCAGATAGGCGGGCGATGCGCAGACGGTCATCCGCTGGCGGGCGATCGCCCGGGCCATCAGATCCGGATTGTCCTTCAACGGCCCGTTGCGAATGACAAGATCGAACCCGTCCTCCAGCAGGTCGACGACACGGTCGTTGAAGGAAAGGTCGAGTTCGAGGTCCGGATGTTCATCGAGCAGGCGTGCCAGGATCGGCGCGATGCAGTGGCGGCCGAAAAGCACCGGCATCGAGATGCGCAATCGGCCGCGCACGTCACGCCGGCCGGATTCCAGCATGGCTTCCCCGAGGCGGATTTCCTCGACCGCCCGCAGGCAGCGCTCGTAGAAGAAGCGGCCTTCCTCGGTGAGGCTCTGCATGCGTGTCGTACGGTTGAAGAGGCGCACGCCGAGACGCTGTTCCAGACGTGCGATGGTCTTGCCGACCGCCGAACGCGTGAGATGGAGCCGCTCGGCGGCAGCCGAAAAGCCACCTGCCTCGACAGCTTCGACAAAGATCGAGATACCTTTCAGTTGCTCCATTTGTTTCCTCTTTGGAACCATTCTGGAGAATTAATATCGCAACTGGTGCGAAATATTCAACGATATGTTTTGCGCTCCCTGCAATGGACAAGGAGCAAGACAATGCAGACAACACGGCAATGGCAGATCGACGCGGTAGGTCCGGAGCGCCAGCTGACGATCGGCGAGCGGAGGCTCGAACCGGTTTCGGGAAACAGGGTTCTGGTGCGGACGGAAGCCGTCTCGCTCAATTTCCGCGATCGGTTGGTGATGGAGAGCGGCATGGGGTTGCCGCTGCAATTTCCTTTCGTGCCGGCTTCCGACATGGCAGGGGTCGTCGAGTCAGTCGGACCCGATGTCAGCCGTTTCAAGCCGGGAGATCGAGTCATCTCGACCTTTTCGCCCGACTGGATCGACGGACGCGGCTTGGGCGATGCGCGCACCCCACCTTACAAGACGCGCGGCGGCTTCTATCCCGGTGTCCTCTCCCAATACACCGTGCTGTCCGAGGAATGGTATTCACGCGCGCCTGATACGCTCGATGCGGCGCAGGCGAGCACCTTGCCCTGCGCCGGGCTGACTGCCTGGTTCGCACTGATCGAACGCGGCGGCCTGAAAGCCGGCGACAAGGTGCTGGTGCAAGGCACCGGCGGTGTGGCGCTCTTCGGTCTGCAGATCGCCAAGGCGCATGGCGCGGAGGTGTTCATCACATCAGGTAGCGCCGAGAAGCTCGGACGCGCCGTTGCTCTCGGCGCCGATCATGCGATCAACCGCCATGAGGGTGACTGGGTTGAGCAACTCTATCAGTTGACCGGCGGCTATGGCGCCGATCACGTGCTTGAGATCGTCGGTGGCCCGCATCTCGGTCAGGCGCTGAAGGCGGTGGCGATCAATGGCCGCATTTCCGTCATCGGCGTGCTCGAGGGGTTCGAGGTTTCCGGCCCGGCCGGCCCGCTGCTGCTCAAGGCGCCTGTTGTGCAGGGCATTTCCGTCGGCCACCGCCGTGCGCTTGAAGATCTGGTGCGGGCAATCGACCAGACCGGACTGAAGCCTGTGATCGACAAGCGTTATGCCTTCGGCGAGTTCCCTGAGGCGCTCGATCATCTCTATCGCGGGCCTTTCGGCAAGGTGGTCGTCGAGTTCTGATGATCGCGATTCAAAGTGTTGAAGCGGTGCTGTCGTCAGGCGGCAGTGGAAACGCCCTGCTCGAAGGAGAAGCCTTCATCGGCCCAACCGGTCATGCCGCCGATCATCAGCTTCACGGACAGGCCGAGACGGGAGAGGCGAAGTGCGGCCTTGTCCGCCCCGTTGCAATGCGGGCCGGCGCAATAGACGACGAACAGCGTGTCGGAGGGCCAGGCCGACATGCGATGCGCGGTCATCTTGCCATGCGGCAGGTTGAGGGCGCCAGGAACGCGGGACTGTGCGAAGAGCGTCGGTGAGCGCGCGTCGAGAAGAACGAAATCGACCTTGCCCGACGCAAAGGCGGCGTGAACATCGGAGCAATCGGTCTCGAAGGCAAGCTTGGCTGCATAATGGGCAGTGGCGATATCAGCGGCGGCGGCGGGGATTTCTGCGACGGGGCTTGGCATTTGCGATTTCCTTTTGGGTTCGAATTGCCGCCTGGTATCGCCGATGCTAAAGCTTTGCGAAATTGGCCATCATGACTGACAGCGTAAAGATCATGCCAAACTTATCGCCACAGCAGACCAAAGGACCGCTGGTCGCAGCGCTTGCCTATGACGGGCTCTGCACCTTCGAATTCGGCATCGCCTACGAGGTCTTCGGCCTGCCGCGCCCGGAGATGGGTGAGGGCTGGTATCGCTTCTCGGTCTGCGCCATCGAACCAGGACCGCTTCGCGCTGCGGGAGGGCTGACGGTCGCGGTCGACAAGGGGCTGGAGGTGCTTCATGAGGCGGACCTGATCGTCGTGCCCGGCTGGCGGGCAATCGATGCGCCGGTGCCGGCACCGCTCGCCGTAGCACTCAAGGCGGCTCATCAGCGCGGCGCGCGCATCATGTCGCTCTGCTCCGGCGTTGCGGTTCTTGCCGGATCGGGGCTGCTTGCCAACCGCAGGGCGACGACACATTGGCGCTATGTCGCCTCGATCGCCGCATGTTATCCCGACATCACGCTCGATGCCGACGTTCTCTACATGGACGAAGGCAGCCTGCTGACGGCGGCGGGCAGTGCTGCCGGCATCGATCTCTGCCTGCATGTGGTGCGCGGCGATTTCGGTTCGGAAGCTGCAAACAGCGTGGCAAGACGCCTCGTCGTGCCGCCGCACCGCGAAGGCGGACAGGCGCAGTTCATTCACGCGCCGGTTCCCGTGGAACGCGAGGGCATCCGCTTGGGGCCGCTGATCGAATGGATGCGCGAAAGCCTTTCCGAGGAGCAGCCGATCGGCCTACTTGCGAAAAGAGCGGGCATGAGCATGCGCACCTTCCAGCGGCGCTTCGAAGCGACGACGGGTCTCAGCGTCGGCGAATGGCTGCTGAAGGAGCGGCTGCGACATGCCCGCGATCTGCTGGAAAAGGAACTTGCGGTTTCGCTCGACGATATCGCCGCCGCCAGCGGCTTTGGAACATTGGCGACGATGCGGCATCATTTCCGCAGGCGCCTTGGAACGAGCCCGAGTGCCTATCGGAAGTCATTCGGTGATTAGAGCATCCCATGCTTGCATTTCTTTGCCATTTCACCTAAAGGGGCGCTCTCGATGTTTCTGGAAAGGGAGCGCCACGATGACGAATATCTCAGCACGCCCCGAGAGGGTTTCGGCTTAACTCGGCCAACGGGTCGATGAATGCCGGTTGAACATCGCCGTTTTTGGCGATGAAAGACCACTCATATCCAGAGTTCATTATCATGGGCAATTCCATTGGGAGCGGAAGCTCCCCGATGACGTCGTCGGCACATCCGGCACTCATCAATCGTTTCTTTTCCGGTAGCGCCTGGATCGAAGGCGCCGCTTTAGATCAACTTGACGAAATGTCCCGCCTGCCGGGCGTTTTGGAGATCGCCGCCTTTCCAGATTTGCACCCGGGCAAATATGGTGCGACCGGCGTGGCACTGTTGTCCTCTCGGCTGCACCCGCTGCTGATCGGCAACGATATCGGCTGCGGCATGTCGCTCTTCGGCTTGGATCTTCCGCTGCGCAAACTGAAGATCGACAGGGCGGCGGAACGGCTTCGCCGGTTTGAAACGCAGGCGATCGGAGATGCCGCGGAATTTCTCACGGAGGCAGGTCTGCCCACTGATCTGACACCCGGTGCTCTCGGCACGATCGGCGGCGGCAATCATTTCTGCGAGTTGCAGGCTGTGGAGAATCTCGCCGAAGGTGGGTCTGCCGACGGTCTCGATGATCAGGGGCTCTATCTGCTGGTTCATTCCGGTTCGCGCTCTCTTGGCGCCACCATATTCTCGGAGATGGTGGCCGCTCATTCGGGGCTCGCAGTCGGTCTTGATCCCGGTTCGGAAGCCGGCGCCGCCTGGCTTATGCGCCATGACCAGTGCGTTGCCTGGGCATCGTTGAACCGACGGCTGATCGCAGAACGGGCGGCCGCAGCGCTTCATGCCGATCTGCGTCTCATCGCCGACGTGCCGCACAATCTCGTTCGCCCGTCCGATCGTGGTTTTGTACACTACAAGGGTGCGGCAGCGGTCGTAGCCGGCGAACTCGCGCCGATTGCGGGATCTCGAGCGAGCCTCAGTTATGTGGTTCGTCCGACCGCTGGCGTTGCCCGTTCGCTGGGTGGCATCTCTCACGGGGCCGGTCGCAAATATGACCGCGCCACCATGCACGGGCGTGTCGGCCGCAATCGCTCCGAACGAGAACAGCTCTTGCGCAATTCCTGGGGCGGTATCGCCATCTGCGACGATCGCTCCCTTGTCGTCGAGGAGGCGGCATCCGCATACAAGGATGCCGGGCAGGTGGTGACCGATCTGGAAAACGAGAGCCTGGTCGTGAGGCTTGCCAGCTTTCGGCCGCTTGTCACCTTCAAGAAGGCGGTTGATGAAGCGGAGGTTGAGCAGCGCCGGCGAAAACCCGAATATCGCAGGGAAGGAGGACGTGGCCATGAGCGCTATTGATCTTCTCATTACCGCAGGCAACGGCCCGGTGGAATGCCGCATGGCGCTGTCGGCGCTTCTCGGCATCCTCGAACGGGAGGCCGTTCGGCTCTGCTGCTCTTTCGAGACCAGCCTTGGCCCGATGCCGGATCAGCACGGTGCGAAGTCAGCGATCGTCAGCCTCAAAGGTTTCGAGGCTGAGCAGATTGCCAGTGACTATTGCGGCACGATCCGCTTCACCTTCAGGAGCCAGGTGCGTCCGGGTCACAAACGGCAGAACTGGTACGTCTCGGTTCAGCGTATCGATACCAAACCGGAAGGTGGCGAGGTGACGATCGATCCAGCCGACCTGCGTTTCGAGACGCTGAGGGCCGGCGGACCGGGCGGGCAGCATCAGAATACGACCGACAGTGCGGTTCGTGTCCTGCATCGGCCGACCGGTCTCGTCGCGACGGCGCGCGACGAGCGTTCCCAGCACCGCAACAAAGCCCTGGCGCTCCGGCGTCTTGAGGCGATGCTGCGCCATATCGAGGCGGAAAAGCAGGAGGCGGCCAAATCCGGGCGCTTCATCGCCAACCGGACCATCGAGCGCGGCAACGAGGTCAAAACTTTCAAGCTGTAATCGGGAATAGCGTGGCCTGACCACAAACAACAACGGCGCCCTTTCATGAAGGGCGCCGATTTCACTGGTCATGACCCGCCGCAGATCTCCGCGGCGTCGCAGATCCTTACTCCGCCGCCTGGCGCGCCATCGGGTTGTTCGGGTGTGTGGTCCAGTTGGCATAGTTCGGGTCGACGACGCGGCCAGTGCGTTTGTCGAGGGTGCCGGCGGGAAGCTGCTCCATGGTGATGCAGTTCTCGACCGGGCAGACGCTGACGCAGAGATTGCAGCCGACGCATTCCTCGTCCATCACCTCGAAATGGCGAACGCCATCGACGAAGTTGGTGATCGCCTGGTGCGAGGTGTCCTCGCAGGCGATGTAGCAGCGGCCGCATTTGATGCAGGCGTCCTGGTCGATCTTCGCCTTGGCGATATAGTTGAGGTTCAGATATTGCCAGTCGGTGACGTTGGGCACGGCGCGGCCGGTGATATCTTCGAGGCTGCGATGGCCCTTTTCGTCCATCCAGTCGGAGAGGCCAGTGATCATCTCCTGGACGATCTTGAAACCGTAGGTCATCGCCGCCGTGCAGACCTGGACGTTGCCGGCGCCGAGCACGAGGAATTCGGCCGCGTCGCGCCAGGTGGTGATGCCGCCGATGCCCGAGATCGGCAGGCCATAGGTTTCAGGATCGCGGGCGATCTCGGCCACCATGTTGAGCGCGATCGGCTTTACCGCCGGGCCGCAATAACCGCCATGGCTGCCCTTGCCGCCGACCGTCGGGTTGGGGGCGAAGTTGTCGAGATCGACGGAGACGATCGAATTGATCGTGTTGATCAGCGAGACGGCATCGGTGCCGCCGGCCTTGGCGGCGCGGGCGGGGCGGCGGATATCGCTAATGTTGGGCGTCAGCTTGGTGATGACGGGCATGCGGGTGTACTGCTTGCACCAGCGCACGACCATCTCGATATACTCAGGCACCTGGCCGACCGCGGAACCCATGCCGCGCTCCGACATGCCGTGCGGACAGCCGAAATTAAGCTCGATGCCGTCGGCGCCGGTCTCTTCAACCAACGGCAGGATCGCCTTCCAGGCCTCTTCCTCGCAGGGCACCATGATCGAGGCGATCAGCGCCCGATCCGGCCAGTTCATCTTCACCTGCTTCATTTCCCGCAGGTTGGTATAGAGGTCGCGGTCGGTGATGAGCTCGATGTTGTTCAAACCGAGCAGGCGGCGGTCGGCGCCCCAGATCGCGCCGTAGCGCGGGCCGTTGACGTTGACGACGGGCGGGCCTTCCTCGCCCAGCGTCTTCCAGACCACGCCGCCCCAGCCGGCCTTGAAGGCGCGCTCGACGTTGTAGGCCTTGTCGGTCGGCGGCGCAGACGCCAGCCAGAACGGGTTCGGGGATTTGATGCCGACGAAATTATTGCGGAGATCAGCCATTGTTCATTCTCCCCTTCAAGCAACCGCGACAGCCGGAGCGGCTGCTGCGGTGAGGCCACGATGGATGGATTCAGCCGCGTCGCGCCCGTGGGCGACGGCCGAAACCGTGAGATCGTCTCCGCCGAAGACGCAGTCGCCGCCGGCCCAGACGCCGTCGAGCGAGGTATGGCCTTCGCCATCGACGGCGATGCGGCCGGATTCCATGCGCAGCGAACCGAGACCAGAGGCGTCAAAGCTCTGACCGATCGCCTTGAAGATCTGGTCGGCGGCAATGACACCGGTTTCGCCGGTGCCGACGAGGCGGCCTTCGAGAAGCGTCGTATATTCCACCTCGATAGCGGCGACTTTGCCGTCCTGCGACAGGATCGATTTCGGCGCCAGCCAGTGCCGGATGATGACGCCCTTGGAGCTTGCCAGATCCTGCTCGAATTCGGAGGCGTTCATCTGTTCCTTGCCACGACGGTAACAGATCGTCACCTCCTCGGCGCCGAGCAGCTTTGCCTGCACGGCAGCGTCGATCGCCGTCATGCCGCCGCCAAGGACGACGACGCGGCGGCCAATGGCGATTTCGCTTTTGTCTTCGGCCTGGCGAAGGGCCGCGATGAAATCGACGGCATCGTCGACGCCCGCAAGGTTTTCGCCCTCGATGCGCAGCGCGTTGACGCCGGCAAGACCGATACCGAGGAAGACGCCGTCATATTGCGCCTGCAGATCGGAAAGCGAAAAATCGAGGCCGAGACGCTGCCCATGCCGAACCTCGATGCCGCCGATCGAGAGGACGTAATCGACTTCCTTCTGGGCGAAGTCGTCGACCGTCTTGTAGGTGGCGATACCGTATTCGTTGAGGCCGCCGGATTTTTCCCTGGCATCATAGATGACGACGGAATGGCCGTTCACGGCCAAACGATGGGCGGCAGCAAGGCCGGCCGGGCCTGCGCCGACAACGGCGATGGTCTTTCCGCTCGGTTCAGCCCTGGCATAGAACTGCCGCCCGGCATGCATGGCGGCATCGGTCGCATAACGCTGCAGGCGGCCGATCTCGACGGGCCGCTCTTCAGCCGTGTTGCGCACACAGGCCTGTTCGCAGAGTTCTTCGGTGGGACAGACGCGGGCGCACATGCCGCCAAGGATGTTCTGGTCGAAGATCGTCTTTGCCGAGCCGATCGGATTGCCGGTCGAAATCTGGCGGATGAACAGCGGAATGTCGATCGAGGTGGGACAGGCCGTCATGCATGGCGCGTCATAACAGAAATAACAGCGGTCAGCGGCGACCAGCGCCTCGTGATTGTCGAGGCGCGGATGAAGATCGGAAAAATTAGCCTCATACTCGGCGGGCGAAAGCCGGCCGGCATGAATCCCGGTTTCCAGTCGTTCCATTGAAGTTCCCTCATTATTGGTAAACGGCCTGTGAGGGAAAGCGTAACTCAGGTTTAAAAATTTATCAAACGGTAAAATTTTTACGATTTTCTCTTGTGGCCTCCCAAGTAATGCACTGTTTTCGTTAGGAGAATTTACCCGACGGTGATGGGTGAAATGACTGGGTGTTCGACACGAGAAAGGCATCCGAAAAAAGATTCAAAAAAGTCGAATTTTTTGTTGGCGGCAGGGAACCAAAGTTTGATGTCGTCGTTATTGCGATATCCGGATGGTGATCGCATCGACCCAACATGCGCGCCCCCAACCCACTATCCGGACGTACTCACGGTCCCCTCCCGGTGAGTGAAGACAGCTGGTGCGCCGCCCTCGCACCGGCTGTTTTTCTGTTTTCGGCTGCCTCCCGGCTTTTCACACGCGCTTGAAGATCTCGAATTCGCTTTCCGGAATGGTCAAACGATATTCGATGCGACCGGGAATGAGGTTCAACTCCGCTTTGCCATTGACCGACGAGGGCACGACACGCTCCAGCACGGTACGTCCGAAGCTGTTGTCGCTGAATTCGTGGATTTCCGACTGATCATGCAGCACTTCCGCCCAGGCGATTTCGATCGCCTTCCTGTCGTTGATCATGGCTTCGCGGCAATTCAGCGTGATGGAGGCGGCGCCGCCTGATATCGCGCCAAAGGAGGCGGAGTTGACGATGAGTTCGTGGAGGGCGAGCCCGAGATGTACGGCGGCATTCGGTGTCAGGTGAGCGTTGATCCCGTAGATCGGCATGGAGCCGGCCGTTTCCGGCCAATAGGGGGCAAACTGCTTTTCGGCGAGTTCGAAGAGGTAGGCGCCGCGCCAGCTCGAATCCGTGATCAGGTCCTGCGAATTGGACAGCGATTGCAGCCGTCCGCGGAACTTAAGGAGGAAGCTGTCGAGAGAGAGCGTGTTGCGCGCCGTCTGCGTGGCAATGCCCTGGATGATGGCGAGAAGGTTCTTCGAGCGGTGTGAGAGTTCGCGCAGCAACGACTTCAGAACTTTTTCGCGATGCCGGCTTTCGGTGACTTCAGCCATGACGGAAAGAAGTCCATATGCGCCGCGTTCGCCGGTGCGCTGGATCTTCAGTTCATAAGTGCGCGTTTCGCCGTCAACGTCGATCTCGACCTCGGCATTGTTAGGGATGCCGGTTTCCAGCACCTTGTGTTTCAGCGCAGTCAGATATTGCCCATGGGCGTCGCCAAAAAGGGCGGCGTCGCTGCCGCCGGGCATAAAGAGCGACGCGAAATGCGGCGGCAGATTTTCGGCGTAGAAGATCGACAGTCGGGCGTCCTGGCAGAGGATCGAAATCCCGGCGCTGCCGAGCGCGCGTTCCATCATTGCGGCTTTGCCTTCAAAGGTGAAAGGCATGCCGGACAATGGTTCAGTCGTATTCACTCGGCCGCCTTTCCTTGTGACATCTTGAACGTCGCTGAAGGGAGCGCCCTTCCAGACACCGCCTGCCAACTTTAGAACAAAGCGCTGCAAAAAACCGTTAAAGCCACCGGAGCGTCCCGGTAGCACCGGAACGCCTGCTTTGGCGATTTGGTTCCGAAGGCCGGAAAATTGCGTCTCAGGCGGCTACTCTGGTCGATTCATTGAAGAAAAGAGCCTGACTGATCAGTGCCTTGACCATGTCGGGATTGAAGGGCTTGGTGACAAGGAAAGTCGGTTCCGGGCGCTCGCCGGTCAGAAGCCGTTCCGGGAAAGCGGTGATGAAGATCACCGGTACGCTCGACGTCTTGAGGATGTCGTTGACTGCGTCGATACCGGAGCTGCCGTCGGCAAGCTGGATGTCGGCCAGCACCATGCTCGGCTTGGTCTTATTGTAAAGCGCCACGGCCTCGGCATGCGTACGGGCAATGCCGGTGACGCGATGGCCGAGGCTCTCGACCATCTGCTCGATATCCATGGCGATCAGCGGTTCGTCCTCGATGATCATGATATCGGTTGCGACCTGACGGGAAATCTCCTGCGACGCAACGTCGAGCAGATGCATGACATCCTGTTCTTCGGTTTCCAGAATTTCGGCGATTTCGGCGACGCGGAAATTCTCCACGGAGGCGAGCAGGAAGGCCTGACGGGCGCGCGGCGAAACCTTGGAAAGGTTCAGCGTGGCGCGCTGCTCCCAGGCATAGGGCGAGGTCGGCTCTGGAATCTGGACGGCGGTGGAACCAAACAGTTGCGTGAACAGTTTGTAGAGTGCGACCCGGTCATTCGCCGTATCCGGAAAAATCGACAGATCGGCGATGATGGCTTCGAGAACGGCGGCGACGTAAGCGTCGCCCGAAGTCTGTGTGCCGGTAAGGGCGCGGGAATAGCGGCGCAGATAAGGAAGGTGCGGCGCAATCCGAGTAGAAAGTGTCATTAATGGGCTCCTGCATACAGGCCGGCATTGGCTTCAATGAGCGGTTAACGCCGCCTTGATAAAAAAGTTCCGGAACGGCAGGAACTTTTTTCGTTGCGCCGCATTATTCCAGCCGACGAAGAAAGGGCGTAGCGTTTTGACCCATGCAACTGCAAATGCCAGCGACATCGACAATGGAACGTTCGATGTCGATGGTTGAAATCGTTTTTGATCCCATCCACGCTCCTCGAACAGACAACCGGCGAGAAGACGAATTGATGACTACACGCAAGAAAGAAGCAGCCGATCAGCGAAAGCTGGAGCTGCGGGCAAGCGACATCCTGGACCCGAACAACCAGATCGGCGTCAGGCTGCGGTCGCTCTATTCGGCCGCTCAGGATGAGGCGATTCCCGATCGTTTTCTCGACCTTCTCGAAAAGCTCGACCATGCTGAAATGATGGCTTCTGCCAAGATGGCCGAATAGGATCGCCGCATGGAAGACAAATCGCAACCCAGCTTCAAGCGGGAACTGCTGGCGGCACTCCCAAGCCTTCGCGCCTTCGCGATCTCGCTCATCGGGCGGCACGACCGTGCCGACGATCTCGTCCAGGACACCATCATGAAAGCCTGGGCCAAGCAGGATCATTTCGAGATGGGCACCAATATGAAGGCCTGGCTCTTTACGATCCTGCGCAACGAACTCTACAGCCAGATGCGCAAGAGCGGCCGCGAAGTGCAGGACAGCGACGGGCTGTTTACCGAATCGATGGCGATGCACCCCTCGCAATATGGTGCGCTCGATCTGCAGGACTTCAAGAAGGCGCTCGACCAGCTGCCGCCGGATCAACGCGAGGCGATCATCCTCGTCGGCGCCTCGGGTTTTTCCTACGAGGAGGCGGCCGAAATCTGCGGCTGCGCCGTGGGTACCATCAAAAGCCGCGTCAACCGGGCCCGTCAGCGGCTGCAGGAGTTGCTGCAGATATCAGGCGAGGCTGATTTCGGCCCCGACGCCACCTCGGCGCCGCTGACATCGAAGGCTTTCGCGTTCTGACAGGAGTTGTATTTGGGAGGAAAGCCGGCCGCCTTCGGGCGCCGGCTTTTTTGTGTTTGGCGGTGTGTGAAGGACGCGTCCACGGGATGGACGGCCATTCGAAGCACTACCTCTCCACCCTCATTCCTGTGCTTGTCACAGGAATCCAGTGCGCCCAAGTCCTTGGGCGCGAAAGACTCTTTCCACTTGGTATTGGTTTATTCACGGCGCGGACGCGCCGTGGCTGGATTCCTGTGACAAGCACAGGAATGAGGGAGGGGTCGGCGTCGTAGCCCAATCCTCTGCTGGGATGCTTCTCCTCGTCCTTTCTCTTAGAACGATCAGGGGAGCCAGTCCCCCATCAATCCTCGCGCTTCGAGCCCACCAGATTGGCCGCGACGATTGCTGCCAGAACACCGGCAGTCAGGAGCGGCTGGGCGCGGATAAGACCGAGCCCGACCGTTGCCAGCGATTCCACCGCCGCACGGCGTTCACGGGCGCGGCGTGCTTCCCTGGCGTTGATGCTCGACATCGCCACCAGGGCGATGATGGCGATCAGCAGCGCGCAGGCGGCCAGGAAAAGGGCAGCGCCGACCGGGCCGTAGATGCCGGCGAGCCAGATGGCGCCGGCGGTGACGGTCAGCGCGTAGGCGGTGAGGAGGAAAAGCACGGCAAGCGCAATGAAGATGCTATTGCGCTTGGCGCGCGCAACGGTCCGGTGCACGCTTGCGCCCGTCAGCAGGCTGAGGATCGAAAACAGCATCGCGCTTCCTCAGCGCCGGGCGAGGAAGGCGATGGCAAGGCCGAAAACGGCCGCGGCGCCGATGGTTGCCAGCGGATGCTTGCGCACGGTATCGCGCATTTCCGTCGCGCCGCGCTCATAGCCTTGCTGCAATTCGCGCAGCAGATCCTCGCTGCGGCCGAGCAGTTCTTCATAGCCGGCACCGGCCTGGCTGCGGAATTTTTCGCCCTGATGGCGCGAACTCTTGCCGACAAGGCGTGTCAGTTCCGCGAGTTCGTCGCGAAGCGCCTCGACCTGCTCCTCGATGCCGGATTCCAAATTGTGGAAGGTACCGTTGCGGCGACTGCGGCCGGACTGGAAGATAGAATAGCTCATGGCTGTCTCCATTGGCTGGGGCGCGCGCAAGCCCGCCTATTTCGCACGAGGGTCACCACCGTCCGTTGCATGAATGATATCGCCCGGCATTGACCCAGATCACTGCCGACAACGTGCCGGACGATCAAAAGTTCCGCCCGCGCAGTGCTCAGGGGCGGGAAACGGCGCTGTGGGCGAGCACGAAGGGCGTGCCGTCTGATGGTACCTGGTTTATCCGCAGCGCGCAGCCGAACACCGAGAGCATCGTTTCGTTCGTCAGCACTTCACCGATGCTGCCGGCGGCGGCGAGGCGGCCGGATTTCATCAGCACGATGCGGTCGGCAAAGAGTGCGGTCAGATTGAGATCGTGCATAACGGCGATGACGCCGCCGCCGCGTTCGCAGAAATTGCGGGCGAGCGTCATGATGGTCAGCTGGTGGCTGATATCGAGGCTCGAGACCGGCTCGTCGAGCAGCAGCCAACAGGGTCTGCCGTCGACGACGGGCTCGGCGATCTGGCAGAGCACGCGGGCAAGCTGCACACGCTGCTGCTCGCCGCCGGAGAGCTCCTGATAGAAACGACCTTCGAAGCCGGTCAAGTCGACGGACGCAAGCGCTGCCGCCGCCGTCTGCTCGGCCTTGTCGGGATGCAGGTTGAGGCCTGATGTCAGGCCCATGCGGACGATCTCGCGCACGGTAAAGGGAAAGGAGATGGTGCTTGCCTGCGGCAGCACCCCACGAATGGCGGCAAGCTGCCAGGGTTTCAGCGCCTTCACCTCGTCGTCGCCGATGCGTACCGAGCCGCCATAGGCAAGTTCGCCGGAGATGGCTTTCATCGTCGTCGTCTTGCCGGAGCCGTTCGGCCCGGCAATCGCCGTCAGCTCGCCGGCCTTTGCCGTGAAGGCGACGTCGCTGATGATGGTCTTGCCGGAAAGGCGCACGGAGACGCCGGAAACTTCGATCATCGCAATGTCACTCACGGGGGTCACTCACGACATCACTCACAGGGCAAGGCGCGAACGCTGCCTCAGCAGGATCCACAGGAAGAACGGGCCGCCGACCGCCGCGGTGATGATACCGATCGGCAGCTCGGCCGGGGCGACCAGGGTGCGGGCCAGGACATCCGCGAAGATCAGCAGGGAGCCGCCGAGCAGCGCTGCGGCCGGCAGCAGGAAACGATGGTCGGGGCCGATCGCCATGCGCAGGATATGCGGTACGACGATCCCGACGAAACCGATGCCGCCGCTGACGGCGACGGACGCGCCGGTCGCCGCGGCGACGCCGACGATCGCGACATTCTTCAGCCGCTGCACCGGCACGCCCATATGAAAGGCGGCCGCCTCGCCGAGCGTGATGGCATTGAGGCCGCGGGCCATGAAGGGCAGGGCGGTGAAGGACAACAGGATGATCGGGCTGGCGGCGGCGATCTTCGTCCACGTGGCGCCGGCAAGCGAACCCATGCTCCAGAAGGTCAGGTCGCGTAGCTGCTGGTCGTTGGCCATGTAGATCAGCAGTCCCGTGATGGCGAGGGCGAGTGCGCCGAGTGCAATGCCGGCAAGCAGCATCGTCGCCACCGAGGTCTGTCCGTGACGGGTGGCGATCCTGTAGAGCAGCAGCGTCGTGACGAGGCCGCCGCCGAAAGCGGCTGTCGGCAGAGCGTAGATGCCGAGAAGCGCCTCGATTGGCGCTGCGAGACCGCCACCGAGGACGATCATCGCAACCGCGCCAAAACTTGCGCCGGAGGAGACGCCGACGAGGCCGGGATCGGCCAGGGGATTGCGGAACAGGCCCTGCATCACCGTACCGGAGACGGCAAGCGAGGCGCCGATCAGGAAGCCCAGGATCGCCCTCGGCAGGCGGATATCGAAGATGATGATCCGGTCACGCGTGCTGAGCGCCGTCTCGGAGCCGGCCATGTTGCTGATGACGTCGAGGATCGAGGCATCCGAGGCGCCTGTCGTCACCGAAAACAGCATCGAAAAGACCGAGCCGGCGACGAGCAGCGCGATCGCCAGCAAGGCGAGCCGCGTCCTGTCGCCCGCCTGCCTGATTTCGCGGATGTCCGCCATCGGGAATTGTCGCCTTTGTTCCATCATGGCTTGCGGCAGGGCCATGATCAGCCCCCGTAGATCGCCGTGTTGAGCTCACGCGCGGCGGCGGCGGTGCGCGGGCCGAAGCCGAGCAGGTAGACGCCATCCATTCGGATGATCGCTTTTTTCTCGCCTGCCGGCGTCAGCGCGATCGCCGGCTGAGCCAGCAGGTCCTCGTTTTTGGTGCCGGCGCCATCGCCGCGATTCATCATCAGGATGATGTCGGGCTTGGCTTCGATGATCGCCTCGTCCGTCAGCGGCTTGTAGCCCGGAAATGCGCCGACGGCGTTGATGGCGCCGGCGAGCTTGACGATGCCATCGGCGGCCGTGCCAGTGCCCGATGCCATGATCCGGCCGTTCTGGGCGCTGAGGATGAAGAGAACGCGCTTGCGCTCGGCCTCCGGGCGTTTTTCGGCATCGGCGATCGCCGCGTCGAGATCGGCGGCGACCTTTTCTTCAAGCGCCTTCGCCTTGTCGGGCACGCCCAGCAGCGTGCCGACACGGTCGATCTTGGCGATGATGCCGTCGCGGGTAAAGGCGCTCGGCACGGCCTCGAAGGGCACGCTGGCATTTTTCAGCACGGCCAGCGCCTCCTGCGGGCCCGAACCTTCGACGGCGATGATCGCGGTCGGGTTCATAGCGAGGATGCCTTCCGGCGAGAGCGCGCGCATGTAACCGACGTTCGGCAGCTTCAGCGCCGCCTCCGGATAGATGCTCGTCGTGTCGCGCGCGATCAGCCGGTTTTCCTCGCCGAGCGCATAGACGATCTCGGTGATGTCGCCACCGACAGAAACCAGGCGCGACGTGTCGAGCTTCTTTTCTTCGGCGTGGGCGGCGCGGATGAAGGCGAAGCCATCGACCGTCCGCGCCGTCGGGATCAGCGGCAGCGCCATGACCGCCGCCGTCAGGGCCAGTTCCAAAGGGCGGATCCGGCGCAGATTGTTACGCATCGTCATCGTTGCGATCCTTATGCGGCCACGCTTGCTGCCCGCGGCAGGTTTTCGATGATCTCGCGCCACTCGGCGCGTTCGTCGGAACCTTCCTGCCGCTTGCCGAAGAACTGGATGATCATCTCGCCTTCGGTATTGTAAGCTTCCAGCGAGGTGACGTGGCCGTCCGTGGTCGGCTTGCGCACGGCCCAGGTCTCGGCGATGTGATCCTGGCGCAGATGCAGGTGGAAGGTCGGATCCATGATGTTGATCCACGGCCCCATCGGCTGCACGTTGAAGATCGGGCCGGAATGGATCTGGACGATGCCGTCATTGGCGACGAAGCACATGATCGGCAGGCCGGATTTCACCGAGGCATGCATCATCTCTGCCGGCGCGCTGTTGTCGAGCTTCCAGGCATAGTCGTCGCCGACGGTGCGCACGGCCGCCTGGCGGCCGATCTTCAGGCGCTTCAGCATGCCGAAGAACTGATGTGTATCGGTGAGCTTGCTCCAGTTGTCGCGCAGTTCGTCGCGGCTGACGTCGGCGATCTCATCGGCGGCGTTCGAGGTTTCAGCCTCGACAAATTCCTGCGACTGGTCTTCCAGCTTCAACTCGGCGACGATTGCGTGATAGGCGTCGACATTCGAGCTTGGGCGCAGGTGCACCTTGTGCACGGCGTTGCCCGCCTTGTCGAAATATTGCAGGCTGAGGCGCTCCTGATCGCCATCCTTCTTGGATACGGCGAAACCATGCTCCCAGCGGCTCGGGAAGATGCGTAGGTCGATATTCTCGCCGAGAACGATCGCGGCCTGCGCCCCGCTCTTGATGTTTTCGAAGACACCGATCTTCTCGTGAACGGCACTTTCGTTGCGCGACAGCGCCATCACTTCGCCCAGGCGTTCAACGCGTTCGAGAAGCTTCAGCGCACTGCCATCGATGCGGGTCACGCTGATGCCGGTTTCGGCGGCGACGAGCGCTGCCTCGGAAATCTTCAATTGGGCGGCGATGTCACGCTCGCGCATTTTCGGATTCTCGGCGCGAAACGCACGGATTTCGGCTGGCGCCGGTCTTGTCTGTTCGGTCATGTCCTACCCTACTTATTGAGAATGAGCTTGCCCTGACGGGTGATCTTCAGGCGATAGACCAAGCCGTCATGTCTTATCATGATCTCGTTCGTGCCGCGGAAAAGATCCGCGCTTTCGACGATCCGGTGCTGCGCCGCAGGCTCGCTCTGCAGCGGCACATGCTTAAAGTTATCTGGCTTTTCAACCATCATTTCGGTTGGAAATTCCGTGAGGCCGGCGATCGGGGTCCCCGGTTGTGATGACAATTATCTTGACTTTATTACTCATAGTTTTTTAAAGACGCAATAGGAGACTATTGCAGTCAAGTTTTTGAGATTGCTGATATGAGGCCGCCTGGCGGCGGTTCGCGACAATGGCGGAGAAGATGATGACGGTTAGGTTTGCGGCTGTTGCAGCCGGCATGGTGATGGCGGTTTCAGGCATATGCCAGGCGCAGGATGCGGCAACCGCCAAGCTGAATGTCGAACTCAACGCTCTGGCGCCATCGCAAAAGGGCTGCATGATGACTTTTGTCGCCGAGAACAATCTCCAGACCCCGATCAACAAGATCTCCTTCGAGCTCGCTTTCTTCAACGACAAGAATTCCGTCGACCGCATCACCGTGCTCGACTTCCGCGATCTGCCGCAGGGCAAGAAGCGCGTGCGCCAGTTCGATATGCCGAATGTGAAGTGCGAGACGGTCACCCGCATCATCATCAACGACACGCCGGTCTGCGACGGCCCGGCGGCGGGCGAATGCATGAAGGGTCTCGTCACCCGTTCACAGATTTCCGTTCCCTTCGAGGGCTAAGGATACGCCGGGAACGATTCCCGGCGGACATGTTTCAGGCTGTCCGAGGCATACAAATGGCAATTTCAGCGAAGACCAGATCGAGACAGGTGCTCATCGGGGAGCCGGACGCTGACGGCGGTCTGAACGACAATAACATGCATCCCGGCCACGAGCTTTCCGACCTGCGCAATGTGCAGCGGCAGCCGGCGGGCGAGGCTGTGGTCCACTACGCGCGTTTCGCGCAGATACCCTCCTTTCCCGATCATCCGGAAGCCGAGCCGATAACCTCCGTTCCTGCGCCGCCGATGGATGCGGCGGTGGAAAAGCAGGAAGACGAGAAGAAGCCAGCGCGGCGACGGGTGGCGCTCGCCTGCGTTAGTTCGCTGATTTTCCACGCGACGCTGGCCGCTGTATTGATCATTGCTTTCCCTAAGGCGCCGGAGGAGACGCTGATGGAGGCGGGCGAAGCGATCAGCGTCGTCATGCTCGGCAGTTCTGACGCCGATCAGAGCGCCGCTGGCGAGACCGAGGTGACCATCCGGCAAGAAATTGTTCCGGAAGCTGTCGAACCCGACACGGGCAAGCCAGTAGAAACAACGGAAATGCAGCCGGAGGCCGTCCAACGGGAAACTGTCCAGCCGACCGATGCAGAGCCGGTCGAAGCCGTTCAGCCCACGCAAGAAGTCACGCGTCAGTCAGCGGAGACGGTGACCACCGCGGAACCAGAGGTGCTGGTATCGGAAACTCCTGCGGAAACTTCAGTTGCGCAGCCAATGTCGACAGTGGTGCCGGAGCAATCCCCGGAGATGCCGATAACATCCACCGAGCCACCCGTCGCAACCGCGATGCAATCCGAACCGGAAGAGATCAAGCCTGTCGAGACGGCCGCGATTTCTCCCGAGCCGGAGCCGCCTACAGAGATCGTCACGCCGCAGCCGAAACCGAAGTTGGAAAAGCCTGTAGAAAAGAAGCCGATCGAAAGAAAGCAGCCCCCGAAGAAGGCACAGGGTTCAGAGGGAGAGGCCAAACAGGAGTCACGCAGGGGCGCCGCGGACGGGCAGGCAGACGCCAATTCAGATAATAATTCACGCACGTCGGGCGGACGGAGTGGATCGGGCGGTGCATCCGAAGCCAATTACAAGGGCAAGATCGTCTCGCGACTGTTCCGTTGCGTTGACCGGATTGAATCGCGATATCGTCGCAATTCTGCATCCTTGAATGTCCGCATTACGATCAATCGCAACGGAGATGTCACCGCATCAGGCCTTGTCCGAGGTTCGGGCTTGGCCGAGGTGGACAGCGCCGTTTTGTCCCGGATCGCTTCCTGTAATCTTCCTGCTATGCCGGATGACTGGGCCGGATCCTCGCGCTCGTACAGTTTTCCTGTCCAAGTCACCGCTCGATAAATATGATAAAAACAATCAACTTTATACTTTACTCTAAAAATCAAGTTTAATAAGGTCCACCCGCACACGCAGGAATCGTGTGACGATCAACGAGCGAACGGGTGGCATATGGCTCGCAAGGGCAAGAAGGGTTCGAACCGGGAGGTCCGCGATAGCGCGGGCGAGGAAGCTGGTCAGGCATCCCTCGGACGGTCCAAACTGGATGGCCGCAGTTTCCTCTATGTCGGTGGCCGTGACTGCCAGGTGGCGCATCTTCGCCAGATCGCCAGCAATTTCGGCGCCGAGCTCATTCATCATGACGGCGGGTTGCGCGAAGCGGTTTCCCGCATCGATACCGTCCTTCCCTCGGTCGACTGCGTGTTCTGCCCGATCGACTGTATCAGCCACGATGCCTGCCTGCGTGTGAAGACTGGCTGCAAGAAATTCGGCAAGACCTTCATCCCGCTTCGCAACGGCAGCAAGTCCAGCCTGGAGCGTGCGCTGCAGACGATGAACGAACGAGACAATTCCCGATGAACGACCAGCGCCCCGACGGCTTCACCATGATCGGCCTGCATAAGCTCGCCGCGCAGACAGGCGAGGGCCTCGTGCCCGAACTCTACGAACTTTTCCAGCAGCATGCCGAACGCCAGCAGATTTACAAGAATGTGACGCTGTTCCCGACCTGGGAAGCGCGCATGCCCGGGGAAGCGACAACAAGACCGCTTGGCCCAGCAGCGGCAAACGGCGATAATGTTCTCGCCTTTCCCTTGCGTTCTGCAAGGGCGGGCAAGAGGAAGGCGTAGGGAGATTCCATGTATATCGCAATGAACCGCTTCAAGGTTGCAACCGGCAGCGAAGGCGATTTCGAGACGGTCTGGCGCAATCGCGATTCCAGCCTGCCCGAGGTGCCCGGTTTCGTCGAATTCCGCCTGCTGCGCGGCAAGGCCAACGAAGAGGAGGGCTATACGCTTTATTCCTCGCATACGGTCTGGAAAAGCGAAGCTGATTTTCAGAACTGGACGAAGTCCGAGAGCTTTCGCGCGGCGCACCGCAATGCCGGCGATCACAAGGCGATCTACAAGGGGCCGCCGGTCTTCGAGGGTTTCAACGTGGTCGACGGCATTTGATTTTGGTTGTTGCGGTTTCATGTGTAAAGGCGGGAAAGCGACGCACGGGTGTTGAGGCTTCGACTTGCAGGAGCAAGCCGGCTGGAACTGATCGAGGTTAAGTAGTTTGCCTCGCTAATGCTTGGTTTTTGCATTCGCTCTGCACCTCCCCCTCCGTCATTCCTGTGCTTGTCACAAGAATCCAGCCACGGCGCGTCTGCGCCGTGAATGAATCAATCCCGCCGAGAAGAGTCTTTCGCACCCAGGGACTTGGGTGCGCTGGATCCCTGTGACGAGCACAGGGATGAGGGAGGTGAGGCGAAGCTTCCCGTCAGCCGCCTCTATATGCCGCGAGCAATTTTACGAGCGCGTCCTCAGGAAGGGAGCTGCCCCCGACGCTTCTCACGCCTTAACCCGGAAGATCGCGCCTGCCGCAATGGCCAGCCAGCCAAGCATCATCGCCCAGCCGCCGCTCGGCGCGGCATAGGGGAAGAGGCCGGAGCCGGAAAAGCGTAGGGTGACGAGATCGCCCGCAAAAAGCAGCGTTCCGACAATCATCAGCAAACCGGCCAGCCAGGCGGTTCTGAGCCTGACGTTGCCGAGAGCCAATGCCAGCAGGGCAGGGGCGTGGGCAAGGCACATGGCAGATGCGGATGCCGCCAGATTGGCTTCGCCGCCATGGGCAGCAAGGGCGGCAAGCGCCACGCCGGCTACGCCAAACAGGCCGGCGAAGAGATAGAGCACCGGCTCCAGACGCGCGTTCAAGCTCATGGTTGTTCCTTGTCGTCAGGGGCCTTGTTGTCGGGGGCCTTGTTCTGCATGTGATAGGCGAGCCGTTCCACCGGCGCCCAGATGAGATCGCGCAGCGCTTGGCTCGATATCGTCTCGTCCAGGGCGCGGCGGAAGCAGAGCAGCCACTCGTCACGCTCGACAGGGCCGATCTCGGCGACGAAATGGCGGCTGCGCAGGCGCGGATGGCCGCGCTTGTCGGTATAGAGCGGCGGGCCGCCGAGATAACCGCTCATATATTCGTAGAATTTCTCTTCGCTGCCCGTAAGGCTCGGCGGATGCACAGCGCGCACGTTTCTCGCCTCCGGCAGCGTGTCCATCAGCTCGTAGAAACGGTGGGTCAGAGCTCGCACGACAGGATCGCCCCCGATCGCCTCATAGAGTGTGGTGACCTTCTCCGTCACGAAACCATCCCCGATCCCATCGCCATTACTCGACATTCCCCGGCCTCTTCATGCACCGGGCGGAAAATGATCGCAACTGTCATCAAGGTGCCGCGGCATTTCGCGCATAATGCCGGACAGCGGGGGTTGCGGCCGATTCTCCTTGACAAAACCGTCCGGACGGTATCTATTAGCTGAATGTCGAACGCTCATCATCGCAAGAAACAGCCCGTGCTCGTGCGCCAGCAGTTGCTGGAGGTCGCCGCGCGCCTTGCTGCCAGCGACGGCATGGCGGCCGTCACGCTCGATGCGGTTTCTGCCGCGTCCAGCGTCAGCAAGGGCGGGCTGCTGCATCACTTCCCAACGAAGAATGCGTTGCTCGATGCCCTGTTCGAGAGCTTGCTCGAAAAGTTCGACGCCGATGTAGAGGAACTGATGCGCGGCGATCCGTTGCCGCAGGGCCGCTTCACCCGCGCCTATCTGAGAGCGGTATCCGGTCTCAACGAGCGTCCCGACGATTCCAGGAGTTGGACGCAGGTGACGATCGCGCTTCTTGCCGAACCTCGACTGCGTCTTCGCTGGCGCCAATGGGTGCAGGCGCGGGCCGAGGAATATATCGGCACCGATTCCTCCCTCGATGCACAGGTCGTGCGTTTCGCCGCCGACGGACTTTGGTTCGCAGATACGTTGGAAAGCCATGATATCAACGGCGTTCTGAGGCGGGATCTCATCGATCGCCTTGTCGAACTGACCGGCAAGTAATTCGAAAGGGAATTCGCCATGAGCCAGGCCGCCGTCTACGGGCTGCTGTTTGCAGCCATCGTGCTCGAGGTCATCGGCACGACCGCGCTGCAACTGTCGCAGCAGTTCACCCGCATCGGGCCGACGGCACTCGTCGTCGCCTGTTATGCGGCCGCCTTCTATTGCCTGTCGTTGACGCTGAAAAGCATCCCCGTCGGTATCGCTTATGCAATTTGGAGCGCTTTGGGAATCGTACTGATTTCCTCGGTCGGCCTGGTGTTCTTCAAGCAGCGCCTCGACCTGCCGGCAATCGTCGGGCTCGGGCTGATCATATCCGGCGTTTTGGTCGTCAATCTATTTTCTAAATCGGTTTCGCATTGATATTGCTGCGATATTGCCAGGCGGTTTTTCTGTCTTCGGCCGG
Source organism: Rhizobium sp. WYCCWR 11152 (assembly GCF_013087615.1). Classification (NCBI taxonomy): domain Bacteria; kingdom Pseudomonadati; phylum Pseudomonadota; class Alphaproteobacteria; order Hyphomicrobiales; family Rhizobiaceae; genus Rhizobium; species Rhizobium sp. WYCCWR 11152. The sequence goes on along the minus strand of NZ_JABFCP010000006.1, from coordinate 621,180 downwards.
TAAATTTTCCCCTTTGTCAAAATACTGACAAAGGTCTATGTGTTCCTTGGACGTGGAGGAGACGAGGCGCAGCCAGCGCCGTTTTCCAAAGCGCTTTGAATTCTTCTGCTTTCCCGCCTATCGATACTTCCAGGTTCTACAGGAGCACATCATGGCCATTCGCACCGTCGTCTGGGGAGAGAATATCCACGAGAATACCAACGAAATCGTCCGGGGGATCTATCCCGAGGGCATGCACACGACGATCGCCAATGCGCTGAACACAGATCCCGCTATCTCGGCGACGACAGCGACGCTGCAGGAGCCGGAGCACGGCCTCAGCGAAGTCCGCCTTGCCGAAACCGACGTCCTGACCTGGTGGGGCCACAAGGATCACGGCGCGGTCTCCGACGTCGTTGTCGAGCGTGTCGCCAAACGCGTCTGGGAAGGCATGGGCCTGCTGGTGCTGCATTCCGGCCATTTCTCCAAGATCTTCAAGCGGCTGATGGGCACGCCCTGCGCGCTGAAATGGCGCGAGGCGGGCGAGCGCGAGCGTCTGTGGACGATCAACCAGCGCCATCCGATCGCCGCCGGCATCGGCGAGCATTTCGAGCTTGAGAACGAGGAAATGTACGGCGAGCAGTTTTCGGTGCCTGAACCGCTCGAAACGGTGTTCATCTCCTGGTTCCAGGGCGGCGAAGTGTTCCGCTCGGGCCTGACCTGGCGGCGCGGCGCCGGTAACATCTTCTATTTCCGTCCCGGCCACGAAACCTATCCGACCTATCACGACGTCAATGTCCAGAAGGTGCTGATCAACGGTGTGAGGTGGGCCTATAATCCCGAGGGTGCATTGAAGAGCATTACCGATGCCCCAAATGTGCCGGTAGAAAAAGCACTGGAGCCGATCGTCGAACGCGGCCCGAGACTGCACCAGACCGGCGAAGCCGGTTACCGCTGAGGAGCATCCATGCGACTACTCGTTCTTGGCACGGGGGTGATGGCGAAAAACCAGCTCGCCCGCTTCCCCCTCATCGACGGCGTGACGGTGGTCGGCGCCGTCGACACCGATCCCGAGCGGCTTTCGGCCTTCGCCGATAAGTTCAACATCGAAAAGCGGTTTCTTTCGCTGGAAGAGGCGATCGCCTGGGGTGAATTCGATGCGGCGACGAACGTCACGCCCGACCGGATCCATCACCCGACGACGATGGCGTTGATTGCCGCGGGCAAGCATGTGTTCTGCGAAAAGCCGCTGGCGGAGAACTATGCGAAGGCGCTTGAGATGACGGAGGCGGCCGAAAAGGCCGGCGTCATCAACATGGTGAACCTGACCTATCGCAACGTCGCGCCGCTGCAGCGCGCACGTGAGATGGTGCTCGCCGGCGAACTCGGCACGATCAGGCACGTGGAAGCTTCCTATCTCCAGAGCTGGCTGGTGTCGCGTGCCTGGGGCGATTGGCGCACGGAATCGACCTGGCTGTGGCGGCTTTCCACCGGCCACGGCTCGAACGGCGTGCTCGGCGACGTCGGCATCCATATCCTCGATTTTGCCGCCTATGGCGCGGCGACCGACATCGACCACGTCTTTGCGCGGCTGAAGACCTTCAACAAGGCGCCGGGCGGCCAGATCGGCGAATATCTGCTCGATGCCAATGATAGCTTCACCATGTCCGTCGATTTCGCCAATGGCGCGCTCGGCGTCATCCACGCCAGCCGCTGGGCGACAGGGCATCTGAACGAGCTGAAGCTGCGCATCTATGGCGAGAGGGGCAGCCTCGAGGTCATCCATCGTCCCAGCGGTTCCGAGCTGCATGGCTGCCTCGGCGAGGGTGTCGAAACTGCCACCTGGACGCAGATCGAAGTTGAACCGGTGGCGACCAATTACGAGCGTTTTGCCGAGGCCGTGGCAAGCGGCATCCAGCCGGACCCGAACTTCCGCCACGCCGCCAACCTGCAGAAGGTGCTCGACCTTGCGATGGTGACCGAGCGCGAGCGGCGCGAACTGAAGGTCTGACGAGATATCGAACCGCTCACGATAGGAACGTCGTGAGCGGTTTCCTCGCCGCATATCTTCGTAAGGCAGTCTATATTCTTGTTTTTCCTGCCTCTGGTAGGTTTGAGGCATAACAGGGCAAGCCGCATGAAAAGCCTTCTGACAAGCTGGCCGCTTTGGGCGCTTCTTTCCGCCGGCTTTGCTGCGCTCACGGCGATTTTTGCCAAAGTCGGCGTCGAGAACGTGAATTCCGATTTCGCGACCTTCATTCGCACCATCGTCATCCTGCTGGCGGCGGGAATGATGGTCCATATCTCAGGCAGCTGGCAGGAGCCGTCCTCGGTGTCGAGCAGGAGCTGGCTCTTCCTGGTGCTCTCCGGCCTTGCCACCGGCGCATCCTGGATTTGCTATTTTCGAGCCCTGAAGCTCGGCGATGCCGCCCGCGTCGCGCCGATAGACAAGCTGTCCGTCGTCTTCGTGTCCGTCTTTGCGGTGCTGTTCCTCGGCGAACGCCTAACGCTTCCGAACTGGCTTGGCGTCATTCTGATTGCGGGAGGCGCCGTACTCGTCGCCTACAGGGCTTAACCGGCGACAAGCACAATGGGTTTTCGCAAAGGCACGAAAAACGGCCCCGCCGAAGCGGGACCGGAAGTTGCCGAGCCGCAACAGGCGGCTTCGGTTGCCTGATTATTCTATCACCTGCACCACGCGGTGGGTGCGGGGTTCGACAATCACGTGTTGATTGTTAATGACCGTATAGGCATATTTCGGATTGTCAGGCACCGGCGTCACGACGACGTCTGCCGGAAGCGGCTTGCCGACGACAATTGGTTCCTGGACGACCACGGAGGCGGTCGGGGCCGGCTGCTGCTGGACATAGGTGACGACCTCGCGCGGCGGCGGATCAACAACGGCACCGGCGACACCGCCGGCCACGCCGCCAATGGCGGCACCCACGGGGCCGCCGACGATTGCGCCGGTGATGGCGCCACCGGCTGCACCGGTCACGGCTCCGTCAGCCAGCGCATTGGTGGCGAGCGACGACAGCGCAAGGGCGCTGGAGACAAGTAGGATCTTGTACATTTTGCTTCTCCTTTGCTGGGGTTGCGCTTGGGTAACGACCGCGCCAATCCGAGGTTCCGGCAGGAGAGAGTCACGCTTTGGAAGGCCGGTTCACATTCTGTGAGGCGGCCGAAGCATTGATTATTCCAGCCGCCGGCGGAAGAGCCAGGCGGCGGCGCTGAGGGTGACGGCGGCAATCAGCGCCAGCGGGATCGTCTGGTTCACCACCTCGCTCAACGGGATATCCTTGAGGAAAACGCCTTTGACGATCACCAGGAAATAGCGCAGCGGATTAACGAGCGTTACCGGCTGCAGCCAGCCCGGCATGTTCTCGATCGGTGTCGCGAAGCCGGAGAGCAGCATGGCTGGGACCATGAACAGAAAGGCGCCGAGGATCGCCTGCTGCTGTGTCATCGACAGCGCCGAGATGAACAGGCCGAGGCCGGCGACCGAGCCCAAATAGAAGATTGCGCTGCCGTATAGCAGGAAGAGCGAGCCACGCAGCGGCACGTCGAAGAGGAAGACGGCGGCCAGGATATAGACGGTGATGTGGAAGAGGCCGATCATCATCGGCGGGATCAGTTTGCCGATCAGGATCTCGTGGATGCGCAGCGGCGAGACCATCAACTGGTCGAAGGTGCCGAGCTCGCGCTCGCGAGCGATCGACAGCGCCGTGACGATGAGGCCGATCAGCAGCGCGATGCTAGCGATCAGGTTCGGCACCATGAACCATTGATAGGTGAGGTTCGGGTTGAACCAGTTGCGCGGCACTGTCGAGACGATGTCGGCACCGGCGCGTTTGCCGGCCGGCGTCTCGGCGGCGAGGGCGGCGCCGATCTGCGAGAGATAGCCCGCGACGATCTGCGAGGCGTTGGAGCGGCGGCCGTCGAGCACCACCTGCAGGTCGGCCGGCGCTCCCGCCTCAATATTGCGCGAAAAGTCCGGGCCGATCTCAACGGCGGCAATGGCCGTCTGGTTGTCGATCGCCACCCGGACCTCCGCCTGGCTTCCTGCAATCTCGATTTTCCGGAAGGTCGGCGAGCCATCGATGCGCTCGATCAGTTCCTGGCCCCAGTGACCGCTGTCGCGGTTGAGGATCATCACGTCGACATTGCGGACTTCGAGCGTCGCCGCATAGGAGAAGACGAGAAGCTGGACGATCGGTGGGCCGATCAGGATGGCGCGGCCCTTGGGATCACGCAGGACGGCGAGCAGCTCCTTGACGATCAGGGCGTAGAGCCTTGTCCACATCTCAGCCGATCCTCTTTCTGGTGCTGCGGGCCGCCAGCACGAACATGATGGCGCCGATCGTCAGCATCACGCCGATTGCCTGCAGAAACATCGGCCAGATGTCGCCGGCGAGGAACACCGTCTGCAGGCTGGGGATCAGGTAGCGTGCCGGCACGATGAAGGTGATCCACTGGATCACGGTCGGCATGGAATTGATCTCGAAGAGGAAGCCAGACAGCAGGAAAGCAGGGAGAAAGGCCGAGATCAGCGCCAGCTGCGAGGCGAGGAACTGGTTCTTCGTGGCCGTCGAGATCAACAGGCCCTGGCCGAGGGCCGGGATCAGGAAAGCGGCCGACAGTGCGTAAAGAGCGGCGACGGAGCCGCGAAACGGCACGCCGAAGAGAAAGACCGCAAGCAGCACGCAGAGCGTCATCGAGGTGAGGCCGAGCAGGAAATAGGGCAGGATCTTGCCGGCGAGCAGTTCGACCGCCGTCACCGGTGTCGCCATCATCGCCTCCATTGTGCCCCGCTCCCATTCGCGGGCGACGACGAGCGAGGTCAGAAGCGTGCCGACCAGCGTCATGACGATGGCGATCGAGCCGGGCACGAGGAAATTGCGGCTGGTAAGTTCGGGGTTGAACCAGAAGCGCTGCTCGACCGAAATGGCGGGACTGTGGGAGGCGACGTCCGCCTGCCTCTGCCGCTCCCAGTTGGCAACAGTGCCTTGGGCATAATTCTGCACAAAATTCGCCGTGTTCGGTTCGGAGCCATCGACGATCACCTGGATACCGGGCCGGTTGCCGGCGGTGTAGCGCGTGGTGAAATCGGCGGGGATGACGACGATGCCGCGCAGCTTGCCGAGCACGAGGTCTTCCTCGAACAGACGCCGGTCGCGGCCGATGGCCACATCGAAATAGCGCGAGGCCTGGAAACTGGCCGACAGATCCTGCGTCAGCGGCGTCATCTCCTCGGTCACGAGGCCGATGCGGGTGCGGGTGGTATCGAGCGAGACGCCGTAGCCGAAGAGAAATAGCAGGATCAGCGGCAGCACGAAGGCGATGAGGATACTGCTCGGATCGCGGATCGCCTGGAAGCTTTCCTTGCGCACCAGAGCTGAAAGACGCCGAAGTTGACCGGAGGAGGCGCTCATGCGGCATCCTCCGCTTCCGATTGCTGTACGAGGGCGATGAAGGCGTCCTCCATTGTCGGGTCCGGCAGCTCCTTGGTCGCGACGCGGGCCTTCAATTCATCGGGCGAGCCGAGCGCGATCGAGCGGCCGCGATAGATCAGCGAGATGCGGTCGCAATATTCCGCCTCGTCCATGAAGTGGGTGGTGACGAGCACCGTGACGCCCTTTTCGACCAGCGCGTTGATATGCGTCCAGAATTCGCGTCGGGTGATCGGATCGACGCCGGAGGTCGGCTCGTCGAGGAAGAGGGCGCGCGGCTCGTGCATGACGGCGCAGGCGAGCGCCAACCGCTGTTTCAGGCCGAGTGGCAGGTCCTTGGCCGGCTGGCTGACATGGCGACCGAAATCGAAGATACTGGCCATGAGATCGATGCGCTCGCGCCGGTGTTTTCCGCGAAGGCCATAGACGCCGGAGAAGAATTCAAGGTTCTGCATGACGGTCAGATCGCCGTAGAGCGAGAATTTCTGCGCCATATAGCCGAGCTGGTTGCGGGCCTCGGCGGCATCGCGGCGAAGGTCGAAACCGGCAACGCGGCCTTCGCCGCCGGTCGGCTTCAGCAGGCCGCAGAGCATCTTGAAGGTGGTGGATTTGCCGGCGCCGTTCGGGCCGAGTAGGCCGAAGATTTCGCCGCGGCGGATATCGAAGCTGATATTGTCGGCAGCGGTGAAATCGCCGAAGCGCTTGGTCAGCCCCTTGGCCTCAATCACCGGCCGGTCGTCATCGCCCTTCGTCGGTTCTTGCGCCTCGGCCAGCCTCGAGCGGCCGCCAGGACCACCACCCAGCATGTCGATAAAAGCATCTTCGAAGCGCGGCGGGGCAGGGGCGAGCGTTGCACCATCGCCGGCCGAGCCGATATCCGGTTTCTTGTCCTTGGCGGCGACGAGGCGGATCGCTTCGCCCTGGATCACGCCGTCGATGACGCCATCGGCCTGCAGAAGCCCGGCAAGCACCTGCCGGCGGCGCCCTGTCATGCCCGAGACGCGAAAAACCCGGTCGCTGACGCGGCCGGTCATGTCATCAGGTTTTCCCGAAAACAGCAGCTTTCCCTGGTTCAAGAGCAGCACATGGTCGCAGGCTTCAGCCTCGTCGAGATAGGCGGTCGACCAAAGGACGCCGATGCCTTCCTTCGTCAGGTTCTCGACCATCTTCCAGAGATCGCGGCGCGAGATCGGATCGACGCCGACGCCCGGCTCGTCGAGTAGCAGCAGCCGCGGCTTCTTCAGAAGCGCGCAGGCAAGGCCAAGCTTTTGCTTCATGCCGCCGGAGAGCTTGCCCGCCAGCCTGCCGGTGAAACGCTTGAGATCGGTGAAGGTCAGCAGCTCGTCGAAGGCGCTTGCGCGTTCGCTCTTCGGCAGGCCGCGCAGATCGGCATAGAGATCGAGATTTTCCTGCACCGAAAGGTCCTCATAGAGACCGAAGCGCTGCGGCATGTAGCCGATCGCCGCCTGGATGCCGGCGGGGTTCTTGCGCGTGTCGAAGCCGAGAACCTCCATCGTTCCCGTGTCGGGCAGCATCAGGCCGGTCATCAGGCGGATCAGCGTCGTCTTGCCGGCGCCGTCAGGCCCGACGAGACCGGTGATTGCGCCGCCGCCGATCATGCCGGAGACGGCGTCAAGGGCGGCTGGCGCATCGCCGAAGCGCTTGGTGACGCCGTCGATCCGGACGAGCGGCTTGTCGCCCCGGCCGGTCTCGGCGGCGGTCATTGTCCACCCGCCATCGGCGTGGGAAAACGCACGGTGACCGGCATGCCCTGGCGCAGATCCGGGCCGGGCTTGTCGATGACGATCCTGAGGCGATAGACGAGGTCTGTCCTCAGCTCCGGCGTTTCCACCGATTTCGGAGTGAATTCGGCAACCGGCGAGATGAAGCCGATCGTGCCTTCATAGGGTTTGTCGGGCGCCGTATCGGAGGTGGCCGCAACCTTCATGCCGGGATGGATGCGGCCGAGATCGGGCTCGGCGACATAGGTGCGCACCCAGACGGGTTCTGTCAGCGACAACACGAAGACGGTGTCGGCGGGGGAAACGATGGCGCCGTTCTCCCGCACACGGGAGAGCATGACGCCGTCGTTTGGCGCGCGCAATTGGGTATCCTCCAGCGAGGTGCGGGCCGAGGCGAGTGTAGCCTGCGCCGCCTTCAATTGGGCGTCGGCAGCGGCGATATCCTCGACACGGGAGCCTTCCAGGAGCAGTTTCAACGCCTCGTTGGCGGAGTCGGAGCGTGCGGCGGCCATGGCCCGCGCAGCGGTCGCCTGATCAAGGCTTGCCTCGGAGATCGTGCCCTGCGGGCGCAGCTGGCGGGCGCGATCATAGGCGAGGTTGGCATTGCGGAGATCGGCGATACTTTCGTCATAGGCGGCGCGCGCCTGGGCAATCTCTGTCGGTCGCGGACCGGCCTTCAGCTTGTCGAGCGTTGCCTGGAGGGCTGCGACATTGGCTTCGCCCGAGCGGACCGCAAATTCATAGGGTGCTGCATCGAGCTTTGCGAGAACGTCTCCGCTCTTGATGACGTCGCCTTCGTCGGCGTGGAGTTCAGCGAGACGGCCGCTGACACGGAAACCGAGCGAGACCTGACGGATATCGACATTGCCGTAAAGGACGAATTCACGGCTGGCCTCGGGCAACCAGCCGAGCTTTTGGGGCAGGGCGTACCACCAGGCGGCGGCACCTGCCGCAACGAGAAGAAGGATGGCGAGGGGAAGGATGCGTTTCATGCTGCACTTCCTTTGGATGCGCCGATGGCATCGACCAGTTCTGCAGCCAGGCCGCGCACGGTTTCCACCTGTTCCGGGCCGACGCCGTCCCACTGCATCTGGGCGAGCACGGCTGCATGGGCGACGCGAAAGACGAGGATGCTGCCGAGAAGTGTGAAGGTGCGCAGGCGCACATGTTCCGAGGCGGGATCCTCATGAAGGATGGCGCCGATCAGCCGCCGGCCCATCTCGATCATCGACCGCATGAGGCCCTGATAGATCCGTGTGAAGGCTTCTGTCGGCTCCATCTGCTCGCGGATCAGGAAGCGCGCCCAGGATTCGGATTCCTTGCCGACGAACAGCGTCACCATGGTCTGCAAAATCTCGGTCAGGAAATGGCGAGCCTCCGCTTCACCAAGCGGTTTGCCGGCAGCGTCGAGCGCCAGCAGATGCGCGCCGACGCGCGCCCTCATGTCACCGAAATGCGTATTGATCCGCATCATCAGATATTCGGCGGTGGCGATGTAGAGACCTTCCTTGCTGCCGAAATAATAGGGGATTGCCTGCAGGTTGACGCCGGCCGCTTCCGTGAGCTGGCGCGTCGAGGCGCCGTCGAAGCCATAGCGGCCGAAGACGTCGAGGGCGGCGGATAGCATCTTCTGACGCGCGATCTCGGCACGGGCGGAGGCCGGTGACTGGTTGTCGTGTTCTTGGGTCATGACAGTTTTATAACATTGACAAGAAAATAAGTCAATCGATTGATATATTTTTGGAGCGGATGCCTTCGCTGATGCAAGGGCAATAAACGTAACATCTCGCATGGCTGGATGCGTGGCCTGATTGGGGATCGAGATGTGCCGTTCAGCGGTTCAGCGTCAATTCGGATCAGGGCGATCTAAGCTGCTCTGGAAAACGTTCGGAAACAAGGCAAAGAGACCCGTGGGAACGGGTCTCTCAGGGTTCTCGGGGTGGGAAGAGGAACCAAGCCTCGGGGTCGGCTGCTAACAGGTAGCGCTACAATATCGCTAATTTTCACGACACTAATATGTCTGGTGCCGACCGGCTGCAAAACAAAAAGCCCGCCACTTCTCGTGATCCCTGTGGCTATGTTTTGACACAAAACTGCCTTGCTCTTTCCGTATCGCCGGTACGATGCGTATTCAGATTTATATTATCGCGCTGCTGCTCAGTGCCATCATGTGGTCGATCTCATTCGATGCGGCGCGCGAATCCTATCATGCCGCGCAAAGCGCGGGCGTGATGCCGAACCTGCATATCAACAAGAAGCTGGATCGCATTTTGTAGACTGCGATACAGCATCCAGGTCATTGCCGATGTTGCGCACTCGGACCGCGGGCCGGGACCTCATTTTTTGTGCGTCAAGCCCTTCCGGACAGAAAATCAAATTTCGTAAAATTTGACCGATCCGCTTAAAAGCCCTGAAAATACTGATGTGTAGAGTGGTCTCATGAAAGCGACCGAAGCGTGGACAGACGCATCGATCGTTTGGAGCCGGGCAAACCGAAAGCCCGCCGATCCGCAAACGGGGACTTCAGCATGCACAGAACTCTTGCCGCCATCGCCTTGACCCTGACCATCACTGCCGCCGCCGAGCCGGCATTCGCCGTCGGCCCAGCAAGCCTTGCCCGCGACCTGATGTACACCTCCGCCATCGGCCATTCGCCCGAGGTTCCGTTGACGACCCGCGCCGGTTTCGTGCGCCCAGGCGTTCCTTTCGTCCTGCGCAGCCCGGCTACGGTCGAGGGCGAGGGCTACCGGCTCAAGACCTATTCGCAGAGCCTAACCGTTGTCGTCGGTTACGTGTTTTCGACGGCGGTCGAAGCCGTGCAGGCAGTTACGTTTCTTCGCTGATACCTAGCCAGATCTTAGGCCGATCAGGGCCTAAGATCATCCGCACCCAAAGCGCGTCGCATGTCGTTGTCGCAAAACCGCTACACACTTTTGCGCGACATCCGCTAGGCGTCGAGTTCGCCGCGCACATCGAGATACCAGTCGACGAAGGCCTTGACGCCGACCTCCAGGGTCGTATCCGGCTTGTAGCCCGTCAGTGCAACGAGCAGATCGGGGGCCGCGAAGGTGCGCGGCACGTCCCCCTTCTGCATCGCCAGCATCTTGCGAATGGCAGGACGGCCGAGCGCTTTTTCCACGGTTTCGACGAAATCCATCAGGCTGACCGGCTGGCCTCCGCCAATATTGACGACACGGAAGGGCGCCTGGCGCGAGAGCGTTTCGACAGTCGTGTTTTCGAGGCGATTTTCCTCGGATGGGACGACCGCCGATAGCCTGACGATCGCCTCGATGAGATCGTCTATATAGGTGAAGTCACGGCTCATGTTGCCTTCGCCGTAGATCTCGATCGGCTGGCCTTCAAGCATGTTCTTGGTGAATTTGAACAGCGCCATGTCGGGCCGGCCCCATGGGCCATAAACGGTGAAAAAGCGAAAAGCCGTGGTTGGAATCTTGTGAAGATGGGCATAGCTGTGCGCCATCAGTTCCATCGATTTCTTCGTCGCCGCATAGATGGTCAGCGGCTCGTCGGCGCGATCGGTCTCGTGAAAGGGGACGGTCGCATTGGCGCCATAGATCGATGATGTCGAGGCCAGCATCAGATGGCGGATTTCGACGCGCCGCGCAATTTCCATGATGTTCCACGAGCCTTCGACGTTCGAACGAAGATAGGCTTCTGGATTTTCCAGGCTGTAGCGCACGCCGGCCTGTGCGGCGAGATGAATCAGGATATCGGGCTTGGCCGCCAGAACAGCCGCTTCCAGCGCTGGCCGGTCCTCAAGCATTGCGATGACGGGTCTGAAGGCCGGAAACTGGGAGAGTGCGGCATGGCGCATCTCCTTGAGCTTGACGTTGTAATAGGGAGTGAGTCCATCAAAGCCTGTGACGTCATGCCCTTCCTGCAGCAGGCGCCTGGCCAGATGAAAACCGATAAAGCCGGCAGTCCCTGTAATGAAGTAGCGCATTCCCACCTTTTCTCGGCTCCCTGCTGACGGCAAAGAGCCGATTCCGTATCACGTGACCCCACTTACAAGATAAAAAGAGGCCGAGTCGATAGGTCTTTGAACGAGAAGGCCACAGCATCCTCTCGACCATCGGCGGCTTGTCGGCCGCTGCCTTGCCGGATGAGGGCGGGACCATCGATATCGTCCGTCGGTCGGCCGCAACTCCCGGCCGCTATGCTGCATTGCAACATGTTGGCTTGCATGTTATGGCCGGCCGGTCGTCTGCAAGCAGGTCAGGATCGATGAGAGATATAATTTATTGGATTCTCTGCGCGTTTCTGACCGTTGCCATGGCGATCGTGTCGTTACGCTATGTCACGAACTTCTGGCTTCTGTCTTTCGTTTATAGTTTTCAGGTTCACCTCGGCGTCGTGTTCGTCGCCGCCAGTCTCGTCGTTCTGGCTATCAAAAGGCAGATTTACGGCTTTATCCTTCTGCTTGCCTCGATTCTTCTCATCGCTCACGGCGTCATCATGCTGCGCGAGTTCTCGCAGGGCGACAGAGGCACCGACAGGCCGCCGCTTTTTCGTCTGATGTCGTTCAACATCGCGATCGACAACTGGAAAAACTCGACTGAAATCACCGACATGGTGATCGCGTCGAATGCCGACGTCGTCAATCTGCTCGAAGCCAAGCCGCTGACGTTTCACCTGCAGCAATTGTTCAAGGCCTATCCCTACCATATCGGTTGCGATGCCGGGAAGGATACATGCGATACGCTGGTGCTCTCCAAACGCCCGTTCGTCAGCCGGCAGGTCGCAAGTATGGGCAGCCTGCGAAAAAACAGGCTCATTATAGCAAGCGTCGACTTCGGAGGCGAGACCATCAATCTGGTTTCGGCGCACCTGACCAAACCCTACTTCGATGATTTCCAGATGGCTGAATTGGACGATCTCGGCAAAGCGCTTGGCTCGATCGACGGGCCTCTGGTGCTGTCAGGTGATTTCAACTCCTCGGTGATCGCCCCGAGCATCCAAGCTTTCCTGCGCGAGCAGAAGCTGAAAACGATCACGCCAGAACCGGCAACATGGCCGATCGGCGCCGGCGCGCTCGGGATCGCCATCGACCACATATTTGCGCGCGCGCCGCTTCATCTGACATCGCTCAAACGTCTTGATGACAACCTCGGCTCGAACCACTCGGGTCTGATCGCCGACTTCGTTCTCGACAAGGATGGCGAAGCGTCACCGGCAAAATGATTTTGCCCGGGCAAGGAAATCTGCCGGGCCACAAATCAGAATCTGGTTCGGCCGCCTTTTTTGTCGATCATCTGAAACCTCTTGCCGTCGGTCTTCACGTTGACGCAATCAGTCTTCTTGCTGGGGAATAGGACGCACACCTGGCCATTGGTTATCTTGTAGCCATTCTTATTGCCGTCGCGATATTCGTAGCCGTTCTTGGCTTCTTTGAGTTCGGACGTACCGGGCAGGTGCTGGCGAATTTCCGACTCGTTTGCGGTTCGCATGCTTGCCGTTTCGGCAAACGCCATTCCCGGCACCAAGATTGCAAGGAATCCGGCGAGGACGGGCAAGGTACGCATCAGGGGGATATCTCCGGTCATGTCTGTCGGTACATCCATTCTACGAGAACCCCAAGAGGAAATTCAACAGTGAGGATGGTCGCGCCGGAAAAGGCCCGACCATCGCTCCGGCTGCGATTTACGTTCTTCCAAACTCATCGACGATACGGATGATGTCGTCCTCGCCGAGATAGGAGCCCGTCTGAACCTCGATGAGCTCGAGAAGAATCTTGCCGGGGTTGGCGAGGCGGTGGACTTCGCCGAGCGGGATGTAGACGCTTTCGTTCTCGCGCAGCATCCGCACGTTCTCGCCGACCGTCACCTCAGCCGTTCCCTTGACGACGATCCAGTGTTCGGAACGATGGTGGTGTTTTTGCAGCGAGAGCTTCTTGCCCGGCGTGACGAAGATACGCTTCACTTGGAAGCGGTCGCCGTTGAAGATGGAGGTATAGCCGCCCCAGGGGCGATAAGATGTCGGATGGGTTTCGGTGAATTTCGCGGTAGTGGAAGAAGACGCCAGCATCTTGACCAATTGTCCGACATTCTGGCTGTCTTTGAGCGGTCCGACATAGACGGCGTCCTCGCTGGCGATGACGGCGACATCCTCCATGCCCTGGACGGCAAGATGCACACCACGGGTCATGACGAGCGAATTGCGGGTATTGACGACGGTGGTGTTTGCGGCGGCAACATTGCCGTTGTCGTCGCGCGCGCCTGATTTCCAGACTGAATCCCAGCTGCCCATGTCCGACCATTTGAACGGCGAGGGGACGACGGCTGCCTTGGAGGTCTTTTCCATGATCGCATAATCGATGGAGATATCGGGGCTCTTGGCGAAATGGTCGGCGTCGAGACGGGTGAAATCAAGGTCGCGGCTCGCCTTCGAAACGGCCTTGCTGGCCGCCTTCAGCACATCGGGTGCATATTCCTGCAGTTCGGCGATAAGTTCTGTCACCGGGAACATGAAGATGCCCGAGTTCCAGTAGAAGCCGCCGTCGGCGAGCATCTGCTCGGCCTTCTCAAGTGCCGGCTTTTCGACAAAGCGCTTGACCTTGTGCGCACCGTTTTTGAGGGCATCGCCGATCTCGATATAGCCGTAGCCTATCGCCGGCTCAGTCGGGTTGATGCCGAAAGTGACGAGGCTGCCATCGGCAGCAGCATCGCGGGCGATGCGGATGCAATCGAAATAGCTCTTGTCGGCGAGAATTTCGTGATCCGAAGCGAGCATCTGGATGATGGTGCCCTTGCCGAACAGCTCGCCAGCGAGCGTTGCAGCGGCGGCCACTGCTGCGGCTGTGTTGCGGGCGACCGGTTCGAGCAGGACTGCAGCGAGCGGGATGGCAAGCTCGCGTGCCTGCTCGGCGACCAGGAAGCGGAATTCCTCATTGGTGACGACGATCGGGGCTTCATAGAGCTCGGGATCGGAAACGCGTTCAAGAGTTTCCTGAAACAACGTCTTGTCGCCGACGAACTGGATGAATTGTTTCGGTGCGGTGGCACGGGAAAGCGGCCAGAGCCGCGTGCCTTTGCCGCCGGCCATGATCACGGGAACGATTTTCTGCGTCATAGGCGGGTTCCTTGAAGTAGACGGCTTGTTGGTCGCATGTTACCGGGCGCCTGCCCAGTCTGTTATTCGATTGAGCCCTGTATTCAGCAGCTCCAGGGCTGCAGCTTCGCTGCCGGCCTCCGTGTAGCAGCGCATTTCCGGGGCATTGCCGGACGGGCGGAAATGAATGATGCCGCCATCTCTCAGCGTCACCCGAAGTCCGTCGATGTCGGATTTCGTCGCTACCTCGCCGATCGGCTGCAGGAAAGCCGAGAGATTTTCGTCCGAAGCACGCAGATGCTCCATCAGCGCGGCACTCGTCTCCAGCGGAAAATTCTCCAGGCGGTCGGCGGCGGCAAAGGGCAGCTGATAGGAGGCGGCAACGGCCGAAAGCGGCTGCTTGCGGATGGCTGCGAGCGACAGGATCGCGAGCATCGGGATAAAACAATCGCGTGTCGGCAAGGCACGTACGTTCCGGCCGTTGATATCAAAGGCGGTTGCGGTCAGCAGCCCGCCATTGGCTTCAAAGCCCATGACATGATCCTTGCCAGCCGCCACGGCCTCTTCCATGCCTGAAATGACGAAGGGTGAGCCGACGCGGGTGCGCCGGACGGCGAAAGAGCCCGCGGCCTCGATGCCGGAATTGGAGGTAACCGGTGTCACCACCGTGCCGGCGCCGAGGAAATTGGCTGCCACAAGGCCGAGAAGGTCACCGCGCAACGGCGTGCCGGTTTCGTCTGCGACCAGCGGACGGTCGCCGTCGCCATCGGTCGAGACGATCGCATCGAACTTGTGCTCGGACACCCAGCGCTTCATCAGCGTGATCGTCTCGTCTGAAACGGCTTCGGTGTCGACGGGAATGAAACTCTCCGAACGTCCAAGAGCGGTGATCTCGGCGCCGTAATGGGCGAGAACATCAACCAGCAGGTCACGGGCGACGCTGCTGTGCTGGTAGACACCGATCTTCATGTCGGACAGCGCGCCCTGCGGAAGCAGGGCTGCATTGCGTTCGAAAAAGAGCTGCCGGCAGATCGCTTCATGCTCCTCCGTCTCGGCTGGCGCCTGCGCCACCGTTTCACCGGTTCGCTCGATCTCGGCCGCCAATGCGGTGATAGCAGCCTCGTCCGATTTGTCGATCTCACCATCCGGGCGATAGAATTTGATGCCGTTGCGGTCCGCCGGAATATGCGAGCCCGTAACCATCAGGCAGGCGGCCTTGCTGTCGAGGCAATAGAGGGCAAGGGCGGGCGTGGGGACATTGCCGCAGTCGAAGATCCGGAAGCCGAGCGCGGCAAGCGCACCGGCACAATTTCCCGAGATTTCAGGGCTCGAATCGCGAAAATCGCGGCCGATCAGAATGACGTCGCCGGTCCGCGCCTTGCCTGTCTGCAGCAGATATTTGCCGAACGCGGTGGCGTAGAGGGCGGAGGCGCGTCCCTTGAGGTCGACTGAAAGTCCGCGAAGGCCGCTCGTGCCGAATTTCATGGGAAGACATGGCTCCGATTTCACCATCAAAGTTCTACTCAGGCCGCCTGCCGGCGTAAATACCAAAGCCATCATATAGTTAAATACGGACGACGATGCCTCGGACAGCCTCGCAATCTTCTCTCACCGAATTCTGAAGGTGTAGACCATTGCCGAGCCGACAGGCATTGCAGCGTAGATTGATTTTGTTAGAACCGTGTGTCCGTTGTTTCGTCCTATGCGAAGGATTTTCCTAGATGAGCGATACATCCGTCAGTCTCGAGGAGAGCTGGAAAGCCACGCTGGAGGGGGAGTTTTCAAGCCCCTACATGCAACAGCTCAAATCCTTCCTCGTCGCGCAGAAAGAGGTCGGCAAGCGGATTTTCCCCAAGGGCAGCGAATATTTCCGCGCTCTTGATCTGACGCCGATCTCCAACGTCAAGGCCGTCATCCTCGGCCAGGACCCGTATCATGGAGTCGGGCAAGCCCATGGGCTGTGTTTCAGTGTCCGGCCGGGCGTGCGCATACCGCCCTCCCTGGTCAATATCTACAAGGAGATGGAGACGGATCTTGGTATAACGCCGGCACGTCACGGTTTTCTAGAACATTGGGCAAAGCAGGGCGTACTCCTGCTGAACAGCGTGCTGACCGTCGAGGAAGGGCAGGCGGCTGCTCATCAGGGAAAGGGGTGGGAACGCTTCACCGACGCCGTCATCCGCAAGGTCAACGATGAATGCGAATCCGTAGTCTTCATGCTGTGGGGTTCCTATGCCCAACGCAAGGCCGCCTTTGTCGATACGACGCGGCATCTTGTGCTCAGAGCGCCGCATCCCTCGCCGCTTTCGGCCCATAACGGTTTTTTTGGCTGCGGGCATTTTTCGAAGGCGAATGCCTTCTTGCAGTCGCGCGGACGTGCGCCGATCGACTGGCAATTGCCGGCCGATCCCCATGGGGCGTAGGTGTGAACGGACTTTGTCGTTCGTTCACTAAAAGAAGACAATGCGTTTTGGTCTACGGGTCTGTTCTACGGGAGTTTCAGCGCGCATCTTAGCCTCATCGAAAGCCCGCAACGGCGGGCATGAAAGGGGTTTGACATGCTCGATCAGATCAAGGGTCTGCACCACGTCACGTCGATGGCGCAGGATGCCCGCACCAACAACCAGTTTTTCACCAATGCGCTCGGCCTGCGACGCGTCAAGAAGACGGTGAATTTCGACGCGCCCGATGTCTATCACCTCTATTATGGTGACGAGACCGGTGCGCCCGGCACGGTCATGACCTATTTCCCGTTCCCGAAGATGGCGCAGGGCCGTCCCGGTACCGGCGAAGTCGGCACGACTGTGTTTTCCGTTCCGCAAGGTTCGCTCGGCTTCTGGAGCAATCGCTTTGTCGCGCTTGGTGTCGGCGGCCTTAAGGCTGAGGAAAGTTTCGGCGAAAAACGGCTGAACTTCTCCGGCCCGGATGGCGATGGCTTCGCGCTCGTCGAGGTCAAGGATGACGCCCGCCAGGCCTGGACACATGGCGGCATCAACGAAGACCATGCCATTTACGGCTTCCACTCCGTCGCCATGCGGCTGAGGGACGAGGGCGCCACGGCCGAACTCTTGAAGTTCATGGGTTACGAGGTCGCCGAGGAAAGGGACGGCGTCAAGCGGCTGATCAAGCCTTCCGGCAATGGCGCGCATCTCATCGATCTCGAGACCATGCCGAACATTGCGCGCGCCCTTCCGGGCGCCGGCTCCGTCCACCATGTCGCCTTCGCCGTCGAAAACCGCGAGAAGCAACTCGAAGTGCGCAAGGCGCTGATGGACACCGGTTATCAGGTCACGCCGGTGATCGACCGCGATTATTTCTGGGCGATCTATTTCCGCACGCCGGGCGGCGTGCTGTTCGAGGTCGCGACCAATGAGCCCGGCTTCGACCGCGACGAGGATACGGCCCATCTTGGCGAAGCCCTGAAACTGCCGCAACAGCACGCCCATCTTCGCGCGCTGCTCGAGCAGCATCTGCAGCCGCTCGAAGTGTGAGGATAGGCGATATGACCGAAACCGGATATGTGCACCGGCTGCATGCCGGTGCACCTGATAAACCCATCTTGCTGGTGCTGCACGGCACCGGCGGCGACGAGAACCAGTTCTTCGACTTCGGCCGGCGCCTGCTGCCTGAAGCGACGATTCTCTCGCCGCGCGGCGATGTTTCCGAACATGGCGCGGCGCGGTTCTTTCGCCGCACCGGGGAGGGGGTCTACGACATGCCCGATCTCTCACGCGCGACGGAGAAGATGGCCGCCTACGTCAAGGCATTCGCTGACGAGTACCAGGCTTCCCATATTCTCGGCCTGGGTTTTTCGAACGGCGCAAATATTCTTGCCAATGTCCTGATCGAGAAGGGTGTCTTCGATGCCGCGGTTCTGATGCACCCGCTCATTCCGTTTCAACCCGAAGCCCAGTCGACGCTGGCGGGAAGAAAGGTGCTGATGACGGCCGGGCAACGAGACCCGATCGCGCCCGTCTCCATGACAGAGGCGCTGTCCCAACATCTGAAAAACCGAGGGGCGGAGATCAGGGTGGTCTGGCATCCCGGCGGTCACGAGATTGCGCCGCTCGAGATCAATGCGGTCCGCGATTTTCTCGGCGGTTATTGACGGCGTGCACCGTCGGTCGGCGGGAAACTGGTTTGCGGAACCGGCGAATGCCGGTCCCGCATCTTTGCTGAAACAAGGATCCTATCGTCGTGATCGATAGGACATTAGGGGCGAGGAGGATATTTGCCCCTGATTGCCTTCATGTAGAAATTTCCCGGTGATTCCGCCATCGTCAACCCGACGACGACGCCCTTGGGAACGCCTTCATATTCTCGCCTCTGACCGTTGGTCAGATAGACCCGTAGATGCCGGCTGTCTTCGTCGTAGGTGATCGCCTCGATAAGTTTCGAATCAACCGCAGTTTCCACTTTGCACCCCGCAATTTTGGATCTGAGATTCCTGATCAAGAAATGTCATTCACACTCGCAACGCGCCATCATTATGCTGCGCCGCGGGGGCGTCAAGCATCATCTTCTTTAACGTTCATTTTTTCCTGATGGCTATCGTTATGGTTGATTTTTACAGCTTTTTCGAAGGTGTGGCCTGTGGAAATCCTATACCTGTGGCTCCTCCATTTGGGGAATATTAGCCGATAACGTCGCGAGAAACGCAATAATCGCCGGTTTAACGCCGGATTAACCATCATATAGCAAATTATAGCGTAATGTTAACCGCGGCACCCTCCCAAGTATGAATGATTACATCCGCAAGGCGGGGCGTGACCTCGCCGCTGCAAGGGCCAATATCGGCGTTGCCGAGTCGCGGGCGCCGCACGCTCAGGTGAAGACCACGCAGGAGACTCTTGCGCTTTCAATCGGGAGCTACAAGGATGGGCAATCCTCCTTGCTTGATGTGCTGGATGCGCAGCGTTCGGTCGCGACCAGTCAGGCGAAGCTGGCGCAGGCGGTGCAGCAAATGGCGAGGGACTATGTCACTCTGAATGTGGCAATTGGTTCGGGCATAACTTCGGTGGGGCCGCGATCAGGCCAAATTCTTATGGACACTGAGCCTCATGCCGTTACAGCGATGGATAAGAGATGGATTGTTTCCGACAACCCGCCATTCGGTCGGGTCTCATAAATGGGTTCCATGTTTGACTATCTAGCGCCGTGGCGACAACAGATACCGATACTGGCTGGCAACCGTAAAAGACGCGCTCGGCTGACGTTTGCCGAAGGCGAATTCGCTGCGGTCTACGCGATGAGCGATGTTCACGGGTGTTACAAAGAACTCGTCGAGGCACATCGCCGCATCGAGGAGGATGCCGCGCGCATTCCGGGGCCGAAGCTCATCGTCATGCTCGGCGATTATGTCGATCGCGGGCCGGATTCGAGCGCGGTGCTGGAATTCCTGAGCAGGACCCCGCCGCCGGGGTTTCAACGTTTCGTCCTGTGCGGCAATCATGACGCGGAGCTGGTGAATCTCTGTCGCAAACCGGCGCGCATTCTTGAATGGCTCGGCTTTGCCGGAACGGAGACGCTGCACTCATACGGTATCGATATCGAGCATCTGCTGCAGTCGGCGGCCGGAAGCGAAACAATCGCCCGCGTCATTCGCAATATGATACCCGAGCGGCATATCCAATTTCTCGAATCGCTGCCGGTCATGCTGCGGATGGGAAGGATCCTCTTCGTTCATGCGGGCATCAGGCCGGGCATCGACCTCAAGAGGCAGAAAGACAGCGACCTCATGTGGATCCGTCAGCCCTTCCTGGATGAAGGGCCGCAGCTTCCTGTCCTGGTGATCCACGGCCATACCCCGGCGCGAATCCCGACATTCGGTCCGCAACGCATCGGCATCGACACTGCGGTTTCGGCGACCGGCCGGCTGACCGTGCTGACGATAAAGGGAACGCGGGTCGGAATTCTTTAATTCGGCGAGCATGGTGTCGTCCGAAACGCTTGCACTTTCGGCATCATGCTCAAAACCAAACGCCGCGGATTATGCTCCGCGGCGTCAGGACGATCAGATGTTCAGGAGGCTATCTCAGGCGCCGGTCGTTTCCTGATAAAGGTTGGTGCCGATGCCGGTATAGGTAAAGCCGTGTTTGCGGACTTCGTCGCTGCGGTAGATATTGCGCAGATCGACCAGGATCGGAGCGCGCATCGACTGCTTCAGGCGACTGAAATCGAGCGCGCGGAACTGGTTCCATTCGGTGACGATGACAAGCGCATCCGCACCAGCAGCCGCTTCATAGGGACCGCTCGCATATTCGATGTTCTCGATTACTTTGCGGGCGTTCTCCATGCCCTCGGGATCGTAGCCGACCACTTGCGCGCCGGCGTCCTGCAGGGTCTGGATGACTGCGATCGCCGGGCTGTCGCGCATATCGTCGGTGTTCGGCTTGAAGGTCAGGCCGAGGATCGCGATCTTCTTGCCGCGAATGTCTCCGCCGACGGCCGAAATGACTTTGCGTCCCATCGCCCGCTTGCGGTTGTCGTTGATCGAGATCGTCGTCTCGATGAGACGCATCGGCGCGTCGTAATCCTGCGCCGTCTTGGCAAGGGCAAGCGTATCCTTGGGGAAGCACGAACCGCCGTAGCCTGGGCCGGCATGCAGGAACTTGGAGCCGATACGGCCGTCGAGACCGATTCCGCGCGAAACGTCCTGGACGTTTGCGTCGACCCGTTCGCAGAGATCGGCGATCTCGTTGATGAAGGTGATCTTCATCGCGAGGAAGGCATTGGCCGCATATTTGATCAGTTCGGAGGTGCGGCGGGTGGTGAAGACCAAGGGGGCCTGGTTGAGATAGAGCGGGCGGTAGACCTCGGTCATGGTTTCGCGCGCCCGGTCGTCGTTCAGGCCGACGACGATACGGTCGGGACGCTTGAAGTCTTCGATCGCCGCACCTTCACGCAGGAATTCCGGATTGGAAACGACGGCGACATCCGCCGCAGGATTGGTTTCGCGCATGATGCG
The DNA here is from genome assembly GCF_013087615.1 of Rhizobium sp. WYCCWR 11152. NCBI lineage: Bacteria > Pseudomonadati > Pseudomonadota > Alphaproteobacteria > Hyphomicrobiales > Rhizobiaceae > Rhizobium > Rhizobium sp. WYCCWR 11152. The sequence continues at coordinate 599,974 of NZ_JABFCP010000006.1, read as the reverse complement.
CTCGACCTCGTCTCCTGTGCCAACCGGCACCGTCGACTTGGTGACGATAACGGTGAAGCCTTCCACATAGGTGGCAATCTCGCGTGCAGCGGCATAGACATAGGAAAGGTCTGCGTGGCCGTCGCCGCGCCGGGACGGCGTGCCGACTGCGATGAACACGACATCGGCGCTGCGGACACTTTCGCCGACATCCGTCGAAAACGACAGCCGGCCGGTGCTGGTATTTTCGGCGACCAACTGTTCCAGACCCGGCTCGTAGATCGGAATGCGGCCTTCGCGAAGGGCTTCGATCTTACTCAGATCCTTGTCGACGCAGATGACGTCGTGGCCGAAATCCGCAAAGCAAACGCCTGAAACGAGGCCGACATAGCCTGATCCAATCATCGTGATGCGCATATTTCCCTCAAATCATTAGAGTAGAACGTCATGCTGCGTCGCAGCATGAGTTCGTCATAGTTAATCTGGACGAAAAGACAATACCGAAGATCGCCTGAAACCCACATCGGAAATCGAACTCCGGGCACCGCAACTTGTTGCGCGCTGCCCCGTCGATAGCCAAAACATAGGTTTGTGTGGGCGATATGACAAGTCGAGCGGCTCGTCAGAGCAGGCTCGACTTCAATCCGGAATCAGGATCAATCAGTCTATGTCGCTGCCTCGGCTGTTATAGCCGGTACCAGACGTAAGGGTCTGTTCCCGATTGAATCTTGTCCCAGCGCAGATCGGTATCGCGCCAGTTCTTGATGCTGCTTTTCCTGTTGTCGAGGACGAGATCGCCCTTGTCGGTTCTGACGACGAGGACCGCATGTCCTTCACCGGAGGGCGTATATGCCGTCGCGATCCGCAAAGCGCGCGACGACCAGCCCATCGCGATCAGCCGGCTGCGCTTGGTCAAAGCGAAATCTTCGCAGTCGCCGCTGCGCACATTCACCTTCCAGACGTCGCCATTCAGTTCGTTGCGGGAGTCGTTCCGGCCGATCATCGTACGATTGACGGCGGTGTTGACGTCCTTCAGTTGCAGTATTTGCTTGTCGGTCATCGCAACGACCGCCAAACCATTGTTGTCGCGGCATTCGGTCGGGTTCTGGGCGCAGAACAGCACCTGGGCGAAAGGCGGAATGATCTTGCCTTTTTCAGAGATATAACTGACCGCCGAATTACCGGTCAGACCGCGGGCAAAACCAGCGGGACCGGCGGCAAATGCCGAGCATGCATTGCCTGCTGTAAAGGCCAGTGCCAGAAGTGTAACGACTGTTTTCTTCATCTCTTAAATCCCCGTTACGGGCAACCGATTGAGATCAGGCTTGCCTTTTTTCTCGGTCAATGGCATGGCGATCTGATGATCTGCCAAGTATTGGGCGCAGAATATCTGTCCCGTTTCTGCTGCTTGGAAGGAGCATAGCCGGGCCTTGTCTCGATTGGCTTAAACCTTTCGCGACAATTTTAAACGATGTGGAATTCTGTTACACTTTAGCACGCAAGCGCTTGATGTTCAACTTATGTTAGAACGAGTAAATTAATCTCTTCGGTTGTAATGGCTTTGGTCGCCGCCTACTCTGGTAAACGAATTCACATGTTCTCCAACCTCATCAATAAGCAGGTCTTGCGAGAGGTTTTGCTTTTTGCCTTCATCGGCCTCGTTATATTGACGCTCATACCGTTCGGGAGCGTTACACCCTTTCCCTTCGCCTTTGCCGCGATCGGGATGTTTGCCCTCGCCATCATTTCGGGATTGCTGTTTAGAGAGCCGAGACAAAGCAGATGGGTTTTCAGTATCGCTTTGTTTCTACTCGTCGTCCTGGCGGGCTGGGCGTTCATCCAAACCATCGAACTGCCCGCCAATCGGTTGGCAAATCCCGCCTGGAATGCTGCGCGTGACCTTGCAGGTGCCCGGTCCGCGGCGATCTCGGTCGAACCGGCCGACACGCTCGCGTCGATCCTCTGGGTCGCGCTGCCTTTCGTCACGTTCCTGACCGGGCTTCTCTTATGCGATACCGATCAGCGCGCGAGGAAAGTGCTCACCGGGCTCGGGCTTGCGGCGGGTATCATCGCTGTTTTCGGCCTGATCCAGTTTTTGCTGTTTCCCAAAATTTTGATCGTCGTCGAAAAACACGCCTACCTCGACAGCCTGACTGCGGTCTTCGTCAACCGCAATACTGCTGCGACCTTCCTCGGGCTTGGAACGCTGTTGATGCTGACCCTGGTCAGGGACATTACCCGAGCCTATTCGAAGTATCCGCCCGGCGAGCCGGGCCGAAACGCTCTTCTCTTGAGATCGTGGATCTATATCCTGTTCTTATGCGCATGCTTCACCGCGCTGATGCTGAGCCGCTCCCGCGCCGGGATATTTGCGACCTTTGTTGCCGCTCTCGTCTATTTTCCATGGCTTGTCATCAATTGGAACGGCTCAAGGCGTCATCTGAGACCGGCGCCAAGATGGCGTTCGATGCTGAAGCTCCTCTCGGCGATTGGTTTCGTCGTATTGTTGCTGACCGTGTTTGCGGGCCAGGCGATTTTGCGTGCGCAAGAGCGGCGACTCGAGGATGATGATCGGTTTTGCATTCTGCCGGGCATATGGCGTGCCATCTCGGATCATTGGTTGACGGGAACGGGGCTCGGAACCTTCCGGACCGTGTTTTCCGCCTACCGCGATCCGGCTTGCGGTATTTTCGGAGTCTTCGACCGTGCGCATAATTTCTATCTCGAAGGATTTCTGGGCCTCGGAATATTGTTCCCCATTGCGACAGTCCTTGCATTCTCGGTGCTTGCCAGAGTGTTCTGGCACGGGCTCGCCCAAAGACGGCGTCTCCGGCACTATGTTCTTCTTGGCCTAGCGGCGACCGTTTTGGTCGCCCTTCATGCGGCGGTCGATTTTTCGCTGCAGATACCGGGTTTTGCGGTGTTTTACTCCGCCTTCCTGAGTGCGGTTGTCGCGATATGCCTCGGCCGTAGCAACGGAGAGGCGGACATGGCATATGAGCGGCCGTTAACCACGTAAAGTTTAAATGGATGGATTTTAATAAGATTTTCGGAAAAGATCGATTGTGCAGGTGCGAACGGTTGACTCTGAAACCCAAGAAATTTTATAGCGGGTGCAGCCTTCGGATTGTTGCGACGCAAGAAAAGTCGGACCGAAGTCGTTTTTCGCTTCCTAAGGGGCTCGGCGTTGCCAGCCTGCCACAGTTAGGGGAATGTTAATCGGCTTTCAGTGTTATTGATCGGGGATTGTCTTGTATTTTGTCAGATCGCGGGGCAGTAGCTTCAGGGGCGTAAACGCAGGGTATTCTATGGGTTGTTCTCGTATCGGTAGTACACGCGTCGCCATTGTTGTAGCGCTAACGACTATATTGGCAAGCTGCACCTCGTTGCCAAGATCCGGTCCCGATCACAAAGACGTTGATCGAGATGCGGCGGTGAAAGTGACAACGAAGGAACGTCGTGTCGGTATCGACTACGCCCTGGTTGATCTCAGCAAGAACGTCCTGTCGTATTTTACCGCTCCCCAGCCGACCTCGTTCAAAGGGTTTGGTGGTGGTCGAGGCGGAGCGCCCGAAATTCCGCTCGGTTACGGCGATGTCGTTTCGGTTGCCATCTTCGAGGCTCAGTCCGGCGGCCTCTTCATTCCGTCCGATGCAGGTAGCCGACCCGGCAATTACATCTCGCTGCCAGAGCAGACCATCGATAGAAACGGAACGATCACAATTCCCTATGCGGGTCGGGTTCCGGCTGCCGGTCGCCTGAAGGAGACCGTAGAGCAGGACGTTGAGGATCGCCTGGCGAGCCGCGCGATCGAACCGCAGGTGGTTATTACGACAACGACAAGCCGCTCTAGCCAGGTTGCCATCCTCGGCGATGTCAACAATCCCCAGCGCGTTGAGATCAGCCCAGCGGGTGAGCGTGTTCTCGATGTCATTTCCGCCGCGGGCGGTTTGACGACCAACAATATCGAAACGAATGTGACGCTGCAGCGCCGCGGCAAGACGGCAACCGTCGCCTACACTACGCTGTTGAAGAACCCGGCCGAAAATATCTATGTCGCACCGGATGATACGATCTCGATCGATCATGAGCGCCGTACCTTTCTTATGCTCGGCGCCGCAGGCACCAGTGGTCGCTTCGATTTCGAAGAGTCCAACCTGACCCTTGGAGAGGCAATCGCCAAGGCGGGCGGCCTGCGCGACGACCGCGCCGATCCCGCTCAGGTCTTGCTCTATCGTCTTGTCCCGAAGAAAACGGTTCAAGCGATGCACGTGGACACGACGAGATTTGCGGGTGAAATGGTTCCGGTGATCATCCGTGCGAATATGCGCGACCCGGCAACCTTGTTTGCTGTTCAGCAGTTCAAGATGGAAGACAAGGATATTATCTATATTTCCAATTCGGACTCTGTTGAACTGGTCAAGTTCCTTGACATCGTGAACTCGGTATCATCCACTGTTTCCGGAGTGACCGACGATGCGAATGATACCCGTAACGCGGTACAGGATCTTGGAAATTGATTGAAATAGGTCGCCGGCATCGGTCTGAATGATCGATGCCGGAGGCTTATAGCGGATTTGATGAAGGAAATTGTGGTTATGGCAAGATCGGCTGTTTATCGTAAACTTGCATATAGCGGAATTGCCGTCGCGATGTATGTCGGCATGAATTCAAGCGCCTTTGCGGCAGCCTGCCTAGGACCGGCAAATCTGACTTCCGTCGATGTCAGCGGATTTACGGCTAGCCCCGCCGTCCTGCTCGACATGTCCGATCCGTTGGTTCTGTCCTCGCGTGTTCGCGCGCTGGTCGGAAGCAGCAATGACGCGCTGTCGCCGGTGATCGACCAGGCCAAGAAGGCCAGTGCCTCACAGATGGCGGCGATCGGCTCCGGTCTCGGGCGGGCTGCAAACAGCTGCCAGGTGACGGATCCGCAATACAAGCTAGCGATCGAAAAGGCTGTTGCCGAGGCGGCGAGCGCCGATCCGAACCTGGCGCCGCTGCTTGCAGCCTTTGCAAAGGTCCTTGCCGAAGGCGGGACCGCGGCGCTCGGCCCGGGTGCAAGTGCCGCCGCCGCCTCCGGCATCGGCAATGACGGGCAAGTTGGACAAACGGGGCCTGGAGCGGACGATGGTACGCCGTTCGACGGCGCTGCGACGACTGCGGGTACGCTGAAGGTTTCGAATGCCGGCTCGGATGATTCATCGTCGACTTCAACGACGACGATCGTCAGCGCCGGAGCGGGAGGGCAGTCGTCTACCGATCCGACGGAGTCGACGAGTCAGAGTGTCCCGGTCATACAATAGCTGGAATTGCCCTTAGATCTTAGCGCTTGACGCCTTTGTTGGAGATCGAAATTGCTATCGCCAGATAAACTTACGCCGCGTATCGACCCCTCCCGCGATACCGGAAATGATGCTGATTTCATCGATTTCGACAAGCTCATCGCAATCGCCCGCCGACAGTGGCGGATGGTTGCGGCTTGCGGTTTCGCCTTTGCCATTCTCGGCATTGTGTATGTGTTGACTTCGGTGCCTGTCTACACCGCCGACACTAGCGTGCTGATCGACCGCAGCGATAGTCAGGTGATCAACCAGCTGGCGGCTTTCGGCCAGATGGACGATGACGAAGGCACTGTCCTCAGTCAGGTCGAGCTGTTGAAGTCCGACACCATCGCCTATGCTGTTGTCGACAAGCTGAAACTCGTCGACAATCCGGAGTTCATGGGACCGAAAAGCTCGCTTTTTTCTGTCTCAACGTTGAAATCCTTTATGAATTTTCGGTCGTGGTTTGCCGATGACGCAGCCGTAGCACCTAATCCGGAAATGAGGCGGCGAGGCGCTGCCGAGACTGTCGCAGGCAATATCGATGTCGAACGCGTCGGCCGCTCCTACGTCCTCGATGTCAGTTATACCGCGCAGTCGCCCGACCTAGCGCGTGATATCGCGGCTGGGATCGCCGACGTCTATCTGGTCGACAAGCTCAATTCGAAATACGAGGCGACGCGCCGGGCCGGCCAATGGCTGCAGGAGCGCATCGAAGAGCTCCGGCAGCAGGCGCTGGACACCGACCTTGCGGTTCAGAAATTCCGCGGCGAGCATGGGCTTGTCGAGGCCGGATCCGGTACGCTGATCAGCGAGCAGCAGCTTTCCGAGATCAATACCCAATTGATCAATGCGCAGGCCGAGACGGCAAAGGCCGAGGCAAGATATGCGCGCGTCAAGTCGATCATCGACGCCAAGCAGACCGATGCGATCGTCACGGACGTGCTCGACAGCTCCATTTCGAACGACCTGCGCAAGAAATATCTGGAGGCTTCCAAGCTCGAGACCGAAATCGAGGCGCGGCTCGGTCCCGATCACGTCCAGGCGGTTCGGCTTCGTGCGGAAATGGAAGAATATAAAAGGCTCATGTTCGATGAGTTGAACCGCATCGCCGAGAGCTACCAAAGCGAGCTGCAGGTCGCGAAATCGCGGGAAAACTCTTTGCGCGACAGTGTTACACAGGCGACGGGCGTGGCCGCAACGGCTGGCGAGACGCAGGTGCAGCTTCGCGAGCTCGAGCGCACGCGCGATACCTACAAGAATCTCTATCAGAGCTTCTTGACGCGCTACCAGGAAGCAATTCAACAGCAGAGCTTTCCGATTACCGCTGCGCGCATCATCACGACGGCGGAGACGCCGACGAAGCCGAGCGCTCCGAGGAGAGCTCTCGTCGTTGCTTTCGCGATGTTCGTGGGATGTGCATTTGGAAGTGGTATAGCTGCTTTCCGCGAATTCCGGGATCGGTTCTTCCGCACCGGCGATGATGTCCGGGACGTGCTCGATGTCGAGTCTCTCGGTGTCATGCCGCTGATTGAAAATAACGTCGACGATCCGACGCTTGTTGATCCCAGCAATCCGCGAAGCATCGCCAGGGGCGGGAAGACCACGACCTATGTCGAGGAGCATCCGCTCTCGGCCTTTGCCGAGACGCTTCGAAGCGCCAAGATTGCCATCGACCTCAGTGCTGCCGATCAGCGCTGCAAGGTCATTGGCGTCGTGTCGAGCTTGCCGGGCGAGGGGAAGTCGACGACATCCATCAATTTCGCAAAACTCCTGGCAATGCAGGGTGCGCGTTGCCTGCTTATCGACGGCGATATGCGCAATCCCGGTGCCACCCGGGCGATCGGCCGCCATGCCGAGGCCGGCTTGCTCGAGGCGATCGTCGACAGCCGTCCGCTCAAGGATCTGATTCTTCTCGATCCCAAAACCAAGCTCGCATTTTTGCCAACGGTGGCACGGTATCGTGTTCCGCATTCGTCGGAGCTGCTTGCGTCACGCGGCATGGATCAGCTTCTTGAAACGGCACGTCAAAGCTTCGATTATATTATCGTCGACCTGCCACCCTTGGCGCCGGTTGTGGACGCGCGCGCCATCAATTCGAAGCTCGATGCGGTGGTTTTCGTTATCGAGTGGGGAAAGACATCGCGCAAGGTCGTGCAATCGACCCTGCTGTCCGAGCCGGAACTCTATGCGAAATGCGTCGGTACTATCTTGACCAAGGTCGACCCGTCGCAGATGAAACTCTACCGGACATTCGGTTCGAGCGAATATTATTATAAGCGTTATTCGCGATACTATACCGAAAGCTGATGTTCCGCAGTCAGTCCGTTTCGATTACCAGGATCGCCTTCATTATCGTCACCGTCGTCTTGGTGGTGCTGGCCGGTCGAGAGCTCTACGCCTCGATAAGAACGGCCAGCATCTCGATCGTCGCCGAAAGGATCGAGCGTGGCGAGACCGTTGCGGATGATGTCGTGACCAAATATGCGTCGCGCAGTGTCGATGTCGTTGACGGACACTATTGTCGATCCGACATCGTGGCTGCTGGCGTAACCCTCGTTCTGGCGCAACTCGATCGGCAGAATGTCAATCTCAATTACGACGGCTGGGCCGCTGCGGCCTCGAGTGCGCGCCAGTATCTGCGGCATGCGCTTTCGTGTATGCCGACGAACAGCAATTTTTGGCTTCGTCTTGCGGCCGTGCAGTCGACAATTGCGGAAGAGCCGGTCTCGATCGCGGGAATGATGAAGCGTTCGGTTGCGCTTGCGCCGTACGACCAGGTAATGATCCTGACGCGATTTTATTTCTGGAACGATTTCACCGATGCAACACTCGCCGCGGCAGAGCGCGCGCTCGATAGCGATCTCATGACCATGCTGAAACGGGGCGATCGTTGCAGGGTCAATGCCACGATAAGAGAGATCAGCCCACAGCTTCGCCCGATCTTCGATCGAAGCTGGACGAGCGTCGGAGAGGCCGCGACGGCGCGGTTCCGTCAGCGCTGCAGCAAGTAATCATCGAGGCTGGTTTATAGAAGTTCCAAGCTTTTGGCCGACAGGCTGAGCGGCTACGGCTCTTTCTCTTGGCCGAATTCAACTTGCATAAAACAACGCCCGCAGTCTGCGCGGCGGGCGTTGCTTTTTGATTGGCTACTGATGATCAGACTTCTGCGTCCGCGCCAGTGATGTTGAGTGTCAGAACGCCGGCGTCGGTGTGGCCTTCGCCGTCGGAGATCTTGTAGAACTGGATGGTTTCCGTGACCTGATCCCCCGGAGCGATATCTGCTGTCAGATCATAGGTGAATGATCCATCCGCTTTTACATGGAACGTACCATACGTACCGGCGACGTCGGTTGTTGCGCTCGGGTCGCCGTTTACGGTCGTGGTGCCGAATAGGCGGAGGAAGAGGTGGCCATTGTCGCCAGCAATGTCGTTGTCCAACGCGTTGCCGCTGATGGCGTCGCCTTCGGTGAAGCTGTAGTTGTCGTCGACAGCGATCGGCTTTACCTGGCTTACGCCCTGGATATTCAGGGTGAACAGGCCGACATCGGTGTGACCGGCACCATCAGAGATCTTGTACGAGACCTTCTCCTGGAGCAATTCACCATTGGTGAAGCCGACCTTGGCAGCGTCGCTCAGAACATAGGTGTAACTGCCGTCCGGCTTGACGAAGAAGGTGCCGTAATCGCCCTGGATCTCGGTGACCTGGCTGTTGCCTTGCTTGGAGCCAACGCCCTGCTGATCGAAGAAACGAAGGAACAAGTTCCCATCGGATGTATCGTTGGCCAGAAGATTTCCGGAAATAGCGTCGGTTTCCAGGAATGTTGCACTATCATCTGTTGCATGAATAGCCATTACTGTCTCTCCTCGAATTGTTCTTTGCTAGGTCAATTCTGACCTTTAGCGAGCTGGTCGATTAAGGATATCTTAATACTGAGAGTCAAGGTGCAATTAACAGCAAGTGAACATTTTTGGGTGTATTGTACAATAATGACACACCTGTAACACGCATAAGGCGATGAAACGCATGGTAATTATTACGTTAATAATAAGTGAGAATACCAAATGGTAGATTCGGACATCTGTTTCTTCAGAGGAGAAGAATGTTTATTCAGGGGCAATTTATAAGAATACCCGGAGGTGCTTATTTGCAGATGAGATGTTGATATAATCACTACGGGCTACAGCCTGAAATCTCAGTCTTGCTTCGGTTCCCGCACCGGCGTCTGCTTTTCGCAGAAACTGATGTCATGATTTGTAACATTTGCTTATCAAGTAATGTTTCTCTCGAAACGCAATTTTCGTAAACTAATATGCGATGCGTGGAGAATAATATTATTTACACCAGAGATATTGGGTAGCATCGCACATAACTGTGCGACGCAATTTTTGTTGCAATGCAAAATATTCGATAAACGAAGATGTTTTGTGAAGAGCGTAAGAATTATCGCGAGATAGAACGCATTTTAGTGTTCCATTTTAGCAGGCAGAGAGAGGTCCGCGGGTAAAAGATTTTCCAGTATCTTTGGGAGATCACGGCGTGACCGTCTACTATGTAAATTCGGCAACAGGATCCAATCAGAACAGTGGGGTGAGCGAGCAGTCGGCTTTCGCGACACTTTCCGCTGTCGAATCCTTGAGGTTAAAGCCGGGTGACAGCGTGCTGCTTGCCGCCGGAAGCGTGTTTAACGAGCAATTCGACCTGAAATACTCCGGCACTGTCAGCTCTCCGATTACAATTGGCAGTTACGGCGTTGGCGATGTGCCAGTTATTCACAGTAGCAATGACGGCATCCACGGCTCGAAGGCTTCAAACATCATCGTGGAGAACATCAAGATTGCTGATACCGGCGGTGCGGCGATATATGCGGGAAATGTCTCCAACTGGACCGTCCGCAACGTCGAGGTCGAAAATACCGGACTTGCCGGCAAACCCGGTTCCGTCAATTTTCAGAGCAGCCAGAACATTACCATCGAGAACAGCAAGATTTCCGGGGTAAATGGAGACGGCATCTGGATGGATAAAGTGATTGGCGTTACCATCGTCAATAATCTGGTCATCAACAGCCAGGGCGCTGCGGCAGACGCCGTTCAGTTGAACGACAGCAGCAATATCCTGATCAAGGGTAACCACCTAGAGCAGACTGAGACCAATAGCGCAAAGGGCGTCCTGGTGCTTGTTCGGGCTGTAAATGCAGCAGTCGAGGACAACACCGTGATCGGCGGCGGTTTCGGGATAGGTGCCAACGCGGGCACGAATATCGCCATCCACGACAACGACATCTCGGGATACGGCGGCTATAGTTGGTCCTACGGTATCGGCCTTGGCGATCAGGGCAATGCGACAAATTACGATATCAGTGGAAACTATATTCATGACGGCGTCTGGGGCGTGTCGATCAGCGCTGCAGGTTACCCAAGTTATACACGCACGGATATCGATATTCATGGTAATGTCTTTGACGACCTGTCGTCCTCGGCGCTGAAGGTCGACAGGCCTGCATCCGGCTCTTTCTATGATAATATCATCGACAGCGTGGTGTCGACCCTGACAATGCCGGTCGCAATTGCTCTCCAGAGCACCTTCTTGATCAACGACAATAAGACCCTGGAGCAAGCGCAGGCCGAACTCGACGCCACGAGTGGCAACACCCCGTCCAACAGTGAGACGCCTACCACGCCGGTTGTGGAGCCGCAGGTCGAACCGTCAACACCGACGCAGACAAGCACTCCTCCGCCAACGGACGAAGCGCAGGTTCCGACCGCACCCACCGTCGCCGTTCCCAGGATTGTCGCAGCCCATGACAGCCTGAAAATCTCCACGGATACGGGCGGCGCCTATCATGGCAACCTCCTCGAAAACGATAGCGCAATCAATGGAACCGTGCTGCTCCGTCGCTTCGGTGACAGTGCAGTGGATAAGCATGGCCTGACGCTGACCGGGAAATACGGCGTCATCCACGTGGAGAGCGATGGTGATTACACCTATACGGTCGATGCGGTGAAAATCGCCGGTCTCAGCGGAAAGGTCAGTGAATCCTTCCAATACAAGATTTCCGACGGCGCTTCTCACATCGATACCGACTCGCTCGGCGTGTATATCAATGTGGACGCGTTCCATAGCAGCCAAGCGCCGCACCTGCTGGTTTGAAATCACGTCAAATTTAGAGAGCGCCGGCCCCGCTGTTCAAGACTTGAAAGCTTTATGATGAAGGGGTGTCGGCGGTCGAAGGCCGGGGAGATGCGGATAAAAAAATATTTCCGCCGTTCAAAGGAAAAATGAACTATAGATTGAATTTATAGTTAACGCCCCAGTAAACGTCGCGAATATGCGCGCAACACGTTCATCCCTCTGCGCCGTTGTTGGGCAATTTGCGATTTTCACTTGCTTAGGTTGGTATATTTAGCGTAGCGTCAAGTCAGAATCCCTGAAGCCGCTCGATATAAATTGGAATTTTGGTCACTTTTTGGTTGGATTCATGTAATAGGTCGTGGGCTTGCAAGCGGGTCCGGCGCCGGTGTCGGGGTCCAAGGCAGTCGTGTCATTGATCGGGCGTGATGGACCCGGAGCTGGAGTGCGCGGCGGCATATTTGCTTTCGTGCGATGCGGTAAGAGAGGGATTACTTCGTGTTTCAGAGTTCAGCAGCTGATGTCAGCGAGCCGTCCAAAGCATTGAGGAAATGCAAGGGGGGGCTTGTTTTCATTGGAATAGCAAGCGCGCTTATCAATATCCTATACCTTACAAGCTCATTTTTTATGCTTGAGGTGTATGACCGGGTCATTCCCAGCAAAAGCATACCTTCGCTGGCTGTCCTGGCAATACTTGCGTTAATGCTTTACGCCTTTCAAGGAGCGTTCGAGGTTCTGCGAAGCAGGATGCTGGTGCGTGTTGCCGGAGCGCTTGACGAGATGGTGAACGGGCGCGTGTTCCGGGCGCTGATCAAGGCTCCGTTGAAGGTCAAAATCGGCGGCGACGGGCTTCAGCCGTTGCGCGACTTCGACCAGATCCGAACCTTCCTGTCCGGCATGGGCCCGACAGCGATGTTCGATCTGCCCTGGCTGCCGTTCTATATCGTGATCTGCTTTCTCTTTCATCCGGCGATCGGATATATCGCGATCGGTGGATCGCTGGTTCTCGCCATCCTGACGTTCCTGACAAATCAGGGAACGCGTACGCTCTCAAAAAAGCAGTCTGACTCCGCCAATATGCGAAATGCCTTCGCGCAGACCTCGATCCGCAACTCCGAAGTTATTCACGCCATGGGCATGGCGGGGACGATGGCCGAAATCTGGGACCGCAAGAACAGTGAATACCGAACCATCACCCGGCAGGCATCGGATGTCGGCAATGGATATGCGACCTTGTCGAAGATTTTCCGTATTGCTTTGCAATCGGGAACGCTCGCGACCGGCGCAATCCTGGTCATCCAAGGGCAGGCCTCTTCGGGAATTATCATCGCCGGCTCGATATTGACCTCGCGCGCCCTGGCGCCTGTCGAAGCGGCGATCGGAAATTGGCGTGGTTTCGTGTCTGCTCAGCAGAGCTGGGCGCGGCTTTCGAGCCTGCTGAAAACCATTCCTGAGATTCCAGCCCCCCTTGCGCTCGCGGCTCCTACCAAACAAGTCACTGTCGAAGGACTGGCGAGCGGGCCGCCGGCGGGTCAGCGCCTGGTTATTTCCGATGTCAGCTTCGGCTTACGGGCAGGGAGCGCGCTTGGGGTCATTGGTTACAGTGCCTCGGGTAAATCGTCGTTGGCACGGGCGATGATGGGCATCTGGCCGACCGTCAGAGGATCGATTCGCCTCGATGGCGCAGCACTCGACCAGTGGGACGGCGACGCACTTGGCCGGCATATTGGTTATCTCCCGCAGGATGTGGAGCTTTTCTCGGGGACCGTTGCGCAGAATATCTGCCGTTTCGCGAAGGAGATGTCGCCTGAGGCGGTGGTTGCCGCGGCGAGGGCGGCGCGTGTTCACGATCTCATTCTTCGTCTGCCGAACGGTTACGAAACCGAAATCGGCGAAGGCGGTGCTGCGCTTTCGGCTGGCCAAAGACAGCGTATCGCGCTTGCAAGAGCGCTTTACGGCGAACCATTCCTCGTCGTGCTCGACGAGCCGAACTCCAATCTCGATGAAGAAGGCGAGCGGGCGCTGAGTGCCGCGATCATGAGCGTGCGGGCGCGCGGCGGCATTGTCGTTGTCATCGCACATCGGTCCGGCGTTCTGGCGGTCTGCGACTTCGTGCTGATGATGCAGGATGGCCGCATGATCGCGTTCGGTCCCAAAGAGGAAGTGCTGGCAAGGGTCAGCCGGCCGGAAGCGGCGCGTACGCCGATTGCCGAGCGCGTGGCTCAGCTTAAAGTCGTGGTCGACGGCATGAATGCGGCCGAATAGGCCAGAGGGAAGATTGTGAGTAAAGTTATCAGTGAATCGAAACGCTCCCTCAATCGGCATGTTGCCGTTGTCGGTGTGCTGTCGATAGCCCTCGTTTGCGGCATTGGCGGTTGGGCGGCGACGACAGAGCTTTCGAGCGCCGTCATCGGCGAGGGCGTGATTGTCGTCGACGGCGATGTCAAGAAGGTCCAGCACCTGACAGGTGGTATCGTGTCGGAACTGCTGGTCGCCGAAAACGACCATGTGACGGCAGGACAGGTGCTGATACGGCTCGATGGGACGACGACAAGAGCGAACCTCTCGATTGTCGAAAGCACGCTCGCTCAGCTTTATGCGCGCCGCGCCCGTCTGAAGGCGGAGCGAATCGGCGCCGATTCCTTCGAGGTTGAGGAAAACATCAGCGATCTGACATCCAGCACCTCCGCAGAGAAGCTTCTCGATGGCGAGCAAAAGTTGTTCGACAGTCGCAGGACGGCACTTATCGGAATGAAGAGCCAGTTGGCATCGCGCAAGGACCAGCTGGGCGAGCAGGTAAAGGGGTTGGTCGTTCAGATCAACGCCACCAACGATGCCTTGGGCTTGATCGAACAAGAGCTTGAGGGCATTGATACGCTCTACAAGAAGGGGCTCGTCACGCTTCAGCGTTTGAATACGCTCAAGCGCGCCCGCGCCGATCTCCAGGGCAACAGCGGCCAGGAAATCGCAGCTAAGGCGGAGGCCGAGGGTAAGGCAATCGAGATCGATCGCCAGTCAATCCAGCTGGATGAGGATCGTCGTTCGGAGATCGCAAAGGACCTGACCGACGTCGAAGCGCAGATCGCCGAATATGAAGAGCGCCGCGGAACCGCAGTCGATCAGCTGCACCGTCTCGACATTACCGCGCCGCTGACTGGGCGAGTTCACGAACTTTCGGTTCACACCGTCAATGGTGTCATCGATCCCGGTCAGACGTTGATGCTCGTCGTTCCCGAAAATAACGAACTTACGGTCGAGGCGAAAGTCGCTACACGCGATATTGACCAGGTTCACGTCGGCCAGTCCGTCGATGTGCGTTTCAGTGCTTTCGATCAACGCACGACGCCTGATGTGAGCGGTGAGATTACCTCAATCGCCCCTGATATCGTCAAGGATGAGCGCACGGGCATCAGCTACTATCCCCTGCGCGTCAAGCCGAAAGCTGAAAGCATTGCCAGGATGAAGACGATAAAGCTCTATCCCGGCATGCCGGCCGAGGTCTTCATCAAGATAGGCGACCGGACCGTCATATCCTATCTGACGAAGCCGCTGACCGATCAGATGCAGCACGTATTTCGCCAGGAGTGATTGGCGGCTGTTTCGCGTCGTTAATAGCCCCGACGTTTCAAAGCAGCCGTTGTCATCCGCCAGGATGGGGATTGGATGGTTTCGCATTGCTCGAACAGGCATGCGCGGCCATTTCACGAAATTGTCTCAAGCCTGCTGCAAGGTCTCCTCATGATATGTTTGCAGTTTTGGCGAGCGGTGCCGACTGAGAGGCGACCGGCCTATGGACTGGTTCTGTTTCTGGCGTGTCTGGTAATGCTTTCGGCGGTCAGGAACGGCTATGCCGATAGTCCCGTGCCGCTGAAAATAGTGGCCTTCGGAACATCCTTGACGGCGCGGGGGGGATGGCAGCCTGCCCTTGAGACAGAGCTTGCAGCCTGCCTGCAGAAGCCGGTGAAGGTCGAGAGCGTTGCAAAAAGCGGTGAAACGTCACTGTGGGCTCTGACCCAGATTGATCGCGTCGTTGCCGAGCAGCCGGATATCATCCTGATTGAGCTCTACGCCAATGATGCGACATTGCATCGGTTCGTGTCGCTTGCGCAAAGCAGAAAGAATATCGGCGACATCCTCGACCAACTCCAGCAGCGCCTGCCGCAAGCGCGGATCATCGTCATGGCCATGAATCCGTTTTCAGGATTGCGCGGTCTGATCCGCCCCTTTGTCGACAGCTATGTCTCTGCACATGAGGCGGAGGCGCAAAAACGTGGTCTGGAGTTTGTCGACCACCGGCCCAATTGGGAGCGTCTGACGCCGGATGATCTGGCCACGGCAATTCCTGATGGCGTGCATCCTCTGCCCGACATAGCCTCCAAAATCATCGCGCCTGAGCTCGTCAAACGTATCGCCGGCAACAATTGCGGAGAATGAAAATTCGCTCGTAAGCCTCAGAGGCTATGACGGCTCTCGGGGTCAGACTGCCGTAATATAGTTTTTCAGGTAGGTCACCAGTGAAGCCCGACCGGCCTCCGACGAATCTTCGTGAGATGGGCTATCCAGCTCTTCGAGCAGATAGTTCCGGAGATCGTCATCGGTGTGTGCGACATAGATGCCCGGCCGGCCCACGAGCTGGCTCACGGTGGCGAGCTGATGATCGTTTCGGTGCTCGCCGAGAGCCGCCTGCCGGGGAACGAGAATGATCGGCTTTCCAAAACGCTTGGCCGTAAGCACGGTGCCAATTCCCGCATGAGAGACGATGACACTTGCATCGCGAAAGACGTTGTCAAAGTCCTTGGGCTCGATATTCTTGATCCATTTCATATTCTGTGGCGTGTAGGTGCCCTTGCCGATCTGCGCCAGAACCGGTTTCGACAGTTCGTTTGCGAAGGTGTCGACAGCCTTGACGAGGCGATCAAACGGCAGCTGCGTTCCGACGGTGACAAGGATCAAAGGACAGCTCCTGCGTAGTGGGGGCCATCCGGCCTCGACAGATGTTGCCATTGCGTGAGCCAGAGCGTCGCAATATGGCCGGCCAATTTACCCGATAGGGACAGCTTCTCCACATTGGCGACGCTATCGATCCAGATCGTCCGCTTGCCCGTCAATTTGCCGGCCAGCAGGCAAAAAAGGCCGGGTGCGGCACCGGTCGAGATGATGACGTCGGGCCTGTGCTTGATGACGATGGAGAAGGCGGTGAAAAAGCACCGGATCGACATGGTAATCGAGTCGCGGCTGCAATCGGGAAGGACTAGTCCGCCCCGAATGTCGTATTTTGCAAGCAGTCCCGGGATGGTCGTTGCAAAGACGATATCGCAGCCATCGAATGCGCCGCGCATGGCCATCAGCTGTTCCCAGTGGCCGCCTCCCGACGAGGCAGCGAGAACCTTCAATTTTTTCTCAGTCATAAACAGGCATCTCCTACATTTGACCGATGGATAAGGGCGAAAACCGTTCTGTTCGAACAGCGATTGGGTCACGATAGTTCAGTAGAAGTGTACCATTTTTGGCCCGGTTGATTGAAGCCTTGAAGTTCATGGACAGCCAATCTTTGTGATGTTTCAGCTCGAACATAATAACGCTCAGAACTCTTCCAAGGGCGTCTGCGTAAACAATATCAGAGAGCGGCATTGGGCTTGTATTCCTGGTATGCATGTCCGAGAATCCCATTAACCATACCCGCGCCGCGCAGAAGGTGGGTGAGAGCTCGCATGCCCCAATAGGGTGAAATCAAGATCGCCGGCAGCATGACCAGCCCAAGCACAACTCTCGTGGCGCCATAGGCGGCGCGATAGATCCGGCGCTTGAGATTGCCATGCAGGACCTCGCTGACTGCGAAGGTATTGCCGAGCCGGTATTGTCTTTGCAATACCCATTTCCAGGTCATCCGGCTGGCCGGAACGATATCATGGACAAGCGCCTTGTCAGCCCAGAAGACCTGCATGCCCCGGCGGATGGCTTGGTTGAAGAAAAGGTAATCCGTGCCCCCGGTGAAGCGCATCTTCTCTTCAAAACGCAGATTCCATGAACGGATCAGGGGATAGTCGAACATGACGTTGTTCGAGGCCGCATAAGAAATGCGTTGACCGTCCTTGTTCTTCTTGCGCTCGAACACCCTTGCCTTGATGAAATATTCCGGCGGGTTTTCGGGATAGACTGGTTGGACGGGGCCATAGACGCAATCGGCGCGGTTTTTCTCCCGTGTCTCCAGCATCGCATCCAGCCAGCCGTCGACCGGCCATTCGTCATCGTCGAGAAAGCAGAAGAGGTCAGTGCCTGGAGGTGCCGAATCCAGTGCACGATTGCGTGCAAAGGGTATGCCCTGGTTTTGTTCGATGACGTAGATCAGGTCGTAGGCACCTGTTTGGCCAAAGCTCTCTACCGTGGTCCTCGCGCTGCCGGCCGCATCATTATCCACGATCACCATGGTGAGATGATAGGGGCGAGCCGGGTGCCTGACCTGGCGCGTCATGACGTCAAGCAGCTTGGCGATCCCGTCGAGGCGCCGATAGGTCAGCACACCAACGGTGATCTTCAGTGGTGCGACGCCTGCTTCTGTGCCGACGGATGAATGCGGAAAAGTCTCTTGCTGATTCATGACTGTCCTCTCCGCAGCATATTTCCCAAACGCTTGCGCGCCGCCATCAAAGCCACTTCGGTCGCGGCAGCATCGCCAAACGGACCGCCGGCCACCGTGTTGCGAGCTTCGCCCCGGAGCTTCAGAAGCGATGTCGTTTCGGCAATTCCGCCGGCAACCAGGCTCTTGCCGAGTGCCTGCAACCCGTCATAGCGGCGTGCCAGTTCCAGCCCAGTCGCGATCATGATCCGCGGGCGCAGTGTCTTTGCCCTGCTTGTGCCCGTGTAGCGGTTCGACTCATGAATGCGCTGAAACGTCAGCGGTGTTTCGACGATGGCGCCGCGGCCGAGAAAGGCAGCGGCAAACTTGATATAATTGTCGCTGAGGACAACGTCTTTCGCGACAGACATCGGCAGGATCTGAGACAGCAGATTGCGGCGGAAGCTCAAGCCCGATGTCGGAACCGGAAGCGAGGGAAAGCCGCCCCTGCGAAGCGTGTCCCGCTTGTCGAACAGTGTCACTTGCAGCTCTGCAGGAGGCTGGTCGCTTTCCTCGGTCGTCACCCGGTCGAAGCACCAGTCGATCTCGTTGCGATCGTAGATCTCGGCGATACGAGCAAGTTTGCCGGGCAGAAACGCATCATCGGCATCGAGGAGAAAGAGGATATCGCCGCTTGCGGCCGCAAAACCCGCATTGAAGCTCGATGCCTGGCCACCGTTTTCCTTCAATACCGCCAGGATCCGCTCGCCATAGGAAGCAAGGATCTCTTGGGAATCATCGGTGGAGCCATCGTCGACCACGATCACTTCGAAGTCGGGATAGACCTGCGACAGAACACTGTCGATGCATGGGCGCAAATACTGGCCGTAATTGAAATTGTTGATAAGCACCGATAATTTCAATGCACGACCTCCTGCGCTAGTCGACCAGAATGATTTACTGCCGGTGCGTATCGGCGAAGTCCGGCGCGGTAGCCACGCATGTAATAGCACTTCCAGATGGCCCAGAACCGCTTCTTTGATCGCGGCAACGGATAAAGGAGGGCTGCCCGAACCGCCCAGTTGGCGCTCTCGATCCAGGTTCTTAAGGGGATTCCCCCGATCCTTATACCTTTTGGAATGTCCTCGGCGAAGAGCGCTGGCATTCCATAGCCAAGACGTTCCCCACGCTTCTGTACCCAAGCCTCTGTCACGCTAGAGGCTGGAATCCAATGATGAACAATGGCCTCGGCGCACCGATAGGTTTTCACGCCGCTTCGGGATAGGCGGCTGACAATTTCCGTATCCTCTCCCATTGCGAAAAGACCTCCTGGAAGCGGCCCGATATCTTCGCGGAATCGAACATTGCTGCCAAGCAATTCGCGACGCACGGTCGTGTTCGGACCCCAAATTTTTGTCGGGTCGCATGGGCCACTGGATTCCTGGTCGGATATGGCGAAGGTTGATCCCATGGGAATCCAGTCCAACAGCGGATCCCCATGGGGATAATGCTCCCAATTTGGAAGAATTCGGCCGCCGATAACGCCGAAATCCGGGTTCGCCTCCGCGCATGCAGCGATCGAACTCAACCAGTTCGCATCTGCCTCGACGTCGTCGTCCGTAAAAACGATCAGCGCTCCTCGAGCTATCGCCAGAGCTGCGTTCATAGCTCCTGATTTTCCTGGGCGGGTATGATTAACAACAACAATTGGAAGCTTCTTTGCATATTGATCGAGAAGCTCCTGTGTTTCGTCTTTACTGTTGTTGTTGACGGCAATCAGTTCCCATTGTTCGACTGGAAGGTTTTGCCCCAACATCGAATCCAGCATCTGTTGAAGCCGTCTGCTGGCGCCGTTGAAGGACGAAAAGATGACACTAATTTTCGGATCCGTCATCAAACCCACTCGCCTCCTGACGTGCGAAAATCCTGCCCGCTGCCTCCGCAGCTGGAGCACTTCCTGTCGATGCCGCGGTTTAGTACTTTTGTCATTTGGCACCGACCTGAGAGTAGATCGTTTTATTCATCGTAGATCGCTGCTTGAGAAATTGGCGCAGGATCCCCTGTCTCACCGACTGCGCCCAGAGCAATTTGAAGCGAACGCCGCTTGGCGGAAATCTCTTGACGACGACGCTGGCCGGCACCATCAGAAGCCATCTCAAGGCGCTAGCGATGGGCAGACCGCCAATTTTCGTTTTTCTGTCGAAGAGGTCCGGCCGAACGATAACCAAGCCCATGCCATAACGCTCGCCGCGCCGCAAAACCCAGCCTTCGTTCACATAGCCCTTCCTGACAATGTGCGGAACCCCGGGATGCCGCGAGTGAAAAGCCTTGGCTCCATTCTTCTCCAACCTGAGAGCGAAAGCAGTATCCTCACCCATGGGGAACTGAGCGACGGTGGCATCGGGGCCGAGGCCGTCGTGAACGATATAGCTGGATCCTAAAATGGAACGACGGAAGGCCGAATTCGGCCCTGATATCAATGCCGCTGAAATCGGCCCCTCGGGTAGACCGCCATTTAGCGCATAAAGAATCCCCAGATGCCCATACTTGACTAACCACGGTGCAGGCCTTTCCTCCCATTCGGGCGTGATCAAGCCGCCGAATATGGCAAACTGTGGCTGCTCATCTGCCAAGGTGAGAAACTGCTCGATCCAATCCGGCGCGGGAATGACATCGTCATCGGTTAAAATGACGAGTTCGCCCTCCAGATGGCGGAAGCCCAAAGTCAATGCGTACTGCTTACCTTGTTTTGGCTCAAAATAAACTTCCAGCGGAAGCCGCTCCTTATAGGAATTCAAGACTGCTGCAGTGTCGTCGCTGCTGTTGTTGTCGACCGCAACGATTTTCCATTCTTCCTTCGGTAGGGTTGAAGCGCACAGTGCGTCAAGCATCGTTGGCAGAGTCTTCTCGCCGTTATAAGTTGAGAACAGTATTGTAACCTTGACTTTGCTCATGTGATGCTCCGGACCTCATTTCGGTCTGGTCGCTTCCCTGTGCGATTCGGGTCACGCCTTTACCGATGTCTTGGGCCTGCGATAGAACGCTGTCGATGCGTGGGCGCAAATACTGCCATAAATTTTTGATGAGCACCGAGAGTTTCAAATTACTGCCTCCTATGCAATCGATTACTGCGTCATCGTCTGAGAAACGTATCGGCGAATTCCGGCGCGATAGCCACGCATGTAATAATATTTCCAGATCGCCCAGAAACGTTTCTTCGATCGCGGCAGGAGATAAAGCATTGCTGCCCGGAAGGCCCATTGTGCGCTTTCGATCCAGGTCGGAAGCGGAACTCCGCTTAACCTCACCCCTCCAGGCACCTCGTCGGGAAAGAGCGCCGGCATGCCGTAGCCGAGCCGCTCGCCTCTTTTCTGTACCCAATCCTCCGTCACGCTCGATGCCGGAATCCAATGATGGACCACGGCCTCGGCGCATCGATAGGACTTGGCGCCATTGGCCGCCAGGCGAATGATGATTTCCGCATCTTCACCCATGGCAAAAATCTTTCCGGGAAGAGGACCGATATCTTCGCGGTAGCGCACGCTTGTTCCGAGCAGCTCTCGCCGGACGATCGTATTCGGGCCCCAGACTTTCGTCGGGTCACACGGTCCGCTTTGGGTGTCATCGACTATCGCAAAGGTGGATCCCATCGGAATCCATTCGATAAACCTGTCTTTTGGTTCTTTCTCCCATTCAGGGACGATTCTGCCGCCGAAGACGCCATAACTCGGATGGGCTGCGGCGCAGTCGACGATCGCTTTCAGCCAGTTCGGTTCGGCACGAACATCGTCGTCCGTAAAGACGACGAGATCCCCCTTCACCCGATCCAAGGCCATATTCAGCGCGCCGGACTTTCCCGGCTTGCGCTGCTGCAGGATGGTGATGGGAAGCTTGTCGCTATAGGTTTCCAAAAGATCAAACGTGCCGTCATTGCTATTGTTGTCGACGGCTATCAGTTCCCACCGATCATGGGGAAGCTCTTGGCGCACCAAGGAATCCAAAGTATGGCGCAGCCGGCGGCTGGCGCCATTGTAGGATGAAAAAAGCACGCTGACCAATAGATCCGACATCAGTTATCAACCCTCTTGGTGAAGTCGAAAGAGAAAAGCTTCATATTTTGACTGCCTGTGCGATGTTGGAAAGGGATCGGCGCTTACGCGGGGTTCGACCGCGTCTTGCCGAAAAACTCGCGCCTGTGACCCTCGCCGAGTATCCTCAGCTTACGAAGATTGCGCCACCACCGCCGCGGTTTGGTGAGTACGCCGCGGTTCAGGAAATACTGTCGCAGCAGGCTCGGTGCCTGACTATGCGATCCGCCGTGGGCGACCCGATAGACTGCCCCGCGAAAGGGAAGCTTCGTGAGCGGCGCTCCCCGTTGCGCAAGAATATCCGCTATGCGGACATGGCTGCCCAGCATCGACTTGATCCAGTCGAGCGAAGCATCCTCAAAGCGTTGCGGCAGTTCGTAGAGATCGGCACGAATGATCAATGAGGTGCCGCAGAGATGGCTGAAGTCGTCATGGCCAAACAGGAAGTTGCCGCCATCGTCCCAGATATAACCATGGTCGATCGTCCATCCGTTGGCGTCACGATTTTCGGACACGTGCTGAACGATTCGCGAACTGACGAAATCGTCGTCATCGACAATCATGAAGAAGCGACTGTCGGTGGCGTTCAACATGCCACTGAGAACGCGACGGCCTTTGTCTGCCCGGAAGGCATCGAGGAAGTCTTCCTTGCTGCCCTTTCCAAGCTCATGCAGGTCGTTCGGCGGAAAGGTGACGCGCACGGCGGAGAATTTTTCCGGCAGCTCAGGCAGATCGGCGCCTTCGTTTGCCACGATAATGCCGCGCCAGTCCCCATTGGTCTGGTTGGAAATGGAAGCCACGGTCTGGGTCAGATTTGCCTTCAACCTGCTCCAGTCGCGGGCATTGTCCTGATGTCGGACCGGGATAATGAAGGTGACAAGTGTCATCGGATTACCCTCCTGATCCTGCAAGCACGCAGCGTCTCCGTCATCCGCGCGCTCCTTGCCCGGCCTGGTGACGCGCCCACTCGATTCCATCTTCGAGCGATGTTGCCTTGTATGAAAGGTCGGTCCCGCCGGAGAAGGCATTCATGAAGCGGCGGATCTTTCCGTAGCTGTTGTCCAGCACGGCATGCGGCCGGCCAAGCAGCAGCGAGCAGATATGGACGTGCAGGCGATCGGTAACGATGGCGCGGGCGCGTGAAATTTGGCTGATGCCACGCTCGAAGCGGTTGTGCGCTGCGGCGTCCAGCTTGCGCAATGCCACTTCGCTCGGCTTCAGTGCCAGGAAAGCCGAAGCTGCCCCCAACTTCTTGGCGATATCCACCTTCCGCTTCGACTCGGTGATCCAGTCTTCCACGGGAATATCAGAAGGGATCTTGCGATCGGTGCCGCCAACCCGTTCCGCATCCTCTCGCAGCATGGCGAGGACGGAAATTTGCGTTGCCCTGTCCGGCAGCGGCCCGATGGCGAAGGCCATGTCGGGGCATAGCCGAACGGTGCAGTCGAAGTGCTTCTCGGAAAATTCCTTCGATTCTTCATCGCGCACGAGCAGGACGAAATTCTTGTGACGCGCGATTGCGCGTGCGGATTGCTCGATGCGCTCAGGTGAACTGTAGTGGATAGACTGCGGGAACTGGACGATCTGCCGATCCGGGAAACGCTCCATGATGGCTTCGCGGAAATCCTGATGGGAAACCCAGATGTCGCCGAAATTGCCGCCGCCATGAATGAAAATCGGACCGGTCGGTACGCGTTTTTTTAGTTCATCTGCGGAGAAGTCCGCCGTTCTCGAAACATAGTCCGGGCGTTTGCCGAAGCGATCCTTCAGATAGGCCATTTCGCCCAGCCAGATTGCGGAGTCGCCGCAATTGCGGATGTCGGGAAAATCGAGGATTGCAAGCGGTTCATCGCGTGAGACATAGTCTTTCAGGCAATCATGGATCATACCATTAAGTTTTGCGATCAGCTCCGTTCTGGATTGGCTGGTCATTCTGCCTCTCTTGTTGATGTTCGTTTTAGCTTTTAGGCCGACTTGGGTAAGGCCATACGTTTGGCTTTTGACAGGAACTTGACAAAGATACGCTGAACTTCGGTTTCCGGGCCATTTGGCTTCTTCATCGCGAGCCAAAGGACAAAGCTGGAACCGACATAGAGAATACCGCCGGTGATGACCAGTATGGCCAGATGGAGAGCCAGGCCCAGCTTATCGGTCGGCATGTTCAGGACATGTGACAGCCCCCAGACGCCGGCGGCCATCAATGCGACGCTGGCAAGCGCGCGGAAGTTGGCCCCGAGTTGCTGGAAGAACGGCAGGCCGATCAGTCGCTTGACGAGAAGCATATTGACCGCGGTGGAGATCAAACCCGTCAACACACGCGCATAGACGACGCCTGGAAGTCCGGCAATCATCAGGCCGACGATGATGATGGGAACGCGGACCACCAGCATCTGGGCGTCGCGGATGAACAGCAACTTGGTATGACCCTTTGCCATGCCCAACGGCTGGACGAGGGAACCGAGCGTCTGCAGAGCAAAGACCGATGCGAGCGCCTGGACGATAAAGATGGCGGGAATCCATTTCTCTCCCAAGGCGAGTCGCATCATTGGATCAGCCACGACCGCCATGCCGATTCCAGCCGGAAGCGCCACTGCAGCCAAAAGCGCCTGCGCGCGCTGATAGGCTGCGATCAACCGGGCCGGGTCGTTGCGTACTCTCGAAAAGCCCGGATAAATCGTCTGGTTCAACGGTGCCGTGGCCTCACGGGTCGGCAGCGTCGATAGGGTGTTGCCGACGGTATAGTGGCCTAGCTGCGTGGCACCCAACATCTTGCCGATCAGCAGATACTCGATCCGCCAGTTCAGCGTGTTGACGATCTGTCCTGCCGTCAGCCAAAGCGAGAACGAAAACAACTCCCGGGCATGCCGGAAGGTTATGCGTGGCCAGAACGGCAAGACGGTATAGGAAACGATGATATTGGTAATCTGATAGGCGAGGGTGCCGAGAACAAGAGCCCAATAGCTCTGGTAGATCGCAGCGATTGCCACCGTCACGACGAAGCCGACAAGCTTTTGCGATACGTTGAGAACGAATTCCTGCCAGAAGATCAGATCACGCTGGAGCATGACCCGACGTGGGTTGGCCAGGCCGCTCAGGAGCAAGCTGAAACTTAAGGCAAGCATGACGCTTGTCAGTCGCGGCTCGTTGTAAAATTCGGCGATTGGATAGGAACTGGCGGCAAACAGCAACGCCAGGATCGCGCTTCTTGTCACGCTCAACGTCCAGACCGCGCTGAAGTGCTCCTCGCTCGGAGCCTCGTGGCGGATGAGCGCCTGATTGAGCGAGAGTTCGGTGACGGAACTCAGGATGATCTGGATCGTCGTTGCAATGGCAACGAGACCGAAATCGGACGGTGCGAGGTACCAGGCGAGAACGAAGGTGCTGAGCGCCGAAAGCCCGTTGACGATGGCGCGGGACAGGCTCAGCCACATGCTGCCCTGGATCAGTCGGTCGGTAACACTGCTCATGCTCGAATGGCTCCGCACATCAAGGACACTGACCGCTTAAGTGGGCTGCACGCCCGTCCAAAGTGCCTCTCCCCTTTGCGGGAGGAGAGGGGGTTGATGGAGTTGGAAAGGATCATGCCTTATGCCTCGTCACGAATCCGGTTTGCAGCGTCACAGGACGCTTGCCGTTTTCTTCGAAAAATCCTGCTTCAGTCGGTTCAGCTCGACCAGCATTCTCTCGTGCGCGTTTACAATAGACGCATCGGTGCTGAGCTGGCCCGGCTTCTCCGCCACCCGCTGCAATGTCTTGACCGTCGAGCCGAAGACATAATTGCCGGTGAGTTGCCGGATGCGGCGGTGGCGGAACGTTATGTTCTTCAGCAGGTAGGTGTTTTTCCGGACCAGCGACGCTCCGACCTCGACGAGGTTTGACGGGCCGATCGGATCGAAATCGATCTCCAGATCGAGCGCACTCGCCCAATCATACCACTTGGCACGATTGCTTGGCGCGATGGGACGGATCGCCCGCCAGGGAACGCGCAGCGCATCTGATATAATGCAGCCATGCATCGCCTCGGAGACGACCTTATGCGATGCGCTGATTTCGGTCAGAACCTTTTCCACCGACCAGCGGGGATCGATATAGTGGATGCCGGCGAGATCGCAGACTTTATCCCAGCTGCCGTACATGGCGCTTTCGTAGTGCGGCATGAAGGACACGGGATAACGTTTTTCGATGCTTTTCGCATCCCAGCAGCTGCGCGTCAGGATGCCCGAATCGCCGATGGCGTAGCTCGGATCAATGCCGAGGACCTCGGCGGTCTTCTTTCCGCGCACGAAATAGAAGGTCCAGTTGCCGTCGACTTTCGGCGGGTTGGTGTAGCCGCCATAACCCGAGCCGAAGACGATCTTCTGCATGCTCGGGTCGAAATTGTCGTAGAGAATCGAGCCGATGCCGAGGAAGAGCTGGCTTTCGTCCTCATCGAAGAAGCCGGGCAGCAGACGCTCCCAGAGCCAATGGTTCAGTTCGTCGCCAAAATTCTCGTGTTTCCCCCGGTAGGCAAACATCTTCATCGTGCTTCTCCAGTCGGCAAGTGCGTCACGATCTGCGAGACCGTCTCGTCTTCGCGTGCCATGCGTCCGTAACGCGAAATGATCTTGATGTCGCTGCGGATTATCTTTGCCGGATTGCCCGCCACGAGCGAGCGCGGCGGCACGTTCTTGGTCACCACCGAGCCCGAGCCGATGACACATTCGTCGCCGATCTCGACGCCGGGCAGAATGATGCTGCGGGCGCCGATGAAGCAGCGCTTGCCGATCCTCGTGTGGAGGTAGAGCCCGCGTGTGAGATCGTGGGTGAGAATCGCAGCCTCAAAGGCGACGTAAGTTTCCGCGCCGATATGCAATCCCTTCGGGTTGGTCTTGTCGAAACGAACGCTCAAGGAAAAGCTTGCCGTCGGATCGATGTCCATTCCCCAGAATTTCGTATAGTAGAGCCATTTGGCCGTCACAATGCTGTTCCGCAGCGGCCGAAATACATTCAGTCCCCACTTCGGCTTTTTTCCTGTCTGCACCATCAAGTCCGACCCCGGCTGGAAAATTCGTCTAGCACGGAACTGTAATAGTCCTCGAGCATCCCCGTTTGGCGACGTAAGTCGAAGCGCTCGGCCACCAGAAGCGGTGCCCGCGCGCTAAAGGCTGTCCACAGAGCCTGGTCGTTGAGCAGCCTTCCGACTGCCTCGGCCATTCCCGCGACATCCCGCTCCTCCACGAGATAACCAGTTTTCCCCTCTTCGATCGCTTCGCCCACGCCTCCCGAGCGAAATGCGACAACCGGGGTACCGACGGCTTCCGCCTCAAGATTGGCGAGGCCGAAAGCTTCGGCGTGACCATTGTCGAGGGTCACGCTTCCATGAAGATAAAGCTCCGCACTGGCGAGCAGGTCTCTTATCTCAGTCTGCGACAGATTTTCATGGATCGTGACGCTTGGCAAGGAACGACGCGCCAGTGCTTCGATTTCCTCCTTCAAGGGACCCTGGCCGACCATGACGAATTCGACAGGGGTGCCGGCAGCAGCCACACGCGAAAGCGCATCGATCATGAAACGATGGCCCTTATAGTCGACGAAGCGGGCAATTGAAACCACGAGCCCTTTTTTTCGCGGACGAGGCTCCATTTTGAAGAGATCGAGATCGATACCGATGTGATGGCGATAGACACGTTCGGCACGAAAGCCGAGCGCCAGCAGCCGATCGCGGATGAAATCGGAAACGGCGATGTTCCAGCTGTTCCAGCCGGCCATCTCGCTGCGGCCCTTGGCGAAGAAACGCACCTGATTGAAGCCGCCCGGCTTTTTCGGGTCACCGCGATAGGTGGCATCGAAGCCGTGGAACGTCGTGACCAGCGGCTTGCCGGCGGCGCGTGCCAATGGGCCAATGACATACCCGTTCTTGCCAAAATGGGCGTGAACGAGATCGGCTTTGCCGATCGCGGGAAAGAGGAAGGGAAGGCCGATCTGCGGGATTTTCAGAAGCAGTTCACCGGCCCGTGCAACGGGCGACCGACGGATGTCATGAACCGGAACAGTGGATTTTTTTGTATGGGCCGAAGAAATTCGCGAGCCAGCAAGGATTTCAGCTTCGAAAGAACGAAACGCTACCGCCTGGTTGAGAACAAATGCCTGGCTGGCAGGCAAAAATTTTTCCACATAAATAACGGCTTTTTTCATGAATCTGTTTGCGTCTCCGTTGTCTTGCGCATCACATCGCCTCTATTGCCCGCCGGATACCGTCAACCGCACTTCTTGGCGCATTGTTTTCGTCGTAAAGATTAACGCGCTTCGTGCAAGCCGCAGCGGGGTCGGTCGCTTTCTCATCGGGCTCGCCGTATTTTTCCGACATGCCCCATACCGTCACGCCTTTCAAGTCACCATGTTCGGCGGCAACGGTAATCACGTCACTGAAAATATCGGCGTAGGATGCCGGCGTGAAGGCTTTGTCGCGGTTCAGGAAGTGACAGGATGCATCCAGTTCGGTGATGAAAACGCCGACACCCATGTCCTTCAGCGCAGCGCAAAAGCGCCCCATTCCTTCCGGATCGATCCGGTCGAGGCCGGGGCGGAAATGCGCCTGCAGCCCCACCGCATTGATCGGCGTTTTTTTGGCGACGAGATCCTCGACGATTTTCAGGATACGCGCGCGCTTCTGTTCGAACACGTCGGATTTTTTCTCCAGATGCGTTTCGTTGAGCACCAGCGTCGCGCCGGGATTGGCCTGGTGCGCCATGTCGAAACTCATACGGATATAATCGTCGCCAAGAAGGCGTCGGAAAACACAATCCCGCAGATCCGGTGCATCATACTCCAACGGTTCGTTTACCACATCCCAAGCATCGATCGAGTTCTTATAGCGAGTGACAACCTGTTTTATGTGACGGTTCATCGTCGCCTGAATGGTCTTTGCGTCGGTGATATCAGACACCCAGCCCGGGACGCGATACCAGATCAGCGTATGGCCATAAACCCTCATGTTGTTTTTGCGCGCAAATGCAACCATGCGGTCGGCGCTGCCGAAGCTGAAAACACCCGGTCTCTTTTCCGTCGAATTCCACTTCAGCTCGTTTCGTGGCGTTATTGAATTGACGTTGTCGATGTAGATCTCGGCAGCGATGGGATCGTTGATGTTTTGCAGGTCGATTGCCGATCCGAATCGGAACGACTTCCTGTCGGCAAGGACGCGCAGCCCTGCAGCGGCAGGCACCTGTGCCAGGGCCTGGCCCGTGCGGACGTACAACAGAGCGAGCGGAACCGAGGCGAGGAAACGTCTTCTATTCATTCTATCTCTCACTGTTAGCTTTTTTCATGTCCGCGGTGGAATTTGAAAGGCCGGACTCGTCGGCACCGATCCATCACGAGATTCGCGTTCAATTCAGCAGGGTAATACAACCTAAAATATACACTTCACCGGCAGGGGATATTGTTGGTGTCTGCTAGACTTTTCAGCATATTCCAAGATATAAACCGCTCGGGGAGGGCGCTCGTGATGGAAGATTGGTCCAGCTATCTGATGAGCTATTTTCATATGGCATTTCAAAATGCCGTTTTTTTTATGGCGACCGTTCGAAGCGGTCTGTCTCTTCTCGATGACTGGCAGTTCGCGGTCCTTGCTCTCGGCATCATCGGCATCATTTTCCTCCCGTTCGCAGCGCTGGTCAGAATGTCGTGGTGGTTGCGCCGATCGGAGGTCGTCATTCGCTCGCTGAACGAAGACCTTGCGCAAGTCACGCAGGACCTCAATGTCGAGCGTGTCTGGCGTCTGGCGGGTGGGGACAGCACCGAACGGCCGAGTGCGGACAGTTTGAAAGAGCTCTACAAGATAATGGCCAGACATCACGACGATGCGAGTCACATGGCGTGATCAGTCCGTGCATGGCATGAAGCCGAAGACCTAATGCTGTTCCTGACTTTCAGCCGGCGTTTCGGTATGGGGAGGTTTGGAGACTGATTCCGGTTGCGCGCTGTCGATCTCTACTGCGGGGTCCGGCAACGGCAGCCATCTTCTGCCGGAAAAATAATTTCTGGTACTTTTCTGAGGTCCTGAAGTCGCATCCAGCGAGAGCGTGAAGTTGTAATTCCCGGGATTGAGTACCTCGCGGGTGAAGCCGATACTGGCTCCGAAGCCGTCTTCCTTGATGTCCTTCAGATTCTTGATCGCGTTCAGGGTCTGGTGAAAATCGAGCCATTGCGGTTGCTGCAGCATGATTTCGAAAATTCGCAGAATGCCGGGATCGAGCTGGCCATTTTCATCGGTCTCGGGATTGATGATTTTCACGCGCATATTGTTGATCGTGCCGGCGGCGTCGCCGCGAACGATGACGAAGATAGAGCTCGGGAGCTGATCCTTCTCCCGCTTGCCGCTCTGCTCGAAAAAGCATTCAAATGTATCGGCGTTGAAACTCGCTGCCGCCCAGTCGCTGGTTTCGATGCCGGCATTGCGCAGCGCCGCACACATTGCGGCGCCGGATATCCGCCATGTCCGCAGGAAAGTCGATGCGGTCTGTACCATCGGCGGTTCGATGATATGCAATGGAAGCGTGAAGGTGGCCGGTGGTGTGGGGCGGGGAAGGGCTTTGGGGGGAGGCGGTCTGACCTCCTGGGGAAAGAGATCGAAGCCAAAATAATGGCTAACCGTCTTTAGGTGTTTCATGTTGTTGGAAAGCAGCACCGTTCCCATGACCAGCGAGAGGGAAATCGTCAGCAGCAACCAGAAGACCACGGGAACCCGCGGTTTCCCCACCGGCTGTTTCGCATATGCGGACGACGAATTATCGGGCAAGCTTGTCTTCTCCGGCGCGCGAGAAGGGGTTTCGATCGAGCTGTCTAAATCCAGCAGTATACATTTATCCGTTAAATATCTTTGGCTTCTTGTCGGCAATTGGGCACCTTTGTGCCTCGTCATTGGGCATATCAAGTTCTGGTCGAAAAACACGGTGAGCACGCTGTTGCTGGATGCCGGCTTCGACAATGTTTGTTTTGAGTATGTCGGAAGAATTCCCGTTTTCGCCAAGTCGATGATCGCCGTTGCGCAAAAACCTCTCAGAGAGGGTGTTGGAGCGGCAGTGATTTCGGATAGCATTCGTCGGCTGCGAAGTGCGCGATAGAGAGCGCGGGTGCACCCGCGCCAAATGGTGCGGCTGCGATAATCCACAGGTTGTTTTTACTGTGTGCGCTGCTGAAAAAAATCCTTACGAAATATTTACTTTTAGTTGCATTCTTGCTTAAACTCTCCATTATACAGCCGGGCGTGCTGATAAAGCGGGAGACTTATTCACATGAAGGCTAAATCGCCGAATTCGATTGACGTCTATGTTGGCAACCGCGTGCGCGTTCGGCGAAAGACGCTCGGGATGACCCAGAACGGCTTGGCCGAACTTCTGGGCATTACCTTCCAGCAGATCCAGAAATACGAAAAGGGAACGAATAGAATAGGCGCCAGCCGTCTTCAGCGCATATCCGAGATTCTTCGCGTGCCCGTCGGCTTTTTCTTCGAGAACGGCGGCTCCGGACCGATCGACGGCGCGACGAATGAATTGAACACCTTTTTGTCCTCGAAGGAGGGGCTGGCGCTCAACAAGGCATTCATCGCCATCGAAGACCCGAATATCAGGCAAAAGCTGGTGGCGTTGGCCAAAAGCCTGGCCGTCGCGGGATTGCCTGACAGCGACAGTGAGCTGCAGGATTCGGGTGTGAACAGCTGAGGACGGATCGTGCTCCACCTGCAGACATTCGGCGATCTGCGGTTGATCGAGACGAATGGCGACCCGGTTCGCTATCCGATCAAGGGCCTGTTGATGATGGCCCATCTCTATGCCGGCGCGAGCCATGAACTCAGCCGCTATGAATTGGCTCAGTTTCTATGGAATGACGTCGAACCCGAGCTGGCGCGGCTCAATCTGCGCAAGCTGCTTTCCCGCATCCGCGAGACAGACGGCGGACGCGCCGAAATTCCCTTCGATTTCACCGCCACCACGGTTCGCCTCAACACGCAGGCGGTTTCCAGCGATCTGGATATTTTTCGCGCCGGCGGTTCGCCGCTGGAGCGGCTGAACGCGATCGCCGAACTGACCCAGCGTGGGTTCATCGGAAATATCAAACCAGCGACAAAGCTGATAGACGCCTGGATCAGAGCGCAACGGGACGCCCAGGCGCTGCAATTGCGGCAGGCATTGCTGGATGCGTTGCCGGATGCGCAAAAGCCCGGCGCTGCGCGCTCCATTTCCGGCGCCGCCCTGCAGATCCTCGAACGGGATCCGAATGACGAGCAGGTCAGAGCCTTGCTGCACCGGCTATCCGGCGGTTCGTCCCTCAGCGAGAGATTGCCGAACGGCGACGGCCATACCAGGGTGCAGGTGAAGCGTTCCGAGGCCGGCGGTGAGACAACTGCCGACATCGAACGCGTATCGCAGGCGCCGCTGATCCTACCTCGGCTGGTGCTGCTTCCCCCGACATCGAAACATGCCGATGCCGGGCTTGCGCTTGCCAACGCCCTGATCGAAGACGTGACGATCGAACTCTGCGCGCTCCGAAACATTTCCATCGTAGCGCCCCATACGGCCGGCCAGATCCGCCGCGACTCCGAGAAGGCTGCCGTGGTCGCCCGTCACTCGATCGCCTATCTTCTGGATACACGGCTTTCCGAAGAGGGGTTGTTCGCCCAGCTGGTTTATTTTCCCACGGACGAGATCATCTGGGCCAATCGCTTTACGATGACGCCCGATATATTGCCGCGTCAGAGACGGCTGATCGCGCAGCAATTGACCATGTCTGTGGCCCGCGAGCTGGCTGAAAACGAGGAAGAGCGCTTACGCTTCGAAGCCAATCCTGAGGCCTATCACGCCTATCTGGTCGGCTCGAGCCTGATGAGCAAATTGACATTGCCGCATATCCGCCGGGCCCGAAAAGCTTTCAAGCAGTCGCTGTCGCATAAGGCGGATTTCTCTCCGTCATTTACCGGGCTGGCGAGAACTTTCACCAGCGAGTGGCTCGTGACGGCGCAGGGAAACAATGAGCTGCTGCATCTGGCGGAGCAGAACGCGCTTCGGGCCATCGAGCGGGACCCGGCATCGGCGGCGGGCCATCGCGAGCTTGGCGTCACCAAACTCTATCTCGGCGATGTCGATGCCAGTGTTGCCGCACTTGATCTGGCGGAGCAACTCAGCCCGCATTTTGCCGATGTCATCTACAGCCATGCCGACACGCTCGTGCATGCATCCCGCCCCGGCGACGCGCTCGCCAAGATCAGAAGAGCGATTTCGCTCAATCCGATCGCGCCTGACGCCTACCTCTGGTGCGCTGCGGGAGCGAGCTTCTTCCTGGAACAGTACGAGGAGGCCATCGCCTATGTTGAGGCGATGAAAGACAAAGCGCCGGCCCATCGCATCGCCGCGGCCAGTTGCGCAATGATCGGCGATCGAAAACGGGCGCTATTCCATCGGCAACGAGCCGAAAGCATCAACCCGGTCTTCGACGTCGAGAAGTGGCTCGCCATCGTTCCCTTCAAGGAAGATTGGCAAAAAGAGCTTTATCGAGAGGGCCTGCTGAAGGCCGGTTTTTAACAATAGCTGAGGGGCATTACATGGCGAAAGCTGTCATTATAGGTATACCTGGTGAGGCGGGTCTCTGGCTTGCCGATCTCGACGCGGGTACGGTCAAGCCTCTCAATCCGACGGGGGAATTGGCGACTGCAAACGGCCTGCGCAAGGCCGGCGGCACATTCGTGAAGGGCGTCGACCTCGCCGTCGCGGTTTCCTCGGCGCAGGTTGCCCTTTCCGGTCACGTCGACGGCTGAGCCGGCATTCTGACGCACCGATCCATATATTCAGACAGGGTCATGTCGCCGCGGGAAACCCTTTCCCGCGTCGAACCTCTTTTGGCCGGGTTCGGCATCACCAGGGTTGCGCGACATACCGGACTGGACGATATCGGAATCCCCGTCTGGTGCGCATACGCCCCGAATTCCCGCTCGATCGTGATTGCCCAGGGAAAGGGCCTGACCGATCTCGATGCCAAAGTATCCACTGTCATGGAAGCCCTTGAACGGGCGGTCGCCGGCGAACCCTCCGTCGATCTCGTCCACGGCACCTCTTCCCGTCTGCAGGCAATGGGGCACAAGACCGACGCGCTGAACTGCCTGACCGCTCTTCATAAACCCGATCTCGGACCGGACGAAGAGGCGGAATGGGTTGCCGGCGTCAATATCCTCACCGGCGAGGAGGTCTATATCCCCTTTGAAGCGGTGGTGCTCGACCGCACACGTGATGCGCGATACTGGATGTCGTCGGATGGCCTGGCCTCGGGAAACAATGTCGAGGAGGCGATCTTTCACGGCGTCCTGGAGCGTATCGAGCGTGACGCCCATGTGTTGTGGCAGGTGGGCGCTGAAGCGGATCGTTATGCCGGCTGCACCGATCCCCGCGGCTTTGAGGACGGCGCCCTGGACGGGTTGATCGACAAGATCGAAACCTCGGGATTGGCGCTCAGGCTCTTCGATATCACTAGCGACATCGGGATCCCCTGTTTCACCGCCATGCTGGGTCCTGGGGACCTCCTTCTGGGCTCCCGGGATCTTCACGGCGCCGGGGATATTAGGCTTGGGGACATTCGCCTCGTCGAGGTGACCGGCGGTACCGGGGCTCATCCGTCTCCCGTCCGTGCGGCCATTCGGGCGGTGACGGAAGCCGTGCAATCCCGGCTGACCTATATCAGCGGAGCCAGGGACGATATTTCTCCTGTAACTTTCTCAAGACACCTGCCGCCGCTGATGCGGCAGGCCTTCGCTGTGGTTGCCGCACCACCCGCTGCCACCATCGGCAGTGACGGGGTGGCAGGACATCGGCAACAGGATCTGGCGCAGTTGCTGCAGCATGTGCTCGACGCGCTCAGAAACAGGCGGATCGTTTCGGTCATCGCCGTGCGCCTCAGCGAGGACACGCTTCCGTTCAGTGTTGTCAAGATTGTCATTCCTGAGCTCGAAAATCCGGAGGGGGAGCGCGCCCGGCGGTTTGGAACGAGGGCGCTTGCCAGGGCAATAGGGTTTTGAAGTTCATTTTCGCAGGTCCCAGTCTTCCCGATGCGGCGTCGCTTGCCGGCGAGGGGATACGCGTCTTGCCGCCTGCCACGCAAGGCGATGTCCTGGCGGCGGTGGAGCAGGGTGCCAATGTCATCGGCCTGATCGACGGCGGCTTCGAATATGCCGCACCGGTCTGGCACAAGGAAATTCTCCATGCTCTGTCGCTCGGCGTCGCGGTTCTCGGGGCGGCAAGCATGGGCGCGTTGCGCGCTGCCGAATGCCATCCATTCGGTATGATCGGGATCGGGCGCATTTTCGAAGACTATCGCACCGACCGGCTGGTCGACGATGCCGCCGTCGCGCTCACGCACGCGCCGAGCGCGCTGGGCAGCAAGCCGCTGACGGTACCGCTCGTCAATGTCAACGCAACGCTCGATGCGATGGAGGATCGCGGACTGCTGGAAAGTCGGTTGCGCCAGCAGCTCGAAGATGCCGCAAGCGCGATCTTTTTCAAGAAGCGAACGTGGCGGGCGGTCGTCGAGCAATGTGCAGGGGTGGCCGAACCGGATCGTGCGGACCTGCTGGCGGCACTTCTGTCGAATGCCGTCGATCAAAAACGCATCGATGCCTTGGAATTATTGAAAGTGGTGCAGGACGTCCGCGACATTCGCTCGACTGCCGATCTGCCCTGGAAACTGAACGACACCTCATTCCCCACGCGCCCTGCATTGTGAACCGAAACCGGCAATAGTCACCGAGGGTTGTGTCACGCTTTTTTCACGGGCTGGATCACCTCCACACGCGTATCATCTCTTCAATTCATTGGAGAAATGGGGCATGGGCGTGACATCGGTTGTCAAGATAGAAGCAGACCAAGGGGCGGAAGACGGTCTGGAAGAGCTCGTCGCGTTGGCGCGGATGATCGCCTATGCGCGACAGGTGGCTCAGGATGTCAAACTGCCGTTTGCGACGAATTGCCTCGACCTTGCGCTCGAGGCAGTGAAGCAGGAAGTCGGCGAGGGCTTGACCAGAGAACTGGCCGAATTGAGCTCCCCGGTTCCGCAAGTGAGTGTGAGAAGTCATTAGTACGGCGCGTCCGATAGGGCGCGCCGAGAACGCTCCATCACTTCAAACTCGCGATAACCCTGAAAATCAGCTTCGATTTTCGGGGTTATTCGTGTGGTTGCGCGCAGCCGAGCAGTCATCAATCGAACGGGGCCGTTTATTTCAATCGCGGTGAGATAACACGCTGAAACGCACGCTTGGTATGTGCCGATGCTTCGGCGCGTCGGGTCAATTGTTAGGGAAGCCCGGCTTGTTCCCGGCCGCTGGCGCTTCATTCAAAAGCTGTTCGAAATCCGTCTCACGAATGGTTTCAAGCGAGGGGTAAGCGGCTTCGCTGACGTTGCCTCCGGGCAGGGAGGCGGCGCGATTTCGCACTCAATGTCTTCTGCACGACCAGCCGATTAGCGACCGACCCTTCATCTCAATGGGTCAGGTTGCGCTTCTGGGCCAGCAACAGAATGTAATCGTCGGCAATGTCTGCGATGGCCATTGCGACTTCCGCCGGATCGCATCCCTCGACCTTCGTATTTGCAATGAACTGATAGACCGCCTTCTCGATCTGCTTCCGGCAGATCATCACGCGCTCATCGTAACCAAATTCCGGAATCTGCGATGCTATATCACTCATCAGGTCGGCTCCCTCACTACTTACAGTGACCATGACACAAATTATAAGTTGAGCAAGCGAATGCTTTATGAAGGGTTAATTCGCTGCCGAGGTGCGACCATTTCGACACAGGTCAGCCATCTCACTGGCCTCCGCGTGTTGAATCAGGACAGGTCAACTGCGCCCCGACCAATCGCTTGTGTCGTATCGGGAGGCTCGTCAAAGAGAACAGGCATGTCTTACATGGTTGAGTTTTGTGTCGGCATTTCAATTGGCGAGCCCAGGCTCATATGCCGACTTTTGAAAAGACGGGCCGAATGCTATCGGCCGAACTGGGTTGGTGCAGGTCACGGGAAATTAAGAAATATCCTTTTTTATCAATATTTTACGCTTTGATCCAGCAGTCTTGTTTGACGCCGGCAACCTTTCTCCTTGCCACCGTCTCAGGATTGTTGGGGGCCATCGGCTGTGACAATCATCACCGATGATGCAGGCATTTGGCGGGTCGTTGAGAACCCGGCGCCGGAAGTAGCTTTCCGTAGATCTTCTGTTCCCGTCGAAGGTACTGCCGATGCTTTTGAAAGTGTATGCACAATAAGTTGAGGTCGATAATTGAGCGCAGCAAGTAAAAGTTTATCAAAAGGTAAAATTATGAATTTCAGACAATGGTTGTATTTAAAAGTCAATTATAAGACGATTAAATCTTCGTATGAGAGTGATCATTGGCGTTGTTCTTATTTACCGCGGCAGCGATACTTATGGAGTTCTATCCGATAATAATCTCGACTTGATGACGATATTTATTTCTCCGCAATTTCATTGCGGAGCCGAAAGCATCCCCGAGATGAATTGAGGCGATGGTCGAAATATTGAGAGAAGAGAACCCGAATTTTGCTCTTCACTTGCCGATGATGGGGGATTTTCTGATCAAACTGAATTCAACAGCATAGTATCACCATCCGAGGTAAAATCTATTTATGCCGATGCAGCGATAACGGCTGTCGCATTTGGCAGCCAGCCAAAAAAAGCAAAGTCGAGGACCCGCCGGGGTGGGTGACGGGTCCTCCGGTAGGAATGCTTGCACGTGCGCAAGCATGATTACAGTAAAACTTGGTATTGTCACAGATCATTATTGGGGTGATTGCTTTTTTCATAATTCGTTCGCTTTTTTACTAATTGCTATTCTGCTTAAACATCAAAGTTTGTAATAGAGATAGCGGAGTAATCGCCACGCCGATTAGGGTGATGGGTTGTTAAACCTTTAGCGGTTTCACCGGCCGAGCGAAAACTGCCATCAGCGCTGGCGCCACCTGCAGACGTGTAGCCGGCAGGCATCAAGCCTCCTGCGACGAGGTCGCCGCAGAGCATTCGCCGGACCGATCGATCTCCGACAAGCGCCTGAACAATGCCTTCGTCCTGAAGCGTGACCAACCGCCAACCAATGGGACAAGCGGGTCTATCTCTTCGAATTTCTTGAAATTCTTTCTTTTTTGTTCCCTGACCGGCCAGGCTTTGGACAATGTCCTGCGTGCGGCTCTGTCGGCTTTTGAAAGGATCAATTTGTATAGGACGTCGGAAGCAAGCATTGGGCTATGATGATAAATGTGCTTGAGCGAGGTCGCGGCGCGGCGCCAATCTTTCAAAGCGGCAAATTTTGAAAATGCATAAAGATGCGCCGACGCGCGGGCGCAATTGGCGACAAAAGTCGAAAGCTGTGGATTGCGGGCGATACATTGCTCGGTCACAGCCAGAAGCGATAGCGCCATTTGCGACCTGTCGGAAGACATGGCTGCTGAGTGAATACGATATCCCACTAGACCCAACGGCACCGTCTCGATCTTGAAATGCTCGGCTGTACGAAGTTCGAAGTCGAAATCCTCGCATCCTCCGATACCCTGCCTGGCGTAACTTGAATCGTAGCCACCGATCTTCTCAATGACAGCGCGGCGAACCATGAAGCCGCTGCCATTGCCGACGAAGCGGAATACGAGATGACGGTTGAAAATGGTGTCCCTGGCGTTCAGTGACGAACCGGATCTCGTGCAATATCCCTCGGGATCGATGTGACGGTGAAGGGCATAGACCGCGCCCCAGGTATTCGGCAGGGGATGGAGAGCCGAAAGCATTCTTTCGATATAGGTCCGATGCCATAGGTCGTCGGCATCGAGGAAGGCGATATAGTCGGATTTCGATGCTTCAATCCCGGTGTTGCGGGCCGCGGCGACGCCACGGTTTTCAGTCGAGACAATCCGGATCCTTGGATCACTCGCGGCAAAATGGCGGCAGATCGAGGCAGTGTCGTCCGTCGAGCCGTCGTCGACGATGACGATCTCCAGCGCCCTGTGGGTCTGGTCGATGACGGACTGGAGCGTCTGGGCAAGGTAGTTTCTGGCGTTATAGGCGGGGATCACGACGGCCACCCGAATCCCGGACATCGTTGACATATCCATCTCCGTCACCCGAGCTTCGACGTGGGAGCGGGAGGGCGGAGATCGATCCGATTCTTCATCAGCCTGGCCACAGCGGGTCGATGGCTAACGACGATGAGCGTTCTGCCGGCGTCTTCTTTCATCGCCGAAAACACCCGCATCTCGGTCTCTTCGTCGAGCGCGCTTGTCGCTTCGTCCAACAGCAGGATTTGAGGCCGGCTGGCGAGCGCGCGCGCCAGACCTATGCGCTGCCTTTGCCCGCCCGAAAGCCGGATCGCCTCGTCGCCCAGCCATTCATCGAAGCCGTACGGCAGATCGTTGATGAACTCCGTTGCGCAGGCCACATCGGCCGCCCAGCGGATATCCTGCTCCGAGATATCGCGGCGAAACCGGATGTTGTCGAGGACCGTGCCCTCCATCAGTTCAACGTCCTGGCCCGACACGGAGAGCAGTTGCAGCCAGCTGGAACGGTCGATGGTTGTCAGATCCTTGCCGTCGACCGTGATCCGGCCCTGGGTCGGCGGGTTGAGATCGAGAATCATGTTGAGGATTGTGGTTTTGCCGGAGCCGCTTGGCCCCGTCACAGCCGTCGTCTCGCCTGCTCTGATTGCGAAGCTGAGATCGTGAACTGCCGGCGCGTTCGATCGCTCATAGGCGAACGAGACGTTGTGGAAGACAATTGCTTCCGCCAGGCGGCTTACCTTCTCCCCTTGCGAGGCCTGCTTGATGTCATCCTTCTCCGAAAGCAGCGCCAGTACGTTTTGCAGGGACGCTTCCATCTCGTAAAGGCTGAGAATCTGGGAATCAAATCCCTTGATATGCGGCTGAAGCCTGTAAAGAAGGATCGTGGCCGAGAGCGCTGCCTTGAAATCCACCGGCAGGAATTCCGAGGACAGAATGATCGTCAGGATGACCCCGAAGGTCAGGATTTCGCTCAGAAGCGAGGTCGTCGCTCCCATCCAGTCCGACCGGCGCCAGGTCTGGCCGACGTCTCTGGAAAGCGTCTCGAAGAGCTGCTGGTGGCGCTTCTCGAGGCCGAAGCTTTTGACGGCCTTCAAAGTCTGCAGCGTTGTCCAGCTCAGTTGCGTCAAGGCTTCGACGGCAGCCAGAGCGGAGGCGCCGAGACGGCGGTAGGCGCCGGCGAAGAAACCCAATGCGAAATTATGGATGAAGCCGAAGGCGAGCCCGAGCAAGGCGATCGGCCAGGCCATGACCAGCATGCCGACGCCGAAGATCACGATCGTGCCGAAATTGACCCCAAGGCGGACCAGGCTCGCATGGGCCGACGACACTGCATAGGATTCAGTGGCGATGACATTGATCAGGTCGCTGCGCTCATAATCCTGGAAGCGCTGGAAAGGCATGGTCAGGACCTTGGCGTAAAGGCGGTCCCGCATGCGGTCGCTGATCCGGTGGTTGACCGCGCTTGCAATCAGCGAATTGGCGCATCCGAGAACAATCCGGAACAGGATCGAGCCGATGAGGATACCGATCAGCACAGGCTTGGAAAGACTGAGGTCGATGCCGCCGAAAAACGCCGGAAGCCATGCGACGGCGGAGCCGGAGACGGGACCTTGCTGCCCGAGAAGAAAGACGAGGCTGACCAGAAAGGTGATCCCGACCATTTCCAAGAACCCCGTGAGAATGCCCAGGACGATCATCACCGTCATCTTGAGCCGCAACGAGGGGACGAGTTGGCGAAGCTCACGGAACCGAGCCGCGACGACCAGGTAGGCGCCTGTCGGTTTAGGGGAAGTTGATTTTCGAAACCTATTCATTGCCGGCCGTCCGTGAAGAGGTCGGGCTGATCGCCTGCTCAACAGGCACGGCCGTAAAACGATCGCTGAATGCCGTTCCGGTTTGCGGAATCTCCGCGGTGAAGCGTTTTGTTGGCCGGGCGGGCTTTCCGAGGACACGTCTTGCCATCTGGATGCCCTGGCGCTTCGTCTGGCGCCAGCCCTGCCGCATGCCATAGAGGATCATCTGCGGGATGTATTTTCTTGCCATGATCGGCGCCAGCTTGCCGACCTGTGCATAATCGGAGTCAAGAAAGGCCTTGTTGAAATACCAGTGCGCCGTGTTGAATTGGGCTGTCCGGATATCCCGCGCAAGCTGCGGATAGCGCGTGATGATCGGGGCCATCACCAAGCTATGGGACTTCAGCATGCGATAGGCATTGCTGGACATGTTTCCCCTGGTGAAGCGATAGCCTGTGAGGAAATCGGGAACCAAGGCGAAGGGCAAGATCTCGGCGAGCGCCAGATAGAGCTTGAGATCCTCACAGCCTTCGGCGCCATTGTCGCGCAGGCCGGCGTCATAGCCGCCGCAGCGAAGAATCTCCGCCCGCGGCATCAAGGGTGTGCTGCCATTGCCGATGAAGTTTTCACGCAGCAGCGGCTCGAATATATTCCCCTCGTGCATGACCGGTCGCGAATGGCCGAAGATGATGCCGTTCTCGTCGATCGCCGCATACCAGTTGTAGGCGACCCCGTGTCCGCCGGGCAATTTCCGCAGCGCCTGAAGCTGGCGCTCGATCTTCTCGGGATGCCACACATCGTCGGCATCGACCGGGGCTATATATGGGCCGCGCGCCTCCCTTATGCCGTGGTTGCGCGCGCGCGCAACCCCGCCATTGTCCTGGCGGAGAACCCGAATACGGCGGTCGCTCAGGCCATAATCGCTCGCAAGTTCGAAGGTACTATCCCGCGATCCGTCGTCGACCACCAGGATTTCGAGCTTGTCGTAGGACTGGCTGGAGACGCTGGCCAATGTTTCGGCAAGCGTCCTCTCAGCATTGTAAGCCGGGATGACGATGGTGATGAGGGGGGCCGCTGCGCCTGATATCGTCATCCGATAAAGGCTCCCGGCAGGCCCATAAGTTCAGGGAAGGCTTCAAGCGGGCGATCGCCGCGCACTTCGAGGCGCGGCAGACCGAAGAAATTGTCCGAAAAGGTGGCTTTCTCCGGCCGTGTCGTGAAGCCGACCCCATAGCCGGCGTGTGCCAGAATGCTCGGGACCCTGAAGTCCGTCGCGCCATAGGGGAGTGCGATGGATTCCACGGAGCTGCCCAGTCGGCTTTGCAGTGTATTGCGCGAAAGCGTGGCTTCGGCCAGCAGGGCTTCGTTATCAATCGCACTGGCTGGTGTGTGGGATGCGAGATGGGAGCCGAAGCTGATGCCTTTTTGGTGCAGCGCCTGAATATCCGGCCACGCCATCAGCGGTGCAGGCTCTCCATAGGCAGAATCCCAATCTGATCGACCGCCGACTTTATCGGTCACGACGAACACCTCGGCGCTGAAACCATTCTCGGCAAGGATCGGGAAGGCGTCCGTCAGGAAATCCAGATAGGCGTCGTCGAAGGTCAGCATGACAGGTCGGCCCTGGATCGGCTTGCCGCTGCGCAGCAGATCCGCGAGCGTCTGCGCCGTCACGGCGTAATAACCCTGGCGCCGAAGGAACTGCATCTGCTTTCGGAAGATCTCAGGCGGCGTGCGGAAGCGCCGGAGTGGCGCGGGTCCTTCGTTTGCGATCCTGTGATACATGAGGATCGGAACCGAGGTCGTGACCTCCGTCGTCCATGCTACCTCGCGGTTGGCGCCAGCCGGCCCCCAGATGATGTGTTTCGCCACATCCGCGTCCAGCGGGGTTCCATGACCCTCGATGCGCAGGACGGGATCGGCCACGGGGCCTTTTCGGAACCGGTGGATGGCGTAGAGTTCGGTCTCGATCGTCTCTTCAAGGGCCAGACCAGGCTGTGCGGCGAGAACCTGTTTGATCGTCCCAACACCGAAGGGATTGCCCCAGTCGAAGCCCGTCCGAGCGGGTTCGTCCTCACGGATATGCGCATGGGCGGTAATCAGACAGCCGTTCGGCTTCAATGCCGCCGCCATCTTCCGGCACGCGGCTGCCAGCATCTCCTCATCCTTCATGTAATAAAGGACTTCGGAGCAGACGACGAGATCCTGTTCTGGCGGGAGATCTTGTCTGACGAAATCGAGAACGTGAAGCTCGACGTTGCTATGGTCGCGGCACCGCTCGACCGCCCTGTCGATGGCCCGTTGGGAAATATCCGTGGCCGTCAGCCGGCCGACCTTTCGGGCCAGCT
This sequence comes from Rhizobium sp. WYCCWR 11152, assembly GCF_013087615.1. NCBI lineage: Bacteria > Pseudomonadati > Pseudomonadota > Alphaproteobacteria > Hyphomicrobiales > Rhizobiaceae > Rhizobium > Rhizobium sp. WYCCWR 11152. The sequence continues at coordinate 556,682 of NZ_JABFCP010000006.1, read as the reverse complement.
TTTCGGTGAAAATCCCTTCGGCGCAGGCGAGTTCCAGGGCATTCTCGATCCCTTCCGGGATCAGGCTCAACGTCTGCGCATATTTGACCTGCTCGTAGACTGAGACGTAATTCCATGGATCGGGGCGTTCGAAGATATGTTCCCAGTACTCTTCTTCCGACCGAATGGGGGCAGCCGCCTTTCCCTCCTCCGGCCGCGGCCCGGAGGAATTTGAAAAGCGCGGAGCCGGATCGCGCTGGAGATCCCGCATTATGTCGGACAGGCGGGCGTCGTTGTCTTGTTTGTCGCCAGGCACAGTGGCAAGGAGGGCCTTGCGCCCGACACGCACCAAAAGCCGTTCGAGGCGCCCTCGCCGCCGGCCATTTCGTATGATGAGGCCGCCGAAAGCCCGGTATCCCCGCAGCGCCTCCCTCGTCCAGGAACTGATATAGGCGAACGTGGGCGGCGTCTGCAGATGCTCGTCTGCCTGCATCTCATGCATGATCAGCCTGATCTGCGCCCGGATCGAAAGATCGCCCCAGAGCGGCCCGACAAAGGTGCCGACATGCTGGCCGCCTGATAAAGCGTGCATGACGAGCGTATCGGCTTTCCCGGCCTTGGGGATCCTGGAAAGCGCACCGAGCTCGACGCTGACCACCTGGATATTACCGAGCGTGAAGGAGCGCAAAGGGTTCGCGGCAGTGAGCCGCCAACTGACGTTCTCCGTGATCTTCCGCCCGGTGCCGGGGAAGGAATGCCGGTCGATCAGCTTGATGAGCGAAAGGAAAGTCGGCTGCCACTTGTCGAGCGCATCAATGAGATCGTCGGGTCGATCGGTGAACAGTCCCGTCTGCAATCCATGCATGATCACGTCGACAAGAAAGCCCTCGTAGCCTGTGGCGTCAGGCATTTCCGGCAGGAGCGCCGCAAGGGCCGCAACATCCGTTGCCGGATCGAGCTTGACCGAGACGACCCAGGCGAGCATGCGCAGCTGGCTGAGGGCGGGCGTAAACCAGCCGGTCTCCGGCCCTTCGGCCGACAGGCATTGCCGCATCCACAGGGTCTGCGCCTTCGTCGTCACGCGAACGGCGTCACGCACCATTTTGACAGGATCGCCGGAGAGCGAGCCGGCTTTCATCCGATAGAAAGCCAGGCACTTGTCGACACGGCGAAATTCGGCGCCTGCAAAGGCCATGCGCTGCCAGAGATCCCAATCCTCGCCGGTCTGCAAGGTCTCATCCATACCTCCGAGATGTTCGAAAAGGCTTCTGGGAAAGACAACCGTATGGATGGCGAGTGCACAAAAGGAGGAGAACTCACGCTTGGCAAGGTCTCCCGTCAAGATGGGAGGTTGTTCTACCTGCATTAGCCTGCCGTCTGGGGCGACGCGGCGGTAGGCGCAATAGGCGATGGCTGCTGGAGATGAATCCTCCGCCACCGGCAGCATGCTTTCGATAAAGGTCGGATCCAGCCAGTCGTCGGCATCCAGCATGCAGAGCAGGGGCGCGGCTGCCAGTCTGGCCGCATGGTTTCGCGCCGCGGCCGCACCGGCATTCGGCTGGCGGGCGGGGAGAATGCGGCTGTCCGCTCTTGCGATTGCCTCCAGAACCTCCCAGCTGCGGTCGGTCGAGCCGTCATCGACCACGACCGCCTGCCAGTTCGAGCGCGTCTGCTGCTGCAGGCTGGCAAGACATTCGCCCAACGTATCGTCTGCATTATAGGCAGGGATGAGGAATGAAATATCAGGCGGGGCAGCGATCACCATGCGGGCCTCTTCCATCGCCGCAGAACGTAGAGAGCGCCGTTTACGCTTCCGAGCATCTCCTGCTTCAGAAAGAAGTCGTGCGACGTCGCGCCTTTGCGCAGGCGTTTGCGGAGCCGTCCGGCATAATATTTCGGAAAGGAGATGAGGATGCGCCTGAGGTTGCCGCCGTTTCCGGTGTTCTGATACTGGACGAGCAGCGCCGCGATATGGCCGCTCATATATTGGTAGATCTGTTTGGCGAGCCCTTTCATATCCTTGCGATGAAAGTGCCAGGATACGGCTGTCGGCTCGTAGCGGCAGACATGTCCATGATGGAGAAGCCGGTTCCAGTATTCGGAATCGCCTGAGCATCCGGCAGCGCCCATATCCAGGCGGACATCGAACAGGCCGATCTCGTCGAAAACCTTGCGACGGAAGGCCTGACTTGCGCCGGCTCCGATCGTCCAGACCGGAGCGCCGTAACGCCTGTGCAGGCGATAGAAGTCCTGATTGAAATCCTGCCGCAGATAACCTCTGCCGAAACTCCAATGCTTTTCGAAGATAAACTGTGCGGGCGTTGCGAGTTCTCCGGGAAGGACCAATCCGGTTACGCAGGCGATCTCCGGCAGGTCGAACCCCTTCATCAGGTTTTCCAGCCACCGCTCGTGGAGGACGACGTCATCATCCGTAAACGCGACGAATTCGGTTCTTGCCGCACGAACTGCAGCGTTGCGCGCATAATCCAGCCCAACCCGATCTTCACGGACATAGGTTGCGCCCGATTCCTCCACCACACGACGTGTCGCATCACCGGCGGAGGCATTATCCACCACGATGATCTCGATGGGGCCGAGCGACTGTTTGGGGATCGAGGCCAGGCAACGGCGTAGTTCCTCCGGCCGGTCCTTTGTGCAAATCAGAATGCTGACGTCGCGGTTTCGCACAGGGGTTTGCGCGACTTGACGCGCATGCTCGAGCGTCTCAGGTCGCACGACACGCTCGGCGAGTGCCGCCGCCGTCTCGGGCCTTTCGATATAGGCTTGTCCTACGGGAAGACCATCCGACAGAAAGACCACGAGCCCATCGGAGATCGGGGGTGAAACGGCATCGAGACGAGAGGAGGCGAGATCGAGATAGTGAATCGGTACAGGAAAACTCATATCCTTCAGATCGGACGGAATTGGTTCTCGCATCATCACTCTCTCAATCGCACCGTGAACATACGCCGCGCGCATCCAAGACGCGAGTCTCGAAAGCCGACATGGTTTATTCCGCGGCGTGCCTCATTTGGTCCTTGAACCAGTCGAGAGTCATTGCCACGCCCTGTTCGTAGGTGATTTTGCACGACCATTCGGGCATGACATAGTGCGCATTGGCCAAGTCCGGCCGTCTGTTCGTGGGGTCCTGCGGCGGTGACGGCTCGAAGACGATTGGCACGCCGCCAACGAGCTTGGAGACATATTGCGCGACCTCGAGAACCGAAATCTCGCGATCATTGCCGACGTTCAGAGGCCCCTTATAGTCGGTTTCATTCATCCAGAAATATCGCGCGAAACCATCGACAACGTCATCGACATAACCCCAGCTGCGAGACTGAAGGCCGTCGCCGAACACGGTAATCGGGCGGCCCGAGAGCGCCTGGGTGATGAAGTTGGAGACCGCGCGACCATCGTCGGACCGTGTCCGCGGGCCATAGATGTTGAAGGGGCGAACGATCTTGACGTCGAGCCCTTGGGTACGCTGCATCTCGAACAGCAGCGACTCCGTGCATCTTTTGCTCTCGTCGTAGGACGAGCGCGGTCCGGTGCAGTCGACCTGGCCCTTATAGGATTCCGGCTGCGGCGAGACCAAAGGGTCTCCATAGACTTCAGAGGAAGAGGTAAAACAGAAACGCCCGCCCTTCTTCAGCAAGTCGAGCAACCGGAACGCCCCGAGAAGATTGGCGGAGATCGTCCGCTTCGGCTCCTTCATGTACCACGGCGGCGATGCGGGGGATGCAAGGTGATAGATTTCGTCGAATTTATCCGAGGTCTGCAGCGTCTCGACGTCGGATTTCACGAAGTGGAAACGGGGGTCCCTGATGTGCGCGATATTTTCGAAAAGCCCGGTCCAGAGGTTGTCGACAACGACCAGCTTCTGAATGTCCGTCCTAAGCAAAAGTCGATCACACAAGTGGGATCCGATGAAGCCAGCTCCGCCAGAAATCAATACGCTTTTCATTGCATTGTGCCTCGTGACTTGAGAAAGGTGCTCGTTTATTAGCACCGCCTGTAATTCATGACAATTACTTAGAGGAATTCTAAGAAATACTCGCTTATTAATGTTAATCGTTAAATTTACCTACTTTAAGGTGTCGTTGCCGATGCTGCGCTCGGGAATGAGCGGCCACGCCGGACCGGATTGCTGGTCCAAAAGCATGTCACTCGGCGGCAACGGGGGGGGCTTGATGTGCGCTATATTTTCGAAAGATCCGGTGCTAAGATTGTTAACAACAACCGGTTTCTGGACGTCGCTTCCTAAGTAAAAGTTGGTCACATGCGATCCAATGAAGCCGGCCCTGCCGGAAATTGATACGCTTCTCACATCAACGTGCCTCGTTACTTAAGGATATATTATTGTTATTACAGCGATTGAGAGTTTAGTATGGGCACGAAGTCCGGGGTGGGTAGGACTTTGGTCTGAATTTCCCGAGCGCGGAAACGATCGTCGTCATCGTTCGAAAATCCAAACTATGGCGCCTACGCGTGTTTTCAAGCGCCTAAATAACGCTTTAACGCATTGGATCTACCTCATTTTTCCCGAGGATAGATTCCGATTTTTGGGCCGATGCGCGAGCACCGCCCGTAAGGCGTGGCAATTGTTTCGGAGGTGCTAAAAAATGCCAGTCGGTCGTACAGGCTTCTGGCACTGGCGGCGGCGCCTGGTTTCTCGGGACCACCGGCCCAGTTCTCACCATGGCCGTTCAGGCGCTTCTGACCGGCTTCGTGCTGCGCATCAAGCCTTGATGATTGGGGTCAGCCCTCCGGGGACGACGCAAGCCGGTTGGCATCGAACTGGGCGGCGACCGGAATGATATCCTCACCTGACGTCGCGACATTCGCCTGACGATGAACCGTGCGCGGGGAAACGCGAGGCGCGCTCAATTCCATCGTCTCACCAGGAGAATGCAGCGCCCATTTCATCAGCGCCGCGTCGGACGTCGATCCAAAGAAACTTGCTTTTTCCCAGGAAGCGGTCATGGGCAGGGAGGCGATCATGTTGGTGCCCTGCTTGGAGGCCTGGTGTGCAACAGGGCGGGGCTCGAAGCGGGCATAGGCCGGCAATGCAGACGCCGGTTTATCCGGAAGGACATCAATTGGGCCGATCGACGCAGTCTCTATTTTGTCATCCATATCAGCGTCGTGCTCGAGGGTGGGCGGACGCATCGCTGGTATCGGAATCGGGAAAGACGAATGATCCGGAGCGGACCGTTTGTCATCCCGCTGGGCGGCGTCGGTCTGCAGCGCGAGCGCATTCAATGCTCGGCTTCGGGGCGTGGGCAGAAGCGCCGTCACGAGTTTATTGTCTGTGGTATCACCGCTCGACCTGGTCGACGCGCTCACGTCTTCGTCTTCTCCAGCGATACTGGCGATCTGGATCGCGGTAGAGCTGCCGCGCTTTTTGTGGTTCGCAATCGCCTGATTGTATCCCGGCAGCGGCCTGCCATCGGCCGGCAGATGCACGGTCTGCCCATTCGGGAATATTCGAGCGAGTTCCTGCCGGGACATGCGGGGCCAGGCCCTGACATTGCCGACATCGAGATGCACGAAGGGCGATCCCGAGGTCGGATAATATCCGACACCGCCGACCTGCATCTGCATTGCAAGCGCACGCAGCGTCGAAAGCTTCACGCCGGGAATGTAGAAATCCATCGCCTTACCCAGCATGTGCTGGCTCTTCTTGGCGACGCCCGTGCTGCGCGAGCGGTTGCGGAGCATGTTGTTGGTGGTCGGGGATCGATAGGCGGAGACGATGTGGATGTAGTCCTTGCCGCCGCTGCGCTTGTATACCTCCCAGACCAGGTCGAGCAGCCGGGGATCCATCCGGGTCGGCTCGTTCCTTCGCCAGTCGCGCAAAAACCGATTGATCTGGGCGAGGCCCTTTGGATCGAACTTTCCGTCCCGCTTATAGGTAATCGTGGCCCTCTCGCCCGTATGGGTAAAGAACAGCTTCAGGGCGCGATCTTCCGCAGAGGCAAATGATGCAGAACCGACAAGCGCCGGGAGCGCAAACAGAGCCGGCAGAATGGTCTTCGCGACGAACCGTTCCGCACGCGACAGGAGCGTGGCAATTCCGCCCAAGGCTCCGCCCGATAATCCTTGCACTGGATACTTCAACACGAACAATTCCGTCCTACACCAAACACTCGACGGTGTGCGGGAATCTCCGCATCCATCACGCTCAGTAAAGCCAGCTTATGGTCAATAAATTGCTAACGAGCGGATGTGGAAGGTTGGTGAGTTGAGGATGCGGGCCACCACCCGAGGCGAATTGCGCCCCTGCGCCCATTCATCGGAGCCAAGCACAAATCCGCTTCCACGAGCGTGACGTACTGATGACCAATTGCGGCCGCATCTGCATGTACCGCAAGAAGATCAATATCTTCACAGTCATGGCCGGCCAGAGGCTCGACATCGAGGAGGTCGATGACGGCGTTTGGCTCGTCAGCTTCATGCGCTATGATCTCGGATATATCGATCTGGAGCAGACGACTTTGCAAACCATCGACAACCCGTTCGGCACAAGGTTGTCACCCATGTCTTGGGGACGTTCTGTTACCTATGTCTCCGGTATGTACAGGCAGATTTCCGGAACGATGCGGCGGACTCGGATACCCGTCAATTAAGTCACCATTGCTCGCCCAGGCGACGCCCTGTAGTCTCGTCGTCTCACCGACAGGTCGTTAGTGAAACGCATCGATTCCATGGCAATTCTCTTCAAAACAACAATCAGCGAAAACACCGCATTCGAGATGATCGAACGGTCACTGTCAGGCGTTTATCAATATGACGGTTACCTCAATGTCGTTAGCGATGCGGGCGAGACGGCATTGTCTTGGGGTCCGGCAATGGATGCCGAAGAGTTCAAGGCAGAGGTCAGCCAAATCCTACGGCAGACTTGGGATGCTGCCCGCTTCTGGGTCATCTATGAGCGCCGCGAAGACCGGAAGGATCCAGAAGGGACTGACATCCGCAACGCGGCTTTCCGCCTGACGCGCGGATACAGCGGCGTTATGGTTGTCACGCTCAGTCTCCTTGGGAAGCGCGACAGCGCCAATGACCTGGAGCTCGTCTTCGTCTGCTTCGAGCAGGATTTTCACAGGAGGAATTTTCGCGTGCGCTACGAGGTAAGCCGTTACCAAACCAGGATTGATCTTGCTCGAAGACGTGTGCGCGCGCGCGACCGTTCTACGTTCGATTTGAAGGCGAGGGCAGGGGCAGGAGAACTGGGCGACCATCGCTTCGCTCATGGAGACCTGCAAACTCAATGCCGTCGATCCGCCGACCTATCTGACCGCCACGCTCACTGCCATCGTCAATGGTCACAAGCAGAGCCGTATCGATGAGCTATTGCCGTGGAACTGTCCGGTTGAAGAGCCGACCACGGGCTGGTCAAATCCTGGCGGTCTGGGCGTTCAAATTCGCGAGGAAGCCGAGGAAATGACAGACTTCGACTTTGACGACGGCCTGCTTAAGATGCGATGGAACTGGCAACACCATCGCACGCAAGATGCTCCGACAGATTACCTATGCCCATGATCAATCGGGAGATTGGCCGCCCGCGAACCGTCGGTGCCGAGGGTTAAGGGGGATTCCCGAAAAAGAGTTTGAAAAGGGTGCTCCGGATCAGGGGCAGACACCCTTTTCGTGCTGAGTTTTGCAGTCTCAGCGGAACGGAAATTAGCAGAGAGATTGCTGTCTACCATCGGACCGAAGTCCGACTCACTCGCAATAATTCGTCGATGTCAGTGCCAAGGTGACACCATCAATCAATCCGTCCCTCGATCCGTTTGCATGCCCTGCTGACGATCGTCCAAGAGTAGAGCCGGAAGAGCCATTGAACAATTGGCCGGGAGCTTCGCGCTGATAGACAGGCAACAAAAAAGGCCGGGGCGAAACCGCACCGACCTTCTCGACATCGCTCTCCACACCAGTGCCAGTACATCCGTGGTCAAAAGCAGATAAGCGACTTCGGCAGTCGCGAACACTCACGTGGAGCGCTCACCAGCAACGCCGATGAATTGTAGATAGCCGATGATAGTGTCGATTTCAAGAGCGGGAAGAGGACGCGACGATCTTCTAGCCGGCATCACCCGAAACGACGCCGGGGAAAGGCGGTGCGAAGCGCGTTTGCCAGATCAAGTCATCGTGCGACGTTCGCGTGGCCCCGAGCACGGTAGGCGCCACCCAAGCTCAGTTCGCGGAAAAGTCGATCTGGACTGGAACAGCTCTAATGCAGCACTGCAAGCTTCGCCTGCCTCTTCACAAGGCCTTCGACGGTACCAACAAGCCTCGCGGCCCGCCGCTGGACGTGGCCATCGACGTCCTATCACTCCGGCAATCCCGTTCCCAACAGGCCCTGTCTGAATTTCTCAGTCTGTTCGGCAGTTTCGACAACGATCCCTCGCGCCAAAAACTCCCCGATCGTCAGATCTGGATGATTTTCGCGAACGCTTTTGGCAAGTGCGGCAGCTTCCTGGGAGCGGCCCGCCATAGACAAGCAGGCGATCATTCGGGTGCTGGTATACTTTCCGGGGTTCGGTAGCTGCTTTAGCGCCGCTAGGGCCTGCTCGTAGTCGCCCTTAAAATAGAGAAGATTACCCAAAACTGCGTGATACCAGTGAGGCGGGTAGGGGTTGAGCCGCATCCCTTCTTCGACCAAGGGAAGCGCTTCGTCCATACGGTTTCGCCTTGCCAGAAGTCCGCCGAGCTGGACCAATGCATGGGCGTCACTGGAATTGAGCTTATATGCCAGGCGGAATTCTCTCTCGGAGTTGTCAAAATCCTTCAAGTAAAGGTGAGCGAGCCCGAGTACACGATGGGCGCCAGCCTCTCCCTCGTCTAACTTTACGGCATGACGAGCGAGGGCGATCCCGTCGCGAAGTACAGCCGCCGGCGCGTTGGAATAGCCGCCGACCGCTATCCTCGCCAATGCAAGATGAGAGTGTGCCAGTGCAAAGCCTCCGTCGCCCGCAACCGCTGCTTCGAACATCTCCACTGCCTTGACGTTGTCATCCGGCTCGTAGCCTCTGAGATGCACGAGCCCTCGCAGATAATATTCGTAAGCAGCGAGGCTGGCCGGCCGCCGCCGGATGGACTCTCGATAATCACAGCTTTCGATTTGGCCCGCGAGATTTGCGACAATCATTTTCACGATCTCGTCCTGGATGCTGAAGATATCTGCCGCTTGCCGCTGATATTTCTCAGACCAGACCAACCGCTCCGTGTCGGCTTGGATCATCCGTACCGTGATCCGAACCTCGTCTCCCGACCGACGCATGTTGCCTGTTACGAGATAGTTGGCGGCGAGCTTGCGCCCAACTTCCTTTAAACCCTCCGAGCGATCACGGAACGCAAACGCTGAGGACACCGCAATCACCGACAGGCTCCTGAATCTTGCCAGACCGGAGATGATGTCCTCAGTAAAGCCGTCGACGAGGAACTCGTTCGCTGCTTCATCTGCGCTTTGGAAGGGAAGGACGGCGACGACGGTTCGAATTGACTGCTCTATTGTGGGAGTGCGAGGCCAATGCCATGCACGCACCGGCCTGGAAATATTTTTCAGATGTAGCAGTCCTCCATCTACAAACAGCCGCTGCAATTCCTCTGGAAGGATGTCGTGCGTTGTTTCTGAGATGCAGATGCCATCCGGTAACGCGTGTTGTTCGAGGCGCGCCGCAACATTCACGCCGTCGCCGAACACATCGTCCTGAGTGATCATGACCTCGGCGTAGTTTATACCAATTCGAATTCGAAGAGGATCGGTGCCACTGGCAGCTACAGCCTCGCTGGCCAGCAGATGCTGTACCTGCAACGCCGTCGAGATGGCGACGGCCGGGCTTTCGAATATCGAGAGTAGGCCATCACCCATAACTTTGATTGTCCGACCGCCACTCTTGAGGATTCGAGGCTTGAGGATCTCTTCTTGCAAGCGACTCACGCTTGCCAGGGCTCCTTCTTCGTCGGCTTCCATCATGCGCGAATAACCGACAACGTCCGCCGTCAGGATGGCCATCAGTCGTCTGGTGGTGGGCGAAGAGGACATCTGTGACAAATCCCGAGTAAACGGCAAGTGCTTCGAATGGAATGTACAGTCTTACGGCACTGATGTCATGCAGCGGGAGGGATAACGCTCCGCAACCCAGCATTGGTTGACCTGCCATTTACGCCGCCTTGGGGGGAAGATGTTGCTCTGCTGCCCTTAAAAGGCTCAGGCGCAGAGCTATCGCGGAAAAAATACCAAACCTCTGCCCGTAGGCGCAAACCTACGCGGGCTTACTAGGCGCATTTTATGGCTAGGGGCAGTCTTCAAAACGGTGGCGCACCCGACAGGATTCGAACCTGTGACCTTTGGAATCGGAATCCAACACTCTATCCAGCTGAGCTACGGGTGCATGCCGAAGGCGGTTTGAATCGCCTGTCCGATGGGTGGTTCTTAGCCTAGCTTGCGGCTGGCTTCAATCGCGAAATTCTCAGAAATACGGGTGCTTGTGGTTTCCAGGGTGTTTTTATCCGTCAGCCTGGGGAACGCTACATAAAAAAACTCCGCCGGCCTTGCGGGCGGCGGAGCGGGGTTGTCGCGCACTGTCGCCTAGCGGCGGTCAGATCTGCATGGCGCCGGGGCCGGGGATTGCCTTAGGCGGCACCTTGCCGAGGATGATCATGCCGAGGACTTCGTCCTTGGTCACGTCCTCGGTGCGGGCGTGGCCGACGACCTGGCCGTTCTTCATCACCGAGACGCGGTCGGCGAGGTCGAAGACGTCGTGGATGTCGTGGCTGATGAGGAAGATGCCGATGCCTTCCTTCTTCAGCTGCTTGATCAGCTCGCCGACCTGCGCCGTCTCCTGGGGGCCAAGGGCCGCCGTCGGCTCGTCCATGATCAGGATGCGGGCGTTGAAGAGGATCGCACGGGCGATCGCCACCGATTGCCGCTGGCCGCCCGAAAGCGCCTTCACCGGCTCTTTGAAGCGCTTGAAGTTGGGGTTGAGCCGCCCCATCACCTCGCGGGCCGAGGCTTCCATCGCGACGTCGTCGAGCGTGCCCCAGCGGGTCTTCAGCTCGCGGCCGAGATAGAGGTTGGCTGCGGCGTCGACATTGTCGGCAACGGCGAGCGTCTGGTAGATCGTCTCGATCCCGTATTTCTTGGCATCGCGCGGATTGCGGATGTCGGCCGGTTCGCCGTTGATCAGGATCTCGCCGCCATCGCGCTTGTAGGCGCCGGAGAGGATCTTGATGAGCGTCGACTTGCCGGCGCCGTTGTGGCCGAGCAATGCGACGACTTCGCCGGGGTAGAGATCGACCGAGGCATTGTCCACGGCGTGAATGCCGCCGAAGGAGATCGAGATGTTTTTCAGTTCCACGAGGGGAGTGCGTTGATCAGCCATGTCTAGGGCTCCTCTCACTTGGCACGGGCGCGGTAGACGGTGTCGAGCCAGACCGCCACGACAAGGACGGTGCCGACGACGACGCTCTGGAGCGGCGTATCGACATGCGCAAGCACCATGCCCGATTGCAGCGACTGCATGACGAGCGCACCGAGCATGGCGCCGGCGATGGTGCCGGTGCCGCCTGCCAGCGACGTTCCGCCGATGACGGCGGCGGCGATGGTGTAGAGCTCGTCGAGCGTACCCTGCGAGTTGGTTGCGGCGTTGAGGCGGGCGGTGGAAATCGCGGCCGCGATAGCGGCCAAAATGCCCATCAGCGCGAAGATGCGCACGGTGACCCAGCGGGTCTTGATGCCGGCGAGCTCGGCCGCTTCGGGGTTGCCGCCGATTGCGAAGACATAGCGGCCGAAGCGCAGCCTTGTCGCGATGAAGGTCATGATGATGCCGACGACGATGGCGATCAACACCGGAACGGCGATGCCGTAGGGGATATCCAGGCCGGTTTCGGGCCAGGGAATATTGTTGGTCTCGGCATATTTCTTGGCGATGTTGATCGGCCAGTAATAGCTGTTGGCGATCCAGACCGCACCGAGGATGAGCACGCAGCTCAGGACGGCGAGGAAGTATTCAGCCCACATCGGCCGGCGCGGGAAACCGAAGCGCCGGCGCTGCCGGCGTGAGCCGACGATGCTGGCGATGACGAAGAGGCAGGCGCAGATGCCGACGATCCAGCTCCAGGTGGCGCCGATCGAGCCTTCCGCGCCGCCGCCCATGATGCGGAAGGTCTGGTCCATCGGGGCAACCGTCTGACCGCTGGTGACGAGCCAAGTGGCGCCTCGCCAGACGAGCAGGCCGCCGAGCGTGACGATGAAGGAGGGAACGTTGAGGAAGGCGATGATGATGCCCTGGAAGGCGCCGATCAGGCAGCCTGCCGCCAATCCGACCAGCAGCGTGATCGCCCAGGTGAAGGGGCTGTCGAAGCCGATATATTCCGGCAGGATCTTGGCCTGCGTCACGCCCATGATCATGCCGCAGAGGCCAAGCACGGAACCGACCGACAGGTCGATGTTTCGGGTGACGATGATCAGCACCATGCCCGTCGTCATGACGGCGATATCGGTCGTCTGGACCGAGAGGTTCCAGAGATTGCGCGGGGTCAGGAAGAGGCCGCCGGTGATGATGTGGAAACCGATCCAGATGATGATCAGCGCGCCGATCATGCCGAGCAGACGTGTGTCGATCTCGGTGGCGCGGAAGAAGCGGGTCACCGGACTGGCTTCCGCCGCTCGCGGTCCGCTTGATGTTGTGGATTTTACCATTTCGGCCATGGGTTTGCCGTTCCCCCACTTTGTTTGGACGGATGCGCCAGCGCGCTAGAGGCTGCCATCGGCGTCATGCGTCTGTTCTTCAACTCACCATCGCGATGCTTCCGGAAGCCGGTCGCGTGGCGTCGCGACACCCTTCCGGCAGGGAATGAAAACCCGCGATGGTGCGGCGAGGCGGAGAAAACTTCGTCGTTGGAGTTCTCATCCGCATCCGGCGCCGCAGCGGTGTTCCGCTGCGGCGCCGGCAATTTCAGTTACAAGCCCATGGCTTACTTGCAGGCAGCGACGCTGTCGGCCTTGACGCCCTGGCACGCTTCCGCCTTGGAGATCCAGCCGGCGTCGATGACGACGTTCAGATTGTCCTTGGTGATCGCAAGCGGCTTCAGGAAGACCGACTGCATTTCAACGCCCTTCGGGCCGCCCTTGAAAGCCTGGGCGCCGTCGATCTTGCTCATGTCCTTGCCGCCGGCGAGGTCGAGAGCGATTTCAGCGGCGCGCTGGCCGAGTTCGCGGCTGTCCTTCCAGACGGAAACCGTCTGCGTGCCGAGAGCGATGCGGTTGAGGGCTGCCTTGTCACCGTCCTGGCCGGAAACCGGAACGGAGCCGGCCAGACCCTGCGCGTCGAGCGCCGCGATGGCGCCGCCGGCAGTGCCGTCGTTGGAAGCGACGACGGCGTCAACCTTGTTGTTGTTGGCGGTCAGGAACTGCTCCATGTTGCGCTGAGCGTTCTCCGGCAGCCAGCCGTCGGTATAGGCTTCGCCGACGTTCTTGATCTTGCCGGCGTCGATAGCGGCCTTCAGCACTTCCTGCTGGCCCGAGAACAGGAAGTCTGCGTTCGGATCGGAAGACGAGCCCTTGATGAAGACGTAATTGCCTTCCGGCTTGGCCTTGAAAACGCCTTCAGCCTGCAGGCGGCCGACTTCCTTGTTGTCGAAGGTGATGTAGAAGGCAGCCGGGTTTTCGATCAGGCGGTCATAGCCGACGACGGGGATGCCTTCAGCGGCGGCCTTTTCGATGGCCGGGCCGATCGCATCGGAGTCCTGGGCGAGAATGATCAGCGCGTTGGCGCCCTGCGAGATCAGCGATTCGACGTCGGTCAGCTGCTTTGCGGCAGAAGACTGCGCGTCAGCGGAAATATACTTGGCGCCCTTGGCTTCGAGAGCCTTCTTGATGGCGGCTTCGTCCGTCTTCCAGCGTTCTTCCTGGAAATTCGACCAGGAAACACCGACGACGAGATCGGCAGCCATGGCAGCGGTATGCACGGAAACGAGGATGGCAGCACCCGCCATCAATTTCAAAATAGACTTCATAATGTCCTCCCGAGTGGATTGCGACCGGCCCAGCCCATGCTTCCTCCGGCCACCGCGAATAGCTGTCGAGAAAGGTTCGGATTTTTTTCTCGACAGTCGAGAAATTTAGTGTCAGAGATTTTTTCAGCTGTCAACACTGCACTGCCAGCTTAATTTCCTTGCGAAACAGCGGCTGGAGATGCAGTGGAAACCACGGGAAGAGCAAGCAGGAGGAGAGGGCGGCATTCATGCTGACCAAGTCGAGCACGGAGCTGGTCCGGCAGAGAAACAGCGTGCTCGTGCTGTCCGTGCTGCGTCGCCACGGTGCGCTCGCGCATACCGAAATATCCGATTCCACCGGGCTGTCATCGGCCACCATCTCGGCGATCACCACTGAGCTGGAAAAAGCCCAGGTCATCGAAAAATCGGAACAGCAGCCGGCAAGCGGCCGCGGCCGGCCGCGCGTGCTGCTGCGCCAGCGGCGCGATTGCGGCTATCTCATCGTCGTCATCATCTCCTCGGATGCGGTGCAATATTCGCTGGTCGATTATGCCGGCAAGCTGATCGACCGCTTCAGCGAGGAACGTTCCCATGATCCTGCGGGTGCCGTCCGCTTTGTCGCGGCGGTGCGGGCCGGGCTTTTGCGGATTCTCGATCGCTCGAAGATCAGCCAAGAAAAGGTGCTGCTGATCTCGATCAGCAGCAAGGGGCTGGTCAATTCCACCGAGCCGGTTCTCGTCTGGTCACCGATCTTCGGCAGCGAGCAGATCGATTTCGAATCAGCACTCCGGCCGGAATGGCAGGCCAAGGTGATCCTCGACAACGAGACGCTGCTGGTCGCGGCAGCGCTCGGCGCGCGTGAGGAGGTCTTGAAGGGCGCCGATTTCCGCTCGCTCGCCGCCCTTTCGCTCGGCCATAGCGTCGGGCTCGGCATCGTCAGGCGCGGGAACCAGACGGGCCAGGAAATATCGGCACCCAATTTCGGGCACATGCTGCACATGGCCAATGGCGGGCTCTGCCGCTGCGGCACACGTGGCTGCATCGAGGCCTATGCCGGTTTCTACGCGATCCTGCGCAGTGCCTTCGAAGTGCCGCTCGATACGATCCCGGCAAAGTTCGTGCCGGTGGCGGAACTGGACAAGATCGCCGCAAAGGCGCGCCAGGGCCACCGCGTCCCCGCCTTTGCCTTCCGCCAGGCGGGGCTGGCGCTCGGCAACGGGCTGTCGCGCATGCTGAGCCTGACGGAGCGCATGCCGATCGCCATCACCGGGCCGGGCACGCGTTATTACGACCTGCTTCGGCAAGGGATCGAAGAGGGTCTCGGCCAATCGCATATCGTGCGCATGGAGGGCATGCCCGAGATCAGGGTGGTGGCCGACGAGCAGATTCTCGTCTTCGAAGGACATCTGAACCGGGCGCTGTCGGTGATCGACGAGGATATCGTTCTGTCGGGCGTTCAGGGAATCCAGGCATCGGCGATTATTCAGGAATCGGGGTGAGGGTTTCTTTCAACCGACGTGTGGTGATTGCAGCAGCAACGGGCCAGTCGGTAGTATGCGGTAGTATGCGACTTTGAGGGGTGTGCCGTGCCAGCCCCCTCTGGCCTGCCGGCCATCTCCCCCACAGGTGGGGAGATCACAAGTGGCTAAACCTTACCGCCCGTCTAGCGTTTCGTCGTGCTGTGATGCCTGTTGTCGGGCGAGCGCGCGCCCAGCCAATCTCCCCACCTGTGGGGGAGATGGCCGGCAGGCCAGAGGGGGGAGCGGGGCGTCGCAGCACGCCGTTCACCAAAAGATCTCTGAAACGCGAAATGGCCGGGCAAGCGCCCGGCCATCTCATGCATGGCTTCCGGTCCGGAGAGGGCCGTCAGCCGATCTTGATGAGCTTGCCTTCCTTGACGGACTGGACCGCGGCATCGGCGAGTGCCAGCGCTGCGAGACCATCGGCGCCTGATGGAGAGATCTTCGAGCCCTTCTCGATCGCCGAAATGAAGCTGGCGATCTCGTTGGCATAGGCTTCGGTGTAGCGGGTCATGAAGAAATCATGCAGCGGCGGGCGGGTATAGCCGTCGCCGTTGGCGACTTCGATCGAAACAGGACGCTGGTTCTCGGCCGAGACGAGGCCCTTGGAGCCGTGTGCCTCGATACGCTGGTCATAGCCATAGGTGGCGCGGCGGGAGTTGGAGATGATCGCCTGCTTGCCGGATGCGGTCTGCAGGATCACCGAAATGCTGTCGTAGTCGCCAGCTTCGCCAATCGCCTTGTCGACGAGAACAGCAGCGGTCGCGAAAACCGACACCGGTTCTTCGCCGAGCAGGAAGCGGGCCATGTCGAAATCGTGAATCGTCATATCGCGGAAGATACCGCCCGACCGCTTGATATAGTCGACCGGCGGGGCGCCGGGATCGCGCGAGGTGATCGTCACCATCTCGACATCGCCGATCTTGCCTTCGTCGATGACCTTGCGGACAGCCATGAAATGCGGGTCGAAGCGGCGGTTGAAGCCGACCATCAGCTTGGCGCCGGTCTCTTCCACCACCTTGATGCAGGCCTTGACGCGGGCGACGTCGAGATCGATCGGCTTTTCGCAGAAGATCGCCTTGCCGGCGCGGGCGAAGCGCTCGATCAGGTCGGCATGGGTATCCGTCGGCGTGCAGATGACGACGGCGTCGATATCCTTGGTGGCTTCGATCGCCTCGATGGTGCGGACCTCGCAGCCATAGGCGGAGGCGATGGCTTCAGCTGCCTGCGGAAAGGCGTCGGCGACCGCGACGAGCTTTGCATTGGCGTCGCTGCTGACAGCCTTCGCATGAACCTTGCCGATGCGGCCGGCGCCAAGAAGACCAAATCTCACTGTCATTCCAACCTCCCTTGAATTCGGAACAAATAAACCGAATTGTCAAATTTCTGGAATTTTCATTCCACCTTCTCTGCGTCGCGTCAAGGCCTCGGATCTTTCACATTTGCAAGATTCGAACCAGAGCATTTCCGGCTCGGATTGAAGCGTTCTGCTGGAGCCGGCTTCTCGAACATTCGATACCGTTTGAGCCAACAGAATACTTTAATCTGGCCAGGAAAGGCTTTAGAGACAAGCGCGGCACAGGCCGAGGGCAGTGCGACATATCCGACCGCGGGGTAAAGATGCAGCTGATCGATCCGAACCATCCGGCATACCGGCGCCTTTGGGTGCGAGTTGCCATCGTTGCCGTCTGCTTCGGCTGGGCCGTGGTCGAGTTCGTCACCGGCGATCCGTTCTGGGGCGTGCTCGCGGGCGGGGCGGGCGCCTATTCCTTCTATATATTGTTCTGGACCTTCAAGCCGCAGCCACCAGCCACCGAGCCGGCCGCGCAGCCTGACGCCGAGGAAGAAGAAGGGCCTGCGGCGACCGCTGAAAAGCCTTCCAAGGACGGGCAGGCGGAATAATCAGCAGGCGATTCGCCGCAGCGCTTCGTCGATCAGCAGATTGGCGAGCATCATCCGCTTCGTCGCGTTGTCGAGGAAGGGCAGAGGCAATACCGTCGGGGGTGCTGGCCGGCGGTGTGGGTGTCTCTATATGCTGATCTGGGCCTTCACCGGACACGGCGGCAGTAGTCACACCCGATGACGCGGGCGGGGACGAGCGGCAGTAGTCGAAGAGAAGAGGGCCGAATAATCGAAGCGTGGCGCGATCTTTCCGATGCGCGCCACGCTTGACGTTTTTGTTTGATACGATCGCAAAACCGACGCACGGCTTCGCGTGCAGCCAGCCCGATCTCCGGCGCATTCCCGTCCTGTCAGAGTGACAGTTCCTTGGCTTTCGCGTCGATCTTTTCGCAGGCATCCCCGAATGGATCGTGCATCGGGACCAGCGGCGAAACGCCGAGCAGGAGAAGCGCTTTCAAATGTGACCAGCCACCTCCCAGCAACGGCGCAAAGGATGTCATCACGATGCGTTCCTTGCCATAGAGGCGCTCGTACTCTGGAAAATTGCAGAAGTTCTCGTGATTGCTGTTCTTCAGATGGAAGGACTCGGCCTCAGCACCTTCGGCAAGGATAGCTTCGTGCGTATCGAGCATGACGGCATAGTACTCGATCGATACGTCGGCGGCGGGAGTGACCGATG
The DNA here is from genome assembly GCF_013087615.1 of Rhizobium sp. WYCCWR 11152. Lineage (NCBI taxonomy): Bacteria > Pseudomonadati > Pseudomonadota > Alphaproteobacteria > Hyphomicrobiales > Rhizobiaceae > Rhizobium > Rhizobium sp. WYCCWR 11152. The sequence goes on along the minus strand of NZ_JABFCP010000006.1, from coordinate 538,601 downwards.
CAATCGTCTTGCCGTTCACGAGGTCCTTCACCTGGATCAGAATGCCGTTCAGGTGCAGCGCATGGCCAGGCGACAGATAGAGATCCGAATGAGGTGTGTGCCCGTCCAGTGCGTGGCGGGAAACCCGGATCGGCACGACGTCCTTCTGCCAGCGCGCGCCGCTCTTCTTGAAACTTTGGCGGCCGACCCACTTTACCGGACGGGTGCTACCGTCAGGAAGGGCAATGCGATCGCCGATGCGCAGATCCTCGACAGGCTTCTCACCGCAATCCGTGAGGATCGCCGTTCCCCGCAGGAAACATTGTGGGCCGCTCCCGCTGCCGCCACCGCCACTGGAGCCACCACTTCCGCCTGAGCCACCGCCCCCGCCAGAGCCGCCGTTTCCACCGGTGCCGCCCCGTCCCCAAAGCCGCCCCAGCGCGTTGGCCGGAGAGGTGGTAATTGCTGTGGCCAAGGCGGCCACGCCGGCAAGACGAGCTCCGGCGGCTGCGGCTACACCTAGAAAATGTCTGCGCGCAGTATTGCGTGGTAGCTTCGGATCTTCCGTAGATGACATGTCGGCGCTCTCCTGAAAACATTTACACCGCCCTATGTTACACTGGGTTGTATCGCATTCAATTTCGCTAAATTGCGCTAGGTCCTACCGACAAGGGCGTAGGCATGGTCTACGGGGGTCCCGAAATACGCTATTGCCGGTAGTAAAAAGCAGCATATTTCTCTGCTACCCGAGCGCGAAAGAATCAGACTGAGCACCATGAGCACCGGTTGAAGCGCAGGAAAAACAGCCCATATAGAGCTCGCGAATCGAGCCGGAAACGGCGGCTCTTCCAAAGCCTCGGAATGTTTGCCTGCGTTCGCGAGAAAGCTTCAGCTGTGCGACAGGCGGCGCATCGCCTCGTCGATCAGCAGATTGGCGATCATCATGCGCCTGTTGGCATTGTCGCGGAAAGGCTCTGCGACGCCATCAGGATGATTGGCCTTGGCAAAGGCGCGCCGCTTCTCGTTCAGTGTCTGTTGGGTATCGGCGGCAACGATCGCCAGTTCCGCAGCGATCTCTTCCGGAGCGATGCGGGCGAGATGGTCCGGCATGACGGGCTCGGGTGGAGGCGCAGACGCCGGTTCCTCCGCGAGCGCGGCGGCGGGATCGAGATCCAGATTGTCGAAATAGGCCTGGCCGACGCGTTGTGAGGCGGCCGAGACACCTTCCATGACATCGAAGGCAAGCCCGGTCGCAAGGCCCGGCACCCGATGGGCCGCCGGCGCCTCGGCGCCTTCGTCCGTCTCGTCCTCCGCCTTCAGCCGCTCGAGGACTGATTGAAATACCGACTGCCCGAACAGCATCCCGCCTTCCTTGAGAGCATTTCCGCTTTTTCTTCGAACCACGGAAATGCTCTATCTCCTTGTTCACGCAATTCCGGACGCAAAACCGCTACACACTTTTGCTGGAATTGCTCGAGGCGTATTAAAAGAGAGCAAGATGGCGCAGGGCTTGCGGCTGTCGTCAGCCGGCCTGCTTGCGGCTCTCCTCGAGGATGATGTCGTAGAGCAGCCTTGCACTCGGCGGCAGCGCCCGTTCTCTGGCGGTGATCATGCTGTAGGGCTTGACGTTGATGTCGAAATCGATCGGCAGCATGCGCACATCGGAAGCCTTCGAGCCCTGGCTTGCAAGGAACTGCGCGACATCGACGGCGACGGGAGCGATCGCATCGGTTTCGCAGATGATGGCACAGGTCAAAAGCAGCGAGGAGGTGTTGACGATGTTTTCGGGCAACGCCACGCCACGCGACAGGAAGACGTCCTCGATCGTGCGGCGCAGCAGCGTACCCGGCGGCTGGAACACCCAGTCGTAATCCCTGACCTCGGCGAGGCTGCTCGTCTTTTGCTTCATGAGCGGATGGCGGCTGCGCACGATCAGGCAAGCCCGTTCGATGCCGATCTCCTTCACCTCGAACAGGCGCGGATTGAGATCATCGGGAATGCGGCCGATGATGAAGTCATGGCGGGCGGCGAGCAGCTCGCGGGCAAGCACGTTGCTCGTCTCCACCTGGATGTTGATCTCAATGCCGGGATAGGCCTTGCGCACCTTGTTGATTGCCGGCACGACGAGGCTCATGGCCGGCGCCGTCACTGCGCCGATGAAGACCGAGCCGCCCTTGCCGCTTTTCAATTCACCGATCTCGCGGCTCGCCTCGCGCAGCTCCAGGAGGATCTTCCGAGCCCTTCGAGCAAGCGCTGCGCCGAAGGTCGTCAGCACCACGCCGCGGGCCACGCGCTCATAGAGCGACGTCTTGGTGATCGATTCCATTTCGGACAACATCCGCGACGCGGCAGGCTGCGAAATGTTCAGAACCTCGGCTGCGGCGGAAATCTGTCCGCTATCTTCGATTGCGACGATCATGCGCAGGTGATTCAGCTTAAGTCCTGCGCGTAACAGGCTGTCATCGCCGAAATTATCGCTGTGGATATCGACGTGATCCATCGAAAATGGCTCAGAAACAATCGTCATGGTTGCAGCCTCCTCACTGCGCTCCATCAAAAGTAATACTTTTTAACGATATACCAAAATTGTTATGCATATTACCACTTATTCTATTTGACAGTTATAGGAATCCATACCAGTTTGCCGCCGTGTGCTGGTTGGCACTCAACACGTGTGAGATCGTGGAGGAGACCTACTTCGTTTCTCACCATCTGAAGTAACTATCCAATACGGAACCTGCCACAGTTTCGGGGCGGGCGATTTTTCGTCCGCTGCTCTATTAACAAGGGAGAGAGAAATGAAATCCATTATCTCATTGATGGCTGCGGCTGCCTTCGGCGTCGCTTCGTTCGTTATGCCGGCAATGGCGCAGGACAAGGGGCTTGTCGGCATCGCGATGCCGACGAAGTCTTCGGCTCGCTGGATCGACGACGGCAACAACATCGTCAAGCAGCTCGAGGCCGCTGGCTACAAGACCGACCTGCAGTATGCTGACGACGATATTCCGAACCAGCTTTCGCAGATCGAAAACATGGTCACCAAGGGTGCCAAGGTTCTCGTCATCGCTTCGATCGACGGCACGACGCTTTCCGACGTTCTCCAGAAGGCTCATGACGCCAACATCAAGGTGATCGCATACGACCGCCTGATCCGCGACTCGGCCAACGTCGACTACTACGCCACCTTCGACAACTTCCAGGTCGGCGTTCTGCAGGCTGGCTCCATCGTCGACGCCCTCGGCGTCAAGGACGGCAAGGGCCCGTTCAACATCGAACTGTTCGGCGGTTCGCCGGACGACAACAACGCCTTCTTCTTCTATGACGGCGCAATGTCGGTTCTGCAGCCTTACATCGACAGCGGCAAGCTCGTCGTGAAGTCCGGCCAGACCGGCATGGACAAGGTCGGCACGCTGCGTTGGGACGCTGCAACGGCCCAGGCCCGCATGGACAACCTGCTCTCGGCGAACTACACCGACGCCAAGGTCAATGCCGTCCTGTCTCCCTATGACGGTCTGTCCATCGGCATAATCTCGTCGCTGAAGGGCGTCGGCTACGGTACTCCGGACCAGCCGCTCCCGGTTGTTTCCGGTCAGGACGCTGAAGTTCCGTCGGTCAAGTCGATCATTGCTGGCGAACAGCACTCGACGGTCTTCAAGGACACCCGCGAACTCGCCAAGGTCACCGTTGCCATGGTCGATGCCGTCATGTCCGGCAAGGAGCCCGAGGTCAACGACACGAAGACCTACGACAACGGCGTCAAGATCGTTCCGTCCTATCTGCTGAAGCCGGTTGCCGTCGACAAGACCAACTACAAGCAGATCCTCGTCGACGGCGGTTACTACACCGAAGACAAGCTGAAGTAATGAGAGGGACCGGAACCCGCGCTTGCGGGTTCCGGTCTTCGATTTTATGATCGCCTAGCCGCTCGACGGCTGGAGGCGCTGGAACTTTGACTATGGACAATACCATCCTCGAAATGCGGAGCATCACCAAGACGTTCCCGGGCGTCAAGGCGCTGGAGAACGTGAACCTCAGGGTTCGCCAGGGTGAGATCCACGCATTGGTGGGCGAAAACGGGGCCGGCAAATCGACCCTGATGAAAGTGCTATCAGGCGTCTATCCGACAGGAAGTTATGAAGGCGACATCGTCTATGAAGGCGAGACGCGCAACTTCAAAGTCCTCAAGGATTCCGAAGAAATCGGCATCGTCATCATCCACCAGGAACTGGCGCTCGTGCCGCTGCTTTCGATCGGCGAGAACATCTTCCTCGGCAACGAGAATGCCAAGAACGGCGTCATCAGCTGGGAAGAGACGTTCAACCGCACGAAGAAGCTGCTGACCAAGGTGGGTCTGCGGGAATCTCCGAACACGCTGGTCACCGACATCGGCGTCGGCAAGCAGCAGCTCGTCGAGATCGCCAAGGCGCTGTCAAAGAGCGTCAAGCTGCTCATCCTCGACGAACCTACCGCTTCGCTCAATGAAAAGGACTCGGACGCGCTGCTCAATCTGCTGATCGAGTTCCGCAACCAGGGCATCACTTCGATCATCATTTCCCACAAGCTGAACGAGATCCGCAAGGTCGCCGACCAGATCACCGTCCTGCGCGACGGCATGACCGTCAAGACGCTCGACTGTCACACGGACGAGATCAGCGAAGACATCATCATCAAGAACATGGTGGGCCGAGATCTGGCCGACCGCTATCCGCCGCGCTCCGTGCCGATCGGCGAGACGATCTTCGAAGTGAAGAACTGGAACGCCTATCACCAGCAGCACCGCGACCGCCAAGTGCTGCACGACATCAACGTCAATGTCCGCAAGGGCGAGGTCGTCGGCATTGCCGGTCTCATGGGGGCTGGCCGCACCGAATTCGCGATGAGCGTCTTCGGCAAATCCTATGGCCACAAAGTCAGCGGCGAGGTCTTCGTCAATGGCAAGGCTGTCGATGTCAGCACTGTGCGCAAGGCGATCGACGCCGGTCTTGCCTATGTCACCGAGGACCGCAAGCAACTCGGTCTCGTGCTCAGCGACAGCATTCTGCACAATACGACGCTTGCCAATCTCAATGGGATTTCGAGCAATAGCGTCATCGACGACATCAAGGAGATGAAGGTCGCGACCGATTATCGGTCGAAGCTGCGCATCCGCTCCTCTGGCGTCTTCCAGGAAACGGTCAATCTTTCGGGCGGCAACCAACAGAAGGTCGTGCTGTCGAAGTGGCTGTTTTCCGATCCCGATATTTTGATCCTCGACGAGCCGACCCGCGGTATCGACGTTGGCGCAAAGTACGAAATCTATACTATCATCAACCAGCTTGCCGCCGATGGAAAGGGCGTTCTGATGATCTCATCGGAAATGCCCGAACTGCTTGGCACATGTGACCGCATCTACGTGATGAACGAAGGACGCATCGTCGCGGAACTGCCGAAGGGAGAAGCAAGCCAGGAAACTATCATGCGCGCTATCATGCGCTCAGGGGAGAAGAGACAATGACTCCGGTCAACCCGACAACCGAGCATAGCAACGTCGTTTCCGTTGCCGATTATATCCGCGGCAATATTCGTGAATACGGCATGCTCATCGCACTCGTCGCGATCATGGTGTTCTTCCAGTTCTATACCGGCGGCATTCTCTTCAAGCCGGTCAACCTGACGAACCTTGTTCTGCAGAACTCCTTCATCGTCATCATGGCGCTCGGCATGCTGCTCGTCATCGTCGCCGGCCATATCGACCTGTCGGTGGGCTCGATCGTCGCCTTTGTTGGTGCGCTCGCGGCGATCTTCACCGTGTCATGGGGCATGAATTTCTGGCTTGCCGGCCTGATCTGCCTGATCGTGGGCGGCATCATCGGCGCGGCGCAGGGCTATTTCATCGCCTATCACCGCATTCCGTCGTTCATCGTGACGCTTGCCGGCATGCTTGTTTTCCGCGGCCTGACGCTGACGGTTCTGAACGGCAAGAATATCGGTCCGTTCCCGAAGGAGTTCCAGGTCATCAGCACCGGCTTCCTGCCGGGCGACATGATCGACATTGCCGGCACACCCGTGCAGTCGACCTCGCTGATCCTGACCGTGATCCTGCCTGTGATCCTCTTCTACCTCGCCTGGCGTCGCCGCAAGGTGAACGAAGACCACGGCATCGATGTCGAGCCGATGGGTTTCTTCATCGTCCAGAACCTGGTCGTTTCGCTCGCCATCCTGTGGATCGGCTATCTGCTCTCCACCTATAAGGGCCTGCCGAACGTTCTCGTCGTCATGCTGGTGCTGATTGCGATCTACGCCTTCATCACCCGCCGGACCACGATCGGCCGTCGCATCTATGCCATGGGCGGCAATTCGAAGGCGACCAAGCTTTCAGGCATCAATACCGAGCGGCTGAGCTTCTACACCTTCGTCAATATGGGCGTGCTTGCAGGCCTTGCCGGCATGATCATCGCGCTTCGCCTGAACTCGGCAACGCCGAAGGCCGGCGTCGGTTTCGAGCTCGACGTCATTGCGGCCTGCTTCATCGGCGGCGCCTCGGCGTCCGGCGGCGTCGGCAAGATCACCGGCGCGGTCATCGGCGCGTTCATCATGGGCGTCATGAATAACGGGATGTCGATCGTCGGGCTCGGCATCGACTTCCAGCAGATGGTGAAGGGCCTCGTGCTTCTCGCCGCAGTGTTCTTCGACGTTTACAACAAGAACAAGGGCTGAGCGCCTCAAGGCGCCAGCCAGGCATTCGCAGTCCTATGAATGATGGATTCCGGCTCCTGATGGAGCCGGACAGGCGGAGCTTTTTCCTGTCTTCGCCGAAACGAGAAGGATCGAAGACGTGCTTATTTCACAGATCAAGGGTGCAAACGGAGAGATCATCGTCGCCGTGCGTGAGCAGGGCGGCGCTGCAAGGTCGGTCAAGAACGCCGTCAGCGTCTATGCGCTGGCGATGGAAGCCGCAGACGGCGGCAAGTCTCTTGCCTCGGTCATCGAAGCCCATGGCTACGGCGATGCCGTCGATCTTGAAAAGGCCTATGCGGAAGGCCGCTTCCTTCCGCCGATCACCCATCCAGATGCCGCGCACCTGCATCTGACCGGCACCGGCCTGACACATTTGGGCTCGGCGGCAACGCGCGATTCCATGCACAAGAAGACCACCGAAGCCGCCGAGGAAACCCTCACGGACTCGATGAAGATGTTCAAGATGGGTCTCGAGAACGGCAAGCCGAAGGCCGGCGAAAAGGGCGTCCAGCCCGAATGGTTCTACAAGGGCAACGGCCATGGCGCCGCAGCCCCCGGCGCGCCGCTCATATCGCCTTCCTTCGCGCTCGACGGCGGCGAGGAGCCGGAGATGGCCGGCATCTACGTGATCGCCAAGGACGGCTCGCCCTTCCGTATCGGTTTTGCGCTGTCGAACGAATTTTCCGATCACGTTACCGAGCGGATCAACTATCTCTATCTCGCCCATTCGAAGCTGCGCCCGGCCAGCTTCGGCCCGGAAATCCGCGTCGGCGCGGCGCCTGAGGATATTCGCGGCACTTCGCGCATCAAGCGCGGCGACAAGGTGATCTTCGAAAAGCCGTTCCTATCAGGTGAGGCGAACATGTCGCACACCTTCGCCAATCTGGAATATCACCATTTCAAATATGGCCTCTTCCGTGCTCCGGGCGATGTTCATGTCCATATGTTCGGCACGGCGACCCTTTCCTTTGCCGACGGCGTCAAGACCGAAGAGGGCGACGTCTTCGAGATCGAAGTTGCCGAATTCGGCCTGGCGCTCCGCAACCCGCTGAAGGTGGCCGCCGAGGAAGAGATCGCCGTCAGGCAGCTCTGAATTCAAGACCTGGCCGCATTCGGCGGCCGGCTCTTTGCTCGTAAACGGTAAAGGAGGCTTGTTAAGCCCATGACCATTTATCAAAATCTGATCGCCGGCGAATGGGTCGGCTCGAATGCGACGAAGAACATCAACCCGTCGGATACGAATGAAGTCGTCGGCCTCTATGCCGACGGCAGCGCTGATGACACGAGAAACGCCATCGCCGCCGCCAAGGCCGCCTTCCCGGCCTGGTCGCGCTCGGGCATCTGGGAGCGCCACGTCATCCTGAAGAAGACGGGCGACGAGATCATGGCGCGCAAGGACGAACTGGGCGCGCTGCTTGCCCGCGAAGAAGGCAAGACGCTGCCGGAAGCCACCGGTGAGGTGATCCGCGCGTCGCAGATTTTCGAATTCTTCGCCGGTGAAGCGCTGCGGCTGGCCGGTGAAGTCATTCCGTCGGTTCGCCCGAATATCGGCGTCGAAATCACCCGCGAGGCGCTCGGTGTCATCGGCATCATCACGCCGTGGAACTTCCCGATCGCCATTCCCGCCTGGAAGATCGCGCCGGCGCTCTGCTACGGCAACACCATCGTCTTCAAGCCGGCCGAACTGGTGCCCGCCTGTTCCTGGGCGATCGTCGATATCCTCAACCGCGCCGGCCTGCCGAAGGGCGTGCTGAACCTCGTCATGGGCAAGGGCTCGGTCGTCGGCCAGGCCATGCTCGAAAGCCCCGACGTTCACGGCATCACCTTCACCGGTTCCACCGGCACCGGCAGGCGCGTCGCCGCCGCCTCCATCGAGCATAACCGCAAGTTCCAGCTGGAAATGGGCGGCAAGAACCCGATGGTCGTGCTTGACGATGCCGATCTCAACGTCGCCGTCGAGGCCGCCGCCAATTCCGGCTTCTTCTCGACCGGCCAGCGCTGCACCGCTTCCTCGCGCCTGATCGTCACCGAAGGCATTCACGACAAGTTCGTCGCAGCACTCACCGACAAGCTGAAGACACTCGTCGTCGACAACGCGCTGAAGGCGGGCACTCATATCGGACCTGTCGTCGATGAGCGGCAGTTGAAGACCGATACCGACTATATCGAGATCGGCAAGTCGGAAGGCGCCAAACTTGCCTTCGGCGGAGAGGTGATCTCGCGCGACACGCCCGGCTTCTACCTGCAGCCGACGCTGTTTACCGAAGCGACCAACCAGATGCGCATTTCGCGCGAGGAGATCTTCGGGCCTGTGGTCTCGGTAATCCGGGCGAAGGATTACGACGAGGCGCTTGCCATCGCCAACGACACGCCGTTCGGGCTCTCCGCCGGCATCGCCACCACCAGCCTGAAACATGCCACGCACTTCAAGCGCAATTCCGAGGCTGGCATGGTGATGGTCAACCTGCCGACGGCAGGCGTCGATTTCCACGTGCCGTTCGGCGGCCGCAAGGGTTCGTCCTACGGCCCGCGCGAGCAGGGCAAGTACGCCGCCGAATTCTACACAACCGTCAAGACCGCCTACACCCTGGCTTGAGACAAGTGCGATAACCTGGGCCGTACGAGGCGGTCCGGCGATATCCTGAAGGATAGAGACGATGAAAAAGAAAGCGGAATGGCCGCGCAGGCTGAGGTCGCAGGAATGGTACGGCGGTACGAGCCGCGACGTGATCTATCACCGCGGCTGGCTTAAGAACCAGGGTTATCCGCACGACCTGTTCGACGGCCGGCCGGTGATCGGCATCCTCAACACTTGGTCGGATATGACCCCGTGCAACGGTCATCTCAGAGAGCTCGCCGAGAAGGTGAAGGCGGGCGTATGGGAGGCCGGCGGCTTCCCGCTTGAGGTGCCGGTGTTCTCGGCATCCGAAAACACCTTCCGCCCGACGGCGATGATGTATCGCAATCTTGCCGCGCTGGCGGTGGAAGAGGCGATCCGCGGGCAGCCGATGGATGGCTGCGTACTGCTGGTGGGCTGCGACAAGACCACGCCGTCGCTTATCATGGGGGCGGCTTCCTGCGACCTGCCTTCGATCGTCGTCACAGGCGGACCGATGCTGAACGGCTATTTCCGTGGCGAACGGGTCGGCTCGGGCACGCATCTGTGGAAGTTTTCCGAAATGGTGAAGGCCGGCGAGATGACGCAGGCCGAATTCCTCGAGGCGGAAGCCTCGATGAGCCGTTCGTCGGGCACCTGCAACACCATGGGCACCGCCTCCACCATGGCTTCCATGGCCGAGGCGCTCGGCATGGCGCTCTCTGGCAATGCTGCGATCCCGGGCGTCGATTCCCGCCGCAAGGTCATGGCGCAGCTGACCGGCCGGCGTATCGTGCAGATGGTCAAGGATGACCTGAAGCCCTCCGAGATCATGACGAAGCAAGCCTTCGAGAATGCCATTCGCACCAACGCGGCCATCGGTGGATCGACCAATGCCGTCATCCACCTGCTCGCCATCGCCGGCCGTGTCGGCATTGATCTTTCGCTTGATGACTGGGACCGCTGCGGCCGTGACGTCCCGACCATCGTCAACCTGATGCCGTCGGGCAAGTATCTGATGGAGGAGTTCTTCTATGCCGGCGGCCTGCCGGTGGTGCTGAAGCGCCTCGGCGAAGCAGGCCTCCTGCACAAGGACGCGCTGACGGTATCCGGCGAAACCGTCTGGGACGAGGTCAAGGACGTCGTCAACTGGAACGAAGACGTTATCCTGCCGGCCGAAAAGGCGCTGACAGCTTCGGGCGGCATCGTCGTGCTGCGCGGCAACCTCGCGCCGAAGGGCGCGGTGCTGAAGCCTTCGGCGGCTTCGCCGCATCTGCTGGTGCACAAGGGCAGGGCTGTTGTCTTCGAGGACATCGACGACTACAAGGCCAAGATCAACGACGATAACCTCGACATCGACGAAACCTGCATCATGGTCATGAAGAACTGTGGGCCGAAGGGCTATCCCGGGATGGCCGAGGTCGGCAATATGGGGCTGCCGCCGAAGGTGCTGAAGAAGGGCATCCTCGATATGGTGCGCATTTCCGACGCCCGCATGTCCGGAACGGCCTACGGTACCGTCGTCCTGCACACCTCGCCGGAAGCGGCTGTCGGCGGGCCGCTGGCGGTCGTGAAAAACGGCGACATGATCGAGCTCGACGTGCCGAACCGTCGTCTGCATCTTGACATTTCCGAGGAGGAACTGGCGCGGCGGCTTGCCGAATGGCAGCCGAACCACGATCTGCCCAAATCAGGCTATGCCTTCCTGCATCAGCAGCATGTGGAAGGGGCCGATACCGGCGCCGACCTCGACTTCCTCAAGGGATGTCGCGGAAACGCTGTCGGCAAGGACAGCCACTGACAGGGTGGAAAGAGACTGAAATAGATGAAAAGGCGGGGCATTGCCCCGCCTTTTTCTTGTTCTTCCCGGCCGATGGCAATCAGCCGTTCAACACCGCCATGCGGTGGTCTTCGTCGGCGCCGTGTTCAAAGAGTGCGCGGATCGCCGGCCATTTGCGGCGGAACGCGGCGACGCAGGCGGGGTCAAAATGCGATCCGCTGCAGGCGATGATTTCCTCGTAGGCCTGCTCGATCGGCCATGCCTGCTTGTAGGGCCGGTCGGAGCAGAGCGCTTCGAAGACGTCGGCGACAGCGACGATGCGGGCTTCGATCGGGATTGCGTCGCCGGACAGGCCCTTGGGATAGCCGCTTCCGTCCCATTTCTCATGATGGCCGGCGATGATGGCGGTTGCGACGCGCGAAAGCTCGGCGGAGCTGTTGGCAAGAATGGCGACACCGATCGGGACATGCTCGCGCATGCGTTCGATCTCGTGCCGCTCGAGCTTACCCGGCTTCTGCAGGATGGCGTCGGGAATGGCGATCTTGCCGATATCGTGCAGGGGAGCGGCGAGATAGATATTGCGCCGCTGGATGCGATCGAGGCCGAGGCCTTCGGCAATCAGCTCGGCGATATTGGCGACGCGCTCGATATGATCGCCGGTATTGCCGTCACGCGAGGCCATCGCCTGGGCAAGGCACCAGATGATCTCCTGTTCGCGCATGTCGGCCTGTTCTGTGGCATGCCGGAAGGCCATGTCGAGTGATTTTGCCCGGTCGGCAAGCGCCAGCTGGGCCTTATGCAGGGCCATCAGGTTGAGGACGCGCGCCTGCAGTTCCAACGGGTCGAAGGGCTTGGCGAGAAAATCCGTGGCGCCGGCCTCCAGCGCTTCCAGCCGAACCGACCGCTTCGCCTGCGAGGTGATCATCACAACGGGCACATCCTCATAGCCCGGCTGGCGGCGCAGCCTGCGGATCATCTCGATACCGTTCATCTGAGGCATCATATAATCGACCAGCACGACGTCGAAATCGACGGCCTGGCAGCGATCAAGGGCTTCGAGCGGATTGGTGAAGCTTTCGACCACACAGCCGGCGAAACCACGGACGGCGGTCTCAAGGGCGAGAAGGCTAGATTCGCTGTCGTCGACGATAAGAAGAGGCATGGACGATCCCGTTAAAATCCCAGAAACAAACAGGCCGCCCTCATCGGAGGGCGCGTTCGTCGCCTCATCCGTGCCGGCAGCTGAACATCATCATGAAAGCCTGCATCATGCCGCTTCTTGAACGGCGCCTGCCGAAATACACCAGGCGTCGCCGCAGACAAGCTTGTGCCTGCGGCCTTAAAATAGAGTTTAGTCTGCAATGAAAAATTGAGGAACGGCAATTATAACGTGCGCCGCGTGCCGGAATCAGGCGAAATTTCGGGACCGCCGGGCTCTATATTCAAGTCCAACATGTTTGTTTCGCGGCGCGTTCGGCAGCTATTCCATCGGCCCTATCGCAGGGTGCGGTAAAGCTGTCTGTATGCCCGGCTCAGCTTTGGCTCTGGCTTTGCATCTGTCCGCCATCCTCGACCTTCACGGTGACCGACAGCGTTTCGCCCGGCGTGCCGATGCGCATGCCTGAAATCGGCGCGGCATCACGATAGCAGAGGCCGGAGGCGACTCTGATGTAACGGGCATCCGGGCAGATCTCGTTGGCGGGATCGAAGCCGACCCAGCCGAGGCCGGGAATATGCGCCTCTGCCCAGGCATGGGTCGCCGCCTGTTCGATCTTTTCCTCCATCATCAAATAACCGGAGATGTAACGCGCCGGCACCTGCAGGGCGCGGGCGGCGGCAATGAAAATATGCGCATGGTCCTGACAGACGCCGCTCTTCCTCTCCAGCGCCTGCTCGGCCGTCGTCTCGGTATTGCTGGTGCCGGGCCTGTAATCGACCGTTTCGTGGATCGCCGCCATCAGCGCATGCATGCGGGCAAGCTCGTTATCGCCACCAACGCCCTTGATCAGTTCCTTCACCAGCTTGCCACCCTTGGTCAGCGGCGTGTCGCGCAGGAAGAGCCAAAGCGGGCAGAAGCCGGTATGCGGGCCGGTGACGCCGTTGTTATCCCCTGTCTCGACCTCGCCTTCGGCGAGGATACGCGTTACGTCCTGCTCGCCTTCCAGCGAGACCAGATTGACGTGATTGCCGTACTGGTCGTCATATTCGACCTCCGGCGTAGCGCCCTCGACCTTCAGGGCCCAACCGAGTACTTTTTGAGTGGCGTTTGTCGGCGGCGTCAGCCGTAGCCGTTGCAGCGAGAATTGCGCCGGTTCGTCGTAGCGGTATTCGGTGAGGTGGCTGATCTTCAGTCTCATATTGTTATCCGCTTATACATAGAACCGGTAGCCGTCGGAAATTTCCGCGCCGAGCTTGTTATTGCGCGAGACGAAATCCTCCAGGAACTCGTGGAGGCCCTGATCCATGATATCCCGGATCGCCCTCGTCTGCAGTGTCGTGCGGATTGAATCCGCGGTATCGTGGGCAGGGAGCCGCGCCTCGTAATCCTGGGCCAGATAGCCGAGATTGCTGACGATCTTCTCGTAGCAATAGGCAAGCGAGCGCGGCATCTGGACATTGAGGGTCAAGAAGTCGGCAATGTTCATTGCCCGGTATTCGCCGTCATAGGCCCAACTATAGGCACGGTGCGCGGAGACCGAGCGCAGGATCGATTCCCACTGCACGTTGTCGAGGGAAGAGCCGACAGCCGAGACCGAGGGCAGCAGCACGTAATATTTCACGTCGAGGATGCGGCTGGTATTGTCGGCCCGCTCGATGAAGGTGCCGATGCGGGCAAAATTATAGAGCTCGTTGCGCAGTGTCGAGCCATGGAAGGCACCGCGAATGAGGCCGGCGCGGCGCTTGATGACATCGATCACCTCTGGCATTTCGGCCGCCTTGACGCGCTTTTCGAGCAGTGACTTCAGGTCGATCCAGCATTCGTTGGTGGCTTCCCAGGTCTCACGCGTCAGCGCCGTGCGCACCATGCGGGCATTGTTGCGGCCGGAATCGATGCAAGACATGACGCTCGACGGATTGGTGCGATCGCGCAGGAGATAGTCGATCGCGTCGGCGTTGGTCAGCTTGTTGTGGCCTTCGTCATAAGCCTCGCGCACGCCCGCACTTTGCAGCACGCCATCCCAATTGTCATCGCCAGTGCTGCTGCGGGTCAGCGACATGCGCAACCCCGCATCGATCAGGCGGGCTATATTTTCGGCGCGCTCGATGTAACGAAACATCCAGTAGAGGCCGTTTGCTGTTCTTCCGAGCATCAGTCCTCCAATACCCAAGTGTCTTTGGTGCCGCCGCCCTGGCTGGAATTGACCACCAGCGAGCCTTGCTTCAGCGCCACGCGGGTGAGCCCGCCCGGAATGATCTGTACCTTGTCGGATACAAGCACATAGGGGCGAAGGTCGACATGGCGCGGCGCAATGCCCTTGTTGACGAGGATCGGCACGGTGGAGAGCGACAGCGTCGGCTGGGCGATGTAATTGTTCGGCTTGGCTTTCAGCTTCTCGGCGAAATCGGCGCGCTCCTTCTTCGACGCCGTCGGGCCGACCAGCATGCCGTAGCCGCCGGAGCCGTGCACCTCCTTGACCACGAGCTCTTCCAGGTGTTCCAGCACATATTTCAGGCTGTCGGCTTCCGAACAGCGCCAGGTCGGCACGTTTTCGAGCAGCGCCTTGCGGCCGGTATAGAATTCGACGATCTCGGGCATATAGGAGTAGATCGCCTTGTCGTCGCAAATGCCGGTGCCCGGCGCATTGGCGATGGTGATGTTGCCGGAGCGGTAGACATCCATGATGCCGGGAATGCCGAGCGCGGAATCGGATCGGAAGGTCAGGGGATCGAGGAAATCGTCGTCGACGCGGCGGTAGAGCACGTCGATCGCTTCGTAACCGCGTGTCGTCCTCATCTTCACCTTGCCGTCGATGACGCGCAGATCCGCACCCTCGACCAGTTCGACGCCCATCATGTCGGCGAGGAACGAATGCTCGTAATAGGCGGAATTGTAGATGCCCGGCGTCAGCACGGCGACGCGAGGCTTGCCCTTGCAGCCGGGAGGGGCGAGCGAGGCGAGGCTTTGACGCAGCAGATAGGGATAATCCTCGACACGCTGCACCTTGTTCTCGTGAAAGAGCTCAGGGAACATCTGCATCATGGTTTCCCGGTTTTCCAGCATGTAGCTGACACCGGAGGGCGTGCGGGCATTATCCTCCAGCACGTAAAACTGGTCCTCGCCGGTGCGCACGATGTCGGTGCCGACGATGTGGGTGTAGACGCCGCCGGGCGGCCGGAAACCGATCATTTCGGGGATGAAGGTGACGTTGTTTTCGATCAGCTCGCGCGGAACGCGGCCGGCGCGGATGATCTCCTGCTTATGGTAGATATCGTCGAGAAAGGCGTTAAGCGCGATCACCCGCTGCTCGATGCCTTGGGCGAGCTTGCGCCATTCGCGGGCGGAGATGATGCGGGGAATGATGTCGAAGGGGATGAGTTTTTCGGAACTGTCGGCATGGCCGTAGACCGCGAAGGTGATGCCGGTCTTCCGGAAGATGTTTTCCGCATCGCGGGATTTGGCAATCAGATGCGCCCGGTCTTGGCTGTTGTACCACTCGAAGTATTTTTCATAAGGCGGGCGAGAACTTTCGTCCCCGGTAATCATTTCATCAAATGCCAAAGGCTCGGCTCCCCTTTTTTGTTCATTTGAATACAACGCAAATGGCAATGCAAGAACCATGCGCATTTCGAGGAAAAGATTTTGCGCTGCGGGAAACGGGTGAAAATCTGGGCATTTAAAGTGATGCGGTGCGGCATGGCGGATGGTGGATCTCGATGCTTGCGCAAAATCTGAGCATGTGATTGTTTTTCGTTCGGCCTACTGCATAATTTCACCCTTAAATCGACTCCGCTTTAAGGGTGAAATTATGCCGCAATGAAAGTGCTACAGCGTCCTTTGCGCCTCTCGAAAAGACGCGCGGCGCTGTAGACGGTCGAATATGGTCATGCGCGGGCAACCGCGGGCTGGCGCGACCGCCACTGGATCGCTGCCATCAGCGAAATTTCAGAAAAGCATCAACGCTTCGCCTTTGACGGCGGCGGCCGGGTAGGGCTATCAGCACGGCACCTCTTCTCTCCCGAGCCGCTCCATGTCCCTCGATCGCCTTGCCCCCGCCGTCTTCGTCCTGCTCTGGTCCACGGGCTGGGTGGTGGCGAAATACGCCTCGCTGCATTCCGAGCCCTTCACCTTTCTTTCGATACGCTACGCGCTGTCGGCGGCGGCATTCCTGGCGCTCTGCCTGGTGGTGCGGGCGCAATGGCCGAGCCGGGCGGCGGCGCTGCGCGCCGTCTATTCCGGCTTCTTCCTGCATGGCTTCTATCTCGCCGGCCTCTGGTGGGCGATCGCCAACGGCGTGCCGGCCGGCATATCCGGCATCATCGCGGCGCTGCAGCCGCTGTTGACGGCGATGGCCGCTCCCTTCCTCATCGGCGAGCGGCTGCAGCAGGCACAGAAACTCGGCCTTGCCCTTGGCTTCGTCGGCATTGCCATCGCCATTTCGCCGAAGCTGCTCGATCCGGCGACCGCCGATCTCACGCATGCCGCCCTGCCGCTGGCGATCAATCTCGTCGCCATGGCGTCCGTCACCTACGGCACGCTCTATCAAAAGAAACACCTGCAAGCCGGCGACCTCCGAACCATCGCGACCCTGCAATATGTCGGCGCGCTGATCCTCACGCTGCCGCTGTCGCTGGTCTTCGAGCATCAGCATTTCGATGGCGCCGCGCAGGCCTATGGCGCGCTGGCCTGGTCGGTCTTCGGTCTATCGATGGGCGGCGTCGGGCTGCTGCTCTATCTGATCCGCCGGGGTCAGGTGTCACGCGCCGCCTCGCTGATCTACCTGATGCCGCCGGCGGTTGCTCTCGAAGCCTTCATCGCCTTCGGGGAACCGCTGACCCTGCCGCTGATCGTCGGCACCGTGGTGGTCGTGACAGGCGTCTATCTGACGAACCGCAGGGCGTTCAGAGAGCATAGGCCTGCAGAGGCGTAGATAACAAAAAGGCCGGAGATCTCCGGCCTTTTTGCTTTTCAATCGTTCGACGTTCAGGCGCGTTCGCGGCGCTGGCCGCCACCGTTGCGGGAGCCGGAGCCACCGCGACGATTGCCGCCGTTGCCGTCGCGGCGCGGTTCGCCGGCCTGGGCCTGCTGCGGGCCGCGGTCCTCGCCATGCTTGCGGGCCGGGCGGCCGTGGGCATGGCGGCTGTTGCCGCGGTGATGACCGCTCGGCTCACCATTGGCATGGGCGCCGTGATGGGCCGGACGCTGCGGCTTTGCAGAGGCGCGGAAATCGGAGGTCGAGGCCAGATCGTTGTCGGGGCCGAGATCCGGGGTCGCTTCACCGCGGCGCTGACCGCGGAAGTCCTCGTTGCGGCTGGTCGGGCGCTCCGGACGCGGACGACGCTCCTCGCCGCCGGCGCGGACTTCGCTGCCTTCACCTTCGCGGCGCGGGCGGCGTTCCTGACGGCTGCCGCGATGCTCGGAGCGATTCTGGTCGCCACGGCCTTCGCCACGACCCTGACCTTCGCGACCCTGGCCGCCATTGCGATTGCGGTTGTTGCCGTTGCCGTTGGCGCGACGGGGGCCGCCGCCGATGTTTGCCGGCGCTTCGCCGCTGGCGACAGTGATGTCGATGCCCATCAGGCGCTCGATATCACGCAGCAGCTTGGCTTCGTCGGGAGCGCAGAAAGCGATGGCGATGCCGTCGCGGCCGGCACGCGCCGTGCGGCCGATGCGATGCACATAGGCGTCGGGCACTTCAGGCAGGTCGTAGTTGTAGACGTGGCTGACGGCCGGAATGTCGATGCCGCGGGCGGCGACGTCGGTGGCGATCAGCGTCTTGATGCTGCCGTCGCGGAAGGCCTTCAGCGCCCGCTCGCGCTGACCCTGGCTCTTGTTGCCGTGGATCGAGGCGACGGAATAGCCGATGTTTTCGAGATGCTTCATCAGCTTCTCGGCACCGTGCTTGGTGCGCAGGAAGACCATGGCGCGGCCATCGGGGTTTTCGGTCAGCGACTTGCGGAGCAGCTCCGTCTTGTCGTTCTTGCCGGCGACGAAATGAACGTACTGCTCGACCTTGTCGGCAGCCTTACCTGGAGGCGTGACTTCGACCTTGACGGGATCGACGAGATATTCGCCGGCAAGATCGGCGATCGCCTTCGGCATGGTCGCCGAGAACAGCATGGTCTGACGCTTTTTCGGCACCATCTTGGCGATCTTGCGCAGATCGTGGACGAAGCCGAGGTCGAGCATCTGGTCGGCTTCGTCGAGCACGAGATAGCGAACGGCAGTCAGCGTGATCGCGCGGCGATTGATGAGGTCGAGCAGCCGGCCGGGCGTGGCGACGAGAATATCTGTGCCCTTTTCAAGCTGAAGCTGCTGCTTGTTGATCGAGACGCCGCCGACGACGACATTGATGCGCAGCGACGACTTGCGGATGAATTTCTTCAGGCTCTCGGCGATCTGGTTCACCAGTTCGCGGGTCGGCGCAAGGATCAGCGTGCGCGTCGTGCGGTTGTCGGGGCGCCGTTCATCGGCGAGCAGCTTTTCGATAAGCGGCAGTCCGAAAGCAGCGGTCTTGCCGGTGCCGGTCTGGGCAAGGCCGATCAGGTCGCGGCCTTCGAGGAGGAGAGGAATGGCATGTTCCTGGATCGGCGTCGGCGTTTCGATGCCGAGCTGGAACAAAGTAGCGACGATCGGCTTGGAGACACCAAGCGATTCAAAATTAGTCAAGGTATAACCTTTCGGGGCGCCACAATGACTATCGCCGGAACGCACCATGCGATCCGGTTTCATTCTGGCGTCAAGAACCCCGCGTGAAGTGGGAACTTGTGAGTTGGAAAAAGCTTTCCAGCGCTTCTGGCCGCTCATGGGAGTGCGGCGCTCTATCGAAATGCGCTTTTGTCCCTTCTTCCTGCATCTGTATTTTTCAGCAGGGGCACGCTCACGCGGCGGCCGGAAGGGTGAAAGCTGACCCGCATTTGGGCTAGTTCGCGTGGAAAGTCAAGTGCGGTGCACAAGAAAGCCTCAGCCTTGGTCAGGTGAGGGCATGACGAGGACGAAGCTTTGCGATGCGGTCTCCGCGCCGTTGACGAGGATGGCGATGCGATGTTCGCCTGGATAATAACGCCGCGTCGTGATCGGCCGCATGGCGTGGCGACGCTCAATTGTATGGCTTTGCCCCGGAGCGAGCATTATCGCCTTGCACTTGAACACCTTGGGTGAGAGCGAACCGTCGCTCTTCACATGGTGAACGGCGTAGTCGATCATCAGCGACTGCGCTCGCTCGCCTGCATTCGTCACCCGGATTTCGAAATCCAGCCCTTCGCCGAACATCACCTCGCCGTTTACGAGCCGCAGTTCGCACTCGAGCGAATCGCTGGCGGCGAAGCCGAAATTGGCGAGCGCCTGCGCGTGGCCGTTCTTCAGCAGCGTGCGCGAGGCATGTTTCAGCAGCCATCGGCGTTCGGAGGAAGCGCCGTCGATATGGCCGGCGATGAAGGCGGCGACCAGATCGGGGTGATCCTTGGCGACATCGTTCAGGCTGTTGGCCACGGATCGGCGCACATAATCCTCCGGATCATCCATCAGCGCGGTCAGGATGGGCAGGATCGGCGCCGGATCCTTCACGAGCTGCGGCAGGCGCATCGCCCAGGGCAGGCGCGGCCGCGTTCCCTCGCTCGCCAGCCGGCGCACATGCTGGTCGGGATCGTCGACCCAGCCTGAAACGATGGCCAGCGCGCGCTGCTGGTCGCGGTGGATAAAGGGGCGGATGCCGAATTCGGCGGTGAAATGCGGCGTCAGCGCCTTCAGGAGATCGAGACCGAGATCGAAGTGATCAAGGCCGCGTGCGGCGATGAACTGATTGACTGGCAGCAGCATCCAGCCTGAGAGCCCCGGCCTGCCGGCGGCGGGCAGGCTGGCCTTGAGAATGGCTGCGGCCTCCCGGAAATCACCGGGAAGCGTGGCAAACAGCGCGTCGCGGATCAGCGCCGACCGCTCCATCAGCTCCAGCGCGGAGAGGCCCTCGGTCGCCAGCGTCACGAAGCGGTTTTTATCGAAGATCTGCGCGTTGCCGGCAATACGATCGGCCATATCGCCGACCAATGTTTCATGCAGCAAGTTCTTGAGCGGTTCCGGCATGCTGGTCCTTCCTCTTTATGCGACCACCGCATGCCGGCCGAATGAGGGCAGCATGGTCTGCGAAACATCTGGCGATTTGCTATCGGAGAATAGAGTGATCGCACCCACTCGAGCAATCGTGTGCAGATAGTGGGGGTATGCGTGTGGCGCGAGCTTTAGCGTATCGGTGCCGTCGATTTCCTTGGAATAAGGGTTGGGGCCGAGATCCGAATACGCTCGTCGGCAGGACTGTTGTCACCGGCAAGAAGATCAAGAGCGTTTGACGCAATTTGCTCGAACGGCACCCGCAACGTCGTCAGCGGCGTGGGGAGGTGGCTGACAATCGGAATGTCGTTATAGCCTACGATCGAGATGTCCTGCGGCACGGAAAGGCCAAGTTTCGTCAGTCCCGACAAGGCGCCGATGGCAGTATTGTCGTTTACGGCGAAAACAGCGGTTGGGCGCGGACTAAGACGCATCAGGGTTTCGACGGCTACCGCACCGGACTCAATGCCGAATGTCGAGGGAATGATGTATGAGGGATCTGCATTCAGTCCAGCCACTTCCAGGGCGTGGCGGAAACCCTCCACGCGGCCTCGCGAACTGGAGGCATAGGATGGACCGGCAATGACGCCAATTTTGCGATGGCCGAGATCGAGGAGATGGCGGGCCGCGAGGTAACCACCGAGCCTGTCATCGCCGACCGACGAGAGGCTGTGGCCATCCGTCCGGAGGGCCAGGACATAGGGAATACCGCGTTTTGCCAGCTCGTCCGGAAAGTCATCGTCTTCCCGCGCCGTCGAAAGAATCAATCCATCGACACCGCGCTTCAGCAGAGACTCGGCCGCAAGCCGGTCTGCCTTTGGCTTGTCGTCGGTCGTTGCGACAATCGCGAAGCGGCCACTACGGCTGCAGGCCTTGGCCAGTGCTTCGTAAAGCATGGCCATGACCGTATCCGTCAGCCTGGGCACGATCACCCCGATTGTCATTGTGTTGCCACGCCTCAGGCTCGCTGCGGAAACGTCCCGAACGTATCCCAGCTCTTCGGCAACCTTGCGCACGCGACGCGCGGTCTCGCTGTCGGAGCGGGGAAGCCTTTCGTCGAGAATGCGGGACACGGTAGACTTGGAGACACCGGCTGCGGCAGCGACGCCGTGAATAGTGACACGGGTCTGCCCCTGAACTTCATCCGTCTTTGAATTCATTGAGCCTTTTCCATTCGAGTCGGCATTGAGCCGCCGCTCTCCAGCATGCCTCAAAAAAGATATTGACTCCAGAGAATTCGAGAACGATAGTGGGAACGTTCCCGTAAACGATCCTATACCGATCGCGAGCGAACCGCGATTGCACGAAGGAGGAGACCAATATGCAACCGATGGATATGCGCGGGCTGAGCCCGGCCCCCGTTACCGCTTTCACCCGCGACGGTGAAATTGATCACAAAGCCAATGCCAAAATCGCCAAATGGCTGGTCTCGATGGAAGGCGTCAAAAGCCTCGTCATCCTCGGCCATGCCGGCGAGGGCACCTTCCTCACGGAAGAGGAGCGCCTTGCTCTCATCCGCACCTATGTCGAAGCGGTCGACGGTGCCGTTCCGATCATTGCCGGGATTACCGGTGAAGGCACGAGGGTCGCCGCTGAAGAGGCCAGGAAATGCAAGGCGGCTGGTGCCACCGGCGCACTCGTCTATCCGAACCACGGCTGGCTGCGTTTCGGCTTTCAGAAGGGAGCGCCTCAGGATCGCTACAAGGCAATCTGGCAGGAGTCTGGCCTCCAGTGCATCCTGTTCCAATATCCCGACGCCACCAAGGCATCATACGATCTGGATACACAGCTTGCGATTGCCACACAGGAAGGCGTCGTCGCCACCAAGAATGGCGTGCGCAATATGAAGCGCTGGTATGTCGAAATTCCGGAGCTGAAGAAGGCCAATCCAAAGCTGCAGGTTCTGAGCTGCCATGATGAATGGCTGCTGCCAACCATGTTCGATGTCGACGGTCTGCTCGTCGGTTATGGCAATATCGCGCCGGAACTGCTGATCGACCTGATCAAAGCTGGCAAGGCGCAGGACTATCCGGAAGCGCGCAAGATCTTCGAACGCCTTCTTCCGGTGACGCGTGCCGTCTATCACCGCGGCTCTCACATGGAAGGCACCGTGGCCCTGAAACTCGGCCTCGTGCACCGTGGTATCCTTGATCACGCCACGATCCGCGAGCCGCTGAAGAACCTTGGCGAAAAGGCCGAAGCAGAGATCTTTGCTGCCTTCGACGCCGCCGGTATTGGCCGCGTTGACCAGTTGCTGGCTGCCGAGTGACCTCTTGACGCCCCTGCGCAGGTCGCAGGGGCGCATTCCGAAGGGAGGAGGAAACCATGGAAACCCGCCGAGGCAGACTTGAACGTCTTTGAAGGCCATTGCTCTGACAGGACGAACTGACGCGCAGTAGCAACCATCAAGCAGGAGCGCCCCTGGCCGGGAGAGTGGTAGGCCACGGGGCGAGAAGGAGGAACCAATGAATGTCATGTAGCCAATGCCGGCTGAGACGGCGACTGTCGCTGATCCTCAGGCCGAAATCAGCGCTCGTCTGGAGCGCCTTCCCATCACCCGCGAGGTATTCTGGGCGCGCAATATCGTCGGCGCCGCAACGTTCTTCGACGGCTACACGGTCATCGCCATCGCTTATGCCATGCCCGTCCTCGTGCGCGAGTGGGGCCTGACCCCTTCACAGACAGGCATGATCCTGTCGATGGGCTATCTGGGGCAGTTGATCGGTGCGATCCTGTTTGGCTGGCTGGCCGAGAAGATCGGCCGGCTGAAAGTTCTTCTGTTCACCATCCTGCTCTTCGTCAGCATGGATGTCGCATGCCTGTTTGCTGCCGGGGCAGGCATGATGATGGCCTTCCGTTTCGTCCAGGGGATCGGGACCGGCGGCGAGGTCCCGGTCGCCAGCGCCTATATCAACGAGTTGATCGGGTCGAAGGGGCGCGGCAAGTTCTTCCTCCTCTATGAGGTCATGTTTCTGCTGGGCCTCGTCGGCGCCGGGCTGATCGGTTACTTCATGGTACCGGTTTACGGCTGGAAGGCGATGTTCGTCGTCGGTCTCGTTCCGGCAATCATCATGGTTCCTCTGCGCTGGTTCCTGAAGGAATCACCGCGTTGGCTAGCTGCCAACGGCCGCTATGGCGAAGCAAACGCTATCGTCACCCGCATGGAAGAAAGTGCTCGTGCAGCCGGCAAGGAATTGCCCGAACCGAAGCTCATCCAAGCGCCGGTCCACCGCAAGTCGGACTGGCGCGAACTCTTCCAGGGCGTCTACTTGAAGCGGACGCTTTCCATCTGGGCCATGTGGTTCACCGCCTATACGGTTGCCAACGGTACGATCACCTGGCTGCCGACCCTGTATCGACAGGTCTTCAACCT
Organism: Rhizobium sp. WYCCWR 11152; assembly: GCF_013087615.1. Classification (NCBI taxonomy): domain Bacteria; kingdom Pseudomonadati; phylum Pseudomonadota; class Alphaproteobacteria; order Hyphomicrobiales; family Rhizobiaceae; genus Rhizobium; species Rhizobium sp. WYCCWR 11152. The sequence continues at coordinate 514,894 of NZ_JABFCP010000006.1, read as the reverse complement.
CCCGCTTCAAACCAGCATCTTCTATGGGTTCCTGACGTCGGTCGGAGGCGTGATCGCCGCCGTCATCTGCGCGCTGCTCATCGACAAAGTGGGACGCAAGCGCTGGTACACCGGTGCGCTGCTTCTCGCTCCCGTGCCGCTGCTGGCTCTCGCATGGCTCGGCGCGACCTCTCCCATCCAGGTCTTGGTTCTAGCCGGCCTCGCTTATGCGATCGTCCAGACCGTCACATTCTCCCTTTACCTGTACTCGGCAGAGATCTATCCGACGCGCCTCAGGGCATTGGGAACCGGAACCGGCAGCGCCTGGCTTCGCCTGGGATCATCGGCCGGCCCGATCCTCGTCGGTACGGTGATGTCTTCCATGGGCATCCAGTATGTCTTTGCGAGCTTCGCAGCCATTCTGATCGTCGGTGCAATCATCACGATGTTGTTTGCGATAGAAACCAAGGACCGCGTACTGGAGGAGCTTTCTCCGTAACGATTGAAAATACGGTCTGATCAACTTTGAGCTGGCGGATGAAAATCCGCCAGTTTCATTTGGTCGTCGTTGAGGGCACTGGGTCGGCGCCGCCGGGAGGTCAAGCGGCGCCGGATGCGGTTTTCCTATTCCGGGCAGACTTTGACGCGATAAGGCTCGCCCCAGCGATCGTGCCGCCATTCGATATGGCAATAGGACGGCCGGTAATAGGTCCTATAGACGGGATAGGGGCGATAAACAGGATAGGCAGGGTAAACAGGGTAAGCGGGACGGGCGGCCTCCGACAGCAGGGCGCCGCCGACGACGCCGGCGGCAAGGCCGCCCCAGAAGGCATCGCGTGGACGGGCATCGGCAGTGGTGGCGGTGGCGAGCGAGGCGCCGGCAAAGGTCAGCGCAATCAGGCCCGTCGCCATGGTTTTATGAAGAACGGACATGGTATTTTCCTTTCATGGGCATGGCTTCCATAAAGCCATGCCGCAGACTCGGCCCGGATCGCGGCGGCGCAATGGCCGCGCAAGCGCTTTCGGCATTAAATTTTCGTCATGATTTCAACGGATCCCGACGTCGAAAGGATTTATGGCGGGCGTCCTTTCAGTCTCGTGCAAGCCGGGGCTGGTAATCTCAAATTATCTTCAGCTTGGTGAGCTGGCTCCTAAAATTCCGCTGTCGAAATTTATGGTTAAAACCTTGTTAAAAGCCTTGGCGTTATAGTTTTTGTAGTCGATATTTCATTTATTGCGGGAGCGATATTTTTTGAAATCAGCCGGGGAACTTCTGGAGTTGGCTTGCCGCCGGATCGCTGATCTGGATACCCCGGCCTATGTCAAGAACAGCGAGCTGCGTTATATCGCCGTCAACGAGGCTTATGCCCGCTTTCTAGGCCGCGAGATCTCCGATTTCATCGGCAGGCGCAGCCGCGAGCTTCTCGACCGTCCCGAGGAAGAGGAGCGCGAGGACAAGGAACGCCGCGCGCTGGTGTTCGGCACCGAGGAAAACGCCATCTGCTTCGATGCGGCGGGTGTCGGCCATGAACGCATCCAGATCGAAAGTTTTTCGCCGTCACCGGACCGGGCTTATGTGCTCGGCATTTTCGAAGTGCGAGCGCCGCCGCGCCGGGCCGCGGACGATAGCGCCGCCGCCGCCGATTTCGCCCGCGTGCGCGAGGCGCTGGAACAGCTCGACCAGCCGATCGGCATCTTTGCCGAAGATGGCCGGCCGCTGGTCGTCAACGCCGCCTATCGCAACGGCGCAAAGCCTGCGGCTGTCGGCGACACGGCCTGGCACGAGAGCGTCAATGAGCTCGACCTGCTGCGGACCATCCTAGAGGACCTCCCGGTCGCAGCCTTCGTGCGCGACGAGAAGCATCGCCTCGTCTACGCCAACCAGTATTACGAGACCTTCAGCGGCCATAGCCGTTCCCGGGTCCTTGGGATGACCGAACACGAAATGTTCGGTCCGGACGGGGGCGAGGCGATCTACCAGGAAAACCTGCTGGCGTTGGAGGGAGGCAAGTCGAAGGAGATCGAAAGCCTGCTGCCGAGCAAGGAGGGCCATATCTATTCCGTCCTCTCGCGCGTCAACCGCGTCGTGACAGCGGATGGTCGGCCCTATGTCGTCGGCTCTTTTTCGGACATCTCGCCACTCAAGGAACGAGAGAAGGCGCTGATCGAGGCGCAGAAGCACGAAGAGGTGCTGCACCGGGATATAGAGAATATCCTGCGCTCGCTTCCGATCGGCGTGCTGATCCTCGATAACGATCACCGGATCCTCTCCGTCAACGACGAGTTCTACAGCATCTGGGAGTTGCCGCTCGACGATCCCTTCGACGGCCGCCCCTTCATCGACGTCATCCGCCGCAATTATGAGCTCGGTCGCTACGACGGCACGCAGACGCCCGAGGAGATCTACGCTTTCCGCAAGCACCTGTTCGAAACCGAGGAGCCCGAGCCGATCGAGCTTGGCTGGGCGGGTGGCAAATCCGTCATCTTCGATAGCCGCCGTATCTCGAACGACCGGATTCTGCTCACCTATGCCGACATCACGGCCGTGCGTGAGCGGGAAAATGAAGTCCACGAGGCCCGCGCCGCGCTGGAACATCTCGGCGAGTTGATGCGCGACGCGACACACGCCATGCCGCAGGGCCTGGCCATCGTTCAGGACGGCATCATCAGGATGTCCAACGAGGCGCTTTCTGACATCCTGCAGATTCCGGCCAGCTATCTCGAGCCTGGCGAGGGCTGGATTGGCATGTTCGAATTTTGCGCGGCGCGTGGCGATTTCCACGATGCGGCCGCCGAAATCCTGCAGGGCTGGCGCGACAATATCGCTGCCAGGCTGCCGATTTCCACCGTCTTCCATGTCGGCGGCGAGCGCTGGGTGAACATGGATGCGACGGTCAGCAAGGGTCAGCACTGGGTGGCGCTTTTTACTGACGTCACCGAACTCAAGAGCCGCGAAGAGGAGCTGCGCCTGCTGCTGTCGCGCGCCGAAGCCGCCGATCGCGCCAAATCCGAATTCCTCGCCAATATGAGCCACGAGATTCGTACGCCGATGAACGGCGTGCTCGGCATGGCGGAGCTGCTCGCTAAGACCAACCTCGATACGCGCCAGAAGACCTTCGTCGACATCATCGTCAAATCGGGCAATGCGCTGCTGACGATCATCAACGATATCCTCGACTTCTCGAAGATCGACGCCGGGCAGATGAAACTGCGCAAAGCCGCCTTCGACATCACCGAAGCGGTGGAGGACGTGGCGACACTCTTGTCCTCGCACGCCGCCGAGAAGAACATCGAGCTCCTGGTGCGAGCCGCGCCCGACCTGCCCGCCGCCGTGATCGGCGACGCCGGGCGTTTCCGCCAGATCGTCACCAATCTCGTCGGCAACGCCGTCAAGTTCACCGAGCGCGGCCATGTCTTCGTCGATGTCGGCTTCCAGCCGGCCGCCGGCGGCGAGATCACGGCGAGCATCCGCATCGAGGATACCGGGATCGGCATCCCGTCGGAGAAGCTTGAATCGGTCTTCGACAAATTCTCGCAGGTGGACGCCTCATCGACCCGGCGGCATGAGGGAACCGGCCTCGGTCTTGCGATCACGGCCGGGCTTGTCGACCTTTTCGGCGGTTATCTCAACGTCGAGAGCGAATGGGGCAAGGGCTCGGTCTTCACCGTCAACCTGCCGTTTGCGGTCGCGGCTGCCCGCCTTGAGCCGAAGCCGTTGCCGATCAACGTGCAGGGCGCGCGTATCCTCGTCGTCGACGACAATGAAGTGAACCGGCGCATCCTGACCGAGCAGCTGTCGCTCTGGGGCTTCGACGGCGTGGCCGCAGAAGGCGGCGGTACCGGGCTTGCGATCCTGGAAGCGGCGGCCGGCCTCGGCGTTACCGTCGATGCCGTCGTGCTCGACTATCACATGCCTGATATGAACGGCGCCGATGTCGCGCGCCGGCTGCGCGCCGACCCTCGCTTCGTCGAACTGCCGATCATCTTCCTGACGTCGATGGATATTTCGGGCACCGAAAAGGAATTCGCGGCGCTGAACGGCCACGCGCATCTGATGAAGCCGGCGCGCGCCAACGTGCTGCGCAACACCGTCGTTGAAGTAGTGCGCGCCAGCCGCGTCAAGCAGGCTTCCGAGGCCGAGATTGCCCGGCTGCAGACGGAAGTGGCCGTGCCGGCGCCTGCGCCGCAGAAACGGGCCGCTGAATTCGTCGACGTGCTCGTTGCCGAGGACAACGAGGTCAACCAGATCGTCTTCACCCAGATCCTGCAAGGCACGGGTCTTTCCTTCCTCGTCGTGGACAATGGCGAGGAAGCAGTCGCCGCCTGGGAGCGGCATACGCCGCGCATCATCATGATGGACGTCTCAATGCCCGTCATGAACGGCCATCAAGCCACCCAGACGATCCGCGAACGCGAAAAGGGGCAGGGGCACCGGGTGCCGATCATCGGCGTTACCGCCCATGCGCTCGAAAGCGACCGCGAACTCTGTCTCGATGCCGGCATGGACGACTACATGTCGAAGCCGATCAGCCCCGAACTGCTCGAGGAAAAAATCCGCCAGTGGCTCGGAACGAGCGAGCAACTGCCGGAGCGCACCAGCTACTGATCTCCGGATAATTTTTATGAACGGCGATGGTTAGTGGGTAGCGCTTCAGCGCCCAATATTTTTACGCCGCAGAGCATTTCGCGCTTGCCGGCAAAGCCCTTGCGGCGCTCAACGGCAAAACCTGCGGCGATGAGGTTACGGCGCACGAAGCCGGCCGCCGCATAGGTGGCGAAGGTGCCACCGGCTGCGCTTTTCTCGCAGACGAGCCGCATCAGTTGCTCCGACCACATATCGCTGTTGCGCGACGGGGCGAAGCCGTCGAGATACCAGGCGTCGAAGCCTTCTTCGGCTGCCGCGACGCCGTCCAAGGCATGACCGCAGACCACGCTGAGCCTCGTCTGGGCATCGAGATCGAGCTCAACGATGCCATCAGGCGCTTGCGGCCACGCCGCTGTCAGCGCTTCGCGTTCGGCATCGATCTCCGGCCAGTGCGACAGCGCCCGGCCGATTTCTTCGCCGCGCATCGGGTGGAGTTCGAAGGAGATGAAATGCAGGTGCTGGCCGTCTGCACGGTGGAGTTTCCATTGCCGCCAGGTCTCGGCGAAGTTCAGGCCGGTTCCGAAGCCGAGTTCTCCGATCAGGAATGCCTGCCGCCCGTTCCAGCGCTCCGGCAGGCCGTTGCCGGCGAGAAAAACATGGCCGCATTCCAGCCGCCCGTCGGTCTGGCAATAAAAATGATCGCCAAATGCGGTGGAATAGGGCATATCGCCGTCGCGCCATTCGAGCGGCTGCGGCGCGCCCGCGCCAATCTGATCGGGGTTCACGTCTGTCATGGAAAAAGCCGATAGTCCTCAGCCGGTCTCAGGTCAATCGTCCTCAGAATTGCTGATCGTCGGCGGCGGCATCATGGGTCTCTGGGCGGCCGTCCATGCCGAGCGCCGGGGCATCCGGACTCTTGTCAGTGACGCAGGCAGATTGGGCGAAGGTGCAAGCGGCGGCCTGCTGGGCGCGCTGATGTCGCATATGCCGGACCGGTGGTCGGAGAAGAAGCAGTTCCAGTTCGATGCGCTGGTCTCGCTCGAAACCGAGATCGCCGCGCTCGAAGCCGAGACCGGACTTTCTGCCGGCTACCGCCGTTCCGGACGGCTGATCCCGCTGCCGAAGCCCCATCTCAACACAATAGCGCGCGGCCATTTCGAGGACGCCGAACGCCATTGGCGGGCGGGCGAACGTCGCTTCCACTGGCATGTGGTCGACGGGCCTGATGTAGACGGTTGGATCGAGGCGTCTGCCGGCGAGAGCGGCTTCGTGCATGACACGCTCGCCGCCCGCGTTGCTCCCCGCTTGCTGGTCGCAGCGCTCATCGCCTTCCTGCGGCGGGCAAAGCATGTTCGCATCCTGGAGCATGCGACGGTTGCCGGCCTCGATCCCGATTGCGGTACGGCCGAAATCAACGGCGAAACCATTGTTTTCAGTCACTGCATCCTGGCTGCCGGCCATCAGTCCTTTCCGTTGTTGCAAGGTCTGACGCCGGGGCTGAAACAACCGCTCGGCCAGCCGGTCAAGGGGCAGGCGGCATTATTGAAAGCCGATATCGACCCGGCGCTGCCGACGATCTTCCTCGACGGGCTCTATGTCGTCGCGCATGAGGGCGGGCACGCGGCAATCGGAAGCACCAGCGAGAACCGCTTTGACGATCCTACATCCACCGACGTCCAGCTCGACGTGCTGATCGAGGCGGCACGGGGCATCGTACCGACGCTTCGCGACGCCCCTGTTATCGAGCGCTGGGCCGGGCTTCGCCCGAAGGCGATCGATCGGGATCCGATGATCGGCCGCCATCCCGACCACCGGCGCCTGATCGCGCTGACCGGCGGCTTCAAGGTCAGCTTCGGCCTCGCCCACCGGCTGGCGGAGGCGGCGATATGTATCGCAGGCGATACAGACTGCGGATTTTTGCTGCCGGAAAGCTTCGCAATTTCAAGCCACATCGCGGCGGCTTCACGTTAAACGTGAATTAGACGCCGCTGCGTTTCGTTATTCTGTCATGCAAATCACCTATCTGCTTGCGCATCGACAGCGCCGGATCTGAACGGTGCTCACTTCCTTGATGGAGGAAATTGCATGCGCTATGCCATTTGCTTCACGCCTCCGGCGAGCGACCCGTTGTCGCTCGTGGCCGCCAATTGGCTTGGCCGAAACGTGTTTTCGGGCGATATGATGGAGCCTCCGGCAGTTCGTGGCCTCGGTATTCACGAGATCGCCTTCCATACCGCCGTGCCGCGGCGCTACGGCTTTCACGGTGTTTTGAAGGCGCCCTTTCATCTGTCCCACGACATGCCCGAATCGCAACTCCTGCGCGATCTGATGCGTTTTTCCGGGACCTTCGTTCCCTTTCAGATTCCGCGTATCGAAGTCGCCCGGCTCGGCAATTTCTACAGCCTGCTGCCGAGCACTCCCTGCGAGCAGATCCAGTATCTCGCCTCGGCGATCGTGCAGGAATTCGATCGTTTTCGCGCACCGCTCAGCGAGGCCGAGATCGAACGCAGCGATCCGGACGGGCTGTCGGCGACGCAATTTTCCAATCTGCATCGCTGGGGCAATCCCTATGTGATGGAGGAGTTCCGCTTCCATATGCCTGTGACGGGCCCCGTCAACGCGATCGACATGCCGCGCATCGAGCCGGTGTTGCGGACGATCTTCGAGCCTGTCCTCTGCGAACCTGTAATGGTTTCCAACGTTGCCCTGATGATCGAAGAGGGCACTGGCGGTCCTTTCCGCGTTCACTCGCTGCATCCGATGGGCAAGGTCAGCGCGCGCAAAATCGCTTGAATCTGCTGATGAGCTAAAGGCTTGTGCTGTAAACGCAAATCCGGCCGAGCAGTTTCCGTCTCGACATTCCGGCTGCGGATGCTACCGTTCCCCGTCTTTTCAGAAGGTGATTTGATGGTATCCGAGACTTATCCGCGCAATCTCGTCGGTTACGGGCGTCTGACGCCCGATCCGAAATGGCCGGACGAGGCACGCGTCGCCGTGCAGTTCGTCGTCAACTACGAGGAGGGCGGCGAAAGCTCGATCCTCGACGGAGATCCGGCTTCCGAAAACCTGCTGTCGGAGATCGTCGGTGCGGCCGCCTGGCCAGGGCAGCGCAACCTCAACATGGAATCGATCTATGAGTATGGTTCGCGTGCCGGCTTCTGGCGGCTCTGGCGAATGTTCACCGATCTCAAGGTGCAGGCGACCGTCTACGGCGTAACGCTGGCGATGGCCCGCAACCCCGAGGCCGTCGCTGCGATGAAGGAGGCCGGCTGGGAGATCGCCAGCCACGGTTACCGCTGGCTGGAATATAAGGATTTTCCGGAAGATCTGGAGCGCAAGCATATCCTCGAAGCCGTGCGCCTGCACACCGAGCTTACCGGCGAGCGGCCCTACGGCATGTATCAGGGCAAGCCTTCCGACAATACGCTTCGGCTGGTGCAGGAGGAGGGCGGTTTCCTCTATTCCTCCGATTCCTATGCCGATGACCTGCCTTACTGGGTGAAGGGCGTCGACGGGAAACCCTTCCTGATCATCCCCTATACGCTCGAAACCAACGACATGCGTTTTGCGACGCCGCAGGGCTTCAATGCCGGCGATCAGTTCTTCACCTATCTGAAGGACGCTTTCGACACGCTTTATGAGGAAGGCAAGGCGGGCAGCCCGAAGATGATGTCGGTCGGATTGCATTGCCGCCTCGTCGGACGTCCCGGCCGGGCGGCAGCGCTGAAGCGCTTCATCGAATATGTGCTGAAGCATGACAAGGTCTGGATTCCGCGCCGCATCGAGATCGCCGAGCATTGGCACAAGCATCATCAGCCGGAAGCGCTCTGATGATGTCGCGCGAGGATTTCGTCTCCCGCTTCGGCGGCGTCTTTGAACATTCGCCTTTCATCGCCGAGCGCGCCTATGACGCCGGCCAGGTGCCGGAGCCGCTGACGGCGGCCGGCGTGCATGCGTCGCTAACCGCTGTCTTCCAGGCGGCAAGCCCGCAGGAGCGCCTCGGCGTGCTCAGCGCCCATCCTGACCTTGCCGGGCGCCTCGCGATAGCGGGCGAACTCACCGAAGACAGCCGGAAGGAGCAATCCGGCGCCGGTCTCGACCGCCTGACCCCGGCCGAACATGCCCGCTTCACCGAACTCAATTCGGCCTATGTCGAAAAATTCGGCTTTCCCTTCATCATTGCGGTCAAGGGGCTCGGCAAGGACGATATCCTGTCGGCCTTCGAAACACGGATCGGCAATGGCAGGGACGAAGAATTTGCGACCGCGACGGCGCAAGTCGAGCGGATCGCGCTGCTGCGCCTGACGACGATGCTGCCGGAGGCTGAATGAACGAGCGGCGCGCGATCGACTATCTCAATGAGATGTATGAGGCGGCATCCGAAGCGCTGTCTTTCGTCGGCGGAATGGATGGGGCGGCGTTCGCCGGGGACAAGCTCACTTTCAAGGCGGTTACCTTTTGCCACTTCACCATCGGTGCCGCGGCATCCCGCTTGCTGGTGACTCATCCGGAATTTGCGACCGAGCATCCCGATCTGCCGTGGACGAAAATCTGCGGCACGGGCAACCGTATCCTCGACGGCGTCTTCGATCTCGATCCTTCCGACATCTGGGAGGCGACGTATCGCACGCTGCCGGAGCTTCTTTCCGCGATCGATGCCATCCGTCACTGGCATGCCGAAGGTGAGTGAGCGATTGCCCCCACGTCTCGACATCCGTCCGCTTACGAGATCCGCCTTTGCTCCCTTCGGCGAGGTGATCGAAGCCGATCCCGCCTCGATGCGGCTCATCAATGGCGGCACGACGGAGCGTTTCCATGCGCTCGCCGCCACTGAGGCGACGGGCGAGGGTGCGCGCGTCATCATTAACCTCTTTCGCGGCCAGCCGCGCAGCTTCCCCTATGAAGTCACCATGATGGAGCGCCATCCTTTCGGCAGCCAGAGTTTCTCGCCGGTCTCGGGCCGTCCTTTTCTCGTCGTCGTCTCCGAGGACGAAAGCGGCCGCCCGGGCAGGCCGCAGGTGTTTCTGGCGCGCGGCGACCAGGGCGTGAACTATCGCCGCAACGTCTGGCATCATCCGCTGATGGCGCTCGGTGAAGCCTCAGATTTCCTGGTCGTCGATCGTGACGGGCCAGGCAATAATCTGGAAGAATACTTCTTCGAAACCCCTTATATCATTAAAGAGCCAGCCCCATGACCGGACTGACCACACATGTTCTCGACACCGCTCTCGGTAAGCCGGTCGAAGGCTTGAGGATCGATCTTTTCCAGCTCGACGGCGAGATCCGCAGGCATCTGAAGACGGTGGAGACCAATGCCGACGGCCGGGTTGATGGCGGCCCCATCCTCATTGGCGAAAATTTTCGGGCCGGCACCTATGAACTGGTCTTCCACGCCGGCGATTATCTGAGGGCCAGCGGCACGCCGTTGCCGCATCCCGCCTTCCTCGATCTCGTACCGATCCGCTTCGGTATTGCCGACGTCACGGCGCATTACCATGTGCCGCTGCTGATTTCGCCCTATGGCTATTCCACCTACCGAGGGAGTTAAAAAATGCGGTTTGCGGCAATTGCCGATATCCACGGCAACCATCTGGCGCTCGAGGCCGTGCTTGCGGATATTCGTGCGCAGGAGATCGATGAGATCGTCAATCTCGGCGATTTCTTCAGCGGCCCGCTCGAGGCCGGCAAGACGGCAGACTTGCTGATGCCGCTCGGGTTGACGTCGATCCGCGGCAATCACGACCGCTATCTGATCGAGCAGGATCCGGCGGCAATGCATGCTTCGGATGCGGCCGCCTACGGTCAATTGTCGTCGTCTCATCTTAATTGGATTCGAAACCTGCCGTTCGATACCATCTATCGCGGCGAAGTCTATCTCTGCCACGCGACGCCGAAGGATGACAATCTCTACTGGCTGGAATCGGTCTCGCCGGAGGGCGTCGTCTTCCTGAAACCGATCGAAGCGATCGAGGCGCTGGCCGAAGGCATCGACCTGCCGCTGATCCTCTGTGGCCACAGCCACATTCCCCGCGCTGTGCGCCTCTCCGATGGCCGCCTGATCGTCAATCCAGGCAGCGTCGGCTGCCCGGCCTATGACGACGAACTGCCCTATTACCACAAGGTGGAAGCCGGCCATCCGCTGGCGAGTTATGCCATTCTGGAAAAGGCAGCGGGCGGATGGACATGGCAGTTCCGAACCGTCGCCTATGACCATATGGCGATGTCGGCACTGGCCGCCGAAAGGGGCCGTGCCGACTGGGCAGGCGCGCTGGCAGCGGGTTGGGTGAGATAGAGCATGATGCCCGAAAAGTGTGAGCAGTTTTCGGGCGACATCATCCTATTCTAGTCCAGACCCGCTTGCGCGGCGATCAGTCCTTCTTTGGTACCGGCTTCGGCGCCGGAGGGATGATCGTTTGTGTCGGGGCTACGGTCGGTGTTGCCGGCTTTGCCGGGGCTGCCGCGGGCGTTGCCGGTCTTACCGGTTTTGCGCCATCGAGATTTCCAAGAAGGGATGAGATGGCATCGTCGCCGTCGAAGCCGGCTTCCTTCAGCAATTTGTCGAGGATCGGTTTATTCGCCTGATAGGAGAGGAGCTGGCTAGCCAGTCCTTCGCCGAGCCCGATACCGTTTCCGCCGGTCGCTCCGTTTCCGCGGCCGAGCATGCCGCCGGTATCGAATATCCTGATATCGGAGATCTTCTCGATCGGCTTGACCGCCTCGGCGAGCGCCTGCGGAATGATGCGGATCCGTTCGCGGGTGATCTCGAACTCGATGATGGCAGAGCTCAACTTGTTGCGAGCGTCGTTGAGCAATGCCTCGCTCTCAGCCGCGGCCTTGCCGGTTTCGAGAATGCCCTTGGCCTTGATGATCGCCGCATCCGCCTCGGCGGTCGCCAGCGTCTTGATGGCCTCGGCCTGGTCGCTTGCCGCTTGTTTTTCAGCTTCGGCGCCGACGGTGACGGCGGTCGCTTCCGTCTCGGCTTTCTTGCGTGCGTCGATGACGGCAATCTGCTTTTCGCGTTCGGCAATCTCGATCGCCTTGGCGGTGCCGACTTTTTCCTCCGCCGCTATCGCCAGCGCGCGCGCCGTCTCCGCAGCCGCCTTCGCTTCGGATTCTTCACGGCTCTTGTTGGCAACGGCGATGGCGCTTTCCTGTGCCACGATCTGGAGGTCACGCTTGGCCTCGGTTTCGCGTTGCTGGACGGCGCGGGCGGCGTCGATGTTGGCGCTTTCGCGAGCCTGCTTGGCAGATGCCTCGCGTTCGGCGATCGCCTGTTCGGAAGCGATGCGGGCTTCCTCCTCGGCGCGTTTTGCGGCCTGCTCCTGCTGCGCGGTTTCAGCGCGTGTCGCCGCGGATTTGTTGGCGATGTCCCGTTCCTGGCTGAGTTCGGCTTCCCGCTTGGTCCGCTCGATGGTTAGCGATTGCTGGCGGGCCTCGAGATCCTTCTGGGCGATGGCGACTTCGGTGTCGCGAACGATCTCGTTTCGCTCCTTCTTGCGTCCCTCGGTGATGCGGGTCAATGCCGCAAGACCCTGCGCGTCGAAGAAGTTGTTAGCGTTGAAATGCTTGATATCCGTCTGGTCGAGGCGTGTCAGCGACACGGATTCGAGTTCGAGGCCGTTCGACTGGAGATCGGCGCCGACAGCTTCCTGCACGGCCTTGACGAAATCCATGCGCTGTTCCTGCAGCGCGTCGAGATTCATCGTCGCGGCCACCGAGCGAAGGCCGTCGACGAATTTCGCCTCGATCAGGATGCGGAGAGCCTCGGCGTCGTTGGTGCGGTTGCCGAGTGTCTGAGCTGCAAGCGCAATCGAGGAGGCATCGGGTTTCACGCGCACATAGAACTCGGCGCCGATATCGACGCGCATGCGGTCCTTGGTGATCAGTGCATCGCCTTCACCGCGGCGAACCTCGAGCCGCAGTGTCTTCAGGTTAACCCGGGCAGTCGAATGGAAGATCGGCAGGACGACCGAACCGCCGTCGAGCACTACCTTCTGGCCGCCGAGACCGGTGCGCACATAGGCCTCGTCTCTGCTGGAACGCGTGTAAAGCGAGGCGAGGACAAAACCGATGCCGAAGATCAGAACAATCCCAATGCCGGCTGGTAGAATAACGTCGTACATCATTGCTGCTCCCTCAAAGATTGATTGTCCGCATCGGTGGGGTCGACCGGCGCGGGAATGGCGATAAATACATTTGCCTTGTGATCGACGAGAAGAACCGAAGCGCCGATCGAGAGTGGACCTTCGCCCTTGGCGGCTCGGGCTCGAAGCACATGCCAGTTTCCATGCTGATCCTTGACGCGGACGCGGCCCGGCAATCCCTGATCGAGCGGGCCGATCGACACCTCGGCTGTCCGGCCGAGCAAGGCGTCGAGATCGACCGCATAGGTTTCGTCGTGCGGTACGATCCGCGCCACGGTTCTGCTCGATGCCCTGACCATGGGGATGGTTGCGAGCGCGGCAGGTATGACGGCTATCAAGCTTGGCAGCGGCGCCCAGAAGGCGTTGGCGACGGCCTGCAACGCAAAGCCCGTCATCGCGAAGAAGCCGAGCGTCAGCATCATGAGAATCAGCAGCGGAACACCGCCGAGATTGAGCCAGGAGAGATAAGCCAGGATGCCGTCATGGCCATGAACCTCCGGCTTTCCCAGGAATTCCGTCATCGAAAAACCCATGACCATCGCGAGCATCTCGATCGCGGTCAGGCCGACAAGGATCGCTGCGGCGATGGCGAAGGGCGCACATTCAGGGGCGAAAAGGAGTGCCATCGTGTTATCGGTTATCCGCCTTGAAGCGTGCGAGCCGGGCTTCGATTGCCTGTTCGCGGTGCAGTCGGTCGAGTTCGTCCAATTCGGAACTGTGGCCATGCTCGCCAGCGGGAACTCCGGTCAGCCGCGAGACCGCCGCAGCAGCGCGCGCAGCATCTGCACCCGGTGCGGGCTGGCTGTGACCGGCCGCTGCCTGTTCGGGATACCGGGCGAGACTGCGTTTGAAATCGGCAAGGCGGGCGTCCGCCTCGCGGCGTGTGGCGAGCACGGCCTGCAAGGCTTTCTGGCCTTCATCCAACTGTTCCCTGGCATCGGCCAGCGCCTTGTCGAGCGCTGCGATCTGGGATTCGAGATCGATCTGACGGGCGACGCCGGCCTTTGCCAGGTCATCCCTCCCGGAGGAGACGGCGAGGCGGATCTTCTGGTCGAGCGCGTTCATGTCTTCGACGATTTCGTCTCTGCGGCTCTGGATGCGGTATTCCTCCGCGCGCGCCTTGCCGAGATCGGTGCGGGCCTCATCAGCCGCCGCATCGATCTCGCGGACCGCCTGTTCGATGACGGCGATCTTGTTGACGCCTTCCGCCTTGTCGACCGCCGCATTCGCGATGCCCGCGATCAGGCGACCCATGCGTGAGAGAATGCCTTCGTTCGTCATATTTTCCTCCATCCGAGCGGAATTCGGCGTGACGCCGATGTGAATCTCGTAACGGTCCTGGCCCGCAACGAGGTAGGCTGGAAAAATACTCTCCCATCCCCGTGAATAACCCGCGACATCGAAGGGCACGGCAACGCGTCCGTGCACCGTGGCGATCGTCAGGTCCGAGGGGCCTTTGATGGCGAAGAGCTTGTCATCGAGCGGCAGATGCGGCGGATCGGCGGTCACGCCGCGATTGGCGGCGAAATCGCGAAGGCCGAGCGTGACCAGCCTTGCCGGCAGGCCCGTCTGCTCGCGGACAGTTTCATAGGCAAGGTCATGCAGCAGGACGAGATTGGCGCCCGCCTTATCGGCAACGAGGCTGGTCAGGATTTCGATCATCCTGAGGTAGGCGGCAATGGTGTCGTCCAGCGCGTGCCGGGCACTGTCGTCAGGCGCCAGCGTGTAGCGCAGCAGCGATGGATGCGGTGTCTTGCCTGTGGTAGCCATAGGCAAAACATAAAGCACCGCTTTTGTGCTTTCAAGAGGTCGCGCTAAAAATACAACCTAGCCTTAACGCGCAGTTAGAAGGACTGAGGGCAGCGTCCAGTATCGAGATATTTAGGGAGCCGTTGCTGCGTCCGTCGCTGGCGGCAGGTCACTGCCGCCCGTCGATGATCGATGAATTCACGTCGTTGATGTCGCGTTTGCCGCAGAGCGCCATGGTGATGTCCATCTCCTTGCGGATGATGCCGAGCGCCAGAGATACGCCTTCCTTGCCCATGGCGCCGAGGCCGTAGAGGAAGGGGCGGCCGATATAGGTGCCCTTGGCGCCGAGCGCCACAGCCTTCAGCACGTCCTGGCCGGAGCGGATGCCGCCGTCGAGATGGACCTCGATACGGTCGCCGACGGCGTCGACGATCTTCGGCAGCATGCTGATCGATGAGGGGGCTCCGTCAAGCTGACGCCCGCCATGATTGGAGACGACGATCGCATCGGCGCCGGTGTCGACGGCGGCCTTCGCATCCTCCGGATCGAGTATGCCCTTGATGATCAGCGGGCCGCCCCATTGTTCCTTGATCCAGGCGACATCCGCCCAGGAAAGCCGCGGATCGAACTGCTCATGTGTCCAAGCGGCGAGCGAGGCGATATTGGTTACATTTTTCGCATGGCCAACGATATTGCCGAAGTTGCGGCGCTTGGTCTGCAGCATGTCCAGGCACCAGAAGGGCCGGGTCGCCATCTGCCAGACATGTTTCGGGGTGAATTTCGGCGGCGCCGACAGGCCGTTGCGCAGGTCCTTATGCCGCTGGCCGAGGATCTGCAGATCAGCCGTCAGCACCAGCGCCGAGCATCCGGCCGCCTTAGCGCGGTTGATGAGATTGAGGACAAAATCCTTGTCCCTCATCACGTAGAGCTGGAACCAGAAGGGGCGTGTCGTCGCTGACGCCACGTCCTCGATCGAGCAGATGCTCATCGTCGAAAGCGTGAAGGGAACGCCGAACTCCTCGGCAGCGCGTGCCGCCAGCATCTCGCCGTCGGCATGCTGCATGCCGGTCAGGCCGGTCGGCGCCAGGGCCACGGGCATCGACACTTTTTGGCCGATCATCGTCGTTTCCAGCGTGCGGTTGGTCATGTCGACCATCACCCGCTGGCGCAGCTTGATCTGGCTGAAATCGCTCTCGTTTGCCGCATAGGTCGATTCCGTCCAGGCACCCGAATCCGCATAGTCGAAAAACATCTTCGGCACACGGCGCCGTGCGAGCTTTTTCAAGTCGGCGATGGTGAGCGGAGTGGCCATGAATTGAACCTTCACGTCTGAATACGGCCATCGGCCATAACATGAAATTGGCAGAAGCGTTATGGGAAATTGGCCTTGTCGGACAGCTGTTACGGGGTGATTTCAAGAGCAACGAGATGTGTCATCGTAGCTGCGCTTTCAACGCAACACCGGCCACATAGGTCTCTGCAACAGCTCGGTCGTCGCCCATCGTCTGCAGTAGGAAAAGCTCCTCGGGCAGCGTCTTAACCACTTCCATCTTTAGTGCCATCGCCGATGTCGCCGTCGCATCGAGGACGACGAGATCGGCCTCGGTGCCGGGTTCCAGCGTGCCGATCCGGTCCGCCAGCGACAGGGCCTCGGCATTGCCACGCGTCATCAGGTAATAGCTTTCCAGCGGGTTCAGCCGTTCGCCGAGCAACTGCTGGATCTTGTAGGCCTCGTCCATCGTCCGCAGCATCGAATAGCTGGAACCGCCGCCGATATCGGTCGCTACCCCGATGCGAACAGGCTTTTCCCGCCGCGCCAGCGCCTTCAGCGGAAACAGGCCGGAGCCGAGGAAGAGGTTCGAGGTCGGGCAGTGGACGGCGACGGCACCTGCCTCGCTCATGGCATCGGCTTCGCGCTCGGACAGGTGGATGGCATGGCCGAAGAGGCTTTTCGGCCCGAGCAGGCCGTAGTGGGCGTAGATGTCGGTATAGTCGAGCGCGTCGGGATAAAGCTCGCAGGTGAATTTGATTTCGTCGTGGTTTTCCGAAAGATGCGTCTGGATGTGCATGTCGGGAAATTCACGGGCAAGCGCTGATGTCGCTTCCATCTGCGCCGCTGTCGAGGTGATGGCGAAGCGCGGAGTGATGGCGACGTGGTTGCGGCCCTTGCCGTGCCAGTCCGATATCACCTGGCGGGTCTCGTCATAGCCCATCTCGGGCGTGTCGAGCAGGCCTTGCGGGGCATTGCGGTCCATCATCACCTTGCCGCCGACCATTCGCATGTTGCGCCTCATCGCCTCGGCAAAGAAAGCGTCGGCCGAGGTCTTGTGCACGGAGCAATAGGCGACCGCCGTCGTCGTGCCGTGGCGGATCAACTCGTCGTAGAAATGCGTGGCGATCCTTTCGGCATGCGCGCTTTCGACGAAACGGCATTCCTCGGGAAAGGTATAGGTATTCAGCCATTCGAGCAGGTTGGCGGCGTAGGAGGCAATCACCTGCATCTGCGGAAAATGCAGGTGCATGTCGATGAAGCCCGGCATGATCAGATGCGGGCGGTGGTCGATTTCGGTCGTGTCCGCGGCTGCTTTTGCCTTGACGTCGGCATAGGGGCCGATAGCCGTGATCAGCCCATCTTCGACCAACAGGCCGCCATCCTCTTCGTAAAGGTAGCTTTGGCTGTCAACGAGGCTTAGCGGCGCGCGATGGAAGGAAAGCAGGCGGCCGCGCAGGAGTGTCGTCGTCATTGTTTCTTGCCTTCGACTGCGCTCTCGAACCAGGCGACCAGCAGCTTGCGCTCGTCCGGCGTGATGTCGGTGATGTTGCCGGGCGGCATGGCATGGCTGCGGCCCGCCTGTATATAGATCTCACGGGCATGGGCGGCGATTTCCGCGTCGTTTTCGAGCATCACGCCATTGGGTGGCCGCACGATACCCTCATACACCGGCTCGGCCGCGTGGCACATGGAACAGCGCGTCGAGACCAGTTGTTTGACGGCGGGGAAATGCGGATCGCCGGCGAATTGCTGGAAGGCGGGCGCGACCGCCGCCGCATCCGTTTCGCCCGTCAGCAGCTTCGGCACGGTCGAAAGCCACATGATCAGGATGAAAAGAATGACGGTGACGATCCAGGTCCAGGTCGGCCGGCCCTTCCTGGCATGCGTGGTGTTGAACCAGTGGCGGATGGTGACGCCCATCAGGAAGACCAGAGCCGCAATCACCCAGTTGAACTGCGTACCGAAAGACAGCGGGTAATGGTTCGACAGCATGAAGAAGATGACGGGCAGCGTCAGGTAGTTATTGTGTAGCGAGCGCTGCTTGGCGACCTGCCCATATTTGGGATCGGGAACCCGTCCGGCGATGAGGTCGGCGACGACGATCTTCTGGTTCGGAATGATGATCATGAAGACGTTGGCCGACATGATCGTCGCGGTGAAGGCGCCGAGATGCAGGAAGGCGGCGCGGCCGGTGAAAAGCTGCGTATAGCCCCAGGCCATGAAGACGAGCACGACATAGAGCACCGCCATCAGTCCCCAGGTGTTCCGCCCGAGCGGCGACTTGCAGAGCAGATCGTAGACGACCCAGCCGAGGGCAAGCGATGCCAGCGAGATCAGGATCGCGACGGGCGGGCTGATATCCAGCACATGCCGGTCGATCAGGAAGAGGTCGGCGCCGCCGTAATAGACGATGCACAGCATCAGGAAGCCTGATATCCAGGTGAAATAGCTCTCATATTTGAACCAGGTCAGGTGCTCCGGCATCTGGGCGGGCGCCACCAGATATTTCTGGATATGATAGAAGCCGCCGCCATGGACCTGCCATTCCTCGCCATAGGCGCCGGGCGGCAGATGCGGGCGTTTCACCAGTCCGAGATCGAGCGCGATGAAATAGAAGGACGATCCGATCCAGGCGATCGCGGTAATGACATGGAACCAGCGCGCCGCGAAGGCGAGCCATTCCCATGCTATGGCATATTCATACATCGAGTTCCCCTATCTTCCTCCGACTCGTGACATTGCGGAAATTTTGGCGGGGAGGGAAGAGGAGATTGAAGGACCACACGCTCAATCGCTGACGCGGCCAAAGGAGCAATGGAATGATCACCGCACTCTACAGCGATCAGGTCATCGCCGAAAACGCGCCGATGGACCGCCGGCTTGCCGCGCTCGTCCTCGCGCGCGGAAACCGCATCGGCTACATCGCATCCGGTCCGGACCCGCAGCGGGAGTCTTTCAACGAGAAACGGCGGTATTATCGCAGCTACGGGCTTTCCCTCGATCTCTTCTTCGATCTCGACGTGCTTTCCGGTGACGAAGAGATCGGCCGGCTGTTTTCCTGCGACGCCATCCATCTTTCCGGTGGGCATACCGGCGATTTTCTGAGACGGCTGCGCCGAAACGGCATGCTGGACAAGCTGCGCTCATGGGCATTGGACGACGGCATTCTCGTCGGAACCAGCGCCGGGGCGATTTTGATGACGCCGACCATCGCCGTCGACGCGCTCTTTTCCGGCGGTCCGCCTGATGCGGTGCAGGATGGCGCGGCTCTTGATCTCTTGCCCTTCGAATTCTTCCCGCATCTGAACGACGATCCCGGCTATCTCTCCGCGCTGCTGCGCTACAGCGAGACGACGGCAAGACCCATTCTCGCGTGCCGGGACGGCGAAGGTCTCATCCTCGGCAACGGGTTCGTCGAGATCTTCGGCGCTCCGCTGACGATTTCCGGCGGTTTTGCCGAAGCTGCCGATCGCAGCCGCATCGCCGATCTGCTGTCGCGTGCCTAAAAGCTGCCGAGAAGGCTGTGTATTATCTCTGCCTCATACTTGATCTGCTAATTCAGCAGGCCTTGAACTACGACGACTCGATTACAGTTATTTTGCGGGCCGCCGGAATAAAATAAGAACCGTTAGATCATCGGCGGCGCATTCATCGACGGAGAAGATGCCCATGCGCAGCATTCTGACGTGTGTGATGATTGCGTATGCGTCGTTGGCGACGGCTCACGACGCACCTTCGGGGTGGAGTTATGACCCCTATTGTTGCAACGGCAACAGTCATAATGGCGATTGCCAAATGATCCCTTCGAAAAGCGTGGCGGTGACGCCAGGCGGATATCGTGTGACGCTGATGCCGGGCGACCACCGGCTGGTCACCCATGCTCATGTCTTCCTGCTGCCGATGACGAAGGCGATGCAATCCGGCGACAACGACTATCATCTCTGTCTGTTCCCGAACGAGGACACGCCGCGCTGCTTCTATGCGCCGGAAATGGGATTTTGAAGCCGAGCCAGCGGACCGGACCCGGCTCACGAACCGGGTCCGGCATGTCGTTGTCTGAAATTGGCTGCACATTTTTAGGTGACATGTATCAATTTCCGGCTGCCTTCATCTCTTCGAGGATCCAGTTGCGGAAGGCCTTGATCTTGGGCACGTTGCGACGGTTTTCCGGGTAGACGAGCCAGTAGGCTTTGCCGTCGCTGCGGGTCAGTTCGAAGGGTTGATAGAGCCGGCCGAGCGCGATCTCGGCCGCATAGAAGGCAGGATGAAGGATGGCGACGCCATGGCCGGCGATCGCCGCATCGGCTTCCACCGCCTGAGAGCCGAGCTGGTTGCGCGGACGCCGATCGAGATCCGTCTCCGTAACGCCGGCTGCCTCGAACCATTGTTTCCACCAGATGTCGCCGGCGTCGAAGAGGTCGAAGTTCAGGAGATCGCGTGGCTCCCTGATGCCGCCTGCCGCCTCCGCCAGCTTCGGGCTCAGCATCGGCGTAAACTCCAGTCCCATCAGCCGGTGCAGCGCCAGCCCCGGCCAGTTGCCGTCGCCCCAGCGGATGCCGACATCGATCTGCTCGCGGGCGAAGTCGATGATATCCGAACTCGCCTGAAAGCGCACCGCGATCGCCGGATGCTTCAAGTGGAAGGAGCCAAGGCGCGGCGCCAGCCACTTCGAGGCGAAGGTATGGGTCGAACTGATGGCGAGCGTGCCTTCGACGCTGTCGCGCGCCGTCGCCATCGCGTCGTGCAGCATAGCGAAAGCTTCGGTCACCTTCGGCGCCAGCCGCTCGCCGGTGTCTGTCAGTGCGATCTGGCGGGGACGGCGCAGGAAGAGCGGCTCGCCGACATTCTCCTCCAGCAGCTTGATCTGGTAGCTGACGGCGGTCTGCGTCATGCCGAGCTCATCGCCCGCCTTGGTGAAACTTCCGAGCCGGGCAGCGGCCTCGAAGACGCGCAACGCATTCAGCGGGAATTGTTTGGACAGTTTCATGGATAAGTTCTCTTGATGTAGGCAGACGGTTGTTCGATTGGAATTGCAGCATTTTTGGCCGCAAACTGCAACTCATACCATCAAACCATCGAGGTGATGTCATGGATTGCTATGCTATCGAACAGAGCCCGCCGCAGCCGACCATCGGAATTTTCCGGCGCATCGGCGGCCGGCTGGCGCGGATCTGGCGCATGCCCAGCCTCGATCTCGACACGGCGCCCGATCGCGTCAAGCGCGATCTCGGTTTCCTCGACGGGCGCGATCCCTATTACGAAGACGAGCGCATGCGGTAGGCGCCAAGCGCCGTCAGGATCTCGGCGGAGGTCATGGCGGCGATCACTTCAGGGCGCTTGTCTCTGACCGCCGCGCCGCCGATCGGCAGCGTCAGCCGCTCGAGCCAGGCACGCTCACCGCCGCCTTCACGGGAAAGCCAGCTGGCGAAGGTGGCGCGCTTGGTCGCCGAGCCGATCATGCCGACATAGACGAGATCCGTTCTTTCCAGCGCTTCGCGGGCGATGAGGAAATCCAGCGCGTGGTCGTGCGTCAGGATGACGACCGCGCCGCCAGCCGGAATATCCTTCACCAGCGCTTCGGGCATCGGCATGAGCCGCGTCTTCGTCTCGGGCGGCAGGTTGGCAAGTTCCTCCTGCCGCGTCTCGACGACCGTCACCGACAGCGGCAGCGGCGCAAGGGCCGTTGCCAGCGCCCGGCCGACATGGCCGGCGCCGAAGAGATAGACTTCGGGCAGGCGCTCGATCTCACTGGTCAGCCTGGCCTCGATTTCTTCGGTAACCGCCTGCGTCACCCGGCGAAACCGCAGCTGCGTGCGCCCACCGCAGCACTGACCGATGTCAGGCCCGAGCGGAATATCCATCTCCGCCATCCCGCCGGTTCCCGCCAACATGTCCCGCGCATTCGCGATCGCCATGAATTCGAACTGGCCGCCGCCGATCGTGCCCCACAATGCGGTTTGCGATACCAGCATGAAGGTACCGGCCTCGCGTGGGGTCGAGCCTTGTGTGCCGGTGATGTCGACGAGGATGCTGTCGGGGTGGGCGATGATGAAGCTGGAGAGGTCGGTCATGGGTGGAGGGCCGATGAGCGGGTGGGCGCGGCACCCCCCTCTGTCCGGCAGGACAGAGGGGGGTGCCGCCCACTCCAACCTCTCTGCCGGTGCCGCTCAAGCAACAAATCAGCCGGACGCATCCTACACCCGCTTCATCCGCTCGACCGCCATCAGCACCCGTTCCGGCGTCGCCGGGGCGTCGAGCCTCGGGCAGACCTTGTAGTTGGCCACACTTGCTACCGCCATCGACAAGGCTTCCAGTACCGAGATCGCCAGCATCAAGGGTGGCTCGCCGACGGCCTTGGAGCGGCCGATGGCGGCCTCAGTGTTCTCGGACCATTCGGCGAGGCGCACGTTGAAGATCTTCGGACGGTCGGAAGCGAGCGGGATCTTGTAGGTCGAGGGGGCATGGGTGCGCAGCCGGCCCTTGTCGTCCCACCAGAGTTCTTCCGTCGTCAGCCAGCCTAGTCCCTGCACGAAGGCGCCTTCGACCTGGCCTATATCGATCGCCGGATTCAGCGAGCGGCCGACATCGTGGAGGATGTCGGTGCGGTCGATCAGATATTCGCCCGTCAGCGTGTCGATCGACACCTCGGTGCAGGAGGCGCCGTAGGCGAAATAATAAAAGGGCGTGCCGCGGCCGGCTTTGCGGTCCCAGTGGATCTTCGGCGTCTTGTAGAAGCCGGCGGCGGAAAGCTGGACGCGGGCGAAATATGCCTGCTTGATGAAGTCGGGGAAGGGGATCTCGATCTCGCCAACGCGCACGCGGTTCGGCAGGAAGACGACGTCGGTGGCTCCTACATCCCATTTCTCGGCGGCAAAGGCGACAAGCCGTTCCTTGATCTGGCGAGCGGCGTCGAAGGCGGCCATGCCATTCAAGTCCGAGCCGGAGGAGGCGGCGGTGGCCGAGGTGTTCGGTACCTTGGCCGTCGTCGTCGCAGTGATCTTTACCCTGTCGATATCGACCTGGAAGCTGTCGGCCAGCACCTGCGCCACTTTGGTATAGAGGCCCTGGCCCATTTCAGTGCCGCCATGGTTCAGGTGGATCGAGCCGTCCTGATAGATGTGCACGAGGGCGCCTGCCTGGTTGAAGGCGGTCATGGTGAAGGAGATGCCGAATTTCACCGGCGTCAGCGCGATGCCCTTTCTGATATAGCGGCTGTCGCGGTTGAAGGCGATGATGGCGTTGCGCCGTGCCCGGTATTCGGCCGTTTCCTCCAGCTCCTCGACGATGCGGGCGATGATGTTGTCCTCAACCTCCTGATGGTAGGGGGTGAGTGTGCGCTCCGAACCCGGCTGGCCGTAGAAATTCAGTTTGCGGACATCGAGCGGGTCTTTGCCGACGGCATAGGCGATCTCCTCGATGAAGCGTTCGGCGCCGAGCATGCCCTGCGGCCCGCCGAAACCGCGGAAGGCGGTGTTGGAGACGGTGTGCGTCTTTAGCGGCTTCGAGGTCAGATGCACATGCGGATAGAAATAGCTGGAATCGGCATGGAAGAGGGCACGATCGGTCACCGGCCCAGAGAGGTCGGAGGAGAAACCGCAGCGCGCCGCATAGGTGGCGTCGACCGCATGGATGCGGCCTTCGGCGTCGAAGCCGAGTTCGTAATCGACGAGGAAATCGTGGCGCTTGCCGGTGGCGCTCATATCCTCGTCGCGATCAGGGCGGAATTTGATTGCCCGGCCGAGCTTCTTGGCGGCGATGGCGGCAAGGGCTGCGAACTGATTGCCCTGCGTCTCCTTGCCGCCGAAGCCGCCGCCCATACGGCGCACATTGACGGTCACCGCGTTCGAAGGAATATCGAGCACATGGCCGACAATGTGCTGGATCTCGCTCGGATGCTGCGTCGAGGACCAGACGGTGACCTCGTCATCCTCGCCGGGGATCGCCGTGGCGATATGGCCTTCGAGGTAGAAATGCTCCTGCCCGCCGATGCGCATCTGACCTTTAAGACGCATGGCAGCATTGGTCATTTCCGTGTCCGGCTCGCCGCGCCGCAGCGTCATCGGGGTGATGACGAGCGGGCTGCCATTGGCGAGGGCGCCGTCGATATCGCTCCAATGCGGCAGGTCCCGATAGTCGATCTTTGCCAGTAGCGCGGCGCAGCGGGCGGCATCACGCGTCTCGGCGATGACGGCAAAGATCGGCTGGCCGTGGAACTGAACCAAGGTTTCAGCCAGCAGCGGCTCGTCATGGCTGCCGTTTGAGCTGACGTCGTTGACGCCGGGCACGTCCTTGCCGGTGAAGACCCAGACGACGCCGGGATAGGCGGCGACCGCGGAAAGGTCGATGCTGAGGATTTCGGCATGCGCCCGGTCGGAGAGGCCGAGGGCGCCATGCAGCAGACCTGCGGGTTCGGGAATATCGTCGATATAATCGGCGGTTCCGGTGACATGCTTATGCGCTGAATCATGCCGCAGCGAGCCGTGCATCGGGCCTGCGATGATGGCCTTGCGGTCTTCGAAGGTGGATTTGTCCATTAGATACCTCCTTCGCGAGAACGTGTGGTGCCGTGCGGCCCCCTCATCCGCCCTTCGGGCACCTTCTCCCCGAGGGGAGAAGGGGGAAAAGAGACGGCGCGGCAGTCCCTTCTCCCCAGCGGGGAGAAGGTGGCGGCAGCCGGATGAGGGGGGTGCTTTGCGCTGACAGGTATCATCTTCATCACGCCACCTCCTCAAACCGCTTCAGCTCCGCCGGCGCTCCAACCGTTTCCAGATAGAACCGCGTCAAAAGGTTCTTCGCCGTCAGCTGGCGGTATTCCGCCGTGGCGCGCCAGTCGGTCAGCGGCTGGTAGTCGGCGTCGAATGCGGGGCGGGCTGCGTCGATCGTCGCTTCCGTCCATGGTTTGCCGATCAGCGCCGCCTCCACCGTGCGGGCGCGTTTCGGCGTTGCCGCCATGCCGCCGAAGGCGATGCGGATGTCGGTAACGATTTCGGCCTCGTCGAGCGTCAGGAGGAAGGCGCCGAGCACGGCAGTGATGTCCTCGTCGCGGCGCTTAGTGATCTTGTAGGCGGCAAAGCGGCTCATTGCTGCCGGATAGGGAAGGAAGACGCTCTCGACGAATTCGCCGGGCTTTCGGTCCTGCTTGCCATAGGCGATGAAGAAATCCTCGAGCGGCATTCTGCGCTGGCCTTGCAGGGACCGCATCGTCAGTGTCGCGCCGAGCGCGATCAGCGGTGGCGGGCTGTCGCCGATCGGCGAGCCGTTGGCGATGTTGCCGCCAATCGTGCCCATGTTGCGCACCTGCTCGCCACCGATGCGATCGATCAGCCGCCCGATCGCCGGGATTTTCGTGGAGATCGCCTCGAAGGCCTTGGTGTAGCTGACGCCGGCGCCGATGGTAACGCCGTCCTCGCCTTCCGTGACCGACTGCAATTCGCTGAGGTGGCTGATGAAGACGACCGGGCTTAGCCTGCGCAGCTGCTTCGTCACCCAGAGGCCGACATCGGTCGCGCCGGCGACGATAATTGCGTCGGGTTCCTGCGAGAGGACTTCGGCCAGTGCCTGCATCGAAGCCGGCACGATCAGCCGGTCTTCGCCATTGGCAATCCTGATCGTGCCGCTCGCCTGCATTGCCCAAAGCCGCGCAACGATTTCAGAGCGCGTCCGTTCCAGCGGGTCGAAGAGCGTGCTCGGCCGCATCAGGCTCACCTGCTCGGCGGCCTTGACGATCGGCTCATAGCCCGTGCAGCGACAGAGATTGCCTTGCAGCGCCTTTTCGATTTCCTGGCGGCTCGGCTTTTCCTTGGCGAGCCAGAGACCATAAAGTGACATGACGAAGCCCGGGGTACAGAAGCCGCATTGCGAGCCATGACAATCGACCAATGCCTGCTGCACCGGATGCAGCGCGCCGTCCCTGCCGGCCAGATGCTCGACCGTTACCACATGGGTGGCGTGCAGCGAGCCCATGAAACGGATGCAGGCATTGACGGATTCATAGGCGAGCTTGCCGTCCGCCAGCCGGCCGACGAGCACGGTGCAGGCGCCGCAATCGCCCTCCGCGCATCCCTCCTTGGTGCCCGTCAGGCGTCGCTTCAACCGCAGAAAATCGAGAAGCGTCTCGGTTGGCCTGACATCAGTGAGCGTGATGTCCTCGCCATTCAGGATGAAGCGGATGCTGTCGTTCATGATATTCCCGGTTGTTTTTCCAAATGGTTAAGCCGCCGTCCAGCCACCGTCAATCGAGATATGCGTTCCGGTCACCTGCCGGGCCGCATCGCTGGCAAGGTAGAGCGATAGCGCGCCGATTTCCTCGGCCTTGACGAATTCATGCGTCGGCTGCGCCTTGAGGATGACCTCGCTCTTTACCTGTTCCTCGGTCATGCCGCGGGCCTTGGCGGTATCCGGTATCTGCTTCTCGACGAGCGGTGTCAGCACGTAGCCGGGGCAGATGGCGTTCACGGTCACGCCGAATTCGGCAAGCTCCAGCCCTGCCGTCTTCGTCAGGCCTAATATACCATGTTTTGCCGCGACATAGGCGGATTTGAACGGGGAGGCGACGAGCCCGTGGGCGGAGGCGATGTTGATGATGCGGCCGTACTTTTTCGCCTTCATCAGCGGGATCGCGGCGCGCATGGTATGAAAGGAACTCGACAGATTGATCGCGATGATCTGGTCCCATTTCTCGATCGGGAAATCCTCGATCTTCTCGACGTGCTGGATGCCGGCATTGTTGACCAGGACATCGACGCCGCCGAAGGTCTTGGCTGCGGTTTCGATCAGGTCGGCGATCTCGGCGGGCTTGGTCATGTCGGCCGGATGATAGAGCGCCCGGCCTTTGGACAATGATTCAAGCCGTTCGACGATCACCTTGATTTCATCGGCCTTTCCGAAACCGTTGATGACGATGTTGTCGCCCGTTTCGGCGAAGGCAGTGGCGATCGCAAGGCCGATGCCGCTGGTGGAACCGGTGACGACGACTGTTCTGCTCATGCTGTTCTCCCTGAAATCGCGATGCTGCGTTGCAGCGTTGGCTGCGAAGTTATGCCCAAAGCCGGCGGGCTGGCAATTCCGCTTTATTCGCTTTTCTCGCCCGCATCCGTGTCCTATTGATTTGCTTCGACAATTGACATGCTGAGGGAGGTTTTCATGAGCGGATATGTTCTGGCGATCGATCAGGGAACGACGTCGACGCGGGCGATCGTCTTCGATGGCGACATGCATGTCGCCGGCAAGGGCCAGAAAGAATTTACCCAGATCTATCCGCGCTCCGGCTGGGTCGAGCACGATCCCGAGGAAATCTGGGGTTCGGTCGTCTCCACCGTCCACATGGCGCTGCGCGATGCCGGGATCGAGGCTAGGGATCTTGCAGCACTCGGCATCACCAACCAGCGTGAGACCGTTGTCGTCTGGGAGCGCGAGACGGGCCGTCCGATCCAGAATGCCATCGTCTGGCAGGACCGGCGCACGGCAAGCTATTGCGACAATCTGAAAAGGCAGGATCTTGAGCGGCTGTTCACGAAGAAGACCGGCCTCATCCTCGATCCTTATTTTTCCGGCACCAAGCTCTCCTGGATGCTGGCTAACGTGAAGGGCGCGCGGGCGCGCGCCGCCAGGGGCGATCTCTGCTTCGGCACGATCGATACGTTCCTGATCTGGCGGCTGACGGGTGGCAAAAGCTTTGTCACCGACGCCACCAACGCCTCGCGCACTCTGATGTACAACATCGCCGAGAATGCCTGGGACGAAGACCTGCTCGATATTCTCCGCGTGCCCGCAGCCATGCTGCCCGAGGTCAAGGATTGCGCCGCCGAATTCGGCACTGTCGATTCAGATATCTTCGGTGCTGCCATCCCCATCCTCGGCGTTGCCGGCGACCAGCAGGCAGCGACCATTGGTCAGGCGTGTTTTGCGCCGGGCATGATGAAATCAACCTACGGCACCGGCTGTTTCGCGCTGCTCAATACCGGCGCCGATATGGTGCGGTCCAAAAACCGGCTGTTGACCACCATCGCCTACCGACTGAACGGCGAGACGACCTATGCGCTGGAAGGTTCGATCTTCATCGCCGGCGCCGCGGTGCAATGGCTGCGGGACGGGCTCGGGATCATCGGCAGCGCGGCGGAGACCAACGCCCTTGCCGAAAGCGCCGATCCGACCCAGGAGGTCTATCTCGTGCCCGCCTTCACCGGCCTCGGCGCGCCGCACTGGGATGCCAAGGCGCGCGGCGCGATCTTCGGGTTGACGCGTAACAGCGGTCCCGCCGAACTCTCCCGGGCGGCGCTGGAGGCCGTCTGCTACCAGACCCGCGACCTGCTCGATGCCATGCAGAAGGACTGGAAGAACGGCGCCGACGACACGGTGCTGCGTGTCGACGGCGGCATGGTCGCCTCTAATTGGACGATGCAGCGTCTCGCCGATCTGCTTGATGCCCCGGTCGATCGCCCGGTCATTCTCGAGACGACGGCGCTGGGAGCCGCCTGGCTCGCCGGCAGCCGGGCAGGGGTGTGGCCGGACCGGGACGGTTTTTCGGCGACGTGGAAACGCGATCGGCGGTTTGAGCCCGAGATGGACGAGAAGGTGCGGGCGGCAAAGCTCAAGGGTTGGAAGAATGCGGTCAAGCGGACGCTGAGCGAGGGGTAAGGGGACGGATGGAGCCGCGATATAACTCCGCTCGTTTCTGCGAGATACTCGGCTATTTCTGCAGCCACAGCGTTGCCGTGCTCAAGAAGATCACGAATTTCTCATCAATAATTTTTTGATGCGGCCTGTCGGGTAAGCGGTTACTCCTTCGTCATTCAAAAAGAGGAGTGAGCGATGCTTTATGCAATCCTTTGTTACGCCCATGAGGAAACCGTCTTCGCCTGGACCAAGGAGGAAGAAGCTGCCGTCATGGAGAAACTCTACGCCGTGCAGGAGCCGCTTGCCGCATCCGGCAAACTCGGCCCTGTCGGCCGGCTGATGCCGACCACGGCTGCGACCACGGTGCGCAAGGGCAAGGATGAGCCCTTGGTCATCGATGGGCCTTTTGCGGAAACGAAAGAGGCGCTTCTCGGCTTCTATGTCGTCGACTTTGAAACGCTCGACGAGGCGATCGCCTTCTCGAAGCAGCTTTCATCCGTCAATCCAGGTTCCACCTCTTACGAAATTCGGCCTTTCTACGTCTTCAGGCCGGGAGATGCTTCATCATGACAGACATTGCCTGGATCGACCTCGCGCTTGCATCGGCCCGCCCGAAGGCGCTCGGCGCGCTGCTGCGCTATTTCCGCAATCTCGATACCGCGGAAGAGGCGTTTCAGGAAGCGTGTCTGAGGGCGATCCGGACATGGCCGGAGAAAGGGCCACCACGCGATCCCACAGCCTGGCTCATCTTCGTCGGCCGCAACAGCGGCATTGATGCGGTGCGCAAGCGGGCGAAGATCCAGGCTCTGCCGGATGAGGACGTCATTTCCGATACCGAGGATGCCGAAAGCGATATCGCCGAGCGGCTGGACGATTCCAATTATCGCGACGATATTCTGCGGCTGCTGTTCATCTGCTGCCATCCCGATCTGCCGGCAACCCAGCAGATCGCGCTGGCGCTGCGCATCGTCTCCGGCCTTTCGGTGCCGCAGATCGCGCGTGCCTTCCTGGTTTCCGAAAGCGCCATGGAACAGCGCATCACCCGGGCCAAGGCGCGCGTCGCCAAGGCTGGGGTGCCTTTCGAAACGCCGAGTCCGCAGGAAAGAGCCGAACGGCTCTCGATCGTCAACACCATGATCTACCTGATCTTCAATGAGGGCTACAGCCAGGCCGATCCCAGGCATGAGGCGGCTGCCTTCAGCGACGAAGCGATCCGGCTGGCGCGCTTGATGCTGCATATCTTCCCATCCGAACCGGAGCTGATGGGGCTGCTTGCGCTCATGCTCCTGCAGATCTCGCGCCGGCCGGCGCGCTTCGATGCCGGAGACGAGATCGTGCTGCTCGAAGATCAGGACCGGTCGCTCTGGAACCGGCCGTTCATCAACGAGGCTTTGGCGCTGCTCGACAAGGCGCTGCGCCACCGCAAGCCCGCTCCTTATCAGATTCAGGCAGCCATCGCCGCTGTTCATTCCCGCGCAAAACGCGCCGAGGATACCGACTGGGTGGAGATCGATCTGCTCTATCGCGCGCTGGAGCGTCTCCAGCCATCGCCGGTGATAACGCTCAACCGGGCGGTGGTAGTCTCCAAGCTCCAGGGTGCGCAGGATGCGCTCGACCTCATCGATCCGCTTGGCGAAAAACTCGGCGGCTACTTTTACTATCATGGCCTGCGGGGCGGGCTGCTGAAGCAGCTTGGTCTGACCAGCCAAGCCCGAGAAGCCTTCGACCGCGCCATTGCACTGGCGCATTCGGCGGCTGAGGCCGCCCATATCCGCCGGCAGATCGACAAGATGCAGGAAGAGACCCCGCAGCCGATCGCAAAATAAAATGCGAAAAAGCCGGCGGGCTGTCGGAACGGCGAACTTCGACACGTCCTTGTAACAACCTGACAGGAAACAGGTTTCATTCACATGGAGAGATGTCGACATGACCGCCAGCACGCAGCATGAACTCGTCCTCGTTCGCGAATTCGACGCGCCGCGCGAGAAGATCTACAAAGCATGGACCGATCCCGACCTGCTGAAGCAGTGGTTCGTGCCGCGTCCCTGGGGGGTGGCGGAAGCAACGCTCGACGTCTGCCCCGGCGGTTCCAGTGTCGTCGTCATGCATGACCCCGAGGGCAATCAATACCCGAACCACGGCGTCTATCTCGAGATCGTCGAGAACGAAAAGATCGTCTTCACCGATGCCTATACAAGCGCCTGGGTGCCTTCCGAGAAACCTTTCTTCACGGGCGTCATCCTGCTCGAAGATCTCGGCAACGGCCGGACGAAATATACGGCCAAGGCGCTGCACTGGCGCGCCGAGGACAAGGAGGCGCACGAGAAGATGGGCTTCCACGAAGGATGGGGCAAGGCAGCGGACCAGCTGGCGGAGTTGCTGGCGAAGATGTGAGCGGGGGCGAGGCGGCGCGGCGAGACCGCGTTGTCCTGGCAGTTGAAGCATCGTCTAAGACCGTTCGAAAGATGATTCCGCCGGCGCTTCGAAGTCGTTGAATTCAGATTCGAATTGGTCGCCGATCGATCTTCCAGATTCCCAAAGACATCATGCCGCCCATCGAAATTCTCGAACATTCCGTTCCAGAATTTGTATTTGCGCTCTATCCCCGGCATCCTTATCTCAGCCGAGAATTCAACAGGATGCCGATGATGGAACTGGGGCTTTACACATTCGCCGACGTCAATCCCAACCCCTCCCGCAGCAAGGGCGCGGAAGGGGCGGAGCGGCTGAAGCATCTTATCGAGGAAATCGAGCTTGCCGACCAGGTGGGGCTCGACGTCTTCGGGCTCGGCGAGCATCATCGGCCGGACTATGCAGCGTCTGCTCCGGCGGTCGTGCTGGCGGCGGCTGCCGTCAAGACCAGGAATATCCGGCTGACCAGTGCGGTCACCGTGCTCTCCTCCGATGATCCGGTGCGCGTTTTCCAGCAGTTTTCGACGCTCGATCTGATCTCCAACGGCCGGGCCGAAATCATGGCGGGGCGTGGTTCCTTCATCGAGTCCTTCCCGCTGTTCGGCTACAATCTTGAAGATTACGACCAGCTTTTCGAGGAGAAGCTCGATCTGCTGCTGGCGCTGCGTGACAGCGAGGTTGTGGAGTGGAAGGGTGAGCTTCGCGCGCCGATCAACGGGCGCGGCGTCTATCCCAGGCCGCTGCAGGATCCGCTGCCGCTCTGGGTCGCGGTCGGCGGCACGCCGCAGTCGGTGGCGCGCGCCGGCGCGCTGGGCCTGCCGGTGGCGCTGGCGATCATCGGCGGCGAGCCGCGCCGTTTTGCGCCGCTCTTCGATCTCTACCGCGAGGCGGCGCGCCGGGCAGGGCAGGATCAGGCGAAGCTGAAGACCAGCATCAACGTCCATGGCTTCATCGCCGATACAACGGAGGCGGCGGCCAACCAGTTCTACGGGCCTCAAGCCGAGGTGATGAACCGCATCGGCCGTGAGCGCGGCTGGGGACCGACGAACCGGGCGCATTTCGACATGTCGCGCGGACCGAACGGCGCGCTCTTCGTCGGTGATCCCGAGGCGGTCGCCGAAAAGATCATCGCCCATCATGCTCTCTTCAAGAACGACCGCTTCCTGCTGCAGATGGCCATCGGCCTGATGCCGCATGCCGAGATCATGCGCGGCATCGAACTTTACGGCACGAAAGTCGCGCCGATCGTCAGAAAGGCGTTGACTGATAGCAGCGAAGAGGCGAAAGCCACGGCTTGACGAGCGCATAACGCCGAAAATCGGAATCGATGTTCTGAACTGAGTATGCGCAGATTCGAAGTGACAGAGCGTCCCTAGGGCTTCCTGTTGGAGGCGCGGCGCTCTAGAACAGGATGATTTTAGACCGGGTCGGCCTAAAATTTGAATCCTGGTCTAAATTGAATAGTTAGAGCATGATGTCGTCCGAAAACCGCTCACACTTTTCGGCATCATGCTCCAGGGCGGCCGCTGCCGCCCTGCGCAAGGCCGGAACAGACGAATGGTTATCGCAAACGACGACGAACTGACCAAGCTCAAGGAAATCGGCCGCATCTGCGCCAACGCCATTCAGGTGATGGCGGCGGCGATGGAGCCTGGCATGACGACGCTGGAGCTCGACCAGATTGGCCGCAAGGTGCTCGAGGATTCGGGCGCGCGTTCGGCGCCAGAATTCTGCTACCAGTTTCCCGGTGCCACCTGCATCAGTATCAACGAGGAAATCGCCCACGGCATTCCCGGCCCGCGCGTCATCCGCGCCGGCGATCTCATCAATATCGACGTCTCGGCGGAAAAGGACGGCTTCTTCGCCGATACCGGCGCCTCCTTCACGATGCCGCCGGTCAAGCCGAAGATCGAGCGGCTCTGCCGCGACGGCAAGCGGGCGCTTTGGATCGGGCTCAACCAGGTCAAATCGGGCGAGCCGCTGGCAAAGATCGGCACAGCCGTCGGCGCCTTTGCGCAGAAGAACCGCTATACGCTGGTCGCCAATCTGGCGAGCCATGGCGTCGGCCGCTCGCTGCATGAGGAGCCGGCCGAGCTCTCGACCTGGCCGGACCCTTCGGAAAAACGGATGATGACGGAAGGTCTCGTCTTCACGGTCGAGCCGTTTCTCTCGCTCGGCGCGACATGGGCCGAAGGCGGCGACGATGCCTGGACGCTCTATGCCGATCCGAAGGCGCCGACCGTGCAATATGAACACACGGTGGTCGCGACGCGTAACGGGCCGGTGATTTTGACCTTGCCGGATGAGCGGGGGTAAGGCTTTCTCGGCTGAGCCGGCGCGCCCGCCTCGTCCTTCGAGGCCCCTGCGGGGCACCTCAGGATGAGGCTCTCTTGGATGTCGGCGCGGCATCCTCCAACATCTCTATTGGGAGCACGGCATTCTCCAACGTCCCTCATCCTTGTACGTTGCCGTTGCTGTATAAAGGGGCTGCGCGGCGGAGATGCGTGTCATCCTTGGGTCTTGAACTCGTGCCTCAGCAAGCATCTCCGTCGCCATGTCTTCGCTCGAACGGTTGGTTGGGCTTCGAGCCCGCGTTGCAAGGAGGAGCAGTCATGCATATCCAGCAATCTTTCATGGTCGGTATCGATGTCTCGAAGGCCCATCTCGACGTGGCCGTCGAGGGCAAACGCGCCGTTGTCCGCTTCGACAACGATGCGCCAGGCTGTGCCGCACTCACTGCGGCACATGGCGTGGACAACGCCATATCGCCGGCGGCCGCGCCACCGTCAGATGCGCCCTCTATGCGCGACGCGGGCAAACCGCCCAAGGTCGCCATCGTCGCCGCTATGCGAAAGCTCATCATCATGATCAACACTATTCTTAAAAGACGAACCCCATGGAACCAGCCCCAACAACACGGTTGCTGAGGCGCCCAGCCCATAGGGCGGAGCCTCGAAGGACGCACCGCCGCGCTGCTCCTGACATCCATCGGACGCTGAAGCACCCGCTGCGCGGCCTTCATCTTCAGCCCCGTGTTCCCGGCCTGCCGCCTTGCAGGATTTCGGTGGCGGCGCGTTCGAGGATGCTGGCGATGCGGGCGGCTTCGGGTTTCGACCAGGGATAGCGCATCCTGAGCGCCGAGCGCAGCAGCATGCGGGCGGCGCGGATATCGCCGCCGTCCTGCATGAAGTCGCCGTCATCGCCTTCGTCGGCGCCGTGACGGTCGGTTTCGAAGACACGCTTCACATGGGCCATCTTCTCGCCGATGCGTTCCAGCTTGGCGAACGTTTGTAGGATCATGGGGCGGTTTTCTTCGACGCGGCCGCGGCCGGCCTCGGTGATGCGGTAGAGCTTCTTGGCGCCCTCGGCCTCCACCTCGGCAAGGCCGGTTTCCTCGAGATAGGTGAGTGCGGGATAGATGACGCCGGGGCTCGGTACATAGAAGCCGCCGGAACGCTCCTCCAGCAGCTTTATCAATTCATAACCGTGGCGCGGCTGCTCATCGAGTAAAGCCAGGATGACGAGCTGGAGATCGCCTGCTGCGAATTTGCGGCCCATGCGGAAATCTCCGCCGAACATGCCGCCTTTAAAACCTCTCATGATTTTTCTTTTCATCGTTAGATGTATCGTTGGCTATGTCGTAAAACATATATCGTAAGATATGCCCTTTCAAGTGCAGTCGAGAATTTTTGAAGTTTCGGGAAATTGATCGATCGATCAGAATTACTTGATTGTGATGCCGGTGCTGCGGCGCGATAAGCGCTGCATGCTCGTGCGCACCGGTCACTCCCCGCCGAATCTTGTCTCCACCGCCGCTGCCGGCGCCGTTGCCATGGCCGCCGCTATGGGCTTCGGGCGCTTCTCCTACACGCCGATCCTGCCCGGGATGATGAGCGGCGTGCCACTTTCGGCAGCGGATGCAGGCTTCATCGCGTCGGCCAATTTCGTCGGTTATCTCGTCGGCGCCGTGCTTGCCGCCTATGGCTGGGCGGCGGGGCGGGAGCGGCTGGTGGCACTGTTGTCGCTGCTGGCAACTGCGATCCTGCTTGCCGCCATGGCTACTACCGATTCTGTCGCCGTCTTTGCCATCATTCGCTTCCTGGCTGGTGTCGCCAGCGCCTTGGCGATGGTCTTCACCTCGTCGATCGTGCTCAGCCACGGGGCTGCCGCCGGCAACGATCATGTGCAGGCGGCGCATTTCGGCGGGCCGGGGGCGGGCATCGCCCTGTCCTCGGTCATGGTGTTTCTGATCGGCCTCGGCTTTCACGACGGGCCGGGCGGCTGGCGCGCCGACTGGATCGGCGGGGCGCTTTATTGCGCGGCAAGCCTCGTCGTCGTTTTCCTGCTGCTGCCGTCGGCGCCGGCGCAATCGGCGCAGTCGGGCAAGGAGCCGGCGCTCATCTGGAACCGGCCGATGGTGTTGCTGACTTTGTCCTACGGCCTGTTCGGCTTCGGCTATGTCATCACCGCGACCTTCCTCGTCACCATCGCGCGCCTTTCTGCAACCGGGCCCTTCGTCGAATTCCTCTGCTGGTTCATCGCCGGCCTGACGGCTGCGGTGGCGCTGTTTGCCTGGAAGCCGCTGGTCAAGCCGCTCGGGCTGGGCGGCGTGTATGTCGCAGCCCTTCTGGTCGAGGCCGCCGGCGTGCTTGCGACCGTGGCGCTGCCGCCTTCCGTTGCACCGCTGATCGGCGGCGCGCTGTTCGGGGCGACCTTCCTGGCAATCACCGCCTACGGGCTGCAGATCGGCCGCAAGCTTTCGCCTGAGAGCCCGCGGCGGATCCTGGCGATGATGACGGCTGCCTTCGGTGTCGGCCAGATCGTCGGGCCTGTCGTTGCCGGCTGGATCGCCGAGCGCAGCGGCAACTTCACCGTCCCGACGGTGATCGCCGCCGTGGCACTCGTCGCCTGCGCGGCGCTGATGATGCCGGTGATCAAGAAAATCGCCTAACCGGTTACAACTGCGTAACAATGGGCTGAACCCGTTGCTCCTTCCTTCGAACTGCCTTAGTTTCCGGCACAATCAGTGTTGACGACACTCCCGAGACTCACAGTTCAGGAAAGCAAAGCTCCCCGTGTTTCATTCCTTCTTTCCGCAGCCAAAGGCGTTCTTCACTTCGCTCGTTGTCTGGACGCTGATTTCCATTGCAGGCTGGTATCTCTTCGCCGCCAGTCTCGGAGCATCTCTCGGCTACGCGTCGGTTCCCGAAGAACAGCAGCCGATTGATCTCTCGTTCTTCCTGCTCCCCGAAAATCTCTGGTTCTACAGCTATTTCCTGCTGTCGGCGGCGATCTTTTGCGCCGCGTGGCATCTGATAGCGCGGAACCACCCCTGGAAACGGTGGTCGATCTGGGGTTCGGCCCTGATTATCTTCGTGACCTATTTCGGCGTCCAGATCAGTGTTGTGATCAACAATTGGCGCCGGCCGTTCGGCGATCTTCTAGTGAATGCGATGGCGAAGAAACCTGGTATCACCGTCGACAATTTCTACGACCTGATGTGGATCTTCTGCCAGATCGCATTCCTCAGCATGTTCGTGTCGATCATGACCGACTTCTTCACCAGCCACTACATCTTCCGCTGGCGCACGGCGATGAACAATTTCTACATGTCGAAGTGGGAAAAGCTGCGTCACATCGAAGGCGCCTCGCAGCGCGTTCAGGAAGATACGATGCGCTTTTCGAGCACGCTCGAAGGTCTTGGCATCAGCCTCATCAACTCGGTGATGACGCTCGTGGTGTTCCTTCCGATCCTTCTGGCGCTATCACATTACGTGACGGAACTGCCGTTCATCGGGCCGGTGGCGAATTCGCTCTTCTGGCTGGCGCTGTTCTGGTCGGCGTTCGGCACGCTTCTGCTGGCGGTCGCCGGCGTCAAGCTGCCGGGGCTGAATTTCCGCAACCAGCGTGTCGAGGCGGCCTATCGCAAGGAGCTCGTCTATGGCGAGGACCATGCGGACCGAGCCGAGCCGCTGACAGTCAGGGAGCTCTTCGACAACGTCCGCCGCAATTATTACCGCATGTATTTCCACTACATGTATTTCAACGTCGCCCGCTATTTCTATATCCAGGCCGACGCGCTCTTCGTGGTCTTCATGCTGGTGCCGACGATCGTGGCGGGCACGATCACCTACGGTATCTTCCAGCAGATCTCGACCGCCTTCGGCCAGGTCAGCAACTCGTTCCAGTATCTCGTCAACTCCTGGACAACGATCATCGAACTGCTCTCGATCCACAAACGCCTCAAGGCCTTCGAGGCGGCAATCGATGACGAACCGCTGCCGGAGATTGACCAGCGTTACCTGGAGCGTGAGGCGGGCGCGGTGCATGCCGACGGCTGATGAGTGGGGGATTTCGAGCGATCGAAAAGTCGGCGCGTGCGGCCCCCTCATCCGCCTGCCGGCACCTTCTCCCCGAGGGGAGAAGAGACTTGTCGCAACGTCTCGATTCCACCTTCTCCCCGCTGGGGAGAAGGTGCCCGTAGGGCGGATGAGGGGGCGGCACGGTACTGCGTCTCGGTGATCTTCACCGGCAAGTCGCCGTCAATCCTGATGTGGTACTACGCCGTCAGAGGCCTGACGTCTGCAATTTCCCGCGGGCTTCGATCATCGGGATCGCTTCCGAATAGCTGACACAGGCCACATCCGTTCGGCGGCAGACGTCGCTGACCAGCTTGTCGAGCGCCCGCCAATAGGCGCCGCCGTTCATTTCGACGAAGTGGAAGCCGAGCTGTAGCGGGATGCGGGCGCCTGCATATTGCTTGTCGAAAGCCTCCTTGAAGGCGGCATAGGCGCGGTCCTCGAATTCCGCGGAATCGGCCGTATCCTCCTCACCCTTGGAATGGCGGACGAAGAGATTGTAGTCCATGCCGATGATCGGCTTCTCGTTCGGGCCTTCGGGGATCAGCGGCAGGCCAAAGCGGATGATGCCGTCTTCCTCGACAGGCATGGCAGGCCCTTTGGTGACGAGGCTTGCGTCATAGGTGAAGCCCGCCTTCTTTTCGGCGGCGATCATGTCGGCGCCCGCAGTTGCGGCGAGATAGGGGGCGCGAAAGCCCTTGATGCCGTGATCGACCAGATCCTGCCAGCCGGCCGGCTCCTGCAGGCCGACGCTCTTCCAGGCATTCTCAAGCGTCGCGTGGAAGGTGGCGTACTCGGCCGACCAGTCGGCCTCGCTCCAGAGGCGGCCGTCGAAATGGCCGCAGGCATGGCTCGATATGTCGTGTCCTTCGAGATGGGCGTGCCAGATATTGCCGAGGCGTTCGCGGATCTCGTCGTCGCTCTGGGCGAAGCCGACATTGGATTTTCCGCGTTTCTGGTGGGGCGCCTGGTAGGCCTTCTTCGCCGCCTCGTTCATCAGGAAAGTGCAGGAAAGGAAATAGGTGAAATGGGCGCCGTTTTTCGCCGCCATCTCGCGGCTCTTCAGCCAGAGCGCGTTGTCGTGGGCGCCGTCGAAGGAAATGATGACGAGCTGTTTCGGCCGGTCGGCCGCCTCGGCAATTGCCGGAGCGAGGAGCGAAACAGAAAGGCAGGCGGAGAGGAGGGAACGAGACATGGGCACCGCGACAATTTGTTCGCGGTTTCCCTCCGACAGAATTGCGGCGAAGCTGCGGTCGCGCTGGCATTTTCTCGCGCCAGCCGGTAAGCCATGACAAACGGCACGGAAGGATCCGCAATGACATTGCTTATCGTCGGCATCATACTTTTCCTCGGGGTGCATCTGGTGCGAGTGCTGGTGCCGGACTTTCGCCGTTCGATGATCGCAAGCCTCGGCGAGAAGGGCTGGCGGGCGGCCTATTCCATTGCCAGCATCGCCACGCTGATCCTGTTGATCTACGGCTTCGGGCAGGCGCGGCAGGTGACCGGAATGCTCTACAATCCGCCGGTCTGGATGGCGCATATAGCAATCACGCTGATGCTGATCGCGATGATCTGTCTCGTCGCCTCGCTGCTGCCGGCGGGGCATATCGCGGCCAAGACCAAACATCCGATGGTGCTGTCGGTGAAGATCTGGGCGCTGGCGCACCTGCTCGCCAATGGCGAGACGTCGTCGGTTCTGCTGTTTGCCGCCTTCCTCGCCTGGGGCGTCATCTTGCGCGTTTCCCTGAAACGGCGACAGCGGTCAGGCGAAATCACGCTCCGACCGTTCGTCTCGGCCAAATACGACCTCTATGCGATCGTCATCGGCATCGTCGTCTGGGCGCTGATCATCTGGAAGCTGCACGAATGGTTGATCGGCGTTTCGCCGCTCGTCATCTGACCTACGCATAACCCCAAAAATC
The DNA here is from genome assembly GCF_013087615.1 of Rhizobium sp. WYCCWR 11152. NCBI lineage: Bacteria > Pseudomonadati > Pseudomonadota > Alphaproteobacteria > Hyphomicrobiales > Rhizobiaceae > Rhizobium > Rhizobium sp. WYCCWR 11152. The sequence continues at coordinate 475,856 of NZ_JABFCP010000006.1, read as the reverse complement.
GATTCCGATTTTTGGAAAGGATTATGCGCGGATTCAAAGTCTTAGAGCGTCCTTAGCGCGTCCTGTCGGACGTGCGGCGCTCTAATCTTTCACATCCCCCTTACAACGGCGGCAAAATGGAGTAGAAGGCCCGACAATATGCGTTTTGCATGGTGTATGGGTATTTCCGCGGCCGGAGACGAGAATGGCATTCAACGACGACAGCTTCATCCGTGAAGTCAATGAGGAATTGCGGTCTGACCAGATGAAGGGCGTCTGGCGCCGGTTCGGCCGCTATATCGTCGTCGTCGCCATCCTGATCGTCGTCGGCACCGCCGGAAAGGTTCTCTACGACTATTGGGACGACAACCGTTCCTCCGGCACCGGCGACCAGTTCCTGGCGGCGATGAAGCTTGCCGACGAAAACAAGAACGACGAGGCGCTGGCCGCGCTCGACAAGCTCGAGAAGGACGGCCATGGCGCCTACCCGGTGCTGGCGCGTATGCGGGCCGCGACCGTTCAGGTGCAGAAGGGCGATGCCGCCGCGGCAATCGCCGCCTTCAACGAGATCGGCAAGGATAATGCCGTTCCAGCCGCCGTGCGCGATGCCGCCAAGATGCGTGCCGGCTGGTTGCTCATCGAGAACGGCGCTTACGAACAGGTTTCGGCGGCGATCGAGGAAATGGCCGTTCCGGGCAACGCCTTCCGTCATTCGGCGCGCGAGGCACTCGGCCTTGCCGCTTACAAAGCCGGCAACATGGCGCAGGCGCAGCAGTGGTTCCAGTCGATCGTCGACGATACCGACAGCCCGCGCAATATTGCCAATCGCGCCCATATGATGCTTGATCTGATTACCGCATCCGGCAAGGCGCCCGCCGCTCAGGGCTGATCGCGTTAAGGACAAGATATGAGTTTCACGGTCGCGATCGTCGGTCGTCCGAATGTCGGCAAGTCGACACTTTTCAACCGGCTGGTAGGCAAGAAGCTGGCGCTTGTCGATGACACGCCGGGTGTGACCCGCGACCGCCGGCCGGGCGATGCGCGGCTGATGGGCCTGACTTTCACGATCATCGACACGGCTGGTCTGGAAGAGGCTGACGCGGAAAGCCTGCAGGGCCGGATGCGGGCGCAGACGGAAGCGGCGATCGACGAGGCGGATCTTTCGCTTTTCGTCGTCGATGCCAAGAGCGGATTGACGCCCGTCGATACCGACCTTGCCGAAATGCTGCGCCGGCGCGGCAAGCCGGTGGTGCTCGTCGCCAACAAATCCGAAGCGCGGGGCTCCGACAGCGGCTTCTATGACGCTTATACGCTCGGCCTCGGCGAGCCGACGCCGATTTCGGCAGAACATGGGCAGGGCATGCTCGACCTGCGCGATGCGATCGTCGCGGCGATCGGCGAGGACCGTGCCTATCCCGAGAAAGAGGATGTGGCGGTTACCGACGTCGACATTCCGCAATCATCGGACGAGGGCGAAGAGGACGAAGAGCCGACCTATGACGATACGAAGCCGTTGCGCGTGGCGATCGTCGGTCGGCCGAATGCCGGCAAGTCGACGCTGATCAACCGCTTCCTCGGCGAGGACCGGCTTTTGACCGGGCCGGAGGCGGGCATCACCCGCGACTCCATCTCGGTCGAATGGGACTGGCGCGGCCGCACCATCAAAATGTTCGATACGGCCGGCATGCGCCGCAAGGCGCGGGTGATCGAGAAGCTGGAGAAGCTTTCGGTCGCGGACGCATTGCGCGCCATCCGCTTCGCCGAGACCGTCGTCATCGTCTTCGATGCGACGATCCCCTTCGAGAAGCAGGACCTGCAGATCGTTGACCTGGTGCTGCGCGAGGGACGCGCCGCCGTGCTCGCCTTCAACAAGTGGGACATGATCGAGGACCGGCAGGCGGTGCTTGCGGATCTGCGCGAAAAGACCGACCGGCTGCTGCCGCAGGCACGCGGCATCCGCGCCGTGCCGATCTCCGGCCAGACCGGCTGGGGGCTCGACAAGCTGATGCAGTCGATCATCGATACCGACAAGGTCTGGAACAAACGCATCTCGACGGCGCGGCTCAACCGCTGGCTGGAGACGCAGCAGATCCAGCATCCGCCTCCGGCCGTTTCCGGCCGCCGCATCAAGCTGAAATATATGACGCAGGTGAAGGCCCGCCCGCCGGCCTTCATGATCTCCTGCACCCGGTCGGATGCGCTGCCGGAATCCTATACGCGCTATCTGATCAACGGATTGCGCGCGGATTTCGACATGCCGAGCGTGCCGATCCGCATCCATTTCCGCTCGCCTGATAATCCGTTCGAAGGCAAGAAGAGACGAACGTAGGGTTCGGGGGCCATTCGTAGTGGGAACACCCCCTCTTCCCGGCAGGGCAGAGGGGGTACCATAAGCACTGTGATACCCAGTCCGGTTAGCAGCTAAACCACGCTTCGATTCAGCGCCTCACGCAGCGCCACGATCTCGGCCTGGAGGCGGGTGAGGTCGACTGCATCGCGACCGCTGGCAGCGGCGATGCAACCCGGGATGCCGATCGCCCTTTCCTTGAGGCGAATGCCTTCGTCGCTCAAGCGGATGACGACGACGCGTTCGTCCTCCCGGCTGCGTTCGCGTCTGACATAACCTGCGGTTTCGAGGCGTTTGAGCAGCGGGGTCAGCGTGCTCGATTCGAGGAAGAGCTTTTCACCCAAGCCGCCGACTGTCTGGCCGTCCTGTTCCCAGAGCGAAACCATCGCCAGATATTGCGGATAGGTGAGACCGAGCGTCTCAAGCAGCGGCTTGTAAACGCGGTTCAGTGCGTGGCTTGCCGTATAGACGGCGAAGCAGATGAAATTGTCGAGCTTCAGCTGATCCTGCATGGGGTTATCTCCAGAACTGATGGAAGTTATATCGCGCGATAAATAATCGTAAGCGATTTTTATGCATGGCTGCTATGCGCAATTTTAAATTGTCCAATAAACAATTGTGCGCGATATAAAAACGGTGTTCAGGACGAACATCGAACCCGAGAGGACAAGACAATGTCGACCATCAAGACCGCAGTTTCCGCAGCAGCACTGCTCGCAGCCTCCGCCGTCGGCGCGCTTGCCGATCCGGTACTCGAACCGACAACGCAGAAATTCATCGACGGGCTTGCCGGCGGCAAGCCGATCTACACGCTGTCGCCGGCCGATGCCCGCAATGTTCTGGCGGGCGCGCAGAAGGGCGACGTGAAGAAGCTTGCCGCCCAGGAAGAGGACAGGGTCATCAGGGCCGGTCCGACAGGCAACATCAAGCTGCGCATCGTCCGCCCGGAACATGCCAAGGGCACGATGCCGGTCATTCTCTATTTCCATGGCGGCGGCTGGGTGCTGGGCGATGCCGATACACATGATCGGCTGGTGCGCGAGATCGCCAACGGCGCCGATGCCGCCGTCGTCTTCGTTGACTACGAGCGCTCTCCGGAAGCCCGCTATCCCGTTGCCATCGAGCAGGCCTATGCTGCGACCAAATATGTCGCCGAACATGCCAAGGAGTTCAAGGTCGATGCCTCCCGGCTCGCGGTCGCAGGCGATAGCGTCGGCGGCAACATGGCGGCGGTGGTGACGCTGCTTGCCAAGGAGCGTGGCGGTCCTGCCATCGACCAGCAGGTGCTGTTCTACCCCGTCACCGACGCCAATTTCAACAATGGGTCCTACAACCAGTTTGCCGATGGGCCGTGGCTGACCAAGGAAGCGATGAAGTGGTTCTGGAACGCCTATCTGCCCGACGAGACCAAGCGCAAGGAGCCGACGGCCTCACCGCTGCAGGCGTCGCTGGAGCAGTTGAACGGCCTGCCGCCGGCGCTGGTCATCGTTGACGAAAACGACGTGTTGCGCGACGAAGGCGAGGCCTATGCCCGCAAGCTCAGCCAGGCCGGCGTCAAGGTCACGTCGATGCGTTATAACGGCACGATCCACGACTTTGTGCTGCTGAACGCGATTGCCGAAACGCCTGCGGCGCGCAGTGCGATTGCGGTCGCGAACGACACGCTTCGCAGCGCGCTTCACAAGTAAAACCAATCAGTCTGCAGACGGGAGAGGCCCGGCGGTTTCGCCGGGCTTTCTGCTTCTTGGAAGTGATTTGGCAAACTGCCAGGCCTTCTTCCATTTCGGCGTGATGACGCCGTTGGCAGCGCGGATATTGTTGATGAACTGCAGCGTCGCCGCTTCCCAGGAATATTGCATGGCAAGCTCACGCGCCTTGCCGCGCGAGGCGGAAAGAGCGGCAAGGCAGGCGGCTTGCAGGTTCTGGTCGAGCGCCCCGACTTCGCTATCCTCGCCGATGATGTCGAGCGGGCCGGTGACCGGATAGGCTGCGACCGGCACGCCCGATGCCAGTGCTTCGAGGATGGTGTTGCCGAAGGTGTCGGTGAGCGAGGGAAAGACGAAGACATCGGCCTGGGCGTAGGTTTTCGCCAGATCCTCGCCGAACTGCACGCCCGCGAAGAAGACGTCGGGATATTGCTTTTCAAGCTCAGCGCGGGCAGGACCGTCGCCGACGACGACCTTGGAGCCCGGCAGATCGAGATCGAGGAAAGCCGGCAGGTTCTTTTCCAGCGCCACGCGGCCGACGGTCATGAAGATCGGGCGCGCCAAGCCGAACGGGGTTTCCTCGAGCGCCATCGGACGGAACTGCGTGGCGTCAATGCCGCGGCTCCAGGGCATGAGGTTGCGGATGCCCTTTTCCGACAGTTCGCGGGCAAGGCTCGGCGTCGCCACCATGCAGCCGGCGCCGCCATTGTGGAACCAGCGAACGAAGGAGTAGAGCCAGCTCTTCGGTATCGGCAGGCGCGCGGAAACGTATTCCGGGAAGCGGGTGTGGTAGCTCGTCGAAAACGGCATGCGGTTTCTCAGGCACCAGCGGCGGGCGGTCAGCCCCAGCGGACCTTCGGTGGCAATATGCACGTAGGACGGATTGTGCTTTTCGATCTCGCGGGCGATGCGGCGGTAATTGGCGATCGACAGGCGGATCTCTGGATAGGTCGGGCAGGGGATGCTGTTGAAGCGCTCCGGCGTCACCATCGAAACCTCGACGCCCATCTTCGCCAGTTCGCGGTTGGTGTTCTCGATCGAGCGCACGACGCCGTTGACCTGTGGGTGCCAGGCATCGGTGACAATCACCAGCCTCTCAGGCAGGTTCCCGGCGGCTGCGGCATTGGCCCAGCTCTCGCCGCTATAAGTGTTTGCCGGACGTTGCAGCATGTCACGATTTCCATCCGCGTCGCAGTGATATGCCAACGCTCAACCCCAAAGCGGGGTTCCGGAACGGCGATTCCCGCTTCTCTATTTTGAGGCATGACCATGATGGAAATATTACAGCCCCTATTGCAGGGATTGCAGGGCTTTCGCCGGCCTGATCGCCCCGATTATGTCAGTGGCTGGCGGCGTTTTTTCATTCGAAAGAAGAAAGTCACGGCGCCGGTCGTGGACCGGCGCCGCCTGGGAGGTCAAGCTGCAGCGGAAGCCGAGCTTGCGGTCGGAACTTCCGAGATCGTCTTCAGAACCTGCGAAGCGATCTGGTAGGGGCAGCCCTGCGAGTTCGGGCGGCGATCTTCCAGATAGCCCTTGTAGTCGTTCTTGACGAAGGAGTGCGGCACGCGGATCGAGGCACCACGGTCGGCAACGCCGTAGGAGAACTTGTTCCACGGAGCCGTCTCGTGCTTGCCGGTCAGGCGCTTGTCGTTGTCAGGACCGTAGACGTCGATGTGGTCCATCAGGTTCTTGTCGAACTGCGCCATCAGCGCTTCGAAATAGGCCTTGCCGCCGACTTCGCGCATGTACTTGGTCGAGAAGTTGCAATGCATGCCCGAGCCGTTCCAGTCGGTGTCGCCGAGCGGCTTGCAGTGATACTCGATGTCGATACCGTACTTTTCGGTCAGGCGCTGCAGGAGGTAGCGTGCCATCCAGATCTGGTCGGCAGCCTTCTTGGAGCCCTTGCCGAAAATCTGGAATTCCCACTGGCCCTTGGCCACTTCGGCATTGATGCCTTCGTGATTGATGCCGGCAGCGAGGCAGAGGTCGAGATGCTCTTCGACGATTTCGCGGGCAACGTCGCCAACGTTCGAATAGCCGACGCCGGTGTAATAAGGGCCTTGCGGAGCGGGGTAGCCCTGCTCAGGGAAGCCGAGCGGACGGCCGTTCTGGTAGAAGAAATATTCCTGCTCGAAGCCGAACCAGGCGTCTTCGTCGTCGAGGATGGTGGCGCGGGCATTCGATGCGTGCGGCGTGACGCCATCCGGCATCATGACTTCGCACATGACGAGAGCGCCGTTGGTGCGGGCCGGGTCGGGATAGATGGCGACCGGCTTCAGCACGCAATCGGAGCTGCGGCCTTCAGCCTGCTGCGTCGAGGAGCCGTCAAAGCCCCAGAGCGGAAGCTGTTCCAGCGTCGGGAATACGTCGAATTCCTTGATCTGCGTCTTGCCACGCAGGTTCGGTACCGGAGTGTACCCATCGAGCCAAATATACTCGAGCTTATATTTTGTCATCGTGACTCTCTCAATGCTACGAAGGTGAGCAAATCCGGAGGTGATCTCGGCGCGCAAGCGCATCCGACCGCCAGGGATGACGCTTTAAAAGCACGTAGCGTGCCAGTTTTGGCGCTATGCGAAAGAAAGATCGCGAATCAGCGTGCCGGCCGATTTTTTCCCTTTTGGAAAATCGGGCTGTTTTTAACGCTCGCAGGCGGTATCGCCCATCAAAACGCAGTTTTTTCATCTGGAACCGGATGAAAATTGTGGCGTTAGGCTGAAATGATGAAGTGTTAAACAAATTATCGGAAGCTTTTAGCCGAGACAGCATGCCGACCGATTACAATTGCAACATTGCCGTTATTTTATGCAATTTGCATAAACTATGTGCACTGTGCTATGTAGATGGTCCTGAAATGTTGATGCGCCGAGCTGAATGGAGGCGATCTCATGCCCACCGGTTTCCATCGTGAATCCGCAACGATCTACCAGTTTCCCGTTAAGGCGATACGAAACGCCAACCGGTTCGAACGCGCCAGGCTGATGGAGCGCGAGGCCGCAGACGTCTGCGATGCTGCGCTCGACAGCTGCTGGTACCATGACGAGGCAGTTCGCGACGCCGATCGGCCGACGAAGTCCTGATTTCCTCTGGCAGATGCCGCCAAGGCGGGGAGCGCTCGCACATGGCGTTCATACTGCGTCAGCATGTGCGGCCTAAAAGCATGTCTCGCTAAGCGAATCTGAAAGATCGCGCCGCTTTAGCCGCCATCCAATCCAAGCTTTTCCCTTACGACCAATGCACCATGTTCGCTGACGACGCGGGCAGCGACCTTTGCTGCGAAGCGGGCGGCGGCAGGTGCATCGCCTGCTTCGAGATATCGTGCGAGAAAAGCGCCGTTGAAGCTGTCGCCGGCGCTGGTCGTGTCGACCACCTTCTCCACCTTTTCGGCCGGAACGAAGGTCTGCTCGCCGGCAAAATTCAGCGTAACACCCTCCGCGCCGTTCTTGACGACGATATGGACGGCACCCAATGCGCGGTAGCGATGGATCGTCGCCTCGATGGAATCATCGCCGAAATGGGCCGCCTCGTCGTCGAAGCTCGGCATGACGAGCACGGAGGAGCGGGCACCTTCGCTGATCGTCGTGTGCATTACGTCGTAGCTCGACCAGAGCCGCGGGCGGATGTTCGGATCGAAGACGACGAGCTTGCCTGCGGCCTTGGCGCGACGGACTTCGGCAAGCAAAGTCTCGGCATCCTCATGCGGCAGTATGGCAAGCGTGATGCCGGAGAAATAGACGACTTCAGCGCTCTCCACCGCCTCGCGCAGGCGGTCCGGATCGGCGGCCAGGCTGCGGGCAGCCGAGCTGTCGCGCCAGTAGCTGAAGGAGCGTTCGCCGTCCTTCAGGTTGATCATGTAAAGGCCCGGCGTCCTGCCCCTGATGCGGCGAATGAGGCTGGTGCCGATGCCCGCCTTGTCGATAAAGGCCGCCATCTCGTCCGACATGGCGTCGTCGCCGAGCGCGGTGAAGTAGTCGACCGACCAGTCGGCGGCAAGGCAGGCGCGGGCATACCAGGCGGTGTTGAAGGTATCGCCGGCAAAGCCCTTGCGCAGCAGACCATCGCCTGCCTGCGAGAGTTCCACCATGCATTCACCGATCGATAGAAACCGTCTGCTCACCTTGTCCTCCCGGCATTGGTCTTCATCCGCTGATACGCGGAGAGTATGAAGGTGGCAAGCGCCTATATTCGGGAATGGAAACCCGCCTTCGCGGGCTAGGCAAAGGCCGCTTGCGCGGCCTTCGTATCACTCATGGCCTGTCCATGTGATAACAGGCGGCCTTCTGGCCGGGGCGGACCTCCTCGGTCGGCGGCATTTCGGTGCGACAGATGTCGGTCGCCTTCCAGCAGCGCGGTGAGAAGACGCAGCCCTTCGGCGGATTGAGCGGCGAGGGCGGGTCACCCTGCAGGCGGATGCGGGTGCGCAGGCGCGCCAGCTTCGGATCCGGGATCGGCGCGGCGGAGAAAAGCGCCTGCGTATAGGGATGAGCGGGGTGATCGAAGACGGTAGCACAACTGCCTGCTTCCACCACCCTGCCGAGATAGAGCACCAGCACATCGTCTGAGATCAGGCGCACGACGGAGAGGTCGTGGCTGATAAAGATCAGCGTCAGGCCGAATTCCTTGCGCAGCTTGCGCAGAAGCGTGATGACCTGACCCTGGATCGAGACGTCGAGGGCCGAAACCGGCTCGTCGCAGATGATGAGCTTCGGTTTGGTGATGACTGCGCGCGCGATGCCGATGCGTTGCGCCTGGCCGCCGGAGAATTCGTGCGGATAGCGGTTGATCATTTCCGGCACCAGGCCGACGGCGGTCATGATCTCGCGGACACGTTCGGTGCGCTCGGCTCTCGTAAGCTTCGGCTCGAAGACGGTGAGCGGCTCGGCGATGATGTCTCCAACAGTCATGCGCGGGTCGAGCGAGGCGATCGGATCCTGAAAGATGATCTGCATGTCGCGGCGGGCGGCGCGCATTTCCTCGTCCGAAAGGTCGAGAAGGTTGCGTCCCTGCCAGAGGATGCGGCCCTTCTGCGATTTCAACAGCCGCAGGATGGAGCGGCCGAGCGTGGATTTGCCGCAGCCGGATTCGCCGACAATGCCGAGCGTGCGGCCTTCGCTGAGGTCGAAGCTGACATTGTTGACGGCGGTGAGAAAAATCGGCGGCTTGAAGAGGCCTTTCGCCGGCAGTTCGAATTGGGTCGTCAGGTTCTCGACCCTCAGAAGCGATCGTTCAGCCATGATTCAACAGCTCCTCGCGACGCGGGAAGGGGTGGTAGCATGCGGCACAATGGTGCGGCGCCAGGGTTTCGAGCGGTGGCGGGCGGTCGATGCAATCGTCCTGGACCTGCGAACAGCGCGGCGAGAAATTGCAGCCCTTCGGCAGGTGCTGCAGGTTCGGCGGACGCCCGGGGATGACGACGAGGTCGTCGACATCCTGGTCCGGCCGCGGGATCGAGGCATGCAGTGCCGCGGTATAGGGATGGGCGGGGTTGTCGAAGAGCTCGTCGACAGGCGCCTCCTCGACGATGCGGCCGGCATACATGACGGCGACGCGGTCGGCGAGGCCGGCAACGACGCCGAGGTCGTGGGTGATCATGATCAGGGCCGTGTTCATCTCCGCCGTCAGGTCGTTGAAGAGATCGAGGATCTGCGCCTGGATGGTGACGTCGAGTGCGGTCGTGGGCTCGTCGGCGATCAGAAGCTTCGGCCTCGTGAGCAGCGCCATGGCGATGACGATGCGCTGGCGCATGCCGCCGGAGAGCTCATGCGGGTAGAGGTGAAAGCGCCGTGTCGGGTCGGGGATGCCGACACGTTTCAGCATGTCGAGCGCTGCGGCGGATGCGGCGCGCGCCGTCAGGCCGCCGTGCACCTCGAGCTGTTCCGTCAGCTGCCGGGAAATCTTCAGCGACGGATTGAGGGCGGTCATCGGGTCCTGGAAAACCATCGCCATGTCCTTGCCGCGGATCTGGTCGAGTTCGCGCGGTTTCAGCGCCAGCACGTCCTTGCCTTCGAGCAGCGCCTGTCCCGTCGTTTTGCCGTTTTTGGCGAGCAGGCCCATGATGCCGAGGAAGGTCTGGCTCTTGCCGGAACCGGATTCGCCGACGATGGCGATGCGCTCGCCGCGCTTGACCGTCAGGTTCATGTTGGAGACGGCCTTGACCTCTCCATCAGGCGTCTTGAAGGTGATCGAGTAGTCTTTGAGTTCGAGAAGGGTGTCTTTTTGTGTTTCTTGGGACATTCTTATCGATCCTTCGGGTCGAACGCGTCGCGCAGGCCGTCGCCGATGAAGAGCAGGCTGAGCAGCAGGGCCACGAGGAAGCTCGCCGGGAAGACCAGCAGCCACGGCATGCTTTCCATGGCATCGGTTCCCTCGGCGATCAGCGTGCCGAGCGAGGTCAGCGGTTCCTGCACGCCGAAGCCGAGATAGGAAAGGAAGCTTTCGGTGGCGATGATTTCAGGCACCGTCAACGCTGCGAAGATGACCACGGGTCCGACGAGGTTCGGGATGATGTGCTTGATGATGATCTTGAACGGCCGCTGCCCGGATGCGCGGGCCGCTTCGATGAATTCGCGATGCTTGATCGACAGCGTCTGGCCGCGGACGATGCGGGCCATGGTCAGCCATTCCAGCGCGCCGATCGCGGCAAACAGCAGATAGACGTTGCGGCCGAAGATCACCATCAGCAGGATGACGAAGAGGATATAGGGAAGCGCGTACATAATGTCGACGAAGCGCATCATGATCGCATCCAGCCTGCCGCCGACATAGCCTGAGACCGCACCGTAGAGAACGCCGATGAAGACGGAGACGACGGTCGCCGTCAACGCCACGGCAAGCGAGACGCGAGTGCCGTAAAGGACGCGAGCGAGAAGGTCGCGGCCGTTCGGGTCGGTGCCGAAATAGTGGCCGGTCTCGATCGAGGGCGGTATGCGGAAGGCCGCCCAATCCGGATCCTCATAGTTGAAGGGAATGAACCAGGGGCCGAGGAAGGCGGCGAGGATCAGAACCGTCAGGACAACGATCGACAGGACGGCCGCCTTGTTGCGCCCGAGTCGGCGCAAGGCATCCTTGGTGAGCGAGCGGCTTTCGGGCGCAAGGCCCTCCGCCTCCAGAAGCTCCTGGGCAAGCAGCTCGCGTTTTGCGGGGTTGAGGATCATCGGTTTCTCACTTTCGGATCGAGCCACGCATAGGCGATATCGACGAGAAGATTCAGGAACACGATGAGCACCATGTAGAAAATGACCGTGCCGAGAACCATGCCGTAATCGCGGTTCAGCGCTGCGTTGACGAAATAGCGGCCGATGCCGGGCAATCCGAAGATGCTTTCGACAACCAGCGAGCCGGTGAGAAGGTAGCTTGCCGCCGGTCCGAGATAGGAGACCACAGGCATCAGCGCGGGCTTCAGCGCATGGCGCATGACCGTCAGCCGGGGGCCGATGCCTTTGGCCTTGGCGGTGCGGATGAAGTTCTGGTTCATTACCTCGATCATCGAGCCGCGGGTGATGCGCGAGATACGGCCGGCATGCGGCAGGGCTAGAACGACGATCGGCAGGATGAGGTATTTGATCGAGCCGTCACCCCAGCCGCCGACCGGAAACCACGCAAGATGGATGCCGAAGACGAGCTGCAGGATGGGCGCAATCAGGAAGTTCGGCAGTACGACGCCGATCAGGATGAGCGCGCCCAGAATATAATCCGGCGCCTTGTTCTGATAAAGCGCCCCAAGACAGCCGACCGCCACGCCGACAATGATGGCAATCAGGAAGGCAGCCGTACCGATGGTGAAGGTGTAGGGCAGACCGATCATGATCTGCTGGGCGACGGTGAAGTCTTCGCTGGCGAAGGACGGGCCGAGATCGCCTTGGAGCAGGTCACCGACATAGATCAGGTACTGCTGGATGAGCGGCTTGTCGAGATTGTAGTGGATAGCAAGGTTTTTCAAGATCACCGGCGGCAATGGCCTTTCGCCATCGAAAGGGCCGCCGGGGGCAAGGCGCAAAACAAAAAAGCAGGCTGTGACGGCGATCCACAGAACGGGGATCGTCGATAGCAGGCGACGGAGGGCGTATTTGATCATGATCGTGGGCCGGTCCTTTCCGCAATGCGCGGAAAGGACCGTTTTCCCTTACTCTTTCATCGACAGCCAGCGGGTGCGGTGGATGTCCTGGATGTTGTCGACGAAGCCTTCGATCTTCGGCGAAACGACATTCTTCGAGACGTAGTAGTAGATCGGCAGGGCGGCGGATTCATCGAGCGCCAGCTGTTCGGCCTTCTTGAAGATCGCGGCACGCTTGGTGAGATCGGTCTCGGCGTTACCTTCCTTGATCATCTTGTCGTACTCGGGATTCGACCAGCGGCCGTAGTTCATCTGGACGCCTGTCACCAGGAGGTTCAGGAAGTTGTCCGGGTCGTTGTAGTCGGCGAGCCAGCCCGCGCGGCCGATTTCGACCTGGCCACGCTGCATCTGGTCGTAATGCACCTTGGTTTCGGCATTGACGAGCTCGACATCGACGCCGAGCGGCTTCCACATGGAAGCGATGGCGACGGCGATGCGCTTGTGGTTGTCGTTGGTGTTGTAGCTGAGGACAGCGTGAAGCGGCTTGTCCGGACCGAAACCGGCTTCGGTCAGAAGCTTCTTGGCTTCGGCGACCTTCTCGCTATAGGGCAGGTCCTTCCAGCTGACATAGGCCGGCTCGCCGTAATTCGCCGTGCCCGGCGGAACCCATGAATAGGCCGGCAGTTCGCCGGTGCCGAGGATCTGCGGGCCGATCACTTCACGGTTGATCGCCATGGAGAGAGCCTGGCGGACGCGCTTGTCGCTGAAGGGCGGCTTCTGCGAGTTGACGACGTAATAGTAGAGGCCGGAGAAGGGAGCGACATGCGCCTGGCCAGGCAGGTTCTTCTTCATCCACTCGTACTGGTCGGTCGGGAAGTCGGTGAGGATGTCGAACTCGCCGGCGCGGTAGCGCTTCAGTGCGGCTTCCTGGTCTTCAAGCACGAAGAACTTCGCGCCATCGATCTTCAGGTCCTTGGTGTCGTACCACTGGTCGTTCTTGACCGTCGTGACATGCGAGCCCGGAACCCATTCGACCGGCTTGTAAGGGCCGTTGGTGACGATGTTGCCGATCTTGACCCAATCCTGCCCCTTCGCCTCGACGACATGCTTCGGCAGCGGATAGGCGGTGTAATGCATCAGGGCATTAAGGAAATAAGGGGTGGAGTTTTCGAGGGTGATTTCGAGCGTCTTGTCGTCGATCGCCTTGACGCCGAGCTGGTTGAGATCGGTGATCTCGCCCTTGTTGATCTTTTCGGCGTTCTTGATGGTGAATTGCAGATAGGCATAATCGGCGGCATTCTTCGGGTCGACGAGGCGCTGGAAGGCGAAGACAAAGTCTCCTGCCGTTACCGGCTGGCCATCGGACCACTTGATGCCGTCGCGAAGCTTGAAGGTGTAGACCTTGCCATCAGGCGAAATCGTCCAGCTTTCAGCCTGGCCGGGGATCGGATTATCCTTGGCGTCCTCAGTGACGAGGCCTTCGAAAATGTCGCCGGCGATACGGTTCTCCCAGTCGCCGGAAAGCTTCTGCGGATCGAGCGACTGCGGGTCGCCACCATTGTGAATGTTGAGCGTGGCCGCATGGGCCGAAAACGCCAGCAATGTGCCAAGCATTGCAGAGGCGAGAAATTTTTTCGCGAAATGGTTCATGGTGGGTCCACCTTTCTAGGCTTTTCGCCTTTATTAGACATTTGTTCCCGGTGTTTGACCTCTTACGTGCAGGTCAGCGCGCACATTATCGCAAAGGCTTTGCGTTGCAACCCCAAATCCGGAGGGTGGAAACGGGTTGTGGACAAGCCTATATACGTCTCCCCCTTGTCGGATCGCGACGACGTGTCGCGGCGTTTCGCAACACCTTCATAACCGCTTCACATGGTTGTCTTTTGTTTCGTCCGCTTTAGTGTGACGAAGCGCAAACGAGGCAGGAGATGTAGCCGATGGCATTGCAGGCAGGCGGGAGTGCGGACTGGTGGCGTGGCGCGGTGATCTATCAGGTCTATCCGCGCTCGTTTCAGGACACCAACAGTGATGGTCTCGGTGATCTCAGGGGAATCACCCGCCGGCTGCCGCATATTGCCAGCCTCGGCGTCGACGCGATCTGGCTCTCGCCTTTCTTCAAGTCGCCGATGGCCGACATGGGCTACGACGTTTCCGATTATTGCGACGTCGATCCGATCTTCGGGACGCTGGCCGATTTCGACGAAATGATGGGCGAAGCGCACAAGCTCGGCATTAAGGTTGTCATCGACCAGGTGATCTCGCACACTTCCGACCGGCATCCCTGGTTCGTCGAGAGCCGATCGAGCCGGACCAATCCCAAGGCGGACTGGTATGTCTGGGCCGATCCGAAGCCTGACGGTACGGCGCCGAACAACTGGTTGTCGATCTTCGGCGGGCCGGGCTGGGAATGGGATGGCGTGCGCCGGCAATATTACCAGCACAATTTCCTGACCTCGCAGCCGGACCTCAACTTCCACAGCAAGGCCGTGCAGGATGCGGTCCTCGAGACGGTAAAGTTCTGGCTCGACCGCGGCGTCGACGGCTTCCGCCTGGATACGGTCAACTATTATTTCTGCGACAAGCTGCTGAGGAGCAATCCGCCGCACGAGCCTGATGAAGATGACGCAGGCCTCGATGCGCCCGACAGCAATCCCTACGGCATGCAGAACCACCTCTACGACAAGACGCAGCCGGAAAATGTCGATTTCCTCAAGCGCTTCCGGGCGTTGCTCGATCAGTACGAGGATCGCACGACCGTCGGCGAAGTCGGCGATGGGGCGCGTTCGCTGAAGACGGTTGGCGCCTATACGAGTGGCGGCGACAAGCTGCACATGTGCTACACATTCGACCTGCTCGGGCCGGATTTCACCGCCGAGCATATTCGGGGCTGCGTCGAGGCCTTCCAGAAAGCAGTCACGGACGGCTGGGTCTGCTGGGCTTTTTCCAACCACGACGTCATGCGCCATGTCAGCCGTTTCGCGCGGACGGAGGAAGAGCGGCCTGTCATCGCCAAGCTGGCGATCTCGGTGCTTGCGGCGCTGCGTGGCTCGATCTGCCTCTATCAAGGCGAGGAACTCGGCTTGCCCGAGGCGGAACTCGCCTTCGAGGATCTGCGCGACCCCTACGGCATCCGCTTCTGGCCGGCCTTCAAGGGCCGCGATGGATGTCGCACACCGATGCCCTGGGAAGCCGGCAAGGCGCATGCGGGCTTCACCTCGGCGGAAAAGAGCTGGCTGCCGGTGCCTTACGAGCAGGCAGCGCTTTCCGTCGATACGCAGGAAGAGAGCGAAAGCTCTGTGCTGCATCACTATCGCAGGACGCTCGCATTTCGGAAGAGCCACCTGGCGCTGATCGACGGCGACATGACCTTCATCGGCACCAACCAGGATCTGCTCGCCTTCACCCGCGAAAAGAACGGAGAAAAACTGCTCTTCGTTTTCAACCTGACGCGCAAACCGGCGGAATTCCGCCTGCCCGATGGCATGGTGCTCGGGGAACCGCTCGAGATGCCGGGCTTCGAGGCGGTGGCTGGCGCGGGGCTCGTGAAGCTTGCGGCGCTGGACGGGTTTTGTGCGCGGGTTTGATGGCTATTTCAAAAGCTTATCGTAATCCGCGTGCGAGTCGATCCAAAACCAGATGACGTCATCTCCATCCCAGACAGCTAAAGCTCTCCAGGATCTGCCGACGCGCGCCGACCAAAAGCGACCGACGCGCTTGAAATGCAAGGAGGGATGTCTGGGATCTTGTTTGAGCAGATCGAAGTTTTCGTCAGCCAGCTTCTGTATCTGTTCAGGCAAGCGATCATAGGTCTCCCAGAAGGCGGGAGTTGCGTGGTGTTTCAAAGCCGCCTGGTCTTTCGGCACGAAAATCGGCAAAGGCCTTCTCAGCGAGATGATCGAGTTTGCCACCAGCAGCATCTGCTTCCATCTGCCTGTCCCAGCGTTCGGCTTGAAGGGCTTCAAACCACGCCGAAAAAGCTTCGAACTCGTACCTATCGAGTTCGGCAACGATTTTTTCAATCTGTTCCAGCTTCGTCATGATCGGCTCCAAGGATATTGCAAAATAAGCGCTGCTGCTGAGTTTGCCAAGGATTCCATCACCCGATCAGCGCGAACTTGTCCACGTCAACCATGCCGCGGTCTGAGATCTTCAGGTGTGGAATAACCGGCAGTGGCAAGAAAGCGAGCTGGAGGAAGGGTTCCTCCAGCGTGGCGCCGAGCGCCAAGGCAGCTTTACGCAGCTGGTGGAGCGTATCGCGGACCGTCTCGTAGGGCTCGAGGCTCATCAATCCGGCGATGGGCAGGGCGATTTCGCCGGTGACTTTGCCGTCTTCGACGACAACGAAGCCGCCCTTGATCTCGCTGAGGCGGTTTGCGGCGCGCGCCATGTCGTCCTCGCTGACGCCGACGACGCAGATATTGTGGCTGTCATGGCCGACGGTCGAGGCGATCGCACCCTTCTTCAGGCCAAAACCCTGGACGAAGCCATTGGCATGGTTGCCGTTCTTGCCGTGGCGTTCGATGACGGCGACCTTGATGATATCGTTGGCAAGATCGACCGTCGTCTCGTTGCCCCTGACGGGCAGGCGGTAGCGGCGATGCTCGGTGATGATCTTGCCCGGTATGACGCCGATGACAGGCGTTTCGCCCTCGGCGACCGGGACGCCGAAATGGGCGGCGTTGATGGGCCGGGCCTTGACGCTGTCGAGGCCGATCGGGGCAACCGGTCTGCGCGAGGAAAAGAGCGCATCGGTGACGCGGCGGCCGGCCGAGAAAACCATGTCGGCGCGGCAGTTTTTCAGACTGTCGAGCACCACCAGATCGGCGCGCCAGCCCGGCGCGACCAGGCCACGGTCTTTGAGGCCGAAGGCGCGGGCGGCCGAAATCGAGGCGGCGCGGTAGATCGCCAGGGGCTCGACGCCGCTTGCGATCGCCGTGCGGATCATGTGATCGAGATGACCCTGTTCGGCGATATCGAGCGGATTGCGGTCGTCGGTGCAAAGCGCGAGGAAGGGTGAAAGCCGCTCGGTGATAATGGGTATCAGCGCCGCGAGATCCTTGGAGACCGAACCCTCGCGCACGAGGATATGCATGCCCTTGCGGATCTTCTCCAAGGCTTCGCCGGCGGTCGTGCATTCGTGCTCGGTGCGGATGCCGGCCGAGAGGTAACCGTTGAGGTCGTTGCCTGAGAGCAGCGGCGCATGACCGTCGATATGGCCGCCCTGGAAGGCGTCGAGCTTGGCCATGCAGACGGGATCCTTGTGGATCACGCCGGGGAAATTCATGAATTCGGCAAGTCCGATCACCTTCGGATGGTGGCGGAAGGGCAGGAGGCGCTCGATCGGCAGATCGGCACCGGAGGTTTCAAGATGCGTCGCCGGCACACAGGAGGAGAGCTGGACGCGGATGTCCATGATCGTCTCCAGCGCGGATTCGAGAAAGAATTCGATGCCGGCGGTTCCGAGCACATTGGCGATTTCGTGCGGATCGCAGATGGCGGTAGTGACACCATAGGGCAGAACGCAGCGATCGAATTCATGCGGTGTGACGAGTGAAGATTCGATGTGCAGATGCGTGTCGATGAAGCCGGGAACGACGATCCTGCCTGAGATGTCGATCTCGGTTTCGCCCTCATAATTGCCTGAGGTGCCGACGATGCGATCGGCGCCGATCGCAATGTCCGACTGGACGAGTTCGCCGGTGACGAGATCGAAGAAGCAGCCGCCCTTCAGCACGATATCGGCCGGCACACGGCCAACGCCCTGGTCGATGAAGCGCTCGAGTCTGCTGGTCATGGTATTGCTCACATTACAACCGATTCCGAAACTTATAGCCGATCTGCCGCGACAAGCGAGTGCCGCAAAACGAAACCGGGCGCCACAGGGCGCCCGGTCGGTGACGGTCAGCGATGGTTTACTCGGCGGCGACGATCTTGCCGGCTTCCCACTTGTAGAGCGAGAAGCTCTGCGAGGTCAGGTCGCCGGTCTCGCCGTAGGTAACCTTGCCGATGGCGGTCGGGATCTCCTTGCCGTCCTTCAACGCGGTCGCGACGGCTTCCGCATCCTCGGCGCTGCCGGCCTTCTCGATGCCGGCTTTCAGCACTTCGACGGCGGCATAGGCGTTCAGCGTGAAGGCCTCGGCCGGGATGTTCTTGGCGGCGAGCGCATCGGCTGCGGCTTTGGAATCCGGGCTCTTGGTTGCGTCCGAAGCGTTGGTGAAGATCGTGCCCCCTGCCGCATCCGTGCCGATTGCCCAGAATTCGGTGTTGGAGAGTCCGTCGCCGCCGATGATCGTCGTGTTGGCGGCGAGGTCATGCAGCTGGCGGGCGAGCAGGCCGCCTTCCGGGTGGTAGCCGCCGAAATAGACCACGTCGACCTTCTCGGACTTGATGCGGGTGGTGAGCGCGCTGAAATCCTTGTCACCAGGCGTGATCGCGTCATTGACGACTTCGGTGATGCCGCCGGCGTTCAGCGTCGCCTTGAAGGCGTCGGCGAGGCCCTTGCCATAGGCGCCCTTGTCGTTGACGATGGCGACGCGCTTGTCCTTGAAATTCTTCAGCACATATTTGGCGGCGACTTCGGCCTGCTGGTCGTCGCGGCCGCAGGTGCGCAGCACGTTGGTCAGACCGCGCTTGGTCAGGTCGGGGGCCGTCGCAGTCGGGGTGACCATCAGCACGCCATTTTCAGCAAGCACGTCCGAAACCGGAATGGCGACACCCGATGTCACCGGACCGACGACGAAGCGGATGCCGTCGCCGACGACCTTGTTGGCGGCGGAAACGCCCTGTTTCGGTTCGCCGGCATCATCGGCCAGTTCGAGGACGACCTTCTCGCCGAGAATTCCGCCCTTCTTGTTGATCTCGTCAACGGCGGTCTGCGCACCGTTCTTCACCTGGTCGCCATAGGCGGCGACGGGGCCGGTCAGCGGCGCGATCAGGCCGATGGTGATATCGGCATGGGCAAGCGGCGCAAAGGCGAGCGACGCGACGAGGGTCGCCGTCAATGTCTTGAGGGTCATTGTCTGTCTCCTTGGATGGGGTCATTCGACCCGCGATGAGGTGCCGCGCCGGATTTTCCGGATCGTTCAACGGCCCTCAGGCCGTGCCAAGGACGATCGATATCGGCGCGATCGATGCGCCCTCCGGCCATATTTGGCTCGAATGGGCGCAACGGCAAGATTTCTAGGAATTTTGGTGGAATTCCGCAAGTGATAACAAAATGAAACGAAAATCGAGCCGATTCGGCGCGAAATAATCCAAAATCGTCGATCGGGCGCCGTCTGCGGATCTCCAGAAGTGCTGTATCCGCATCTGCGCGGTGCCGATGAACCTGCCGAATTTCGCGAAACTCTTCGTCTTTCCGAATAGTCGAATTCGGTTTCGAGATTAACACTTGATTCTACCAATTAGAGTAGAATCATTGTTCGTGCATATATTGCTGCGATGCAAAAGAACGGTCGATAATAAACAGAGAGATATTTCAGGAACAGAGATCTGGATGCTCAAGCGTATCGAAGCCAGACAGGTGCGCAACGGAATGTTTGTGGAAGCGATCGAGGGTGCATGGCAGGACCCTCTTCTGTCCAAGCGAAGATTTCTGCTGCGCCGTGAAGTCGATGCCCTGAGGCTTCGCAAGAGCGGCATTGAAGGTGTTATCATCAACACCAGCAGAGGCCTCGACATCGACGGTCTGGCAGGCGGCAATATCGAGATCGACACCAAGGCGGCACGCGAAACCATCCAGAAATCCGTGCAGGTCCTAGAAAGCGTTTTCGGCCGGCTCCAGCATGGCGATGGGATCAGCTTCGATCAGGTGGCGCCGGTGATTTCCTCGGTCTCCAAGTCGATGGATGATAATCCCACTGTCTTTCTCAGCGTTACGCGTCTGAAATCCAAGGACGAAGTGACGTTTCTGCATTCCCTTTCGGTGAGTGCGCTGATGATCCTTTTCGGCCGTCACCTCGGACTTGATGAGGCTACCGTGCAGACGCTCGGCACGGCAGGATTGCTGCACGACGTCGGCAAGCTCGAAATTCCGCTCGAGATCCTCAACAAGGAAGGGCGCCTGGACGAGGACGAGATCAAGATGATCCGCGATCATCCGGAAAAGGGGCACGCAATCCTGTCACGCCAGGAAGGCATGCCGGAGATCGTTCTCGACGTCTGCCTCAACCATCATGAGCGTATCGACGGCAAGGGCTATCCCCGCAGGCTTTCCGAGGCGCAGGTCAGCTTCCATGCGCGTCTTGCTGCGATTTGCGATGTCTATGACGCCATGACCTCCGTGCGGCCGTACAAGGCGCCATGGAGCGCGAGCCAAGCACTGAAATGGATGTTTGGCAACGAAGGGCAATTCGATCGCCGGCTGCTGAAGAAATTTGCCCTCTGCCTTTCCGTCGCCGCCGTGATCTGAGGCCTATCGGTCTTCGCAACAAAAGGCCTGCGTGGACTTACCCGCCGCGCAGGCCGTGATGCCGGAGGCCTTCAGCACTTTCTCAGATGTTGTTCTGGAGGATGGTCCGCAGCTTGCCGAAAAGCTCGTCGATGTGGTTCTTCTCGATGATTAGCGGTGGGGAGAGTGCGATGATATCGCCAGTGGTGCGGATCAGCAGGCCGCTTTCATAGGCTTTCAGGAAAGCGGTGAAGGCGCGCTTGGTGGGCTCGCCGGCGATCGGGTCGAGTTCGATGGCGCCAATCAGGCCGGTGTTCCTGATGTCGATGACATTGGGGCAGTCCTTCAGCGAATGCAGCGCGTCGGCCCAATAGTCGGAAAGCTCGGCGGCGCGTGTCAGCAGGCCCTCTTCCTTGTAGGTGTCGAGCGTGGCGAGTGCAGCGGCGGAAGCGATCGGGTTGCCGGAATAGGTGTAGCCGTGGAAGAACTCGATCATGTGCTCCGGGCCGTTCATGAAAGCATCATGGATCTCGGAGGTGACGAAGACGGCGCCCATCGGAATGACGCCGTTGGTCAGTCCCTTGGCGGCGGTGATCATGTCGGGCTTGACGTCGTAATATTGTGCGGCAAACGGGGCGCCGAGGCGGCCGAAGCCGGTGATGACCTCGTCGAAGATCAGAAGGATGCCGTGTTTGGTGCAGATCTCGCGCAGCTTCTGCAGGTAGCCCTTCGGTGGGATCAGGACGCCGGTGGAGCCTGCCACCGGCTCGACGATAACGGCGGCGACGGTGGAGGCGTCATGCAGGGTGACGATGCGCTCGAGTTCGGTAGCGATGTCGCCGCCATGCTCGGGCTCGCCGCGGGTGAAGTTGTTCTTGCCGGGCTGGTGGGTGTGCGGCATGTGATCGACGCCGGTCAGAAGCGTGCCGAACATCTTGCGGTTGGTGACGATGCCGCCGACGGAGATGCCGCCGAAGTTGACGCCGTGATAGCCGCGCTCCCGGCCGATCAGGCGGAAGCGTGATCCATTGCCCTTCACACGGTGATAGGCGAGCGCCACCTTGAGCGCGGTCTCGACGGATTCGGAGCCGGAATTGGTGTAGAGAACGTGGTTCAGGCCTTCGGGGGCGATGTCGACCAGGCGGTTTGCCAGTTCGAAGGCCTTGGGGTGGCCGAGCTGGAAGGCCGGTGCGTAGTCGAGCTCGCCGGCCTGCTCGCGGATCGCCTCAGTGATCTTCGGGCGGCAGTGGCCGGCATTGACGCACCAGAGGCCAGCCGTGCCGTCCAGCACCTGACGGCCGTCATGGGTCGTATAGTACATGTCCTTGGCGCCGACGAACAAACGCGGCTCCTTCTTGAACTGGCGATTTGCCGTAAACGGCATCCAGAAGGCGCGAAGATCGTTCGGTGCATTGAGGCGATTGGACATGCTGTTCTCCTGGCCGCCGACGGCCCTTTTCCGGGGCTTCACGCCCATATTTTTACTGCCCGGTCAAATTATCAGGGCTTCCCAAGGCGTCAACGGGAAAAGTCCCTGAAGCCCTTCATGTGGAGGCTGAAGCCGCCTCGATCGATCCGGCAATATTTTCACGATCGACAGCCGTAGGCGGCCCGTCATCAATCCTTTGCCTCGGCTTGTTACAAAAAACTGATCGTTCGCAGGGCGCAATTGCATTTCATCAATTCACTGAAATCAAACGATATTTCGATCGGAGATACTGATGTCTGACCGCCAGAAGACAAGGGCGCGCCCGACGCGGCGCCATGCATTCGCGCCAAGTTACGGCGCCATTCTCGAAGAGGGCGTTCGCCGCCGCAGCGTGCTCAAGGGCTTTCTCGCAGCGATGGGCGCTGCGGCACTTTCGCCGGCGCTCGGAACCGCGCATGCCGAGGCTGCCGGCTCCAGCCTGACGTTTCCGGAACTCAAGCGCGTGCGCGATACCGCCGACCACTGGCCGGAGGGTTATGAGCGCCAGATCCTGGCGCGTTGGGGTGATGCACTGTTTGCCGACAGCCCGGAATTCGATATCGCGACGCTTGATGGTAAGGCGGCCGAGCGACAGTTCGGCTACAATAACGATTTCACGCAGTTTCTGCCGCTGCCCTGGGGCGAGAAGAGCTCCGACCATGGGTTGATGGTCGTCAGCCATGAATATGCAACGCCTTTCCTGATGTTTCCCGGCCTGACCGACGAAAACTACCGCGAGAAGCTGACGGATAACCAGATCCGCGCGATCATGGCCGCCCTCGGCGTCTCGATCTTCGAAGTGAGGAAGACGGACGGCAAGTGGGCGATCGTCAAGGACGGCAAATACAATCGCCGCGTCCACATGAGCACGGAAGTCGGCATCTCCGGTCCCGCTGCCGGCGACGACCGTCTGAAGACCAAGGCCGATCCGACCGGCACGGTCGTCTTCGGCACGATCTCGAACTGCAACGGCGGCATCACCCCCTGGGGCACGATGCTTTCAGGCGAGGAAGGCGCGATGGACGTCTTTTCCGGCGACTACAAGAAATTGCCGAACCAGGAGCTGGTCGAGCGCCAGGGCTGGGACGAGGACGAAAACGACATCTATTCCATCAGCCGCGTCGAGCCGCGCTTCAAGTTCGAGGAAGAGCCGAACGAATGGATGCGTTTCGACTGGGTGGTCGAGATCGACCCGTTCGATCCCTCCGCAAAACCGATCAAGCGCACCTCGCTCGGCCGTATGACGCATGAGGGCGCCCAGTGTTGCGTCGCCCCTGACGGCCGCGTGGTGGTCTTCATGGGCGACGACGACGACTTCGAATATATCTACCGCTTCGTCACCCACGATCCCTGGAACCCGAACGACCGCGCCGCCAACAGGAACCTGCTCGACCACGGCACCCTCTCGGTCGCCAAGTTCGAAAGCGACGGCACGATGCGCTGGATCCCGCTCATTGCCGGCGAGGGGCCGCTGACGGCGGAAGCCGGATTCAAGAGCCAGGCCGACGTCGTACTGGCGACGCGCGCTGCGGCCGATCTCGTCGGCGCCTCGCCGATGGACGCGCCGGAAGGCTTCATCCCGCATCTCGGCACCGGCAAGCTTTACGTCGCCATGACGGAGAACGAGGACCGGCTGCCGAAGGGTGAGGGCGACGACGAGAAGGAGATGGTCAACATCGCCAATCCGCGCGGCCCCAACCCGCATGGCCACCTGCTGGAACTCGCAGCACCTGGCGGCCCCGAAAAGCCGGATTATGCAGCCGACAGCTTCAAATGGGATGTCTTCATTCTCTGTGGCGATCCTGCCAAGGCCGAGGATCAGGCGATGTTCCATCCGGCCACGACCTCCGCTGGCTGGTTCACCGACCCCGACAATCTCGCGGTCGATCCGGTCGGGCGCCTCTGGGTCACCACCGACGGCCCGCCGCCAGAAGGCATTGCCGATTCCGTCTATGTGATGGATACCGAAGGCCCGGGCCGTGCGTTGCCGAAACTGTTCTATATTGCGCCCGTCGGTTCGGAAGCCTGTTCGCCGACCTTCACCCCGGACGGCAGCAGCGTCTTCCTCTCGGTCCAGCATCCGGGCGAATTGCGGATGGCCGACAACGAGGATGCGACTTCGATGGAGGATGCAGGCACCAACTGGCCGGACTTCAAACCCGGCATGCCTGCCCGTCCGTCGCTGGTGGTGCTGAGCCGCATCAACAACGACGTGGTCGGCAGTTAAAACAATTCCGGCAAAAGTGCGCGGCAGTTTTACGTCTGGAATTGCGCTAAAAAGATCGATTGCGGGACGGGCGCTCCGGCGCGACCGGGTTGCCATTCCAAAAGCACGACCGGCAAATCGCAAATTTGCCGGTCGTGCCATAAGGTTCACGTGCTGAAATATCGTTGCCAAGCCTCTGGGAACATTCCCTTGCAGCATGGCATCGGCCGACATTCATGTCAGCGCTATCATTAAGCGGCGGATCTATTCCGGTTCTGCACGAGGTAGATGTCTTCGAGCGTTGCCAGGATCTTCATGACCGGCTCGGAGGTGCTCGAATAATAAATGGTTTGTGCGTCCCGGCGGGTCTTGACCAGCTTTTGGGCGCGCAGTTTCGACAGGTGCTGAGAGAGAGCCGACTGGCTAAGCCCGACCTGCGTCGCAAGCACGCCGACGGCCACTTCTCCCTTCACGAGGCTACACAGGATCAGCAATCTCTTCGGGTTTGCCATGGCCGACAATAAAGCTGCCGCCACGTTCGTGTGATCGGCCAAATCAGAGGTTTCCATATGTTATCTTCCTAATGCGAAACGTACATCAAGCGTGTTGGCGCAGGCCGCCAGCCGGGATTTTGACTGACATCAAAAACTAGCAACTGGGCTCGAAGATTGTATATACCTAAATTTAAGGTATCGAGTATGCTATTTTAGATATGTTTGAACAAATGTGATCGACATCCACAGCGAGGGTTTCGAACTCGTATCGCAACAGAAAATCGCCGGAAATCATGTCGAAACCTGAGGGATCGATACCACAAATGCGCCAAGAACCCGATTCCGGCGCCTTTAGCCTGATAGCGAGGCTTTCCTCCACATCGGGGTGACGTTCTACTAAATCTCGCACTGCTTCTGTTGCCCCGGCGGCAATCTCCTCGTTCGCGGCCGACTGGATTATGAGATCGTTCCCATCGAGTTGGTAGGCGCGGCCGAAGCCGCCATTGAGGCTGGCCTGTTCCGGTCTGAGTCGGAAGAACAGGAAATCAGGAAAGTCGATATAAAGCTTCGCCTTGGTGTGGCGAGCGAGAAAACGCGTGTGGATGCGCTCGTAGAATGCATTGCCGCGCTCGATGGGTTCTGCCACGCACTGGGTCGTCAGACGAGGATAGGCAAGGGGATCGCCCTTGCCGGGCTCGCCGGTCAGGAGCGAGGCGCGCGGGTCTCTGGCGAGCCCCCTGGTATGGGCCGACAGCTGCGAAACCAGGATGACCGGCGTGCCGTCGATATCGGTGGCGATCAGCACGCGGCTGGCGGAGGGAAAGCCGGTCTCGGGATCGAGAACGGCAATCGCCGCGTGCCGTGCGGAGCGCAGCAGCACGCGGGCGAGCTTGCGGGCATCGTCGTCTGTTTCGCGTAAGGGGGAAGGCTGATCTTTCATATCCGCTTTGTGGCAAAGCGGATGGAAAACATCAAGCTTCCTCCTTCCGGCGATGGCGGGTGAGGCCGGCAACGATATCCTGAGCCGAGATGGTGCCGACGATCGCGCCGTTCTCGACGATGCCGATACTGCCCGGTTGGCGGGCAAGGGCATCGAGGATATCGATGAGCGGAGTCGCAGCGCGGGCAGTGGCGCTGACGCTCATGCCGGCGGCAGTCTGGCCGAGGCCTGGCTGCATGACGTCGGCCGCCGTCAGCATGTTGATCGGATTGAGGTTCTGCACGAAATCGGCGACATACTGGTCGGCGGGGTTCTTGACGATATCGTGCGGCGTCCCGCACTGGATGATGCGGCCGCTCTCCATGATGGCGATGCGATTGCCGATGCGGAAGGCCTCGTCGAGATCGTGGCTGACGAAGAGAATGGTCTTCTTCAGCCGCCGCTGGAATTCCAGGAGTTCATCCTGCAGGCGGGTGCGGATCAAGGGGTCGAGCGCCGAGAAAGGCTCGTCCATGAGCAGGATCGGGGCGCCGGTGGCAAAGGCGCGGGCGAGCCCGACACGCTGCTGCATGCCGCCGGAAAGCTCGTTGACCTTGCGATCGGCCCATTTCGTCAGGTTGACGAGTTCGAGCTGCTCGCCGACTCGGAGCTTGCGTTCGGCTTCCGGCATGCCGGCGAGCTCGAGACCGAAGCCGACATTGTCGGCGACGGTGCGCCAGGGCAGGAGGGCGAATTGCTGGAACACCATGGAGACGGTGTGGGTGCGCAGCTCGCGTAGCGCCTTGGCATTGCATCTGTAGGGGTTGACGGGGCCGGTGGCCGCCGAGACCGCGACATCGCCACGCACCACGGGAGCGAGCCCGTTGACGGCGCGCAGCAGCGTCGACTTGCCGGAGCCGGAAAGACCCATCAGCACCAGGATCTCGCCTTCCTCGATCGTCAGCGAGGCGTTGGCCACACCGAGCACCAGACCGGTGGCGGCGCCGATCTCGTCGCGCGATTTGCCCTGGTCGACCATGGCAAGCGCGGTTTCCGGCCGATCGCCGAAGACGATGCTGACATTGTTAAAGCTTACCGCGGTCATGCAGCGCCTCCTTCACCCGCGGTGCGGAACATCCGGTCGAGAATGATTGCCAGGATAACGATGCAGAAGCCCGCCTCGAAGCCCTTGGCGATATTGACGGTGTTCAGCGCACGGACGACGGGCACGCCAAGCCCGGGAGCGCCGACAAGAGCGGCGATGACGACCATCGACAGCGACAGCATGATGGTCTGGGTAAGACCCGCCATGATCTGCGGCGTGGCAAAGGGAAGCTCGATCTTGCGCAGCACCTGTAACGGCGTCGCGCCGAAAGCGACGGCGGCTTCGACGAGGGACGGCGGCGTCGAGATGATGCCGAGGCGCGTCAGCCGGATCGGGGCGGGGATTGCGAAGATGACGGTCGCGATCAGGCCCGGCACCATGCCGAGGCCGAACAGGATGAGCGCCGGGATCAGATAGACGAATGTCGGTATGGTCTGCATAAGATCGAGCACCGGGCGCATGGCAGCATAGACCCAAGGGCGGCGGGCGGCGGCAATGCCGAGCGGAATACCGATCACCATACAGACGAAGGTGGCGGCGAGCACGAGGGCGAGCGTCTCCGTCGTTTCCTTCCAATAGTCCTGGTTGACGATCAGCAGCAGCCCGAGACAGGTGAAGACGGCGACCGCGATCGACCGGCGCAGCCAAAAGGCGATGGCAGTGATGGCCGCGATGACGATCAGCGGATGAGGCTTCTGCAGCACGAAGAGCAGGCCGTCTATGGCGCTCGACAGCAGGAAGGCGATCTGGTTGAAGAACCATTCGCCATTCGAGGTCAGCCAATCCACGAAGGATTTGGCCCAGGGGCCAACGGGAATTTTAAATTCGGTGATCCAATTCAAGGGCGCGCCTATCCAGAAAAACAACAATCGGACAAAAATGAAACGGGGCGGCGAGCCGCCCCGTTCGTATCATCAGAGGCCGAGGCCGGTCTTGGCGGCCGCGAGAGCATCGCCCTTGCCGTCGCGGGTCTTGACGCCCGCGAGCCAGGGCTCAAGTGCTGCGGGGTTGGCCTTCAGCCATTCGGAAGCTGCAGCTTCCGGTTCCTTGCCGTCGTTGAGGATCTTGCCCATGATCTGGTTCTCCATGTCGAGGGAGAACGTCAGGTTCTTCAACATCATGCCGACATTCTGGCATTCGTCGAGATAACCGGCACGGACATTGGTGAAGACCTTGGCGCCGCCGAAGTCAGGGCCGAAGACGTTGTCGCCGCCTGTGAGGTAGGTCAGCTTGAAGTTGGTGTTCATCGGATGGGGTTCCCAGCCGAGGAAGACGACGGGCTTGCCCGCTTTGTCGGCACGGGCGACCTGGGCGAGCATGCCCTGTTCGGAGGACTCGACGACTTCCAGGTCCTTGAGGCCGAACTCGTTCTTCTCGATCATGTCCATGACGAGGCGGTTGCCATCATTGCCAGGCTCGATGCCGTAGATCTTGCCGTCGAGATCGTCCTTGTGGGCGGCAATGTCCTTGAAGTCCTTGATGCCGAGCTCAGCGCCTTTGGCATTGGTGGCGAGCGTGTACTTGGCGCCGACGAGGTTGGGGCCGAAGGATTCGACCGACTTATCGTCGATATAGGGACGGACGTCCTTTTCCTGCGTCGGCATCCAGTTGCCGAGGAAGATGTCGATGTCCT
This sequence comes from Rhizobium sp. WYCCWR 11152, assembly GCF_013087615.1. Classification (NCBI taxonomy): domain Bacteria; kingdom Pseudomonadati; phylum Pseudomonadota; class Alphaproteobacteria; order Hyphomicrobiales; family Rhizobiaceae; genus Rhizobium; species Rhizobium sp. WYCCWR 11152. The sequence goes on along the minus strand of NZ_JABFCP010000006.1, from coordinate 447,557 downwards.
TGTTCTTCAGCGACGTGTAGGTGACCGGGACCGAGAGAACCTTGACGTCGGTCTCATAGCCGATGCTCTTGAGGATCACGGATGCGGTGGCGGTGGTGGCGGTGATATCCGTCCAGCCGACGTCCGCGAAGCGGACGGTGGCGCAGCTGTCAGGGTCTGCGGCGAAGGCGGCGGTCGCAACGGAGAGGGCGGCGACGGCAGTTGCGGTAACGAGTTTGAACGTGCTTGTTGTTTTCATTTTAGACTCCCAGTCTTTAAGTTCCCAAGCCAACCATCAATAACCGAGTTTGACAAGCGACCTCAGTGCGTTTGCGCCGTATCGACCCATGCGATTGCGACGTCCGCGGATTTTTTGGCAATGCCTTGTTTTCGGGGCTTTCAGCGGTTTTCGAGCCGGATTCCTGTGATTATCGCTCACTCAGGGCTTTTCTTTGCCATTCCGAGCTTTCAATAAGCCGATCAAGGAGAAATCGGATGGCAAAACTCTATTTCAACTACTCGACGATGAACGCCGGCAAGTCGACGATGCTGCTGCAGGCCTCCTATAATTACCAGGAGCGCGGCATGCGCACGGTGCAGCTGATCGCAGCCTTCGACGAGCGCACTGGTCGGGGCGTCATCGGCTCGCGGATCGGGCTGGAGGCGAGCGCCATTCCTTTCGAGTCGCATGAGGACCTGTTCCGGTTGATCAAGGGACTGAGTGGCGAGGGCGCGCCGATTTCCTGCATCTTCGTCGACGAGGCGCATTTCATGACGCCTGTCCATGTCTGGCAGCTTGCCCGCGTCGTCGACAGGCTCAACATCCCTGTGATGGTCTACGGGCTGAGAACCGATTTCCAGGGCAAGCTGTTTCCGGCCTCGCAGGAACTGCTGGCGATCGCCGATGAGATGCGCGAGGTGCGCACGATCTGCCATTGCGGGCGCAAGGCGACGATGGTCGTGCGGCTCGACGCGGAAGGAAAAGTCTTGCACGAAGGCGCGCAGATCGATGTCGGCGGCAACGAGAAATATGTCTCGCTCTGCCGCAGGCATTGGGACGACGCCATGAACGGTGCCTGGATCGCCGAGCCGGTCTGAAGCCGGCGACTCCGCCTGTTTTCTTTGGCGCCGCAAGCGGCTAGTTTGGGCCAGGAGATTCCCTGGAGAGGCTTGGTGCGCAAACCCCCGTCATTCGACAGCCAGTATGAAGCTGCTGGCAGCCTTGCCGAAAGGATTGCAGGCGAGGGAGTCTATTGTGTGGCTGCGATCGGCGCCTTCAGCGGCGACGAAACACAGTCGGCCGACGAGGTCTTCCTTGAACAGAATGCCCGCTTCCAGGCCCATATCGCCGATGCTGCGGCGCTCGACGCTCAACTGGCCGAGCTGGTCTTTTGCCTTGATCGGCTGACGGCCGAGGTTTCAGCCGATCTCGACAGTTTCCGGGGGCTGACGCTGCGCGAGAAGATGGCCGGCTGGGTGTCGCGCCAACGGATGTGGCGCATGTATACCGAACGCGTGCGCGAGGCGCCCGTCATCGAGCGGCTGCTTGACCTTTTGACGAAATCGGACGCGCTCGCGGGGCTGATCGCCGGCCAGCGCGCCGCGCTCACCGAACGGCACAAGGCCGCCGAACTCAGCCTTGTCGATATCGTCGAGCAGCGGCGACGGCTGGTCGTTTCCATCGACATCGCCCGCCTCAAGATGAAGGAGCTCAATGCCAAGGCGCTGACGACGCAAGGCCGTATCGGTGTCTATGGCAACAGGGCGCATTGGGAGCAGATGGAGGCGGAGCGGCGGGCGCTGAAGGCGGAGGCCGAGCGGATTTCCGCCGGCGAGCGCGAGATGCGCGACGACAGCCAGCGGCGCGAGCGCTTCATCGGCCTGTTCCAGGCCTTTGTCGATTCGCTGAACGGCCGGATCGCCGCCTGCAACGTGCTGCTGCGCAAGCTGCTGATCGACGTGGAAGAGCGGCTGATCATCTATCAGGCGCAGGTCGATACCGACCGGCCGGGCATGAAGGTGAGGATCAAGCCGGAGCTCTTTCCCGATATCGCGGCACCGATCAGGTTGTTCGAGAAGGGCATGCTGGTCGCCCAGGATCTGGAGCGGCGCAAGAGCCGCGCCGATCTCGAATTCGCCAGAAGGTTTCCGACCTATGCCGAACCGCCGCCGGAAACATCGGGAGCGCCTCTGATCGACACGGCGCGCAGGTCTTTTCGTTTCAGCCTGCCTTTCCTGCGCTCCTGACCAGCAAGGGCGCGGGCAGTATCGCTCTTGCGCAATGCTTTCATTCCGAAAAATCGAAGGGCTCGTGTTGTGCTCTGCCCATCGAGCGCATATGTGGGATGCAGCGGGGCGGCAATGTCCCGATGTTCGCCTCGCCTGACAGGAGACGACGATGCTTGACCGGATAGCCGGTTTTTTCAGGCTGATCGGCCAGACGATCGGCCGCTGGGCCCGCCTTTTTTCCGCCTGGGCCTTCTGGCCCTTTCTTGCCGCGCACGGCTGGTATCAGCGCCGGAGCTGGATGATCCGGCTGCCGGTCATCGCTTTCGTGGCGCTGCTGGTCGTACTCTACGGTTATTTCTTCTTGCAGACGCAGGTCTGGACGAATTTCAACCCCGCCTTCGTCGATCAGTACCGGCTTTCCGAACGCAAGGTTGCCGCCGGGCAGGAAGTGCCGGCCGCCGAGAGCGCCAATGCGACGGCGCCGAAGACCTGCCAACGCTCGGCGATCGTCGACGTCGCGGCCGATCTGACCGATTTCAATGTCAACCAGAACGCATGGATCTCCTCCATGCTGCTTTACAAGATGGGCTTCTTCGGCATCGACTGGGATCACACCCCCTTCCTCGACAACAAGGCCTCTTTCCAGCGCGGCATCAACCAGGCGGTCCGGCGGACTTCGGCGGAGCTTGTCGATACGCTCGGGCGTGTGCGCGGCACCTCGGGCATCAACAACGACCTGCAGAGCGCGCGCGGCAATCTGCAGTTCGACGAAAACAGCTGGTATTTCGGCCTCAACCCCTTCGGGCCGAAGACGCCGACGCCCTCCTATTACCGCTCGGCGATCGGCAGCCTGCGCAAATTCAACACCGATCTCGCCCTCTGCAACGTCGTTTTCGACGGCCGCGCCGACAATCTGATGCAGTTCATCGACCGTATTGCCAACGATCTCGGCGGCACCTCCGACATGCTCGCCGAGCGCTCGGAAAACCACAATCGCGGCTGGTTCGATACACGCGCCGACGACCGGTTCTGGTTCGCTTACGGCCAGCTCTACGGCTATTACGCGATCATGGCCGCCGCCCAGGCGGATTTCTCGCAGGTGCTGGCGGAACGCAATCTCGGAGCGATCTGGGGCGGGACCATGCGGCAGTTTCAGGCGGCGCTGCGCATCCAGCCGGCGATCATTTCGAACGGGCGCGAAGACGGCTGGATCATGCCGAGCCATCTCGCCACCATGGGCTTCTATATTCTGAGGGTGCGCTCGAACCTCGTCGAGGTCCGCTCGGTGCTCGACCGCTAAAACGTCTGGAGTCAGCGGGGTTTCGTGTTGTCCTCGAAGCCGACGACGCGCAGTTTCTCGACGAATTCATAGGTGATGCCGACGATGCCGCGGCCGCTTCCATCGTTTCGGAAGCGGCCGACGCTACGCACCAGCTTGTAGCCGCCAAGCCGGTTGTCGACGCGATAAACGAAATGGAAGCCGACGCCGTGAAGGCTCGCCTCTTCGAAGGTTTGGGCGATCAGGCTGCGGTCCTCCTCGTGGATGCGCGACATCAGCTCTGTCAGGTTGACAGGGCCGTCGCTGTAGGAGAGTCCGAAGATCGCGTGGACATCCTCGCTTGCAAAGAAATGTCCGGTCTCGATGTCGATGCGCCAGAAGCCGAAAAGACGATAGGCAGCAAGCATCTGGACGACTTCCGCATCGGTGATGCCGATGTGGGCGCGGGATTGTTCTGTCTTGTCAATAACGGGCTGTTCGAAGTGAAGAGGCACGATTCCCCCAGATCACGGGACGACGTGCCGACTCTCTTCTGATTCCTCAGTTGATCAGCTTCAATCGAATTGCCTTAGCTACCAACTGGGTCCGGTTGACGCAATCGAGTTTTTTGATCGCGTTCGTCATATAGGCGTTCACCGTATGATCCGAGAGCGTGAGGATCTGACCGATTTCGATCGAGGTCTTGCCCTGGGCAGTCCAGCGCACAACCTCTAGTTCTCGAGTTGATAGCGCGTTATGCGCGCATTCCTCGTTGCGTTTGACTGCATTGTATGCATCGAGTGCATGGAGAATGATCATTGCCAGCTCGTTGATTTCGCTCTGGCCGAGTGCGGCGCGCTCGCCGCAGAACCAAAAGACCAGACGCTGGCCGTCGGCTGCAATGGTCGGCATGGCAACGCCTGCTGGTATGGCATGGCGCAGCATCAGGGCACGAAGTTCGGCGGGGAAAGCCTGACCATTGGAGGCGTCGTTGAGGTGCCAGGCCGGCGGCACGGCAGACGCTCTTAACCTTACGCCGAAAGGGCAGCCGCGCATCATGTGGGCGCGGTCGAAATCCCTGACATAGGCGGCCGGAAGCGAGCTCTCGATCAGCAGGGGTTTCAAGAGAAGATCTTCCGGGGAGGGGGCGTGCATCAGCGTCGCATGCGACAATCCGAAGGCTGTAGAGACCCTGCCAAGCGCCTGTGCAAACAGGTTGCGCGTTCGTGCGGTCGAAAGTTCTGCCGAAAGCAATGACTGTCTTTCAGAGGTAGTCATGTAAGACATTTGTACGCCCCCGGCAGCCCCAATGTTACCGCTATCAAATACAGAAAATCGGCGGGATGCTAGCCCCAATTGACCTAACGCAAGCTGATTCATTCGAATTGTGAAAAATTAGCCACGGCAATTCGCGCTTCGGTTGAGTTTCGACTTGCGAAAATAGCGTAGCGGTACCTTAGAGTTCTTTCATGGCGGCACAGCAATGGTCTTGCGCAACCGGGCAAGGAGAGAATCACTTGGGAGAGTTTCGGGGAGAGCTCGGGTCTCTCCGGCACGGGCGCAAAGGCGGTAGACCGGCCTACCTGCAGCACTTTGCGCGGGAGCAAGTGAATTGCGTGAAGGCCGCCGCAGCGGGTCGCCATGTCAGCCTGATTGGGGTGAGAGAACAGAGATAAGAAGGGATGGTAGCAGGCGGCGAAATCCGACTTGCTGCCAGTCAAGCCAATTGCTAAGCGTATGCTCAGTACAACTGAGGCAATTTAATCGTGCGCTTTGCAATTTTCTTTTTGGTGAAGTGTCTATTTTCCAGATTGTTACTTGTTTTTCTCCTTTTGACCTTGCCGATCGGCGCGGCAACCTCGCAGGCCGCCGGGGAGAAGAAGGCAGTGCATCCCCCGATGAATTTCATCCTCGTGCGTAGTCTCCTCTGCCAGGAAAACTGTCCGGAATGGATATCGGCGGAGGGGCGCATAACGTCCGATACGCCCGCGCGGCTGAGAAAAATACTCAAGAAGATCGGCGGCCGTAAATTGCCTGTCGTTTTCCGTTCGGAAGGCGGCGACGTCGATGCCGCCTATGCGATGGGCCGGATGATCCGCAAGGCCGGGCTGGAAACGGCGGTCGGCGGCACGCGGCTCAAAGATTGCCCGGTTGGGGATACGCGCTGCCAAGCCGCTATTGCCAAGGACGGTAGCGCGGTCGGTTACACCTATTCGTCCGGTGCATACTGCTTTTCTGCTTGTCCGCTGGCGTTGGCGGGCGGTGTGTCGCGTGTCTCGTCGCAATGGGCCTTTATCGGCGTCCACCAGATCACGACCGTCTACAACAAGGTGCGTGTTTCCTATCGCATCGAATACAAGATCGTGAACGGCAAGAAGAAGGAGATCTCCCGCAAGGAGGTTGGACGCAAGGTGGCGGGGCAGGGCAGTTCCACCAAACTTGGAAAGAAGGCTACCGCTGCTTTGACGGCCTATTTGAAGGAAATGGGCGTCAGCGAAGATGTGATCGGTCTGATGATGAGCGCCACGCCTGACAACATCAATATCGTACCGGCTACAGAGGCACTTCGAACAGGTCTCATCACGGACATGTTGTCCTACAATGAGTGGCCCGGTATGCCGCTCTGCGCCCCGGATGCAGTGGCAGAGACTGTCTGTCATAGCCATCCGGTAGCCGAAGCCCCTGTGGTGGCTAAGGCGCCTGTCCCTCAAGCCCCCGTGCAGGATGCGGCCGCAGAGACAAGCGAGAAACTGCCAAAAACCCAGCCGATGGACTTCCTCCTGATGTCCAATGGCAACTGCCGGGAAGAGTGCACGCAGTGGATTTCTGCGGACGGAGACATCACGCCGGATACGCCGGCTCGGCTGAAGGCGATGTTGACGACGCTCGGCGAAAGAAAGCTGCCGATCGTCCTTCAATCTAATGGCGGGGACATGGATGCGGCTTTCGCGATGGGGCGTATGATCCGTGCTGCAGGTCTGGAGACCTCGATTGGCAGAACGCTGTTGCCCAATTGTCCAAAGTTGGATCCGCGTTGCAAAGCCAGCATCGCCAAAAACGGATGGACCGAGGGCGAAGTCTTTGCCGGGCGGGCGTACTGCCTTTCGACCTGTACTCTTGTCCTGATGAGCGGAACGTCGCGGCTTGTCGGATATTCTGCGATCGGCGTCGTTAGGCCCACAACGACTGAATATACGACATTTTTCGCTTATTTCGACGAGATGGGCGTCAATGCCGAGACATACGGGACGATGATGCCCGCCACATCAACCGAGCGAGGAAGGATCATACTTCCTACTGAGGCGCTCAAGCTTGGCATCATTAATGGTATCATCCCTTATGATGAAGAGCCCGGCTTGCATGTCTGTGGGCCGGAGGCGAAGGAAAGCCTTCGATGCCCGCGAAAAGCTGAGGCAGAGATCGCTCCTGTCGCTGCTTCGGTCAATTGATCTCAGGGCGCGAAAGAGCAGAGCTCGGCGTTTTGCGTGGGGCTTCTGTTTGTTCAAGCGCCGAAGGCGCCTCGTGCCGCCTGTCAGTCCTTATCCTTCAGATCATTTTTCGACGTGACGCTCATCAGCTTCTCCAGGAAGCCGAGCATGACGGCGGAGGCGACGAAGGCGAGGTGCATGAAGGTCAGCCACATGATCTTGCCGTCCGCATATTGGTCGGCGTTGAGGAAGACCTGCAGCAGATGGATCGAGGAGATGGCGACGATCGAGGAGGCGACCTTGATCTTGAGGCTGCCTGAATCGAGTTTGCCGAGGAAGGAGACTTCGCTGTCGGTCTCGTCGACCTCGTCGAAGCGGCTGACGAAATTCTCGTAGCCGGAGATCATCACCATGACGATCAGGCTTGCGACGAGGGCCGCATCGATCAGGCTGAGCATGGCAAGGATCATCCCAGCTTCGTCCAGTACGAAGACGCTGGCGGCAATCTTCAGAAGCTTGTAGCCGAAGGAAACGGCATAAACAGCGAGCGCCAGCACCAGGCCGATATAGAAGGCCACGAGGATCCAGCGGCTCGACAGGATGATCCGCTCGACGAAGATTTCCAATGCTTTCATGTCTTCACCCTAAGAAGCCGCAATCGTTGACCGCCACATAAACGCCTAGCGCATCGACCCGAAAATCGAAACCGATTTTCGGGTCGATGCGTAGATTCAAAGTGTTACAGCGTCCTTTGCGCGTCTGAAAAGACGCGCGGCGCTGTAAGCGTGGCGGCCGCAAGGCGCAGCGCTATTCACACCCCGCCGATATTTCGCTATCTCGATGAAGAGAAAACAACGACTCCGCTCCCGCGGGGGCCGGACGGGGGAACATCCATGCCATCAATCAAATCCGATATCGAAATCGCGCGCGCCGCGGCCAAAAAGCCGATCTTCGAAATCGGGGCGAAACTCGGTATTCCGGTCGAGCAACTCGTTCCCTATGGTCACGACAAGGCGAAGGTCAGCGCCGAGTTCATCGCCGCGCAAGCGGGCAAGAAGGACGGCAAGCTGATCCTCGTCACCGCGATCAATCCGACACCGGCGGGCGAGGGCAAGACGACCACCACCGTCGGGCTCGGCGACGGGCTGAACCGGATCGGCAAGAAAGCCATAGTCTGCATCCGCGAGGCCTCGCTCGGTCCGTGCTTCGGCGTCAAGGGCGGGGCGGCCGGCGGCGGTTATGCGCAGGTCGTGCCGATGGAAGACATCAACCTGCATTTCACCGGCGATTTCCATGCGATCACATCGGCGCACAATCTGCTGGCGGCGATGGTCGACAACCACATCTATTGGGGCAACGAAGAGAATATCGACATCCGCCGCATCACCTGGCGGCGGGTCATGGACATGAACGACCGGGCACTCAGAAGCATGGTTTCATCGCTCGGAGGCGTCGCCAACGGTTTCCCGCGCCAGGGCGGGTTCGACATCACCGTCGCCTCCGAGGTCATGGCGATCCTCTGCCTTGCCACCGATCTCAAGGATCTGGAGCGGCGGCTGGGCGACATCATCATCGGCTATCGTTTCGACAGGACACCGGTCCATGCGCGCGACCTGAAGGCCGACGGCGCCATGGCGGTGCTGTTGAAAGATGCGATGCAGCCGAACCTGGTGCAGACGCTGGAGAACAATCCGGCCTTCGTGCATGGCGGGCCCTTCGCCAATATCGCCCATGGCTGCAATTCGGTGACTGCGACGAAGACGGCGCTGAAGCTCGGCGACTATGCGGTGACGGAAGCAGGGTTCGGCGCCGATCTCGGAGCGGAAAAATTCTTCGACATCAAGTGCCGCAAGGCGGGGCTGAAGCCGGATGCGGCAGTCATCGTCGCGACCGTCCGGGCGCTGAAGATGAATGGCGGGGTGAAGAAGGACGATCTCGGCACGGAGGATGTCACGGCGCTGAAGAAGGGCTGCGCCAATCTTGGCCGACACGTCGCCAATGTGCGCCGTTTCGGGGTGCCCGTCGTCGTGGCGATCAACCATTTCGTCTCGGATACCGACGCCGAGATCGCGGCGGTCAAGGAATTCGTCTCGAGGCTTGGCGCCGAGGCGATCCTCTGCCGCCACTGGGCGCTGGGTTCGGCCGGCATCGAGGAACTGGCGCACAAGGTGGTGGAACTGGCCGAATCCGGGCAGGCGAAATTCCAGCCGCTATACGGCGACGATCTTTCGCTGTTCGAGAAGATCGAGATCGTCGCCTCGAAGATCTATCACGCCGGCGAGGTGACGGCCGATAAGGCGGTGCGCGACCAGTTGCAGACATGGGAGGAGCAGGGTTACGGCAAGCTGCCGATCTGCATGGCGAAGACGCAATATTCCTTCTCCACCGATCCGAACCTGCGCGGCGCGCCGGAAGGCCACATCGTCACCGTGCGAGAGGTGCGGCTTTCGGCGGGAGCGGGCTTCGTCGTCGCCATCACCGGCGAGATCATGACGATGCCGGGCTTGCCGAAATCACCCTCGGCGGAACGGATTTTCCTGAACGACCAGGGTTATATCGAGGGGTTGTTCTGAGCCGGTGACGGCTTACCAAAGCGCTCGACCAGATGTTGCTGCCGACGCTTTTCAAAGTCCGGATCGATGAACAGCCAGATGAAAAGGCTTTGCAGCGTGCCGATGAACAACATTCCTATGGCAAAGAGCCAATGTAACTCACCGGTAAAAATGAATCCGATAGCGGCAACCAGGAGAACCAGGATCACGTTCCCAATGATCTTCATATGCTGCTGGCCTCTTCTACAAATTGCAGCTTCGATTTGGGTATTTCGCGGCTCGATTCAAGCGGGAATCGCAAGCTACTGAAATGACTAGTGACAGTAGCGATAGCCGCCCTTCCTCTCGATCACGTCGAGATGGAAATGCGTCTCATGGGCGGCGTCGCTTTCGGGGTCGAGGACGGTGGTGAAGTAGAGGCAGCCGGCGGCGCTGACGGTGCGCTGGAAGGCGCCGGTCAGCGTCGGATCCTCGCGGCGGGAGCGGACGGCGACATCCTCGCCCTTTTCGAAGTGGAAGCTCGCAATATCGATGGCGTTGCCGCGGGCATGCTCGGAGATCTTGCCGGTTCCGGCGCCGTTGCGCAGACGGCACATATAGGACGTTGCCTGGTTGACGGTGGTGATGCGGCCCTGCTCCGGCAGGGCGGCGGAAGCCGCCGGGATGACGCTGTCCTTCATCCAGCGGGCAAGGGCGAGTGCCGCCGGGCAGCGCATCGTCGCCTCCGGCTTCAGCCTGATGCCGGGCAGGGCTTCGGAGACGATGATCGGCTTGTCGATGCCGCAGCCGTTGCCGTCGTCGATGCGCTGCGTGTCCTTGAAGACGACACCCAGGGACTGGAGTGCGGCCGTGCATTCGGCATGTTCCGCATCGCTTTCGGGTTCGATCGTCAGGTGTTGCTCTTCCAGTGTCTGCTCGCCGGGCGGCTTACCTTCTTCCGTCGGCGGCTGCGAGCTATCGGGGCTACCTGGCGGCCGCGGCGGACCTTGCATCGGCTCTGCCGACCCGGGCTTTGAGGGTGCGGCCTGCGGCGTTGGCGGCGGGCTCGATGCCGGTGCCTGCGGATCGTTTACATCGGGCTTCGGCTGCGGGGCCGGGACCTCTTCAGGCTTGGGCGGTTCTGCCTTTTCCGAAGAAGGGGAGGCGGAGCTGGTCGCCTGTCCGGCATCTGGCCGAGGTTCGGGCATTGGGCCTCGCGGGGGCAGGCGGGCGCCGGCAAGAAAGGCGGTAGCAGCGAAAAGGATCGCCAATATCGAAAGTTTTCTCAACGCGTCCGATTCCTCGTATCCGTGGCCAAAGACAACGCATGAGGGCGGTTTTCGTTGCAATTGTGCAACGTGATTGAAGATCGCTAAAACTTGATAGATATATTCAACATAAAACGAGGACTTATGTTGACAATGCTCCTCATGTTTTTTATGCGGCGAAAAGAAGGCGGAATTCTTCTTCGTCTTCATCCATAAAAGCCCAGCCAGCCCCTCGAGCGTGCGAACGCCACGACCAGCCAGCCCGGTAGTCATCATTAGAGGGTAGGTTATGATCGTCCGGCATTGGCGCTCGGTTCTATTGGTTTGCACGGCAGCCACAGTTGTTCTTCCCGTTTCGCAGTCTTTCGCGCAAAGCGCTCCGGCAACGGCGCCGCAAGCCACGGCGGAGGACAGCACCGTCCTGCAGAAGATCGTCGTCAAGGGCAAACGCGTGGCGCCGGGCAGCGTCGCCGATACGCCGCTTGCCACCGAAATCACCGCCAAGCAGCTCGAAGAAAAGCAGGTCACCAATTTCGACGATATCGGCCGCAGCGTCGATGCAGGCGTGAATTATTCACGCGGCGACGCGGGCTTCAACCTGCGCGGCCTTTCCGGCGCTCGCATCCTGACCACCATCGACGGCATTCCGATCCCGTATATTTCGAATAGTTCGCGCCAGGGTGCCTTTGCGCCGGCCAACGCCAACGGCGGCGGCGACACCTTCGATTTCGATTCACTGTCCTCGCTCGATATCGTGCGCGGTGCGGATTCGAGCAAGGGCGGTTCCGGCATACTCGGCGGCGCCATCGTTCTCAATACGCTGGAGCCGGAGGATCTTATTCCCGAAGGCCGGGATTGGGGTGCGATCGTCAAGTCGACCTATGACAGCGAAGACCGCAGCATTTCCGGCTCGGCCGCCGCTGCCAAAAAGATCGGCAACACGTCGATCCTCTTTAAGGGCGGCTACCGCAAGGGCCATGAACGCGACAATATGGGCGACAATGATAGCTACGGTCGTTTCCGCACCGAGGCGAATCCGGCTGATTTCGATCAGAACAACCTGCTCTTCAAACTGCGCCAGGAGCTGGAAGGCGGCCATCGCATCGGTTTGACTGCCGAGCGTTTCCGTCGTGATCTACAGACCGATCTGCGTGAACAGCAGGGTACCGGCCGTACTTATATGATCGACAATTATGATGGTCGCGAACTGCGTGATCGCGATCGTGTATCGCTCGATTATGATTATGAAGCGCAGTCTTCCGATGCGTTCTTCAGCAGTGCGCGTGCCACGCTCTATTGGCAGGATTTGAAGAAGGAAGCCGGTAGCAGGGGCCGTACGGCCGCGAATGTGGTCTATGGCCGTAACAACGAGATTGAAAACGAAACCTGGGGCTTCAGTGGCACGGCAACGAAGGATTTCGAATATTCTGGTCTCAGCCACTCCGTTCGGGTGGGCCTCGACGTCGGCGTTTCGAGCTGGAGCCAGTATAGCTGGGCCCTTTGCCCGACATCGACGACCTGCCCGTCGCTGAACAATCAGGCGGAAGTGCCCAATGTCGACAGCCAGAATCTTGGGCTTGTTGTCGAAGACAAGATCGAAATCGGCAATACCGGCTTCGCGCTGACACCCGGCTTCCGCTTCGACTGGTTCAACTACAATCCCTCGACCGGCGGGAGTTTCGCAAGCAATACCGGGCTTACGCGTTTCGGGGACCTGAACGACCGAACGGAAGCCGGCCTGTCGCCGAAGATTCTTGCGACATACGAGCTGACGCCTGACGTGCAGCTCTACATGCAGCTGGCAGTCGGGTTCCGGGCACCCACAGTGGACGAGCTCTACAGCCGCTTCTACAACCCCACGGGCCGCTACGCTCAGCTCGGCAATCCCGATCTGGAACCGGAAATCGGCCGCGGCGTCGAAATCGGCGCCAATTTCGACACAGGCGATTTCACCGGCAGGGTCGCAGCTTTCCACACTCGCTACCAGAACTTCATCGAAACGGTGCGGACCTTCGACGCCACGGCCAACTTTACGGAATTCAACTACACGAACGTGTCTGCTGCCACGATCTCCGGTATTGAAGCCAGCGCCGCCAAGACATTTAATAACGGCATAAATCTGCATGCGTCACTTGCCTATGCATATGGCAGAAATGAAGAAACCACTCAGCGCCTACGCTCGGTGGCACCGTTCAAGGCGATCGTCGGCGGCGGCTGGAGCAACGAGAATTTCGGCTTCGATCTTTCTTCGACGCTGTCGGCGGGCATGCTCACCGACCATCTCAAGACGCCCATCACCAACACCGCCGACACGACCTTCGATGCGCCCGGCTACGCAATCGTCGACCTGACCGGCTGGTGGACGCCGGAACAGGTGCCGGGTCTGCGCGTGCAGGCAGGCGTCTACAACATCTTCGACCAGGAATATTTCAATGCGCTTGGCGTGCGCGAGGTCAACCTCAGCTCGGCGACGGCGTCACAACCGCGCGATTGGTATTCCGAGCCGGGCCGCACATTCAAGGTGTCGCTCACGAAGACCTTCTGATGCCAGTTGAGCCTTCAAGGCTGGGGAGGGGCGGCTTTCGGGCTGCCCTTTTTCAATCCCGCATTCGCCTCTTGCGCAATCGCTGATCTCAGGCTAACAATTTTTCATGATCAAGTCCTTGAACATTGCTGTTTGGTGGTGGGTTCGCTAAGGCGGCCTCGACCAATCGTGTCCAAAGACGACGAGTGAGCCGCCCGAAACTTCGAGGCGGCTTTTTTTGTTTATGGCCGCCTGTCGTCCGGGCCCCGATAACGGAGTGGAACAATGGTAACGATCCTGCGGGATGATGGTGCGGAAATCTACGAGACCAAGGGCGGCATTACTGTCACGCGGCAGCGGCGGGCGATCCCCTACGGCGATGCGGTCTCTTCCTATGTCGACAAGCTCGACGAGCGCCGCGGCGCGGTGTTTTCGTCGAACTACGAATATCCGGGCCGCTATACACGCTGGGATACCGCCGTCGTCGATCCGCCGCTCGGCATCTCCTCATTCGGGCGCGACGTCTGGATCGAGGCCTATAATGAACGCGGCGAGGTTATCCTCGGCTTCGTGACCGAGCGGCTGAAGACCGTGTCCGACATCGTGCTCGGGACTTCCTCGGCTCGCCGTCTCGACCTCACCGTCAAGACGCCGGACCGGGTGTTCACCGAGGAAGAACGCTCGAAGATGCCGACGGTCTTCACGGTGCTGCGCGCCGTCACCGACCTGTTTTATTCGCAGGCAGATGCAAGCCTCGGGTTCTATGGCGCCTTCGGATACGACATCGCCTTCCAGTTCGATGCGATCGATCTGAAGCTGACGCGACCCTCCGACCAGCGCGACATGGTGCTCTACCTGCCGGACGAGATCCTCGTCGTCGACAACTACGCCGCCAAGGCCTGGGTCGACCGTTACGACTTCGAAAAAGACGGCGTGACGACCGAGGGCAAGGCCCAAGATATCGCAGCGGAGCCCTTCAAACACACGGATGCCATTCCGCCGAAGAGCGATCACCGGCCGGGCGAATATGCCGAGCTCGTCACCAAGGCAAAGGAAAGTTTCCGCAAGGGCGACCTTTTCGAAGTCGTGCCCGGGCAGAAATTCATGGAGCGCTGCGACAGCAAGCCGTCCGACATTTCCAAGCGGCTGAAGGCGATCAATCCGTCGCCCTATTCCTTCTTCATCAATCTCGGCCATCAGGAATATCTGGTCGGCGCCTCGCCCGAAATGTTCGTGCGCGTTTCCGGCCGTCGCATTGAGACCTGCCCGATTTCGGGCACGATCAAGCGCGGCGACGACCCGATCGCCGACAGCGAGCAGATCCTGAAGCTCCTGAATTCCAAGAAGGACGAGTCCGAGCTCACCATGTGCTCGGATGTCGACCGCAACGACAAAAGCCGTGTCTGCGAGCCGGGTTCGGTCAAGGTGATCGGCCGCCGGCAGATCGAGATGTATTCGCGCCTCATCCACACGGTCGACCATATCGAGGGGCGGCTGCGCGACGACATGGACGCTTTCGACGGTTTCCTCAGCCACGCCTGGGCCGTCACCGTCACCGGCGCCCCGAAGCTCTGGGCGATGCGCTTCATCGAGAGCCATGAAAAAAGCCCACGCGCCTGGTATGGTGGGGCGATCGGCATGGTCGGCTTCAACGGCGACATGAACACCGGCCTGACGCTGCGCACCGTGCGCATCAAGGACGGTATCGCCGAGGTGCGCGCCGGCGCGACGCTGCTCAACGATTCCATTCCTGACGAAGAAGAAGCCGAAACAGAACTGAAGGCCTCTGCCATGCTTTCCGCCATCCGAGACGCCAAGACGGGCAATTCCGGCAGGGTCCAGCGCGATGTCGCAAGCGTCGGCAAGGGCGTCAGCATCCTGCTCGTCGATCACGAAGACAGCTTCGTCCACACGCTCGCCAATTACTTCCGCCAGACGGGGGCGACGGTTTCGACCGTGCGCACGCCGGTGCCGGAGGAAGTTTTCGACCGGCTGAACCCGGACCTCGTCGTGCTGTCGCCCGGACCCGGAACACCGAAGGATTTCGACTGCAAGGCGACGATCAAGAAGGCACGGGCGCGCAACCTGCCGATCTTCGGCGTCTGCCTCGGTCTGCAGGCGCTCGCCGAAGCCTATGGCGGGGAACTGCGCCACCTGGCGCTGCCGATGCACGGCAAGCCCTCGCGCATCCGCGTGCTGGAACCGGGCATCGTCTTCTCCGGCCTTGCCAAGGAGGTGACGGTCGGCCGCTACCACTCGATCTTCGCCGATCCCTCGACGCTGCCGCGTGAGTTCATCATCACGGCGGAAAGCGACGACGGCACGATCATGGGTATCGAACACGCCAAGGAACCGATCGCCGCGGTGCAGTTCCATCCGGAGTCGATCATGACGCTCGGTGGCGATGCCGGGATGCGGATGATCGAAAATGTCGTGGCGCATCTGGCGCGCAAGGTGAAGACGAAGGCTGCCTGAGGATTGCGACGGTTATTCGGCCTGCCCTTTCCCCGACTGCGGGGAGGGGCAGGCCGTTTTCGAAAGGCCGGTTGACTTCTTCAGAGAAATCAGAACATTTCAGGAACGATCAATCGGGATATTCGACGTGGCCAATGCTGAAAAGTTCATCGTTCTTCCCTATCGCAAGAACCGCGGCAATCTCGTCCCCGGTGAAATGCGCCAGGCATCGAACTCCGTCAGCGCGGAGAAAATCGCCTCGGCGATGTCGGAGCGTTTCGTCGGCGTGGCGGCTTATGCCGTGATTGTCGATGAGGAAACCGGGGATATGTCGTCGCCGCGATTGCTTGCACGATATGGCGAGATTGCCGATCTCAACGCCGCCTGAGACGCGGTTTTCAATATGGAGACATCGCTCTACCTGCCGGTCAAAGCTTTCCTGGAGGCTGCGGGTTATGTCGTGAAGGGCGAGGTCGGCGGGTGCGATCTCGTGGGCCTCAGCGATGCCGAGCCGCCGGTCGTGGTGGTCTGCGAACTCAAGCTCTCCTTCAACCTCGAACTGCTTCTCCAGGCGGTCGACCGCGCGGCGATGAGCGATGAGGTCTGGATCGCGGCCCGCGTCTCCGCCAAGGGTCGGGGGCGAGAGACCGACAAACGCTATCGCGATCTCTGCCGCAGGCTCGGCATCGGCATGCTCGGCGTCTCCGATGCCGGCGAGGTCAGCATCATCGTCAGTTCCGTCTCGCCGATGCCGCGCACCAATCCCAAGCGGCGCACGCGCCTTGTCAAGGAGCATCAGCGCCGCCACGGCGATCCCGCCGTCGGCGGCAGCACGCGGGCGCCAATTATGACCGCCTATCGTCAACAGGTGCTGCTCTGCGCCGCCGCAATCGAGCGTGGGGTCGGGCGACCGCGGGATATGAAGGCTCAGGTGCCCAATGCCGGCCGAATCCTGCTCGACAACGTCTACGGATGGTTCGAACGCAAGGAGAAGGGCGTCTACGCCCTGACGCCTGCAGGGCAGGCGGCGCTCTTACGCTGGCCGCAGACTATTCTCTCCGAGCCTGCTCCTTGAGCCATGCGGAAGGGGAACCTCATTGCCCTTTGACAAATCCGCCGTCTTCCCCCATATCACCCTGAACTGAACCGCCTGCGCGACATTCGCGTGGGCGGTTTTGCGTTTCAACGGCTTGAAAGCTGCAATTCATTCGCAACCGCAGGGGAACGATATGAGTGACAACGGCGATCTTACGGTTCGCAAGCTGGCGATGTGGGGCATTCCGCTGTCGCTCGGCGTCATGGGGCTGAAGATGGTGGCCTGGTGGGTCACAGGGTCGGTGGCGCTGCTGTCGGACGGGCTCGAATCGTCGGTCAACGTCGTTGCCGCTTTCATCGCCTTCTTCGTCATCCGCTATGCGCAGAAGCCGGCCGATCACGACCATCCCTTCGGTCATCACAAGGCGGAATATCTGTCTGCCGTCACCGAGGGCGTGCTGATCGTCGTCGCCGCCCTGCTGATCGTCAACGAGGCGGTTGGTTATCTCGCCGAGCCGCGCATGCTGGACGCACCCGTGCTCGGCCTTGCGATCAACTTCGCGGCCGGTGTCATCAATGCGATCTGGGCGCGGTTGCTGATCCGGACTGGACGCAGACATCGCTCGGCAGCGCTGACGGCGGATGGACAGCATATCATGTCCGACGTCGTGACCTCCGTCGGCGTGCTCGTTGGCCTGCTGCTGGCGCTGGCAACGGGATATGCGATCTTCGACCCGGTGCTTGCCATTCTCGTTGCCGTCAACATCCTCTATCAGGGTTGGAAGGTGATCTCGCAATCGATCGGCGGGCTGATGGACCAGGCAGTCGAGCCGCAGGAGGAGGAGGCGATCAAGCAGGCGATCGCCAGCCACGCGGCGGGCTCGATCGGCGTGCATGACCTGAAAACGAGGCGGGCGGGCACCGTCACCTTCATCGATTTCCACATGGTGGTGCCCGGCGCGATGTCGGTGCGGCAGGCGCATGATATATGCGACCGCCTTGAGGATGCCATCAGGGCGGTGCACGAGGGCGCCACCATTGCAATTCATGTGGAACCGGAGGGCGAAAAGGCTCACGGCATCCGCGTCAAAGTCGTCAAGGAGGCATAATGCCGAATACCGATGTTTCCAGCCTGTCGATGCTGGGCCAGCAAACCGAAACAGCGCAGTCGCCGGAGGAGGCGGTGCTTGAAAAAGTGCCGTCCAACCATGCCGGCACCGATTACGTCGTGCGCTTTACCGCGCCGGAATTCACCTCGCTCTGCCCGATGACCGGGCAGCCGGATTTTGCCCATATCGTCATCGACTACATTCCGGGCGAATGGCTGGTGGAATCGAAGTCGCTGAAGCTCTTCCTGCATTCCTTCCGCAATCACGGCGCTTTCCACGAGGATTGCTCGGTCTATATCGCCAAACGCATCGTCGAGCTACTCGATCCCCGGTGGCTCAGGATCGGCGCCTACTGGTATCCGCGCGGCGGCATTCCGATCGATGTTTTCTGGCAGACGGGCAAGCCGCCGGAAGGCGTGTGGCTGCCGGAGCAGGGCGTTGCCACCTATCGCGGCCGTGGGTGAGCCGCGGTGGGGCGCAGCCCGAGCAATCGATCCAGTGAATCGATTGCAGCGGCGAACGCCCTGAGCCCAAGCGAAGGGCCGGGCAACGGTGCAGCAAACGCTGTCCGTCGCCGGCCCCTAGAACTCACACATCCGTAACGTCGTCGCCGGACGAGTCGTCGCCATCGTCGTAATCGGCCTGCTGCACGTTGGCGTTATCGTTGTCATCGGCAGCGTTGTCGGAGGCCTGGCGGGTGTCGTCATTGCCGTAATAGTTGTTGATGACGGTTTCTTCGGTCGGCGCGCTGGCATTGCCGAAGGGGTTGGCGCCGAAGGGCGAGCCCCAGCCGAGCGAGGACATGTGGTTGCCGAAGATGCCGCTCAGCGAATTGGCAAGCAGCATGCCGCCGGCAACGCCCGCCGCTGTGCCGAGCGCGCCGCGCAGGAAGCTACCGCCGGCGGACGGCGCATAAGCCTGCTGGCTCCAGGGGCCGGTCGGCTGCTGCGGCATCTGACGGACATCGCCGCCGCGGGTATCGTCATATTGCGACTGAGAGGCCTGGCGCGGCGCGCTGCCCCAGGGACCGGGAACGGGTGCCGACTGCTGCGTCTGGCTGGTACCGAAGATTGAGCTCAGGAAGCCGCCGCCCTGTTCGGCCTGGCGGTGTTCGCTCTCGCCGGCTTCCAGCTGGTGGACACGCTCTTCGAGTTCCTTGATGTGGTTGGCGGCCGCCTCCAGCCCCTTTTCCTGAACGATGACGGCCTGGGCCAGATAGTAGGTAGCGGAGGGCTGTTCGCGCGTCGCCTGGTCGATCAGGGCCTCGGCGTCGCGGTCGCGCGGTGTGGCCGCGGCGGTGCGTACGCGGTCGAAGAGGGCGGTCAGCAATTGGCGTTCTTCGGGTGACATTGTCCTGCCTCCTAATCATCTGATGCGGCGTTTGCCGCGTGAGGGCTGAGGTAGGAACCGATTTAGGCTTTTCAAAGCCTTTCGCCGTTACAATTCAGTAAGGCTTGCAGAACGGCGCGCGGCTTCTTAAGGATATCTCCATCGCTTCGGTGCCTTGTGTTTTTCCCGCATTGTTTTAGGCATTGAGTCGCACTATGTGCGAGGAACCCGAATTCATCTCCAAGAGGTTCGAATGAACGACGAAGACCAGGACGACAAGACGAAGGAACTGCCGCTCGGCAAGGAAACGGAGGCGAATCTTTTCAAGTCGCGTTCGATCTTCATCTACGGACCGATCAATCAGGAATTGGCGCAGAAGGTCTGCTCGCAGCTCGTGGCGCTTGCCGCGGCCAGCGACGAGGACATCCGTATCTATGTCAATTCGCCCGGCGGCCACGTCGAATCCGGCGATTCCATTCATGACATGATCAAGTTCATCAAGCCGAAGGTCTGGATGATCGGCACCGGTTGGGTCGCCTCCGCCGGCGCGCTGATCTATGTCGCCACTCCGAAGGAGCGGCGCCTGTGCCTGCCGAACACGCGCTTCCTGCTGCATCAACCCTCCGGCGGCACGCGCGGAATGGCATCGGACATCGAAATCCAGGCGCGCGAGATCATCAAGATGAACGAGCGCCTGAACAGGATCATGGCAGCAGCCACCGGCCAGCCGCTCGACAAGATCGACAAGGATACGGATCGCGACTACTGGCTTTCGGCCGAAGAGGCGAAGGAGTATGGCCTCGTTTCACGGATCGTCACGTCGCAGGCCGATATCTAAGTTTTATCAGCCAAAGCTGCCAGGAACCCGCCCTTGCCTGCCGATCGCAGGTGAGGGCGTTCTGTTTTCGGATAGTGCTTGAACGGAGATGGTCTCCTATCGGCAAGGTCTGAACGGAAAGCACTGAATCCGGACTTGCGTCTGGGACAACCATCATGCTCCATGCGCCATTCCAGCAGCCTACGAGTCCCGCCATGCTCAAAGATTTTTCCGTCCAGGCCCTGTTCATGGGGCTGCTGACCGCCTTCGTCGGTTCCGCCAGCTCCTTCGCCGTCGTGCTGCACGGGTTGCAGGCGGTCGGCGCTACGGAGGTGCAGGCGGCTTCCGGGCTGATGGCATTGTCGATTTCCATGGGCGTCTGCGCGATCGTGCTCAGTGCCGTGACCCGATTGCCGGTCAGCATCGCCTGGTCGACACCGGGCGCCGCACTGCTGGCAAGCACCGGGGCGATCGAGGGCGGCTTCAATGCGGCGGTCGGGGCATTCCTGATCTGTGCTGCGCTGATTATCGTTGCTGGGCTGTTCAAGCCGCTCGGGCGAGCGGTTGCCGCCATTCCGGCACCACTCGCCAATGCGATGCTCGCCGGCGTGCTGATCGGCCTCTGCTTCGCGCCGGTGAAGGCGATCGGCTTCAATCCGCTGTTCGGCCTGCCGATCGTCGTCGCTTGGATCGTCGTCGGCGCCTTCAAGCGGCTTTGGGCGGTGCCGGCAGCACTCGCGGCCTTCGTGCTGGTGCTCGCCTTCGGCGTCGATATCCCAGACGGTGCGCTCAGCTCGCTGGAACAATCACTGGTGCCGACGGTGGAAATCGTCCGGCCGGTGTTCAATCTTGCCGGCCTCATCTCGATCGCGTTGCCGCTCTTCATCGTCACCATGGCCTCGCAGAACATTCCCGGCATCGCGGTGCTGAAGGTCAATCACTACGACCCGAAGCCCGGTCCGCTCTTTGCCGTCACCGGCTTCTTCTCGCTGCTCTCGGCGCCGTTCGGCGGCCACGCGGTCAATCTGGCTGCGATCACTGCGGCGATGTGCGCGGGGCAAGATGCCCATGCCGATCCGAAGCGGCGCTACTGGGCATCGCTGATTGCCGGCGTCGGTTATATCATCCTCGGCTTGCTTGCCGGCGCGGTGACGGCCTTCGTCGCATTGGCGCCTCCCATCCTGATCGAGGCGGTGGCGGGACTGGCGCTGGTCGGCGCCTTCTCGTCCTCGGCAATGTCGGCCTTCCAGGCTCCGGACTCACGGGAGGCGGCGGCAATCACCTTCCTCGTCACCGCCTCCGGCGTTTCCTTCGGCGGTATTTCCGGTGCCTTCTGGGGCCTGATCGCGGGTGGGCTGATGCTCGCACTGTCTCGGCTGGTGAAGATTTGGAAAGACCGGGCTCAGTCGAGGTAACGGAAGCTCGTCGACCGTTGGCGGCGACCAAAAGCCGGGCAAGGACTTGCCAGCGTCACCGCCCGAGGCTATAAGCGCGGTCATGAAGACCACTGGCGCCAGAATTTCTGACACGATTGCACGCGGCCGCATCGCCCTGCGTGACAATACGCGCGCCCTGACCTCGCTTCTTCTCCTCGGCCTTACGCGCGGTTGCCGGGTCCTTTGAGGAGCGCCCGGCGGCCGAAAGCCCGCCCGGCCATCGCTCCTCGCGACTCACTTTCAAAATTGACCTAACGACCGACAAGGTCCGCATTTGTTTATCGCCAAGCCCGACGTGATCGGCTAAGAGCGGGCAAATGCCGGGACGAGGAGACGATACGATGGACGCGAAGACGCAATCCCCCCGAGATAAGATGGCCTCCAAGAGCGAGATGAGCCCCGCAAAAGGCATGCCCGACGCCGCGGTGAAATACCGGGCCTATCCGCAGGTGAACATTCCCGACCGCACATGGCCGACGAAGACCATTACCAAGGCACCGGTCTGGTGCTCGGTCGACCTGCGCGACGGCAACCAGGCGCTCGTCGACCCGATGGGCCACGATCGCAAGGCGCGGATGTTCCATCTGCTGATCGAGATGGGCTTCAAGGAAATCGAAATCGGTTTCCCCTCGGCTTCGCAGACCGATTTCGACTTCGCCCGCTGGTGCGTGGAGGAGGGCAATGTGCCCGACGACGTCTCCCTGCAGGTGTTGGTGCAGTGCCGCCCGGAACTCATCACCCGCACCTTCGAAGCGCTGGAAGGAGCAAACCGGCCGATCGTGCACTTCTACAACTCCACCAGTGAGTTGCAGCGCCGCGTCGTCTTCGCCAAGGATGTGCAGGGCATCAAGCAGATCGCCGTCGATGCCGCCAAGATGATCACCGATATGGCCACGAAGGCTGGCGGCGGTTACCGTTTCGAATATTCGCCGGAGAGCTTTACCGGCACGGAACTCGATGTGGCGCTGGAGATCTGCAACGCCGTCATCGAGGTCGTCAAGCCGACGCCCGATAACAAGCTGATTATCAACCTGCCGTCCACCGTCGAGATGGCGACGCCGAACGTCTATGCCGACCAGATCGAATGGATGTGCCGTAACCTCGACAATCGCGAGAACCTGATCGTTTCGCTGCATCCGCATAACGACCGCGGCACCGGCATTGCCGCTGCCGAACTGGCACTGCTGGCAGGGGCCGACCGTGTCGAGGGCACGCTGTTCGGCAATGGCGAGCGCACCGGCAATGTCGACATGGTGACGATGGCGCTGAACATGTTCACGCAAGGCGTCGATCCCGAGATCGACTGCTCGAATATCGAACGCATCAAGGAAGTGTTCGAATATTCGAACCAGATGGCAATCGGCGAGCGTCATCCCTACGTCGGCGAGCTGGTCTATACGGCCTTCTCCGGCTCGCATCAGGATGCGATCAACAAGGGCATGAAGGCAGCACAGGTCGCCAACCATCCCGTGTGGGAGGTCCCGTACCTGCCGATCGATCCGCGCGATGTCGGTCGTTCCTACGAGGCGATCATCCGCATCAACTCTCAGTCCGGCAAGGGCGGAATCGCTTATATCTTGCAGCAGGATTACGGGCTGAACCTGCCGCGTAACCTGCAGGTGGAATTCCGCGAGGATATCCAGCGTATCACCGACGTAGAGGGCAAGGAGCTTCCGTCCCGGCGCATCTACGACCGCTTCATCGAGCGCTACGTGACACAGCCGGAAGGGCGCCTGCGCTTCGTCGACCATCACACCTATCCCGACACCGAGCACAAGGGCCAGCGGATCGTTGCAGCCGAGATCACCGACAATGGGGAGATCAAGCGCATCGAAGGGCGCGGCAACGGCCCGATCGACGGCTTTATCAATGCGCTGTCGCATTATCTCGGCATCGAGATGTCGGTCGAGGACTATTCCGAGCATTCGCTCCAGCATGGCTCGAACGCGGCGGCGATCTCTTATGTCGAGACCTCCTATCCCGGCGGCAAACTCTTCGGCGCCGGCATCAATACCAACATCGTCGCGGCGTCGCTGGAAGCGATCGTCTCGGCCGCCAACCGCGTGCTCGACGTGAAGGCTGGCAAGGCCTGATTTCGGAAGGCTTCAGGCCGCGATCGCAGCAATTCAAAGTGTTACAGCGTATTATGCGCGTCTGAAAAGACGCGCGGCGCTGTAGCGCGGCGCGGCCTGACGATGCAGTCGGCGATCTCGTCGGCTTCATTTCGCGCCTCTGCGTGGCGCTGGCCCCATTGGCAGAGCGCCAGCAGCACCGGTTCGAGACCGAGGCCGAGTTCAGTCGCGCTGTATTCGACACGGGCGGGGACCTCGGCAAAGACTTGGCGGGCGACCAGCCCATGCTCCTCCATCTCGCGCAGCTGCTGGATCAGCACTTTCTGGGTAATGGCGGGCATCATCCGCTTCAGCTCCGAAAGACGCTTCGGGCCGGAGAAGACGTAATAGAGGATGATGGGCTTCCAGCGTCCTGAGATCACCTTCAGCGCACGCTCGACCGGCAGCTCGGGGAGTCTTTTCATCGGCTCAGCCATGGTCACCTCCTGGTGGGTATGGCACGAAAGAGTGTGTATTTTTATGTGATAGTCTATTGCTAAACCTGCCCCACGCCAATCAGACGTGAGGTGCATCTGCCATGAAAGCCGTCCAATTCACTCGCTTCGGTCCGCCCGATGTCCTCGAGGTCGTAGAACTGCCGGTGCCCGAGCCGGGGCCGGGTGAGGTTCTCGTCCGCGTCCATGCAGCGGGTGTCAACTTCTTCGAGGTGTTGATGCGGGCCGACCGTTACGCCGCAACGCCCGACCTGCCGATGTTTCCCGGTGTCGAGGTCGCGGGTACGATCGAGCGAGCAGGGCCTGGTGCCGACCGCTCGCTCATTGGCATGCGGGTTGCCGTTCCTCTCTTTGCGATCGGGCGCGGTTCGGGCGGCTATGCCGAATTCGTCGCGGTCGACGGCGGGGCGGTGATGCAGCTGCCGGATGCGGTTTCTTTCGAGGCGGCTGCCGGGCTGATGGTGCAGGGGCTGACGGCGCTGCATCTGCTGCGCCGCAGTCCCGCGAAAGGCAAGAATGTTCTCGTGAGTGCGGCAGCGGGCGGTGTCGGGTCGCTGCTTGTGCAGCTCGCGAGACGTGACGGGGCGAAGATGGTGATCGCGGCGGCGAGCAGTGACGAGAAGAGGGCGCTTTCCCTGTCTCTCGGCGCCGATCATGCGGTCGATTATACGGCGCCTGGCTGGCAGGAGGACGTCAAAAGGCTGACCGGAGGGCTCGGCGCGGATATCATCTATGAAACCGTCGGCGGCGTATTTTCAAGGGCGGCACTCGATGCGCTGGCGCCTTGCGGCGAGCTGGTGCTGGCGGCGATGGGGCGGTTCGGGCTCGAGGCGGCCGATGTCGAGCACATGCTTGACGACAATCAGTCAATCAAGGGATTTTCGTTGCTGCCGCTGCTGACGCCTCAGGGGGTGCGGGAGGATCTTGCCGCGCTCTTCGAGCTTACCGCGGCGGGCGCCGTGACGGTTATCGACAGCGGTCGTTTCCCACTGCATCAAGCGGCGGAAGCGCATCGCGCCATCGAAGGGCGGCGGGCGGTCGGCAAGGTAGTGCTGGTGCCTTAAATCAAAGCGACGCACGATGTCGTACGATACTGCTCGGCATCATGCTCCGGCAATCAGATCGCGGTGGCGATCTCCATGGCGAGCTGGCCGAGCGTTGCTTCGGCGGAGGGGCCGGCAAGCACATAGGAGGTGCCGGCATTGTGCCAGGTCACGAGGCCGATCTCGTCCTTGATCGTTTCCTTGAAGTCGTCGGTCTCCGGCGGTTGCGCGTCCTTGCGGAAGCAAATGGAGATGATGTCGCCATCGGAATTAGAATAGACGAGCTGTCCGACAGGGCGGCTGTCGCCAAGGATGACGCGCGCGCCCTGGAAGGTCCAGGCTTCGGCGCTCAGATCCGGCACGCGGAAGGGCACGCCGATCGCCGTCGTCAGCCAGCTGGAGATTTCCTCGGCCTGCGAGGCGGGCACTTCGACGAGATGACGGGGTTGGCGGATCAGCAGGCGCTGATAGGCGGTGACGTCGCCCAGCCAGTCGCTGGTATTGGCCGGTGCCGCATTGGTGGTCGCCGTGCTGGCAATCTCGTCGGCATCCGGCGCGGTGCCGACGAAATAGCCGATACCACAACCGACGACAAAGAGGATGAGGGCGGCGGCCAGCGCCTGCGGGCCGCTCGGCGCCAGTTTCACTTGCGGGCGCGTGGCGCGCTGGGCGATCGGCGTTTTCGGCGGCTGCGTGCTCTTGATCGAGCGGACGAGGGCGAGCGGTACCGGCTCCTTCAGGATATCGTCGAGGCGGCGGCGGCCGAAATCAGCCCCGTGGCGCAGCTTCTCATGCAGCCGGCGTGCATTCTCGTCGCTTGCCAGACGCTGCTCCAGTTCGTGCCGCTGTTCGGGCGAGACTTCGCCGTCGAGGAGGGCGGTGAGCTGGGCTTCGAGCGGCAATTTCCTAAGATCGAGCAAATTCAGAACCTGTGGATCGGGTGGGTGCCGGCAAGCGCGGCGAAATGCAGCCTCGCGGTCGCGAGCTGCGAGACGACGTTTGCCACCGGAATGCCCATGATGTCGGCCGCCTGCTGGTAGCTGTGGCCTTCGACGTCTACCAGCAGGAACATGCTGGAAACGCCATCCGGCATATCGGAAATCATGTGATGGATGGGTTCGGGATCGACTGCGGCCGAGCGATCGCGCGCGGCCTCGCGAATATCGGTGACGTTGCCGCGGACGGAAGCCTTCGGCTTGCGCTTGCGGTTGTCGTCGGTCCATTGTTGGCGGGCAAGCGTGTAGATCCAGCTTTCCAGCCGGCCTTCGCCGCTCCATTGATGACCTTTGGAGATGGCGCGCTGACAGACGGCCTGAACGAGTTCATCGGCCACGGCAACCTCACCCGCGAGCGTGATCGCGAAGCGGCGAAGGCGGGGCAGGAGGCCGACGAGATCACGCCGGAGATCGATGGTCGTTGCGGGCTGACGCATTGTCTATCCAAAAAGCATTCACAATGGTTTCGCGGACGAAGGGTTCGCCGTCGGGCGCGAAACCGACTTTATCGACGCCGTCGATGCATGTGCTTTATGAAACAAGTCTCCTGCACTTCGCAAGCATCCGGTCGTCTTCATCCCTCTTTCCCAAGGGATTTTCGTATTGTGGCCTGCAAAGCTTGCGTCAATATGTCTTGTAGCCGTTCAAGCTTTGCAGCAGGGAGCGATAGGCCCAGGTGCCTTCGCCGCCGCGATCACGGATTTCGACAAGCTGGACGCGGGCGCCCTGGATGTCTCCCTGTTCCACCAGCGCCATGCCCATATAGGAGCGGGCGAGGATATAGTTCTCATCCGCCTGCAGCGCCTTGCGGTAGTAGGACATGCCGAGCTCCATGCGGCCGGCCTTGCGGTTGGCGTAGCCGAGATAGTTCAGGACGCGCGGGTCGTTCTGGTTGCGAGCGAGATTGAGCACGGTGATGGCGTTGTCATACTGGCCGGCATAGGCAAACTCGCGGGCGAACTGATAGAGATCGTCGTCGTTGAAGCTGCTCTTCTTCGGGTTGACGCATTCCTTCTTGGTCTTGTCCCAGACCTTGCCGCCGGTGCAGGTCTTGGTCGTCTGGGTCTTCGGCGGCGGATTGGTGTCATCGTTGCTGTCGCCGGCCGCGAAAGCGGCCGTGGCGATGCCGAAGGCAAAGCCAACGGCGAGCGAAAGTCTGGACAGGTGGCGGAAGGAAGAAGTCATCGGCGCGCTCCGTTCTCAGGCAATGCAGTTGCTCGGATTGTACGCTTACCACTAAAAATACCAAGAGGGTAAGCAACCTCTATGGCAAATGTTGCGACGGTGGACTGATGTCCTCGCAGATCGATTCAAGTGCCGCACAAAAAGAGCTAGGAACCAGCGCTAAGGCGCGAAAATATCGGCGCTTTCCGGCATCACCGCGTCACCGGCCCTGTTGAGGCTGAAGCGCTCGCCGCTGAGCTCCCAGGCGCCGGGTGAGCCGTCGATGGAGAAGAGGTTGTAGGCGGCGGGCGGCTTGATGCTGCCCGGTCCCTGCGAGGCAGAGGCGATGCCGACGACCGGCACCGGCTGCATCTGGCCGCGCAGCCAATGCAGCGTGTTCAGGTGCGTATGGCCGTGCAGCACGAGTTCGGCGCCGCCCGTCGAAATCACGGCGGCGAAGCGGCGGATGCCGATCATCCGTTTGTAGAAGGCAGTGGCGCCGCGGATCGGCGGGTGATGGATCATGACGACGCGGAAAAGACCAGCTTCGCCAGCCGCACGCAGTATGTTGACAGTATCGCGGGCCTGTCGCGCGCCGAAAAAGCCAGAGGCGGCGAAGGGCGGGGTGGCGACCGCCGTCGAACAGCCGACAATCGCGACTTTGCCGCGGACGCGCAGATAAGGAAAGATATGGCGGTCGTCCTGCCATTGCGGCGGAGCGAGATCGCCGCGGACATAATCGTACCAGGCGCGCATCGTCTTCTCATAGGCGCCTGGCACATAGGCGTCATGATTGCCGGGAACGACCGACGTGTCTGCGGGATCTCCGAGCGCGCGCAGCCATGCAGCGGCGGCGCGAATCTCAATGCCGCTCGCCAGATTGACGAGGTCGCCGGTGACGGCCACGTGATCGGCCTGATGGGCGCGAATATCGTCGAGCAGCAGATCCAACGTGCTGCCGAAAAGGTGCTTGCGTCGATTTCGATGCCAGTTCACAAAGCCTGTTATGCGTTTTGAAAACAGCTCTTGAATGGAAAGACTGGGCAACGGCCCGAGGTGGACGTCGGAGATATGCGCGAGCTTGAACATGCTACGAGACATAGACCAGCTTATTGACAAATCAAACACATCCGGCGCGATGAAGAGCTGAAACGGAGCGATGGTGGATAAAGAGAACCGGCCCCTTATCATGAGGCTGGCGTTGCGCCTGCTGCATGTCTATTTCAGTTTCGTCCGCAGCATGACCGTGGGCGTGCGGGCTGCCTGTTTCGATGCAGAGGGGCGCATCTTTCTCGTGCGCCACAGCTATATCGGCGGCTGGCACATGCCGGGCGGCGGGCTGGAGCGCAACGAGACGGTCGAGGAAGCGCTCGTCAAGGAATTGCGCGAGGAGGGCAACCTCAGGATCATCGGCAAGCCGCAGCTGTTCCAAGTCTATTTCAATACCACGACCACAAGGCGCGACCATGTCGTCTTCTATCGCGCGACCGTCGAGCAGACGGCGCCGCGGCCGCCGGACTGGGAGATATCCGACAGCGGCTTCTTTTCCCTCGACAGCCTGCCCGAGGGCACGACCAAGGCGACGCATCGCCGTCTCGCCGAGCTTCGCGGCGAGCAGGAGCCCGCCCACCGCTGGTGAGCTTCAGCCAGCCATTCAAACTGCTACAGCGTACTTTGCGCGTCTGAAAACACCCGCGGCGCTGTAGCGCGGCCGTGCGGACTGTCGAGATCGAGCGCCGGGCCGACGGGAACGATGCCTGTCGGATTGATCGTCTTGTGGCTGCGATAATAGTGCTGCTTGATGTGGTTGAGGTTCACCGTCTCGGCAACGCCCGCCGTCTGGTAGAGGTCGCGCAGATAGTCAGGCAGGTTGCGGTAGTCGGCGATGCGGCGGATGTTGCACTTGAAATGGCCGACATAGACGGCGTCGAAGCGCACCAGCGTGGTGAACAGGCGCCAGTCGGCCTCGGTCTGACGGTTGCCGAAGAGGTAGCGACCCTTGCCGAGGCGTTCGTCGAGTATGTCGAGTGTTTCGAACAGCGTGCCGACGTTTTCCGCATAGGCCTCCTGGGTGGTGGCAAAGCCCGCCTTGTAGACGCCGTTGTTGACGGTGTCGTAGATGGTGGCGTTCAGCGCATCGATTTCGGAGCGAAGGTCCTCGGGATAAAAATCGGCTGTCGAGCCGGTCAGCCCGTCGAAGGCGCCGTTGAACATGCGGATGATCTCGGCGGATTCGTTGTTGACGATAGTGCCGGTCTTCTTGTCCCAGAGCACCGGAACGGTGACGCGGCCGGAATAGTGCGGATCGGCCCTGACATAGACCTGCCAAAGCGCGGACGCGCCGAAGAGGTGGTCGCCGGTGGCGCCGTCGCCGACCTTGAACTCCCAGCCGTTCTCGAGCATCAGTGGATCGACGATGGAAACCGAGATCAGCTCTTCGAGCTTCTTCAGCTTGCGGAAGATCAGCGTGCGATGCGCCCAGGGGCAGGCGAGCGAGACATAGAGGTGGTAACGCCCGGCCTCGGCCTTGAAGCCGCCGCTGCCGGAAGGACCGGCCCCACCGTCCGATGTCACCCAGTTGCGGAACTGCGAGGGCTGCCGCTTGAAATGGCCCTTGCTCTCCTTTGTGTCGTACCAGGTGTCACGCCAGACGCCGTCCACCAGCATTCCCATGATCTTCATTCCCTTGATTGCGTGTTGGAACGGAAGATATCGCAGATGGTAGGGCTTTACAGGCAGCAAAGATTGAACAGTGCGTCACATCGTTCGGGACCTGCATAATTCAGTATTGCAGCGTCCTTTGTGGCTCTTGAAAAGATGCGCGGCGCTGTGGTCGCGCATTTTGCGTTGGACGACGGAAATTTTTCCTGCTATCGGCCTTTCACGATTTTCGGACCCCTGCCTGATGTTCATTTCCAGAAACCCGCGACGACGCTGATGCTCCCGAACGCCCAAGGCGTGTTCGAGACCCATCAATCTGTCCATCCGGTTTCTGTCATCATGTACAAGCACGATCTCGTCTACCTCACTGAAGACGCGTCTCACGACGCCGCCATCGAACACATCAACGAAGAAGCCTTCGGTCCCGGCCGCTTCACGCGCGCTGCCGCGCGCATCCGTGAGCAGGGGCCGCATGATCTGTCGCTTTCCTTCATCTGCACCGATAATGGTGAGACGATCGCCTCCGTGCGCATGACGCCGGTGCTGGCCGGCACGGTGAATGGACATCTGCTCGGCCCGCTCGCCGTCCGCCCCTCCCACAAGAACAAGGGCATCGGCCGGGAACTGGTGCGGATTGCGGTGGAGGCGGCAAGACGCAAGGGCTCGGAAGCCGTCATCCTCGTCGGCGATCCTCCCTATTACGGCCCACTCGGCTTCGAGAAGGTCGCCTACAACGCGCTGTCTTTTCCAGGCCCGGTCGATCCGGGCCGTGTGCTCGTCGTTCCGATCGCCGAGGGCGTACACGCGCGGCTGAAGGGCACGATCGCGTGGCGCGAATGATCTTGCAACAGCCCGCTAGAACAGGATGATTTTAAGCCGCGTCGGCCTAAAATCTGAATCCTGTTCTAAATTATATAGTTAGAGCATGACGTCGTCCGAAAACCGATCACACTTTTCGGCATCAAGCTCTATAGGCTTTTCCGGAGGAAGCTGCGCGTGCGGCCTTCCGGGAAATCCTTAAGCTCTCCGAAAACCTCATAACCCTGGCGCAGATAGGCGCGCAGCGCCTGCGGGCTGAAGGTGTCGATCCAGGCGCCGCGGCACCCCCTAGCTCTCGCCTCTTCTTCCGCCTTTGCGAGGATATTGCCTGATATACCGGTGCCGCGCAGGGTATCGGGAATATAGAGCATCTGGGTGAAGAGCCAGCCCCAGGCGGTGAAGCCTGAAAGACCGCCCGTCACCTTGCCGTCGGTATCGCGGATGAGGACCGCGAGCGGCCGGCGATCCGATGGGCCGATATCGGCGTTGTTGAAGGCCGAGAGCGCATCGGTGATCACCGCCAGTTCCTCCGGCGAGGGCGAGGCGGTGAGCTCGAATTCCGGCATGAGTGAGAGCCTTTCCTGGTCAGATTGAAGCATTCTGCCGGAGCAGGTTTTCGTCAGGGCAAAGGCGATTGGCGAAGGGCATACCTCTTGGTACGTTCGAGCCGATCGCCTCTGATCCTGGCGGAAAGATGCCCGGCCCTTCGGGTTGGCTGAAACGGGCCGGCTGATCGACCGGCCGGCTTGGCCGTAGAGCTTGGCTACGACGCGCGCCGGCCGGTCGACCATCCGCCTCCGTTTGAGCCAACAGAATGCTTCAATCTGACCAGGAAAGGCTCTAACGCCCTTCGCGCCACCACATGGCGCCGAAGGCGAGGAGCAGGATGCCGACGCCGGCGAAACCGGCAAAGAGCGGCAGCGTGTTGATGCCCTTCAAGACAGTTTCGTTGGTCATGCGGATCATCATGCGATCGTTGTCGGAGACGCGGACCTGGCCGCGCACTGGCAGGATCGGCGGCACGGAGATCGCGCCATTTGCGTTGGAGACGCGGGCGACGAGACCTTTGCTTCTGTCGGCGACCGGCTGCAGCACATCGGTCGTCGAGATCATCGCCTTGAATTCCGGTGCGTCGACGGCGCCGATATGGACAAGCGTCGACAGCCTGCCGTTGCGGATTTCGAAGAGGCCGATTTCGTCCATCCTCTTCTCGGCCTTGTAGAGCCCCGGTTCGGACTGGGTGAGCGGCAGCGTTTCGGTCTTGCCGGAGGGATAACGTACGGTGGCATTGCCGGGATTGTCGCCGATCGTCTGGCGGGTGACTTCAAGGGTCCGGCCGGAGGCGCGCGCCGTCAACGCTTCTTCCTCGAGCGCCGGCTCCTTCATCAGCCAATGGGCGATACGGCGATAGAGTGAAACATTCGGACCGCCGCCTTCGAAGCCGCGCGCCCAGAGCCAGCCCTGATCGGAAAGCAGCATGGCGACGCGGCCCTGGCCGGCGCGGTTCAGCACCAGCAGCGGGTGGTTGTCGGCGCCGAGCATGATCGTCTCGCCCTGCGGCCGGTCGACATCGACGCTGCGGAACCAGCGGCCCCAATGCGGCGGGTCCTCGCCCGAACCGTCCAGACCGCGCGTGACCGGATGTTTGCGGCCTTCCTCAGAGAGGCGTGGATAGAAGGCCTTCTCGATCATCTCTCCGGTGGGCGTTGCGGGCAGGACCGAGGAAAGCGGCGTCAGCGCAATGGAATCGGGACCGGCATGCTCGGGACCGGCGGCGATCAGCAGCGCGCCGCCATTGTCGACATATTGCGCGATGTAATCGTAATAGAGCAGCGGCAGCACGCCGCGGTGCTGGTAGCGATCGAAGATGATCAGGTCGAAATCCTTGATCTTGTCGACGAAGAGCTCGCGGGTCGGGAAGGCGATCAGCGACAGCTCGTTGATCGGCGTGCCGTCCTGCTTTTCCGGCGGACGCAGGATGGTGAAGTGGACCAGATCGACCGAGGCATCGGATTTCAGCAGGTTGCGCCAGGCGCGCTCGCCGGCATGCGGCTCGCCGGAGACGAGCAGGACGCGGAGATTCTGGCGGATGCCGTCGATGACATGGACGGCGCGGTTGTTGGCGGTGGTGACTTCGCCGGGAAGTGCTGCGACCGAGAATTCGAGCACATTGCTGCCGCCACCCGGCACCTTGAAGGAGAAGGGCGTATCCTGCCCGGGTGTCGCCTGCAGGGTGGCGATCTCGTCACCATTCAGCTTTACCGTGACGTCGGCCGTGCCGCCGGGGCTCGGGCCGTCGTCGAAGACGCGCAAGATCACCTGCTGTTCTTCGTTGACGATGCCGAAGCGCGGTCCCTTGATGACTTCGATGCGGCGATCGAATTCGTTGGCCTTGCCGGTTACGAGGCCATGGATCGGCGCGTCGAAACCGAGCGCCTGATTGGCGCCCGGAACATCATGGACTTCACCGTCGGTCAGCATGATGGCGCCGCCGATACGGGCGGGCGGGACATCGGCAATGTTGGCCGACAGCGCGTCGAACAGGCGCGTGGACGGCACGTCGGAATTGACGTCGCCTTCGACATCGACGAAGCGGGGCTCTATCTGGGGGAAACGGGCAAGCTGTCCCTTCAAGGCCGCAAGCGCATCGTCGGTCATCTTGACGCGATCGGGCGTCTGCTGGCTCTGGCTTCGATCGACAAGGACGGGAACGATCGTCGACAACTGATCCCGATCTTCCTGCAGCAGCACAGGATTGGCAAGCGCGGTCAGCATGGCGAGCGCTGCCAGTGTTCTGATCCAGGCGCCACGAATGCCGCGCCAGATCGCGAAGGCGGCGATAACAGCGCTGACGACAGCCAATGCAGCCAGAACCGACCAGGGCAGGAAGGGCGAAAAGTCGAATGTCATCTCATTGTCCTAACCGTTCGAGGAGGTCGGGAACATGGACCTGGTCGGTCTTGTAGTTGCCGGTCAGCATGTACATCATGATGTTGACGCCGGAACGGTAGGCATATTCGCGCTGCGTTTCATCCGACGGCACGGTCGGCAGTATCGGTACGCCGTTCTCGTCGATCGCCCAGGCGCCGGCGAAATCATTGCCGGTGATCAGGATCGGCGAAACGCCGTCGGCCGTCGCCGCCGATTTTTCGCTCGGCCCCTGACCGCCTTGCCGGGCCTCGATCCAGAGAGGGCTGCCGGCATAGCGACCGGGAAAGCTCGACAGGAGATAGAAGGATTTCGTCAGCACGTGATCCGATGGTACCGGCTCGAGCGCCGGGATGTCGAGATTGGCGAGGATTGCCTGCAGCCTCTCACCGTTGGCGCTGACATTGCCGCCATTGTCCAATGCGCTGATCTGATCGCGCGTATCGAAAAGCACGGTGCCGCCATTGCGCATATAGGCATCGATACGGCTGATCGCCGCCGACGATGGCATCGGCGCCGTTGCCGAAACCGGCCAGTAGATGATCGGATAAAAGGAGAGCTCGTCTTTGGTGAGGTCGATGCCGACGGGCGGCGCTGGTTCCAGTGTCGTGCGAAAAGTCAGGAACTGGGTCAGTCCCTCGAGACCGCGCTCGGATATATTGTCCACGTCCTGTTCGCCGGTGACGACATAGGCGAGGTGGGTGTTATCAAGCCTCTGCAGGATGAGGTCGTCGCCGGGCTGGGAGTCGTCGGCGTGAAGCGTGCCGGGTTGGATGAGAAAGCCGGCGCAGACGGTGATCGCGATCATCGCGGCGGTGCGGACAGCCGGGCGCAATCGCGAGAATGCGCCATTCATGAAGAGGACGATCAGGCTATCGGCCAAGAGCAGCAGGAAGGCTGCGAGAAAGAGTGCGGGTTTTGCCGACCAGCTTTCGCCGCCGATCAGGCCTTCGCGCACGGCATTGGTCCCTGTTGTGTCGATCGGCTTCAGTTCGGCGTTCTCGGGCAGCACGTTCAGGGAGGTGAAACCATCCTCCGAACCGTAGAGCCCAGGAGGGTTGTCGAAATTCGCCGTCGGTTCGACTCCGGCCTGTGGAATGAGCGGCCGCGCCGATCCTGTC
Source organism: Rhizobium sp. WYCCWR 11152 (assembly GCF_013087615.1). Taxonomy (NCBI): domain Bacteria; kingdom Pseudomonadati; phylum Pseudomonadota; class Alphaproteobacteria; order Hyphomicrobiales; family Rhizobiaceae; genus Rhizobium; species Rhizobium sp. WYCCWR 11152. The sequence goes on along the minus strand of NZ_JABFCP010000006.1, from coordinate 412,863 downwards.
TCGGAGACGAGCGTGCCCTTGGCCGTCAGCATGCGGAATGGCGGCAGGGTTTCGGAGACACGCGCATTGCCGCGCGCCTCCGGTGTCACGCCGCCCGAGCGCGATATCTGCAGGAGGTGGCGCAGCATGTCGACGAAAGTGCCGGAGATCGGCAGATCGGACCATGTCGCTTCCGCGGTGACGTGAAACAGGACGATCTGACCGGAGGCGAGCTGCTTCATCGTCACGAGCGGCGTGCCGTCAGCCAGGCTTGCCCAGGTGCGTTCGGCAAGATCGGGCGTCGGTTCGGCAAGCACCTGCCGCTTGACGACGACATCGGAGGGACGCGCTATGCCGGCGAAAGGTCCGAAACTCGGAAATTCGGCAAGCGACTGCGGCTCGCTCCAGGACAAGGTGCCGCCCAGCGCCCGTTCTCCCTGACGCAGGATGACCGGGATCAGCGGATCGTCCGCAGGGGCTGCTGCCATGCGCGGGCCGGCAAAACGCAGGAGCATGCCGCCATTCGATATCCAGCGCGTCAAAGGCTCGTAGGTCTCCTCCGGCAGCCGGCCGATATCGGCCATGATGATGATGGAGGGATTGCTGGTGAGAAGTTTTGGTATTGCGACCGAAAGATCGGAATCGCCAGGTTGGATCAGATCCGCATAGGGTTGCAGCGCCCGCTGGATATAATAGAGCGGCGAGAGCAGTGGCTGGAACTCGTCCCCCCCTTCACCTGACAGCAAGACGACGCGGCGGCGCTTGAATGCGTCGTCGAGAAGGTGGACGGCGCCTGCCGTCGCGCCATTGTCGACGCTGACGCGCGCGAAATCGTTGCGCATCTCGAAGGGGGCGGTGATCGAACTCGTCGCGACGCTCTGGCCGGGGCGGAAATCCGCCCTGCCATTGGCGATCGAGCGTCCCTGGGTATCGACGGCGTTCAGCGCTACCGATGCCGCCTGCGAACTGTTGAGCCGCGTGACCTTGACGGTCATGGCATCCGCCGCATTGTTGGCCGCCGTGATCGCGACCGTCCTTGCGGCATCGCCCTCGATCAGGCGCAGATCGGTGGGCTGGAGTTCGGCGAGCCTGCGCACCGTCGCGTCGTCAGGCTTGGCGGCGGCGCCGTCGGTCAGGAAGGCGAGGGTGCCGGGCTTGATGCCGTTCAGGGCGGCGCGCAGCGCCTGGAAGGCGCGTTCGCGGTCCGGCACCAGCGGTCGTGGCTCGGCGGCGCGCAGTTTGTCGCGGGCGGCAGCGGCGGTGCCGGGCACGGCGTCGTTGGTCGGATCGGCGGTGAAGGCGATCGACACAGGCGTGCCGGCGGATTCGGCGTCGTCTATCAATGCGTCGGCGGTCTGGATGCGGCGCTCCCAGTCGGGTGCCGCCGCCCAGCTATTGTCGACGAAGAGGACGAGCGGGCCACCTGATGCGAGCGAACTGGTGCGTGGATTGAAAACCGGATCGGCGATCGCAAGGATGATGGCGGCGGCAAGCAGCATGCGCAGCAGCGTCAGCCACCACGGGCTTTGCGCCGGCGTCTCCTCGCGCTTCAGCACGGAGGCGAGGATTTTCAGCGGCGGGAAGACTTCGGTCTTCGGACGTGGCGGCGTCAGCCGCAGCAGCCACCAGATGACGGGCAAGGCAACGAGCGCGCCGAGAATGGCGGGATACGCGAAAGCGAAGGGAAGGGCATTCATAGCTGCCCTCCATGAGTAGCCTTGGCCGGCATGCCTGACAGATACATGTGCACCGCGACCAGCGCCTCCGACGCAAGGTGATCGGTGCGGTGGCTCGCGAAGGTCCAGCCGAGATGGCGCAACGACTGGCCGAGGCTGTCCCTGCGGGCGAGGTAGGCGTTGCGATAGGCCTCGCGGATATGTTCGGCGCGGCCGGAGATAAGCTTGGCGCCGCTCTCCGGATCGGTGAATTCGGTGCGGCCGCTATAGGGGAATATCTCCTCGGCGGGATCTGATATCTCGACCACGTGGCCGCGCAGGCCGCGGCGGGCAAGCGGGCCGAGCCGTTCCATGATTGCCGGCGCATCGTCGAGGAAATCGCCGATAAGGACGAGGTCGCTCCAGCCGCGGATCATCGTCGTTTCCGGCAGGCCGCCGGTCAGCGGCGTGTGCATGAGAGCGGATGCGAGGCGTTCGGCGGCGTTACGGGCGGAAGCGGGTTCCATGATGCCGGGGCAGCCGATGCGCTCGCCGGAGCGGGCGAGGATTTCGGCAAGTGCCAGCATGATGACCAGCGCGCGGCTTTCCTTGGAGACGTTGCCATAGCTCGACTTGTACATCATCGAGGGCGACATGTCGCACCAGAGCCAGATTGTGTGGGCCGCCTCCCATTCGCGCTCGCGCACGTAGGTATGATCGTCGCGGGCGGAGCGGCGCCAATCGATGCGCGACAGGCTCTCGCCCTCGGCATAGGGTCGGAACTGCCAGAAATTCTCGCCGATGCCGCGCTTGCGGCGGCCATGCCAGCCGGCGATCACCGTGTTGGCGATGCGCTTGGCTTCCACCAGGCAGTCCGGCACTAGGGCTGCCCGCTGCCTGGCGCGGGAAAGGGCATCGCTGCCTGACGTCGGGTTGACGATCTGTCCGATAGATGCCACGCGTCCGGCTTCCTTATCCCTTTGCCTGCTTGACCAGTCCGGCGATGACGTCACGCACCGACATGCCTTCGGCGCGGGCGGCGAAAGTCAGCGCCATGCGGTGCTGGAGAATGGGTTCGGCGAGCGCGAAGATATCGTCCAGAGACGGTGCGAGACGGCCTTCGTAGAGTGCGCGGGCACGCGCGCAGAGCATCATAGCCTGGCCGGCGCGCGGGCCTGGACCCCAGGCGACGTTCTTGTCGGTCGAGGCATTGCCCTGTCCCGGGCGGGCGGAACGCACGAGCGCCAGGATGGCATCAACGACCGTGTCGCTCACCGGCATCTGGCGCACCAGGGTCTGGATCTCGATCAGCCGCTGGGCATCGATGATGGCTTCCGGCCGGGTTTGGCCCAGGCCCGTCGTCTCGAGCAGGATCTGGCGCTCGGCGGCGAGTTCGGGGTAGTGGACGTCGACCTGCAGCAGGAAGCGGTCGAGCTGGGCTTCGGGTAGAGGATAGGTGCCTTCCTGCTCGAGCGGGTTCTGGGTGGCGAGCACATGGAAGGGCGCCGGCAGGTCATAGCGCTGGCCGGCGATCGTGATGTGATATTCCTGCATGGATTGCAGAAGGGCCGACTGGGTACGCGGCGAGGCGCGGTTGATCTCGTCGGCCATCAGGAGTTGGGCAAAGACAGGGCCCTTGACGAAACGGAAGGAGCGGCGTCCACTGTCGTCCTGGTCCATCACCTCGGAGCCGAGAATATCCGAGGGCATCAGATCCGGCGTGAACTGGATGCGGTTGGCGGCAAGGCCGAGCACCTCGCCGAGCGTCGTCACCAGTCTGGTCTTGGCAAGGCCGGGAACGCCAACGAGCAAGGCATGACCACCCGACAGCACAGCGAGAATGGTGTTCTCGACGACGCTTTCCTGACCGAAGATCACTTTCGAGACTTCCCCGCGGATGGCGGCGATATCGGAGAGCGCCTTTTCGGCGGCGGCGACGATCGCCTTGTCATCGAGGCTGGCTTCGGTCTTCATCATACCCATGCGTATCTCCAACGGCTGAAATCATTCGGCAGCGAATCGGCGGACTTATACATGTGCCTCATACCCGATAGAGTTATGGAGATGTGACGGGCTGACAAGTTCGTTGCGAATGACTATCTCGTGACTTTACTTCGTTAAGGACAAACCGGGACGGAAGAATGGCAGCCGAGGAAATCAGCGGACAGGCGGATGCGGCGGGACTTGCCGCACTGATTTCGCGCGCGTCTCAGGAAAATGGCGAGAAAAAACGCGGTTTGCCGCCGGTCGAGCGGTGGAATCCGCCTTTCTGCGGCGATATCGACATGGAAATCCGGGCTGATGGTACCTGGTTCTACATGGGCACGCCGATCGGCCGACCGGCGCTGGTGCGGCTGTTCTCAACGGTTTTAAGAAAAGATGACGATCTGAAGACCTATCTCGTAACTCCTGTGGAAAAGGTCGGTATAAGGGTCGTCGACGCGCCTTTCATCGCCGTGGAGATGAGCGTGACGGAGGGGCAAGGCCAGCAGGTGCTGACCTTCCGCACCAATGTTGGCGATGTCGTGGAGGCGGGAGGAGAGCATCGGCTGCGCTTTGCCATTGCGGGCGAGAATGCCGAATTGAAACCCTATCTGCATGTGCGGGGGCGGTTGGAGGCGCTGGTGTCGCGTGCGGTGATGTATGAACTGGTGGCGTTCGGCGAGACGCTCGAGGTCGAGGGACAGGCGATGTTCGCCGTCCGCTCCGCCGGAGAGGTCTTTGCGATGATGCCGGCCGATGAACTGGATGCGCTTTCTCGATGAATGATGCGATTACCCAACGTTATCCGCTGTTTTCCGCAGCCGAATTCCGCCGCCGCGCGCTCAACCAGAATGGCGGGCCGGTCGATCATGCCTGGCGCGATCATGGAGACCATATCCTCAACCCCGATATCGTCGCCGAGGTCGAGACTTTCAAGCTGCGCGACGCCGCCGTGCTCGTGCCCGTCGTCGATGACGGCGATGAAGCGCATGTGATCTTCACCAAGCGCACGGCGACGCTGCGCAAACATTCCGGGCAGATCGCCTTTCCCGGCGGCTCGATCGATCCCGCCGATATCTCGCCCGAAATGGCGGCGATCCGAGAAACGGAGGAGGAGATCGGCCTGGCTGGTTCCTTCGTCGAAACCGTCGGGCGGCTGCCGAATTACCTTGCCTCGACGGGCTTCCGCATTACGCCGGTGCTCGGCGTCGTCTCCCCGGGCTTTGCGCTGACGCTGAACCCGACCGAGGTGGCCGACGTGTTCGAGGTGCCGCTTTCCTTCCTGATGGATCCTGCCAATCACACCCGCGACAGACGTGTCATCGACGGCATCGACCGGCATTTCTACCGCGTGCCCTATGAAACCAGAATGATCTGGGGCATCACCGCCGGCATCGTCCGCACGCTTTACGAAAGGCTTTATGCATGACCGGCATCGCCGACCAAGCATGGTTCCGCGACCCGGCCCTTGGCCGGATCTTAGCGCTTCTCAACGCCGATGGTGGGGCCGATGGCGGGGAAGCTCGGGTGGTTGGCGGAGCGGTGCGCAACAGCCTGATGGGCCTGCCGGTCAATGATGTCGACATCGCCACGACACTCAGACCGGAGGCGGTGATGGAGCGGGCGGCGGCGGCCGGCATCAAGGCAGTCCCAACCGGCCTGGAGCACGGCACGGTGACGCTCGTCATCGACGGCAAGCCCTTCGAGGTGACGACCCTTCGCACCGACGTCGAGACCGACGGACGCCATGCCAAGGTTGCCTTCAGCACGGACTGGAAGGCAGATGCCGAACGGCGGGATTTGACGATCAACGCGCTCTATGCCGATGCAAAGGGCGAGGTGGTGGATCTCGTTGGCGGGCTTGCCGACATCGAGACGCGCAACATCCGCTTCATCGGTGATGCCGCAAGGCGTATTGCCGAGGATCATTTGCGTATCCTGCGCTTCTTCCGCTTCTTTGCCTATTACGGTTCCGGGCGGCCGGATGCCGAGGGGCTGAAGGCGTGTTCCGTCGCGCGTTCGAAACTGACGACGCTTTCGGCAGAACGCGTCTGGTCTGAACTGCGAAAGTTGCTAGGTGCTGCCGATCCTGGCCGGGCGCTGCTCTGGATGCGGCAGGTGGCAGTGCTGACGGAAATCCTGCCGGAATCGGAACGATGGGGGATCGATGCGATCCCTTCGCTGATCGCCACCGAAAAGGCGCTCGGCTGGACGCCCGATCCTTTGCTGCGCCTTGCGGCGATCGTGCCGCCCGATGCGGCGCGCATGCAGGCGCTCGCAGCCCGGCTCAAGCTCTCGAATGCGGAAGCGGCCACTCTCAAGGCCTGGGCAATGGCAGCGCCTGTTAATGACGAGATGTCGTCGGCCGCCTTCGAACGGCTGCTTTACCGCAACAGCACCGACGGCATCTCGACACGGCTGAAGCTGGCGCTTGCGGTTGCGCGCGGCAAGGCTGAAAGCGATTTCGATGAAATGGCGCGGTCGGCGCGGCTTATCAAGCTGCTGGACAGGGCAATGCACTGGAAGAAGCCACAGTTTCCGCTGAACGGCGGCGACGTGATTTCGGCAGGAATCGCGTCCGGCCCGCGCGTCGGCGAGCTGCTTGCCGGCCTGGAAAACCAATGGGTGGAGGAAAACTTTGCTTCCGACCGGGCGGTGCTGCTCGCCCGGCTGCAGGAACGCGTGCAATAATCAGGCGGCGGTCGCTTCGTCACGGATGCGAGCCTTGATATTATCCACCATGTTCTCGCGGATCGTGGTTTCGCCGTGAGCATCTTTCAGGTGCTCGACGGCACGGCGGACCACCTCGGCGTCACTATCCGCTCGTGTATGCCAGGCGCAGCCCGGAACGAGAGTGCCGCATTCGAAAAGTCGCATGGTCTTCTCCTCTGTTCGAAACACAACGACGATCGCGATCTTACGCGATTTAAGAATGTGCGGGGGGAGGGAAGGTTCCGGCCGGCATCGACATGCCGGCCAGTAAAGGCCGTATCAGTCGGGCATCGCCCAGGCTTTGTAGGTATCCGAAAGCTGACCGGGCATGTTGCTGTTGGCGGCCGCTGCTTCGTTCTGCAGCTGTTCCGGCGACTTCCCGCCAGCCAGTTGCAGCTTGACCTGCTCGATGAAGCAGGACAGCGGCAGATCCGAGCCGCTCTTGGTCCGCAGTTTCTCGGCGATGCGCGTCAGAAACTCGGATGTGTCGATCGTGCGGGATGTTTCCTGGACATCCGTGGACGCTGGCGAGCCACTTGGTATCGTCATGACAATCCTCCTCCGATTGTTACGCACATACATATAAAGTTAGGACGCACTGAGTTTTCGTGAAGGTCTATCACCTCGAATTTATCGATGAGATATCACAGTTTCATGGCCAGCGGACGACGGGGGGCAACGAAGAGAGAATGGATTCAACGTTGCCGCCGGTCTTCAGGCCGAAGATCGTGCCGCGATCATACAGCAGATTAAATTCGACGTAGCGGCCTCGGCGGATCAATTGTTCGTCGCGATCGGCCTCTGTCCACAATTTATTGAAGTTGGAGCGGACGATTTTTGGATAGACCATGGCGAAAGCCCGGCCGACATCACGCGTGAAGGCGAAATCGGCGTCCCAGCCGCCGGCTTCCTCGCTTGAATGCAGCCAGTCATAGAAGATGCCGCCGATGCCGCGGGCCTCGTTGCGGTGTTTCAGGAAGAAATAGTCGTCGCACCAGGCCTTGTAGGCGTCGTAATCGGCGACGGCATGATTGCGGCAGGCGATCTCCATGGCCTTGTGGAAGAGCTGGCTGTCTTCGTCCTCCTGCGTGCGGCGGCGCGACAGCACCGGCGTCAGGTCGGCGCCACCGCCGAACCAGCGGCTGGTGGTGACGACCATGCGAGTGTTCATGTGCACGGCCGGAACGTTTGGGTTCACGGGATGGGCGATCAACGAGATGCCCGAGGCCCAAAAACGCGGATCGTCCTTGGCGCCGGGTATCTGGGCGCGGAAATCCGGGGCGAATTCGCCGTAGACAGTGGAGGTATGGACGCCGACCTTTTCGAAGACGCGGCCTTCCATCATCGACATCCGGCCACCGCCGCCGGCGCCGTTTTCGCGTGACCAGTCCTTGGCGACGAAGCGGCCGGGCTCCTGGTCGGAAAGCGGCCCTTCCAACTCATCCTCGATGGCTTCGAAGGAGGCGCAGATCGTATCGCGCAATCCCTCGAACCAATTGCGGGCGGCAGCCTTCTTCTCTTCGATATCGTCAGGCAAGCCGATCGGCAGTTCCGGTCGTTCCATTTACGCCTCCAACGGTCGGCATCTCCGTCGGAGGCGACTCGCTCATTCTTGATTGCACGCCATGATTAGCAGTTGGTGCTGCATCTCGCCAAGCCGAGGCAAGCACCGCCGAGCACTTCCAAGATTCGACTCGCAAATCAAGAATTTCGATACTACCTTTTCCGAGGAGGTAGGTTTGATGAAGAAAGTTCCAGGGCCTCCGTCCTTCGACGGCCTGAAGCGCAGGATAGCGAGACATCGGGCGGAAAATCCCCCGAGCAAGAAAGACCATTTCGTGCGTGAGACATATTGCCTCGGCCTCATGGACGCACGCGCCAAGGCGCGCGAATGGTTCGACGAATATCCGAAAGCCGCCTACTGGACCGAGGTGGAAAGCTGGCGCCAGCTCGACGGCGACCAGATCGAATTCACCATGCGCCGCCTGCCTTCGGCCGACTGACCGTCACTTCGCAGTGGCGCGCACGCGGCTTTCGATCAGCAGGCCGTTTTCATCCATGATCGGATGCGCCACGGAGACGATGTGGGCGTTGATGCGTTTCAGGTCGCGCAGCATGTCGAGATGCAGCGAACTCGTCTGCAGGCTGTCGGCGCGTCCGTCACGCAGGCGTTCGAGGTGGCGCTCGGCAGACTGTTTCTCCATCCGGCGCACCTCGACCTTTACCTCCATCATCTGGCGCGCCAGATTGAAATCGCGGGTGACGAAGATCGTCTGGGCGACGCGCAGATTGTCGATGGTCAGGTCGAACAGCTTGCGCAGTTCCTGATGACCGTCCTCGGAAAATTTCAGGCCAAGGGAGATCTTCTTTGCTACCTGCTCCAGCAAGCCCTTCTCGATGATATCGCCCATATGTTCGAGGTTGATCGCATAATCGATGACGACGATCGAGCGGCGGGCGTTCTCGTCGCTGAGACCCTCGCGGCCGAGCTTCGAGAGATAGACTTTCACCGCCTGCTGCAGCCGGTCGACGCGGTCTTCGAGGGCGGATATCTCGGCAAGCTTCGATGCGTCGTTACGCTCGAAAGCTTCGGAGACCCGGATCAGCATGCGCTCGATCAGGTCGCCGACGCCGAGCACTTCGCGGGTGGCGCTGGCAAGGGCAACGACCGGCGTCGAAAGCTCCTGCGCATCCAGATATTTCGGGGCGCTGTCAGGCTCGGCCTGATCCGGCACCAGCCGGGCCATCAGGGCGGCGAGCGGCCGGGAGAATGGCCAGGCCAGCGCGGCCAGCAGAAGGTTGAAGGCAAGATGCGCATCGACCGGCAGCTTGGCAGGGCCGAAGGGCAGCATTTGGATGAGTTCCGCGCCATATCCCGCCAGCGGCAGGGCGATGAGGCAGCCGAGCGTGCGGACGGCGAGATTGCCGAGGGTGACGCGCCGAGCCGAAGCCGGCCCGGACAATGTCGCGACGACAGGCGGTATTGCGCCGCCGAGATTGGCGCCGAGCACGAGCACGATGACAAGTTCGGCGGAGACCATGCCGGCTGAGGCGAGCGACAGGATGAGCACCACCACCGCAAGGCTCGACGAGGACGCGAAGGCAAGTGCTGCCGAGACGATCATGGCCACGGGCAGGGCGCCGTCCAGCAGGCCGATGAAGGCGGCTAGGGCGGGAGAGGCGCGCATCGGTTCCGTCGCAAGGCCAAGGAGGTGCAGCGACAACAGCATCAGCCCGATGCCGATCAGCGCTGTGCCGCCGCCCTGGCTGGCGCTGGAACGGCCGCGGCAAAGCACGATGCCGGCAAGGATCAGAAGCGGAGAGAGCCATTCGATGCCCGTTGCCACGATCCAGGCGGTGATCGCGGTGCCGACATTGGCGCCGAGCAGGACGATCTGCGCCATGCGCGGCTTGATCAGGTCACGCTCGACGAAGGAGGCCGTCATCAGCGCCGTTGCCGTGGAGCTCTGCAGCGCGATGGTTGCGACGAGGCCCGACAGGAAAGAACGAAGGCTGCCGCGCGTGCCGGTCGCCAGACCTGTTCTCAGGCGGGCGCCGAAGGCCCTGGACACGCCATCCTTTACCTGCGCGAGGCCGAACAGCAACAGAGCCACGGCGCCGAACAGGTTGATCATGATGATTGTAGAGTCCATTTTATTGTTTTTATTCTTCTTTCACAGATCTGGAGAAATGCGGTTTTCCTCACATGGCCATTCCAACTTGTTGGAATCATGGAAGCCAATGCTGAATTTTTGATTGCCCGGCTAATAAATATACGCCGGTTTGACAGATAGACAACGCTATTTTGCGACATATTCGGGAGGGGATCGGCAATTCCGCCAGCTTTGCTCCGCCAGCGCCGGTGTCCGTCAGGCCCAGACGGTTTGGCGCATCGCCTCGCCGACGATCATCGCGGCCGAGACGGCGAGGTTGATCGACCGCTGGCCTTCGATCATCGGGATCAGCACGCGCGCATCGGCTGCTTCATGCACCTGATCCGGCACGCCGGCGCTTTCACGACCGAAGAGCAGGACATCGTCCGGGCGGAAAGCAAGATCGGTGTAGCGCTCCGCAGCCTTGGTCGAGGCGAGGATCAGGCGGCGGCCGGTGGTCAGACGCCATGCCTCGAAGCGGTCCCAGCTGACATGGCGGGTGAGGGCGGCGGCGGCGATATAGTCCATGCCGGCCCGTTTCAGGTTGCGGTCGGAGATGTCGAAGCCGGCGGGTTCGATCAGATCGACAGCGAAGCCAAGACAGGCGGCGAGACGCAGGACGGTGCCGGTATTGCCTGCTATATCCGGCTGATAGAGTGCCAGTCTGAGTGAAGTCATGATGCGCCGTTTTCCCGCTTTCGCCGCTCAAGGCCTAATGCAACTGTGATTTCGGCGCAACAGGGCGCGTTTTGACCCGAAGAGATGAATTTTTTGGCACAACAGGGCTGGAAAATTCCTCGTTTTCGCGTTATCGGTGCATATCTTCAATCGCCAGCAAGGAGCGCCAGAATGAATATTTTGCTGTATGTGCGCCTCCCGGCCATGATGCCAAGCAGTGCGATTTTCCGCCGATAGGGCGGGTTTCTTCCCTGAATTTCCTTTTTTGATCCATTGTGCGGCTGTCTCAGCCTCGCCCCTTGAACGTTCGGTTCCCATATGTGCTTGCATAGCGCTGGGATGGCGCGAAGCCGGGAGCCGGAACGCTGACGTTTCGGAGCAATTTCATGTTTGGCTGGTTCGAACAGCGACTCAATCCCTTTCCAAGCGAGGACCCTGTCGCCCCGCCGAAAGGTCTCTTTGCCTTCTGCTGGCATTACAGCAAGCCGGCTGCACCCTGGCTCGGCCTGATGGCCGTGCTGACCGCGCTGATCGCTATCGGCGAAGTGGCGCTCTTCCAGTTCCTCGGCGACATCGTCGACTGGCTGACCAATGCCGACCGCGCCACATTCCTGGAGAGAGAAGGCCACAAGCTTTTCTGGATGGCGGCACTGGTGCTGGTCGGCCTGCCTGTGGTAGCCGGGCTCGATTCGCTCATCATGCACCAGATGATGCTCGGCAATTATCCGATGATCGCACGCTGGCAGATGCACCGCTTCCTGCTGCGCCACAGCATGTCGTTCTTCGCCAACGAGTTTGCCGGGCGTGTCGCCACCAAGGTGATGCAGACCTCGCTTGCCGTACGCGAAACGGTGATGAAGATCCTCGACGTCTTCGTCTATGTCGTCACTTACTTCCTGACGATGATCATCGTGATTGCGGCGGCGGACTGGCGGCTGATGATCCCGATCCTCGTCTGGCTCGCGGTCTATATCAGCATCGTCGCCTATTTCGTGCCGCGGCTTCGCAAGATCGCGGCGGCGCAGGCGGATGCGCGTTCGATGATGACGGGCCGCGTGGTCGACAGCTATACGAATATCGCGACGGTCAAGCTGTTTTCGCATTCGGGCCGCGAGGAGGTCTATGCCAAGGAGGGCATGGACGAGTTCCTCCAGACCGTACACAAGCAGATGCGCAAGGTGACGCTCTTCCACATCTTCGTCTACATGAACAACTGCGTTGCGCTCTTCGTCATCTCGGGCCTGTCGATCTGGTTCTGGCTGAACGGGGCCATCTCGGTCGGCGCCATCGCCATCGCTATCGGTCTTGCCATGCGCGTCAACGGCATGTCGCAATGGATCATGTGGGAAGTCTCGGCGCTGTTCGAGAATATCGGCACGGTCTATGACGGCATGGAGATGATGAGCAAACAGCACGACATCGTCGACAAGCCGGGCGCACCCACCCTGACGGCGAAGAAGGGCGCGATCCACTACGACCGCATCCGCTTCCACTACGGCAAGAGCAAGGGCATCATCGACAACCTGTCGCTCGACATCAAGGCAGGCGAGAAGGTCGGTCTGGTCGGCCGTTCCGGCGCCGGCAAGACGACGCTGATGAACCTGCTGCTGCGCTTTTACGATCTGGAGGCCGGCCGCATCACCATCGACGGGCAGGATATCGCCGGTGTCTCGCAGGAAAGCCTGCGTTCGCTGATCGGCGTGGTGACGCAGGACACCTCGCTGTTGCATCGCTCGATCCGCGATAACATCGCCTATGGTCGTCCCGAAGCAACGGACGACGAGGTGATCGAGGCCGCCAAACGCGCCAATGCCTGGGAGTTCATCGAAGGCCTCGTCGACATGCAGGGGCGCGCGGGGCTCGACGCGCAGGTCGGCGAACGCGGCGTCAAACTGTCAGGCGGCCAGCGGCAGCGCGTCGCGATCGCCCGCGTCTTCCTGAAGGACGCGCCGATCCTGGTGCTCGACGAGGCGACCTCGGCGCTCGATTCGGAAGTCGAGGCGGCGATCCAGGAAAACCTCTTCGCCTTGATGGAGGGCAAGACGGTGATCGCCATCGCCCACCGGCTGTCGACGCTGACGGAGATGGACCGGCTGATCGTGCTCGACAAGGGCCGGATCATCGAGGCCGGCTCGCACGGCGAACTGATCGAAGCAGGCGGTATCTATGCCGACCTCTGGAACCGCCAGTCCGGCGGCTTCCTCTCCGATCACGCCGACGAAGCGGAAGAGGCTGCGGAATAAGATGAATGAGGCCCTCCCTGCGAAAGCGGAGAGGGCCTCTTTAATTCTTAGGATGGCTATAAGCTTGCCGGACGGTTGCTGAAGGCCTGACTGCGTTTGCCCCTTATCCGTTCAAAGACTGTCGGCCCAATCGATCACGCGGTGATGCTCGACGACCACCATGGTGTTGGCGGCGGCGATCGTGCGCAGCGCGACCAAGCGGCGGTGCTCCTCCTGATCGATCCAGGTGGCAATGGCCTCCGCGACGATCTCGTCGCGCGGCAACCCCAGGGCGAACGCCAGGGCATCCAGCCTTTCTGCAAGCGGAAGCGGAACATGCACATCGAGCATTTTCGTTTCCATGGAAGTGGTCTCCGGTAAAGCGCGATCGTAACGTGAGATTGTGACCGGTTCGGGGGCATTCAATGGGTATGCCGCCGATGTTACCGATAATTACCAAAATATAAGGTTTCGGTCGCTTTTCATTCCCTTTGCCGGTCCGGTTATTCCGCCTATATCGCTTCTATGTTCCTAAGCCCCATCCTCCGCCGGTTCGAAACCTGGATCGATCCGTTCCGCCCACGCGACAATCTCCAGCCGCCGCGCTCGACGCTCGGATTCATCTGGTTCTATATCGGCCAGGCGAGGATGCCGTTCATCGCCATGCTCGTTCTCGGCGGCGCGTCGGCGGCGATCGAGGCTGCGCTCTTCTGGTTTGTCGGGCGGCTCGTCGATATCCTCGGCAGCATCACCCCGGGTGCCGGCTGGAGCGGCCTTCTCGCAGCCCATGGCGGCGAATTGTTCGGCATGCTCGCCCTCATCGGGCTGGTGCGCTTCGTCATCGCCTTCCTGATCGCGCTCGTCGATCAGCAGGTGATCACGCCGGGCTTCTACAATCTCGCACGTTGGCAATCCTATCTCCACGTCTCCAGGCAATCCTTGTCGTTCTTCCAGAGCGATTTCTCCGGACGCATCGTCACCAAGGTCTGGTCGGCGGGGCAGGCCACCGGCGATCTCGTCACCTCGCTGATGGAAAGCGTCTGGTTCGTCGGCATCTATGCCGCAACGACGCTCGTGCTCGTCGCCCGGCTGGACTTTTCCCTTGCCGCCGTCGTGCTGTTCTGGCTTGGCGCCTTCAGCCTGCTGGCGCGCCACTTTGTCCCGCGGATCCGCCATCATTCCCGCGAAACGGCGGAAGCCGGATCGATGCTGAACGGCAGGATGGTCGATTCCTACAGCAACATGCAGACGCTGAAGCTGTTTGCACGCGACGAGGAGACCGACCGCTACATGCGGCAAGGCTTCGATATCTATCAGGATACGGTGCTGCGCTTCACGCGGTTCATCACCGGCGTCAGGGCCTCGATGGCGCTGCTCTCCGGCCTGATGATCGTGACGATGGCGGGACTGAGCGTCGATCTCTGGCTGCGCGGCCTCATCAGCTCGGGTGCGGTGGCGTTTTCGCTGGCGCTGGTGCTCAGGCTGAATTTCCTGCTCGGACGGTTGATGACGCAATTCAACGGCATCATGCGCAACCTCGGCACCATCCAGAACGCTGCCGAGCTGATCTCCCAGCCTCTGGGGCTCGTCGATCGGGCTGATGCGAAGACCCTGGTAATCCGGCAGCCCGGTGTCCGCTTCGACAATGTTTCCTTCCGCTACGGCAAGGGCCATCAGCCGGTCGTCGAGAATTTCTCGCTGACCATCCGCCCGGGCGAAAAGGTCGGGATCGTCGGCCGTTCGGGCGCGGGGAAATCGACGCTGATGAACCTGCTGCTGCGCCTCTACGATATTCAGGACGGCCGTATTCTGATCGACGGCCAGGATATTGCAGCCGTGACGCAGGAATCTCTCAGGATGCAGATCGGCGTCGTCAGCCAGGACACCTCGCTGCTGCATCGTTCGGTGCGTGACAACATCCTGTTCGGACGGCCCGATGCCGGTGAGGAGGGGCTGGTCGAGGCGGCTAGGCGCGCCGAAGCCATCGACTTCATCGAACGCCTGCAGGATCAGCAGGGCCGCAGAGGTTTCGATGCGCATGTCGGCGAACGCGGCGTCAAACTGTCCGGCGGGCAGCGGCAGCGTATCGCCATTGCCCGCGTCATGCTGAAGGACGCGCCGATCCTCGTTCTCGACGAGGCGACATCAGCGCTCGATTCGGAGGTGGAAGAAGCCATCCAGTCCAATCTCCATCGGATCATGGAAGGCAAGACGGTGCTTGCGATCGCCCATCGGCTGTCGACGATCGCCGCGCTCGACCGGCTGATCGTCGTCGATCTCGGACGGATCATCGAGGAAGGCAGCCATGACGCACTGCTTCGCCACGGCGGGCTCTATGCCGAACTTTGGGCGCGCCAGTCCGGCGGCTTCCTTGCTACGGACGAGGATGCGGGCTCAAGGGTCGACGACGAATTCCGCCATGAGGCCAAAATGATTTGATCCGAAGCCGTTCTCGATGCGGCGGACCGATTTCAGCCGCAGCGGCGCCCGGGTAAAGATATGATCGATAGGAATACCGAAGGCGCCGGCGCGGATCGGCCATGTCGCGGGCTCCAGCGATGCCGTGCCCAAGCCTTGAGTGCGCATGAGATACTGCACGTCGGGCGCCAAAATCGACGTATTGAAATCACCGGCAAGGACGAGCGGTCCCGAAAGGGAAGGGATGATCTCTGCTAGATCCCAGATTTCGAGGCCGTGGAACTCGTCGTAATAAGGTTTTGTCAGGTGCGCGGCGAGGAAATTGACCTTCTGGCCATCGAAATCGATTGTCGAGATCGTCAGCCGGTTGCGCCAGAGCAGGCCGAGATTGCGGATGCGGGGTTCGATCAGCGGACGCTTCGACAGCACCAGCGTATCGCATTGTTCCATGCCGACACCGCAGCCGATATAATAGGGATAGGTCTTCAACAACCGCGGCAGTTCCGACAGCAGCGGCTCGGCCTCCAGGATGTTGACGACATCGGCGCCTGAGGCGATGACCATGTCGGCGATGTCAGGGCCGTTTGCGAAATTATCGTTCTCGATATTGAAGGACATTAGCCTGAACAGGGCCGTGCGGCTCTCCTCGACTGATGGTTCGACGAATTCGCGCATCATCACGATGCCATGGACTGCAAGAACCACCGATACTGCTAGGGTCAGCAGGCCATACCAGTGCCGCTTGACGAGAAGGGCAGCGACCGAGGCCACCGCGCCGGCTGCCGCCAGATGAACCTGGAAGCTGTAAAAGAAGGAGAGCAGATAGAAATCGGTGACGTATCGCAGGGAGACGATGGCGAGAACAAGCGTCGTAAGAACGCTGAATACGCAAAAAATCGTGTCTCTCATCCGCTCCGGTCCGGCTCACTGGCATGGCTCGGACTGCGCCTATCACGAGGGCATTTTTGTTGCAATGCAACATAATGGCAGGCGCGTGTTTGCCTTAAAAAATTCATCCGAAATTTCCCGCGACATTGTGCCCTCATCCCCTTGCCAAGGCTGGACATAATTTGCGATCAAGCATAGAACGCGCCGGATTGCTGGGGAATCTATGGCCGAATTGTGTCTAGAGAGATTCGCCGGTAGAGGGGTAGGGCGGAATTCCGCGAAAATTGCGCAGAGGATGTTAGCCGTGAGCGAACACGAAACGACAAGCGAGGGCACGGGCGAACCCACTCGCCGTGATTTCCTTTATCTCACCACTGGTATGGCGGGCGCCGTCGGCGCCGTCGCGGTCGCTTGGCCGTTCATCGATCAGATGCGTCCTGACGCTTCGACGCTTGCTCTCGCCTCCATCGAAGTCGACGTTGCCAGCCTCGAGCCCGGCATGTCGCTGACAGTCAAGTGGCGCGGCAAGCCGATCTTCATCCGCAATCGCACGCCGGAAGAAGTAAAGGCCGCAGCCGATGTTCCCGTGTCGGACCTTAAGGATCCGGCAGCTCGCAATGCAAACCTTCCTGCCGAGGCTCAGGCAACGGGCGTCGACCGCTCGGGCGGCGAAGGCAAGGAAAACTGGATCGTCATGGTCGGTACCTGCACTCATCTCGGTTGCGTCCCGCTCGGCCAGGCCGGCGAATACAATGGTTGGTTCTGTCCCTGCCATGGCTCGGTCTACGACACGGCCGGCCGCATCCGGAAGGGTCCTGCGCCCGAGAACCTGGCGATCCCGACCTTTTCATTTGTGTCCGATACCAAAATCAAGATCGGTTGAGGGGAGACTGATATATGAGTGGCCATTCCAGCTACGAGCCATCAACCGGCCTCGAGAAATGGGTCGATGCGCGCCTTCCACTGCCGCGCATGGTCTATGACAGCTTCATCGCCTACCCGGTTCCGCGTAACCTGAACTATGCCTATACCTTCGGCGCCATGCTCGCCGTCATGCTGGTGGTGCAGATCCTGACGGGCGTCACGCTCGCCATGCATTACGCCGCTGAATCGTCGGTCGCCTTCAACTCCGTTGAAAAGATCATGCGCGACGTCAACCAGGGCTGGCTGCTGCGCTATATGCATGCCAACGGCGCATCCTTCTTCTTCGTTGCCGTCTACCTGCACATCGCCCGCGGCCTCTACTACGGCTCCTACAAGGCGCCGCGAGAAATTCTCTGGATTCTCGGTGTGGTCATTTATCTCCTGATGATGGCGACTGGCTTCATGGGTTACGTTCTGCCCTGGGGCCAGATGTCCTTCTGGGGTGCGACCGTCATCACCGGCTTCTTCTCGGCCTTTCCCCTGATTGGCGAATGGTTGCAGCAGTTCCTACTCGGCGGCTTTGCCGTCGAACAGCCGACGCTGAACCGCTTTTTCTCGCTGCATTACCTGCTGCCCTTCATGATCGCCGGCGTCGTCGTCCTGCACATCTGGGCGCTGCACGTCGTCGGCCAGACGAACCCGACGGGCGTCGAGGTCAAGACGAAGACGGACACGGTGCGCTTCACGCCCTATGCGACAATGAAGGATGCGCTCGGCGTATCGGTGTTCCTGTTGGTCTATGCCTATTTCGTCTTCTACATGCCGAACTTCCTCGGCCATGCCGACAACTACATCCCGGCCGACCCGTTGAAGACGCCAGCCCACATCGTTCCGGAATGGTACTTCCTGCCGTTCTACGCGATGCTGCGTTCGATCACCTTCAACGTCGGCCCGATCGATTCCAAGCTCGGCGGCGTGCTCGTGATGTTCGGCGCGATCATCGTGCTCTTCTTCCTGCCCTGGCTCGATACCTCAAAGGTCCGTTCCGCCGTCTACCGCCCCTGGTACAAGCTGTTCTATTGGCTGTTCGTGATCAACGCGATCATCCTCGGCTGGCTCGGCTCGCAGCCGGCGGAAGGCCTGTTCACCACGATCTCGCAGATCTGCACACTCCTCTACTTCGCTTTCTTTCTGGTCGCGATGCCGGTTCTCGGCTTGGTGGAAACACCGCGCCGCATCCCGAATTCGATCACCGAAGCGGTGCTCGAAAAGCGCAACAAGACCGCAGCGGTCAAGGCATAAGCGAGCGACGGAAGGGAATAGAAATATGAAAACGCTTGTTACAAGCATTCTCTCGTTCGCATTCGCCGCCGGTCTCGGCAGTGCGGTGCTGGCCCAGGAGGCGACGCCCGCCAACGGTGCGGCTCCGGCCCATCACGCGGAAGGTGAGACGCCGCATTATCCGCTGAAGCATCCGAAGGAGGAGGAATGGTCTTTCGCCGGTCCGTTCGGCCATTACGACAAGGGCCAGCTCCAGCGCGGCCTCAAGGTCTACACGGAAGTCTGTGCAGCCTGTCATTCGATGAAGCTCGTGCCTTTCCGCACGCTGGACGAACTCGGCTATTCCGAGGCGCAGGTGAAGGCCTTCGCCGCGAATTACGAGGTCCAGGACGGTCCCGACGCCAGCGGCGAGATGTTTACCCGCAAGGCGGTTCCTTCCGATTACTTCCCGTCGCCTTTCCCCAATGCTGAAGCCGCGGCTGCTTCCAACAATGGCGCGGCTCCGCCCGATTTTTCGTTGATCGCCAAGGCCCGCTCAATCGAGCGCGGCTTTCCGCAGTTCGTTTTCGACATTTTCACGCAATATCAGGAAAGCGGCCCGGACTATATCCACGCACTGCTGACCGGCTATGAAGAGCCGCCGGCCGGTTTCCAGGTGCCGCAGGGCGGACATTATAACCCTTATTTCAATGCTGCCGCCGTCCTTGCCATGCCGAAGCCGCTCTCTGACGGCCAGGTGACCTATGACGATGGCGCGCCGGCGACGGTCGACCAGTATTCGAGGGACGTTACCGCCTTCCTGATGTGGGCCGCTGAGCCGCATCTCGATGAGCGCAAGCGCACCGGCTTCATGGTCATGATTTTCCTGGCGATCTTCACGGTGCTGATCTACCTGACGAAGCGCTCGATCTATGCCAATAAGGAACATTGAGCGGTTCCCCGCCGGATTTCGAAAGGCGGCCTACGGGTCGCCTTTTTTGTTGGTTCCGCCCCTGGCAATTGATAAAGTCCAGCCAGTTTCATGCGTTCGCAGATATGGATTTTCCATGAACAATACGATTTCGGAGCTCGCAGCCAGCATCCGCTCCATTCCTGACTATCCCAAGCCCGGCATCATCTTCCGCGACATCACCACGCTGCTTGGCAACCCTCGGGCTTTCCGCCGGGCGGTCGACGAACTCGTGCAGCCCTATGCGGGCACGAAGATCGACAAGATCGCCGGCATGGAGGCGCGCGGCTTCATCCTCGGCGGCGCGGTGGCGCACCAGCTTTCCTCAGGTTTCGTACCGATCCGCAAGAAAGGTAAGCTGCCGCACGAGACCGTGCGCATCGCCTACAGCCTGGAATATGGCGTCGACGAGATGGAGATGCATCGCGATGCTGTCCAGCCCGGCGAGAAGGTGATCCTGGTCGACGACCTGATCGCCACCGGCGGCACGGCGGTGGGTGCCACGAAGCTGCTGCGCCAGATCGGCGCGGAAGTGGTTGGCGCCTGTTTCGTCATCGACCTGCCGGATCTTGGCGGCCGCAGGAAGCTGGAAGAGCTCGGCGTCGTCGTGCATACGCTGGTCGAATTCTCCGGCCACTGAGCCCTCGTCCTGCTGCCTTCAGCGTCAGTCGAATTCGAGCACGCTGCTTTCGAAGCGGATAACGGCATCGCCGTTTTGATTGACGCCCTCGCAGAGGATGGTGTTGAGGTGCCATCCCGGCCGCGACGCGAGCGCCCGGCTGGAGAGGAAGGCGACGGAGTAGGTGACGACGTCGCCTGCGAAGACCGGCCGCAGCCATTGCAGTTTCTGGAAACCGGGCGAAGGACCGAGGTTCGGCGACGTCAGGCCGTTTTGCGCGAGTGCGGCACTCTGCCTTTCCCAAAAAGCGAGGAAGGTCCGCATCCAGGCGGCGGTGGTGTGCCAGCCCGAGGCGCAGAGATCGCCGAAGAGGGTGTCCTTGGCGGCTTCTTTGTCGACGTGGAAACGCTGCGGATCGTAGCGCGTCGCGAAACGGATGATGTTTTCCTCGGTAAAAGTGTAGCTGCCGATCTCGG
The DNA here is from genome assembly GCF_013087615.1 of Rhizobium sp. WYCCWR 11152. Taxonomy (NCBI): domain Bacteria; kingdom Pseudomonadati; phylum Pseudomonadota; class Alphaproteobacteria; order Hyphomicrobiales; family Rhizobiaceae; genus Rhizobium; species Rhizobium sp. WYCCWR 11152. The sequence continues at coordinate 392,486 of NZ_JABFCP010000006.1, read as the reverse complement.
CCTTCTCGCCAACCGCGTAAAGCTCGGACATCCTCATGCTGATGTCTCCGGGTTTATGCCGATTTCCGCGGGCCGGGCGCGCATGCCGAACATGACCGAGTTCTCCGAGACGCAGACGAGTTCGCCGCGCTGGTTTTCCACGTCGTGGCGAAACTTGACGATGCCCATGCCGGGGCGCGATCGCATCGGCCGGGCTTCAAGCACGGTCGAGTGGCCGGACAGCGTGTCGCCGGCAAGCACCGGCTTTCGCCATTCCATCAGGTCGACGCCCGGCGCACCTTCGCAGAGCGAGTTCAGCACGTAGCTGTCGGCCATCATGCGCATGAACATCGAAGAGGTATGCCAGCCGGAGGCGGCAAGGCCGCCGAGAATGCTGGCGCGGCCGGCAGCCTCATCGAGATGCATCGGTTGTGGGTCGAATTCGCTTGCGAACTCAATGATTTCCTCTGTGGTCACCGGCTTCGGGCCAAGCGCGAAGCGGCGGCCGGGCTGGAAATCCTCGAAGGAAAGCTTTTCTGCCGACATTCGCTCCTCCCGCCATATGCAGCGCACAATGCTTACAATAGCATCCGCGCGGGCTCAATGATTCCGGGGAGATAAACCGGCATGACTGAACTAAGGTCGATACTCGACGAGGCCGTGCGCCAGGAGCTGATTTCGCCGCAGGCGGGCGTGCGGCTTTTGCCGTTCCTGACGGAGCGCGGGGTCGTCATCGCTGAGGCACAGCCGGCAATGGAAGCGGAGGGGCAGGCCTGGTCGGATACCGAGACGCCACGCTTTGTGCGCGGCTTCCACGATGTGCTGATCACCATCGGCGTCGTGGTGGCGCTCGGCGGCCTCTGGGGGCTTGCCGCACTTTATGCCGTGCTGCCTGCGATCATCGTGCTTTCGGAAATCCTGGTGCGCCGCCAGCGGCTCGCTTTGCCGGCCGTCAGCCTGACGATTGCGCTGTTCTGCTGGACATTCGTGCTGATGTCCTTCTTCTTCAAGCCGGGAACATCAGCCTTCAATGATATCGGGGCGGAGGCGACGCAGTTCGTCGCCGGCTTCCCGATCATTCTCGGCCTCTATTATGCCCGGTATCGCGTGCCTCTGTCGCTGGCGCTCTGCATCACCTCGGCCCTTGCGCTGGTGCTCACCCTGCTATTGCGCCTCATGCAATGGGCGAGCGGCGATCCGCAATTCTTCGCCAACCATCCCCTCCTGCTCGCGGTGGTCTTCCTCGTTTGCGCGCTCGGGCTGTTTGCAACGGCGCTCTATTTCGACCTCGGCGATCGGCTGCGCCGGACAACACGCTCCGATATCGCCTTCTGGCTTCACCTCGGCGCGGCACCGGCCCTGCTCTTCAGCGTAAGGCTGCTGATGTCGTTCGACGGCAATTTGCTCGATGTTGCCCAGGAGGTATCGATCAAGACACCCATCATTGTTATCAGCGTGGTGGTGTTGATGCTGATCGGCCTTGTCATCGATCGACGCGCCTTCGTCACGTCAGGCCTGCTGTCGCTCGGTTTTGCGATCTACGGCATTTTCCGGCAAGGGAGTGCGACGGTTGACACCTATATCTTCACGACGCTGATCGTCGTCGGAGCGATCGTGCTCATCATCGGTACCGGCTGGATGCCGCTGCGCCGCATCGTGCTGCGGGCACTGCCGGCTGCCATTTCGCAAAGACTGCCGCCGGCCGTCTTAGGGGCAACCCCGTAAATCTTACGATTTCGCCCAAACCGCTGAGCGATTTGGGCGAAATGAATTGATCGGGATAGCGGCAATTTCCGTTCAGGTGTTGAAGCGGAAGTGGATGACGTCGCCGTCCTGGACGACGTATTCCTTGCCTTCGTCGCGCGCCTTGCCGGCATCCTTGGCGCCGACTTCGCCGTTGTATTTGATGTAGTCGTCATAGGCGATGGTGTTGGCGCGGATGAAGCCACGCTCGAAATCCGAATGGATGACGCCGGCGGCCTGTGGCGCCTTGGTGCCGCGCTCGATCGTCCAGGCGCGCGTTTCCTTCGGGCCGACAGTGAAATAGGTGATGAGGTGGAGCAGCTTGTAGCCGGCACGGATCAGCCGGTCGAGGCCGGCCTCGTCAAGGTCGAGGGCGGAGAGGAATTCCTTGGCTTCCTCCTCGGGAAGCTGGGCGACCTCAGACTCGATCGCCGCCGAGATGACGACGGTTTCGGCACCCTGTTCCTTCGCCATGACGGCAACGGCTTCGGTGAATTCGTTGCCGGTCGAGGCATCGCCTTCGGCGACGTTGCAGACGTAGAGCACCGGATGCGAGGTCAGAAGATTGAGGCTCTTGAGGATGACGATTTCTTCCGCATCGAGCGTCGACAGCAGCGTGCGAACCGGCTTGCCTTCGTTGAGCAGCTTCAGCGAGGCATCCATGATCGGCAGCATCGCCACCGATTCCTTGTCCTTGCCGGTGGCGCGCTTGCGCGTCTGCTCGGTGCGGCGCTCCAGGCTTTCGAGGTCGGCAAGCATCAGCTCGGTCTCGATAGTCTCGGCATCGGCGACCGGATTGATGCGGCCCTCGACATGGGTGATGTCGCTGTCTTCGAAGCAGCGAAGCACATGGACGATGGCGTCGACCTCGCGGATATTGGCGAGGAACTGGTTGCCGAGGCCTTCACCTTTCGAGGCGCCGCGCACCAAGCCGGCGATATCGACGAAGGAGATGCGGGTCGGGATCAGTTCCTTCGACTTGGCGATGTCGGCAAGCTTGCGCATGCGCGGATCGGGAACGGCGACTTCGCCGGTGTTCGGCTCGATGGTGCAGAAGGGGTAGTTCGCCGCCTGTGCCGCCGCCGTCTTGGTGAGCGCGTTGAAGAGGGTCGATTTGCCGACATTCGGCAGCCCGACGATACCGCATTTGAAGCCCATGGCTAAAACCTGCTGTTCTTGAATTCCTTGCTGGTGCCTATGGGATAAAGGAGCAATATGGTCAAGTCTTAGAGAGCTTTTAGCGTCGCTCACTTGCCGACGGATCGGTGCTGGCCTATTCTTGAAAGCGACGGAGATTTGGACGTATTGCTGATTTCACCAGAATGCCGGTCGCTGTTCGCATAGACGAAGTTGACCTTTCGGTGACGATGCCGGCGACCAGCTCCTGCCCGTTTGAGGTCGGGAGCCGCACCGGCTAACCGTCAAAAATTCGTCATCGACAATGATTAGATGGTTTTGAAGATTGCTGACCCCATGTCATCAACGGGTGGATTTTTCCGATGAGTGACAATGACATTGCCCTGAAACCGAAGGCCAAAGTGAAGCTCAAGCTGGACAAGCCGAAGCTCTACAAGGTCATTCTCGTCAATGACGATTATACGCCGCGCGAATTGGTGATCATGATCCTGAAGGCCGTCTTCCGCATGAGCGAGGAGACCGGCTACCGGGTGATGATGACGGCGCACAAGCTGGGTTCCTGCGTGGTCGTGGTCTGCGTCAGGGACATCGCCGAGACCAAGGCCAAGGAAGGCATCGACCTTGCCAAGGGCATGGGCTTTCCGCTGATGTTCACCACCGAACCGGAGGAATAGGCGTTTTCCGAGGGCCGCCCCGAATATGGATTCAGGGCCGGCGGATCTGATAGCCGGTCTTGTCCTGCACGAAACCGCAATTCTCATAGAAGCGCAACGTTGCCGGATTCTTCGAGCCGGTAAGCAGCATCACCTTGTAGCATCCGTCGTTCCAGGCGTCTGCGACCGCGTGGCCGATGACGGCGCGGGCATAGCCGCGCTTGCGATGATCGGCATGGGTGACGACGTTTTCGATGAGCGCATAGGGCGCGCCGTTCCGTGTCAGGTTCGGCACGACGACGCTTGTGACGGTGGCGACGGCGACCTCACCCGCAAAACCGATGAAGACGGTCATGCCGGGCTGGGCCAGGATGGCGAAAAAGCGTTCTTCGGCGATGGCCTCGTCAAGAACCGGATCGGTGGGGTTCAGGTGACGGTAAAGCCTCATGAGACCGGCAAGATCGCCGCGGGCAGCCGGGCGGATGACGACGTCTTGATCCGGCATCGGTCTCAATCGCCCTTTTTGCCGAACATCTTTTTCAGCATGTCGGCCATCGGGCCGGTGGCCGGCAACTTCGGCTGATTGTGGTTGCGGGCCCGATGGATATGTGACTGGCCGGCCGGCTTCTTCTCGGCGTCCTTCTTTTCCTTCGCCGGTTTCTCCTCTTCGGCCTTTCCGCCGAGCGCCAGCGCGATCTTGTTCATCAGCTGCGAATCTTCGTTTCGCACCAGCATGTCGGCATTGTCGGCGAGCGTGTCGAGAAGCGGCTCCAGCCAGGCCTTGTCGGCCTTGGCGAAATCGCCGAGCACATGGTTCTGCACCATTTCCTTGATGCCGGGATGGCCGATACCGAGGCGTAGCCGCCGGTATTCCCTGCCGCAATGCGCATCGAGCGACTTGATGCCGTTGTGGCCGTTGTGGCCGCCGCCGGTCTTCAGCCGCGCCTTGCCCTCAGGAAGGTCGAGCTCGTCGTAGATGGCCACGAGATCGGCCGGCTGGAGCTTGTAGAAACGCATCGCTTCGCCGACGGACTCGCCGGAAAGGTTCATAAAGGTCTGCGGCTTCATCAGCAGCACTTTCTCGCCGCCGACCTCGCCCTCGGCGATCTCGGCCCTGAACTTCTTCGACCAGGGCGAAAAGCCGTGGCGCCGATGGATGGCGTCGACGGCCATGAAGCCGATATTGTGGCGGTTGCCGGCGTATTTGCCGCCGGGATTGCCGAGACCCGCGATGATCAGCATGGCCTGTCTTTCCTCGCTAAAGCATGTCGCGCAAAGTGTGCAGCGGTTTTGCGACAACCACATGCGTAAAAACAAAGACCTAAAGCGCGAGGAGCAAATCTGAAAGATCGCGACGCGTTTAGAACTTCCCGCCGTTCACCACCGCGAAATGAAAGCAAAGTCAAGCGGAAAGGGCAGTTGTCTTCGGAGTCATTCCGACAGGTTCATGCCGTATTTCAGGAAGATCTGCTTCTGGTCGCCATCGGCGATCAGCTTGTCGAGAGCTGCCTGCATCCTGGCGCGCAGATCGTCCGGAAAGTTCTTCTCGCAGGCGATGCCCATTGGCTGGGCGGAGAGCACGGTCACCAATTCCACCGGCTGGTCGGCTTTCAACTTTTCGAAATAGAGTTCGGAGATCGGCATCATGTCGATGCGCCCGCCAAGCAGCTTGCGCAGCGTCGCATTGAAGTCGCTGGCGACATCGAGCTTGGTGAAACCCTTTTCCTTCAGGATCGTCTCGGTGTAATCCTCGCGCTGCGTGCCGACCGTATATTTCTTCGCCTCGTCCAGATTGCCGGCGGTGACGCCCGAGCCCTTGCGGGTGATCAGGATGTTGCGATCGATGAGCAGCGGCTCGACCCATTTGAACAAGGGGTCGCGTGCGCCGTTGTGGGCGGTCGCAAAGACACAAGTCATCGGCGCCGTGCGGGCAAGGCTGAAGGCACGCGCCCAGGGCATGATCTCGATCGTGTAGTCGACGCCGATCGCGGCCATCACCTTTTCGACCTGCTCGACGGTCGCGCCCTTGATCTCCTTGCCTTCGCGATAGTTGAAGGGGGCATAGTCCTCGGTCGTGAACGTCACCGTTTGCGCATGGGCGGTGCAGGGCAGCGCCAGGCATGCGAGAAGCAGGAGCTTTTTCATCCGTATCATCTCCTTGGTTCTTCGTTCACGAGGCGCGTGCGACGGCCGATTGCGAGGCCGTCAGTTCCTCGATCAGCGTGGCGGCGTGCTGCGGACGATGGAAGAGATAGCCTTGGCCATAGTCAAGCCCCATCTGATGGAGCGTGCGGCATTCCTCTTCGGTCTCGATACCCTCGGCAATGACGGTGCAGTTCATCTTGTGGGAAAGTGTGGTGATGCCTTCGATCAGCATGCGGCTCTTCTGGCGCACGTCGTCGTCGCCGTCGTTGATCGCGCGGGTGAAGGACTGGTCGATCTTGATGATGTCGACGGGGAAGCGGTTGAGGTAGCTCAGCGACGAATAGCCCGTGCCGAAATCGTCAAGCGCGATGCGGCAGCCGAAGCGACGAAGTTCCGTGACGATCAAGCGGATCTGTGGGTTGTCGTGCATCAGCACGGCTTCGGTGATCTCGACGACGATGCGCTCGGGGCGGATGCCGTGGCGGCCGACGATGGCGGCAAGACGGGCCGGCAGCGCCGGCTCGAACTGCAGCGGCGAGAAGTTGATGGCGAGATAGGTATCCTGCATGCCTGATATGCGGGAAATCTTCGCGAGGTTGGCGATCGCCTTTTCCATGATGACGTTGCCGACGCGGACGATCTTTGCCGTTTCCTCGGCGACGCTGATGATCTCGGCCGGCGGCATCAAGCCCTTCTGCGGATGGTTGAGGCGCATCAGCGCCTCGAAACCGGCAATGCCGCGGCCGTTCAGGGTAACGATCGGCTGCAGGAAGGCTTCGAACCAGTTGTCGACGAGGCCGGCTTCGATATTGGCCTCGATTTCGGCGCGGCTGCGAGCGCGGTCGAGCATGGCATTGTCGAAGAGCTGGGCGCCGTTCTTGCCGTCGCGTTTCTTGGCATACATCGCCATGTCGGATTTTTGCAGCAGCTCGGCCGCGGTTTCGGCATGATGCGGATAGATGGCGATGCCGACGGAAGCGCTCAGATGCATGTCGGGGGTGAATGGCGTTTCGAAGATCGAGGCGATCTGCTCGCACATCACCTTGGCGCGGTTTTCGGCGTCCTTGGCCGGCAGCAGGATGGCAAATTCGTCGCCACCGAGACGGGCCGCCTCGTCGGAGGGGGCAAGATGGGTCTTCAGGCGCTCGACGAGCTCGACCAGTGCCATGTCACCGGCGGCATGGCCCATATTGTCGTTGATCCACTTGAAACGGTCGAGATCGACGAAGAGACAGGCGAGTTCCTGGCCGGCGGCATCGGCAGCGGCAATCTTGTTGTCGAGGACGGCCTCGAAGCCCTGGCGATTGAGAAGCCCGGTCAGGTGATCGGTGATTGCCTGGCGGTGGTTGCGGTCCTCGGAGGCCTTGAGTTCGGTCACATCGGTCATGACCGATAGCGAGAGGCGGTCTTGAGCGCCAGCTCCCGCCTCCGATTCCATGATGAGGACGTCCATGGTGCGGCCGTCCAGGCAAACGAACTTGACGGTGACGGTCATGCCGCTTTCGGCCTGGCGGCGCTTGACGAATTTGTCGCGGGTCGCGGGGGTGACGAGATTGGCGAAGTTGCGGCCGATGACGGCGGCACGGTTATAACCTGTGGCAAGCAGCCAATAATCGCTGACGGCGGTGATGCGGTCTTCCTCGTCGAGCGAGAAGAGCATGGCGGGCGTCAGATTGTAGATGTCGGTGGCGCGGCGGTGGGCGAGCTTCAGCTCCTTTTCCTCGCTTTCGAGCTTGGTCTGCATCTCGTTGAAGCTATGGGCAAGCCGTCCCATCTCGTCGTTCGACTGCCAGTCGACATGATGGCGGGAGCCCAACTGGCGGGTGGCCTCGATTGCCGCCGTCAGCCGCATCAGCGGCTGGATGACGAAGAAGCGATTGCCAATCAGCGCCGTGCCGAAAACGGTCAGCACCGCGAAGATGAAGATCGAGATGAAGACGACCTCTTCCTGCTTCAGGCCGGAAAACAGGCCGAGCGCAGGATAATAGACGCTGATGCTGCCGAGGTTCTTCGGACCGTCAACGGTGTTGTAGATGATGGCGCGCGACACCTGCACGAGCTTGCCGTCGAAGGAGCGCGGAATGGTGGACTGGCTGACGTCGAGCTGGCCTGACTGGTCACGCACTTCGACCCTGACGATGGCGCCCTGGGAAACGACCGTCGCGCTGATCTGGGTGACGCTGTCCTCATCGAGGTCCCACAGGGGTTTGGCCAGCGCCTGGGCATTGGCGACAAGAAGAACGGAGATATGGTCGCGTATTTCCTTGTCGGCCCGCTCGGAGGAAAGAAAAAGGAAGAGAACAAAGAGGGGAGCGACAAAAACAAGCAGCGCTCCGCAAACTATCGCAAAAAATCTGTTCTCAACGGAATTGTTCATGGTTCCGTCTACTCCCCAGGCCGGCCATATTTGCTGTCGTGCGTTGAGGCGGGCTTCTTCGCAACTGACGGAGCATGCTTTCACGAATTTGTTAAATGTTGCTGAAACGGGGCGTTTCCGGGCAATGAAAAGCCCGCTTTCCAGGGGAAAGCGGGCCATATGCTTTACAAATTGGTCGAAGCGATCAGGCTTCGGCTCCACCTTCCGCAGCAGTCTCGTCAATGCCGCCAGCCGGGGCAATGATGGTCGCGATCGTGAAGTCGCGGTCGATCACAGGAGTGACACCCTTCGGCAGGGTGACTTCCGCGATATGGATGCTGTCACCGATCTTCTTGCCGCTGAGGTCGATGTTGAAGAACTCAGGGATCGCATCGGCCGGGCAATGAACTTCGACTTCATGGCGAACGATGTTCAGAACGCCGCCGACCTTGAGGCCCGGGGACTTCTCTTCGTTGATGAAGTGAACGGGGATTTCAACGGTCACCTGGGTGTTGCCGGAGACGCGCAGGAAATCGACATGCATCGTGAAGTCACGGACCGGATCGAGCTGGTAGTCCTTCGGCAGAACCTTGTGCTTCTTGCCGTCGACGTCGATCGTCGCCACGGTGGTCATGAAACCACCGGCGTGAATGCGCTTCGTCACCTCATTGGTGTTGAGAGCGATGGCAATGGGGGCCTGCTTGTCACCATAGATGACAGCGGGAATCAAACCGTTGCGGCGAAGTTCACGGGCGGACCCCTTACCAACCCGTTCGCGCGCCTCGGCCTTGAGCTCGTAAGTTTCCTGGCTCATGGCTATTCCTTTCGAGGTTATTTGGAGAGTTCGGCGGCGGGCAAAAGCCTTGTTCCGACGAACCGGAGGCGGTATGACCCGACCTCATCCGCGTTGCCTCCAAGGGTGTCTACACGGACCGGTGGCCTATATTATAAGTCGATCGGAAACGCAAGTTGCGGATTTGGGTTGTTTTTCGCCCATATACACGCTTTCGCCAAGGTTTAACCATCGAAAACGAAATCGGCGGCGATTAATAAATCCTGCGTTTACCCGCCAATATAAGCAGGGCCGTCTCAATTTGCCGGTTGCCTCTCATGTTGCGCGTCCTTTCCTGTATCACCGTCGAACACAGCCTTCCGCATCTGATCTTCGCCACCATTATCTGTGTGCTCGGATCGATGCTGTCGATGCGCCTCTTCACCCGGGTGCGCCGATCGCAGGGGCTGCAGAAAACCAACTGGCTGTTTCTCTCCGGTTTCGTTGGCGGCTCGTCCATCTGGACGACGCATTTCATCGTCATGCTCGGTTACCAGACGCCGGTGGCGAACGGCTATGAGCCGACGTTGACGCTGCTGTCGCTGTTTGCCGCCGTCGCGACGACGATGATCGGCTTTGCCATCGCGTCAATCGCGCAGAAGAGCGCGCTTATCGAGGCAGGCGGCGTGATCGTCGGCCTCGGCATCGCGGTCATGCACTATGTCGGGATCGCCGGTTACGAGATCGAGGGTCGTCTCGAATGGCAGGCCTCCTATGTCGTCGCCTCGCTGGTCTTCGCCGGCTTGTTCGGCGCGGTCGCCACCAATCGCATCGGTCGGCCGATCACGCGTTTCTGCCGCCACGGGGCTGCCCTTTCGCTGATCCTTGCGATCGTGCTCACGCATTTCACCGGCATGGCGGGACTGACGATCCTGCCGGATGCCACTGTTGCGGCACCCACCGAGATCATCTCGGACGGCATCATGACCGGTCTTGTCAGCGCCGTCATGATCATCATCCTGGCGCTGGGTGCCTCCACCTATATCATCGACATGCAGTCGACGCAGGCAGCCGTCGAGCGTTACCGCCATCTGTCGCTGCATGACCCGCTGACCAATCTTGCCAATCGCGCCGCCTTCAACGAGCATCTGTCGGCTCTGGTCAACAAGCCGAAAGACATGACGGCCAATATCGCCGTGCTTTCCTTCGACCTCGACCGTTTCAAGGAAATCAACGACGTTCATGGCCACGCCGCCGGCGATGCCGTGCTGCGCGCCGTCGCCGAGCGGCTGTCCAGGATCATGCAGAACGGCCAGTTCGTGGCGCGGGTCGGCGGCGACGAGTTCGTGGCCGTCATGTGCGATTATTTCGTCCGTTCAGACGCCAAGGGACTGGCACAACGCATGCTCGACGAGATCGCCCGGCCGATCGAATGGAACGGCCATGCGCTCACCGTCGGCTCCAGTATCGGTATCTCCACCTATCCCGGACAGGCGGACACTTTGGACGACCTGCTGTCGCAGGCCGATATCGCCATGTATCGGGCAAAATCGACAGCGACCAACAGCATATGCTTCTACGAGCCCTCGATGGACCAGGCAGCGCGCGAACGCAACGCGCTGGCGAGCGAGATGCGGGAAGGATTGGCGCGCGGCGAATTCGAGCTGTTCTACCAGCAGCAGAATGACACGCTGACGCGCGACATCGTTGGCCTGGAAGTGCTCCTGCGCTGGAGACATCCCGTGCGCGGCTACATCTCACCCGTCGAATTCATTCCGATCGCGGAAAAGACCGGCTTTATTATTGAGCTTGGTGAATGGGTGCTGCGGGCCGCTTGCGCGGAAGCGGCGACCTGGAAGAACCCGCTGCGCATCGCCGTCAACGTCGCGCCGCAGCAGCTCGGCGACAACCGCCTACCGCAGATCGTGCATCAGATCCTTCTCGAGACCGGCCTGCCGGCGGCGCGACTCGAGATCGAGATCACCGAATCCGGCATCATCGCCGATCATCAACATGCGCTGCAGGCAATCCGCCGGCTGAAAGCGCTTGGCGTGAAGGTGGCGATGGACGATTACGGCACGGGTTATTCGTCACTGTCGACACTGCAGAGCTTCCCGTTCGACAAGATCAAGATCGACCGCGCCTTCGTCGACGGCGTCGTCACCAACAAGCAGTCTGCGGCAATCGTGCGTTCGACGCTCATTCTTGCGGCAAGCCTCGACATACCGGTGCTTGCTGAAGGCGTCGAAAACGAAGACCATATCGACTTCCTGCGACGGGAAGGCTGTCTGCAGGTGCAGGGCTTCCTCTTCGGTAAGCCGGGACCGCGCTCGGGCATCGAGGCGATCGTCAACGGCGAGGTGCCGGCCGTACAGCAGGAAAGGGTTCTTGCGCCGGCCGTGAAGAAATCCGCGGCCGCGTGAGTGGCAAATTGCCATTCTCTGCCGCAGCTGAGGTTGACATCGGCGCGCTTCGCATCTTTGGATGGCCCGCATTCAAAAAAGCGGCTGAGGAGAAATCGGACTATGCGTCTCAAACTTGTCACGGCAACGAGCTTGCTGGCACTTTGCCTTGTCACCACGGCCCAGGGTGTCGAGATCAATCAGGATGGCGCCAATGCGGTCAAAGACACGCTGACGAAGCTGCTTCCCGAGGATCTGGCGAAGAGCGGCCTGATCACGGTCAATCCGGCGGGGGCGCGATACGAGATCATCTACGATCTGGCGAAGCTGCTTGCCAAGGCCGATCCGGCGACATTCGCGATCAACGGGCTGACGCCGTTCTCGATGTTCGCCACGCCGCTCGACAGCGGGCTCTGGAACATCGAGGGTGACAACAACCTCAACGTTTCCGGCCATTTCAAGGGCCCCGACCAGAAGCCGACGGATTTTTCCTATTCCATCGCTTCGCTTGTCTACACCGGCGTCTTCGACCCGGCGATCAGCTATCTGCGCTCCGGCACCTTCACCGGCAAGGACATCAAGGTCACCAGCAAGTCCGACACCGAGGAAGTCCATGCCAGCATCGCCGCGATCGACCAAAAGCTGAGTTCGACGGACAGCGCGGGCGGCAACGGGCGTATCGATTTTGCGGGCAGCGGCTCGATGTCCACTTTCGTCGAGCAGGTTTCCGGCCTGCAAATGCCGCCCGTTGAAATCCGGGCTGATTCGATCGATTTCGATGCCAAGGTAAACGGCCTGCCGGCCAAGCAAATCCGCGAGATCGTCCTTTTCGTTCTCGACCATCTCGAAGAGAAGGAACTGAGCCCCGAAAACAGCGACAAGATAAAGGGAATGCTCAAGCAAGCCTTCCCGCTTCTTGCCTCGTTCAGCGAAACGATCGGGGTCAACAATCTGACCATCAGCAGCCAGATGGGCAATGGCGGCGTCAAGGCGTTCGATTACAATGTGGCTGTCGACGGGCCGAGCGACGCCATGCGTTTCGGCTTCGGCATCAATGCGCAGGATATCAGCCTCGACAGCCCGCTGATGCCGGCAAGCTATTCGCCTTTCGTGCCGACCAGCTTCGATCTGCAGCTGGCCATTCCGAATATGGATTTCGCAACCTTCGGCGACGCATTCATGGCGGTGGATTTCAGCAGCGCCGAGGCGCCTGAGACGAGCGGCGAGGAGATGGCGAAGAAGCTCTTCCGCGACGGCCGGCTCGCCGTCGAGTTTCCGAAGATCAGCGCCAAATCCGATGTCTACGACCTCGATATGACCGGCAAGATCGAGGGGCGGGTCGACACCGAAAAGGACTATTCGATGGAAGCGACGATCCTTGCCCGTGATCTCGACAAGACGATTGCCGCGGTTCAGGAGCTTGCCAAGACGGATCCCGATCTCAACCAGGTTTCCTTCGGCATCATGATGGTGAAGGGCTTCGCCAAGACCGATGCAGATGGCCGTTCGCGCTGGGACATCAGCATCAGCCGCGACGGCGCGATCGCCGTCAACGGGCAGGTGGTCAAGGGGCCGGATGGCCCGGACCAGGATCAAGATCAGGGGCTGGAGTCAGACCAGGAGCAGGAACCGGATCAGGGGCAGGACGCGGTACCTGCGCCGCCGCAGCAGCCTTGAGCGTTATCAATTGGGATCAGAAATGAAAAGAAGCCGGCCTTGTGCCGGCTTTTTTGTGCCCAACGATCGTAACGGCGGTTTATTCTGGGCTTTCGTAGTCGCCGAACGCGGCTCGGCGACAATCAACGGGCCAGCAATTCATGCGGCTCGGAGCGCATGCCCGGTAATAGCTTGGTCTCTGATGCAGAAATTGAAAGAGCCGGTCGAATGCCGGCTCTTTTTAATCGAAGAGGCTGGAGACGGACTCTTCCTGAGCCGTTCGGCTGATGGCTTCGCCGATCAGAGGGGCCGTGGTCACGATGCGGATATTGTGCGCCGAGAGAACCGCGGTGGTCGGCTGGATCGAATCCGTGATGACGAGTTCGCGCAGCTTCGAGGAAGTGACGCGGGTGACTGCGCCGCCCGAGAGAACGCCGTGGGTGATATAGGCGGTGACGCTGGATGCGCCCTTGGCCAGCATCGCGTCGGCCGCGTTGCAGAGCGTGCCGCCGGAATCGACGATGTCGTCGATCAGCAGGCAGTCCTTGCCGCTGATGTCGCCGATGATGTTCATGACTTCGGATTCACCCGGCCGCTCGCGACGCTTGTCGACGATGGCCAGAAGACAGTCCAGCCGCTTGGCAAGCGCGCGGGCGCGAACCACACCACCGACGTCAGGCGAGACGACCACGACGTTGCTGAGGTCATAATGGCTCTTGATGTCGCGCGTCAGCACGGGCATGGCGAATAGATTGTCGGTCGGGATATCGAAGAAGCCTTGGATCTGCCCGGCATGGAGATCGAGCGTCATGACACGGTCGGCGCCGGCTTCGGTAATGAGGTTTGCGACCAGCTTGGCGGAGATCGGCGTGCGGCCTGAAGCACGGCGGTCCTGACGCGCATAGCCGAAATAGGGAAGGACGGCGGTGATACGGCGGGCTGAGGAACGACGCATGGCGTCGATCATGATCAGCAGTTCCATCAGGTGGTCGTTTGCGGGAAAAGCGGTGGGCTGTACAAGGAAAACGTCCTCGCCGCGCACATTTTCCTGGATTTCCACGAAGATTTCCTGATCGGCAAACCTTCGAACACTGGCTTTCCCCAAGGGAACGTTGAGATAGTTGCAGATCGCTTCGGCGAGTTGCCGGTTCGAATTGCCCGCGAAAACCTTCATTTTGGTCCGCCTGTTACGCGCTGATAGCCGCGCTTTTTAGTCAGCTTCCCCGTGAATGCAAGGGCAAAGGCGCCACAGGCTTCCATATTTGCAAAAAGTTTGTGACTAACCGCCCTGAGCCTGCCGCCAGGAAGAGAATTCCGCGATGGTTTTCGAGGCGATCTGCTGCATCACCGAGGCTGGAACGCCCGCCCATGGATCGGCCGCGGCCGTCGGCACGCTTTCCTGGCCCTGGATGCGGTGCAGGCGGCCGCCGCCGCTGTCGAGAATGTCCCAGACATAGACCACGGTGACCTTGCCATCGTCGCTGAAGGCGGAGAGGTAGCCCTTGAGGATGTAGTCGCTGCTCGCGTCGTTCGAACTCTTGATGGAAAGGCCGTGCGCGCGCGCCTCGGCACCGAGCTGGCGCGAGAGCGGTGTCACGGCCTGCACCGGCGCGCCGATGATCGGTAGGAAGCGCACGGTATTGCCGCGGGCGGAGGAGGAACTGGGGGGGAGGGCGGCGGTCTGCTGCGGCTGTTGCGCCTCGGCCGGCGGAGCCGGTTGTGCGGCAAGCTCACCACTGGCCGCCGGCGGGGGCAGCGATTGTCCGTCGATCGGAGCAGAGGCGGCCGGTGAGGAGCCGCTTCTCGACAGGGCGTCTGCCTGTTCCTGCATCGTCGTCGGCGCCGCGCCGGTGCCGGGCCGATAGGCCCGCTGCGACTGATCATAGGCTGGATGGTAGCCGCCCTGCTGCGAGCTTCCCGAGAAACGCGGCTGGCGGGTGCCCGCCAAACGCTCGGCTTCGCTCTGCGTCACCGGGCTCGACGGGGCTCCCCCGGAGGAATTGCCGATATCGACCTGGGGCGTCAGCGCATCGGTCGTATTGCAGGCTGTCAATAGAGCCATGACGAACAGGAGCGTGGGCACAATCGCAGCTCGCGTCATCCCTTGGTCTGTCCTTCCCGCAATCGCAATCAGCCCCACCCGAATTTATGCGGGTGGGGACGGTCATCTGTCAATTCCGGATTCTCACCGGTCAGAGCCCGATGAAATCGAGCGGATGGCGGGATAGCGCGCGCGGCGCGTCCGCTGTCGTCAGATAGGTCTGGCCGAGCGTCATCGCCGTGCCAGTATCGGAATCGGCGATGATCATGTGCACGAAGAGCGACATGTTCGGCTCGATCGGCTGCGGATTGCCGACATGGAACATCTGATGCTCCATCCAGGAGGGCGAGAAGCGGGCGCCGAGCGAATAACCGCAGGCATTCAGCCGGTGGCGGGCCAGGCCGCGCTCGTCAATGATCCTGGCATGCATGTCGAAGACATCGCCAAAGGTCTGGCCGGGCTTGAGCACGGTCTCGATCGCCTCGATAGTTTCACGGCAAGCGTTATAAAGCTCGCGGTGGCGATGCGTCGGCTCGCCGATGACGATCGTGCGCATCATGGCGGCATGGTAATGCGCATAGGCGCCGGCCCATTCGAGCGTCAGCTGGTCGTTGGCGTCGAGCTTGCGGCGGCCGGCCTTGTAGCGGCAAAGCAGGGCATCGGCGCCGGAGCCGATGATGAACTCGTTGGCGGGGTAGTCGCCGCCGCCGGAAAAGATCGCGCCCTGCATGGCGGCGAGGATATCGGCCTCGTCGGCGCCAGGTTTTGTCAGCCGGATCGCGGCATCGAGCGCATCGTCGGCGAGAACGGCGGCGCGCTCGACATAGGCGACCTCCGTCGGGCTCTTGATCAGGCGCAGGCGGCTGACGAGGTAGGAGGCGTCGACGATCTGGCCGAAGGTGGTCAATTGTGCGTCGAGCAGCCGGGCGACGCGGCCGGTCATGCCGTGCGTATCATATTCGATGCCGATGCGGGCGCCGAGCAGGTCCATCTCGACCAGCAGGTTCTTCAAGTCGAGCGTCGGGTCGGCATTGACCCGGTCGACCCAGATATGGATGTCCTCGAGGATCGAGGTATGCCTGGCCTGGCGAAGATCGGCCGAGCGGGTGATCAGCGCCATGGTGCCGTCGCTCTTGACGACCAGCGTCTGGAAGAAGCAGTAGCCGAAGGTGTCGTAGCCGGTCAGCCAGTACATGCTTTCCTGGGCGAAGAGCAGCAAGGCGTCGAGCTTTTCTTCCTTCATCTTCTCGGTGAGGCGCGCAAGCCGGCTTGCGAATTCGGCCTTTTCGAAATGCAGTGCCATTCTGCTCAAGTCTCCCTGATTGATATCGCGGAAATCTGGCGGCCGTAATCCGGCTCCTTGCGATGTGTCGTCCTACGGTAGGAAAAGAAGCGCTCATTGTCCGGATAGGTGCAGAGGCCGAGGCTTTCGGCACGCACGCCGGCTTTCGTCAACCGGTCGACCGTCAGCGCCGGCAGGTCGAACATGGCGTGGCCGGGCGCTTCGGAAGGTACGAAAAAGCGCTCGTCCTCCGGGTTTTCGGCGACGAAACGCTCGACGAACTCAGGGCCGACCTCATAGCTCGCCTGGCTGATCGAGGGGCCGAGGCAGGCGACGATGCGAGCGCGGTCCGCACCGAGCGCCTCCATGGCGGCGATGGTGTTTTCGAGCACGCCCGTCAGCGCCCCCTTCCAGCCGGCGTGGGCGGCACCGATGACGCGATTGTCCGGGTCGGCAAACAGGATGGGTCCGCAATCGGCGGCGAGCACGCCAAGCGCAATGCAAGGAGTGCGCGTTACCATCGCATCCGCGTCGGGGCGGGCGCCGTCGTAATCGGCGCCGATCGTCACGACATCGGGGGAATGGACCTGATGCACGGTTGCCAGCCGCTCGACCGGCAAGCCGAACCAGGCGGCGACGCGACGGCGGTTCTCCAGGACCTTGTCGCGTTCGTCGCTGGAGCCGAGGCCGACATTGAGGCCGCGATACAGCCCTTCGGAAACGCCGCCGGCCCGAGTGAAATAACCGTGCCGGATCGTGGCGCCCGCCGCTTCGTTCAGGAGCGCGCTTTCGATCGGTGCGGGAGAGGCCGCGTCCTGCATCTGTGATTCCGGGGTTTTCGAGGGGTTTGTTATTATCCCAAGCGCATCGCATATACGGCGCGCTTCAAGTTCTTGTTTCGGGCGGATGTTGAACCAGCCGCGTGCGCCCTGTCAATCCACCGGACGAAAGGGCATGAGATCGAGGGCGGGATAGGAGACCGCCATCACCTTGAAGAGTTCGCCCATCCGGCCTTCACCGGCGCCGGCGAGCCTTTCGACCGCCGCCTGGATGACCTGCTGGGTTTGCAGCTCGCGATCGCGGCCGAGGGCGGTTGCGCGCTCGAGGATGCCGAGGCCGGTCAGGAAATCACCCTGATGCAGGGCGCCGTTCAGATGGAGGCCGGCCGCGAGCGCCGTTTCGGCGAGCTGCTGGAAGTCGACATGGCTCGTCAGATCGGCTTCGCCGGGATGGGCGAGCGGCGGGTCGAATTCATGCATGCGCACCGCCTGCAGCGTATCGCCAAAGCCGGTGACGAGATGGCCGTAGTCGATCGTAAGCGCCGTGCCGCCGAAGGTGCGCAGCCGCTCGCAGATCGCTATCATCACCGCCTGGCGGGCAGGCGAGATCTCAAAGAGGGTGCCGACCGGCACGTTCTGCACCGGTTCGGGAAGAAGCGTGGGATCGAGACCGGCGACGCCGGCGGCGAAAGTCAGCTCGCCATCGGCGTCGATACCGACCATGCGCTCACGGAAACCCGTCGGCATGCGGACGAACTGGCGGATCGGGATGGCGTCGAAGAGTTCGTTGGCGGCAATCAGCGTGAAGCCGGGCGGTACTTCGTCGAAGCCATCGTGCCAGGTGATCTTCTCGCCGTGGGGTTCGAGCGTCTGGCTCTGGACGTCGCGCAGCCGCTCGCTGGTTTCGACGAGATGCACGGTCATGGCGTCGAAAAGCGGTGGAGCGATGCGGGAGATGACGCGCAGCATGTCTGATATCATGGTGCCGCGGCCGGGGCCGATCTCGACGAGGCGCACATCAGTCGGTGTGCCGTGGCGCTGCCACGCATGGACGATGAAGACGCCGATCATCTCGCCGAAGATCTGGCTGACCTCCGGCGCGGTGACGAAATCACCGGAACGGCCGAAGGGCTCGCGGGTGCGGTAATAGCCGTGTTCGGGGTCTGCCAGGCAGAGCGAGAAATAATCGGTGACGCTGATCGGGCCGTTGGCCTGGATAATCGCCTTGATCTTTTCGCCTAGAGCGGTGGTCATGTCGCGCGTCCTGCCGTTTTCAGAGCTGCAGCGCAGCCTGGCGGCGAGCCCGCAGCATCGCCCAGAGGCCAAGCAGGATCATCGGGGAGGAGAGCACCATGCCCATGGTCAGCCAGTTCGTGCCGAGAAGGTAACCGAGCTGGGCATCAGGCTCGCGGAAGAATTCGACGAAGATGCGTGACAGCGCATAACCGCAGACGAAGACGCCTGTAATGAAGCCGGGGCTTTTCAGCGCGCGCAAGCCATAGACGAAGGCGGCCAGCACCAGGAGCAGAACGATGCCTTCGAGGCCGGCTTCGTAAAGCTGGCTCGGATGGCGGGCGAAGGGACCGCCGGTCGGGAAGACCACGGCCCAGGGCACGTCGGTCAACCGGCCCCACAGTTCGCCATTGATGAAATTGGCGATGCGGCCGAAGAACAGGCCGAAGGGAACGACGGCGGCGACGATGTCGAACAGGCTCCAGACCGGGATGGCGTTGCGGCGGGCAAAGAGGATCATCGCGATCGTCGTGCCGGTCAGACCGCCGTGGAAGGACATGCCGCCATTCCAGATCTCCAGCGCACGGACGGGACTGCGCAGGACGGCGGGGAGATCATAGAAGAAAATATAGCCGAGACGACCGCCGAGGACGACGCCAAGCGCTGCCCAGACGATGAAATCGTCGAGCTGCGTCTTTGATATCGGCGAGACGTTGCCGGGCCAGAGACTGTCATTGGCGGCGATGCGGCGCGCATAGGCCCAGCCGAGCAGGATGCCGGCGACGTAAGCGAGACCGTACCAGTGAATCGCCAGCGGACCGATCGAAAAGGCGATCGGATCGATATCCGGGAAAGGCATGATGGCAAGGAGATCGGCTGCTGTCGGCAAGGTTTTCCACCCGTTGAGTTGCGCGGAACATGCCGCTGCGATCCCGGACGGTCAAGTCCATTGTTCGTGATGGCCAGTTCCCGGCCGGTTCCGGCAAGCTTATCCCGTGTAAAGCGCTTGCATCGTCGATGGCGAAGCCCTACCTCAATCCTCGAGGCCCTGAAGGGCTGAATTCACCTCATGCCAAGGGAGAAAAACGCCATGACGACCGGAACGAACCGAATCATGGACGAATTCGCCAAGCTGATGACCGATGCGGCCGGTGCCGCCCAGGGCGTCCGCAAGGAGATCGAAACCGCCTTCAACGCCCAGGCCGAGCGTTGGCTGAACAGCATGGACATCGTCAAGCGCGAGGAGTTCGAGGCCGTGCGCGAGATGGCGATCAAGGCACGCGACGAGAACGAGGCGCTTGCCGCCCGCATCGCAGCGCTCGAGGCGAAGCTTGCCGGCGAGGGCGCTTAAGTCCCGATAAGACACAGATGCGGCGTTGCCTTCATGCCACACGCCGCATCTTCCGTAAAAAAACCAGGTGAGTTTTCCACCTGTGGACACTGCCAAAAAAGCCAATTCGCAGAGTCGCTTATTCTCCCTTCTGAATTGAATTTCGAAGAGCCTTTCCACAGTGGCCGGTCCTATTTTCCGTTCGGGGGGCTGGCAGGGGGCAAGGGGCGCTATACACTGATTTTAAATGATGATTCGAAGCGACTTGGTAAGCTCCGGGCAGGTTATCTGCGTTAAGTCTGGCAGCGGTTCAACGATCATCCGAGTGGTGGTTCCGGTATTTTGCGTGTGTCTTTCTTGTGTTCGTACACCAAGTTAGGTCGCATTCGTTCCGGTCAAGAAGGTGCTGCATGAACCTGATGGAATTGGAAGTCGAGCGTCAGTCGAACCCGGTCGATATGATCGAGTACGTTGCCTCCAACAACGACTGGTCGTTCGAACGGTCCGGCGAGGACGAGATCGCGATGACGGTCGAGGGGCGCTGGACGGACTACCACGTCTCCTTCTCCTGGATGGAGGAATTCGAGGCGCTGCACCTTGGCTGCGCCTTCGATATCAAAGTTCCCGACATCAGGGTCAACGAGGTGGTCAAGCTGCTCTCGGCGATCAACGGGCAGGTGCTGATGGGTCATTTCGACCTCTGGCGCCAGGAAGATGTTGTCATTTTCCGCCAATCGCTGCTGCTTGCCGGCGGTGCGGAGCCTACCAATCGCCAGGTGGAGGTGCTGCTTTCCAGCGCGCTCGATACCTGCGAGGCCTATTTTCAGGCATTCCAGTTCGTCGTCTGGTCGGGCATGGAAGCGACGAAGGCGATGGAAGCCGTGCTGTTTGAAACGGTCGGCGAGGCATAAGATGCCGACGAAGGCTTTCTCCTCGACACATCCCGTCGTTCTGATCGGTGCCGGAAACATGGGCGGGGCGATGCTCTCCGGCTGGCTGAAAAGCGGCGTTCCGGGCTCGGCCGTCATCGTTGTCGATCCCGGCCCGTCGCCGGCCATGCTTTCGACGATCAACGAGGCTGGCGCGACCCATCTGACCGCGCTTCCCACGGATTTGAAGGCAAGTGTGCTGTTCCTGGCGGTCAAGCCACAGGTGATGGAGACGGTGCTGCCGGCGGTGAAGAGCGCCGTCGGGCCGGACACGGTCGTCGTCTCGGTCGCAGCCGGCAAGACGCTCGGTTTCCTCAAGAAACATCTCGGCAAGGCCGCCATGGTGCGGGCCATGCCGAATACGCCAGCCATGGTCGGGCGCGGCGTCACCGGCGCGTTTGCGAATTCAGGGGTCAGCGATCCGCAGCGCGAACGCGTCCATTCCCTTCTGCGCGTCTCGGGGCCGGTCGAATGGGTGCCGGCGGAAGCCGATATCGATGCCGTGACGGCGCTTTCGGGCAGCGGTCCGGCTTATGTATTCTATCTCGTCGAATGTATGGCGGAGGCAGGCCGTAAACTCGGCCTGCAGGCGGACCTCGCCATGCGTCTTGCGCGGGAAACAGTCGCGGGGGCTGGTGAACTCATGCACCAGTCCCCCGACGACGCTTCGCGGCTGCGCGAGAATGTGACCTCTCCCGGCGGTACCACGGCGGCGGCGCTCGCCGTGCTGATGGCCGAAGACGGCATGCAGCCCTTGTTCGACGCAGCCCTTGCGGCGGCGCGCAAGCGGGCCGAGGAACTGGCTGGCTGACGGAGACCATATGGCCGAAGAGATCACCTACGCCGATTTCGAGCGTGTCGATATCCGCGTCGGAACGATCATCGAAGCCAGTCCCTTTCCGGAGGCGCGCAAGCCGGCGTTCAAACTCCTGATCGATTTCGGTCCTGACATCGGCATTAAAAAATCCTCAGCGCAGATCACCGTGCATTATACGCCGGAAAGCTTGATCGGCCGGCAGGTGCTCGGCGTCGTCAATTTCCCGCCGCGCCAGATCGGGCCATTCCGCTCGGAAGTA
Organism: Rhizobium sp. WYCCWR 11152; assembly: GCF_013087615.1. Classification (NCBI taxonomy): domain Bacteria; kingdom Pseudomonadati; phylum Pseudomonadota; class Alphaproteobacteria; order Hyphomicrobiales; family Rhizobiaceae; genus Rhizobium; species Rhizobium sp. WYCCWR 11152. The sequence goes on along the minus strand of NZ_JABFCP010000006.1, from coordinate 370,973 downwards.
CTGACGCTGGGTTTCGAGGATGAGAACGGCGCGATCGTGCTTGCTGCGATCGAACAGCCGGTGCCGAACGGCCAAAAGATGATGTGAGCGCGAGCTCACACTAAAGCGCGTCGCGTCGAATCGGATTCACGCGACGCGCTTCAAGTCTTTATTTTATGCAAGTCGTTATCCCAAAACCGCTGCGCACTTTGGGCGAATGCATCAGTTGTTCGGGGCTTCGCCTGACGTGGCCGCATCGGATCCTCTACGAGGTCTGATCTCCTGCAGAAATGGATTGCTTCGCCGCTCGTCGCCGATGCGGCTGCCGGGGCCGTGGCCACAGATGAAGCCGACGTCGTCGCCGAGCGGTAATACCTTGTCGCGGATCGAATCGAGAAGCTGCTGATGATTGCCGCCGGGCAGATCGGTGCGGCCGATCGAGCCGTTGAAAAGCACGTCGCCGAGATGAGCGAAATTCTGCGTGCGGTTGAAATAGATGACGTGGCCGGGGGCGTGGCCGGGTGTGTGATAGACTTCGAATTCATGGGCGCCGAAAGAGATCTTGTCGCCGTCCTTCAGCCAGCGGTCGGGCACGACGTCGCGCAATCCTGATATGCCGTATTTTTCAGCCTGGGTTTCGATCCGCTGCAGCAGCGGCAGATCGTCCTGATGCGGGCCGACCACGTCGATGCCGAGGGCCTCCTTCAATTCGCTGGCACCGCCGGCATGGTCGAGATGGCCGTGTGTCAGCCAGATTTCCTTGATGTTCAGGCCGTTCTGGGCAATCGCCTGCAGGATGAGCGGCACGTCGCCGCCGGGATCGACGACGACGCCTTCCTTGGTATCGGGATCGAAGAAGATGGTGCAGTTCTGCTGGAAGGGTGTCACCGGAATGATGCCGGCCTGGAGCATGCCCATAAGTGCCTCGCTTGGTGTCTCTGCTGCTTCGGGTATAGTCCGAAACCGCTGCAAGGACAGCCGGAATCTTCCACCATGGCGGCCTGCCTCACGGCAAAAAGACGGACTGCAACAAGAGTTTATGCCTCTCTTCGCCATTGCCATAGAGCGGAAAAATCGAATTTTGCTCAATTCTTCAAGGGACTTGGACGAAATCTCCCGCAAGCGGTGTTTCGCTGGGCGGAGGGCCGGGGAACATCGTGGAACCCCGTGCGTTGTCAGCCCATCGAAACCAAGGAGACGCTCACATGACCTTGAAGAGAAACATTCTGTTGGCTGGAGCCGTGCTCCTGGCAAGCGGTGGTCTTGCGCAGGCGGAGATGATGGCCACGACGGTCAATGATCTCAACGTTCGCGCCGGCCCGGGGCCGCAATATCCGACGGTCGGCCTTGCTACCCGCGGTTCGACCGCGGTGCTTGATGGCTGCATCGAAGGCAGCCGCTGGTGCCGTGTCGACGTCAACGGCATGCGCGGCTGGGTCTATGCCGATTATCTGCAGGTCGATCATGGCGGCAGCTCTGTCATCGTCGAACAGCACCGCGCCGAGATTGGCGTTCCCAGCGTGACTTACGAGTCCACCGCAAGTGTTGTTCCGGCCGATCCGCAGCCGGCACCGGGCGACGAGTTGCTCGGCCCCGTCGGAGCGGTCGAGACCATCACCCCGCCGGAGACGGTTCGCACCTATATCGACACCAATCCGGGCCAGACGGTACAGCTTGGCGGCGACGTCGTCGTCGGCGCGGAAGTGCCTGGCGATGTCACCTTCCAGACGATTCCCGACTACGAGTACCGCTATACGAGGATCAACGATCGGCCGGTGCTGGTCGATCCCGGTACGCGCCGGATCGTCTACGTCTATCAATAACGTGATCGACAGGAACTGAGGCGAGGCGGACATCGGACCGCCTCGTTCCGGGGCGCTTCTCCCTGCCTTAATCCCGCATCGGTTGATTTTTCTTAACGCTTTCCTCCAAAATATGATAAAATACTAATATGCCGAAGATTCGGCATGGATCGGCGATCGGGGAGATCGCCAGAGGAGGAAATCATGGAAGCCCTACTTCCGCTCATCACACAATTGATTGCCGGCGCAATCGGCGGCAACGCCGCGAGCGCCGCTTTGAAGCAGCAGGCGATCAACGTCGTTGCCCGTACGATCGCCGGTGCGATCGGCGGCGTCGCCGGTGGCATGCTGCTCAGCATGGTCGGTGGGGAAGCGGCTATGACTGGCCTGATCGCCGACGGCATCGGCGGCCTGATCGGCGGCGGCATTCTCTCGACGCTCGCCGGACTGGTCATGGCGCGGGCTCATAGATAAAGGCCCGACGGGTCTGTATCTACAGCGCCGCGCGTCTTTTCAGACGCGCAAAGGACGCTGTAGCACTTTGAACCGCTGCATAATTTCATCCTTAAACCGATTCCGATTTAAGGAATTATGCAGTGGCCGGACCGATTGCGTGAGGCCCTTATCCGGCGGCGATCGCCGCCGGATAGACTTCCTTCATGTAGTCGTTCATCGGCGTTTCGGAGATCGTCGACGGCGCGAAGCGATACGGGCCGATTTCGGAAACCGGGTCGATGACAGTCTGGCGGATGATACCGTTCAGGAAGCAATCCGGGGTCGGCGTATGAATGACGCCGTGCTTGGTGAAGAAGATGTTGGCGCCGGTCGCTTCGGCGATCTGGCCGCGATAATCGAGCATCATCGCATCGGCGTTGCCCTTGGCTTCGGCGGCTTGCTTGGAATGGTGCAGATCACGTAGAGACCGGCAGCCTTGGAGGCGCAGGGCGCCGTCTTCGGATCGGGACGACGGTATTCGGCGATATCGAGGCGGAGGCCCTTCAGCTTTTCGCTCGGGTTGAAATAGCTGCCCCATTGCCAGATGGCGATGGCGACATTGATGCGGTTGGCCTGCGTCCCCGTCCAGCTGATCCAAAGGAATCGAAGCCATCCCCAAACTCCTCCGGCGCTTCAAACGCCATGCCTGTTGATTGTTGTCCCCATTACGTTTTATCCACAGACGCAAGGGGAAATCGCGTATTGCGTCGGAGTGCCGGACGGGCCTTGTTTTCTGGGGAAATGCCAGGGAGATGAGAGGCCGTGCGGGGCTCCCGCAGAGTTCGCGGAAGCTAATAGCGACGCAAATTTATGTCAATAAAGCTGACATATCTTCGCGAAAGCTTCCGGCAGCGCGCGGAAAAGAAAGGAAATGCCGAGTGTCACGACAGACCGGCCCGAAAGCAGGCAAGCCAGAGCCGCTAGCCACGCCGATGGAAGATACTGATATCATCGATTTCGAGATCATCGAGCTGTTCTTCTTCGCCTATCGCGACTTCGTTTCCGATCCTGACGCTATCCTCGAAAAGAGCGGCTTCGGCCGGGCGCATCACCGCGTCGTGCATTTCGTCAACCGCAATCCCGGCATGACGGTAGCCGATCTTCTCGAAACGCTGAAGATCACCAAGCAGAGCCTTGCAAGGGTGCTGAAACAGCTGATCGACTCAGGCTATATTCGCCAGGTGGCAGGTCCTGAAGACCGGCGGCAGCGCAAGCTCTATCCGACGAAATCGGGGCGAGAGCTGGCGCTTGCCCTTGCCGAGCCGCAATCGCGCCGCATTGAGCGGGCATTCGAAGGGGCTTCTGCGGAGGTGCGGGAGGGCGTAAAAGCTTTCCTCAGCGGCATGCGGGACAGACAGAAGGCGGATTGAATGGCGGTCAAGACAGATATTTCCGACGATGCGGCGCACTTGCTTGTGGTCGATGACGACTCCCGCATCCGTGCGCTGCTCAATCGCTATCTCGCCGAAAACGGCTTCCGCGTCACCGTCGCCGCCGACGGCGCCGAGGCGCAGCGCAAGCTTGCGGGTCTCGACTTCGACCTGATCATCATGGATGTGATGATGCCCGGCGAATCCGGCATCGAGGTTACCCGCGGGCTTCGCGCCATCAAGAACGTCCCGATCATCATGCTGACGGCGCTGGCAGAATCGGGCAACCGCATCGAAGGCCTCGAGGCGGGCGCCGACGACTATCTTTCCAAGCCATTCGACCCGCGCGAACTGGTGCTGCGCATCAACAACATCCTGCGCCGCAACGCCGGTGGCGAGGGACCGAAGATCGAACAGGTGATGTTCGGCCCCTACACCTTCTCGCTGACCCGCAAGGAGCTGAAGAAAGCCAGCGAGGTGATCCGGCTCACCGACCGCGAGCAGGAGATCATGCTGCTCTTTGCGCGGCGCGCTGGCGACACGATCCCCCGCCATGAACTGATCGGCAACGATACCGAAGTCGGCGAGCGGACGATCGACGTGCAGATCAACCGGCTGAGGCGTAAGATCGAGGACGATCCCGCCAATCCCGTCTGGCTGCAGACCGTGCGCGGCATCGGATACAGGCTGAGCATCGACTAAACTCAAGGTTCGGGACCGGCGCTGATGGTGACGATCGACAGTTTGCGGCGGGAAGACCGCACTTCTGCGCCGGGCTGGCGCTCGATCGTCCGCTGGCTGCGCCGGCGGCTGCCGACCGGACTTTACGCGCGTTCGCTGCTGATCATCATCATTCCGATGGTGCTCCTGCAATCCGTCGTCGCCGCCGTCTTCATGGAGCGCCACTGGCAAATGGTGACGGAGCGGCTGTCGCTTGCGGTCACCCGTGACATCGCCGCGATCATCGAGATCATCGAGACCTATCCGCAGAATTCGGACTATAGCGAGATCATCCGCATCGCCCGCGACCAGCTCAGCCTGCAGATCTCGATCGAGCCGGACGGCGACCTGCCGCCGCCGCGCGTCAAGCCTTTCTTCTCGATCCTCGACGGCATCCTCAGCGACGAGATCACCGACGAGATCCATCGGCCTTTCTGGATCGACACGGTCGGCAACTCGAACCTCGTCGAGATCCGCATCAAACTCGACAACAAGATCCTGCGGGTGCTGACCAAGCGCAGCCAGACCTATGCCTCGAACACGCATATCTTCATCGTCTGGATGGTCGGCACCTCGCTGGTGCTGATCGGCATCTCGATCCTCTTCCTGCGCGGGCAGATCCGGCCGATCCTGACCTTGGCGCGCGCGGCCGAAAGCTTCGGCAAGGGGCAGAAGCCCGATAATTTCTATCCGCGGGGTGCCGACGAGGTCAGGCGCGCCGGCCTTGCCTTCATCCTGATGCGCGAGCGAATCGAACGGCAGATCGAGCAGCGCACCGCGATGCTCTCCGGCGTCAGCCATGATCTGCGCACCATCCTCACCCGCTTCAAGCTGCAGCTGGCGCTGGCCGGCGACAACCCCGATCTGCATGGCCTCAACGATGACGTCAACGACATGCAGACCATGCTGGAGGCCTATATGGCCTTCGCACGCGGCGAGGTCGAAGAGGATGTCGGCGAGCTGAAACTCAGCGAGATCTTCGCAAAGCTGGAATCGGATTTCGCCCTGCACGGTAAAAAATTCAGCTATTCCATCGAAGGCGATGACGATATCTCCGTCCGGCCGAACGCCTTCATGCGTCTCGTCACCAACCTTGCCTCAAACGCGCGCCGATATGCCGACAGGCTCGACATCGAGGCCAAGCACAATGCCAAATGGCTGACCGTCATCTTCGACGATGACGGTCCTGGCATTCCCGAAAAGAACCGTGAGGACGTGTTCAAGCCGTTCTTCCGGCTGGATACGGCGCGTAACCTCGATGCATCAGGCACCGGGCTCGGCCTGGCGATCGCCCGCGACATCGCCCGCAGCCACGGCGGCAACGTCACGCTCAGTGACAGCCCGCTCGGTGGGCTGAGGGCAACGATCCGCATTCCGGCTTAAGCGTTGGCGGTAGCTGTCAGCTTGACGGCTTTGCGCGCATCGAAATCGTCCAGGCGTTGGACGATCCAGCGCCAGAGCGCGGCGACCTGCATGAGGAGATCGCGTCCGAGCGGCGTCAACTCATATTCGACGCGCGGCGGCACTTGGGGATAAAGCGTGCGGATGACGAGGCCATCGCTTTCGAGGGTGCGCAGCGTCTGCGTCAGCACTTTCTGGCTGATGCCATCGACCCTCTCCATAAGGCGCGAGAAGCGCAGGGGGGCCCCCGCATCGGAGAGCACATGCAGGATGCGCAGCGGCCATTTCGCCGCCGCCCGTTCGATCAGGTCACGGGCCCGCCCATCCTGTTCGTCCGTCATGCTGCTGCAGAAATCGAACATGTCACTGGTCAACTCAGTTACCTCAAGGTGTGTATAGATCGTCTGGGTACCTTCTTTCGATCGGATACAATAGATCATACATGAACCGGGAACCAAAGAAGGAGGGTTTCCGATGTTCAGAGTCTGGTTGATAACAGGGAGTTCACGCGGTCTCGGCCGGGCGCTGGCGGAGGCGGTATTGGCCGCCGGCGACAATCTGGTGGCGACGGCGCGCGATCCCGGCCAGCTTGCCGATCTCTCCGAACGGTATGGCGATCAGGTGCTGACGCTGGCGCTTGACGTGACCGACGAGGCAGTGGCAGCGGCGGCAGTCAAGGCCGGTGTGAAGAGGTTCGGGCGCATCGACGTGCTTGTCAACAATGCCGGCTACGGCAATGTCGGCTCGATCGAGGATACCAGCCTTGCCGATTTCCGCGCCCAGATCGAGACCAACCTCTTCGGCACGATCATCATGACCAAGGCAGTCGTCGCCCTGATGCGCGGGCAGGGGGCGGGGCACATCATCCAGTTCTCATCCGTCGGCGGCCGGATCGGACCTGCCGGCCGCGGCGCCTATTCGACGGCGAAATTCGGTGTCGAGGGTTTTTCCGAGGTGTTGTCGAAGGAGGTCGCGCCGTTCGGCATCAGGGTAACGGTGATCGAGCCCGGCGGCTTCAGGACCGATTTCGCCGGCTCTTCGACGGTGCTTGCCGAAGGGCGACAGGACTATGCGGAGACGGTCGGCGCTACGGTGCGCTTCCAGCGTGAATATGATGGTCGCCAGCCCGGCGATCCTGCCAAAGCGGCTGCGGTCGTCATCCACATCGCCGGTCTCGACGAGCCGCCATTCCGGCTGCTGCTGGGCAGCGATGCGGTCCACAACGTCGAAAAGGCAGATGCGGCGCGTATCGAAGCCGATCGGATGTGGCGCACCGTGAGCGTCTCGACCGATTTTGATGCTGAGGCCGAGTCGCTGCCCTGGAAAAAGAAGGCCGGTTGACCCAGGCAAAACAAAAGCGCCGCTGAAAAGCGGCGCTTTGCATCAGGGATATTCGACCATTCAGCCGGCGGTGCAGAAGTGGCTGCGACCGTCATTGCCGATATAAGTGCCGCTACGCGGATCGAAGGTGCGGTAGCGGTAGGAGCAGTAACGCTGCCATTGCGGCGACCAGGGCTCCACCGCCGTGCGGACCGGCTCGTAATATTGCGGCTGATCGACATAGACGCGGCGCGGGGCACGATAGACCGGAGCCGGCTCGTAGTAATCCGGCTCGTAGGCCGGGTCGATGTAGCGGCGCTCTTCGTAAACCGGACCGTTATTGGCATTGGCGATGGCAGAGCCGACGATCAGGCCGGTCGCAAGGCCGACGGCGCCGCCGACCCACGCATCGTTGTTGCCGTGATTGCCATGGCGCCAATGGCGGTCGCGGGCCGACGCTTCACCGATGGCGGAAAGCGTGAGTGCGGCAGCGGTTGCCGTCAGCAGAAGGGTCTTGGCGAGCCTGTTCATCAGCATAATCCTAATCCCGGGAACCGAACGCCGGTCCCTTTCTCGATGGTCGCAGTCGTAGAGATTTTTAGCTGAACGAAGGCTGAACGACAAAACCCGGCATTGCTGCCGGGCTTCAACTCGAATTCGCCAGCCTTGTTAAGGGTTCAGCCCGCAATCTGCAGATTGACGGCCTTCGGGCCCTTGCCGCGGCGATCCGGCTCCGTGTCGAAGCTTACCTTCTGGTTTTCCGTCAGACCGGCCAGGCCGGAGGCCTGAACGGCAGAAATGTGAACGAAGATATCGGCGCCGCCCCGGTCCGGCTTGATGAAGCCGAAGCCTTTGTCGGTATTGAAGAATTTTACAGTGCCAGTCTCTGCCATGCCTCAGGTCCTTTTCTCTCTGCCCGCCATCCACACGGGCAGCATCATAGCATTGCCTCCTTGCGGGAGGTGTTGGCAGGCAATTCTTGAAATTTGAGAAAAAGGTCCCCTCTACCTCGGCCTGTTCCAGGCAGGACTTTCGCCCGCCATTTTCGGAACCGGCTGACCGGGATATTAGCGTTCCCGGCGCGCAAATACTTAAGGACTTCCCATGCTCGCAAAATGCCCGAACGCGCTGAGAGTGCTGCGTTTAAAGGATTTTGGCAAGCAAAAGTTTTTTAACGTGTCGTTCCTGGCACATCCCTGCCGATATCCAATTTGCGCAAAAACGCAAAATTTCCTTCGCCGATAGGGAATGATTAACGTTTTATATCGTCGGCAATATAAGTTCCGAGCAGATTTTCCCAAAAATGCAACGTGAACGCGTCTCCCGCATTCGATAAATTTTTTTCCCGATGGGTGACCCACCCATATTTGGACGCGTGTTCACGTGGCTGGCAGGCGTCGGCGGGTCAATCCGGGCACGAGTTCGACCACAAGCATAGCGATAAACATGAGCGCGCAACCTGCATAACCTGTTACCGGCATCGTCTCACCGAGCAGCAGGGCTGCAAGCGAGGCACCGAAGAGCGCTTCGGAAGAAAGAAAGATCGCGGCCTGCGAAGGCGTCGTGTAGCGCTGGGCGATCACCTGCAGCACGAACGCCACGCCCGAGGAAAAGATGCCGACATAAAGGATTTCCGGCGCCGCGGCCCGTATCGCCGAAAGGCTGACAGGTTCGACGGCTGCGGCAACGGCCAGCGCACAGACTGCGGTAACGGCAAATTGCGTGGCGGAGAGCGCGAGCGGCCTTCCGGTCTCCGAAACGGTCGTGCCGGCAAGGGTGATCTGGATCGCCCAGAAGACGGCACAGACGACGGTCAGCAGATCGCCAGGTGTCAGCGCCGAGAGGTGGCCGCCGGACAGGAGATAGATGCCGGTGACCGCCATCAGCGCGCCCGGCCAGATGATCCAATGCGGGGCACGGCGCAGAAAGAACACGGCGATAACAGGTACGAAGACGACATAGAGGCCGGTGATGAAGCTGGAATTCGTCACCGTCGTCGTCTGCAGGCCGACCTGCTGCGTGGCTGCGCCGCCGAAAAGGGCAAGGCCGATCAGGATATAGAGCTTCGCATGGCGTGCGCTGGTCTTCTCCTTTGCCTTGCGCGCTTCAAAAAGGACGAAGGGCAGCACGGCCAGCGTGGCGACGGCAAAGCGCAGGCCAATGAACCAGAAGGGGCCGATCGCCTTCATCGCCGTCGACTGCGCGACGAAGCCGCCGCCCCAGATGGCGGCTGCGAGCAATAGGAGAAGGTTCGCCTGAACGCGCGTCATGTCGTCCTCAATGGGAAGGGAGATGTGCCCCGGCGGTTAGCAGTTGCGTTTCCTCCAGGCAAGGGTGAAGATTTCATGCCTGACGACGGAGGTGAGGCCATGCGACACCAAGAATGGAAGCCGGCCGGTGATGCCTCGCCCAGAACGGCAGGCTATTCCGGCACGCCGCTCGTCAGGAAACTCGGCCTTGCACACGGGCAGGCGGCTGCTCTTCTCGGCATTCCTGAAACGATCGTCGCCATCAATGGTTTCGACGGTTTTGCGTCGGTCGTCCGCGCGCTTCCCGAGACGCCTCAGCGCATGTTCGACTATGTGCATTTGTTTACGACAGAACGGGCGGCGCTGGAGGCGGCCGCGCTTGCGCTTTTCCATGCCCTGAGGCGGGATGGGATGGTCTGGATTTCCTGGCCGAAGAAGAGTTCCCGCGTGCCGACCGACATCACCGAGGACGTGCTGCGGGAGGTTCTGCTCCCAATCGGTCTGGTCGACGTCAAAGTCTGCGCCGTCGACGAGATCTGGTCCGGGCTGAAATTCGTCATCCGCAAGGAATTGCGCGGCTTGCTGTGACGTCTCAGCCGTTACGGGCTTGGGCCCTCGAGATCCTGAGCAGCGCGCCGTCGTCCTCGTCCGTCACCATCAGCAGCGCTCCGTCGGGTGCAACGACGACGTCGCGGACGCGGCCGTATTCGCCCTTGAACAGGCGCTCTTCGGTGACGAAGGCGCCGCCGTCGTCACGCTGCATGCGCGAGAGCAGCTGGAACTTCAGCGCCGCGACGAGGAAATTGCCGTCCCATTCCGGGAACATGGCGCCGCGATAGACGACGAGCGCGCCCGGCGCGATCGAAGGATCCCAATAATGCAGCGGCTGTTCCAGCCCCTCCTTGGCGGTGCCTTCGCCGATCTCGGCACCCGAATAGTCTCGGCCATAGGTGATGATCGGCCAGCCGTAATTCTTGCCGGCCTCGGGCTGATTGATCTCGTCGCCGCCGCGCGCGCCGTGTTCGACGGTATAGAGCTTGCCATCCTTGGCGTCGAAGGTGATGCCCTGCGGGTTGCGGTGGCCTTTCGACCAGATTTCCGGCAACGCCTTGCCGCCGTCCTTGAACGGATTGTCGGCAGGAATGCTGCCATCGGGATTGATGTGGATGATCGAGCCGGCATCGTCCTGCCAGTTCTGCGAGCGGTCGCGATTGCCGCGATCGCCGACGCTGATGAACAGCGAGCCGTCACCTGATATCGCGATACGCGAGCCGTACTGGATATTGCCTGACGTGAAGCGCCGCATCGTGAAGATAGGCGTCACGGCATCGAGTGCCTTTTCGTCAGTGGAAAGCTTGGCGCTGAAGGCTTGAGTGCCGGAGCCCTGGCTGTTGGCGATGGCGGCGGTGAAATAGAGTTTGCGAGATGTGGCAAAGTCCGGTGCGAGCGCCACGTCCATCAGGCCACCCTGGCCACGGGCGCTGACCTTGGGCACGCCCCCAATCGGGTCGGAGACCTTGCCGTCGCGGACGATGCGCATGCGGCCCGGCCGCTCGGTGACGAGATAGGCGCCATCGGGCAACACCTCCACCGCCCAGGGATGTTCGAGGCCGTCGGCGAGCTTGTCGACACGGACGGCGAGATCCTGAGTGTTGATGGTATCGGCTGCATCCGCGGACACGGCGCCGAACAGGACCAGCGCTGCGGCGAAATGGAAGGCGGGCATTCTCTTCATCTTGCTTCCCCGTCGTCTCTTCAGGCTGAACGTGGAGCGGGCAGGGGAGAGCTTCAACCTCATTCGGTCTGCAATAACGGCTTTGTGTTCGGCGGCTGAACCGAGCCCGTCGCCTGGTCGTCGACCAATTCTGCCTCAAGGATGTAGCGCAGCGGCCCGCGTTCGGTGGCATTGAAGGGCCAGCAGGTGGTCAGCACCAGGCGGTGGCCATCGGAGGAGGGATCGATGCCGTTGGCATCCCACGGGGCGATGCGGCCCTCGCCGGCCTTGAAGGTCAATAGTTTGCCGTCGCGGCGAGTGACCTCGATCGTATCGCCCGGCCTTATATATTGCAGCCAGCGGAAATGCGTGTCGCGATGGGCGGCGATGACGGAGGTGCCTTCCTCGCCGGGCTGCGGCGTGTTGGCGAGCCAGGCCGGACCGAAGGCCAGAGCCTCGCCGGAGGCGCCGGAGAGCACGATCGCCTCCTTGCCGAGGCGCGGGGCGCGCACCTTGGCCTCCGTGGTGAAATCCGCCCAGGGCCAGGGTTTTGTCTCTTTCCCCTGAAGCTCCGCGGCGAAGGCGCGTTTCAGCAGGATCTGGGAGAGTTCCGCTTTCGCCTTTAGCAGGAAACCGTCGCCGATCAGCGCCAAGCCATAGAAGGCAAGGCCGGCGATGGCAAAGGCGATCGCCTTTTCGATCGAGGAAAGACGCCAGAGGAAGAAACCCTTCCGCTGGCGAGGCTTTGGCATGTCGTGGGCCGTGGCGGCGGCCATGGCGAGTTCCAGATAGGTCGGAAGCGGCTCGAATTCGGCCGCTTCCTCGTTCTGGCTTGCGGAGAGCCTAGAGACCATTGCGCTTGGCTCCGACCGCGATCATGCGCTTGAGGCGGCGGCGCCAGACGGCCAGTCCGCTTGCCGCCGTCAGCGCCAGGAGCAGCATGGTCAGCCCGCGGATGATCTGCTCGTCGGCGCGCGTCGCCGTCTGCGGCAGGTTCACGGTCGTGCTTTTTTGCGCGATTATGGTGGCTGCCTTGGCGGTCGGGGCTGCGGCCATCATGTTTGCGATCTCAGGCGATGCGACAAGTGCCTGTGTTTCGGCTGCAGCCTGCTCCGGTCCGGCGTTTCCTGCCGGCGTAGCCGAGCCACGACGTTCTACGCCGCCAAGAGGAGCAGCGTTTTCGCCGGAGACTTTATCGAAATCCCAGCCATCCGGCAGGTTGAGCGGCAGCTTGGCCGAGCCGAGCGGCTGATCGGCCGGGCGCGACGGGGTGACATCCACGGCGACCAAGCTGGTGACGCGGGAGACGAGATGGTGGACGAGCGCCACGGTCTCGATATCTTTGTCGAGCGCGGCCGGATCCTGCCGTTCATAGGCACGGGCCTCGAAATCGTCGATCTTGCGCCGTGCCCAGAGCTTGGAAATACCGTTGCCGTCGGCGGCATTGGCGATATCCATCTCGACGCGCCAGGGCTGATCGCCTGTCTTGCCGATGATCTGCAGCTTGCCGGCGGGCTTATCGTCAGGCAGCTGCGCGGTCAGCACGACGGGTTCGCCGCTGTAGAGGTCCGGCATCGGGTTCGGCGTGATATCCTCGACTTTTATGCCTTGGAAGGTCGCGGCGATATCGGTCATGGCCGGGTTCTGCAGCTTGGCGAAAAGCTCGCCCATGCGGCTTGCCACCTGGTCGGTCGAGCCGATCGCCGTAAAGGTCCCGCGGCCGATCTCGGCAGCTTTGGTCATGAAATAGGTGTTCGGGGCCGAGCCGATGCCGACGGTGAAGACGCGGGCATCGCCGCGGTTTGCGGTGATTTCCTGGAACAGCTGCCGTTCGTTGCCGATCGCGCCATCCGTCAGGAACACGACCTGACGCAGCGCGCCGCTTATAACCGGTCCCTGGTTTCGCAACGCATCCTCAAGAGCAGGCAGCATTTCCGTGCCGCCGTCAGCGGTGAGGCCCCTGACATAGGCGATCGCCTTTTCGCGATTGTCAGGCGTCGCAGCAACGAGACCCTTGAAATAGTCAGTCATCGTATCGTCGAAACGGATGACGTTGAAGCGGTCGTCGGGGTTCAGCTTGGAGATGGCAAGCGCCAGGCTCTGCCTCGCCTGCTCGATCGACGGGCCGGACATGGAGCCGGAATTGTCGATGACGAAGACCACTTCGCGTTTTGCCGGCGGCGCTGCCGTATCCGGGGCCGTGGGCGGGGTGACGAAGGCGAGCAGATAGGTCTTACCATCAATCACTTCGCGGAAGAGGCCGGCGCTCGGCATCTTTCCGGGAGCGGCCTTCCAGGTGAGTTCGAAATCCTTATCGGCGGGAACGGTGTCCGCCTTCAGGCTGATCGTCCTCGCCTGGTCGCCATCCTGGCTGATATCGACCGCATGGAAGGACGACTTAACATCGCCGAGCGGGAAACCGGCCCGGAGGTCGACGGTCAGCGAAACCGGATTGATCCTGGCGTTCTCACGCGGATCGAGCACGGGGGCTTCGATCTTGTCGCGGTTTTCCACCGGGTCGCGCGGCGTGGCGAAACCGGCGCCGTTGTTGAACTCGACAGTCTGGACGATCGGCGCCGGATTGTAGCGCGGAGCGACGACCATCGGGAAGCGCAACGAGAACTCGCCACCCGACTGGTGGATGGTCTGCTGATATTCGATCTGGACGACGATGGTTTCGCCGGGACCGATATTGGCGACCTGGTTGGTGAAGATGTTCGGCCGCTGCTGCTCGAGCAAAGCCGTCTTCTTGCCCTCGGCCTTGGCCTGTTCGTAGATCTCGCGGGCTTCCTGGCGCGGTTTGATCTGGCCTTCGATGAAGCGTTCGCCGATCTGCATTTTCAGCGCGTCGACGGCGGAATTGTCCGGTAGCGGGAAGACATAGGTGCCTTCGACCCAACCCTGGCTCGGATTCTGGAAGCGCTGCGTCACCTTCACCCTGGCGATCGGGCCGGAGACATCGATGGCGACATCGGTTTTCAGCCGCGGCGCTTCGACATAGAAGCCCGGCTCTTTCGACGGAAAGAGCAGCGAGCCGCTATTGACGTCGTTCGGCCGGACAAGCGCTGCGAGCTGGGCGGATGCCTGCGGCGTCTCGGCGGCGCGGGCGGCGGAGGCAAGCCCCAGTATCGCGGCGATGCAGGCGGCAAAGGCGGTGACGGCAACAAGGACTGAAACGGAAATTCGGCGCGCACGAATGCGCCCTATGGCAAACTCATCTTCCAGAAACATTGGCATACCCTCAATAACCAATTTCGGATGCCGGATGATGCGGCTTCGATCTCGGCGCGCTCGCGACCGAATTGCGGCGTGGCGCGGCATTTGTTGCGGCTTATTCGTGGCAATGGCCGAATCCGACGATGCCACTGATTTCAGGGGATAAATCCGGATGACTTCAGAGATTGATTCAAGATCTTCGCATGGCGTTTCGACCTCGTGAAGCAAGCCTCTCCGAAGGGCACGGCATGCCGGGTGGACGGCGTGGCGAACCGATCAATAAGAATCATGCCACCATGACGCCTTTCCGCTTGAAATGCCGTCATACATTGGACATAGAGCTAACCGCAGAACTCCGGTCCCGGCTTTCTGCCCGTTTCAACCATTAGGACCGTTATCATGGCTTTCCTTGCCGATGCTCTTTCCCGTGTGAAGCCTTCAGCCACCATCGCCGTCTCCCAGAAAGCGCGCGAGCTGAAAGCAAAAGGACGTGACGTCATCGGCCTTGGCGCGGGTGAACCGGATTTCGATACGCCCGATAATATCAAGACGGCCGCCATCGACGCGATCAACCGCGGCGAGACGAAGTACACGCCGGTTTCCGGTATCCCGGAACTGCGCAAGGCGATCGCCGCCAAGTTCAAGCGCGAGAACGGCCTCGACTATTCCTGGGAGCAGACGATCGTCGGCACCGGCGGCAAGCAAATCCTTTTCAACGCCTTCATGGCGACGCTGAACCCCGGCGACGAAGTCGTCATCCCGGCGCCTTACTGGGTTTCCTATCCTGAGATGGTGGCGCTGTGCGGCGGCACACCGGTTTTCGTTTCGGCCACCCAGGAGCATAACTTCAAGCTCCAGGCCGCCGATCTCGAAAAGGCGATCACGCCGAAGACCAAGTGGTTCATCTTCAACTCACCGTCCAACCCGACGGGGGCGGCCTATACGCAGGACGAGCTGAAGGCGCTGACGGATGTGCTGATGAAACATCCGCAGGTCTGGGTGCTGACCGACGACATGTACGAGCACCTGACCTATGGCGACTTCAAGTTCGTCACGCCTGTGGAAGTCGAGCCGAAGCTCTACGACCGCACGCTGACGATGAATGGTGTCTCCAAGGCCTATGCGATGACCGGCTGGCGTATCGGCTATGCCGCCGGTCCGATCCAGCTTATCAAGGCCATGGACATGATCCAGGGTCAGCAGACTTCGGGTGCGACATCGATTGCCCAGTGGGCGGCTGTCGAAGCGCTGAATGGCACACAGGACTTCATCCCTGCGAACAAGAAGATCTTCGAGGGCCGTCGCGATCTCGTCGTTTCCATGCTGAATCAGGCCAAGGGCATTGTTTGCCCGGTGCCGGAAGGCGCTTTCTACGTCTATCCGTCCTGCAAGGGCCTGATCGGCAAGACGGCTCCGTCGGGCAAGGTGATCGAGACGGACGAGGATTTCGTTTCCGAGCTTCTGGAAACGGAAGGCGTCGCCGTCGTTCACGGTTCGGCCTTCGGTCTCGGCCCGAACTTCCGCATCTCCTACGCGACTTCGGAAGAGCTGCTCGAGGAAGCTTGCCGCCGCATCCAGCGCTTCTGCGGCGCCTGCAAGTAAGCGGTTCTCAAAAACACCAATCGAAGGCCTGCTGGCGACGGCGGGCCTTTTTCTTTGCGGCGACGTTGACGATGTAGCTGCATGTAGCTACATTTACCCTCATGAAGACCGTTTCGATCCGTGATGCGAAGAACCGCCTGACCGAACTCGCCCGTGAGGTCGAGGAAGGTGAAACCATTGTCGTGACACGCAACGGCCGGCCGGTGTTCGATCTCGTGCCGCATCAAAAACGCGGCGGTTTGAACCTGGAGGCCGGCGAAGCCTATCTTCGTTCCAAGGGTATCACGCGGACGGAGATGTATATCGCCGACGACTTCGACGATCCGTTGCCGGAAGATTTCCTTCTCAAGCCGCTGCCGTGATCATGCGTGTGCTACTCGACACGCATATGGTCATCGCAATCGTCCAACGAAAGCTGACGGACCGTTTTCCTGATGTCCAACGCGTGCTTTTGAACGCTGCGACCGAAGGTTTCGTCAGCGTCGCAAGCCTTTGGGAAATCGCGATCAAGACACGACTTGGCAAGTTGCAGCCGGGACTAACCCTGGACGTTATTCCAGCCTACCTGCAGGGCACCGGGCTGACGATCCTGCCCATCGATATCGCGCACGTCATCACCGCCGCCGACTCCGAGCCGGAGACGCGCGATCCCTTCGATCGCCTGCTGCTTGCGCAATGCAAGGTCGAGGGGCTGCAGCTTGCAACAGTCGACCGGCTGCTCGTTGATCATCCATTGGCGCTGCGGCTCTAAGTTCACGTTCCGATTCAATATGCTCCTCATCTGAATCCGCTTTACCTCGCAAGTCGTTGAATTCCGATTCAAAACGTGACGCAGAGGGACGTTTTGGCGGGTGATCTGCGGTTGCGGGTTGGCATCAAACCAACTAGATATCCGGCATCAGTTTAAGTCGCCGCTTCGGGAGGCCGGGATTTTGCAGCAGAGTGCCGTGATCGTCTGTTCGGATGTCAACATGCTGCCGGCCGCCTGCTGCACCCTGCTTTCCGTCAAGCGCAATCTCTCAGGTTCCACTGTTGAGTTTCTGCTTCTCGGCATCGACCTCAAGCCGAACGAGATCGCCGAGGTCGGAAATTTCGCTCGGCTGCACGGCATGGCTATCAAGGTGCTGCCCTACAATACGCCGGATACGGCGCTGCAGGCGCGGGGTCGCTGGTCGGGCGCGACGCTCGCGCGGCTCTACATGGATCTGCACATTCCCGATCATGTCGAGCGCCTGCTTTATCTCGATGCCGATGTGCTTGCGGTTGCGCCGGTCGACGACATCTTCGCCATGGATTTGCAGGGCAAGGCGCTTGCCGCCATAGACGATTATGTCATGGCCTTTCCCGAGAAGGCCGGCGCACGGCAGCGGAAGATCGGCATGGGCGAGGGCGGCCGCTATTTCAATGCGGGCGTGCTGCTGTTCGACTGGTCGGCCTGTCGGTCGAGGGGGCTTTTTGCCAGGACACGGGAGATTTTCGAGGAGCGGTCGCATCTTTTCGAGAATAACGACCAGGATGCGCTGAACGTCACTTTCGATGGCGACTGGCTGGTGCTCGATCCGCGCTGGAACACGCAGACCGGCCTCCTGCCTTTCGTCGGCCAGCCGGCGATCATCCATTTCACCGGCCGGAAAAAGCCGTGGCAGGCGACTGTGCCGTGGGTGCATCGCCGGATGGCCAAGCGTTATGCCGAGGATCTCGCCAATACGCCATGGGCTTCCTTCTGCAGGCAGCCGTCGATGACGGGCCGGATCGCGGGGTTCCTTTCGCATTTGGGAAAGCGGATCGGCGGGCTGGCGCGGCTGGCACGGACACGCGCTTATTTCAGCAACAGCTAGTGGGGCGGCAAAGCGCATCGTCCTTGGAAAGTGCATGTGAGCCGATATGGAAGCAATCCCCAGCGACACGCAGACAATGGCCGCCCCGGATAGCGGCTTCAATTTTCTGACGCCGGAGGCGTGGAAGGCGCTGTTGTCGCATTATTCCCACGTCGTGCTGGTGGCAAACAGCGAAGCCGTCGACTTCAAACGGCTGCGAAGCGAATTGCCGGAGACGGCGCTCTACGTCTTCTTCAACAATGTCTATAAGGTGCTCGACGAACCCTTCGCCGGCCATGCGGTGCTGTTTGCCCGCAGCGGCGTGATGGGCGCCAATATCGTCCACAGGCGCGAGGCGGCGGATGTCCTGCGCTTCTTTGCCGGCGACGATTTTTTGGGCGTCGTCAACATTCGCGTTTCCCCGGAGGAAAACTTCAGCGAAGAGGGCCGCTTCGAAGGCGCTGAAACCCGTCACCTTGATCTGACGAAAATGCTCGTCGATCTCTACCCGGTGGGCAAGATCGCGACGAGTGGTTTTGCGGTGGCGCTGTGGCTCGCCGAGCTGCAACTGCCGGGCAAGATCCTGCTTGCCGGCTTTTCGGCGAAGAGGAGCGAGAAGTGGAAGGTCTTCGACGTGCACGACTGGACGTTCGAGCAGATCTTCCTGCGTCTCTTTGCACGGATGGGCACGATCTCGATGATGGGCGGCGTGGACGCTAGCCCCTATGCGGCAATTGCCAGACGGTTTCCACAGGTGCCGCCGATCGAGATCGCGATGACGGCGGCCGAAGTCCTGTCGGAACGGCTCCACAACGCAAATAGCCAGATCGACAGGCTCATGTCCGTCACCAAATCCATCCGCGCCATCGAGGGTTTCTTCCGGCGCTTCAAGCCGAAAACCCGCAAGCAGCGTTTCCTCGAAAAGTCGAAGGAATGACTGTCGAAGCTCTCCTCAAAAGGTGGGGCTGGCAGGCCGCTCTGTGAGTTGACGCTACGTGCACGGATAGCTGCTCTTGTCGGGGAGGCGCAGCCTTCAAAGCCCCAGCGCCGTCAGCATGACGAAGGTGGCGAAGAGGATGAAATGCGTCATGCCCTCGATGGCGTTGGTCTCGCCGTCGTTGAGGTTGATCGCGGCGGCAATCAGCGTGATCGCCACCATCACCGTCTGTACCGGGGTCATCGCCATGATGAAGGGCTGGCCGGTATAGAGCGCGATCGCCTCCATGACGGGCACCGTCAGAATGACCGTCGACAGCGAGGCGCCCATGGCGATGTTGACCGTCGCCTGCATGCGGTTCCTGAGTGCTGCCCTCAATGCGGTCAGGATCTCGGGGGCGGCCGAAATCGCTGCGACGACGACGGCGGTCACGGCGATCGGCGCGCCGCTGTCGCGCAGGCCTTCGGTCATGAAGGCCGCCATGAACTCCGCGAGCAGGCCGATGATGACGACGCCGGCGAGAATGGTGGCGATCGAGATCGCGGCCGACCCGTCGGGGCCATGCGCATCCGGGCTTTCTTTCTTCCGTTCGGAGCGCGGATAGCTGTAGCTGAAGAAATAGCTGTGCTGGCCAACCTGCATGCGCAGGAAGAGGCCGTAGAGCGCGATCATTGCGACGATGGTGAAGGCGGAATAATAGTGCCATTTGTCGCTGGGCACGAATTCCGGCACGATCATCGAAATGCCCATGGCGGTGAGGATCATCACGCCGTAGGTCTTGCCGGAATTGTCGTTGTAGGGCTGTTCGCCGTGCTTGAGGCCGCCGAGCAGAGCGGCCAGGCCGAGAATGCCGTTGATATCGAGCATCAAGGCCGAATAGATAGTGTCGCGCACCAGCGTCGGCGAGCTCTCGCTGCCCATCATGATGGCGAGGATGATGACTTCGACGGCGACGGCTGAGAGCGTCAGGATCATCGTGCCATAGGGATCGCCGACCTTGACGGCGAGCAACTCGGCATGATGGGCCACGCGGATCGAGGCGAGTACGATGGTGCCGACCAGGCCAGCGGCGGCAATCAGTGCGACGCCGCGCCCCATCTCGATCACCGCGTGTTCCAAGAAATAGGCGATCGCTGCAACGACAAGTGCGGCGACCAAAAACTTTTCCTCTTTAAAGCGTGACGCGATCCCCAAGCCTTAGCTCCTGTCCCGATTCATGCGTTCTATCTAAGTCACTGATTTCGCATATCAAGAAAGCTCCGGTCGAGTGCCATTTGCAGTCTTCGGCGTTTAATGGAATACTGAACGTCATCGGGGCCGGAAAGCAGATCGCGGCGTCCTCGAATTCTCGTCAAGCGGCCGCGATGATCCGGATCTTTTCCGGAAGCGTGCGAATGCGCAACAAGAAGATGAGGAGACGGATGCATGATCAAGGTGGTCTACGAAGTCGTGCCGCATGACGGCGGCTGGGCCTACAGGCTGGGAGGTGTCTATTCAGAGGCATTCCCGACCCATGCCGATGCGCTCGAAGCTGCGCGCATCGTCGCGGCCGAACAGCAGGTCGGCGGCGATTCCGCCGAGATCAGTTGGCAGGACGAGAACGGCAAGTGGCATGAAGAATATGCCGAAGGCGGCGACCGGCCGGAAACCGAGGTGGTGGACGGCCAGTGGAAGGATCGCCCGGCCGAGGCCTCGCAAGGCATCGGCAGCTAACCATCTCCCGCCAATGCCCGCGCGACGATCGCATCGACGAATTCGCGCTTACGCGCAGTATAGCGGTCGCCGTCCATCCGGAATTCGGCTGCCAGCCTGCGTTTGAGTACGGCATAATCGGCCGCCGCCTGCGGATGCGCGATGAGATAATCCCGGAAAGCCAGCCTGTTTCGATGCGTGCCGTTGCCGGAAGGGCAAAGGTAGACCCGTTCTGCCGGCACCGAACCTTTCGATAGAAAAGCCCAGACATCGTCGTCATAGCGGTTGCCGCGCGGCTCGTAGCCTTCGGCCAGAAGCACGCGTGTGGCGTCCTCGATATGCCCCAGGCCAGGAAGAACGATGTCGATATCGATAAGCGGCTTGGCCATCATGCCCGGTATGGACGTGCTGCCGATGTGATCGATGGCGAGCGCCTGCGGCAGCAAAGCCAGAAGCCTGCCGCGGATGCGCTGGAAGGCTTGCAGCCATTGCGGATCATAGGGCGCGAGTTCAACCGGATTGTGCGTTGCCATCTCGTTCCCGCCAGGTCGAATATCGATGATAGTCCTGCAGGCCCTTGACCAACGCGTCGAAGGTGGCACGGCAGCGCGGCGAAGTCTTCAGGCTCTCATGCATCGCCACCCACGTGCCGAGCGGAATGGCGAAGGCATCGGGCAGGACGTGGACAAGGTCAGGGTTCCCTCGGGCAAGTCCGATCTGGCAGAGACCGATGCCGACGCCGGCGCGGATCGCCGAAAGCTGGGCAAGATTACTGTCGGTTCTGTAGGAGAAATTGATGCCGGGCACCGCATAGCGTTTCATCGCCATGCGGACATAGGCCGTCTGCCGGTCGAAGCCGATGAGCCGGTGGTTTGCGAGGTCGGCCAGGGTTTGCGGAATGCCGTGTCGTTCGAGATAGCGGCGATGGGCATGAAAGCCGAGGGGGATATCGCCGATGCGGCGCACGACGAGTGCAGCCTGCTGCGGCTCGGCCATGCGCACGGCAATATCGGCCTCGCGGTTCACCAGATCCTCGATCATATCGGATGCCGAGAGTTCGATCTGCAGTTCGGGATTGGTCTCCTGCAGCGGTCCGAGAATCGCCGGCAGCACTTCGACGGCGATGACTTCGCTGGCGCTGACCCTGACCGTTCCCGCCACGCGCTCGCGCTGGCCGGATGCGGTGCGCAAAAGGGCGGCGGTGGTTGCCGCCAGCGTTTCGGCATAGGGCCTCAGCGCCAGTGCGGCGTCGGTCGGCAGCAGGCCATTCGGTGAGCGGGTGAAGAGTTCGGCGCCGATCGCCAGTTCCAGTGCATCGACATGGCGGCCTATGGTCGGCTGGGTCAGCCCCAGTTCGCGGGCGGCGGCCGAAAGCGACCCCTGCTGAAGCACAGTCAGAAAACTGCGGTAGAAATCCCAGCTCGGTTCCTCGCTCATATATTTTTGTATATCAGATGTATTTCTTTCGTCAATTTCGTTTATGCCGCTCTGATGGCATGATCCTCTCATCCGATCGAAGGAGATGATTGTCATGAGCAGTGAAATGAAGACGACGGCCCTGGTTCTCGGCGCAACCGGCGGTATCGGCAGCGCGGTTGCCCGCAAGCTGCTTGCGCGCGGCTGGCGCATTCGGGCGCTTAACCGTGATGCTGCCAAGGCGTCGAGGAGCGAGTCGGCTTTCGAATGGGTGCAGGGCGATGCGATGAATGCCGGTGACGTCCTGAGGGCGGCTGAAGGCGTCGGCCTGATCGTCCATGCCGTCAATCCGCCCGGCTACCGCGACTGGGAAACGCTGGTGCTGCCGATGCTCGACAATGCCATCGCCGCTGCTCGCGCTGTCGGCGTGCGCATCGTGCTGCCGGGCAACGTCTATAATTTTGGGCCCGATGCTCTGCCGGCGCCGACGGAAGAAAGCCCGCAGCATCCGGTGACGAAGAAGGGGGCGATCCGGGTCGAAATGGAGAAGCGGCTGAAGGCGGCATCACAGTCCGGCGCCTGCGTCATCATTGTCAGGGCGGGGGATTTCTTCGGCCCAGGCACGACGGCCAATAGCTGGTTTTCGTCCGGTCTCGTGACCCCAGGCAAGCCGGTCGGCACGATCAGGAACCCGGGTCAGCGCGGCATCGGTCATCAATGGGTCTACCTGCCCGACATGTCGGAAACCATCGCCCAGCTCGTCGAGCGGGCCGATCGGCTGCCGGCCTTCGCCGTCTATCACATGGAGGGCTTCTGGGATGCGGACGGTATGCAGATGGCCGAAGCAATCAAGCGCGTCGCCGGCGGCAAGGCGAAGATCGGTGGCTTTCCCTGGTGGATCGTGCCGCTGGCGGCGCCCTTTATTCCTGTGATGCGGGAGATCAAGGAGATGCGCTATCTCTGGAAGGTGCCGGTGCGGATGCGGAATACCAGGCTTACGGCGGAACTCGCCAGCGAACCGCAGACACCGATCGACGAGGCGGTCAGGGCTTCGCTCGTGGCGCTCGGCTGCCTGCCCGAACTGCATCGTGACACGGCAGTTGCCTTTATCGGGCACCCGTCGCAGAACGCGGGTTAGAGCCTTTCCGGGTTAGATTGCAGCATTCTGTTGGCTCAAACGGAGTCGGATGGTCGACCGGCCGGCGCGCGTCGTAGCCCCGCTCTACGGCCAAGCCGGCCGGTCGATCAGCCGGCCCGTTTCAGCCAACCCTCCCGCAGATTTGCGGGGCAAATCTGCAAGACTTAAGAATCGCCGGACGCACCTATTGCTTCGCATGGCGAAGCAGTGCGGCCGGTGGGCCGGGCATCTTTGCGCCAGGATCAGAGGCGATCGGCTCGGACGTACCAAGGGGTATGCCCTTCGCCAATCGCCTCTGCCCTGACGAAAACCTGCTCCGGCAGAATGCTTCAATCTAACCCGGAAAGGCTCTAGTTCTCGAGTTCGGCCAGCGCGATCCGGGCGACCGTCAAGGCCGTTTCTGCCTGGTGAATATTCGGATCGCCGAGGAACCAGGCGGCGGAAAGACCGGAATAGGCGGCGATCCATTGCAGCAGCCGCTTCGGCTCCAGCTTCGCCTCCGCTGAGACGATGGCGAGCTGGCGGCGGAAACGGGCGGGATCGGTGATGACAGGCAGCTCCTCGTTGGCGAAGATGTTGGCGAAATCGAAGCCGCGCTCGCCGTACAGCCGCTTCGGATCGATCGCCAGCCAGCCGCGTGCCTCGAAATCGAGGATATTGTCGTGGTGGATGTCGCCGTGGAGGATGGTCACATCACGCTGATCGGCAAGGAGGATGTTGGCGATCGCCGAGCAATCGGCAAGCGCACCGCCATGTTTGTCGGCGGCCGGTTCGAGATCACGGAACCAGCGGCTGAGGGGCACGGGATCGGGAAGCGGTTTTTCACGCTGCGCATGCAGCCGCGCGGCGGTGCGGCACAGGATGCGGCTCGCTTCGTCATCCTCGCCGTCCATCGCCATGGCAAGCAGCGAGCGTTTCCCCATCGCCCTTTCCAACAGCACGGCGTCGTCCTCACGGGCGTAGACATAGGCTGCGCCGTCACCGTCCCACCACTGCATCAGAAGCGCGCCGTATCGTTCGTCGATATCGGCCGCCACTTTCAGCATGGCAGGCCTGTCCTGCCAGAGGACCGGCAGGAGGCGGCTGGAGTGGGTGATGATGGGGTCGCCGTCTGATATCAGCGACCAGCGATCAAGATAGGGAGCAAACATGGCGGCACCCTACAAAAACGCGTCGAAGATGGAAATCCCGCCTTTCGGCGGGATTCGCGTTGGCGTGTGAAAGGTCAGGCGACCTTTTCGAGAATGGGATAGTCGATATAGCCCTTGCCGGTGCCGCCATAGAAGGTCGACTGTTCGGGCGTGTTGAGCGGCAGATTGTGTACCAGGCGCTCGACGAGATCGGGATTGGCGATGAAAGGCTTGCCGAAGGCGACGAGATCGGCGCGGCCGCCCTCGACGGCTTCAATCGCCAGATCGCGATCGTAGCCATTGTTGACCATCCAGTCGGCTTTGCCGCCGGCCTTTTCATAAGTCTGGCGAAGTGCCTTGTAATCGAAGGCGGGATTGTCGCCCTGCTTGTAGTCGCGGTCGCCGCCGGTCTGGCCTTCGACGATATGGATATAGGCGAGGTCGTATTTGGCCAGTCCTTCGACGACATTTGCGAAGGTCGCCTGCGGATTGGAATCGTAGCTTTCGCCGGACGGCGTCACCGGCGAGATGCGGATCGCCGTGCGACCGGCGCCAATTTCCTTCACCACGGCATCGACGACTTCGAAGGTCAGACGGGTGCGATTTTCGATCGAACCGCCATATGCATCAGTACGGTCATTGACGCCGTCGCGGATGAACTGGTCGAGCAGGTAACCGTTGGCGCCGTGGATCTCGACACCGTCGAGGCCGGCGTCGATCGCCGCCCGGGCAGCCTTGCGGTAATCCTCGATGATGCCGGGGATTTCGGCCGTTTCGAGCGCGCGCGGCTCGGAGGTGTCGGCAAAGCTGCCCGTGCCGTCGGCATTGACCAGATAGGTCTTGGCCTTGGCGACGCGGTTGGTCGAAGAAACCGGCTTGCCGTCATTCGGCTGCAGCGTCGTGTGCGAGATGCGGCCGACATGCCACATCTGGACGACGATCTTGCCGCCGGCTGCGTGAACGGCGTCGGTCACGCGCTTCCAGCCGTCGAGAGCCTCTTTGCTGTAGAGACCAGGCACGTTGGCATAACCCTGGCCCTGATGGGTGATCGCGGTTGCTTCGGTGATGATCAGGCCAGCGGTAGCGCGCTGACGGTAATATTCGACGTTGAGGTCGTTGGGGATTGCGCCCGGCGAGCGGTTGCGGGTGAGCGGCGCCATGACGATGCGGTTCTTGACGGATATGTCGCCGACTTTCGTGGGTTCGAAAAGCTTGGCCATGATGGTCCTTTCTTTTGCGGGAGGATCACTCGGCAGGGGCAAGGGCGGCCCGGCCCCTGGCGGAGAGATAGGTGAGCGCTGTCGCGCCAAGGCCGATCAGGGCCATCAAGGCTGCGGCGAGCGGAACGCGGGTGAGATCGAAGCCGGCGTCGATGACCAGGCCACCCACCCAGGCGCCGAGCGCATTGCCGGTGTTGAAGGCGCCGATATTGATCGTCGAGACGAGGTTCGGGGCGTCCTTGCCGAAGCCGACGACGCCGACCTGAAGCGCCGGTACGGCGGCAAAACTTGCCATTGCCCAAAGGAAGAGAGTGATTTCAGCTGGGATGAAGAAGCGGCTCGTATAGCTGAAGGCGATCGAAGTGATGGCGATCGCGGCGAAGACGCCGGCAAGCGTTGCGCCGAGCCGCCAGTCGGCAAGCTTGCCGCCGACAAGGTTGCCGATGGTCAGCCCGAGGCCGATCAGGAACAGCGTCCAGGTGACACCTTCCGGCGACACGCCGGTGACGTCGCGCAGTAGCGGCGCGATATAGGTGAAGAGGGTAAACATCGAGGCGGCGAAGAAGACGGTGGTGGAAAGTGCCAGCCACAGGCCGCCATTCCTGAGTGCTGCGATCTCGCGCAGGATGCTGCCGTTTTCTTGCTGCTTGTCCCTGGGCAGGATGGCGATCAGGCCGAGAATGGTGACGATACCGATGACGGTGACGACGCCGAAGGTGGCGCGCCAGCCATAAGCCTGGCCGATCGCAGTGCCGAGCGGCACGCCGAGAACATTGGCAAGTGTCAGGCCGGTAAACATCAGCGCGATGGCGCGGGCCTTGCGGTCTTCGGCAACGAGGCCGGCGGCGACCACCGAGCCGATGCCGAAGAAGGCGCCGTGGCAGAGTGCTGTCACGACACGGGCGATCATCAGCACCCAGTAGTCGCTCGCCAGAGCGCACAGCAGGTTGCCGGCGATGAAGAAGGCCATCAGCGCAATCAGGGCGGTGCGGCGCTTCAGCTTCGCAGTCGAAATCGCCATTACAGGTGCGCCGATCGCGACCGCCAGGGCATAACCGGTCACCAGCCACCCGGCCTGCGGGATGCTGACCGAGAGATCGGCGGCGACCTCCGGCAACAGACCCATGATGACGAATTCGGTGGTGCCTATCGCAAACGAGCTCAAGGCAAGAACGAGGAGGGCGAGGGGCATTCTAAAGGTCCTGCGTCAGTTGCTTGAGGAAAGCGGCGATGGTTTCTTCGTTGCGCTTGTAAAAGATCCACTGGCCGACGCGTTTGGTAGTGACGAGGCCGGCGCGATGCAGCGTGCCGAGATGAGCCGAGACCGTCGACTGTGACAGGCCGCAGCGCTCGAACTGGCTGGCGCAGACGCCCATTTCGAAAGGATGCTCCTGCGAGGGGAAATGCGCCTCGGGATTTTTCAGCCAGTTCAGAATGTCCATCCGGGTGGGATGGGCGAGGGCCTTGATAATTTCGTCTTTGTCCATCGTCTTTCGCCGAACTGTAAATCGTGTCAGGACGATATATCGATCGTCAGGCTTCGATATGCAAATCACGGAGGCGTGAGGCGGCAAGTTTTGTGGAATGAGCAAATTTTAGGCAAAAAAAGAGGGCCACCGGAAAACCAGGGCCCTTATAATTGTGAAGGTCAAAAAACCTCCAGAGGGGAACAGCTAATGCGGTGGTACTGGGAGAGAAACCACAAGATGCATCAGCTGAGAGGGATATGGTGCTTCCTTGAGCAGGTTTCAATGCTTTTTTGTGCATGTCTGCTATGCGCCGCACAAATTTTTTGCGGTGCGGCATTCCGCTGAGGAAAAAAGGCAAAAAAAGAGGGCCACTGGAAAACCAGGGCCCTTATAAGTGTGAAGGTCAAAAACCTCCAGAGGGGAACAGCTAATGCGGTGGAACTGGGAGGAAAAGCCACCATGTGCATCAGCTATGTGCGATATGGTGGTTTATTGGGCAAACGGCAACCCTCATTTGTGCATGCCAGTCATGCGTGTTCTGCATAGTCGGCAATTCATCAATAAAACCAGGCTCAAAAGTTCCAGTTTCTGGCCTTGCTGACGATGAAATCGCGGAAGGCTTTCAGCTTGGCGGCGTTCTTGATCTCATCGGGATAGCAGAAATACGTGTCGAAGGAGGGGACGTCGGCATTGATCGCCAGCTGGATCAGGCCTGGGTCGCGGCCGACGATGTAATCCGGCAGGCAGGCGACGCCGATGCCGAGCAGCGCGGCCCGCTTGATCGAGGTCTGGCTGTTGATCTGCAGATGCGGAATACGCTTGTTATCGGAGGAGCGGCCGGCAACTTCCAGCCAGTTGACATCGAGCAGGTAACTCGGCGCTGGCTCACCGAAGGTGATGATGCGGTGATTGTCGAGATCCTCGACCTTCTGCGGCTCGCCGTGGCGGTTGATGTAGGATGGGGCCGCATAGACGTGCATGTGCACGGTGAAGAGCTTGCGCTGGATGAGGTCGGATTGCTGCGGCTGGCGCAGGCGGATTGCGCAGTCGGCATGACGCATGTTCACATCCACTTCCTCATTGTCGAGGATCAGCTGGATCTGCACATCGGGATAGAGCTGCAGGAATTCCTGGATCTTGTCGGTCAGCCAGCCCTGGCCGAGGCCGACAGTCGTCGTGACGCGCAGCTTGCCGGATGGCGTCTCGGTCGTCTCGGTGAGCTGCATCTTCACGGTTTCGAGCTTCAGCAGCACGTCATGGGCGGTGCGGTAAAGCAGTTCGCCCTGTTCCGTCAGAATCAGGCCACGCGCATGGCGGTGAAACAGCTTGGTGCCGACATCCTGCTCCAGCGCGCTGACCTGGCGGCTGATGGCGGATTGGGACAGATGCAGTTTATCCGCCGCATGCGTGAACGAACCCGCCTCGGCAGCTGCGTGAAAAATACGCAGCTTGTCCCAATCCAATGGCATTCCCCCACCCCTCATGCCGATCTTACTCCGCGGCCACGGCGACGGGCATGTGGCCCGTCAGATATCGCTCGGCTTCAAGCGCTGCCATGCACCCCAGGCCGGCAGCAGTGATTGCCTGGCGGAACGTATCGTCCGTTACGTCGCCCGCGGCATAGACGCCGTCCAGGCTGGTCGCAGTCGAATCCGGCGCGGTCCAGAGATAACCATTGTCCTTCAGCTTCAGCTTGTCCTTGAAGAGCTCGGTTGCCGGCGCATGGCCGATGGCGACGAAGACGCCATCGATCACCATGTCGGTGATCGCGCCGGTTCTGACGTCGCGCAGGCGCGCGCCGGTTACGGATTGCGGCATCGGCGGCTTGGCCGGCGTGCCGGTGATTTCAGCCACTTCGGTGTTCCACAGCACCTTGATATTCTCCTTGGAGAAAAGGCGTTCCTGCAGGATCTTTTCGGCGCGGAAGAAGTCGCGGCGGTGCACTACTGTCACCGACTTGGCGATGTTGGAGAGATAGAGCGCCTCTTCGACGGCGCTGTTGCCGCCGCCAACCACGATCACATCCTTGTTGCGATAGAAGAAACCGTCGCAAGTGGCGCAAGCCGAAACGCCGAAGCCCTGGAAATGCTGCTCGCTCTCGATGCCGAGCCACTTGGCCTTGGCGCCGGTGGCGATGATCAGCGTATCGGCGGTCCAGACCTGGCCGCTGTCGGTGCGGGCGACGAAGGGGCGCTGGTTCATGTCGACTTCGGTCACCAAGTCGTTGACGATCTCGGCGCCGACATGTTTTGCCTGCTGCAGCATCTGTTCCATCAACCAGGGACCCTGGATCGGATCGGCAAAGCCCGGATAGTTCTCGACATCGGTGGTGATCATCAGCTGGCCGCCCTGTTCGAGACCGGCGATCAAAACCGGTTTCAGCATGGCGCGCGCGGCATAGACCGCGGCGGTATAGCCTGCAGGTCCGGAACCGATGATGAGCACCTTCGTATGGCGGGCGGGCATGTCATTTCCTTTCGACTGGCAGGAGGGCGGCAGCTAGATAGCAATTGCGGCCGCTTCGCGTCCCTGCGCCATTTATGAACGTCCAATGCTTTTATTCAAGGGCAGCCTTGCGTTACCAACAAGGCAAAT
The DNA here is from genome assembly GCF_013087615.1 of Rhizobium sp. WYCCWR 11152. Taxonomy (NCBI): domain Bacteria; kingdom Pseudomonadati; phylum Pseudomonadota; class Alphaproteobacteria; order Hyphomicrobiales; family Rhizobiaceae; genus Rhizobium; species Rhizobium sp. WYCCWR 11152. Next base: position 341,691 of record NZ_JABFCP010000006.1, on the reverse strand, counting down.
CACCCGGATGTGCAAGAATCCGTCAGCGGCGTGAAACTTTCTTGCGTATTCCGCGGCTTTATATAGAAGCTCCCCGCGGAGAATTAAAGAAAGGCAATGATGTGGGTCGTGCAGAACTCGACGTCATCGATATAAAGATCCTCCGGGAACTGCAGGCCGATGGCCGCATGACCAATGTGGAGCTCGCCGATCGCGTCGGCATCTCGGCGCCGCCTTGCCTGCGCCGGGTGCGCAAGCTCGAGGAAGCCGGCATCATCGAGGGCTACCACGCGATGCTGAATAGCCCGAAGCTCGGCTTCGACCTCGTCGCTTTCTGCATGGTCGGCCTCAAGCACCAGTCGGAAGGCAATCTCAAAGCCTTCGCCGCTGCCACCGCCGAATGGCCGCTGGTGCGCCAGGCCTGGATGGTTTCCGGCGACAGCGATTTCCTGCTGCATTGCGTGGCGGAGAATCTCACCCGCTTCCAGGATTTCGTTATCGAGGTGCTGACGGCGAACGAACATGTCGATACCGTGCGCACCATGCTGACGATCCGGCAGGTGAAGAAGCTGGGCCTAGTGGAAGTCTAAAGCCACTCGGCAGATAGACCGTCATCGCCAACTACTTGCGCGAGATATAGCCGCCCCGGTTGATGCCGTGGCGCTGAAGTTTGTCATAAAACGTCTTTCTCGGAATGCCGAGCGCCTCGAGGGTGCGGCGGACGTCGCCGTCATTGGCCGACAGCGCGTCGCGAATGATCTCCGCCTCGTAGCGTTCCAGCCGTTCGGGAAGCGTCGCATCCGTCGGCTGCGGAGGGACCGCTGCCGCTCCACCGCCTTCCACGCCAAGCACCACGCGTTCGGCATAATGCGAGAGCTCGCGGACATTGCCCGGCCATGTGTGCGAGGCGAGATGCCGCCGCACATCAGGTGAAAGCGGTGGGACATCGCGACGGAAGCGCTCGGCGGCGCGGGCAGTGAAGTGCGAAAACAGCAGCGGAATATCGTCGCGGCGTTCTCTCAGCGGCGGAATGGAGATCGTCACGACATTCAGCCTGTAATAGAGATCCTCGCGAAAATCGCCGCGCACCGAGGGATCCCCGAGGTCGATCTTGGCCGCCGCGACGACGCGAAGATCGACCGGACGCACCTCGTTGGTGCCGAGCGGCGTGATCTCGCGCATCTCCAGCACCCTCAGCATCTTGACCTGCGTGGCGGCCGGCATGCTTTCGATTTCGTCGAGGAAAAGCGTGCCGCCGCTTGCATGTTCGATGCGGCCCGTGCGGCGCTTCTGGGCGCCGGTAAAGGCGCCGGCCTCGTGGCCGAACAGTTCGCTTTCGATGACGGTTTCGGGCAGCGCGCCACAGTTCAACGCCACGAAATTGCCCTTCCGGCGGTGGCTCCATTGATGCAGGAGCTGGGCAACCACTTCCTTGCCGCTGCCCGTTTCCCCGGCGACGAGCACGTCCACGTCGGTATCGGCAATATGGCGAAGAATGTTTCTGAGGTTTTCCATGACAGGCGTCTGGCCGATCAGCGGCAAATTCTCCTGCGCATCTTCGGCTGCCTTCCGCAGCATGCGGTTTTCCAGAACAAGCCGCCGCTTCTCGCTTGCGCGACGCACGCTCTGGACGAGCCGATCGGCTGCGAAGGGTTTGGCGATGAAATCATAGGCACCATCCTGGATCGCCTGAACGGCCATGGGGATATCGCCGTGGCCGGTCATCAATATCACCGGGAGGTCGGCATCCATGCCTTGCAGCGTGGCGAAAAGTTGCAGTCCGTCGATCTCCGGCATGCGGATATCGGTGACGACGGGGCCGGCAAAGTCCGCCGGCAGGTCCGCCAGCGCGGCTTTTGCACCGTCATAGGCGGAAACGGAAAATCCGGCGAGTTCGAGCGTCTGGGTGGTGGCGCGGCGCAGATCCTTGTCGTCATCGATCAGCGCAACGGGCATCGGTATGTCCATGACCTCAAGCCTTCCTCAGCTGAACGATGAACCGGGTTCCGTCGCTGTCGCTTGCAACCTCCATCCGGCCGCCGTAGTCACCGACGATATCTTTGGAGATCACCAGGCCAAGGCCGAGACCGCTTTCCTTCGAGGTGTTGAACGGCGTGAACAAGCCCTTTCGGATTTCCGGAGGGATGCCGGGACCATTGTCGGCGACCGTCACCGTTACCATCCCTGCATCGGTGGATGTTCTGACCTCGACGCGACCGTCTCCGGCCTTCGGCGCCACCGCCTCCAGGGCGTTTTGAAGCAGATTGATGAGCACCTGCTCGAGACGAATCCGGTTTCCCATCACCTGCAGTTCGTCGGGCGGCAGGTCGATGTCGAGCGTATCCATGCGACCGGCAAACCGGCTGCGCAACAGCATCACCGCGCCCTCGATGACGTCCTTCAATCCGGTTGGTTCGGCGCTGCCGCGGCCTTTGCGGGCAAAGGTCTTCAGCTCCTCGGTGATCGAACCTATGCGCTCCGTGAGCGCCGCAATGCTCTCGAGATTTTCGCCGGCAGGCGCAGTCTGGCCGCGATCGAGGAAGGTGCGGGCGTTATCGGCATAGGCACGGATGGTCGCCACCGGCTGGTTGATCTCATGGGCAACGCCGGCGGCCACCTGACCCAGGATGGCCAACCGGTTGGCCTGCACCAGATCCTGTTGCACGGCTTGCAGCTTCTGCTCCGTGCTCTTGTGGCCGATGATTTCAGCCTGCAGCCGGTCCCGCGCCTGGCTGAGATCCAGCGTCCGCTCGACTACCCGCCGTTCCAGTTCCTCCCGCGCCTGCTGTTCGCTGGAGATTCGCAGGGCGATCGCATGGCGGCGGCGCAAAAGGAAGGCTGCTCCGGCCAGCAGTGGCAAGAGTATCAGCAATGCCAGCATGCGGGCTTCGCGAATCCCCGCATCGACGGACGGCCCCAGCGCCACCAGATGCTGCAAATGCCATGCGGTCGCCGGCACCGACGTTGCGACATCGAGAAACCTGGTTTTCCCGGCATCGCCGGGCATGACGATCTCGACGACATCGAGCCCGTCGCCGAGGTTTCGGACCATGTCGAGAGGCAGGGGTTGAAGTGGCGCATCGCCGAATTGAAGGCTTTCGCGGATCGCCGTCAGCCGGTCTTTGGCGATCCGGCCGATCGTCATGAACCGCCATGATGGAAGACTGGTGATGAGGACAATGCCGCGCTCGTCAACGACGTAGGACGGGGTCCCCGAGGTGTTCCAATCCGCCTCGACATCGTCGAATTCGACCTTGACCACGACGACACCCAGCAAGCCATTGCTGCCCGAAATCCGCTGGGAGATATAGAGACCCGGCTTCTTGCTGACCGTGCCGAGCGCGAAGTGCTCGGCCTGTCCTCGTTCGACCGCCCCCTGAAAATACTCGCGGAAGCGGTAGTCATTGCCGACGAAGCTCGTCGGCTCGCGCCAGTTGCTGGCCGAAATCGCCATGCCGTCCTTGTCGATGACATAGATGACGGCGGCTTTCGTGCCCGCCGCCAAATTTTCCAGCTTCTGACTGAGCTGCTCGAACGCGCCGGCATCGTTTCCCGCCAGTGCGGCGGCGAGTGCCGCGTCCTGCGACAGCACGAAGGGAAGCGCCCGGTATTTTTCGAGAACCGTGCGCAGCAACGCCGCATTCAGCCTCGCATCCATGCGGGCCTGTTCCTCGAGGGCAGCCTCCGCCCGGTGCCGGCCGATCTCGCCGCTGGCCCAGAGGCTTGCGACGACAGCGACGAGGGCGAGCACGGCATAGGCCCACCACATCCGGCGGATGCGGTGTTGCACGGGTAGGGGAGGCCACAATTTCTGCGACACGGACATGGCGGATTTGTGCATTTTTCTGCACGAGACGCAAATGGATTTGTGCGGATTTCCGCATTACTTAATGATCCGTCAGCAGCAAAATAAATTTTTCATTAATAAATTCAACTTGTTGGCTAGTCGGCGCAAAACTGGCACGGCGATTGCGAAGAATGGGGCAACAACGGCTGAGCTGTTGGACTTGAAGCGAACGGCTCGGGAGGCCGGAGTTCGTTCCGGACGAGCCATTAGGAGGACATCATGATCGCAGCACCACTCGATGCAATCGCAGGCAGCAAGGGCAAGAAGCCCTTTTATAGCCATCTTTACGTTCAGGTTCTCGCGGCTATCGCTGCGGGTATCCTTCTCGGCCATTTCTATCCTGAATTCGGCACCCAGCTGAAGCCGCTCGGCGATGCCTTCATCAAGCTCGTCAAGATGATCATCGCGCCGGTCATCTTTCTGACGGTTGCGACCGGCATTGCCGGCATGAGCGACCTGCAGAAGGTCGGCCGCGTCGCCGGCAAGGCGATGCTCTACTTCCTGACATTCTCGACATTGGCGCTCATCATCGGCCTGATCGTCGCCAATGTCGTCCAGCCCGGCGCCGGCATGAACATCGATCCGGCCTCGCTGGATCCGGCCGCCGTCGCCGGCTACGCCGCAAAGGCGCATGAGCAAAGCATCGTCGGTTTCCTGACCAACATCATCCCGACGACGATCGTCGGCGCTTTCGCCGATGGTGACATTCTGCAGGTGCTATTCTTCTCGGTGCTCTTCGGCATCGCGCTCGCCATGGTCGGCGAAAAGAGCGAACCGGTCGTCAACTTCCTCAATGCCCTGACGGCGCCCGTGTTCAAGCTCGTCGCCATCCTTATGAAGGCTGCCCCGATCGGCGCCTTCGGCGCCATGGCATTCACCATCGGCAAGTACGGCGTCGGATCGATCGCCAACCTCGCCATGCTGATCGGCACCTTCTACATCACCTCTCTGCTCTTCGTCCTCGTCGTTCTCGGCGCTGTCGCCCGCTACAACGGCTTCTCGATTGTGGCGCTGCTGCGCTACATCAAGGAAGAACTGCTGCTGGTCCTCGGCACCTCGTCTTCGGAGGCTGCCCTTCCGGGACTGATGAACAAGATGGAAAAGGCCGGCTGCAAGCGCTCGGTCGTCGGCCTCGTCATCCCCACGGGCTATTCCTTCAATCTCGACGGCACCAACATCTACATGACGCTGGCTGCCTTGTTCATTGCTCAGGCAACCGGCATCCATCTCTCCTGGGGTGATCAGATCCTGTTGCTGCTAGTGGCGATGCTGAGCTCGAAGGGTGCCGCAGGCATCACCGGCGCCGGCTTCATCACGCTTGCCGCGACGCTCTCCGTCGTGCCCTCCGTACCGGTCGCCGGCATGGCGCTCATCCTCGGCATCGACCGATTCATGTCGGAATGCCGGGCGCTGACCAACCTCGTCGGCAATGCGGTTGCGACGATCGTCGTGGCACGTTGGGAAAACGAGCTGGATACGGTGCAGCTCGCCGCCGCACTGGGCGGCCAGGCCGGGGAGAGTGCTCCCGCTGCCGGGCTGCAGCCGGCTGAATAACTGACCGAACTGTCCGCAGTCCTAAAATTCTCTCAACGGCCCGTCATCCAGCGGGCCGTTTCTCTTTTCTGCCTCAGCTGCGATTGTCGCCGAAAAGGCTGTTGTAAATGGCGCCGATCGCGCTCGCTTCTTTCTCCAGCGCGAAATTCGCCCTGACATGCCGCAGCGCATTCTCGCCATGCGCGATCGCCAGCGCGGGATCTGCGATATAGGGCGCGATTGCCCGCGTCAGCGCCTCGACATCGCCGGCGGCGACGACCGAGCCCGTCTCGCCCGTGACGATGAGCTCGGCATAGGCGCCGGCGTCCGATGCCACCACCGCAGTGCGCGAGGCCATGGCTTCGAGCGGCGTCAGGCCGAAACCCTCGTTGCGGGAAGGGGCGACGTAAAGCGTCAGGCGGCGATACCAGACCTTGATGTCAGGCACTTCGCCGAGGAAGAGGATACGGTCGCTGAGCCCGGCGGCCGCGACATCCGCCTTGAGTTTGTCGCCAAATGCCGTGTGTTCGGTCGTCACCCGGCCGGAGACGACCGCCGTCCAGTCGGGGTGCTGCGGCAGCAGTTCGATCATCGCCTGGACGAAAAGATCGGTGCCCTTCTGATGGCGCACGCGGCCGAAGCAGCCGATGAGATGGCGGCCCGGCAGGCTGGTGGCGGCGATGCCGTCCTCCGCCGTTTCCGGCGGATGGAACAGAGCAAGGTCGACGCCGTGCTGGATGACCGTGTGCGGCACCTCGAGGAACGAGCCGGATCGATCGCTAGTCGCGATGACGGCGTCCATGCGACGGATCAGCCATTTCGTATAGGCGGTGTGCCGGCGTTGCGCGGCCGAGGTGAAGAGAAGCTTCAGCGGCATGCGCAACAGATGGCGCAGCAGGATGCCGACCGCCATCTCGTTGTTGCGGCGAGCGTGCCAGACGCGCTGGCGCCGGCGCGCCGGCGGGCGCCAGAGGCCGAGGAGCTGCCGCCCCTTAAGTTTCGGCAGGTCCTCCGGCAGGCCGGGCCCGAGTGTCGCGATCTTGATGCCGAGCCGGATCTGGCATGGGATGAGCTGGACGATAGTCGACGTGACGCCGGAGAGCCGGCGCTTGAAATTGGGCGCAATGATCTCGACGTCACGGATATCGGGCAAGGGAGGGGTCTCGCGGCTGGCGGGCGATCAGCCCCAGGAAACCTGGAGGATTTCGTAGGCCTTGGAGCCGCCCGGCGCATTGACCTCGATGGAATCTCCGACTTCCTTGCCGATCAGAGCACGGGCGATCGGCGAGGAGATGGAGATGCGGCCGGCCTTGACGTCGGCTTCCTGGTCGCCGACGATCTGGTAGGTCTTTTCTTCATCGGTGTCCTCGTCGATGAGTTTCACCTTGGCGCCGAACTTGATCTTGTCGCCCGACATCTTGGTGAGGTCGATGACCTCGGCGCGCGCTGTCAGGTCTTCCAGCTCGCTGATGCGGCCTTCGTTGTGACTCTGGGCTTCCTTGGCGGCGTGGTATTCGGCGTTTTCGGAAAGGTCGCCATGGGCACGGGCTTCGGCGATCGCCTCGATGATTCGAGGGCGCTCCTCCTGCTGACGCCAGCGCAGCTCTTCCTGCAGCTTGACGAAACCGCCCGGTGTCATCGGTACCTTTTCAACCATTTTTCTGTCCTTCAATCCTCGTATCCGCACAATTAGCGGCGAACACAAAAGAAAACAGGTCCCGAAGGGGAGCTTCGGAACCGTGCCACAATCTTAGTCGGACGCTTATAGCAGATCGCCAAGGCCGATTTCCAGAAAATTCGCATAAAAGAAACGCGGCCCGCCCCGATATCAGGTGGTGCGACTTGAAAATGGGCAGAAATCGGATCGTCCCGATTGACTCTGCATGCCGGAACATATAGTGAACATACTAATGAAGAAGTCGCTAACAGAACGCTTGGCCATCCTTTCCGATGCCGCGAAATATGATGCTTCCTGCGCTTCCAGTGGAACGGTGAAGCGTGATTCTCGGGCTAGTGGCGGGCTCGGTTCGACCGAGGGATCCGGTATCTGTCATGCCTATGCTCCGGACGGGCGGTGCATTTCGCTTCTGAAAATACTGCTGACCAATTTCTGCATCTACGATTGCGCCTATTGCGTCAATCGCTCGTCGAGCAATGTCGAACGGGCGCGCTTTACGCCCGAGGAGGTCATCTGGCTGACGCTGGAATTCTATCGCCGCAACTATATCGAAGGCCTGTTCCTTTCCTCCGGCATTATTCGTTCGTCAGATTACACGATGGAAGAGATGGTCCGCATCGTCCGCGAACTGCGTGTGACCCACAATTTCCGCGGATATATCCATCTGAAATCGATCCCCGAGGCGTCGCCGCGTCTGATCGAGGAGGCGGGGCTTCATGCAGACAGGCTGTCGCTCAATATCGAGTTGCCGACGGATAACGGCATCACCCGCTTTGCGCCGGAAAAGAAGCCTGCCAATATCCGGCGATCGATGGGGGATCTGCGGCTGAAGATTGAGGCCGCCGGCGAACCGACGCTGCAGACGAAGAAGCGTCAGCGTTTCGTGCCGGCCGGCCAGAGCACACAGATGATCGTCGGCGCCGATGGCGCGAACGATGCGACGATCCTTGCGACCAGCGGCCGGCTTTATAGCAGCTACGGGCTGAAGCGCGTCTACTATTCCGCCTTCAGCCCGATCCCGGACTCGTCGAAAAACCTGCCGCTGATCAAGCCGCCGCTGATGCGGGAACACCGGCTCTATCAGGCCGACTGGCTCTATCGATTCTACGGTTTCGGCATTGACGAGATCACCGCGAACCAGGCGGATGGCATGCTCGATCTCAGCCTCGACCCCAAACTTGCCTGGGCGCTCGCCAACCGGGCCGAATTCCCCGTCGATATCAACAAGGCCGAGCGTGAACGGTTGCTGCGTGTGCCCGGCCTCGGCACCAAGACAGTCAAAGCGATCGTTTCGGCCCGTCGTTTTCGCCGCCTTCGGTTGGACGATCTTTCGCGGCTCGGCATTTCGATCAAGAAGGTTCAGTCCTTCATCTCGGCGGAAGGCTGGTCGCCGCGCCGTTTGATCGAGCGCCCCGACCTTCGCGCCATGTTCGAACCGCAGCCCGAACAATTGTCGTTGCTGTGATGCGCCGGGTCGTGCTTGCAGGACGCGGGGAGCTTGCCGAATGGCGTGACGCCGCGCGCGCTTTCGCGGTCGCCGGCATCCTGCCGGAAGAGATCGATTGGCGCGAAAAAAGCGAGGAGGCGGACCTTGCGTTTCAACGCGACGCCATGCCGCCGGCGCCTATCATGGCACGCAAGCCGATGACGGTGCCGCCCGCCTTCATCGATCTCGCGGAGACAGTTCTCTGCCATTCCGACGCGGCGCGTTTTTCCCTGCTTTACCGTCTGCTCTGGCGGCTGCAACTGGACCGCCAACTGCTTGAAGTGGCTTCCGACGAGGACGTCGCCCGTGCCAGGCTGATGGCGAAAAACGTTCGGCGCGACGCGCACAAGATGACGGCCTTCGTTCGCTTCAAGGAGGTTGGCGCGGTGTCGGTGGGCCGTCGAAAATTCCTCGCCTGGTTCGAGCCGGATCACCATATCGTCAGGCGCACAGCGCCCTTCTTTCAACGGCGCTTCACCGACATGGACTGGCTGATCGCGACGCCCAAGGGATCGGCCGCCTGGGACGGCGAGCGGCTGACGATGAGCGACGAACCGTGTGAAAAACCCAATCTCACCGATGCTACCGACGAACTTTGGCGCACCTACTACGCCAGCATTTTCAATCCGGCGCGGTTGAAGCTGAAGGCGATGCAGGCGGAGATGCCGAAAAAATACTGGAAGAACCTGCCGGAAGCCGATCTCATCCCTGGGCTGATCGCATCGGCGGAGAGCCAGGTGCGGGCCATGGCTGCACGGGAGGCGACCCAGTCGTTGCCCTTTCACGATCGCCTGCAGGAAGCCGCGCGCAGCATTCCGGCCGAGCCCGAAGCGCCGGCGGGCACGCTGGAAGCACTGCGCGCGGAAGCTGCCGCCTGCACCCGCTGTCCGCTTCATGCGAAGGCCACGCAAACCGTATTCGGGGAGGGGCCACGCGATGCCGAGGTGATGTTCGTTGGCGAGCAGCCGGGCGACCAGGAGGATATTGCCGGGCGCCCCTTCGTCGGTCCGGCCGGCAGGCTGCTGGATCAGGTGATCACTGAAGCGGGCATTGATCGCTCAACGCTTTACGTCACCAATGCCGTCAAGCATTTCAAATATGAGCCGCGCGGCAAGCGTCGCATCCATCAGAAGCCCAATATGGGCGAGGTGAAGCATTGCCGCTGGTGGCTCAATCTGGAGATGGCACTGATCAAGCCGAAGCTCATCGTTGCGATGGGGGCGACGGCGCTCGCGGCGCTGACCGATACGAAACAGCGGCTTCAGGATGTCAGGGGGAAAGCGATCGCGATCGATGAGGAGCGAACGCTCTTCGTGACGGTGCATCCATCCTATCTGCTGCGTATTCCCGATGAGCGGCTGAGTGCGGAGGAACTGGCACGATTTCGCGAAGATATGCTGATGGTTCAGCGCCTTATGGTGGCCGCTGCATAAACTGATTCAGAAGCCTCCGGTGGTGCCCCAATGGCAAGGCTGGCGCCATCGCTCATCGAGCGATGGCGTTCCGTATCTCAGGCGAAATAGCTCTGCAGCGGCCGCACTTCCAGATTGCCGGCCTTCAGCGCCTTGATTGCCTGGGCGGCGGCTTCGGCGCCTGCCATCGTCGTGTAATAAGGCACCTTCTGCATCAGCGTCGCACGGCGCAGCGACTTGGAGTCGGAGATCGCCTTGTTGCCATCGGTGGTGTTGATGACGAGCTGGACCTGGCGGTTGCGGATCGCGTCCTCGATGTGCGGACGGCCTTCCAGCACCTTGTTGATCTTGGTGGCGGTGATACCGTTTTCGGCGAGGAAGCGGGCGGTGCCGCCGGTCGCCAGCACTTTGAAGCCCTGTTCGACGAGGATGCTGATCGCCGGCAGCACGCGCGGCTTGTCGGCGTCGCGGACGGAGACGAAGACCGTGCCGTCACGCGGCAGCTCGACGCCGGCGCCGAGTTGCGACTTGGCGAAGGCCAGTGCAAAATCGGTATCGAGGCCTATGACTTCACCGGTCGAGCGCATTTCCGGGCCGAGCAGCGTGTCGACGCCGGGGAAACGGGCGAAGGGGAAGACGGCTTCCTTGACAGCGATGTGCTTCAGCTTGCGCGGATCGGGCTTTTCGCCGTAGGCGGCGAAGGTCGCATCGAGTTTTTCGCCGGCCATGACGCGGGCGGCGATCTTGGCGATCGGCGCGCCGATGGTCTTAGCGACGAAGGGCACGGTTCGCGAGGCGCGCGGATTGACTTCGAGAACGTAGACGGTGCCGTCCTTGATGGCGAACTGGACGTTCATCAGGCCGCCGACATTGAGGGCCTTGGCCATGGCTTTCGCCTGGCGCTCCAGCTCGTCGAGCATCTCGTTGGAGAGCGTGCGCGGCGGCAGCGAGCAGGCGCTATCGCCGGAATGGATGCCGGCTTCCTCGATATGCTCCATGATGCCGGCGACATAGACGTCGGTGCCGTCCGAGAGGCAGTCGACGTCGACTTCGATGGCGTGGCTGAGATAGCTGTCGAAGAGCAGCGGGTTCTTGCCGAGCAGAGTGTTGATCTGGCCGGTCTTGTCGTTGGGATAGCGCTGCTTGATATCCTCAGGCACCAGTTCAGGCACGGTATCGAGCAGGTAGCTCTGCAGCTGGCCTTCCGAATGCAGGATCTGCATGGCGCGGCCGCCAAGCACGTAAGAGGGACGCACGACCAGCGGGAAGCCGATTTCGGTGGCGACCATGCGGGCCTGCTCGACCGAATAAGCAATGCCGTTGTTCGGCTGGTTGAGGTCGAGCTTCATCAGGAGCTTCTGGAAGCGGTCGCGGTCCTCGGCAAGGTCGATCATATCGGGCGCGGTGCCGAGGATCGGGATGCCGTTCTTTTCCAGCGCCTCGGCAAGCTTCAGCGGCGTCTGGCCGCCGAACTGGACGATGACGCCGACGACTTCACCTCTTTCCTGTTCTGCCCGCAGGATCTCGATCACGTCCTCGGCCGTCAGCGGCTCGAAATAGAGGCGGTCCGACGTGTCGTAGTCGGTCGAGACTGTTTCCGGGTTGCAGTTGATCATGATCGCCTCATAACCCGCATCCTTCAGCGCGAAGGCGGCGTGGCAGCAGCAATAGTCGAACTCGATGCCTTGGCCGATGCGGTTCGGGCCGCCGCCGAGGATGACGACCTTCTTGCGGTCGGAGACCTCAGCCTCGGAGCGGGCGGCGCCGACAAAAGGCGTCTCATAAGTCGAATACATATAGGCGGTCGGCGAGGCGAACTCGGCCGCACAGGTATCGATGCGCTTGAAGACAGGGCGGACATTCAGGCTGTTGCGGAATTCGGCGACTTCCTTCGGGCGCTTGCCGGTCAGCGTCGCCAGACGCGCGTCGGAGAAGCCCATGGCCTTCAGCATGCGCAGGTTTGCGGCATCATCAGGCAGGCCGTGCTCGCGGATCCGGGCTTCCATCTCGACGATCGCCTTCAGCTCGGCGATGAACCATGGGTCGATCTTGCAGCCTTCGTGGACTTCGGCTTCGCTCATGCCCTGGCGCAGCGCCTGGGCGACCATGCGCAGGCGATCGGGCGTCGGTGTGCCGATTGCAGCGCGGATGGCGTTCTGGCTGGATTCGCCCTCTTCGAAGCCGGGGATCTCGATTTCGTCGAGGCCGGTCAGGCCGGTTTCGAGGCCGCGCAGTGCCTTCTGCAGCGATTCGGCGAAGGTGCGGCCGATCGCCATGACTTCGCCGACCGACTTCATCGCGGTCGTCAGCACCGGCGAGGCGCCGGGGAATTTCTCGAAGGCGAAACGCGGGATCTTGGTGACGACGTAGTCGATCGACGGTTCGAAGGAGGCGGGCGTTGCGCCGCCGGTGATATCGTTATCCAGTTCGTCGAGCGTATAGCCGATCGCGAGCTTGGCGGCGATCTTGGCGATCGGGAAGCCGGTGGCCTTGGAGGCGAGCGCCGACGAGCGCGAGACGCGCGGGTTCATTTCGATGACGACGAGACGGCCGTCTTTCGGATTGACGGCGAACTGGACGTTCGAGCCGCCGGTCTCGACCCCGATCTCGCGCAGCACCGCGATCGAGGCGTTGCGCATGATCTGGTATTCCTTGTCCGTCAGCGTCAGGGCCGGCGCGACGGTGATCGAATCGCCGGTGTGGACGCCCATCGGATCGATGTTCTCGATCGAGCAGATGATGATGCAGTTGTCCGCCTTGTCGCGGACGACCTCCATTTCATATTCCTTCCAGCCGAGCACCGATTCTTCGACCAGCACTTCGGTGGTCGGCGAGGCATCGAGGCCGCCGCCGACGATCTCGAAAAATTCCGAGCGGTTGTAGGCGATGCCGCCGCCGGTACCGCCGAGCGTGAATGAGGGACGGATGATGGCGGGCAGGCCGACATGGTCGATCGCCTGGGCGGCAATCGCCATGGCATGGCTCATGTAACGCTGCTTGCGATCGCTCTCACCGAGGTTCCACTGGTTTTCCAGCTCGTCCAGCGCCTTGTCGAGGTCGGATCCCGAGAGGCTTTCGCGCAGCTTGACGCGCTCGGCCTCATGCGTCTTGCGGTCGAGGTCCTTGATGTCGGTGGCGTTCGCCAGCATCGAGCGCGGAGTTTCCAGCCCAATGCGGGCCATCGCCTCGCGAAACAGAGCGCGGTCCTCGGCCATGTCGATGGCGGCGGGCTTGGCGCCGATCATCTCGACATTGTAGCGGTCGAGCACGCCCATGCGCTTCAGCGAAAGCGCGGTGTTCAGCGCCGTCTGGCCGCCCATGGTCGGCAGCAGCGCATCCGGGCGTTCCTTGGCGATGATCTTGGCGACAACCTCGGGGGTGATCGGCTCGACATAGGTGGCGTCGGCAAGGCCCGGATCGGTCATGATCGTCGCCGGGTTGGAGTTGACGAGGATGACGCGGTAGCCTTCCTCCTTCAGCGCCTTGCAGGCCTGGGTGCCGGAATAGTCGAACTCGCAAGCCTGGCCGATAACGATCGGTCCCGCGCCGATGATAAGGATCGATTTGATGTCTTGGCGCTTCGGCATGGGTGCTTCCGTTTTCTGGCTGCGCAGAAAGCCGGCCAGGGTGGGAGATCACCGGGTCGGGTCGCGCATGCTGGGTCTTTTCAGGCTAGAAGCGGCTTATAGGCAAATGTATTTGCAAACGGAACCCCATAAATCGCGGAATCGACAGGAATCCAACACGCGAAGGGCTATTTCTCGTCAGGCACGAGGAGTACCCGAATTTCGCCGCGCTGCTTCAGGAAGAGCGAAAGCGGGAGTCCCGTCAAGCACCTACAGCGCCGCGCGTCTTCTTTACGTGAAGCGGCGGCGCACATCCTCGGCATAGCTGCGGCTGACCGGGATTTCCGTGCCGTCGCGGGTGAGGATCAGCAGCCTGCCATTGTCGCGTTTCAGGCTTTCGACATGGGCGTCGGCCACCCAGTGCGAGCGATGGGCGCGAAGGCCCGGCGTCGCGGCGGTTTCCCTCAGCGCATCGGCGAAACGCAAGAGCACCAGTTCGCGCCCGCGGCTGGTCACCACCTCGGTATAGTGGTCCTGGACGGAAAGGCGCAGCAGCGCGCCACGATTCTCAGGCTTCAGCCGGTCGAGGATCGAGGCTGCGGGGCTGGTTTCCTCAGGTGCTGCGGCTTCGGCGATTTTCTGGCTCATCGCCATGTAGGTCAAAAGGCAGAAGAGGGCGCAGAGCGGCACCGCAAAAAGCGCGCGCTGCAGGCCGCTTTCCAGCGTGGTCGCTTCGCCGGTGAAGACATAGTCGACGAGGCCGATGGCAAAACCGATCGGCAGGGCGGCTATGAGCGAGCCCGCCATCATGCGGGCGAACATCGAAATGATCACTCCCTGCAGCAGTCTTTCGGCTGCGACTGCGCAGAGAATGGCGATCGTCCAGGCAATGGCATGCAGGCTCAGCCAGTAGGCGAGGCGTTCGCCGAAGGCCATGCTTTCCATCGTGCCGTAGGGACCGGTGACGGCAAAGAGCAGGACGATCGCGGCAAAGGTTCCCCAGAAGCGCCGGGAGTGGAGAAAGACCTGCAATTCGCGAAGCGTGGATTGCAAGAAGAGGTGAATCACGAAGTTTTCCTGCCGTTTGCGCGGTTCGGATTGAGGCGGATGCAGTCTTGGCGGAAAGAAGGACCGAATTCAACCGGATGTCGCTGATGACCGTCGAACCGCTCCTCGCCGCCCCGCTCGCCGTTCAGATCCATGTCACTGCTGTTACGCCGGCGGCACTTCTCGGCGCCTATGTCCTGCTGCGCCCCAAGGGCACGCCGCTGCACCGTCTGCTCGGCAGGATCTGGATGGCGCTGATGGTTGTCACGGCGGTATCGAGCTTCTTCATTCACGAACTCGATCTCTTCTATGGGTTCAGCCCGATCCATCTTCTGTCGATTGCAACGTTGTTCGGCAGCTGGAATGCGATCGCGGCGGCTCGCCGCGGCGATATCCGTCTGCATAAGCGCATCGTCGCCGGCCTTTATTTCGGCGGCATCGTGCTTGCCGGCCTGTTCACTTTCCTGCCTGGCCGGATCATGCATGCGGTCATCTTCACCGGCGTGGAATGGCCGGCTGTCCTTGCTGCGGCGGTGATCGGCTCGATACTGATCGCAATCGTGCTGCGTCGCCGACGCGGGCGCCTGATTGCCCGATGAAGTCGCTGGAATTCCGGCCGCTGACGGATATATAACTCCTTGAGCGCAAGCACAGGCATTGCCGGGGAGAGCGAAGATGGAATGGAAAGGCCGGCGTCAGTCCGACAATATCGAGGATCGCCGCAGCGATCCGACCGGCGGCGGTTTCGGCCGCGGCGGCGGCTTCAACTTTCCTTCCGGCGGCGGTGTTCGCCGGGCCGGTGGCGGCCTCAGCATCGGCACGATCGTCTTCCTCATCGTCATCTATTTTATCTTCAAGATGATGGGCATCGATCTGCTGCAGATGCTCGATACCGGCGGCACGACAAGCGGTCCCGGCTACGAGCAGAGCCAGTCCGGCGGAACACGCACGCCCGCCAACGACGAGATGACCGCTTTCATGCGCACCGTTCTTGCCGAGACCGAGGATACCTGGCAGGGCATCTTCCAGGCGCAGGGCCAAAATTACGAGGAGCCGAGCCTCGTGCTGTTCTCGGGCTCGACGGCATCGGCCTGTGGCTCCGCATCATCCGCAACAGGTCCGTTCTACTGCCCGAGCGACCACAAGGTTTATCTCGACACCGAATTCTTCCAGGAGCTTTCCGACCGCTTCGGCGCGTCGGGTGATTTCGCCGAGGCCTATGTCGTTGCTCATGAGGTCGGCCATCATGTGCAGAACCTGCTCGGCATCCTGCCGAAGTTCAACCAGGCCCGCCAGCGCATGAGCGAGGCCGACGCCAACAAGATGTCGGTGCGCGTCGAGCTGCAGGCCGATTGCTTTGCCGGCATCTGGGGCAAATATACGCAGCAGAAGGGCCTGCTCGAGTCAGGCGATCTGGAGGAAGCGCTGAACGCAGCCCAGCAGATCGGCGACGATTCGCTGCAGAAGCGGTCACAGGGTTATGTCGTGCCGGAAAGCTTCAACCACGGTACCTCGGAGCAGCGGGTCAAATGGTTCAAGCGCGGCTTCGACAGCGGCCAGCTGTCGGCCTGCGATACGTTCTCGGGACCGGTTTGAGGAGAGATGAAGGGGCGCACGGCACATAGCGCGTCACAGCCCCTTCCATCCCTTGCTTACTTCTCGCTGTCCATATGCTGCAGCATATGCTCAGGATAACGCCCACCCGCCGCCGCGTCTTTCGGCACGGCGCGTTCGATGACGGCGAAATCTTCCGGTGACAGGTCGACGGCGCGTGAGCCGAGCGCTTCCGTCAGTCGGTCGCGGCGGCGAGCGCCGATGATCGGGACGACATCCTTGCCCTTGGCGGCGACCCAGGCGATGGCGATCTGGGCGACCGAGACGCTCTTTGCCTGGGCGATCTCGCGCAGCTTCTCCACCAGAGCGAGGTTCTGCTCGATATTGCCTTCCTGGAAGCGCGGGCTGTAGGCGCGGAAATCGCCGGCCGTTCCACTCTGGCCCTTCTGCCAGTGGCCGCTGATCAGACCGCGCGAGAGCACGCCGTAAGCGGTGATCGAGATGCCGAGTTCGCGTGTCGTCGGCAGGATCTTCTCCTCGATGCCGCGCGAGATCAGCGAATATTCGATCTGCAGGTCGACGATCGGGGCCACAGTGGCGGCGCGGCGGATCGTGTCGGCGCCGACCTCCGACAGGCCGATATGCCTGACATAACCTGCCTTGACCATGTCGGCGATGGCGCCAACCGTGTCTTCGATCGGCACGTTCGGATCGAGGCGGGCGGGGCGATAGATGTCGATATAGTCGACGCCGAGGCGCTGCAGCGTATAGCTGAGGAAGTTCTTCACCGCGACCGGGCGGGCGTCGATGCCGCTCCAGCCGCCGACGGGATCGCGCAGGCCGCCGAACTTGACGCTGATGACGGCGTCTTCGCGCCTGCGACCCTTCAATGCCTCGCCGATCAGCATTTCGTTATGGCCCATGCCGTAGAAATCGCCGGTGTCGAGCAGGTTGATGCCGGCATCGAGCGCGGCATGGATCGTCGCGATGCTTTCTGCGCGATCGGAGGGGCCGTACATGCCCGACATGCCCATGCAGCCGAGGCCGATGGCCGAGACATCGGGTCCGGTCTTTCCCAAACGATAGGTCTGCATTGTTTTCTCCATCAGTTTGCGCCGCGCGATCGGACATCCGCGCCGGGCGTCGTCCTCGATACCGTTCTACCGCTTTCGCATTCGGGCGATAATCGGACGGCATCGAACAGGCTGTGCAGCGAAATGCACAATGACCGGTCTACTCTTGGACCAGTCTTCTCTTGGACTGGGCTTCTCTGGTGATCTGGATGCCGTCGCGGCGATTGCAAGGGACTCTTCGCCCGGCGATCCGCTGGGCGGCTCTCGATCTCCTGAAGCTGGAACGGCAGCGCGCGCCCATCGGTTGAGGCCTCTCATAAATTTCCCGTTGAGCATTATCAAAAACTTTGAAATGTTCACGGATTGTTTCGGTTTCTTTTCTGAGCTATGTCACTTTCTCGGCGACGAGATCGTCTTTTCAGAAGCAACCGCTGTAGAGATGCCTCATGCTTGACCCGAAATTCGTTCGTCGCGGCCTTTTCCTGGTCTTCATCATCCTCTTCCTCGACATTATCGGCATCGCCATCATCATGCCGGTGCTGCCCGCCTATCTGGAGCAGCTGACCGGCGGCAGCGTCAGCGATGCGGCGATCGACGGCGGCTGGCTGATGCTGGTCTATGCCGGCATGCAATTCCTGTTCGCGCCGCTGCTCGGAAACCTGTCCGACCGTTTCGGCCGCCGGCCGATCCTTTTGCTTTCGGTGCTGACCTTCGCGATCGACAATTTTATCTGCGGCATCGCCACCAGCTTCTGGATGCTGTTCGTCGGCCGCGTGCTTGCTGGTATCAGTGGCGGCAGTTTCGCCACCTGCTCGGCCTATATCGCCGATATCAGCACGGAGGAGAACCGGGCGAAAAATTTCGGGCTGATCGGCATCGCCTTCGGCGTCGGCTTCACCATCGGCCCCGTCGTTGGCGGTGTCCTCGGCGAATTCGGCCCGCGTGTGCCGTTCCTCGGCGCGGCTGCGCTGTCGCTTCTGAATTTCATCGCCGCCTGTTTCCTTTTGCCCGAGACGCTGGAGGCGAAGAACCGCCGCCGGTTCGAGTGGAAACGCGCCAATCCACTCGGCGCGTTGCGCCAGATGCGCCATTATCCTGGCATCGGCTGGGTCAGCCTCGTCATGTTCCTGTTCTTCCTGGCGCATGCCGTCTATCCCTCAGTCTGGTCGTTCGTCTCGACCTATCGCTACGGCTGGAGCGAGGGACAGATCGGCCTGTCGCTCGGCATTTACGGCATCGGCGCCGTGATCGTCATGGGGCTGGTTCTGCCGCGGATCGTGCCGGTGCTCGGCGAGTGGAAGACCGCTCTTCTCGGCCTGTGCTTCTCGGCCGTCGGTCTCACCGGCTATGCCTTCGCCTGGGAGGGCTGGGTCGTCTATGTCATCATCGTTGCGACTGTCATGGAAAACGTCGCCGATCCGCCGCTGCGCAGCATTGCCGCCGGCATGGTGCCGCCTTCGGCGCAGGGTGAGCTGCAGGGCGCGCTTACCAGCCTCAGCAGCGTCACCACCATCGCCGGACCGTTGATCTTCACGCAGATGTTCGGTTACTTCACGCGGCCCGAGGCGCCGGTCACTTTTGCCGGCGCGCCCTATCTTGCCGCCGCCCTGTTCATCCTGGTGGCCGCCGGCGTGTTCCTCCTGCGGGTCCGGGTCCGCGAGCCGGCTGAGGCGCTGGAAGCGGCCGGTTGATCGATCAGAAACGCTGATGCGATGATGAATTTTTCATCATCTGCCTCATTTGGGGTAGTTCTTTGCAGGGCTTTGATCTAAGCCCGGATGATATTTCGCCGCAAGCTGCGGCGACGCATATTTCAATCACAGGACTGGTGTCATGGACACGCCGATCGACGCGCGCAGACTTGCGCCGACAAACGATAATCGTTGGAGCGCACATTTCCGTGCCACGCTGGCGCTCGGCATTCCGCTGATCGGCGCCCAGCTCGCTCAGCTCGGCATCCACACCACCGATGTGATGATCATCGGACGTCTCGGCGCCGAGCAGCTGGCGGCGATGGTGCTGTCGGCCCAATTCCTCTTCACGATCCTTATCTTCGGATCGGGCTTTGCGATCGCCGTCATTCCGCTGGTGGCCCAGGCCTATGGCCGCGGCGACGTCGTCTCGGTGCGCCGATCGCTGCGCATGGGTCTCTGGGTGGTGATCGGATTCTGGATCATCATGCAACCGGCCTTCTTCAATGCGGAACAGATCCTGCTTTTTGCGCAGCAGAAGCCCGAGGTGGCCAAGCTCGCACACGGCTACATCATGATCGGTCAGTTCGGCGTGTTGCCGGCGCTGCTCTTCAACGTCATGCGCTCGCTCGTCAGCGCCATCGGCAAGGCGGGCATCATCCTCAACGTCACCATCGCCACGCTGGTGATGAACGCGATCTTTGCCTATATCCTCGTACTCGGCCATTTCGGCTTTCCGGCGATGGGGCTCGAGGGTGCGGCGATCGTTTCGGTCGTGGTGCAGACAGCCGGCTTCCTCTTCATCCTGGCTTTCGTGCAGCGGCGGGAAGAGACGCGGCGCTACGAGATCTTCGTGCGGTTCTGGAAACCCGACTGGCACGCGCTGCTGGAGGTCATCCGGCTCGGTTTCCCGATCAGCGTCACCATCCTTGCCGAGGTCAGCCTGTTCACGGTGGCTTCGCTGCTGATGGGCTATATCGGCACCATCGAGCTTGCGGCTCATGGCATTGCCCTGCAATGGGCCTCGATCGCCTTCATGATTCCGCTCGGCCTCAGCCAGGCGGCAACGGTGCGCGTCGGTGTCGCCCACGGGCAGGGCGATTATCAGGGGCTGGTGCGCGCTTCGATCACCGTGCTCGTCCTCGCCTGCGCCATTTCGGCGGTGGGCAGCGTGCTCTTTGCCTCCATGCCGCAATTCCTCGGCAGCTGGTTCCTCGACGTCAACTCGCCCGAGGCGCCCGAGGTACTTGCCTATGCCGGGCCGCTGATCGTCGTTGCCGGCCTTTTCCAGCTGGTCGACGGGCTGCAGGTGATCGCCAATGGATTGCTGCGCGGCCTCAAGGACGCCCGTGTGCCGATGATCATGGCGTTGATCGCCTACTGGCCGATCGGCTTCTTCCTCGCCTGGGCCTTTGCCTTCCCGCTCGGTTTCGGCGGCATCGGCATCTGGTTCGGCTTCCTCGTCGGGCTGGCGGCGGCTGCCGTCATGCTCTGCGCGCGCTTCTACCTTCTTCTTCGCCGGGAGGGAGTGACGGCGGGCGCCTGATATCTCCTGATCAGGCTGCGACCGGCTTGTAGCCGGCGATATCGGCGCGGATGCCGAGCCGTTCGAACATTTCCTGCGGACTAAGGTTCGCCGTTGCCTGCGCGGCGGCGACCGCTGCCTGCGACCGCTCGAACGCCTCGGCATTTTCCCATTCGGCGATCGCCACGAAGTTGAATTCGCCGGGTCCGGCGACCTGTTCCAGGACGGAGTGACGGGTGAAGCCTTCCTGCGCCTGCAGCAAGGTATGTGTGCATACCATATGCATCAGGAACTCGTCGCGCGCCGGGGGGCGGTACGGCGAACTTGTCGATCCTGTAGAAAACGCCGTTCATCCATTCTCTCCTGCATCATATGTTTGCAGGTAGCTCTGTAATTCCTCAAGTTAGGTTGAGGTCAATATACGAACGAAGAAAAAGGCCCACCTGTGCGAGCCTTCATCAGAAGTGTGAATTATTTGAAATCAGCGTTCGGCGAGCGCCGGTTCGCCCTTCTTCTCGCGCACCATGTTGATGAAGCGGCGGAAGAGATAGTGGCTGTCCTGCGGGCCCGGAGAGGCTTCCGGATGATGCTGGACCGAGAAGACCTGCTTGCCGAGGACGCGCAGGCCGCAATTGGTGCCGTCGAAAAGCGAAATATGAGTCTCTTCAACGCCATCCGGCAGCGACTTCGAGTCGACCGCGAAGCCGTGGTTCATCGAGACGATCTCGACCTTGCCGGTTGTATGGTCCTTGACGGGGTGGTTGGCGCCGTGATGGCCCTGATGCATCTTCTCGGTCTTCGCGCCGAGTGCCAGGCCCAGCATCTGGTGGCCGAGGCAGATGCCGAAGACCGGGATATCGGTCTTGATCAGCGTCTTGATCACAGGCACGGCATAGTCACCGGTTGCCGCCGGATCGCCCGGGCCGTTCGACAGGAAGATGCCGTCCGGCTGCATGGCGAGCACGTCTTCGGCGCTCGTTGCTGCCGGCACGACAGTCACCTTGCAGTCGAGGCCGGCAAACAGGCGCAGGATGTTGCGCTTGACGCCGTAATCGAGGCAGACGACGTGGTATTTCGCGTCTGTCGCCTGGAGTTCACCGTAGCCTTCATTCCACACCCACGGAGTTTCGGTCCATTGCGAGGACTGGCCCGACGAGGCGATCTTGGCGAGGTCGAGACCTTCGAGGCCGCTCCAGGCTTTGGCTTCGGCCTTCAGCGTCTCGATGTCGAAGACGCCGTTCGGATCGTGGGCGATGACCGCGTTCGGAGCGCCGTTCTCACGGATCCAGGCGGTCAGTGCGCGCGTGTCGATGCCGCAGAGACCGATGACGCCGCGGGCCTTCAGCCATTGGTCGAGGTGCTTGGCGGCGCGGTAGTTCGAGGGCTCAGTGATGTCGGCCTTGAAGATGACGCCAACGGCGCCGTGGCGGGCGGCAGGCGTCAGGTCCTCGATGTCTTCATCATTGGTGCCGATATTGCCGATATGCGGGAAGGTGAAGGTGACGATCTGGCCGAGATAGGAGGGGTCCGTCAGAATCTCCTCATAGCCGGTGAGCGCTGTGTTGAAGACCACTTCGGCCGGCACCTTGCCGGTGGCGCCGATGCCCTTGCCTTCGATGACCGTGCCGTCGGCAAGAACGAGCAGGGCGGTCGGCTTTTCGATTGTCCAGGGTGCTGTCGCGGTCATCTTCATCCCGTTTCCGGCAGGTGGGCGCGTTGCCGCGCTCGTCGCCATTTGATTTCGCAGGCGTGTGGACACGGCAATGCCGCGCGCTTCAGGCCTGATCACGAATTTTGGTGCAGGTGGCGGTAAATAGCCACGCAATCGCTTAGCGTCAATCTTTGTAGCCGAGATCGGGGCCGTTTTCCTGCGCTTTATCGCACTGACCGCGCAATTTATTTGATCCGCCGCATCAGCGTGGTTTATGAAGCGGCATCAAAACAGGAGTGAAGACCATGCTGCGCGATCAACTCGCCACCCAGCTGAAAGAGGCGATGAAGGCCAAGAATGCGGAGCGGCTTTCCACCGTCCGGCTGATTCAGGCCGCGGTCAAGGACCGCGATATCGCCAACCGCGGCACCGGCAAGGAGCAGGCGAGCGACGACGAGATTCTGCAGATCCTCGCCAAAATGGTGAAGCAGCGTGACGAATCGGCAAAGATCTATGAGGAGAATTCCCGGCCGGAGCTTGCCGCCAAGGAGCGCGCCGAAATCATCGTCATCCAGGATTTCATGCCGAAGCAGCTCTCGGACAGCGAAGTGCGCGCCAACGTCTCGGCGATCATCGCCGAGACAGGTGCCGCGAGTGCCAAGGACATGGGCAAGGTGATGGCGGCGCTGAAGGAGCGTTATGCCGGCCAGATGGATTTCGCCAAGGCGTCGGCGACCGTCAAGGAACTGTTGAACGGATAAGCCTCAGACAACTTGCCTTGCCTGCGGTTCGTCACGGACCGCAGGCCCGAGCGCCGCTTCGGCGGCGGCATCGATGATGGCGAATTTCGCTGCCTGATAATTCCAGTATTCGCGGATGAAATGGGCCGACAGCCAGAAGTCGCCCTTGCGGGAGGGTTCCGTCCAGCCGATGCTCTCCATGGTCGCTGCCTGCATCAGAAGCCGCTTCAGATGGGTATTGGAGATCATGAACTGTTCGCGGATTTCCCTGAGCGACAGAGGGCCGAGCACGACGCGGTCGGCTGTCCTTGGAAATTCGGGAAGGCGCGAGATCAGGTAGTCCATCACCAGCCCGCCGGAATTCGCCCAATTGAAGAGGTTGAAGGTGGCACCCGGGCTGCGCACCGCTTCACTCCCGATGATCGCTCTTGCGATCAGCGGCTGGATCGCTGCCATCATCGCCGAGGGGTCGGCGGTGATCTTATCGGCGCGCTCGCCGCCGTCGAGGCTGTCGAGGATCATCATATGGGCGACGAGCCATCGGGTGAAATGCTGCTCGGCGATTTCGGTGGGCTCCAGGTAGCGTGTGCGCTTGTCGGGGCCGGGAACCGGCCGCAGGAAGCGATAGGCCAGCATTTCCTGCATGAAGGCCGCGGCCGTGTTGCGGCTGGCGATATTGTTCCTGACCGCGAAATCGATGAAGCGGCCGGAATAGAGGCCGCCGCTCTTCCCGTCGTCGGAGTAGCCGTAATGAAGCGCGAAGCCGGCATGGGCCATCAGCCAGCGCTGCTGCGCGGCGAAGATCGAGGCGATGCGCGGGCTCTCGCGATAGATGGCGAGCATCTGATCGGCGCAATGCAGAATGGCAGCGAGAAAGCGATCGTCTGCTGCAAGATTATCCGCGGTAAAAGCCATTTGGAGAGGTCCAGGGAGTTCGGCGCATACATCTTTCATGCAGGCGCCGCCTGTCAACGGTTTTATCGATAAGCGGTTAATTTTAAAGGGAGAGTTGTCGCAGGGAGAGCCAATAATTTAAGAAGGCAGGAGCTGGGGGCGCTCCTGCCTTCTTGCTCTTTGCTTCCACCGGCACGCAGGGCCGAAGCCCAAGCCGGAGGGTATTTGCAAAGGCACCCTTGCGAAGCGGCGCCGGGGGTAGGGATGGTGCTTCGCTCGGGGATCGCTTTGTTGAGATCGAACCTATTGCGGTGCGGCGGCGTATTCAAATTACAAAAAAATAATAATTGCCGGAATCGGCGGTTTGGGAGGCGCCTAGGCGGCTTCTCGGGAGGTGGCGCGAGGGATGATGAGGCGCAATCACCTGATGGAATAACCATTTGTTTCAAAAAGATTTTTTCTCAACTGTGTTGGAGGTCCACGCTCTCGCGGAAGCTTTTCTGACGGCGGAATTCCTGCTCCGAAGAGACAATAATGTCGCACCCTGTCGCAGGGGGCGATAACGCGTTGTTGATTGGATAACCGGAGCCGCCGATGACGGCCGCATAGCCTGTGAATAGCGGGTTTTCATGACAAGTTTCGTGGCATGGAGCGGAAAAGCAGCTTATATGGGAGCTGGCCAAGAGGTATAAATGCGCTTTTCCAACACCTTTCTCGATGATATTCGCGACCGCGTTCCGATTTCGAACGTGATTGCGCGCCGCGTGAGCTGGGACAAGCGCAAGACCAACGTGTCCCGCGGCGACTACTGGGCCTGCTGCCCGTTCCACGGCGAGAAATCGCCGAGCTTCCATTGCGAGGACCGAAAGGGCCGCTATCACTGCTTCGGCTGTGGGGTGACGGGAGACCATTTCCGTTTCCTGACAGAACTTGAAGGTCTGAGTTTTCCCGAGGCGGTACAGCAGATCGCCGATATGGCCGGCGTGCCGATGCCGCTTGCCGACCCTGTGATGGAGAAGCGCGAGAAGGAGCGCGGCTCGCTGATCGACGTCATGGAAATGGCGACACAATTTTTTCAGGATCAGCTGCAGACGGCGAATGGGGCGAGGGCGCGCGCCTATCTGCGCGACCGCGGATTGACGGGGCGCACCATCGAGACCTTCCGTCTCGGCTATGCGCCCGACAGCCGCAATGCGCTCAAGGAATTCCTCGCTGGCAAGGGCGTACTCAAGGAGCAGATCGAGGCCTGCGGTCTGGTCGTCCATGAAAACGTGCCGGTTTCCTACGATCGTTTCCGCGACCGCATCATGTTCCCGATCCTGTCGTCGCGGGAAAAGGTGATCGCTTTCGGCGGACGCGCCATGTCGGCCGACGCGCCGGCGAAATATCTGAACTCCAACGAGACTGAACTCTTCCACAAGGGCAATGTTCTTTACAATTTTGCCCGTGCGCGGCGGGCGATCCAGGGACCTGGCCGCGGTGATTCTCAGGACGACAATGCGACCGGCACCATTATTGCCGTCGAAGGCTATATGGACGTGATCGCGCTGCATCAGGCGGGCATCGAGAATGCCGTTGCGCCGCTCGGCACGGCGCTCACCGAAAACCAGCTCGAGCTGCTCTGGAAAATGGTGCCGCAGCCGGTGCTCTGCTTCGACGGCGACGGTGCCGGCATCCGCGCGGCCAATCGCGCCGCCGAACTGGCGCTGCCGCATCTGAAGCCCGGCCGTTCCGTTCGCTTCGCGCTTCTGCCCGACGGCAAGGATCCCGACGATCTCGTGCGCGATGACGGGCGCGCGCCTTTCGACAAGGTGATGAGCCAGGCAAAGCCGCTCTCCGAGATGCTTTGGAGCCGGGAGGTCAACACCGGCAAGTTCGACACGCCTGAGGCGCGCGCCGAGCTCGAGGCGCGGCTGAAGCAACTGGTCGCCGTCATCGCCGACGAAAACGTCCGCCGTCACTACCAGCAGGATATTCGCGATCGGCTGAACGCCTTCTTCCAGCCGCAGTTCCAGAACCGCAACAATGGCGATCGCCGCGGCGGCTTCAACGGCAATGGCAATTACCGGACGGGCCGCGACAATGCCGGCAAGGCCGGGCCGAAAAGCCCCAGCGTCATTTCAGAAAGGCTCGCCCGCTCGGGTCCCGTGCGCGGCCACCAGAACAATACGGCGCTGCGCGAATGCGTGCTGGCGCTGACCGTCGTCAATCACCCCTCGCTGATGATCGACGATTATGACGAGATTGCCGCGATCGAATATGACAGCCGCGAGCTGCAGCGGCTCTGGTCGGCGATGCTGGGAGCAGCGGCTTCCGTCGCCGCCCCGCATCTGACGCGCGAATATCTGACCGAAAGGCTGGAATTCGAAGGCTTCGGCCCGCTCATCAAGAGCCTCGACCAGCAGGTGCGCAATGCCCGGCTGTGGATCGCGACCGAGCAGGCGGCGATGGAGGATGCGCGTGAGGGATACCGCCAGGCGCTGGCCTCCCACAAGCGGGCGAAGGCGCTGCGCCGGCAGAAGATCGAGCTCGAGCGCGAGATCGCGCTGGCAACCGAAGCCGGCGACGGCGAGGCGATCGTTCAGCTGATGCGAGCGCAGCAGGAAGTGCATTTCGAAGGGGTGCGCCTTGAGAACCAGGAGGCCATCATCGATGGCTTCGGCGTGCTTTCCGGCCGCGTCAAAGGGGCGGCGAACCACTGATGTCGCTGACCGAACGAAACGAACCGGGCTTTTCCGCTTCCGGCGCGCTATTTTCTTCCGGCCGCTCGCCGCTCGATATCCTCAAGCAGGTCTACGGCTATTCCTCCTTCCGCGGCAAGCAGCAGCAGGTGGTCGAGCACGTGGTTTCCGGCGGCGATGCGGTCGTGCTCTTTCCCACAGGCGCCGGCAAGTCGCTGTGCTTCCAGATCCCGGCGCTCTGCCGCGACGGTGTCGGTATCGTCGTTTCGCCGCTGATTGCGCTGATGCGCGATCAGGTGGAGGCGATGAAGCAGCTCGGCATCCGCGCCGCAGCACTCAACTCGTCTCTGTCGCGCGAGGAATTCGTCGAGGTTCGCCGCGCGCTTTCGGCGGGCCAGCTCGATCTTCTCTACGTGACGCCCGAGCGTATTCTGACCGATGGTTTCCGCGAGCTGATCGCCAACGAGAAGATTGCGCTGTTTGCGATTGACGAGGCCCATTGCGTCTCGCAATGGGGCCATGATTTCCGGCCGGAATATCGCGAACTCGGGCGGCTCGGCGAGCAATATCCCGGTGTGCCCAGAGTGGCACTGACGGCGACGGCCGATCCGCATACGCGCGACGACATGATCGAGCGGCTGGGGCTCGATACTGCCGAGATCTTTACCACCAGTTTCGACCGACCGAATATTGCCTATGAGATCGTCGAGCGCGACCAGCCGCGCCAGCAGCTATTGCGGTTCCTGTCCGGCCACAAGGGCGACAGCGGCATCGTCTATTGCCTGTCTCGCGCCAAGGTCGAAGATACGGCCGAATGGCTGAACGGGCAGGGTATTCGCGCGCGTGCCTACCATGCCGGCATGGACAGGGCGGTTCGTGAGGCCAATCAGGATGCCTTCCTGAAAGAAGAGAATCTTTGCCTGGTCGCCACCGTCGCCTTCGGCATGGGCATCGACAAACCGAACGTGCGGTATGTCGCCCATCTCGACCTGCCGGGTTCTGTGGAAGCCTACTATCAGGAGACCGGGCGCGCCGGGCGCGACGGTCTGCCGTCCGAGGTCTGGATGGCCTATGGCATGGCCGACGTCATCCAGCGCGGCCGGATGATCGACGAGGGCAATGCTGCCGCCGAGATCAAACGGGTCGAACGCGCCAAGCTCAACGCTTTGCTGGCGATCTGCGAGACCGCCTCCTGCCGCCGCCAGGCAATCCTTGCCCATTTCGGCGAGGCGCATGCCGGACAATGCGGCAATTGCGACACCTGCCTGAAGCCGGTCGAGACCTGGGAGGGCACGGAGGCGGCGATCAAGGCGCTTGCCGCCGTCTACCGCACCGGCGAGCGTTTCGGCGCTGGCCATGTCGTCGACGTGCTCCTGGGCAACGTCAACGAAAAGACCGAACGCTTCGGCCATGCCGAAATGCCGGTCTTCGGGGCCGGCAAGGATATTCCAGCGCGCGTCTGGCAGTCGGTCTTCCGCCAACTGCTCGCCATGGGGCTGATCCGCGTCGACCACGAGGCCTTCGGGGCGCTGAAGCTCGAGCCGGAGGCGCGCTCCGTCTT
This sequence comes from Rhizobium sp. WYCCWR 11152, assembly GCF_013087615.1. Lineage (NCBI taxonomy): Bacteria > Pseudomonadati > Pseudomonadota > Alphaproteobacteria > Hyphomicrobiales > Rhizobiaceae > Rhizobium > Rhizobium sp. WYCCWR 11152. The sequence goes on along the minus strand of NZ_JABFCP010000006.1, from coordinate 313,773 downwards.
CAAGCACGAGCGGCAGGTGTTCTTCCGCAAGGACCGGCCGGCCTCGGAACGGCGTACGAAGAAGGCGGAGCGCAGCGAGCGCAAATCGGGACTATCAGGCGCAGACGGCAGTCTCTTCGAGGCGCTGCGGGCCGAGCGCATGGCGATCGCGAAATCGCTCGGCGTGCCGCCCTATGTCGTCTTTCCCGATACGACGCTGATCGCCTTCGCCACGGAGCGGCCTCGCAGCCGCAAGGAATTGCTCGCCATATCAGGTGTCGGGCAGGCGAAGCTCGAACGCTACGGCGATGCCTTTCTGGATATTATCCTGGCGCAGGACAACGGCTGAGCTGCGCGGCCTGATCGTTGAGATCGGGCGAGGGGGCATGGTATTCCCGCTCTTAAGGGAGGAGCGCCGATGGCCCAGAATATCTACGACCGACCGGAATTCTTCGCCGGATATAGCGGCATGAGACGATCCTTGCACGGGCTCGACGGAGCATCGGAGTGGCCGGCGGTGCGCGCGTTGCTGCCCGATCTTGCCGGCAAGCGTGTTGTCGATCTCGGCTGCGGTTTCGGCTGGTTTTCGCGTTTTGCCGTGAGCCAGGGTGCTGCAAGCGTGCTGGCGCTCGACATCTCGGAAAAGATGATCGCCAGAGCAAGGGCCGATACAGTTGAAGCAGCGATCACTTACGAGATCGCCGATCTCGAGCATCTCACGCTTGCTCAAGCCTCCTTCGATTTCGCCTACAGCTCGCTGGCGCTGCATTATATCGAGGATTTCGCCGGTCTCGCCGCGACGGTCTATCGCGCGCTTTTGCCGGGATCGCATTTCGTCTTCACCATCGAGCATCCGGTCTTCATGGCGCCGACCAATCCCGCCTGGGCAGCCGATGCCGAGGGGCGGCGCATCTGGCCGCTCGACCGCTACTCCGTCGAAGGTCCGCGCACCACCGACTGGCTCACCAAGGGCGTGGTCAAGCAGCACCGCAAGCTCGGCACGACGCTCAACACCTTGATTGCGGCGGGCTTTACCCTTCACTATGTCGAGGAGTGGAGCCCGAACGATCAGGAATTGCGCGACAATCCCGATTGGGCGGAGGAGCTGGACCGGCCGATGTTCCTGCTGATCTCGGTACAGCGCTGAGAAGACAAGCCGGCGGCAATATGCTAACCCGGCGGGCAAACGGAAATCTCTGGGAAAGGCCGTCCATGACCTCGCAATTTCTCTCCCATCTCAGCAACGAGATCTCAGCGCTGAAGGATGCCGGCCTCTACAAATCCGAGCGCGTCATCAGCTCCAAGCAGGCGGGCGAGATCGCGATTTCCACCGGCGAGCGGGTGCTGAATTTCTGCGCCAACAACTATCTCGGCCTTGCCGACAACGAGGAGCTGGCCGAGGCCGGCAAGCAGGCGCTCGACCGATACGGCTACGGCATGGCCTCGGTGCGCTTCATCTGCGGCACGCAGGAAGAGCACAAGCAGCTCGAAGCGCGCATCTCCTCCTTCCTCGGCATGGAAGACACGATCCTCTATTCCTCCTGCTTCGACGCCAATGGCGGCCTGTTCGAGACGCTGCTGTCGGAAGAGGACGCGATCATCTCGGACGCGCTGAACCACGCCTCGATCATCGACGGCGTCAGGCTTTCGAAGGCCAAGCGCTTCCGCTACGCCAACAACGATATGGCAGCGCTCGAAGAGGAGCTGAAGAAGGCCGAAGGCAGCCGCTTCAAGTTGGTCGCCACCGACGGCGTCTTCTCGATGGACGGCATCATCGCCAATCTCGGCGGCGTCTGCGATCTTGCCGAGAAATACGGCGCGATGGTCATGGTCGATGACAGCCACGCGGTCGGCTTCGTCGGCAAGAACGGCCGTGGGTCGCCGGAACATTGCGGCGTCGAGGGCCGGATCGACATCATTACCGGCACCCTCGGCAAGGCGCTCGGCGGCGCCTCGGGCGGCTATACCTCCGCCAAGGCGGAGGTCGTCGAATGGCTGCGGCAGCGCTCGAGGCCCTATCTGTTTTCGAACACGCTGGCGCCCGTCATCACCGCCGCCTCGCTCAAGGTGTTCGACCTCATCGAAAACGGCGATGCCCTGCGCAAGCGGCTTTCGGACAATGCCGATCTCTTCCGCACCGAAATGACCAAGCTCGGCTTCACGCTTGCCGGCGAAGGCCACCCGATCATTCCCGTCATGCTGGGCGATGCCAAACTCGCCCAGGATATGGCCGGTCTGATGCTGAAGAAAGGGATCTATGTGATCGGCTTTTCCTTCCCCGTCGTGCCGAAAGGCCAGGCTCGCATCCGCACGCAGATGTCGGCGGCGCATTCGCGGGCGGATGTGGAGCGGGCAATTGCGGCCTTTGCCGAGGCAGGGCGGGAATTGGGTGTGATTTGAGATTGACGGCGTGCCGTGCCGCCCCCTCATCCGCCCTACGGGCACCTTCTCCCCGCTGGGGAGAAGAGGGGATAGCAAAGTCGAGCACCAGAACAAGGGCGGGATATCGTTGATGTCGAACATGATGAAGGCGCTGGTCAAAGCGAAACCGGAAGTCGGGCTCTGGATGGAGAATGTGCCGGTGCCCGAGGTCGGGCCGAACGATGTGCTGATCCGCGTGAAGAAATCGGCGATCTGCGGCACCGACGTCCATATCTGGAACTGGGACCAGTGGGCGCAGAAGACCATTCCGGTGCCGATGGTGGTTGGCCATGAATTCTCCGGCGAGATTGCCGAGATCGGCTCGGCGGTCACCCGCTATCATGTCGGCGAGCGGGTTTCCGGCGAGGGGCATATCGTCTGCGGCAAATGCCGCAACTGCCGGGCGGGCAGGGGCCATCTCTGCCGCAACACGCTCGGTGTCGGCGTCAACCGTCCGGGCTCCTTCGGCGAGTTTGTCTGCATTCCCGAAAGCAATGTCGTGCCGATCCCGGATGATATTTCCGACGAGATCGCCGCGATCTTCGATCCGTTCGGCAATGCCGTGCACACCGCGCTCTCCTTCGATCTCGTCGGCGAGGACGTGCTTGTCACCGGCGCCGGGCCGATCGGCATCATGGGCGCGCTGGTCGCCAAGCGATCCGGCGCCCGCAAGGTCGTCATCACCGATATCAATCCGCACCGGCTGGAGCTGGCGCACAAGCTCGGCATCGATCACGTCGTCGACGCATCGAAGGAAAACCTCGCCGACGTGATGAAGGCGATCGGCATGACGGAGGGTTTCGACGTCGGGCTGGAAATGTCAGGGGCCGCACCTGCCTTCCGCGATATGATCGACAAGATGAACAATGGCGGCAAGATCGCCATCCTCGGCATCGCGCCTGCGGGCTTCGAAATCGACTGGAACAAGGTGATCTTCAAGATGCTCAATCTCAAGGGCATCTACGGCCGCGAGATGTTCGAGACCTGGTACAAGATGATCGCCTTCGTTCAGGGCGGCCTCGATCTCGCGCCCATCATCACCCACCGGATCGGCATCGACGATTTCCGCGACGGCTTCGAGGCGATGCGGTCGGGCAATTCCGGCAAGGTTGTGATGGATTGGATGTGAGGAGACGACATGCTCTATGAAGGAAGCTGCCATTGCGGCAATGTGGCTTTCGAGGTCGAAGGCGAATTCACCGAGGCGCTCGACTGCAATTGTTCGCTTTGCCGCAGGCGCGGCGGACTTCTCGCCTTCGTGCCGCGCGAGAAACTGGTGCTGACAACGCCGGAGGACAATGTCTCGACCTATACTTTCAACCGGCATGCCATTCGGCATCACTTCTGCGCCAATTGCGGCATCGCGCCGTTCGGCGAGGCCGTGGGTCCGAACGGCGCGGCCATGGCTTCGATCAATCTGCGCTGCATTCCCGCGGTCGATATCGGGGCGCTGACGGTGAAGGCGTATGACGGCGCGGCGCGTTAGCCGATATCCGTCAGGCAATGGCGAATAGTTCCTCGGCGTGACTGCAAAAATGGTGGAAACGACTGGTGCGGCGGGCAAAATATTTGCTGCCCTTGTCTTTTGTTCGCCGCATCTTAAATAAGGGTTCGCAATCGCTGCCGCGGTTCAAAGCCTGTGGATAAGGCTTTTTCCGTATTTTTGTGGGCTTTTTTTCGGGAAAAGCTTGACGAGAACAAAAAATGTGGGAATCACCGTTCGACTTGTTGAATGGTGAACTGGGTCAAGGCGGATCGCGCAACCATGGCCGGAAATCCAAGAGCAAGAAAGCTTTGCTGTCCGGTGCCGGTAATCGTGGTTAATCAGGCTTTAAATGTCATCCCGTTAGGTGGGCAAAGGTGATTCGAGGGCGGCGCGTGCGGCGCGTCAGGCCCTGAGACAACCCGTTCACCGTAGCGAGATTGGATAGCGTCAGGAAGGCGACGATATAAATGGCAACCAAGGTCAAAGAGAACGAAGACGCGGAAGTCGAACGCGACGGCGCAAGCGACGGCCCTCTTCTCGATCTTTCCGACGACGCGGTCAAGAAGATGATCAAGGCCGCCAAGAAGCGCGGCTATGTGACCATGGACGAGCTTAACGCGGTCCTGCCGTCCGAAGAAGTGACGTCCGAGCAGATCGAAGACACGATGTCGATGCTGTCCGACATGGGCATCAACGTCATCGAGGACGAGGAAGCCGAGGAAGCCGGTGCTTCCGGCGGCAGCGATGACGACGACGCCGGCGGCGACGAGGAGAGCGAAGGCGGCGAACTCGCCCCTTCGAGCGGCACGGCACTTGCGACCGCCAAGAAAAAAGAACCGACCGACCGTACCGACGATCCGGTTCGCATGTACCTGCGCGAGATGGGCTCGGTGGAGCTTCTGTCCCGCGAGGGCGAAATCGCGATCGCCAAGCGCATCGAGGCTGGCCGCGAGACGATGATCGCGGGTCTCTGCGAGAGCCCGCTGACCTTTCAGGCGCTGATCATCTGGCGCGACGAACTCAACGAAGGCACGACGCTGCTGCGCGAGATCATCGATCTCGAAACGACCTATTCCGGTCCTGAAGCCAAGGCTGCGCCGCAGTTCCAGAGCCCGGAGAAGATCGAAGCCGATCGCAAGCTCGCAGAAGAGAAGGAAAAGACCCGTCGCGCCCGCTCCGGCGACGACGACATCACCGATGTCGGCGGCGAAGGCCTGCCTCCCGAGGAGGAGGAAGAGGACGAGGACGAATCCAACCTTTCGCTGGCGGCGATGGAAGCCGAGCTTCGCCCGCAGGTGATGGAGACGCTCGATACGATCGCCGAGACCTACAAGAAGCTGCGCAAGCTGCAGGACCAGCAGGTCGAGCAGCGGCTGTCGGCTTCCGGCACGCTGTCCACTGCCCAGGAGCGCCGCTACAAGGAACTCAAAGATGAGCTCATCAAGGCCGTCAAATCTCTGTCCTTGAACCAGAACCGCATCGACGCCCTCGTCGAGCAGCTCTACGACATCAACAAGCGCCTCGTTTCCAACGAGGGCCGCCTGCTGCGTCTGGCCGAATCCTACGGCGTCAAGCGCGACTCCTTCCTGGAGCAGTATCAGGGCGCCGAACTCGATCCGAACTGGATGAAGTCGATCGGCAATCTGGCCGCTCGCGGCTGGAAGGAATTCGCCAGGGGCGAAAACACGACGATCCGCGACATTCGCCAGGAAATCCAGAATCTGGCGACCGAAACCGGTATCTCGATCTCGGAATTCCGCCGCATCGTCCATATGGTGCAGAAGGGTGAGCGCGAAGCGCGTATCGCCAAGAAGGAAATGGTCGAAGCAAACCTTCGCCTGGTCATCTCCATCGCCAAGAAGTACACGAACCGTGGCCTGCAGTTCCTCGACCTCATTCAGGAAGGCAATATCGGCCTGATGAAAGCGGTCGACAAGTTCGAATACCGCCGCGGCTACAAGTTCTCGACCTATGCGACATGGTGGATCCGTCAGGCGATCACCCGTTCGATCGCCGACCAGGCCCGCACGATCCGCATTCCGGTGCACATGATCGAGACGATCAACAAGATCGTGCGCACATCGCGCCAGATGCTGCACGAGATCGGCCGCGAGCCGACGCCGGAAGAACTGGCCGAAAAGCTCGCCATGCCGCTCGAAAAGGTCCGCAAGGTCCTGAAGATCGCCAAGGAGCCGATCTCGCTCGAAACCCCAGTTGGTGACGAAGAGGATTCGCATCTCGGCGATTTCATCGAGGACAAGAACGCGCTGCTGCCGATCGACGCCGCCATCCAGGCGAACCTGCGTGAGACGACGACCCGTGTTCTCGCCTCGCTGACGCCGCGCGAGGAACGTGTTCTGCGCATGCGCTTCGGCATCGGTATGAACACCGACCACACGCTCGAAGAAGTCGGCCAGCAGTTCTCGGTCACCCGCGAACGTATCCGCCAGATCGAGGCGAAGGCGCTGCGCAAGCTGAAGCATCCGAGCCGCTCCAGGAAGCTCAGAAGCTTCCTCGACAGCTAAGGCTTCGGCCACACCGTTCTGATTTGGAAAAGCCGGGCTTCGCGCCCGGCTTTTACTTTTCCTGATTAATACCAATGATCCCTGCGCCTTTCTTGTCCCTCCACGGTGACAAGCCTATAATCCGGCCACGGGGGAAGGCATCGATCGCAACGCGCGACCGAGGGTCGACGTATACCTGCATGACCCAGCCTCCCTAGATCCGAATAATTTTAGGCTTGACCGGCCAAAATCTGAATTTGGATCTACGCCAGAAAAATAGAGCATGACGTTGTCCGGAAAGCTCTCACACTCTTCGGCATCATGCTCTGGGAGGTGCGACATGACCACTTACATTCTTTTGATCAATTGGACGGATCAGGGCATCCGCAATGTGCGCGACTCGGCAAAACGGCTCGATGCCGCGAAGAAATTGCTCACCAGCGTCGGAGGCTCCATCAACCAATTCTACCTGACGATGGGCGGGCATGACATGGTCGCCGTCTGCGAGGCGCCCGATGACGCCGTCATGGCGCATTTTACCCTGTCGCTGGCGATGGGCGGCAATGTCCGCACTGAGACGCTGAAGGCATTCCCGGAGGCCGCCTACCGGGATCTCATCGGCTCGCTCGGGTAGCCGGAGCCGGAGATCGTCGATCTTAGATGTTGCGGAGCACTCGCTGCGCTGGCAGTGTCGCGGCGTGCTTCAATTTCCGCGGCAGGCTCCGGCCCGACTTTTCGGCAAGCTCATGATGAAAGCGCTCCTCAGTTTCATGATCGTCACCGGTCGTTCGACAGCCGCTTCCTGACCGATGGAACTGGCGGCGGACACATGGGATGACGGGATCCGGCGAGGCGCTGCGGCGTCGTTCGCACTGCATGTCATCGCGATCCTGCTTCTGCTGCTACTGCTGCCGAAGGCGGAGCCGCCGCTGCCATTGCTGGATGACGGTCTCTCGGTGGAGATCGTCCCGCAGGCCGTGGAACAGCTGAAAATGCCAGAGCCCGCCAAGCCGCCTTCGCCGGAACAGGCAAAGCCTGAGGCGGCAAAACCCGAAGCCGAGCCGGCGGCGCCGGTGACAAATAATCCGCCAGCTGCGGTAATGCCTTCTGTGGCACCGATTACTTTGCCGGTGCAAAAGCCGGCGGAATTCGTCGAGGCAAGACAGCTGTTTTCCGACAAGCTCCTTGCCGATCCACGCAGCCGCCGCGCCCGCGAGGCACTGCGTGACCTTGCCGGCAGCGAGCGCAATCTGCAGCTCTGTGATCTCGAGGCGCTGGAGCAGGTCCGCCGGGCGCAGCCGGCTATGGCGCCGGATGTGCTCGCCCCCTATGCGATGGCGGCGGAGAAGGTCAGCGGCAACAGCGTCGAGGTCAGCGGCGGCGCCTTCCGCAGCAAACGCAAGTGGTACAACATCCAGTTCAAATGTGAGCTCGATGCCGGCTCCGGCAAGGTCGCGTCCTTCGCCTTCCTCGTCGGCGATGCCATTCCCCAAGATGAATGGCAGGAGCACAATCTGGTGGCCGACGATGGCGCGGCCGACCAATAACCCTCATCGCTGCTCGATCACGCGGTTTTTTTCTTTTGTGGCTTGATGCTGCCGGCTTTAGAGACCACATCGCTGCTGTGACAGAAGAAGACGTAGAACCGGCGGAAGCGCAGCACGAAACGGGAAAGCAGCGGCCTGAAATCCGCTGGGGCGTCGTCGCGTCCGTTGCTGCGCATATTCCTATCGTTGCTCTTCTGATTTTCGGGTTGCCGAAGATCGAGCCGAAGCCTGTTGAAGACGAGAGCGTGAAGGTTGAGCTCGTTCCGCCGCCGGAGGAGAAGAAGCCAGAGCCCAAGGAAAAGCCACCGGAGCCGAAGCCACCGGAAGAGGCCAAGAAGGAGCCGCCTCCGCCACCACCACCTCCGCCTCCGCCTCCGCCGCCAAAAGCTGCGAAGGTGCCGGAAGCGCCCGTCGCTCCCCAGCCACAACGTGTCGCCCGCCCGGTCTTCGAATTTGCCGAGAAGGATTCAGCGCCGGAACACAGCGAGCGGGGTATACCGCAGCAGGCAGAAGCACCAAAACCGCCGGTCGTTGAGCCAAAACCCGAAGAAACGCCGCCTATCGAACCCCCGCAACTCCAAAAGCCTGAGGTTCCGGAGACTATGCCTGCCGCGAATCCGCTTCCTCAAGATATCGAACTTCCCGAGGTCGAGACTGCCGAGGTCAATCCGGAAAAGAACGGGCCGGCTGCCACAGGACAGGATGAGGCAAAGACGAATTTCGAGCCGGCAAAGCCGTCGACGAATTCGACGGCAACAACCTCCTCAAAGCCACCAGACGCCGAGGCTAAGGAATCGAACAAGCTCACGAAAGCGAAGACGCTATTTACCGACGACTTTGTCTCAGACCGCGCAGTCAAGATGGCGATGAACAACTTGCCCCGTTCAACGCGAGGCGGTCGGCTTTGCTGGAGCGAGCTCAGAGAACAGCTTCTTCATTCGTCTGCGGCATATGATCCCAATACTATTGAGGTGCCTCAATACGAGCTCCCGAATGGCAATTTCCTCGCGCTTAAGGGAAGCGCGTTCTATGACGGTCAGAAGTTGCACCAATTGACGTTCAGCTGCGAAGTGAATGACAACGCGACGAAGATTGTATCGTTTGAATTTGGTGTCGGGAATGTAATCCCTCAAAGTGAGTGGGCGCGCTATCACTATCCAATGGGCGACGCTGAGCATCGGTGAGCTTCACTACAAGCCACGCGCAAGGAACCGCACCTAGCCTCTTCTCATGGCCGTGATGATTCCGGTGAAGAAGAGGACAATGATATGTCGAACGAGATTGAGCATTTTTTTGAGCGTCAGGACGAAGCCGTGAGCGCGGTGTTCCTGGAGAACAAGGGTGACGAGCTGACCGATATTCTGGTGGCTGCTCTGGAAGAGGCTTTCGAAATCCTTCTCGAAGCCGCGCCCGCCGAAACCGTTCATTAAGGTCGCAGAGGCCCGTTCGGTCTGGCAATGTGTGCAGAGCGATTCCGCCGCATGCAGTGCCTCGCCTTGTCGGGATAATTCGCCAGCATCAATGGCCTAGATATCATGTCGATTTTCCAAGAGGATCAACCGCCGTCGGCGGGCGTGCTTGACGCCCGTCTGGCCGGTTACCGGTTCGAACGGGATGCGCTCGGCCGCTCCGCCGCAAGTGTCTTCCGGCTGGAAGCTCTCGGATTGCCGACGCTTTATCTGAAGGTCGAAGAGGTCGGTGATTTCGGCGAACTCGCTGACGAAGCAGCCAGGCTTCGCTGGGTCAAGGCTTCCGGTCTGTCCTGTCCTGGTGTCATTGCAGAGGATAGCGACGGTGTGCACAACCGGCTGCTGATCAGCGCGCTGCCCGGGAGTGACCTCGCCAGCGCACCGGTGCTGACGCCGCTTGCGCGGGTTGAACTGCTGGCTGCGGCACTTCTTGACCTGCATCGCCTGCCGATCACATCCTGCCCGTTCGATCATCGGCTGGAGAGGCGTATCGCGGCGGCAAGAGCGCGGGTGCAGGCCGGCATCGTCGACGAGACCGATTTTGACGAGACGCGGCTTGGAAAGAGTGCTGAGGCCTTGTTTGCCGAACTTGAGCGCCAGAGGCCGGACGGCGAGGATATCGTCGTTACCCATGGCGACGCCTGCCTGCCGAATTTCATCGCGTCGGAAGAGGGATTTTCGGGCTATATCGACTGCAGCCGGCTCGGCGTCGCCGACCGTTATCAGGATATCGCGCTCGCCTGCCGCAGCATTGCCCACAATTTCGGCGAGGCGCTGGTGCAGCCCTTCCTTGATCGCTACGGCATGCCGGCCACGGATCCGGCAAGGCTGGATTATTATCAACTGCTCGACGAGTTCTTCTAGGCAGCCCAGTCTGGCCGCCACGATTGCGTCATCTCACTGCGGCTGGCAGTATCCGGCGATCGGACCTGCGGACGGATGATGGCGAGAAAGCAGTTCAGGATGTTGCGCTCGGGGTTATCAGGCGTCGAAGCGGTGGAAGCGGAAACGCATCACAGCTTCGCGCGCCACACCCATGAGCAATTCGGCATCGGCCTGATTTCCGCCGGTGCTCAGTCATCGCTCAGCGGCCGCGGCATGGTGGAGGCCGAGGCCGGCGACATCATCACGGTCAATCCGAACGAGGTGCATGACGGCGCGCCGATCGGCGAGGGGCGGTCATGGCGCATCCTCTATTTCGATCCCGCCATCGTCACTGGTCTGTCGCGAGAGATCAGCGAAAGCGGGGCAGGGCGATCGGAAATCCCGCATCCTGTCATCCGCAATGCGGCGATCGCCGGCCGCTTCGAAACGCTGTTTGGTGCGGTGACCGGCGGCAGGGCGGCGGATGGGTTGTTCTGCGAGGAACTGCTTCTGCAACTCGTCGCCGACGTCATGCGGGAGTGCTCTGGTACCGAAGAGCGACCACTGGTGCCGGCGTCGATCCGCGTGGCGCGAGACCTGATCGACGATGATCCACTTGCCGCTGTCTCGCTCGCCGATCTCTCCAGGGAAAGCGGGCTCAGCCGCTTCCAGGTGCTGCGCGGTTTTGCCAAGGCGACCGGATTGACGCCGCATGCCTATCTCGTCCAGGCCCGCATCCATATCGCACGGCGGCTGATCGCTCAGGGCATGCCGCTTGCGGAAGCGGCCTTTGCCAGCGGCTTTGCCGACCAAAGCCACATGACGCGTGTCTTCGTGCGCAAATACGGTCTGTCGCCGCGTCTCTATGCCGGCGCCTTTCTCTGATCTCGCTAAGCCTGCAATTTCATTCAAGACCTCGACAGGCTCCTGCTGTTTTCTCGGCGCATCCAACAGGAGACGCTGAATGTCGAGGCAGGTTCAAGGGTATGTCTATCTGGCGCTGGCCATGCTGACTGTGGGAAGCACGGTCGTTGCCAGCAAACTCATCGCCTCAAGCCTGCCGCCGTTCAGCGCCACCGCATTGCGCTTCGCCATTGCCTTTCCCGTCTTTCTCGTGCTGATGTGGGCGACCGGCGCGCGGCTGCCGAAACTCTCCAGAGAGGACCGCCTCATCCTTGTCATTCAGGCCGGGGCCGGCAGCGTCGGTTATACGACGCTGCTGATCTCCGGCCTCAGCCTGACCTCGGCGGCCGATGCCGGTGTCATCATCGGCACGCTGCCGGTGGTGTCGGCCGCAATCTCCATCCTGCTGCTTCGTGAACGGCCGCAGCGTGCCCTGCTTCTTGCCGTGGCGCTTGCGACGGCAGGCGTGCTGTCGATCGCTGTCACGCCGGATGCCGCCGGAGGCTCGCTCTTGGGCAATGCGCTGATCTTCCTGGCCGTCGTCTGCGAGGGGCTGTTCATCCTGCTCAACAAAAGACTGAAGACGGAGATTGCGCCGCTTGCCCAGTCGACGCTGATGGCCGGCATCGGCTTCATCGTTGCCGTCATCCCGGCTATTTTCGAAGCGCCTTTCGCAGATGGTATTTCCGGAAGCGCTGTCGCCGCCGTCGTCTATTATGCGCTGGTGCCGACCGTCGGCGGATTTCTGCTCTGGTATGCGGGGGCGGAAAGGGTGAGCGGTACGGAAGCCGCGCTTTTCACCGCGGTTGCGCCAGTTTCCGCCGTCATGCTTGCCTTCGTCATCCTTGGAGAGCCGGTCGGGTTCAGCCAGATCGCCGGTATCGCCTGCGTGTTTGCGGCCGTGCTCGGGCTTGCCTTTGCCGGGAGCCGTACCGTGAAACTTGCCGGAGGGAGATAGACCATGCAGTTCAGCCATTCCGATGCCATATGGCAGGCCTTTCCGGAGCTTCGCGCCGGCACGCTTCATGCGGAAGGGATCGATGCGGATGCCGATGTCGAGGCGGCGATCGCAGGCTTCAGCGCGATTGCCGAGGCCCGGCTGGCCAAAGCCCAGGAAGGCGAATTCCCCGAAATCCAGGCTTGGCGGCGCGGCTTTTCCCGTATGGGGCTGAAGCCGACACAATATCGCTGCGCGTCCGAGGCGCTGCTGCGCCGCTTCCGCCAGGAACATGCGCTGCCGCGCCTGCATCCGCTCATCGATCTCTGCAATGCGGTTTCACTCGCCTTCGCCATTCCGGTCGCCGTCTTCGACAGAGATAAGATCGCCGGCGATCTCGAAGTCCGGCGAGCCAGGGGTGACGAGACCTATCTGACCTTCGCTGGCGAAATCGAACATCCGGAGCCGGACGAGGTGATCTTCGCAGACGGTGCGGGAAACGCGCATGCGCGGCGCTGGACGAACCGGCAGAGCGGGCTTTCGGCCGTGCGGGAGACGACGCGCTCGGTGCTGATTGTTGCGGAGGCCCTGCATGTTTCCGCCGGTGAGGATATGGGGAAGCTGGTCGCCACAGTTGCGGATGCGCTCGCGGGGCATTGGCCGGTGGCACCCAAAACGGCGGTGCTGAGCGTGGAATCGCCGCGTTTCGAATTCTAAACGAAGGTGGCATTCGAGGCCTTGGGCCGGCGGCATGGCCGCCCTATCTCCATGGGGCCGATATCTCCTGGAGACGAACCACCATGTCAGACAAGTCGATCAAGATTCCGGGGCCGGACCATCCGATCACGGTCGAGCACAATCCCTCCCGTGTCGTCGTCACGCTTGGCGGCAAGACCATCGCCGATACCCATGACGCACTGACGCTGCGCGAGGCCTCCTATCCGCCGGTGCAGTATATTCCGCGGAGGGATGTGGATATGTCGCTGCTTCAGCGCACCGACCACACCAGCCATTGCCCTTATAAGGGCGTTGCCTCCTATTACAGCATCATTGCGGGCGGCGACCGCTCGAAGAATGCCGTCTGGACCTACGAGGCGCCGAACGCCGCGGTCATCAACATAAAAGACCATCTCGCCTTCTATCCCGATCGCGTCGACGGCATCGAGGAAATGGCCTCTCCGGAAGCCGGCACCTTCTGACGACACGCATTGCAGCCGTTCCGGCGGAACATGTTTGCTTCCGGGCCGTTAGGGTCATCTAGCGGGGGATGTGTTGTGCCGAAATTCTACTTTCAGCTCTTCGATCGGGATGGTGCCGGGGCGACCGAGACGGGATATGATTTCGACTCTATCGAGGCTGCCAAAGCGGAGGCGCGGCGCGTTCTCGCGGAGATGGCCGCCGAAGGCCTGCCGACTGCACCATTGAATATGATGTCGGTGGAGCTCTTCGATGAAAGCCGGCGACCGCTTGCGGAAATCCGGCTGATTCTCGAGGAAATTGCGAAATAGCCACGCGGGCGTCCCGGCCTGTGAATGCCTGTCGATCGCGCCAAGCAATCGAACGACTATGTCAAATTTAATTGCCGGCTATGAAGGCGGGTCTTAGCGTCGCGCAATCGACCGAGTCGGATTGATGCGTATGTGTGACTGGCGGCAGCCCTTAACGGCCGCCGCTATCGCAAGACGTCGAGCCATTCATTGTTGAAGACGAGACTGGCAACCGTGACCGGATCGCCCTTCTCGTTGCGGACGGTGATGGCGATGGTCATGCGATCACCCGCAGGCAATTCGTCACGGGCCACATCCAGCAGGATGCGGGTCACTTCTTTTGGAATGTCTTCACGAGATCTGAGCTCGGTGCCGTGCTCATCGCGCGTGGGACCTTCCCCGTTGTGTAGATCGAAATAGTAGCGAGCCATGTTTTTTCCTGCGAGTCACAGGGAGAAATCACAGATGAAGACAATTGTTCCCGAGGCTAGGCATTGATTCTTATAGAAAATATAGGTCGCATCGAAATGGGGCCGGCTTCCAGCGATATCGGTGGGCATGCCCGTGATTGAATCCCTGCTGCTCAACCTTGGAAGCCGTGATCTGCTGTCGGCCGAAGAGGAAAGCCATCTCAGAGCGATCATCGTCAAAGACAGGTATTTTGCTGCCGGGGAGGATCTCGTCTCCGAAGGAAGCAGGCCTGGCTATAGCACGCTGCTGCTCGATGGTTTTGCGGCGCGCTACAAGGTGATGGCCGATGGCAGCCGCCAGATCACCGCACTGCATGTTGCCGGCGATTTCGTCGATCTGCATGCTTTCCCGATCAAGAAGATGGATCACGGCATCGTCGCGCTGTCGTCCTGTCATGTCGCCTTCGCCGATCATGCCGATCTCAAGGCTATCACCGAACGCATGCCGCACCTGACCCGGCTGCTCTGGCTCGACACGCTGGTCGATGGCGCCATCCACCGCGAGTGGATCGTCGCCATGGGCCGGCGCTCCAAGCGTGCCCATATCGCTCACCTCGTCTGCGAACTCTTCGTGCGGCTGCAGGTGGTGAAGCGGACGCGCGGCGCAAGCTTCCAGTTTCCGTTGACGCAGATCGAGATGGCCGACGTGCTCGGCGTCTCTGTCGTCCACCTCAACAAGACGCTGCAGGCGCTGAGGCGCGAGGGCGTGTTCACCTGGGAGAACCGGACGATCACCATCGTCGACTGGGAACGCCTGCAGGAAATCGCCGAATTCGATCCCGGCTATCTCAGCATCTTCAGGGAGCCGCGGTAGGACAGGGCTGGAGGCATCACACAATCCGGTGACGGCGCTTCATTGCGATTGACAATTCGCCCATTCGGGCAGAACACCGCTCCGATCTTGAAAACTCTCCTAAAGGCCGGCGACCGCTGCCGGCCGGTGACATCGCAATGGACATATCCCAAAGCCCGGGGAGCGTTCTTCGCCACCCCGGCTATCTGAACTTCGCTGCCTCCCGCGTCTTTTCCTCGCTTTCCTTCCAGTCCATTGGCATCGCCATGGGGTGGATGATCTACGACCAGACGCATAGCGCCTTTGCGCTCGGCCTCGTCGGCTTGTGCCAGTTTCTGCCGATGGCGGTGCTGACCTTCGTCGTCGGCCCATGTCGCCGACCGGTTCGATCGGCGGCGCATCGGACTTGTCTGCCAGTTGATCGAGGCGGTGACGGCGCTGGTGCTGGCGGTTGCCACCTGGCAGCAATGGCTGACGCCGGCCGGCATCCTTGCCGCCGTCACCGTGCTCGGCGCCGTCGTCGCCTTCGAGCGTCCGACCATGGCGGCGCTGCTGCCGAACATCGTGCCGGCCTCGATGCTGCAGAAGGCGGTCGCAACCTCGACCTCGTTGATGCAGACGGCGATGATCATCGGCCCCTCGCTCGGCGGCCTGCTTTATGGCCTCCACCCCGTTGCGCCTTTTGCTATATCCGCGCTGCTCTTTGCCGTCGCAAGCTTCAACGTCATCTCGATCCGGATGCAATGGAGCCCTGCCAAGCGTGAGCCGGTGACGCTCGCCTCGGTCTTTGCCGGCGTCTCCTTCATCCGCAGACGGCCGGTGATGCTCGGGACGATCTCGCTCGATCTCTTCGCAGTGCTGCTCGGCGGCGCGACTGCGCTGCTGCCGATGTTTGCCAGCGATATCCTGCATGCCGGTCCCTGGGGCCTCGGTTTTCTCCGCGCGGCCCCGGCGGTCGGCGCGCTTGCCATGTCGATCATGCTCGCTCGCCGGCCACTGAGCAGCAATGTCGGCCGCAAGATGCTTGCCGCCGTCGCCGTGTTCGGCGTTGCCACCATCATCTTCTCGCTCTCCACCAATATCGCGCTTTCCGTGCTGGCACTGTTCGTCATCGGCGCGTCCGATACGGTGAGTGTCGTCGTGCGCAGCTCGCTGGTGCAGCTTTTGACGCCGGACGAGATGCGTGGCCGCGTCAGCGCCGTCAACTCGCTGTTCATCGGCACCTCCAACCAGCTCGGCGAATTCGAATCCGGCATGATGGCGGCAGCCCTCGGACCCGTCGCCACCGGCGTTGTCGGCGGGCTCGGCACGATCGTCGTCGTGCTCCTGTGGATGCGGCTCTTCCCCGATCTCAGCAAGGTCAAGACGCTGCAGGGCTAGCACATGCATGACGCGTTGAAAGCGGCGACCGCTCCCGTTAGGTTCGGCCCGAAACATCATTCGGTGGGGATCGGCGTGACGAAAAGTTTTCTATCTTGCGTGCTGGCCGCGTTTTTCGCCTTAGTGCCGGCCGTAGCACTGGCCGAGTGGCAGGCGGTCGAAGAGGTGCGGCCCTATTCGATATCAGGTACCTCGGGGGCCGGGCTCTATGCATCGATCGGCGAGCGTGGGCCGAAGGCGGGCGGCTTCGGCCGGGCAATCGCGCATACCACGTTCAAGCTGACCTGGACCCGGAAATACGAACCGCAGGGCAATGCCTGCGTTATCGTGACCAACCGGCCGAAGCTCATCATCACCTATACGCTGCCGAAACCATCTGCTGAGCTGCCAGCCGCCGTGAAGAGCAGCTGGCAGGCCTTCATATCAGGCATGCAGGCGCATGAGCGGGTGCATGGCGAGACCATCAAGGAGATGGTCAAGGAGATCGAGGTGACGAGCATCGGCCTCACCGTTGCCGACGATCCCGATTGCAAGAAGATCAGGATCGAGCTGACCCGGCGCCTCGGCGAGATCTCCCAAAGACAGCGCCAGCGCGGCCGCGACTTCGACAAGATCGAAATGGGTGACGGCGGCAATATCCAGCAGCTCATCCTCAAGCTGGTGAATGGGCCCTGAGTGGGCCGAAGCGGATAACGGGCGACGTTCTCAAAGCGGTATAGCCAGAAAGCTCCGGTGCGGCTATCAGGCCGCAGCCAGATGCATGGCCATCCCCTTTCGGAGCGGGCGCTTCGTCCCTATCAAGTCTCGGTGGGTGCGTTCAGATCGCGGACAAGGGCTATCAGGTGCGGCAGCAGCTCTATTCGATACCGCGGCGAGGGCAGCGAAGCGGGCCAGGCGTTTTTCGGGCCGAAATAGACGGCATGTATGCCGGCGTTCTCTGCTCCAAGAATATCGGCCTCGGGATTGTCGCCGACGAAGAGACAGTTGTCGACGGGCAGGTCGAGACGGCCAGCAGCCAGCTCGAAAATTTCCCGTGCCGGTTTACGAAGGCCGATATCTCCTGAAATGACCACCAGGTCGAGCCCTTCGTTCAGTCCCGCCGCCGCGATTTTCGGTCGCTGCACATTGCCTTCGCCATTGCTGACGACGCCGACTAGAACGCCGGATTGCTTCAGCGCCGAAATGGTCTGTTTTGCTCCTGACATGGGAACAGCCATGCCGGGATACACTGTCTCGAAGTCGTGGAAGAGGGCCTCAGCAAGCTCGCTTGGAAGACTGAATGTCTCCGCCAGGCGCGGATAAAGATCGCGCTTTCTTACCAGGCCGGCCTTCTCCAGTTGCAGGAATTCAGCAAGGTAGTGCTGTTCCTCGACACCGTGCTCGCCAAGACGAAATCGCTGATATTGGAGCGGCAGGAAGGTGAAGACGGTAGCGGTCTTGTCGATGAGGGTTTCGTCAAGATCAAAAAGGACCGCTCTAATCATGGTGTCCCGCCCGATGCTCGCTCAAAGGATTGTTCCGCAAAGCCGGTAAAGCGGAAAACCGGATCGGGGTCAAACCTCACGAGTCGAATGGACGATCGACAGCGGCGCAATCAGAGATGAAAAGGCGGTTGAGCGCTTCGTCCCTGGACCTGCCTGGCCGCCGTCCTATCTCCTCCGCCATAACAAGGCGCAGACGCGCAGAGGAGGAGCGAGATGTCCTATGTCGATGGTTTCATCGTGGCGGTTCCGAAGGGGAATATCGAGGCCTACAAGGAATTCTCGACCTTCGCCGGCTCGATCTGGAAGGAATATGGCGCGCTCGAATATGTCGAATGCATCGGCGATGACGTGCCCTATGGCGAGCTGACCTCCTTTCCCCGCGCCGTGCAGGCGAAGGAGGATGAGGTGGTGGTGTTTTCCTGGATCGTCTACGGCTCGCGCCAGGAGCGCGACGATATCAATGCCAAGGTGATGGCCGATGCCAGGCTCAAGGGCGACCAGTGGCAGATGCCGTTCGACGGCAAGCGGATGATCTACGGCGGCTTTGAGACGCTGCTCAAGCTCTGATCGCCCGAAGCAAGCATTGACTTGCCCGGGCAAGCTTGACTTTGCCCGAGCTTGACTCGTGCCAAGCAGCGCGCCAACTCGCGAGAGATGTCATCTCGAAGCAGGAGAGCGCCTTGCCCCAGACGATCCTCACCTTGTCCACACGCGGACAGGGCCTTTACGAGTTCACCCACCAGGCGGAGGCCTTCGTCAGAGCGTCGGGGCGGGAGGAGGGGCTTCTCACCGTTTTCGTGCGCCACACCTCCTGCTCGTTGCTGATCCAGGAAAATGCCGATCCTGACGTGCGCACCGATCTCCTCGCCTTCTTCCGCCGCCTCGTGCCGCCGGCCTCCGATCCTGACATGGGCTGGGTCGTGCACAGGGCCGAGGGGCCGGACGACATGCCGGCGCATATCAAGGCGGTGCTGACGCAGGTCTCGATCAGCATTCCCGTTGCCGCTGGGCGGTTGATGCTCGGCACCTGGCAGGGCCTTTATCTTTTCGAACATCGCGACCGGCCGCACCGGCGCGAAATCGTGCTGCATCTCAGCAACTGAAACCGGTTAATCCTTGTGAATGCAAACTGAATGCCCGGTTCGAACACCATTCATTTTGCAACGTTTACTGTCGAGACAATCCCTGAAGGGAGAGCTTGGGAATACCAATCGACGGAGACACAACATGACGCATTTCCTGACCAAGGCTTCGCTTGCCGCTCTGCTCGCCCTCTGCACTATTCCGGCCACTGTTTCGACGGCGGCAGCCGCAGGGCCGCAGACGAGCTTTGTCGTCGAGGCGCAATATCATCGTCCGATCCGCGGCTGCTCGCCGATGCACGCGGTGCGCAAGGCGCGTGATTTCGGCCTGCGGAGAGCCCACATCACCCGCATGTCGCCGCGCGTCGTCGTCGTTGCCGGGCGCGACCGCCGCGGCTGGGACAGGATCACCTTCGCGAATGTCCGCGGCTGCCCGCTGATCCGGCGCTGAGGACTGCAGCCGGAGGCGCCGAAGCGGCGCTTCCGGTCTGTTTTGCCTTGACGGTGACACTTTCAGCCGTCTCTTCTCTGACCTGTATGAGTGATTCCCAAATGACGCTTCGGCGTGATGCGGACCAATGGGGAGGGCGGCTCGACCGCACCGACTTTCAAACGAAAGGTTTTTCGATGATGCAGTTTCTGGCAAAGGCGGGTCTTGCCGTCATGCTGACAGCCGGTACGCTTGCCGGCACGGTGGTCCCGGCCGCCGCCCAGTTGAATATCATTATTGGCGAGCCGGACCGTGGTCCGCCGCAGGATTACCGCCGCCCGCCTCCGGGGCAGGGCTACGGCCGGCCGTCGCGCGGTTGCGATCCGCGGCTCGCCGAAAACCTCGCCCGGGATTACGGCTTTCGCCGCACGCGCGTCGTCGACATCACGCCGCGCCGCGTGATCGTCCAGGGCTGGACGCGTCGCGGTCCCGGTGAAATGAGCTTCGGCAATGTGCGCGGTTGCCCCGCCCTGCGCCGCTAATCGTTAGAAGAAAATGCCGCCCCGTCTCCCCGATGTGGCGGCCAAGAACCGCCTTTGCCCGTCTCCCCGGATCGGCAAGGGCGGTTTTCTTTGTGAAAATCTTTTTACAGCGCCGCGCATCTGAAAAGACGCGCGGCGCTTTCATTTTACTGTTCGATCGCGAAGGTCACGGTGACGCTGACATTGTAATTGTTCTCGCCGCCCTGGACGGGAACGGCGGCGTCGGAGGCCTCCTTCATCATCGTGGCGCGATAGACCGGCTGCGGCATTGCGCGCGGCACATTCTCGTTGATCTCAAGAATGCGGCCGAGCTTGACGCCGGCGGCTTCGCTCAGCGTCTTCGCCCTCTTGACGGCATCGGCGACCGCGGCCTTGCGTGCCTCTTCGATCGCGGCGTCCGGCTTGTCGTTGGTGAACTGGATTTCGCCGCCCTGGTTGATGCCGAGGGTGACGGACTGGTCGATCACCGCGCCGAGCTTGGCGAGATCGCGCAGCCTGACGGTGACCGAATTGATGGTCTGGTAGCCGATCAGCTGCGGCGGCGGCTGCTGGCCGTCGACCGGCTGCGGATAATTGTACTGCGGCTGGATGGAAAAGCCGGAGGTCTGCAGGTCGCGCTCAGCGATGCCGCCGCTCTTCAGCGCGGCAAGCACGTCGTTCATCGCCTTGTTATTTTCGTCGAGCGCTTCGCGGGCGGTTTTCGCCTGTTTGACGACGGCGAGATTGACGATGGCCATATCGGGAGCGACGGAGGATTCGCCATCGCCGGTCACCGAAATCACCGGCTCGCGCGGCTTTGCATCCTGCGCGAAGACGGGCGCTGCAGCGGCGAGCGGCAGGGCCAGAAGGGCGGTCATCAGGACAGTTCTGGTATAGATCGGCGCCATGTTTTCATTCCTTGGTTGTTTCCCGGAACAGCTTTCTGTCGGTTGATTGTGAAGCTATTGCGGCGGAAAAGACAGGTGCATGTGTAGCGAGAGAAAAATGTCAGGGATGCCTGCATCGGAGCTTGAGCCCGAAGGACGTCTGCCGACCCCTAAGAGCCGAAACGGCTGGACCGGAACCGACGGCTCGCTATCATATGGCGATCATCGACGACGAGGAAGCAATGTTCGAAACGCTCGATCCCGTCCCGTCAGAGATCGCCACCGCGATTTCCGATGGCCTGAACGCCTTCAACGAGAGCGCTGAGATCAGACGCGAGGCCTTCGCCATCGTCTGGCGGGAAAATGGAAGGCTTATCGCCGGAATAACGGCGTCCGTTTCCTTCTCTGTTCTTTTCATCGGCAATCTGTGGGTCGAAAAATCGCTGCGCCTGAGCGGCATCGGCAGGAAGCTGATGGCGGCGGCGGAAGAAGAAGGGCGCCGCCGCGCCGCCGTCACGGCCTGCGTCGACACGCTCTCGACCCAGGCCCCGGATTTTTACCCGAAGCTCGGATATGTCGAATTCGGCAGGGTCAGCGGGCATGCGGGATGCCGGCCCGTTGACCGGATCTGGTTCCGGAAGGAATTTTCCGCCGCAACTTGATCAGAAGCCGCTGGCGGCTTCCCATCAGATATCAACTGAAATGACATTGGAGGACGTAATTGCGGGGGCAGACGAGTCGGTTGACTCGCGAATTGTCCTACTAGGCGCCGAAATCGTCCATGAAGGATGGGTGGATGGCGGGCTTGCGCTCTTCGCGTGCGTTGCGAATGCGCTGGGGAACCGCACCGAGACCTGCGACGAAGCGGGTCAGGAGATTGCGGTTGAAAAGTTTATGTATGGCACTCATGGCAGTTCACTCATTCTTTTTTTTGTTAGCCGGCAGCATATATTTTGCCCAGGCTGCCATAACAATGGGCAATTTTGCATGACAGTTATGTGACGGTGCATGGCTTGGGCGAAACTGGCCTAAAGGGCGATCACATTGGCGTTAGAAGCGGCCGCCGAGAGCGGTCGGCCGCTATAAATCCTCGTCTGTATTCGCCGTGGCATGGTAGATTGCCCGCTTGGGGTAAAACCATCCCCTCCGAAGGAGAAGCTCAGATGAACCGATTTTTCGCATTTATCGCGACCGGAACGCTGATCAGCCTTGCCTCGATCATCTCGGCCTGCACCTCCACAAGCCCCGATCAGACTTCATCGATCGGCGGTGGTTATGGCGGTTATTATGAGCGTCAGCCGCTTAATCCGGCCTGTGGGGGTGGATTCAGGCCGAGCGATGGGCGTTCTTGTAGTTATTAGGAATGTGCGCCGATCAGGCATGATGCCGCCGGACGAAGTCGCGTGATACTGGCCATCGCCGGAGGCGAACTATCGCGGCAATCAGACTTCTAATTCTCCAGCGCTAATAGCTGCACGGACGATCGTTGCCGAATCCATCGCGGCAGGCAGGCCGAAGGGCAAAGTCGGCGCTCCGAGCGGTATAGCCGACCGAACCTGTCTGCACCGAGTCGTTTGAGCTCGTGGTACACGACGATGCCGACATGGCAATCACGAAGACGGCTGCCATGGCTGCCGATAGTTTGCGAGTTTGAAGCATCTCCCCATCCCTCACTGTCCAAAATGTCCGTATAATCCCGGCAAGTAGGGCCGATGAGGCGTCCCGATAACTGTCTTTGTCGATCAAGATTTTGTCATTTGCTGAAAATCCCTTCGCCTGCACTCGCTGCCCCGATCAAGGCTGCCTCGGCCACGCTTACAGATGTCGTTTGTTTGGACAACGACGATATGGGGAGCCGCAGCCTGTCGAAGGGGTCCTATTCACCCCGGTCGGCGCTATTTGGTCTGCGTGGGAATCGGTATCAAATGCGAAGGAGCTGGACATTGATGGCGGGCACCTTCGGCTTGACGGGAAATTAAATGAGCACGGCGTTTTCCTTTCTAGGTTGGTTTGCCACCATTTACATGGGTTGGAACCTGCTCACGTCTCTGTTCGTGCGAAGCCGAAGGACGTCCAAATTGAAGCGTGCCGGAATCGCCTTCCTTGTCCTAACCGCCTCGATCTTAATCAGCGGCATTTTGTTCGAAAACGATGCGCGGAATGAGGGCTTCGAAAGTGTGAACGATCGGCACGACGCAAATAGCGTCGGCATCTACGATCCTGCAGTTTGGAAGGCCGAGAAAGCGGCGGATCTGGAGAAGGCTCAGCGAGCAAAGAATGAGGCGGAGTGAGCTAAGCAGGTAGACTTGCCTGGCGGAACGGGCTGAGGAGCAGAGTTTGAACAGTCGGGGATTGATTTTTTGTATTGCCCTTGCGGCGCTTCTGGGGTGGTGATGGCTGATGAAATCGGGTTGGCGACGTACGGATCCTTTGAATGTCTCAACGGTTTCGGAGTGGTCCAGCCCCGGACTGATTTGGTGAACGTCTCCAGGCCGCGGATTACCGAGGAGCAGGAATTGGGGAACTCGCTACACACGGAGCTCAGAATCTCGCTGCCGATCGAGAACAAGGTGTCGGCCGATTTCCATTTCGCATCAGACTTTTTGTTCCTTAATAGCGCGGGCAGGCCACTTGCTGCTCTGAATGTCAGTCCACCGGATTTCCGCGTGGGCGGGGGCCAAAGTACTACGGTTAGCGGTATTACATCGGTCAGTCGCAGCGTAATGGAGCAGACGAGGCAACTATGCGTGCGTTGGTTTATTATGCAGCTTCCCAAAGACGACTAGTGAGCTAGCTATTTATACTCTGCTCCAAATCTCTCACCGCACGTCCAAGAAAAGCTGACTTCTACGTTCAGCCCGCGTCCGTCGTGAATTAAGCCAATGCGACAATAGGGGGCTTAGTGCGCCACCGAGAATCGCTAGTGTGCCTCCTATGATACGGGCAACAGAACCGGCCAAATGGCGACTGCGACGGGCGTGGCGTTCATAAGTCCAGCTTTGCAATAGCGTTAAAATTCTAGTTTGTGGCGCCCGCTAACATCAACGGCCAGGAACAAAGGGCTAACCACATGGCTAACCTCCCTGGCTAACCACTCCCTAAGTCCCTTGAAACAAGGGGAGAGTGGTGGGCCCGGAGGGAGCGCCCACCATCGCTCAAAAGCCTTAGTAGCCGGGCTTTTTAGGGTAGCTAGGGGACACGATGTCTCCCTTTTGTGTCAATCGCATCGCACAGGAAAGCAGAGCATGCAACGGACGAAGGTGTTCGCTCATGGAAACTACGGAAGCCTTTAAATGTTGCCGGCTACGTGATGCATTTCCTAAGATTTGGGCATGCAGTACAAGCGGCTCTTAGGCACGATGTCTCACCGCTGTGTGCATGTTTGTCAGGCGACGTAGCGCAACACGCCTGGGACGCCCTGCATGCTGCTACAGCACGCAAATAGGTGGAAGTACGGGAGGGGCGTCGCCAGCGACGCAAACTATCTTGTAAAACGCAGGTTTGAGACGTACCCGAATTCGATTTAGATGCTGTAGGCACGTAGTTGACCCGACACTCCGCCCACAATCAAAGTGTCATCAAATACAATGGGCGTCGCAGCCAGCCCTGAAACCAAAATCTCGCTTGGATTAGGGCCCGCCCTGTCAAGTCGAGATTCATGGGTGATTGGATTGGTTCCCTCCCAGCGATCTTCGCCAAAATGTCGTTTACGCACATAATAGCCGTCGTTACTCACGTATCGGCCGATCTCGACCGAAATAGAGTTGACGACTTTTAGTTTCGGGATGTCCACTTCATGAATAATCCCATTTACCCGTGGTACAAAAAGACGCCCAGTAGGTGAAAGAACGGGTGAAGCCCAGTTTTGTAGTAATCCTTCATCCAAACGCAACATCCACTCTCCTCGGCCAGTAGAAAGGGAGAATGCATGAACGCTGTCACTATACCCGAACGTCGAAATCAATAAATCTTTAAAGATAACTGGTAAAACTCTGGCATTGCCGTAGTCTCTGCGCTTCTTCGAAAGCGTCTTTACCGCTTTTGCATCCCAAATTTTTTCGCCCGTATCGACATCAATACAGCACAATGGTGGATGCTTATCATAAGTGTTCCGAATGTACGATACATATATTCTGCTCTCGCTTATCAAAAGAGACCCAATGCCTTTGATGCGCAGTAGATAGTTGCCTCCGCTTGAGGGTGGCGTATCCTTTAGTACGTGAAGGAAACGGGGGTGAGCTTCGCTTTCAGAGAGAGCCACCCTCATCAACTCTCCACTTTCGGATGCCAGAACGAACGTTCCAATGGCAGCAAGAGCGCGGCTAGTGGCGGGACTTGCCCGAAAATCGCCCCGCACTAGTCCGAAGTTCACAAAGAGCTTTTCCCTTGGCTTGTACAAGACTATTTCGCCTCCGTAGGACACCGAGACAAATACGTCCTCTAGATCTTGCTGAACCACCAGCGGAGTTCCGTAGAATGGGGTGTTTGATCGGTGTTGAGCCAGCAGCGAACCCGTCTCAAGATCTAGCGCAAAGATCTGTCCATTATCGGTGCCACCAACGACAACGTTGTTATACTCCAATATTCCATTAGCATCACCATCTGTATTGAATTTCCATATAATTTCCCCAGAAGTGATGTCTAAGCAGTAGACTCCGTCTGCTGAATCGTCACTGTTCCAAACACTTCCTGATGTGCTGCTAATTAAACGGTTGCCCTTGCGGATGAAGTTATTTCTATAGTGAAATGTTCCAATTTCGGTCGCCCACCGTTGCTTGGTGGTCCGGAAGATGGACGAAAGTGATTGAAGTGATACCATTACGCGGGTTCCTTGACGCGTTCAGCCAACCCTAGTGCGAATTCCTCGATATCTTCATCTGGGATTATATCCCATTGCAGGTCGCGGAGATTGATGTTCCCAACCGAAAGAGAGGGGACGTCACAGGACTCGATCAAGATCGGTAGTACAAGCACACTGTCGTCAGGCAGGTAATTCATTCTGTCGAGGGCGGTCCGAAACTCCACTTGTACATATCCTTTTTTTGCAACCGACCTCGGGGACAAAACCAAGATAATGTAATCAGCGTTGCTCAACTGGGCTTGAAGAACCGTCTGCCATTTATGACCGATCTGCAGCCCCTCATCCTTATGAGGCGCTGGAGGTTTGTCCATCCATGGCGATAACCCTTGAGCTTTCAGTGCTAGGAAAACCTTTTGCGCATACGCTGCATCTTCCTTGGCGTAAGATATGAAAATCATGCCGAAAACAGTCTGCTCATCACGGACGTGTGGATAGGAACATTTATGTACTTATAGTAATTCCTGCGAGGATTCTTGAAGCAATTAGTGCAGCCAATTCTCCCTGTTTCGGGTTTTGGTGGCGGCGACCGAGACACGATGTCTCCCTTTGCGTCTATGGTTTGCACACCGCGGTGCGGCATGCAACTGGCACGAGCGCCGGCACGCAGTGCTAGATGCGGATGCGAGTTCATCGAGGTTCTCTCAGCGCTCCTCTTCATCGATCTTGCCCTGCGTCAACTTTGCCTTGCTCCACGACCCGCCCGAGTAGTTCCATGTTAGGCTGACGATAAATAGGCTCTGATATGTCGGTTGAGGTACGGTATAGTTTCGCTCGAACAGGCAAGCCCATGCCGCCTTGGACAATTTCGAGGTTTAGGGGCAGGCGCTTTTCGTCAGACAGGCTCAACCGAAATTCAGCGAAGCCCCGCTTTTTCCCGTCCACGTAATCATAGGCCCAAACATCAAGTCCCTTAGAAGACCTCGAACCCTCCAAAAGGAGGTTATTGAAAATGTAACCTTTTTTTAGGCCCTCCGACTCAACCTCTCCTGTGACCATGCCGCCATAAACGCGCAATCTCATTCTTACAGGGCCATTCGGAGCAGTCGATAATGTCCTTTCGTCTTCGGTGGCATCGACCCAATCTTCAACGCTGCTAGTCCATTGACCCGTGTAATTTTGATCAAGGTTGAGCCAATCGACAACTTCTTGCTTGGTTTTGGGAGCTTCCACCATAAACGAATTAACCTTCGCAGGAACATCAAGAATACCCAGGAAGAGGGAAACGATCCAGCCAGAGGCTCCTATCAATAACGTTGTTATAGAAGGCCGTGAATTCTTAGCCATATGGGCAACCCATTCTTCGCTAACCTTATCAGTGCCAATGCGATTGTGTGAGTGCTAGACTTGGAGGCTCATTGCTAGATAATCCCGTATTTCAAAAAGATTCACAGCATGTTGGGTTGCATCTGAGGGATGTATGTAGATCACCAGCCGGTTGCTAAAGACACGCTCAGTGGATGCGTGGGCAAAAGATTGCGCTAGCCGTTCGATCATCTTGGTTCGAGAGAGCTGAATTCGTCCGCGCCCAGTCCCGATGATCGGCATCGCCACATCGGCCAGTTCGCCGCGCTCAGCGATATACACCCAAAGAGCTTCCACTGCGTCGTCGACCATCCGAACCGAAGACCGTGCATTTCCGTCTTCATTTAGCTCTGACATCGCTATGAAAAAGAATGTTTTGCCGTGGGCCTGGAGCTTAGCAATCGTTCCGATCGGATATCGTTTCTTCCTGCCTCTACCCGATGGATGGTCGAAGCACTCGACGCCTTTCAGCGATTCGGAAATTTGCCTGTCCATTTCCGCGGTATTACTATTGAAATAGCGGAACGCTAGCTGACCTTGCAAGCTATCGGGAGATATCAGGCCGCTAGCCATATCGGTATCGAACGTGGTGTTTGTGCTGATCACGACATTCGAGCACTTTGTTTCTAGCAAATCTCCAATAACTACTTCAATAGAGAAATCTCTTTTTGGTGTTTTGTATGATATCCGTGAAACTGGCCTTCGTGTTGCGACAGTTATTATCAACGATGTGGCCAGTATAGCAAATATAGTATATCTACTGTATTTGTCTTTTGTATACATGCTGAAGAAGTCCAGCATTTCAATGGCGAGATATATAGCACCAGAGATGGAGAAGACGCTTATCAATGCGCCCTTAGAGAACAGAGAGTAGCGCCAGAATGACAGAGTAAAAATCGATTTCCAGAAATAACGCAAATTAAAGCCCCAAATTCTTGTACGTCTGTTCTGTGTAATGATAGTTACCCGTCTTGCCTTCCGCTTTGAATGTTGCATGGCTGGCGGGCCAGTTTGCCATAGCGTGCTCAACAATTTTCACGCCAAAAGGAACATAAACTGCCAATTCATCGCGGATAGTAGGAGGGCATAGGTCGTCCCTTGATCGATTTCCGTTTAGGTTTACGCCAACGATTGGAAGCCCTAGACGAAGAGCAACTTCCATTTCCCATTTTACGAATTTGGTCAAATAGCGCGTATTGTCGCCGATCAGCACAACAAGAAGCTTGGAGTTCGCAAACCGCTCGCGCAGTTGCTTTTTAATGCTCTCTTCTTGGCTGCTATCTCTGGCCGTATTCAAGTCGTGAGCATTGTGGAAGTCGAAACTGAATTTTTCGTTTTCTGCCCACGCCGTCATAAGCCGGTAATGTTTCATATCTTTATCGCCATCAAAACAAATGTATGTTTTGTTGCGGTATGCCATCAGTTGCCTCCTATTCTCGAAACTGATCATGCGCTTCGCAATTTAACCGCGAATCGGATGTTCCTGCTATCCCGAAAGAGATTTTCCCCAAATAGTTTCTTCTGCTTTTCTGTTGGGGCCGCCTAGTTTCGCGTAACCGCGACGGCTCAGATACCTTAAAGGGTGTGATTGGCCGCCCGATCGCCGGTACTAGAAATTTTTGTGAAGGGGTATTTAAGGCCCTTCGCGCAGTCGTTTCCCCCATGGCATGCTACCGGTTTGATGCGCCTATATTCTCTCCCGGCAACGCGTACGATCTTTCCATGTCAGCCTTCACCACGATGGAGAGGGCATAAGGCCGGGGTAAGGGGAAAGTCGCAGGAGTATAGCTCAGCGTACAGAGCCAACGGCGCCTCAGCCTACGTACGTAGAGACGGCTACGAAACAACGCACATCCGAGATAATGGGCAGTATCTCTACGGCCCGATTGAACAGCGTCTTCTGTCATCAGGGGGCAGTTTTACAGGAACCATAGTTGCATACCTTGGTGGCGAGTGAGAGAGCTTCCACCACCCGCCTAAAACCTTGAATTGCTTGAATTCGGGCGGCGACGGAAACGCGATGTCTCCCTTTTGTGTCTCCACATTGCAGAGGGCACTAGATCATGCAACATGAACGAGTGCATGAAATGTGCCGTTCGAAGGGGCGATAGGTGGCAACGCATGTGGACACGGCCCTTGGCTGGCCATGTTTACTGGAAGTAGCTAGCGTTCTGAACTCATTCTTGGTGCCATGGATTGTTGGTGAGCGCGTGTTTTCGCCTTCGATCTCAGCATCATACTAGCTTGATAATCGACTGCCGTACTCCGATGCGCCGCCATTCAAAACAGGCTTATTGATGATATTAAGTCCGAAGCTTTTTAGTTCTTGGTTTCAGCAAACCAAACGGCAGCTAGGCTTCGGTCTTCGTTGGTGGATTTGGGTGCCGCTGTCTTTTGCTCTGGGGCTAATTTATTCAACTGGCCCTCTCGTACAACGATATCTGTTTGCATTGGCCACGAGCGATGAAACCTCAATCTATGGATCATCTTTCCAACGTGAGGTGGTGAGACTACCCAGGCTCGATGACTGGTTTGAGACAGCTATCGCGTGGCCGCATCCTTTTATTGGCCTAGTTGTGGTCTTGCTGGCAGTAAGATCATCTTCAATTAAGCAGATGTTCTTACGGCTATCACTGTTCGGCTTTGTAACGCTGATGCTGTTCGATCTTGGGTACGGCCTCTGGAACGGTGCGCTCTCAATTGCCAGTATATTTGAAAATATCGTCGCCAACTTCATAGGTGCTATCGGAGTCGCGGCTATTGCCATTCTGCTGGTTGAGCTCGCCGACTACGGATTTAGTTCATTTGAGTGGCCTACGTGGCCACGACGAGCTGTTGCAGGCTTTCTCGTTATGCTTGGCGGGGCGCTTGCTCTGTGTGTCATTTTCTACATTACAGATTTCTTTTACCGACCCCGCCCAGCTACCATTGATCTATTGGCCGAGTCACCCTCCGGTGGTTTCATAATCGCCAAGGCCGTGCCCAAAAGCGGACGCAAACTAGATACTCAGAATGGGGCCGCAACGACTGCTTTCTCTCCGTTGTCTCAGGTGGAAGAGAGTTCAAGCTTAAATTGGCGAGCGCCCAAAAATGGAAAAATCGAGTGGTCAACTAATGAGGACTTCACTACGTACAGTATTGAGGTGTCGTTGTTCGCCGGATGCGGGCCGACCGATGGAGTTCGAGAGCTTCCCCCCAGCGAATCCCCGTTAAAGATATCAGATATTCGTGCATTCTCACTTTCGCACGCTTGGGGGGCGTGGGACACAACGGTCACCGTTAGCGAGGGCAATGGCTCGACCGGACTGGAGGGTACGGATGCCTCCTTTTACAGCCTCGATCCCAGTGGAGATGGAAAGGGTATAGAGCTTCAGCAGGTGGTCGCGGACCACTCCCAGGTAACATATTCGGGAGGATCTGATTCGATAGAGTTATTCATGATCGCCCCGCCTACCAAGCCTGAAGAAGCAATGGAATCAGCGCCAGGTCTGCAATTCAGCGTGGACGGTAAAGAGTATGTAATTGGCCTTTCCGGTTCTGAGGCAGCCTTAGGTATTTCCTCCCAAAAGATTGCCTGTCGCGCTGTCCCAACCCGTCAAGCATTTCAATCCAAGGTTCTCGACTTAGGGAACTCTGTGCTGCTTGGGGTGAAGGTTGTGGTTTCCCCGAAACGCAAGTCTGATGGTATGCCGAATAATGTGATCACTCTCAACGGCGATAGTGGCTGGGTACGGGTAAAAGGCATCGATCCCAAAACGTTGAATACTGATGGTGCACGCATCGATATGATTTCGGTTTCAGGGAATTTGAGATCCGCAGCCATCAATGGAAGCGACCGGACACTTAAGACGGGTGACAGTTTCGCTGCAATCGGGGATTCACTTAAGGGCTCATTTGCATCGGGCCTACTGAGGGTTTCCGGAGAAGCGGATTTGCTTTGGGTGAATAGCGACCGTGCAAATCAAACAAAGTGGGAAAGCCTGCCGATAGAATACAAGATGCTTGTGCTTGCATTTCTGGGGTGGGTCTTAGTTTGGATTTCCCGCCGAGTGTCTGCGTTGGTTTCAAAGGGCGAGAGCCTTGCATGGTTAGAAGATGGTGCCAGACTGAACCCGTAGAGTGCAAATCGAACCTGACACTAGGTAAGGCCCCACAACTAGTGAAAGGCGCCTAATCTGACTGATAACTAATTGATGCCGCAGCCGTACGAGGGGTCTCGTTTGTCGGTAGTATCCTTGCTGCTCCCGAGGAGGCGAGGGTCCATATATCCGATTGGCTCGACCGGTTTCTTTGTACGGCATGCTTTGCGGACATTGCCACTACGGACAGTGGTAAGACTGCCTTACCGCGGCATCGTACATAAAGGTATACCTTTTCAGACAACACTCTTGACTGTACAGATAGAGTACACTAACAGTTCGTACACATCAGTCTTAAAGATAGGAGTACGAACTATGGGTGCAATTGTCGGCTATGCGCGGGTGTCAACTAGCCAGCAGGACCATTCCAGTCAGGTTGCGAGGCTGGAAGCAGCCGGAGCTACGAAGGTTTTTACTGAGAAGCGATCCGGCCTTGACGGTGAGCGTCCGGCATTGGCTGAATGCCTACGTTATCTGCGGGAAGGGGATACGCTGCTTGTGACCAAGCTTGATCGATTGGCCCGGTCCACGGCGGACCTGTACAAGATTGTGAGCGACATCGATAAGCGCGGGGTTTCATTCAAGGTACTGGACGACACCGCAATCGATACCAGCAGCCGAACCGGCAAACTTGTGATGGGTATACTGGCTTTGATCGCTGAGTTTGAAACCGACATCCGCAAGGAGCGGCAAATGGAAGGAATTGCCAGAGCCAAAGCCGAGGGCCGTGCAGGCGGTAGGCCGGCTCTTGTGACGGAGGAAGTTCGCACTAGGGTATTCGGTTTACGAGAGCAGGGCGTGAGCATCCGCAAAGTGGCCGAGGAAATTGGCTTCTCAAAGGCGACGGTTCAAAAAATCATTGAAAATCAATGAGGTATGAAGCGCTTCGATTAATTTGCTGGTGCCGGACCCTTTTAGGAATAAAGAGCCGAGTATCAGTTTCAGCAGATATACGAATGTATATATGAACAGTTAATAACAGTAGTATGTGCAGAATGCAATCCGGAAGATAATGCCATAGTAGATACTAAGGGCATTGATATAAGATATGATATTACATAGGTCGGAAATGTAGATATAACAAATAGATATCAATAGGTGTATGATCTAGATAATACTATAGATACATAAATATGATTGTGTAATAGGATATAATACATAGATATAACAATTGAATACACATAGATATCAATACCGGATTGAAGACAATGACGGCACCAGATGAAATATCTATTCGTTTTCAACGCCTACGATCATATCTGTGGACTGTGCATTCCACTGGCCATGTCGGTCGCACAGCCATGCCGACTGGTTCATAATCAAGGGGCTACATATATAGCATACCAGCTCCCGGCATGAGGTACGCAGTGTATTAACTGGACCAGTTTTGAGTACGAGCAGGCTTATGATAAAGTAACGCGCAAGACTTTAAGTCCGGATATCCAATACGAGATCGATGTATGGCATCAGAAGTACAGCGAAGTCTTAGTATTTAATCGCGGTCTTCGCATTTAGATTGTCGATTTCATAAGTTCGGTTGGATCGATTGCTTTCCGATGCTGCCTCTTTCGGCCGCAGAGGCCCGCCAGGGCGCAAACTGGGGGCGGAATAGGCGATGGTGCCTCGACGGCCAGATGCCTCCCTGCGGTCAAATGTGGGAATTTTCGGCATCGCTAAAATTGAGGCATAGATTTGATAACGTTCAATATTCCCGTACGCTGAACCGATAAGATCGCCTTGTTTTAACGTCTGTTCGCCCCGCCTGTATCTAGTGCTATCAGCACCACGGTTGCCTTCGCCCTTTCCAAGTCCGGGCCAAACCTTCCGATACGAGAATGTCGCCAAGGGACCGTCCATCCCGTACAAGTACCCGGAGTTTGCGCCCGTACTTGTCTTCGTCACGTCCCGGCCATGCCTGCATCTGGAACGGCCCAGCGTTCACCAGTTCCATCAGGCGAACGGTTGCACGATCCCCAAGCGCCTTCTCGGCTGCACAACGAGGCTCGTTGACTTCCGGTGTGTCTATGTCGGCAACACGGATTTTAACACCGTTGCTCCAAAGCGTATCGCCATCCACAATGCAGTGGACGCGTACGGTCCCGATGCAATGCTTGTAGGTCACGCCGGGCGTTGCAGCTCGCACATAAACCTGCTGAGCCGCCTGCTGCCTTCCTCCGAAGAACGCAATGATATGGCTGCTGGGCGTCGAAGTGTTTGCAACGCCCGCATCGTCGCTGATGAAGCGTGCAGCACTCACCCCGACACCAAAGCTGACGACCATTGCAATCGCAACAAGCTTTGGAAACGAGCGCCCCCTGGTAGTCTGCTTAGGCTGTCGCCGCTTGAACTGCACAACCGTTGACATCAAAAGCGATCTCCCTCCATGTACTCAGTACAGGCAGTTTGTGTAGGGCTGCCTAATTGGATCGCTGCAATTCTACGTGGCGCTGATGTTTTAAGCTTGTATTGCCGCCCGTAATTGGTCTGGCTCGTTTCGGCGACGCTTCGCCTTCACATAATCCCAGTAGCTGAGGCCGAACGCGTTCACATGCATCGCCTCGATGTTGAAACGCAGAACTTGTCCAAGCATCAGGGCAGCGGCCGTTTCGTCCGATTTCACGTCG
The DNA here is from genome assembly GCF_013087615.1 of Rhizobium sp. WYCCWR 11152. NCBI lineage: Bacteria > Pseudomonadati > Pseudomonadota > Alphaproteobacteria > Hyphomicrobiales > Rhizobiaceae > Rhizobium > Rhizobium sp. WYCCWR 11152. The sequence goes on along the minus strand of NZ_JABFCP010000006.1, from coordinate 280,203 downwards.
GCAACGATCTCCTCATAGTACGTCGAAAGCTGCTCTTCCGTAATCTCTTCGCCTGTATCGTCTCGGTGCATGGCTCTAATGTATGATCGCAAAGTCTCGAAGCTATTGGCCCGTCGAACTTCGGCAGACAGCAGATCGCGAACGCCTTTTACAGCCAGTTCGTAATCCCCGCGTTGCAAGTTGCGTCCACATTGCTCTCGGAGATATTTACCAAGACTTACGATGAAGGACTGTTGCGCGGCTCCGTCAAGCCGATGTTCTAGAAGCCGTGCAGCTTCCTCCGGCATTGGATCGGAGCCTGTGGCGTACAACGAGAGGATTTCGTTGATGTGGTGGACAGCAAACGTTTTAATCCATTGACGCTCCGACGCGGACGTTGCGTCACGGTTCCTGTAGAGCCAATAGATACAGCCGATGATAACCAGAAGTGTGACGATCCCTAACATACAGCCCCCGTATGGAAGGGCGGTAGGCGCGGTACGTCCCCGCGAAAAGCCCTTCGATCTCTGGTGATCGGGGAGTTAGTAACCGCAAGACACGGCCCTACGGCCTTTAGTTCAGAGAACCTGTTGCATACGCCGCAGGCTCCCCGACCATAGGTCGAAGAGTGGTGCCAATTCAGTGGCACGCAGTCCTAGTCTTGAGGGGTTACTACGCCCCGAAGCCGCACGTACGGCTCCGAGGTTTGTTTCTCGTATTCAGGAATCCGTGTCAATCCTAATGGCCAGGCATGTTTTTATGCTGGTATGCTGTAGTCGAGCTTCTGCATTGCCTCGCTGCGCTGCTGGAGTGTGAAGCCTTCCTTGAAATACTGCCGATGTGTCATGCCATCCTGCTCGTGGCCGATGATCGACTTAACCAATGGGTCGGCGATGCCAGCTTGCAATAATCGCGTGTTAACCGTGTGCCGCAGGCTGTGGAAAACACGCGTTTTGGATTTCAGCCCGAGTTGTACAAGGAGCCTGTCATTGAACCATCGGCTTTGCTGGCGTCCCCATCCGTTCTTCGGATCGTACGTGAAGTCTGGGAAAAGCTTGGTGGCTCTGTTGTCGGCCATCTCCCGTACGTAATCGAGAAGACCGGCCCCAATGAGCTCGCTGTGAATCGGCACCAGACGGCGGGCGGCGGACGTTTTCAGGCTCTTGCGGTCGCCTTCCTCGTTAATATCGAACACCGGTACGCCATCCTGTTCCCGAATGTCTTTGAGATGCAATTGTGCGATCTCGCCAAGACGGGCACCCGTATAGATGCCTATGAGCGTGGCCCACTTCTGATACGGCTTCGTAACCAGACCATGTTCATTGTGCAGGACGGTCCGCAATATCAGCCGGATCTGGTCATCTGTATAAGCGTCCCGCTCGCCGTCCTTGTTCTTCTTGGTCTGTTTGACAGTGAGCCCGGAGAAAAAGTTCTCGCTGATATGATGGTTCTTCTTCGCCCACTCGAATAGCTCGTGGTAGGTTTGCAGGTACTTGTTGATCGTCGCGACCTGTATGATCTCGATGCCGGGAAGATTGAGAACATCGGCCAACGGCTTGCCTCTTGTCAGTGGGTTCTTGGCACGGTTACGGGGATAGGCAAGCAGGGTCTCCTTAACCCGCTTGGCCTCCATAGATGTTAGCGTTCGTACGTCCGTATCGCCGCCAAGGATTTCTTCCAGCAGTTTGATATGGTCCGCTTTCTCGATGACTGTCTTTGCCGCCCATGCGTTCCCGCGCTGCCTTTCCTTGCTATAGGCGGCGGCAACATCGGTGATGCTCATTCCCGCTGTGATCGCGGTCTTGGCCGTGGAGCCGGCACGCAACGGTGCTTCTTCAAAGTCATACCGCTGCAATGACTTATCATAGGTAAGAACCGCCTTCACGAAGCCATGGTAGGAGAGCTTCATTTCTCGATCTAGCCAGCCGTATTCCGAACTGCCCTCCTGTATGTCGAGGTCGTACTTCTCGATAAAGCGGGCTAGAAGTTCGTCGTCGGATTGCACGAGGGAGAGCGGAGTATCTGTTTTCCTCGCCTGCTTGGCGACACGCTTGTTGGTCTCGTAAATCTGCCGGTCAAGCTCGCTCAAAGGGCCGGTTTCACTCATTTCGGCCTTGGCTGCATCAAGCAACTGGCGGAAATGCTCAGTTAGTACGTTTCTCAGATCCTCGTGCCGCATGCCGTATGCAATTCCATGGTCGTTCAATTGTTCGCCTATCTGGATCATAGGACGGGACAAGCGCAATGCTTTTCGTGGGTCACGGGTCTGTAGAGAAAGCTTGAGTGTGGAAGCTTTTTTCTGTGGATGTAGCTGTTTCGGGATTGGCCAGCGAATGTAGAAAACGCCGCAGCGCGACTTCACCAAATAGGCAGGAATGAACAACCCAATGTCTCCCTTGGATGTCTCCCCAAGAAAAACCGGCATCTAAGTCTCTGATTTTAAACGGAATGGTGGGCCCGGAGGGACTCGAACCCCCAACCAAGCGGTTATGAGCCGCCGGCTCTAACCATTGAGCTACAGGCCCTGGCGCCGGGTATCCGGCGCTTGGGTGCCGGGGCAATGGTTCCCGCAGCACGGGTTCCGCTCTAACGCAAATCCGGAGGAGCCACAAGCGGGCAGCGCAAGCATCTGTGGACGATGCATATTTCGTAGGCAGCCACTGGAACCTTCTCGCGCGGGCTACACTTATTCAAGTCACATTCCGCATGAAGAGGGCGATCGCAGATGGTGGCTTTGAACAGTGCCGTGGTGCTCATCGTGGAGGACGAGCCGCTGATCCGGTTCAATATCCTCGATGTGCTGGAGGAGGTCGGCCATGTGGCGCTGGAGGCGGCGAATGCCGACGAAGCTCTGGTGGTGCTGAAGGGCAGGCAGGATGTCGATATCCTGTTCACCGACGTCAACATGGCGGGTTCGATGGACGGCCTCCAGCTTGCCAATCGGGTGCGGGCGATGCGGCCGAATATCGGCATCATCATCACCTCCGGCATGGTGCGGCTCGATCCGATGGCGCTGCCCGCCAATACCGCCTTCCTGCCGAAGCCCTACATGCACGACACGCTGATTTCGACCATCAATTCCCTGATGACGTAACGGCAATGCCCTGATGAGGTGACAGGGGCGCGCAGCCGCAAAACGGGGACTGTTTTTGCGGCTGCGCGCGAGGCGCCGGGAGACATGCTCGTCTTCAGGCGGCGGAGGGGAACCGGCCCTCAGCTGAAGCTGCTCCTCAGCGCCTCATTCTCGTGATGGGCCTTCTTCTCGTAGATCGTAAACAGCGCCATCGAGAGGAGATAGGAGAGGAAGGGATCCCCTATCTGCGTGGCGATGTCGCGGGATGCGAGAACATGGCGCTCCAGCGCGCCGATATCCTTCTGAATTGCAGTCTGCGTGGTGGTTTCAGCGAGGCGGTTCATGCTGCCATCTCCAGGAATTGGGTCACGACCGAGCGGGCCGGCACGTGCCTGACATAAAGGGGTAGGGTGAGGCCGAGGGCGGCGCGCATCTTGCGCAGCACGCGGTCCGATACTTCGAAGGCGCCGCAGCAGACGGGGTATTTGCCGTAACCGTCTGCTCGGCCAAGTTCTTCCACTTCGGCGCCGGCGCGCTTGTAGACGCGCTTGAGGTAGGGCTCGTAATTGGAAATCATCGTATGGATGCCGTGATCGAGCGCGCATTCGCAAAGCGCAAGCAGCATCATGGAGAAGGCGCGACCGGCATCGACATTGGAGAAATCCTTGGCGATCGCCTCCTCGTCGATGCACATACGCGTGCCTTCCCAGATGCCGGGGGCGATAAGATTGGCGGCATCGGGAAACGTCTCTCTGAAGACGTCGTAGAGAAGTGTCGGGCCTGTCGTCGGCATCAGGCGCATGCCGCCATAAAGGCGGGTGCGGCTGTCGTTGCACCAGACGAGATAGGCGGGAGCGAGCGAATCGTAGCTGTCGCGTTCGTAAGGGCCGATGACCGGGACATCCCAGCCGAGCGTATCGGCGAAGACCTTCTTGCGCAGGCGAAACATCTGGTCGAGTACGGCAGCGTATTTCTGATACTCATGTGCCTGAATGATAACGAACATTTTGCCCTCCAGCGTTTTCAAGTTCGTGGAAAGCAGAATGGTTCATGCGGGCCGGATCGGAAATTCCCTCAGATGGGCCCCCCCAGATGAGGGGGGCAGAGCATGTCGCGCAAAACTGTGCAGCGGTTTTGCGATAACGACATGCGTAAAAACAAAGAGCTAAAGCGCGAAGAGCGAATCTGAAGATCGCGACGCGCTTTACGGATTGATTATGCGCAATTGAACGGCCCGGGAGGCGGCCGCCGAAATGGTGGCGCATCCAAGCTTGAAGCGGGCGGTCTTCAGATAATCGCGCGTGGTGTGTTCCGATATCCCGAGGATCACCGAAATATCCTTGTAATCCTTGCCGAGCGCCGTCCAGTGCAGACACTCGATTTCGCGCGGCGACAATGACGGCACGGGATCGTTCTCGCCATGCAGCTCGTAGACGGCCTTGCGGTGGATGAGATGGGCGATCTCGATCCATTCGTTGCGGCAGCGGCGGACGAGTTCGGTCCATTGTTCGACTGGTATGCGGGCATTTAGCGACAGGAGGGCGCGGCGCTGCGCCTTGTCGGCGACGGGAATGGAGTAGCCGTTGCCGCCGATGCCGTGCTTCTGGGCGTCGACCAGCATGGCATAGGCTTCCGGCGTCGGCTCGACCTCGCTCCAGTCGAAGGGCAGCTGGCGTTCGAAGCCCTGCTTGACGATCGGGTCGACCTTCACATAGCTGTTCAGGAGGTAGCGGGAGACCCAGGCATCCGGGTAGGTGGTGCGCACGAAGGGCGAATCGATCTTGCTCGCGATCGTCTGGGCGAGATGGTAGGTGACGAAATCGAGGCCATATTCAGCCTGGAGAATGCGGATGGCGGCATCCACATTGGCTGCAGCCTTGATCTGTTCGAAAGCGGACTCGAACTTTTCGCTGTAGGTATTCTCAATCATTTCCACTGCCCCAATCCCCTCAATCCTACCGCGAGGGCCGTCACAAATACAAGGCATCCCCACATATGCGGGGAATGACAATCTTGGCCCCATCTGCTAGCGCCTTCCATGAGGAGGCCTCATATGGACAGCAAGAGACCATTCGAGATTGCCGAATGCCAACAGGCCGCCAAGGGCCTGAAATCCAGCTGGCAGGACATGGCCGGCTCCGAAGCGCTGATCCGCGCGCTCGTTGCCGAGCGCAACGGCGACACGCCGTTGGCGCTGTTCTGGACCGAGGTTCACCGGGCGCTCTGCCAGGAAACCAACGCCTTCTGACAATCAGCCTTGCGGAAGAACGGCTCAGGCTTTTTCTCCTTGGCTCAACAACGCACCCCGGGCGAGACGGCCAGGAAATCCCGCCGCCTTTCTATATAATTATCGATGAACACGTCTTCATTCTTGTCGCGATTCGATTCTACGATGAAAGTGCCGGACGGCGACGTTTCCGAATTCATGGTTAAGAAATCCCGTTCATTTCATTGATCTGTGCCAAAATCGCTTGACGGCGCGTTTGCGGCGGGAGCAATGGTGTTTGTGGAAACGGTTACACTCCGATGGCCTATGGCAGCGCTGACTGCAGAAACGTTTCGGATGGCATCCCCGATCTGTGAAATGGCCCGATGTGTGAAATGGCCTGATGTGTGAAATGGAATGACTGAAAAGCGCGTGCATCTGGTCTTCAAGACCCATCTCGATATCGGCTTCACCGACCATGCCGAGAAAGTCCGCCGGCAATATCACGAGCGCTTCATTCCGCAGGCGATCGAGACGGCCAAGCATTTTCATGCCGAAGATCCCGATGAGCCGAAATTCATCTGGACGACGGGCGCCTGGCTGATCTTTGACCATTTGAATTCTCGCTCGGCGGGAGAGGTCGCAGCGCTGGAACAGGCGATCGAGCGCGGGCTGATCCGCTGGCACGGCCTGCCGTTCACCACCCATACGGAGCTGATGTCGCCGGACCTTTTCCGGGCCGGGCTTTCCTATTCGCAGGAGCTCGACCGCCGCTTCGGCAAGACGACGATCGCGGCGAAGATGACCGATGTGCCCGGCCATACGCTCGGCATGGTGCCGCTGCTTGCCGAGGCAGGCATCCGCTTCCTGCATCTCGGCGTCAATACAGCCTCACCGCCGCCTGATGTGCCCGACATCTTCCGCTGGCGGGCGCCAGGCGGCGAAGAGGTGGTCGTCATGTACCAGCGCTCCTATGGCGAGACCTGTTTCCCAGACGGTTTCGAGGACGGGCTAAGCTTTGCCCATACCAACGACAATATCGGGCCGCAGAGCGTGCCGCAGACGGCCGAGGCCTATCGCGAATTACGCGCCCGTGAGCCGGATGCGATCATCCGCGCGGCGACGCTCGAGGATTACGGCGCCATTCTCTGGAGGGAGCGTGAGCGTTTCCCTGTTGTCGAGCTGGAACTCGGCGACAGCTGGATCCATGGCAGCGGCAGCGATCCGGTGAAGACGGCGCGGTTTCTCGCGCTGCAGCGGCTCTACGACCGCTTCGCGGCGGATGGGCTCGACGCGCGACGTCTCGCCTTCGGGCGCGGACTGGCGATGGTGGCCGAACATACCTGCGGCGTCGATATCAAATCCTATTTGCGCGACGATAAGGCGTGGTCGCGGGCCGATTTCGAGGCCGCACGCCGATCCGATTATCGCTTCGCCTATACCGAAGCCTCATGGGACGAGCAGCGGGCCTACCTCGACCAGGCGGTCTCGCAGCTCAACGAGACGGACCGGAAGGCAGCGCAGAGCGTACTTGCCGAATTTGCCACGCCTGCCGTCATCAAGGGCGGTGGGCGGGAGCTGCGCCTGCAGACCGGTGGCTGGTCGATCGCGCTCGACGGTGCGAGCGGCGATGTGGCCGAAATTACCTCTCCCTCCGGCCGGACGATCTCCGGCTGCGACGGCTCGCTGATCGCCTATCGATATGAGAGCTACGATGCCGGCGACGTTATCAGGCACATGGAGACCTACCTGACCCATCGCCAGGAATGGGCAGTGCTCGACCATGACAAGCCGGGGCTTGCCCGGTCGGGGGCCGCACTTTCGAAGGTGTTTCTGCCGGCGCTGGAAGCGACGCAAGAGGCGGGCATCCTTCTCTCGATGCAGGCCGAGGCCGTGCAGAATTATGGCGCGCCGCCGCATGTGATGCTGCATTTCACCGCCGAGGGCGATCGCCTCGACCTCAGCCTGACATTGCATGACAAGCCGGCCAACCGCATGCCGGAGGCAAGCTTTCTTTCCTTCACGCCTGATGGTGCCGGGGACTGGAATTTCCGCAAGATGGGCCTCTGGCACCGATCTGGGAATATTGTGACAAGCGGCGGGGGACAATTGCAGGCGGTGACATCAGCACGCGGTGATCTTGCCGATGGCCCGCTGACGATCGAAACCTTCGATGCGCCGCTGGTTGCGCCGCAAAGCTCGGATTTCATGACGTTTTGCAGGACGCTGCCGGATTTTACCGCCGGCATCCGCTTCAATCTGCACAACAATAAGTGGGGAACCAATTTCCCCATGTGGTGGCAGGGAGATTTTCAGGCGCGCTTCCGGCTCAGGCTCGATTGAGCCGCTCGATCCGCAAGCGGCCCGGCCGATGTGAGAAAAGATTCAGCCGACGTTTGCGGTTCGGTTGAACCAACCGGCGCGTGGCGCTTCGGGCCGCTGCGGCTTGGGGCGAAACTTCACCAGCACCTCGCGGCCATCGGAGGAGGCCTGCGTGCGCTCCAGCGCGTCGCGTTCGGCAACTGCCTGGCGCCAGTGCTCGTCGTCGCGCCCATTTGGCCGGCCGCGTTCCTCCCAAATCGCGTAAGCTCTTTTGCTGATCCATTCGTGGCGTCTGTCGCTCATCTATCCATTCCATTCATCAAAATTGTTATTCGGCAATTCTGTCCTGCAGAACCGGCGGCCGGCGCTTGGCTGCCATCAGCAGGTCGAGTTCGATCGAGGAGGGCCCGAAACGGGTAAACAGGCTTTCTGCCTGCTCGCCGCGCAGGCCATATTTGGAGGCGAATTCGTCAAGGCTATAGGGGCGGCCGCGCAGGATCTTGCTTCGGCGCTCCGGTTCACGGATTTGCGTCATTGGTGATAACCCCAGTGTGTTTTGCGAATGTGAGAACAAAACAAATTACAAAGACAAAAGTTCCGTGAATTATCAGGGTTTTTTCGCCTCGCCGTGCCATTCCGGAGCGATCTCAGGCGGATGGCATAGATTTTTAAGGCTGGTGTGCGCGGAGAAAATTTCGTCTAAAACACGCAAGAATATCAGCGTGTTATGGAATTCGCTTCCGCGGCGGCGGATAAATGGGCTTTACCCCGGCGCGTTACTCTATAGAATCAATAGTGTTATTCGGTTCGCAGGGGCAGCAAAACGTTCCGTTTCCCGCGTTGGCGCGACCGATACCGGAGGACTTTGGCTTCAACCCATCAAGAGGAGACAGACATGATGAATGCACTGCCGCCACTTCATGACGGCCACGCGCCGTTCAACCTCCAGCAGCTGTTTCGTGAAGCGCTCTATGCCTTCGAGGAATGGGACAGCGAATTGACCGAACCGATCGTGACCCACGAAGGACGGGTCATCCCCATCAGCTTCGTTTTCGAAGCCATGCGCGAATGCACCGACATCGTGCCGATGAACATCGTCGGCGCCGTCACCGAACGGCTGACCAAGCCGTGGGAGGGCGAAGGCCCGCTCGACCAGATGACCTTCTCGACGGCGGCGCGTGTCATGCGCGTCCTGGTGCGCAAGCGACTTCTCGTCACTGGGGCTGCGGATCTCGTTGCCGTTTCGGCCCACGCGTCCGAAGACCAGGGCCGCGACTGATAGGTGAGGATCGCGGCCATGGCTGCGATCCTTTTCCGCTTTTTGGCGGAACCTCGCTCATTCCCAGCCGTTTAATTCGGCAGGCACAGCCCGCTACTACAGCGCCCTTTTCGAGAGTCGCAAAGGGCGCTGTAGCACTTTGAATTGCTGCATAATCTATCCTTAAATCGATCCCGATCTAAGAGTTATGCAGTGGTGACGGGCGAGGAATGAGCACCATGCTAAAATCTATTGTTCATGAAATCATGGGTACACCCAGGCGTGAGCCTGAGCTTCCGCAATCGCTCGAGCAGTTTCGCGACAGGAAGCGGGTGCTGATCATCTTCGCCGATGCGCAAGATGACAGCGCGCTCATCCAGGACGGATGGCTGCGGAAGGCGCATATGCGCTTGATCGAGGAAGACGTCGAGGTGTTCAGCATTGCCGGCGGCGGCGCGTTTGCGCTATTCGACGATGACTGGGAACTCGATGCCGACGATATTCGCGATCGCCTGCAGGGACCGCCATCCGGCGAGTTCGGGCTGATCCTGATCGGACGCGATGGAACCGTTAAGCTGCGCTCGAGCGAGCCGATGAGCGCCGAGGATATCTTCGCGGCTTTTGAGATGTTGCCGAAGAAGACGCCTTGGTAGTGTTTCGAGAGTCCGTTGGAAGCGGCGGGCGGTGGAGCATCTGCGCCCGCAACCTTTGCATGTTCAGAGTTCGAAGGCTTCCTTGAGGCCGAGGCTCTTTCGTTCGCGCAGGTCAAGATCGGCCTCGATATGGGCGATGTGATGCAGCATCAGCTGGCAGGCGCGATCGAGTTCGTCGGCTTCGATGGCCGAGATAATGTCACCATGTTCGGAATGGCCGCAGCTCGATGCGGTCGACTGCCCGTAGAGCGCAATCACCAGCGACGAGCGGGCGACGAGTTCCTCCATGAAGCGCTGCATGATCGAATTTCCTGATATGACCGCCAGCATCAGATGAAAATCGCCCGATGCCTTGATTTCAGCGCGGCGCGCGGTCTGGCCACGCTCGCTCATCAGGCGACCTTCTTCCAGCAGAAGCTGCCGCAGATGAGTAATATCGTCAGGCGTGATCCGCGCCGCTGCCTCGCGCAATATGCCTGGTTCGACCAAGCGGCGGGCGGAAAAGATCTGGCGAGCCTCTTCCGGCGAGGGATAGGCGACGAAGGCGCCGCGGTTTTTCTCGACGCTGACGAGGCCTTCATAGGAGAGCGCCTGCAGGGCGGCGCGGGCAAGCGTGCGGCTGACGTTGAAGAGATTGCCGACATCGCTTTCCGAAAGCTTGGTGCCGGGCGAGAGCCTGCGCTCGACGATCGCTTCGCGAATGGCATCGCGGATCTGTTGCGCGCCGGTATCTGTGGAGTCTTCGGCCTGCTGAGCCTTGGCGGCGGATTTCATGAAATTTACTTCCTGATGGTCGGCAAACCATATCCGGCTTCGCGCCAAAGTTAAACAGAATTTGTGCCCGAAACAGCGGCCTGATTGTATACGATGTTTTGCACAAATTGAGCACGATAGCCTAAATCATGTGCAGATAGCGACGCGCCTATAATTTGCTCTCTTAACTGCAGTTTTGATAAAATCGTTATTTCGCAATGGCTTGCTGCAGGCAACGGAGTCTGGCACGGCAGATGCATCGTCTTTTCCAAACAGGGGAAGGCATGATGTCGAAAGCGGCAGAGATCGATGTAGTATCCGTTTCGAAGGTCTATGGCGCGACGACGGCGGTCCATGCGATCAGCCTGAAGATCCCCGCCGGCTCCTATTGCTGCTTCCTCGGCCCGTCGGGCTGCGGCAAGACTTCGACGCTGCGCATGATCGCCGGCCACGAGAGCATTTCGTCGGGCGATATCCGTCTCGGCAATGTCGTCGTTACCGATTTTCCGCCGGCCAGGCGCGGCACGGCGATGATGTTCCAGTCCTACGCGCTCTTCCCGCATCTCGATTTGATCGACAACGTCGCCTTCAGCCTGAAGATGAAAGGCGTCGATAAGCAGGAGCGGCAGGCCAAGGCACTCGAGATGCTCAAGCTGATGCAGATGGAGGCCTATGCCAACAGGCGTCCGGCCCAGCTTTCCGGCGGCCAGCAACAGCGCGTGGCGCTGGCGCGCGCGCTGATCACCGATCCGGAAGCGCTGCTGCTCGACGAGCCGCTATCGGCGCTCGATCCGTTCCTGAAGATCCGCATGCGCGCCGAACTCAAGAAACTGCAGAAGTCGCTCGGCATCACCTTCGTGCACGTCACCCACAGCCAGGAAGAGGCGATGGCGCTCGCCGACGTCATCGTCATCATGAATGACGGCCGGATCGAGCAGGCGGCAGCCCCGCGCGAAGTCTTCGAGCGGCCGGCGACGGCCTTCGTCGCGCGGTTCATGGGCGACCACAACGTGTTGTCCGGCCGGGTGACCTCGAGCGAGAACGGCGTGCTCGTCATGACCGTGCCTGAGGGGCAGAGTTTTTCCGTGCGCGGAACGGGCAGGGAAGTCGGCGAGCCCGTCGACATCGGCATCCGCACCGATCGCGTGCGCCTGCAGGTGGCGACCGAGTGGACACTCGGCTTCGACGGCATCGTCTCCAACATCGAATATCGCGGCTCTTCCGTGAAAATCACCGTTATCGGCGCCGGCAGCGACGACTTCACCGTCATTGCCGAGGACGGCGACTATTTCGCCCGGCCGGTCGCCGTCGGCGATGCCGTTTCGCTCAGTTGGGCGCTGGAGGATGCCGTGCTTCTCGGCCGCTCTTCCGCATGAGCCATCACCATCAAGAACACTGAACCTTCCATATCCAAGAAAAGGGGAACTGACATGACGACTGAAACGACATCGACCAAGGCGGAGAAGGGTCTTTCCCGCCGCACGCTGCTGAAGACGGGTGCTGCCGCCGTCGGCGCCATCGCCGGCTCCGGCGCCATCACCGGCTTTCCCACCATCTGGGCGCAGACGAACATCACGCTTCGCCAGTTCGGCACCGGCGTTTCGAACATCAATGCCATTGCCGAGAAGTGCAAAGCCGATCTCGGCATCACGCTGGAGATGACGGCGACCGATTCAGACGCCGCCGCCCAGCGCGCCGTCACCCAGCCTGACAGCTACGACATTGCCGACATCGAATACTGGATCGCCAAGAAGGTGTTCCCGACCGGCGTCATGCAGCCGATGGACGTCAAGAAGCTGAAATATTACGACAAGATCGTGCCGCTGTTCATCAACGGCAAGCTGAAGGCAGACAGTGTCATCGCCCAAGGCACGGCGCCGCACACGGTCGGCTTCGTCGAAGCGCAGGATTCCAAGAAGTTCGCCAAGGAGGCGACGCAGTGGATGACAATGGTTCCGACCATCTACAATGCCGACACGCTCGGCATCCGTCCTGATCTCACTGGCCGTCCGATCACCAGCTGGGCGGACATTCTCGATCCGGCCTTCAAGGGCAAGACCGCGATCCTCAATATCCCGTCGATCGGCATCATGGATGCGGCGATGATCATGGAAGCCTCCGGCAAGATCAAATATGCCGACAAGGGCAACATGACGAAGGAAGAAATCGACAAGACGATCGAATTCCTCATCAAGGCCAAGGGTGACGGCCAGTTCCGTGCCTTCTGGAAGTCGTTCGACGAAAGCGTCAACCTGATGGCCTCGGGCGAAGTCGTCATCCAGTCGATGTGGTCGCCGGCCGTCGCCGCCGTCCGCTCGAAGGGCATCGCCTGCACCTTCCAGCCGCTCAAGGAAGGCTACCGCGCCTGGGGCGGCGGTCTTGGCCTTGCCTCGCACCTCAAGGGCGCGCAGCTCGATGCCGCCTATGAATACATCAACTGGTACACATCGGGTTGGGTCGGCGGCTACCTCAACCGCCAGGGCTATTATTCCGCCTGCATGGACACTGCCAAGCAATTCATGTCGGCCGACGAATGGGGCTACTGGATCGAGGGCAAGCCGGCTGCCGGCGACATCCTGTCTCCCGAGGGCAAGGTCATGGAAAAGGCCGGCGCCGTTCGCGACGGCGGCTCCTTCGAAGCCCGCATGGGTGCTGTCGCCTGCTGGAACTCCGTCATGGACGAGGACCGCTATATGGTCCGCCGCTGGAACGAGTTCATCGCAGCCTGACCCACGTCGAGAGGGCGGAGAGCCACTGTCTTTCGCGATGCTCAAGACGTCGCTTCGCTCCGCCCCCCTCAACCGACCCTTCGGGCCACCTTCTCCCCGCTGGGGAGAAGAGGGAGTCCGTGGCCGCGTCGTTAGACAAAATCAAGGTTCGCGGTGGCCTAGGCGCTGCCGCGAATCTCTTCTCCCCAGCGGGGGTCCGAAGGACGGGACGAGACCAGTGGCTCGACCCAGGCAAAGGTGCCGGCAGGCGGATGAGGGGGCGGCACGCACCGTCGTTCCACTTGACGCAATCAGAACGGAGAACCGGATCATGGCGACCATCGCAGCGGAAACGGAGGAGGATGGCCAGGGCGCGCGCGGCGGGCGTGGACTGAAGCTTTCCCCATCGGCGATATCCTATCTCCAGGCGACGCCGCTGTTCGTCATTCTCGGCTTGTTCTTCCTGCTGCCGATCGCCATGATCGCGGTCGTCAGCTTCTGGGACTACGATTTTGCCGGTCTCTATCCCGATTTCCTGACGATGAACTACACCGACACGCTCGGTTCGTGGGTGACGTGGAAGATCTATCTCAACACGCTGAAATTCACCGCGATCGTCTGGGCGCTGACGCTCGTCATCGGTTTCTGGGTCGCCTATTTCCTGGCCTTCCACATCCGCAAGACGTCGACGCAGATGATCCTCTTTCTTGTCTGCACCGTGCCGTTCATGACGTCGAACATCATCCGCATGATTTCGTGGATCCCGGTGCTTGGGCGCAACGGCCTCGTCAACTCGACGCTGATCAAGATGGGCATCATCCCGCAGCCGATCGAATGGCTGCTCTATTCCGATTTCGCCGTCGTGCTCGCCATGGTGCATCTCTACACGCTGTTCATGGTGACGCCGATCTTCAACACGCTGATGCGCATCGACCGGTCGCTGTTCGAGGCGGCGCGCGATGCCGGCGCCTCCGGCTGGCAGGTGCTTTGGAACGTCGTCATCCCGCTTGCCAAACCCGGCATGGCGATCGGTACGATCTTCGTCGTGACGCTTGTGATGGCTGACTTTTCGACGGTGCAGGTGATGTCCGGCGGACAGAGCGCCTCGGTGGCGCTGATGATGAAGAACCAGATGTCGCTGCTGCAATATCCGGCCGCTGCCGCCAACGCCGTGGTGCTGCTTGCGGTGGTGCTGTTGATGGTCGCGGCCATCCTGCGTGTCGTCGATATCCGCAAGGAGCTTTGAGATGAACCACGAAAAACGCGGCCTGGAATTCTACCTGCTGGCGATCTTCTTCATCATCTTCGTGCTGTTCCTCTACGGCCCGCTTTCTGCAATCCTGATCCTCTCCTTCCAGGGGCCGGATGGCGGCCTGACTTTCCCGATGAACGGCGTTTCCACCCACTGGTTCTTCAATCTGTTCGAGAAGCAGGCCGTCGGCGATTTCGGCGCCTCGTTCCGCCGCTCCTTCACCCTCGGGCTGATGGTGATGGCGGTGACCGTTGTAGTCTCGCTGCTCGCTGGCCTTGCCTTCCGGCGCCGTTTCCGAGGTTCGACCGCGCTGTTCTATGCCACGGTCGCAAGCCTCGTCGTGCCGTCGATCATCATCTCGCTCGGCATCGGCGTCGTCTTCCAGGAGGGAGGGCTGAAGCCCGCCTGGTATTCGTCGGCCTTCGGCGCGCATCTGACCTGGACACTGCCGTTCGGCGTGCTGATCATGTTTGCCGTCTTCAACCGCTTCTCGCCGGCCTATGAAGAGGCGGCGCGCGACCTTGGCGCGAGCTCCTGGCAGACGTTCCGCCATGTCGTGCTGCCGATGATCGCGCCGAGCCTCGTCGGCGTCGGCCTGTTCGGCTTCACGCTCTCCTACGACGAATTCGCCCGCACGCTGATGACATCAGGCACCTACAATACGCTGCCGCTCGAAATCTACGGCATGACCACCAATGTCACGACGCCGGTGCTCTATGCGCTCGGCACGGTGACGACGCTGTTTTCCTTCACCATCATTCTCATCGCGCTCGGCATCATGACGATGCTCAGCCGGCGGCAGGCAAAGATAAACTGACATGCGCATCCTCATCGTCAATCCGAACACCACGGCCTCCATGACCGAGAAGGCCGCCACCGCCGCGCGAGCGGTGGCGGCATCCGGCACGGAGATCATCGCGGCCACCTCGCGCATGGGGCCGGTTTCCATCGAGGGGCACTACGACGGGGCCTTAGCGATCCCCGGCCTGCTCGCCGAGCTTAAGGAGCGGCAGGGTGTGGGCTACGACGCGGCTGTTATCGCCTGTTTCGACGATACCGGGCTCGAAGCGGCACGAACCTTTGCCGATGTGCCGATCCTCGGGCTTTGCGAATCCGCCGTGGTGACGGCGGGCTTCCTGGCACAGCGCTTCACCGTGGTGACGACACTGGAGCGCTCGCGGGTGCTGATCGACAATCTGGTGCGCCGCTACGGCATGGGCGACCGCGCCAAGGTGCGCGCCTCCGACATCCCCGTGCTGGAGCTCGAAGATGCGACCTCGGGCGCGATCGGCAAGCTGAGGGCCGAGATCGAGCGGGCGCTTTTGGAAGACGGCGCCGAGGCGATCGTGCTCGGCTGCGCGGGCATGACCGATCTGGCGCGCGAGCTGCAGGAGATCTACGGCGTGCCTGTCGTCGATGGCGTCGCGGCCGCCGTCAAGCAGGCCGAAGCGCTGGTGTCGCTCGGGCTTTCCACCAGCAAGCGCGGCTCCTACGCCTCGCCGCTGCCGAAACCCTTCACCGGGGCGATGAGCGGTTTCTCGCCGGTCCCGAAGGTCGGCTGAACCGATGGCCGTTTCCTTCGATTTCGAGCAGCTCACTGAGCGCGAACGCTACAAGCTGATGATCGGCACGATCATCCCGCGCCCGATCGCGCTGGTGACGACGGTCGACGAGAATGGCCGGATCAATGCTGCGCCCTTCAGTTTCTTCAACTGCCTTTCGGCCGATCCGCCGATCCTGGCGATCGGGGTCGAGAACCACGCTGACATGTCGTTCAAGGACACCGGCCACAATATCCGCATGACCGAGGTGTTCACGGTCAATATCGTCTCCTTCGCCATTGCCGAGGCGATGCATGTCTGCGGCGCCAGATATCCGCGCGGCGTCGACGAATTGAAGGAGGCGGGCTTGACGGCGATGCCGGGCGAGAAGGTCGCGTCGCCCTTCATCGCCGAGGCGCCGGCCGCCTTCGAATGCAGGCGGCATGTGACGCTCGAGCTCGGCCGCTCGCGGCAGATCGTCATGGGCGAGATCGTTTACGCGCATTACTGCGACGGGGTTGTCGATCCGGAGAGGCTGCATGTCGATCCGGCCGCGGTCGATGCCATTGCGAGGCTTGGCGGCGATACCTGCGCCACCATCCGCGACCGTTTCGAGATGCTGACGCCGAAGCTCTGACATCAGGGGTAGGCCCAAGTTTTGCTTTACTTTTTCTCTTCTGATGAGAATGGTCTGCAGCGGATCATTGCAGGAGAGGGCGCCCATCATGACAATCGAGAACGATCTCAGCCGGATCGCGGAGCAGGAGAAAGCGCTGAGCTTCGACGCCTTCGACCTGACGACGGCATGGCAGCTCGGCAAGCTCCTGCAGGAACTCGCCACCGAGCGCGGCCTCGGCATCGCGATCGACGTGACCCTGCATTCGATGCCCGTTTTTTATGCGGCACTCCCGGGTGTGACACCCGACAACGTCAACTGGGTCCGCCGCAAGCGCAACATGGTGCTGCGTTATTTCCGCAGCAGCTATGCCTCCGGCCTGAAGCTGCAGAAGGATGGCAAGACGGTCGAGGATAACGGGCTTGATGGCGCCGACTATGCGCCGCATGGCGGCAGTTTCCCAATCAATCTCAAGGGTACCGGCTGCATCGGTGCCGTCACCGTCTCAGGACTGCCGCAGCGTGACGACCACAATCTCGCCGTCGAGGCGCTGGCGCTGATGCTTGCCAAGGATCTAGATACGCTGCGGCTCGCCCCGCCGCTTTGATGCGGTCTCTTCCGCCGTAATTTTGACAGAAAAAAGCCATGAAAACTGCAAAATCGCGTCGCCGCTCCGGTGACGTGGGCTTATCCTGCGGCTAAGGTGCGGCATCGCACTCCTCATCCTACCCGGGACGCCATGATCCGCTTGTTTCTTGCGCTTGCCGCCACCATCGGCTTCGGCCTTTTCCTTGCCTCCTGCAACACGCTGTCCAAGGAGGAATGCGTCGCTGCAGACTGGCGGGTGATCGGCGAGAGCGACGGCGCGGCGGGCCACGAGCCGCAACAGCGCTTCGCCGCACATGCGAAATCCTGCGAGCGGGTCAAGATCGTGCCCGATCAGACGATTTGGTTTCAGGGGTATCAGGCAGGTCTCGTGCGCTATTGCACGCCGCTTAGCGGGCT
This sequence comes from Rhizobium sp. WYCCWR 11152, assembly GCF_013087615.1. Taxonomy (NCBI): domain Bacteria; kingdom Pseudomonadati; phylum Pseudomonadota; class Alphaproteobacteria; order Hyphomicrobiales; family Rhizobiaceae; genus Rhizobium; species Rhizobium sp. WYCCWR 11152. Next base: position 262,837 of record NZ_JABFCP010000006.1, on the reverse strand, counting down.
TGCGCGCGGCCAGGCAGGTAGCGGCTATGCCAATGTCTGCCCACCCGAGACCGCGCCCGGTTTCCTGCGCGGCTTCGGTCTCGGCAGCAAGCAGCACGAGCTGCAGACGCGCCTCAGCTCGATGCAGAACGACTACAGTTTCAAGGAGACCAGCATCGACGAGCTCTCCGACAAGCTGAGGGATGCCAAGGACGGTGACCGGTCGGAACTGCGCCGGCGGATCGAGGATCTGGAGGACGACCTGCACGACATCCGCCGCGACCAGCGCGACGTGCAGGACGATCTCGACCGCATCAACGAGGATGTCGAATGGTTCCAGCGGAACCCGAGCGCCGAGCTGCCGGCGCCGGGCTACTGATCCCCGACCTCAGAGCTTGCCGCCAGCCTCAGTGATGCCTTTCGTCAGGCTACCCGTGGCCGGGAAGAGCGGGATGAGGCAGGCCTGCAGGGCGTGATAGATATCGCCCTTGCCGGGAAACAGCGAGTGCGAGGGAACGAGATCTTCTGTCAGCTCCTCGTGCCAGCCGCCGTTCTTGTGGTCGATGAAGGCGCGCTCGATCACGTTCCAGATCTTGCGATAGCTCTCCTCATGGAAATCGCTCGGCAGGTGCTCGTTGAGGAAATGCGCGGCAGCCGCACCTTCGCAGGCTGGCCACCAGAGCTTGTTGCGCTTGGCGGGCTTGTCGTCCCAATCGAGCGTATAGAAGAAGCCGCCCTTGTCGTTGTCCCAGCCGAGTGCCATGGATTGCGCAAAGAGCGCCTTGGCCGCATCCGGCATCCATTCGATCCGCTTGCCGCCGAGCGCCCAGAGTTGCAGGATGAGGCGGGTCCATTCCAGCCAGTGGCCGGGCGTCGTGCCGGCCGGGCGGAACATTTCGTTCGGGTGATAGTAGGTCTTGTCGAGGTTCCATTCGGCATCGAAATGCTCGGCGACGCGCCAGTCGACCGAACCGGCCGCGCGGCGGATGACGAGATCGGCGATGCTTTCGGCCTTGGTCAGATATTGCCGGTCGCCGGTGGCCTCGAAGGCCGCCATCAGCGCTTCGGTCAGGTGCATATTGGAGTTCTGGCCGCGATAGGTGCCGCCATCGAGCGGCTGCCAGTCGGCGGTGAATTCCTCGGCAATCGCGCCGTGTTTGGCTTCCCAGAACTTCGTGTTGAGGATCTCGGTGATATCGGCGAGCATGCCGTCGGCAAGCGGATGACCGATCGTCTTTGCGGATGAGGCGGCGAGCAGCACGAAAGCATGGCCATAGCCCTGCTTGTTGGAATCAACGGGACCGTCATTGTTGAGCGACCAGAAATAGCCGCCATTTTTCCGGTCGCGGTGGTGGTTCCAGATATAGTCCATGCCGTGATCGACGGCGTCGGAGGCTCCTGGACGGCCGAGTAGGGCGCCGATCGAGAAGCAATGGACGGCGCGCGCGGCGATATGGATGCCGCGAACCTGGCCATCGGCGTCGAGAGGGTTACCGGCGTCGTCGAGATCGTAGAAACCGCCCTTGGGGTTGACCGAATTGTGCTGGAAAAAATCGAAGAGACCGTTCGCCTGGGTCAGCAGCCAGCCGCGGTGATAGGCGCGGGTCGTCCAGTTTCCAAGCACGGCGTTGCCGGTTGCGGGTGCCATGATGCTCCTCCGATTTCGTGCACAAAGCGTTGTAAACGCCTATATAGGCGTCGTGCGAGTCTGTCATCCGGCGAGATTTGCAAAGCACGAAATCGATAGGCATATATTGACATAAAGATATCTTTATGTGATTTGGACTATCTGGTCTTATGACGTCAAGGAGCCTTCCCGTGTTTGACAATCTCTTTGGTCCGGAAACGGGCAAACGTGACGGCAGTGAAGTTTTCGCAGCTTTGAGACAAGCCGCAAGCGAACGCATCCTTGTTTTGGACGGCGCTATGGGCACGCAGATCCAGGGGCTCGGCTATGATGAAGACCAGTTCCGCGGGACGCGCTTCATCGGCTGCGCCTGTCACCAGAAGGGCAATAACGACCTTCTGATCCTGACCCAGCCGGATGCGATCGAAGGGATCCACTATAGATACGCCAAGGCTGGCGCCGATATTCTCGAGACCAACACCTTCTCCTCGACCCGCATCGCGCAGGCCGATTACGAGATGGAAGGTGCGGTCTACGACCTCAACAAGGAAGGTGCCGAGATCGTGCGCCGCGCGGCGCAGCGCGCCGAGCGTGAGGATGGCCGCCGCCGCTTCGTCGCCGGCGCCATCGGGCCGACCAACCGCACGGCCTCGATCTCGCCTGATGTCAACAATCCGGGCTTTCGCGCCGTCACTTTCGACGATCTGCGTTCCGCTTATGGCGAGCAGATCGACGGATTGATCGACGGCGGCGCTGACATCATCCTCATCGAAACGATCTTCGACACGCTGAACGCCAAGGCGGCGATCTTCGCCTGCGAGGAGCGCTTCGAGGCCAAGGGCGTGCGCCTGCCCGTGATGATCTCGGGTACGATCACCGACCTTTCCGGCCGCACGCTGTCCGGCCAGACGCCGTCGGCCTTCTGGAATTCCGTGCGCCATGCCAATCCCTTCACGATCGGGCTCAACTGCGCGCTCGGCGCCAACGCGATGCGCCCGCACCTGCAGGAACTTTCGGGCGTCGCCGACACCTTCATCTGCGCCTATCCGAATGCCGGCCTGCCGAACGAGTTCGGCCAGTATGACGAAACGCCGGAGCTGATGGCGGCGCAGATCGACGGCTTCGCCCGCGAGGGCCTGGTCAATATCGTCGGCGGCTGCTGTGGCTCGACGCCTGAACATATCAAGGCGATCGCCGAGACCGTCGCGAAATACAAGCCACGGCCGATTCCCGAGCATCGCCCCTTCATGTCGCTGTCGGGTCTCGAACCCTTTGAACTGACCAAGGACATTCCCTTCGTCAATGTCGGCGAGCGCACCAACGTCACCGGCTCGGCCCGCTTCCGCAAACTGATCACCAACGCCGATTTCACTGCAGCGCTCGATGTCGCCCGTGACCAGGTCGAGAACGGCGCGCAGGTGATCGACATCAACATGGACGAAGGCCTGATCGATTCCGAAAAGGCGATGGTCGAGTTCCTCAACCTGATCGCCGCCGAGCCTGACATCGCGCGTGTGCCTGTCATGATCGACTCGTCGAAGTTCTCGATCATCGAATCCGGCCTGAAGCGCGTCCAGGGCAAGCCGATCGTCAACTCGATCTCGCTGAAGGAAGGCGAAGAGAATTTCCTCGCCCAGGCGCGGCTGCTGCACAATTACGGCGCTGCCGTCGTCGTCATGGCCTTCGATGAGACGGGGCAGGCGGACAGCTACGAGCGCAAGGTGGATATCTGCACGCGCGCCTACAAGCTGCTGACCGAGAAGATCGGCTACCCGCCCGAGGACATCATCTTCGACCCGAACATCTTCGCGGTCGCGACCGGCATCGAAGAGCACAATAATTACGGCGTCGACTTCATCGAGGCGACGCGGACGATCCGTGAGCGCATGCCGCTGGTACACATTTCGGGCGGCGTCTCGAACCTGTCCTTCTCGTTCCGCGGCAACGAGCCGGTGCGCGAGGCGATGCACGCCGTGTTCCTCTACCACGCCATCCAGGCGGGCATGGACATGGGCATCGTCAATGCCGGCCAGCTTGCGGTCTACGACAACATCGATCCCGAGCTGCGCGAGGCCTGCGAGGACGTGGTGCTGAACCGTCGTCCTGATGGTACCGAGCGGCTGCTCGAAGTGGCGGAGAAATTCCGTGGCGGCGCCGCACGCGAAGGCCGCGTCCAGGATCTTTCCTGGCGCGAATGGAGCGTCGAGAAGCGTCTGGAGCATGCGTTGGTCAACGGCATCACCGAATATATCGAGGCCGATACCGAAGAGGCGCGCCTGCAGGCAGCCCGGCCGCTGCATGTCATCGAAGGGCCGCTGATGGCCGGCATGAATGTCGTCGGCGATCTCTTCGGCTCGGGCAAGATGTTCCTGCCGCAGGTGGTCAAGTCGGCGCGTGTGATGAAGCAGGCGGTGGCCGTGCTGCTGCCCTACATGGAAGAGGAAAAGCGCCTCAACGGCGGCGATGAACGCCGGTCGGCCGGCAAGATCCTGATGGCGACGGTCAAGGGCGACGTGCATGATATCGGCAAGAACATCGTCGGCGTCGTGCTTGCCTGCAATAATTATGAGATCGTCGACCTCGGCGTGATGGTGCCGGCGACGAAGATCCTCGAAACGGCCATTGCCGAGAAGGTCGATGTCATCGGCCTTTCCGGCCTGATCACGCCGTCGCTCGACGAGATGGTGCATGTTGCCGCCGAGATGGAGCGCCAGGGCTTCGAGATTCCACTCTTGATCGGCGGGGCGACGACCAGCCGTGTGCATACGGCCGTGAAGATCCATCCTGGATATAACAAGGGCCAGACGGTCTATGTGACCGATGCGAGCCGCGCCGTCGGCGTCGTCTCGGCGCTGCTCTCGCCGGAGACACGCAAGGGCTATGTCGACGATATAAGAGCCGAATATGCCAAGGTGGCGGCCGCCCATGCACGCAGCGAGGCCGAGAAGGTGCGTCTGCCGTTGCCCCGGGCTCGCGAGAATGCCCACAAGATCGCCTGGTCCGCCCACCAGCCGACTAAGCCGCAATTCTTCGGCACGCGGGTGTTCGAGGATTACGATCTGGCCGAGCTAGCCAAATACATCGACTGGACGCCGTTCTTCCAGACCTGGGAGTTGCGCGGCCGCTACCCGGCCATTCTCGAAGACGAGAAGCAGGGCGAGGCGGCGCGTGCGCTCTGGGCCGATGCGCAGGCGATGCTGAAGAAGATTATCGACGAGAAGTGGTTCCGCCCGCGCGCCGTCATCGGCTTCTGGCCGGCAGGCGCTGTCGGCGACGACATTCGCCTGTTCACCGACGAGAGCCGCAGCCAAGAACTCGCCACCTTCTACACGCTGCGCCAGCAGCTTTCCAAACGGGACGGGCGGCCGAACGTGGCGCTTTCCGATTTCGTGGCGCCGGTCTCAAGCGGTGTGCAGGATTATGTCGGTGGCTTCGTGGTGACGGCCGGTATCGAGGAAATCGCCATCGCCGAACGTTTCGCGCGGGCGAACGACGATTATTCCTCGATCCTCGTCAAGGCGCTGGCCGACCGCTTCGCCGAAGCCTTCGCCGAACGTATGCATGAGCAGGTGCGGCGCGAATACTGGGGCTATGCGAAGGACGAGACGCTCAGCAAGGAGGATCTCATCACCGAAGCCTATGCCGGCATCCGCCCGGCACCCGGTTATCCCGCCCAGCCCGATCACACGGAAAAGGCAACGCTCTTCAAGCTGCTCGATGCTGAAAAAGCCGCCGGCGTGAAGCTGACGGAGAGTTATGCGATGTGGCCGGGTTCCTCGGTCTCCGGCCTCTATATCGGCCATCCCGACTCCTATTATTTCGGCGTCGCCAAGGTGGAGCGCGATCAGGTGGAGGATTATGCGGCCCGCAAGGATATGGCGGTTTCCGAAGTCGAGCGTTGGCTCGGGCCGGTGCTGAACTACGTGCCGCGCAAGACCGAAACCGAGATCGAGGATGCGGCGTAAGCGGCCGCTTGGCGTCGTCCGCTGATAAAGTGATTCAAGAAACGAGGAAGCCGGAAAGTGATTCACTTTCCGGCTTCATGCTTTTGAAAATCAAGAAGATTTTTCTGTTTAACCGGTGATGTCGGCTTTGCGGTCAAGTCACCGCGATCGTCAGCTCCGCGACGAAATCATAGGCGTCGCCGCGATAGAGTGAGCGGGTGAATTCGACGGCGCGGCCGGAGCCGAGATAGGAAATGCGCTCGATCGACAGGCCGGCCGCACCGACGGAGACACCGAGAAGCTGGGCGTCGGCTTCCTTCATGTTGGTGGCCGAGATGCGCTGCACTGCGCGCACCGGGCGGACCTGGAGGCGTTCGAGTTCGGCATAGAGCGAATTGGTGACGGCCGACGGATCGGGCAGGAATTCGCCGGAGACGCTGGCATTCTCGATCGCCAGCGGCTGGTCGTCGGCGATGCGCAGGCGGGAAAGGCGCGAAACCTTGACGTCGGTGCCGAGGCCAAGGATCATCATCTCGTCGGGCGAGGGGGTGTGGATGCCCTTGTGCAGCCATTCGGAGCGGGAGGACATGCCGCGGCGCGCCATATCCTCAGTAAAGGAGGTGAGCTGCGACAGGCGTTGCTCGACCTTGGAGACCGGCTTGGCGACGAAGGTGCCCGAGCCGTGGCGGCGCACCAGCAGGCCATCGGCGACAAGTTCGTCGATCGCCTTTCGCACGGTGACGCGGCTGACGGCGGCGAATTCGGCGATGTCGCGTTCCGGCGGCAGCGCATCGCCGTGGCCGAGCGTGCCGGTGCGCACGGCCTCTTCGAGCATGCGGCGCAGCTTGACGTAGAGCGGGCCGGTGCCGGCGGCCTGCAAGCGCTCCAGGGATAGGATGGTAGCGAGGTCGTCGCTCATGCCGCACCTCTCTGCCTGTCGTTCAAGAGCTTCACCGCAAGTTCCACCGCGCCGTGCAAGGCATCGTTCTTCGGTCTGGCGAGCAGCGGCCTGTAGCGTTCGGAAAGCCAGGGTTCATAAGCTTCGGCAAGACCTCCGAGCAGGCAGATCGACGGGCATTCGGACCAGAGCAGCGCGTCGAGGCTTTCGCCGATCGCCGTTGCCGCATCCGTGACGATGCCGACCGCGATAGCATCGCCCTTGGCCGCATGTTCGAAGACGATCGGTGCGTAGCGGGCAAAGTCCTTCGGTCTTGCCGAGTGCGCGAATTCGACGATGTGCTCGGGATCGTTGCCATATTCGGTCATGACCGCTTCGGTGATCGGCGATGCCGGGCGCACTCTGTCGTGGGCGAGCAGCGATCTTTCCAGGAGGTCGCGGCCGAGGCGGGCGCCGCTTGCCTGGTCGCCAACAACGGAACCCCAGCCGCCGATGCCGTTCAGCCGGCCGTCCTTGCGGGCATTATAGACGGAGCCTGTTCCGAAGGCGCCAACGATGCCGTCGGCATCGCCGAGCGCGCCCTGCAGGGCGATCAGCGCATCGGTGACGACGCGGCCTTCGGCAAAGGGCAGGGCCTTTTCGATTCGCCTGCCGTAATCCCCGACATTGGCGCCGGCAACGCCGACGACGGCTGCGACAGAGGAAAGGGTCTCAGCATCGAGCCCGGCATCGCGTAGCGCCTGCCGGGCGGATTCGACGATATTGAGAAGAGAGTTTTCGAGATCCGACAGAATGTTGGCAGGGCCGGCCTTGCCGCGGCCGATGACTTTGCCGTTCCTGTCCGCGACTGCGGCCCGGCAGCTCGTTCCGCCGCCGTCTATGCCGATTGCAAGCTCTGTCATCGGGCCTCCGAATATGCCGTTCCCCATGGTTTTTAATACAATACCAAAAAAATACCATTTACCAAGTGGGAATGATGGAGAAAATTCATCTTTTTATCATATTGATTTTACTAGCTAAAATTTTTTAATCAATTTTATCCGGCCAAAAAGTTAAATTCGGCTGGACAATTGGTATTTTTTTGGCCTTAATTCGACAAAAGGGAACAGCACTTCGAGGCTGACGAAAACCGGCAGTTAAACCAAGCCGGAACCGCTTCGAGGATGATCGAGATGACGACCTGCCGCCCCGTCAAGCTGGTGGTGAAGGTCAGGCATCCATCGGCTTTCCCCGCCATTTCGCCACCCCGGTGCAGTCGCCGGGAAGGCGCGCAGTTCGGCCGCAGGCGTCCGCCTTCGTGTCCGTTGAGCTTTCGGGACCGGCATTGCTGGCGGTCCTCCAAGGGGCATTGGGTGTTACCTCAAACACGCCAATTGCTTGTTTCAGATCGAAAACAGCGCCTAACGGCGCTTAAAACAGGAGAGGGAAATGAAAAACACTGCTCTGAAAAGCTTGCTGCTTGCCTCCAGTCTGCTGAGTTCAGCGGGCCTCGTCCATGCCGCCGACGTCACGCTGACGGTCGAAAGCTGGCGTAACGACGACCTGCAGATCTGGCAGGAAAAGATCATCCCGGCTTTCGAAGCCAAGAACCCGGGCATCAAGATCGTTTTCTCGCCGACCGCGCCGACCGAATACAACGCCTCGCTGAATGCCAAGCTCGATGCAGGCTCCGCAGGCGATATCATCACCTGCCGTCCGTTCGATGCCTCGCTCGAACTCTTCAACAAGAAGCAGCTCACTGACATCACCAGCCTGCCTGGCATGGAGAACTTCTCGCCGGTCGCCAAGGCCGCCTGGAGCACCGACGACGGCAAGTCGACCTTCTGCGTGCCGATGGCTTCTGTCATCCACGGCTTCATCTACAACAAGGATGCCTTCGACAAGCTCGGCATCTCTGTGCCGAAGACCCAGGACGAGTTCTACGCAGCGCTCGACAAGATCAAGGCCGACGGCACCTACATTCCGCTCGCCATGGGCACGAAGGACCTCTGGGAAGCCGCTACCATGGGCTACCAGAATATCGGCCCGAACTACTGGAAGGGTGAGGATGGCCGCGCCGCCCTGATCGCCGGCAAGCAGAAGCTGACGGATGCCGACTGGGTCAAACCCTATGAAGAGCTTGCCAAGTGGAAGCCCTATCTCGGCGACGGCTTCGAAGCCCAGACCTATTCGGACAGCCAGAACCTGTTCACGCTCGGTCGTGCCGCGATCTATCCGGCCGGCTCGTGGGAAATCTCGCTGTTCAACAGCCAGGCGCAGTTCAAGATGGGCGCCTTCCCGCCGCCGGTTCCGAAGGCCGGCGACACGGGCTACATCTCCGACCATCCGGATATCGGTGTCGCTCTGAACACCAAGAGCACGCATGCCGAGGAAGCCAAGAAGTTCCTCAGCTGGGTCGCTTCGCCTGAGTTCGCCGATATCTACGCCAACGCGCTGCCGGGCTTCTTCAGCCTGAACTCTAACCCGGTCAAGATGTCCGATCCGCTCGCTCAGGAATTCGTCTCCTGGCGCGGCCCGTACAAGTCGACGGTGCGCTCGACCTATCAGATCCTGTCGCGCGGCACGCCGAACCTCGAAAACGAGACCTGGGTCGAATCGGCCAATGTGATCAACGGCACGGATACGCCGGCGGTTGCTGCCGAGAAGCTCCAGAAGGGCCTCGACAGCTGGTACAAGCCGGCCAAGTGATGTGATCAGGGGCGGCTTTTGCTGCCCCTCATCCGGCCTGCCGGCCACCTTCTCCCCGCTCGCGGGGAGAAGGAGACTCGCAGCGACCTCCCAGCCCGATATGGCATCTTAGCAGGGCGTGTTCCCTCTCTTCCCAGGTGGCAGAGAGTTAGGGTGAGGCGCAACGTTTTCCACCTGTGCTGCCGTTGCAGCCAGTCGACAAGAACAGGCAAAAGCCATGAGCGAAACCGACAACGCGGCCGATATCGTCCCGATCAAGCGCCCGGTGCGCTGGCATATTTTCGTCTTTATGCTGCCGGCCCTGATCATCTATTCCGCCGTCATGGTGCTGCCGCTCATCGAAACCCTTCGGTTGTCGCTCTACAATACGGTCGACGGGCAGCCGGCCTTCGTCGGTCTTGCTAATTTCAAGGTGCTGTTCGGTGATCCGCGCTGGGCGCGTGATTTCTGGAACGCGCTCGTCAACAACCTGATCTTCTTTGCCATCCACATGTGCGTGCAGAACCCGATCGGCGTGGCGCTAGCCGCCCTGCTTTCGGTGCCGAAGCTGCGCGGCGTTGCCTTCTACCGCACGGCGATGTTCCTGCCGACGCTCTTGTCCTTCGTCATCGTCGGTTTCATCTGGAAGCTCATCCTTTCGCCGATCTGGGGCGTGGCGCCCTGGATGCTCGATCTCATCGGTTTGAAATTCCTGTTCGCGCCCTGGCTCGGCCAGTCCGGCCCGGCGCTGATCGCAGTGTCGCTGATCTCGAACTGGCAATATATCGGCATTCCGATGATGCTGATCTATGCGGCCCTTCTGAGCATCCCCGAGGAAGTGATTGAGGCGGCCGAATGCGACGGCATCACCGGCTGGGCGCAATTCTGGAAGATCAAGCTGCCGCTCATCCTGCCGGCGATCGGCATCATCTCGATCCTGACCTTCGTCGGCAATTTTAACGCCTTCGACCTGATCTATACCGTGCAGGGGGCGCTTGCCGGGCCTAACATGTCGACCGACATTCTCGGGACGCTGCTCTACCGCACCTTCTTCGGTTTCCAGCTTCAGCTCGGCGACCGCTCGATGGGGGCGACGATCGCCACAGTGATGTTCCTCATCATCCTCGCCGGCGTCTCGCTTTATCTCTTCGTCATCCAGCGGCGCATGCGTCGCTATCAATTCTGAGGAGCGCGCATGTCCAAGGCACGCACATCTCCCATCCGCACCGGCCTCGTGCACCTGGCACTGAGCGCCTATACGCTGGTCGCGCTGTTTCCGGTGTTTCTGACCATCATCAACTCGTTCAAGGATCGCGCCTCGATCTTCCGCGAGCCGCTGATGATCCCGACACCATCGACCTTCAGCCTCGTCGGCTATCAGACGGTGTTGGGGCAGGGCGATTTCGCCACCTATTTCCAGAACAGCTTCATCGTCACGATCGTCTCGATCCTGCTGGTGCTGCTCTTCGGCGCCATGGCGGCGTTCGCGCTCTCGGAGTATCGCTTCCGCGGCAATATGCTGCTGGGCCTCTACATGGCGATCGGCATCATGATCCCGATCCGTCTCGGCACGGTGGCGATCCTGCAGGGCATGGTGGCGGCCGGCCTCGTCAATACGCTGACGGCGCTGATCCTGGTCTATACTGCGCAGGGCATACCGCTGGCGATCTTCATCCTGTCGGAGTTCATGCGCACGGTTTCGGACGATCTGAAGAATGCCGGGCGCATCGACGGGCTTTCCGAATATGCGATCTTCTTCCGCCTGGTGCTGCCGCTGGTGCGCCCGGCCATGGCGACGGTCGCCGTCTTCACGATGATCCCGATCTGGAACGACCTCTGGTTCCCGTTGATCCTGGCGCCCTCCGAGGCCACCAAGACGGTCACGCTCGGCTCGCAGATCTTCATCGGCCAGTTCGTCACCAACTGGAACGCGGTGTTGGCGGCGCTGTCGCTGGCGATCCTGCCGATCCTCGTCCTCTACGTCATCTTCTCGCGGCAGCTGATCCGCGGCATCACGTCAGGAGCCGTCAAGTGACTGAAAAACCGATCCGCGTCCTCGTTGCCGGCCTCGGCAATATGGGCCGCAGCCATGCGCTCGCCTATCACAACAATCCCGGCTTTGAGATCGTCGGTCTCGTCAACCGCTCGACGCCGCAATTGGAGCCTGAGCTGCAGGGCTATACGATCCATCCCGACTTCATGACGGCGCTGGCCGAGCTGAAGCCGGACCTCTGCTCCATCAACACCTATTCCGACAGCCATGCCGATTATGCGGTCGCTGCCTTCGAGGCCGGCTGCGATGTCTTCGTGGAAAAGCCGCTGGCAACCACCGTCGCCGATGCCGAGCGCGTCGTCGCGGCAGCTGGGAAGGCGGGGCGCAAGCTGGTGATCGGCTATATCCTTCGCCATCATCCTTCCTGGATGAAGCTGATCGAAGAGGCGCGCAAGCTCGGCCCGCCTTACGTCTTCCGCATGAACCTCAACCAGCAGTCCAGCGGCCCGACCTGGGCGACGCATAAGTCGCTGATGCGCACCACCTCGCCGATTGTCGATTGCGGTGTGCATTATGTCGACGTCATGTGCCAGATCACTGACGCGAGGGCCGTCGAGGTGCGCGGCATGGGGCTGCGCATGTCCGACGAGATCGCTGCCGACATGTATAATTACGGTCACCTGCAGGTGCTGTTCGAGGATGGTTCCGTCGGCTGGTACGAAGCCGGCTGGGGTCCGATGATTTCGGAAACCGCCTTCTTCGTGAAGGATGTGATGTCGCCGAAGGGCGCGGTGTCGATCGTCATGGATCCGAACGCCAAGTCCGACGATATAGACACGCACACCAAGACCTCGGTGATCCGGCTGCATACGGCAGAGACCGGGCCTGACGGCAAGTTCATCCGGCCCGACCAGGACATGACGATGGAAGGCGAACCTGGCCATCAGGCGCTCTGCAACCTGGAACAGGCCTTCATGCTGAGGGCGATCCGCGAGGATCTGGACCTCGACCGCCATATGGCGGATGCGGTGGCGTCGCTGCGCATCTGCCTTGCCGCCGACGAGAGCGTGCGTACCGGCCAACCGGTCAGATTGTAAGGGAAAGACAGTGGGATCGCTTCAACTCAAATCCATCCGCAAGACCTATGGCACGCATGAAGTGCTGAAAGGCATCGACCTCGAGGTCAAGGACGGCGAATTCGTCATCTTCGTCGGGCCGTCGGGCTGCGGGAAATCGACGCTGCTGCGCAGCATTGCAGGCCTCGAAGACGTTACCTCGGGCGCCGTCGTCATCAACGGCCGCGATGAGACGCTGACGCCGCCGGCCAAGCGCGGCATCGCCATGGTGTTTCAGTCCTACGCGCTTTATCCGCATCTGACGGTCAAGGACAATATGGGGCTCGGGCTCAAGCAGGCCGGCACCGCCAAGGATGAGATCGAAAGGCGTGTCGGCAAGGCGTCCGGCATGCTCTCGCTGGAACCCTATCTCGCGCGCCGGCCGGCCGAACTCTCCGGCGGCCAGCGCCAGCGCGTCGCCATCGGCCGCGCCATCGTGCGCGAACCGGAACTCTTCCTGTTCGATGAGCCGCTGTCGAACCTCGATGCGGCGCTGCGCGTCCAGACCCGCCTCGAAATCGCCCGGCTGCACCGCAGCCTGAAGGCAACGATGATCTATGTCACCCACGACCAGGTCGAGGCGATGACGCTTGCCGACAAGATCGTTGTCCTGAATGCCGGGGCGATCGAGCAGATCGGTTCGCCGATGGAACTCTACAAACGACCGGCCAATGTTTTCGTTGCCGGCTTCATAGGCTCGCCGCAGATGAATTTCATCGCGGCCGAGAAGGTCGGCGATCATAGCGCCAAGACGATCGGCGTGCGTCCCGAACACGTGACGTTATCGCGCGAACAGGGGACTTGGGCTGCGAAGGTCGTGCATGTCGAGCATCTCGGCGCGGACACGATCATCTATCTGGAATCCGACCAGTGCGGCCTGTTGACGGCGCGCCTGTTTGGCGAGCATCAGTACGAGCCGGACGAGATCGTCTATGCGACGCCGGACCAGGCGCACGTGCATCGTTTCGATGTCGACGACCAGGCGATCCGCTAAGCGCATGACAGAACGAAAAAAGCCCCGCCAGCCAACCTCGCGGGGCTTTTTCATTTCCCGTCGTGCATGGTTCGCTCAACCGAGCACGGGCCGCATGAAGCTGCGTTCATAGCTGACGATACTGCGGTTGCGTTTGTCGAGCTCGAAAGCGGCCTGACATTCCGGATCGCTGGCCATGCGCGTGCGATAGTCCTCGTAGGCGGCAAGGCTCGGGAAGGAAAACAAGGCAACGGCAATGTTGTTGGCGCCTTCGGACGGCAGGAAATAACCGTGATGGGTGCCACCCATCCTGTTGACGATCGGAATCCAGAGCCGGGCATATTCTTCGAATTCGGCTAGCTTGTAGGGATCGATCACATAACGCAGGTGGCAGGTAATCATTGAAATATCCCATCAGGTAAGATGCTGGGCGGAAGGCTGCCCGGCTGATTTGGTTTGCTCAACTTCTGACATCGAGCTGGGGGAGTTCAAGTGCTTTGTGGTGATGGCTGCATCACGATTGCTGACGGCTCGAACGAGCTGAAATGAAAAAAAGCGCCGTTTTGCGGCGCCTTTTGTCTCAGCGGTATTGGCGAAATCAGTCGCGGATGATGAGCAGGTCGGCTGCCATGAAGCGCAGGGTTACCGTTTCGCCTGCCTGCGGCGGGGTGGTGCCCGGGCTGTTGAACATGTCGAAGGAGATGACGTTGCCTCCGACATTCATGCGGGTGCGGATGACCGACCCCAGGAAGTGGGCCGAAACGACCTGGCCGGTCAGCGCCGTGTCGCTCTTGACGCTGTCAGAGAGCGAGCCCGCTTCCGGGCGCAGCGCCAGCGAGATGGTTTCGCCAGCCTTGTGAGCGGCGACCGACTGCTTCAGCGTTATGCCCTGATCACCGATCTGGATGCGGTTGCTGTCGGGATCGACGACCTTGGCTTCGATCAGGTTCAGCGTGCCGACGAAGGAGGCGACGAAGCGCGTTGCCGGCGTATTGTAGATCTCGAAAGGCGAACCGATCTGGTCGGCCTTGCCGGCATTCATGACGACGATGCGGTCGGAGATCGAAAGGGCTTCTTCCTGATCATGGGTGACGAAGACCGTGGTGATGCCGAGCTGCTGCTGGATCTGGCGGATTTCCTCGCGCAGCGACACGCGGATCTTGGCGTCGAGTGCGGAGAGCGGCTCGTCGAGCAGCAACACTTGCGGCTTTACGGCGAGCGCACGGGCAAGGGCGACTCGCTGCTGCTGGCCGCCCGACAGTTGATAGGGGAAGCGGTCGGCCAGGTGATCGAGCTTGATCAGGCCGAGCATTTCCTTGACGCGGGCGTCGATCTCAGGTTTTGGGGCGCCGGCGACCTTGAGACCGAAGGCGACATTGTCGTGTACCGTCATGTTGGGGAAGAGCGCGTAGGCCTGGAACACCATGCCGATATTGCGCTGGTTCGGCTTCAGCGCGCTTTGGTCCTTGCCGTTGATGGTCAGCGTGCCGCCGGTTGGCGTTTCGAAGCCGGCGATCATGCGCAGAACGGTCGTCTTGCCGCAGCCCGACGGCCCGAGGAAGGAGACGAACTCACCCTTCTCGATGTTCATGTTGAAGTTCTTGACGACCTGAACCGGGCCGAAGGATTTTTGAATGTTGTTCAGCGTGAGAAAAGACATGAGCCAGATACCTTAAGCCTTTGCCGGGCGGGCTTTGCCGACGCGGGAAACGATGTTGAGCAGGCCCATGCTGAGCCAGGTGATCGAGAAGGCGATGACGGCAAGCGCCGAAGGCTCATAGGCCTTGTTGGCGCCAACGAGCTGCAGGTAGGGACCGAAGGCCGGACGGTTCAGAAGTGCGGCAAAGGTGAATTCGCCCATGACGATCGCGAGCGTGATGAAAGCGCCTGAGAGCACGCCGCTCATGACGTTGGGAAAAATGCATTTGAACATGATGGTCGTCCATCGGGCGCCGAGGCTTTCGGCCGCTTCTGTCAGCGTGCGGACGTCGATGGCGCGCATGGCGGTATCGACTGCGCGGTACATATAGGGCAGGGACAGGGTGATATAGGAGAAGACCAGCAGGATATTGGTGCCGGTCGTCGAACCCGTCAGCGGCAGGTAGGACGAAGAATTATACATCCTGAGGTATCCGAAGACGATGACGATCGCCGGAATGACAAGCGGCAGCAACGTGATGAATTCGACGACCGGACGCATCTGCGGCAGCCGCAGCCGCACCCAATAGGCAGTCGGCACGACGAGCAGCATGCCGAAGACGATGGTGAGCAACGCCATCAGCATCGAATAGCCGAAGGTCTCCCGGAACTGAATGTCGGAGAATACCGACTCATAAGCATCGAGGCTGTATTCGCCACGGCGCATGCGCAATGAAAACTCGATTGTGCCGATCAACGGGATGATAAAGTAGGACGCGCCGAGAATGATGGCGATCCAGGCTCCGAGACGTTGAGCTTTCATTTCTGCCACCGTTCGGCGCGCATGCGCAGCATGAGGTAAAGGACGTTGGAGACGCCGGTGATGACGATCATGCCGAGCGCGATGGCGTAACCGAGGTTGGCATTGTGCAGAACGTCGCCGCGGATCTGCGCATAGAGCAGGATCGGCACGATGTTCAACGAGCTGCCGGTCAGCGCGAAAGCGGTGGCAATGGCGCCGAAAGCGTTGGCGAAGAGCAGCAGCGTCGTGCCGAGAAGGCTCGGCCAAAGGATCGGCAGCGCGACCATCGTCCAGTACTGGCGGTTGGTGGCGCCAAGAATCTGCGAGGCTTCGCGCCATTCCTTCTTCATGCCGTCGAGGGCTGGCGTCAGAATCAGCACCATCAGCGGGATCTGGAAATACATGTAGGTGATGGTGAGGCCGAAGAAGGACAGCAGGTTGAAGCCGGTGCCGTAGAGATTGAAGCCGAACCATTCGCGCAGGAAGATCGTCACAAGGCCGGTGCGGCCGAGCGTTGCGAGGAAGGCGAAGGCGAGCGGCACGCCGGCGAAATTCGAGGCGACGCCGGAGAAGGTCAGCAGCGTCGAGCGCACGGAGGCGGGCAGGCCGCCGAGCACGACGGCCCAGGCAAGGAAAAAGCCGATCAACGCGCCGCCGAGGGCGGAGGCGACCGAGATACGGATACTGATCCAGTAAGCGCTCATGATCGATGGCGTAAAAAGATCGCCGATATTCTTCAGCGTGAAATCGCCCTCGGGCGTCAGGAACGCGCCCACCACGAGATAAAGCGTGGGCATGATCAGGAACAGCAGGGAGAATATAATGAAGGGTGCGATGCCCAGCCAGTCGATCACGCGGTCTTTGTTGATCAAGGGGGCACTGCTCGCCATCGGCGTTGAAACGGTGCTCATGGAAAAGCTCATCCTGGGGCGTCGGAGTGAGAAAACCTCCCCGCCTTGCGGCGGGGAGGCAGGATCAAAGTTACTGAACGTTGGCGCCGACGACGGAATCCCAGTTCTTGGTAATGGTTTCCTTGCCGGCGGCCTGCTCTTCCAGCGTCGGGAAGACAGCCTTTTCATAGGCTGCTGCTGGCGGCAGCTTATCGAGCAGTTCCTTCGGGATCTTGTTGTTCTTGGCAAGATCGTTGAAGCGGATCGGGTGGCAATAGCCCTTCAGCCAGCCGAGTTGACCTTCGTCGGAGTAGAGGTATTCCATCCAGAGCTTGGCAGCGTTCGGGTGCGGAGCGAAGGCGGAAATCGCCTGAACGTAAACGCCGGCAACGACGCCGGTCTTCGGAACGACGACCTCGAACGGAGGATTGCCCTTCAGGCCTTCGCCCCACGAGAGGGCGTTGTAGTCCCAGGCGATGACGATCGGCGTGGAGCCCTGCGCGAAGGGAGCAGCCTTGCCGACGACCGGCACGAAATTGCCGCTCTTGTTCAGTTCGGCGAAGAACTTCAGGCCTTCCTCGCCTGCCTTGGCCGCGTCGCCGCCGGATGCGGAAAGACCAGCGGCATAGACGCCCTGGACAGCCTGGTTGGCGCTGCGCGGATCGCCTGCGAGGGCGACGCTGTTTGCATAGTCGCTCTTCTTCAGGTCGGCCCAGTCAGTCGGCGATTCCTTGACGAGATCCTTGTTCACCAGGAGCGCGAGAACGCCGTAATAGTCGCCGTACCAGTAGCCTTCGGCATCCTTGGCGGTATCCGGAATGGAATCCCAGGTGGAGACCTTATAAGGCTGGATCAGGCCGTCTTTCTTTGCGGACGGGCCGAAAGAGAGGCCGACGTCGATGACGTCAGGGGCCTGCGGGCCGGTGTTGCCCTTGTTGGCCTTGATGGCTTCGATTTCGTCGCCCGAACTTGCATCCGGGTTCAGTTCGTTGACCTCGAGGCCATACTTCGCCTTGAATCCGGCAATGACGTCGCCGTAACCGCACCAGCTGTGCGGCAGAGCGATCGTCGTCAGGCTGCCTTCCTTTTTAGCGGCGGCGATAAGTTCAGCGCTCGGCTCGGCGGCGGCAATCGCGGTCGAAGCCACGATCATCGCAGTAGAAAGCGACAGAAGTCGAGAAATGTTAGAGATCACTGTTGTTCTCCTTCGGGTTTTCAGTGTCTGGCGATGCTGTTAATGAGATTACATGAAGCTTGTGTGACAGTTCGATGACGTTAATTCTGCTGTGAATAACGGGGGTTGCGACAAATGTTTTATTTGCGACAACGCCGTCTGTTTCCGCGAAAAATCCGCCATTGTTTTTCTTCTGTTTTAGTCTTGTCCTCCTAACCCGGTTTACGGAAAAGCCTGGTTTGCTCGAACAGGCCTTCCAGTGTCTTCATGCGCTCCTTCGTCTCGTCCCAGGTCGAGTTCTGAACGGCCTCGATCAGCGCTTCGACGATGAAAAGGGTAACGACGGAGGAATCCCAAGCCGATGGCGCCTCGATCCGGACGCGGAAGGCATGCCTGGCGAGCTTGGCGGCCGGCGAACCCCACTGGTCGGTGAAGACGATGATTTCGGCGCCGCGTTTGCGGGCGGCGGTCGCAAGGCTCACCATCTCCTGCTCATAGCGGCGGATGTCGAAGATGATCAGGATGTCGCCGGCATTCATGTTGAGGGCATATTGCGGCCAGCTGCTGGAATTCGACGATAGTAGCGTCGTTGCCGGCCGGATCACCTGCATATGGGTGAAGAAATATTCGGCAAGCGCGCCGGTGATGCGGCCTCCGACGAAATAAAGGCCGCGCTTGCGGTCGGAGAGCAACGCGGCGACGCTGTCGAACGTCGCGGTGTCGAGATCAGTCAGCGTCTGGCGCAGATTACCCATGATGGCATCGGCGAAACGGTTGAGAATATGGGTGCCCGGCGCGTTCTGCGCCCAGCGGTCGTGCTTGGCGATCGGATTCGAGATCGTCGCCTCGACTTCCTGATGCAGATGCGCCTGAAAGTCCGGATAACCCTTGAAGCCGAGCTTCTGCACCATGCGCACGACGGTCGGCGTCGAGACGCCGGCGTTTTCGGCGATCGTGGTGATGCTGCCGAGGCCGGAGACCGGATAGTTGTCGAGCAGGCTTTCGGCTAGCTGCTTCTCGGCACGAGTCAACACCCCCAAATGCGAGTGTATGACGTCCGAAACCGTCTTCGACGCAATTGTCACTTAATATGCTCCCCGGGATGGTCTGGCGCCACTTTCCCACTCAAAGTTAACAACGCTGTCATAATCCATGTCAACCACTGTCATGAAAAGAAATTTTCAGTGGATGCTTGACACCGACCGAAACCTGAAGAATTCTTTTCTTCATCAAGAATTTGTTAAGGGATAAGGAGTGGCGCCTTTGGTGCTGGCCCGGCCGAAAATCCTCAGTGAAGCGGACGGTGACTGCGTCGGGATCGAACGCATCCACGGCCGGAGCCCGGTGCTTCTGGTCTGCGAGCACGCTTCGAATGCGCTTCCAGCCCTTTTCGGCGATCTCGGCCTGCCCAGCGAAGCGCTCTCCAGTCACATTGCCTGGGACCCGGGCGCGCTTGCGGTCGCCCGCATCCTATCGGAAGCGCTCGACGCGACGCTCGTTTACCAGCGGTTCTCCCGGCTTATCTACGACTGCAACCGGCCGCCCAGTTCACCCGGCGCCATGCCGGAGACCAGCGAAATCTACGACATTCCCGGCAATAGGGATTTGAGCCCCGAAGAACGGCTTGCGCGCACAGACGCGCTCTATGTGCCTTTCCACGACGCCATTCGCGGGCTGATCCGCGATCGCCGGGCGAGGGGGCAGGACAGCATCATTGTGACGATGCACAGCTTCACGCCGGTCTATCACGGCCGCGAACGCGCCGTCGAACTCGGCATATTGCACGATGAGGACAGCCGGCTTGCCGACCTTATGCTGGCGGCTGCGGCCGAGGCGCCGCTTTACAGGGTGGAACGCAACGAGCCTTACGGGCCTGAGGACGGCGTGACCCACACGCTGATCCTGCACGGGCTTTCGAACGGGTTGCGCAATGTGATGATCGAGGTCCGCAATGACCTCATCGCAGACGATATCGGCCAAGGGGTCATGGCCGATTATTTGAAAGGGCTGCTCCAGCAAAGTCTGGACGCCTGACATAAAAAGAAGACCCGAGGGAGCAGTTTAACTGCGGACGTCCGCATGGCGCAAATGCCGCGGACAATTGGCACTGAATCGGCCCGCAATTCCGCGGCCGATCGTGAACAGGGGGAAGTCATGTCGGATTATACCGAACTGGACAAGAAGCAGGATGTGCACATCCTGCATTCCATGGGTTATGCCCAAGAACTCGAACGACGCATGAGTTCGTTTTCGAACTTTGCCGTCTCATTTTCCATCATCTGCATTCTCTCCGGCGGCATCAATTCGCTGGCGCAGGCGACCTCGGGTGCCGGCGGCGCTGCCATCGGCATCGGCTGGCCGGTCGGCTGCTTCATCTCGCTCGTCTTCGCCATCGGCATGGCGCAGATCAGCTCGGCCTATCCGACGGCCGGCGGCCTCTATCACTGGAGCTCGATCCTCGGAAACCGCTTCACCGGCTGGGTGACCGCCTGGTTCAACTTGCTCGGTCTCGTCACCGTGTTGGGCGCCATCAATGTCGGCACCTACTATTTCTTCATGGGTTCGTTCGGCACGAGCTATCTCGGGCTGACCGACACGACGACGGTGCGCATCATCTTCCTCGTGGTCATCACCGGCGCGCAGGCGCTCGTGAACCATATGGGCATCGGACTGACCGCGAAGCTGACCGATTTCTCGGGTTATCTCATCTTCGCGACCGCTATCGCGCTGTCGGCCGTCTGCCTCATCGCAGCGCCCTCCTACGAGATCGGCCGCCTTTTCACCTTCGCCAACTATTCCGGCGAAGTCGGCGGCAATGTCTGGCCTTCCACCTCCGGTGCCTGGGTCTTCCTGCTCGGACTGCTGCTGCCGATCTACACCATCACCGGCTATGATGCCTCGGCGCATACGTCGGAAGAGACGGTCAAGGCTGCCGAATCGGTCCCGCGCGGCATGGTCGCCTCGGTGCTCTGGTCGGCGCTTTTCGGCTATATCATGCTGTGCGCCTTCGTGCTCATGCTGCCGAATATGGATGATGCGGCAAAGCAGGGCTGGAACGTGTTCTTCTGGGCGATGGACAGCCAGGTCAACCCGATCGTCAAGGACATTCTCTATCTTGCCATCCTCGTCAGCCAGTGGCTGTGCGGCCTTGCGACCGTTACTTCGGTCTCGCGCATGATCTTCGCCTTCTCGCGTGACGGCGGTCTGCCGGCGTCGAAGGTCCTGTCGAAAGTCAGCCCAAAGCACCGCACGCCGGTGGCTGCGATCTGGACCGGCTCGATCCTCTCGGTTCTGTTCGTCTGGGGCTCCTCGCTCGCTACGATTGGTGACACGCCGGTCTATACGATCGTCGTCTCGTGCACGGTCATCTTCCTGTTCTTCTCTTTCGCCATCCCGATCACGCTCGGCCTGTTCGCCTGGGGCACGTCGAAGTGGGACAAGATGGGACCGTGGAACCTCGGCGAAGGCGTCTTCAAGCTCTTTGCCGTGCTGACCGTCATCGCGATGATCCTGATCTTCATCCTCGGCATTCAGCCGCCGAACGAATGGGCGCTCTACATCACCGTCGGTTTCCTGGTGCTGACGGCGATCGTCTGGTTCGGATTCGAAAGCCGCCGCTTCAAGGGGCCGCCGATCGGTGCGGAAGTGGCAAAGCGTCAGGCCGAGATCGCGGCCGCCGAAGCAGCCGTCGGCGAAAGCGGCGAAAACTAAGCATCGAGGCTTCCCTCTCAAATGGCGGGGCCGCATCCTGCGGCCCCATCACCGGTACAACGAAAAGGCATCAGGCCGCAAAGTCCGGCCGAGCGCATGCGATTTCGTTGCCCCGATTTTCTCAATTCAATTCAGGCGGATCAATCATGAGCAGCTACACAATCGACGATCTCAGGAAGGATGTTGCCGAAGGGCGCATCGACACGGTTCTGGCCTGCCAGGTGGATATGCAGGGCCGACTGATGGGCAAGCGCTTCCAAGCGGAATATTTCGTCGAGAGCGCCTGGAAGGAAACGCACAGCTGCAACTACCTGATCGCCACCGACATGGAGATGGAGACCGTCTCCGGCTACAAGGCGACGAGTTGGGAGAAGGGCTACGGCGACTACACGATGAAGCCGGATCTTGCGACGCTGCGTCGTATTCCCTGGCTGGAAGGCACCGCGCTGGTGCTTTGCGATATGCTCGATCATCATACGCACGAGGAGGTCGCCCACTCGCCGCGCGCGATCCTGAAGAAGCAGGTGAAGCGGCTCGAGGATATGGGCATGAAGGCCTACATGGCCTCGGAGCTCGAATTCTTCCTGTTCGACCAGAGCTACGAGGCGGCGCAGGCTTCCGGCTACCGCAACCTCAAGCTCGTCAGCGCCTATAACGAGGACTACCACATCTTCCAGACCACCAAGGAGGAAGAGGTGATGCGGGCGATCCGCACCGGGCTGCAGGGCGCCGGCATCCCGGTCGAGAACTCCAAGGGTGAGGCGTCGGCCGGCCAGGAGGAGATCAACGTGCGCTACGCCGATGCGCTCGCCATGGCCGACCGGCACGCGATCATCAAGAACGGCTGCAAGGAGATCGCCTGGTCGAAGGGCAAGGCCATCACCTTCCTGGCCAAGTGGAATTACAATGCCGCCGGCAGTTCCTCGCATATCCACCAGTCGCTCTGGAGCCTGGAGGAAAAGCCGCTTTTCTTCGACCATACCGGCAAATACGGCATGTCGCCGCTGATGCATAATTACGTCGCCGGGCTTCTCGCTCATGCGAGCGAGATCACCTATTTCCTGGCGCCCTACATCAACTCCTACAAGCGCTTCATGGCCGGCACGTTTGCGCCGACCAAGGCGATCTGGAGCAAGGACAACCGCACCGCCGGCTATCGCCTGTGCGGCGAAGAGACCAAGGGTATCCGTATCGAGTGCCGCGTTGGCGGCTCCGATCTCAATCCCTATCTCGCCTTCGCCGCGCTGCTTGCCGCCGGCATTGACGGCATCGAGAACAAGCTCGAACTGGAAGCCCCCTTCGTCGGCGACGCCTATGGCGGCAAGGGCGTTCGCGAGATCCCGCGTACGCTGCGCGCGGCCACGGCGGCGATGACGGAATCGGCGATGCTGCGCAAGGCCTTCGGCGACGACGTGATCGACCACTATACGCGCGCCGGCGAATGGGAGCAGGAAGAATACGACCGCCGCATCACCGATTGGGAAGTGGCGCGCGGTTTCGAAAGAGCTTAATAGGCATTTGCGGGCTGCTTGCCCCTCACCCCAGCCCTCTCCTCGTTTGAACGGGAAGAGGGGACGTGCCCCGCGCGGGGTTTGCGGTTGAGGAAAACGGTGCTGCATATTCCCTTCTCCCCGCAAGTGGGGAGAAGGTGCCGGCAGGCGGATGAGGGGCCACGGCCTCACTCAAATTTTGAAGAATACGAGGACAGGAACAGATCATGGCAATGATCCAATGCATTTCACCGGTTGACGGTTCGGTCTATGCCGAGCGCGCAGCCCTTTCTCTCGATGCCGCTAAGGACGTCGTGGCGCGTGCGCGCAAGGCGCAGAAGGGCTGGGCGAAGCGGCCGCTCGAAGAGCGTGTACAACTGGTGCTGAAGGGTGCTGCGCGGCTGAACGAGATGTCCGATGTCGTCGTGCCGGAGCTCGCCTGGCAGATGGGCCGGCCGATCAAGTATGGCGGCGAATACAAGGGGTTCAACGAGCGTTCCAACTATGTCGCCTCGATCGCGGCGGACGCGATGGCGCCTGTTGTCGTCGAGGAGAGCGATCGTTTCGAGCGGCGCATCGAGCGCGAGGCCCATGGCGTCGTCTTCGTCGTCGCACCATGGAACTATCCCTACATGACGGCGATCAACACGATCGCGCCGGCGCTGATGGCCGGCAATACCGTGGTGCTGAAGCATGCCTCGCAGACGCTGCTGGTCGGTGAGCGGCTGGTGCAAGCCTTTATCGAGGCCGGCGTTCCCGAGGATGTGTTCCAGAACGTCTTCCTCGATCATGAAACGACGTCGGCGCTGATTGCCGCCGGCAGCTTCAATTTCGTCAACTTCACCGGATCGGTCGAAGGCGGGCGGTCGATGGAGCGGGCGGCTGCCGGCACCTTCACCGGCCTCGGCCTCGAACTCGGCGGCAAGGATCCGGGTTATGTCATGGAGGACGCCGATCTCGAGGCGGCCGTCGACACGCTGATGGATGGCGCGACTTACAATTCCGGCCAGTGCTGCTGCGGCATCGAGCGCATCTACGTGCATGAATCGCTTTACGACGCCTTCGTCGAGAAATCGGTTGCCTGGGTATCGAACTACAAGCTCGGCAATCCGCTCGATCCGGAAACCTCGCTCGGGCCGATGGCGCATAAGCGCTTCGCCAAGGTGGTGCGCGAGCAGATCGCCGATGCTGTTTCCAAGGGCGCCAAGGCGCTTGTCGATCCCAAGCTTTTCCCCCAGGATGACGGCGGCGCCTATCTCGCCCCGCAGGTCCTCGTCGATGTCGACCACTCCATGGCCTTCATGCGCGAAGAGACTTTCGGCCCGGCAGTCGGCATCATGAAGGTGAAGAGTGACGAGGAAGCATTGGCGCTGATGAACGACAGCCAATACGGGCTGACGGCCTCGCTCTGGACCAGGGATGTCGAGCGGGCAGGGCGGCTCGGCCGCGAGATCGAAACCGGCACCGTTTTCATGAACCGCGCAGACTATCTCGACCCGGCGCTTTGCTGGACCGGCGTCAAGGAGACCGGCCGCGGCGGCTCGCTGTCGATCATCGGCTTCCACAATCTGACGCGTCCGAAATCCTTCCATCTGAAGAAAGTCACAGCATGAGCAGCAACATCACCGCAAACTGGAGCTACCCGACATCGGTCAAGCTCGGCCGGGGCCGCATCAAGGAACTGGCCGATGCCTGCAAGAGCCTCGGCATCAAGAAGCCGCTGCTCGTCACCGACCGCGGCCTTGCCTCGATGGCGATCACCAGGAACGCCCTCGATATCCTCGAAGATGCCGGTCTCGGCCGGGCGATCTTCGCCGATGTCGATCCGAACCCGAACGAGAAAAACCTCGAAGCCGGCGTTAGGGCCTTCAAGGACGGCGGCCATGACGGCGTCGTCGCCTTCGGCGGTGGCTCCGGGCTCGATCTCGGCAAGTGCGTCGCCTTCATGGCTGGCCAGACGCGGCCGGTCTGGGACTTCGAAGATATCGGCGACTGGTGGACGCGTGCGAACCTCGAGGGTATCGCCCCGATCGTCGCGGTGCCGACAACGGCAGGCACCGGTTCGGAAGTCGGGCGCGCCAGCGTCATCACCAATTCCGAAACGCATGTGAAGAAGATCATTTTCCATCCGAAGTTCCTGCCTGGCGTCGTTATTTCCGATCCGGAACTGACGGTCGGCATGCCGAAGATCATCACGGCCGGGACCGGCATGGATGCCTTCGCCCATTGCCTGGAGGCTTATTCCTCGCCCTTCTATCACCCGATGTCGGCCGGCATCGCGCTCGAAGGCATGCGCCTCGTCAAGGAGTTCCTGCCACGCGCCTATAGGGAAGGCACGGATCTGGAAGCCCGCGCCAACATGATGGCCGCCGCCGCCATGGGCGCGGTCGCCTTCCAGAAGGGGCTCGGCGCCATCCACGCGCTGTCGCACCCGATCGGCGCCGTCTACAACACCCATCACGGCATGACCAATGCGGTGGTGATGCCGGCGGTGTTGCGCTTCAACCGCAAGGCGATCGAGGAGAAGATCGGCCGCGCCGCCGCCTATCTCGGCATTTCGGGCGGTTTCGACGGGTTCTACGACTATGTGCTGAAGCTCCGCTCCGAACTCGGCGTGCCGGAGACGCTGTCGGCGATGGGAATCGCTGCCGACCGCATCGACGAATTATCGGCCATGGCGATCGAAGATCCGAGCGCCGGCGGCAACCCGGTTGCACTGACGCTTGAAAATACCAAGGCTCTATTCAAAGATTGCTTCTGACGACATAAGAGCGGACCAACAGACTGGCCTGGAAAACCGCGGTTTCCCAGGCCTTTTTCGTTTCGGGCAGCATCCCTATTTTTAGGGATGTGAAAAATACCGGCTGCAATTTCGCCGCGCGTCTTTCGAATTTGTTAACCATGATTAGAAAGAATGAATTAACCGCACGATGCTCCGACGGTGCGTAAAAGAGCGATTCCGGCTCGCACCATTCCTTCCGAGGACCGAACATGCCTGTCATCACATTCGCAAATACCAAGGGCGGCGCCGGCAAGACGACCGCTGTTCTGCTGCTCGCGACCGAGCTTGCCCGCAAAGGTTATCGCGTCACCATTCTCGACGCCGACCCGCAGCACTGGATTTCGCGTTGGCACGAAATATCAGGTCATGTGCCCAATCTTTCGGTGATCGATTTCGTCACAACTGCGTCGCTGCCGGTGCATATCAGCGAGAACAAGCACAATACCGACTATTTCATCGTCGATCTGCCCGGTGCGCGCAATCCGCTGCTTGCCACTGCCGTTGGCCTTTCCGACCACGTGCTGATCCCCATTCAGGGCTGTGCGATGGATGCGCGCGGCGGTGCGCAGGTGCTCGAACTGCTGCAGTATCTGGATGAGAAGGCCGGCATCAAGATCGGCCATTCGGTGGTGCTCACCCGCGTCAATTCGATGGTGACGACGCGGGCGCTGCAAGTCGTCAAGTCACTGCTCAGCGAGCGGCATGTGCCGGTGCTCGATACGGCGATCATCGAACGCTCCGCCTTCCGCGACATCTTCGACTGTGGCGGCACGCTGCACACGATCGATCCGACGCGCGTCAGCAACCTCGACAAGGCGCGTGAGAACGCCACCTGTTTTGCCGAGGAAATCATGCGCAAGCTGCCGGTCAGGCTGACGGCATCCGCCCGCGTGACGAGCCCGATGGTCCGCTCGGCCGCTTGAATATATCCCCCACCTGAAACGACAAGCCCGCCGGAGCGATCCGGCGGCCTTGTCGTTGTTATCGTCAGAATGATTTCAGTCGACGAATTCGACCGTCACGCCCGGCTTGACCATCTTGGCAAGCTCGGTGGCATCCCAGTTGGTCAGCCGGATGCAGCCGTGGCTCTGAGTGCGGCCGATCTTCGAGGGCTCGGGCGTGCCGTGGATGCCGTAGGTCGGCTTGGAAAGCGCCATCCAGACGGTGCCGACGGGGCCGTTCGGGCCGGGCGGGATATTGAGGATCTTGTCGTTGGCGCCCTGCTGGAAATTGATCTTCGGATTATAAGTGTAACCGGGATTGAGGGCGACACGCTCGACATTTACCAAGCCCGACGGAGAGGGGGTGTCGGAGGAGCCGATCGATGCCGGATAGGCGGCGAGGAGATTGCCGGCGCCGTCATAGGCGAAGACCTGCTTGCGACCCTTGTCGGCGATGATGCGGGCAACTTCGCCGCTCTTCGGCTCGCCCGGATTGACGACCTTGATGACGGTGCCGGCAACGGTGAAATCGGCGCCGGGGTTCATCTCCTTGAGAAAAGCCTCGTCCATGTGGAAACGCTCGGCCAGCATCTCGGTGGTCGAGGTATAGGCGAGCGACGGCAACAGCGCCTTGTGCGAATAATCTTCCGGGATCTCCGCGACGAAGGGGCCAGCGGCATCGGCCGGCGTGATCGTGTAACTGACAACGGGCAGGCCGCCGTTCATACGCAGCTCTTCCAGAATGGCATCGGTGTCGTTGGGATCGAGCTTCGACCCGGTCATCTGGTCATAGGCATAGATCCCCTTGGTGACGTTCGATCCCATATGGCCGTCGATGACGCCCGGAGAGATGCCGGCGCGATCGAGGAAGACCTGCAGTGCGACGATCTCGGGCTTCGACTTGTTCTTCAGCGTGATGACAGGTTCATCAGGTGCGGCCTTCGGCTGATCGGCGGGCGGGATCTGCTGGTCGGGGTCGATCGAGGCATAATCGTCGCCGGGCTGCGGATTGCCGATGCTGTTATCCTCGGGATAGGGCTGGTCGCCGAGCGGCCGGCGTTCAATCGCGGCATCGCGCGGAATGCCGCCGGTGACGGCGCCGCGCTCGGAATAACGTGTATCGCCATCGGGATTGTTGTCGGAATAATAGGGGTCGTTGCCGTACTGGTCGTTATAGACTTCGCGTGCGCCGGGCCGCGGCGGATAGTAGCCGCGGGCGCGCATCTCGGTAGCGACGACGTTGCCATAGTCGTCGATCAACACGCGATTGCCGCTACGGTCGCGGGCGTAGATATAGCCAGCTGGAACATAGTCGAGGATTTCGCCGCTCGGCGTCACAAGCACGATATCGCTCTGGCGGCGATCGCGGAACTGCTGCGCGCCTGCCTCCGGCGCTGTAGCCGCAAGAGCAGCCAGGACGGCCGCGAGGCAAAATGCCGACTTCAAAAAGCGATTCACGTATCATACCTCGAACAGTGACTGGCAGACACACACCTGCGAATTTTGACGCTAGTGTGGAATTTATGAAAGCGTGCTGAACAAAATATGAAAATCACTAAGATTTCCTTTTGCTCATAAACGTTTGCGTCCTTGTGTCAGTTCCGCAAAATCCACGGTTGCTGCAAAAACGCAAGATACGGGCGACGCCGATTGACGAATGGCGGCCCGAAACCTAACGCTAGCGCATCCTTCTTTGCGAAAATCGATTCCGTTTTTCGGAAAGCATGATGCGTTGATTCAAAGTGTTAGAGCGTCCTTTGGGCGTCCGAAAGGACGCTCGGCGCTCTAAGGGGCCGACAATTCCCCAAGGAGACCGTGATGATCGAATTTGCCGCCGCAAGCGGGCCGCGCCTGATGCTGGACGAAACATCGGTGCTGGATATCGGCGGATGCATCGTCGAAAGCGTCGACATCGCTCCGAAACGCGCCATTCCCGATGATGGCGACCCGCGAATCGATCACTCGCTCGAGGGCTTCCTCTTTACCTGCGGGCCGGACCATATCCGCCACCGCCAGCCGATCCCCGGCCGGGACGACGGCAAGGTCTATCCGCTGCACGGATCGGCCTCCGGTCATGTGGCAAAGGTGTTGTGGACGAAGTTCGAGAACGGCAATGCCGAATGCCGCGCCGATATCGACATCACCACTGTCGAGGGACTGCCGCAGCGCATCGAGCGGCTGTGGCGGATCGATGGGGCGACCGGCGAGGTGCGGCTCGAGGATCGGGTCGTCAATACAAGCGATCGGACGGTGCCGACCTTCCTGATGTACCACATGAACACCGGCGGCAAATGGCTGGACGAGGGCACGCGGCTCGAAGGCCGCATGCTGGAAAATGGCGGTTTCCCCTGGACGTTCGGCGAGGAGCCGGGCGGCATCTTCTGCGTCGCAGCGCCGGCAACGGAGGAGGGGTTCGCGGAGGTCCGCCTCGGACCGATCGCCGCTATCGGCGGCAGGACGCTGCGAGTGCGTTTCCGCGCCGACACGCTGCCCCATCTGCAGGTCTGGCGGAACCAGAAGGCGCCAGCCCACATCATCGGCATCGAGCCGGTTTCACATCGGTGGATCTCGCGCGACGAGCTTGAGGCAGCCGGTGAGTTCAACATGCTGGCGCCCGGCGAGAGCCGCAGCTATGCGCTGACCTTTGCCTTCCTGTGAGCGAAGTGTTGTTGACGCTGGCAGACCTCCGTCGTAGACCTTCAGCCCACGATTTTTGAGGAGACAAGACGATGGATATTCGCCAGATCGACGATGAATATTCGGTTTCGGGCCAGATCACGCTCGAGGAGCTCGACGAGATCAAGGCGCTCGGGTTCAAATCGATCGTCTGCCACCGCCCCGACCATGAGAGCCCGGATCAGACATCGTTCTCCGTCATCGAGGCGCGCGCCAAGGAGCTCGGCCTCGAGGTCGCCCATGTGCCTGTCGGACCGATGGGCGTGACCGAGGAAGCGGTGCAGGGCATGGTCGATGCGCTCGACGAATTCCCGCGGCCGATGCTCGGCTATTGCCGCTCCGGCGCCCGCTCGACGGCGATCTACCAGAAGACCCACCATATTCGTAGCTAGGCCCCGTTCCGGCTGCCGATTTTCCGGCGCTGCGCCGCAGCGCCATCACCTTCCATTCACTCAGGAGACTAGAATGAGCATTAAGCGTATCGACGTCGGCGCGCGCATGAGCGGCGCCGTCATTCACGGCAACACGGTCTATCTCGCAGGCCAGGTCGGCGAGGGCGAAAGCGTCACCGATCAGTGCAAGTCATCGCTTGCCGAAGTCGACCGTCTGCTGGCTGCATCAGGCAGCAGCAAGTCGAAGATCCTTCAGACGATCATCTACCTTTCCGACATCGCCGATTTCGCCGAGATGAACGCCGTCTGGGAAGGCTGGATCGATCCGGCCAATCCGCCGGCCCGTGCCACCAGCGAAGCCAAGCTCGCTGCGCCGAAATACAAGGTCGAGTTCATCATCACGGCGGCACTCGACTAAATCGCGCCATTCCGATTACCTGAAGCCGGTGAGCACTGCGCGTGCTCACCGGCTTTTTGTTTGCGCGATTTCCGAGAGCGTGCGCGTCGGCGTGATCGCTTCGGGATCGAGTTTGATTTCGATGATTGCGGGCTTGCCGCTGGCGCGTGCCCGCTCGAAGGCGGGGGCGAAATCCGCCGTCGTCTCCACCGTCTCGCCATGGCCGCCATAGGCGCGAGCAAGGGCTGCGAAGTCGGGATTGGTCAGATCGGTGCTGCTGACGCGGCCGGGATACTCGCGCTCCTGATGCATGCGGATCGTGCCGTAGATGCCGTTGTTGACGACGACTGCGATGATCGGCAGACCGTAGCGGATGGCGGTGGCGAATTCCTGTCCGTGCATCAGGAAGCAGCCGTCCCCGGCAAAGCAGATGACCTCGCGCTCGGGAAAGAGCCGCTTGGCGGCGACGGCGGCCGGCAGGCCGTAACCCATCGAGCCGGAGGTGGGGGCGGCTTGGGTGTTGAAGCGGCGGAAACGATGGAAGCGGTGCACCCAGGTGGCGTAGTTGCCGGCGCCATTGGTAAAGATCGCGTCCGGCCCGGTATTGGCCTCCAGCCACTCCATGATCGGCCCCATATGGACGGCGCCCGGACCTGTCGAAGGCGGCTTCGACCAGGCGAGATAGGCCTGGTGCATGCGTTCCGTGCGCTCCGCCCAGTGCGGCTCGGCCGGCGCTTCCAGATCGGCGAGCGCTTCAACGAAATTGGCAGCAGCGGCGCAGATCGCAAGATCAGGACGATAGATACGGCCGAGTTCGGATGCATCGGGATAGATATGCACCAGCGATTGCTGGGGGTATGGGATATCGATCAGCGTATAGGATGAGGAGGGCATTTCCGACATGCGGGCGCCCAGCAGGATCAGCAGGTCGCTCTCCTTGATCTCCTTTGCCAGCGCCGGATTGATCCCGATGCCGACATCGCCGGCATAACAGGGATGCAGATGATCGAACAGCATCTGCCGGCGGAACGAGCAGCCGACCGGCAATTTGAAACGTTCGGCGAAAATTGCAAAATCGGCGACGGCATCGGCATCCCAGCGCGTGCCGCCGAGGATCACCATCGGCCGCTCGGCCTTGAGCAGGCGCAGATAGAGATCGTCGATCTGGCTGCGACCGGGGTGGGCTTCGACGCCGACATAGCGCTTGGCGCGGGGCGCCTCGACTTCGTCGCGCAGCATGTCTTCCGGCAGGGTCAGCACCACAGGGCCGGGACGGCCGGAGGTTGCGATCGCAAAGGCGCGGGTGACGAACTCGGGAATGCGGGCGGCATCGTCGATCTCGCCCACCCATTTGGCGAATTCGGTAAAGGCGCGGCGGAACTCGACCTCCTGGAAGGCCTCGCGTTCTCTCGCTTCCCGCTGCACCTGGCCGATGAAGAGGATCATTGGGATCGAGTCCTGCTTGGCGATATGCAGGCCGGCGGAGGCGTTGGTGGCGCCGGGGCCACGGGTCACCATGCAAATGCCGGGTTCGCCGGTCAGCCTGCCCCAGCAATCCGCCATCATCGCCGCTCCGCCCTCCTGGCGGCAGACGAGGACGTCGATATCGCTGTCGCGCAACGCGTCGAGCACGGCGAGGAAGCTCTCGCCGGGCACACAGGAGAGACGCTTGACTCCGTTCGCCTTCAGCGCCTCGACGATCAGTTCCCCGCCCGTCTTCTTCATGACAATGCCTTCTTCATGACGATGCCTTCCTCTCGCGCTCGGCGAGTTCCGCCAGAATTTCTGCCTGGTGTTCGCCGAGACGCGGGCTCGGCCTTATATAACGCAGCGGCGTCTCCGACAGCACAACAGGCGTCCTGACACCGGGGATCACGGTACCGGCGGCATCCGCAAGGTCGATGCGCAGGCCGCGGGCCTGCACCTGCGGATGGGCGAACATTTCCTCGATCGTATTGATCGCGCCTGATGGAACCGCGTTCTCTTCACAGGCCTTCAACAGATCCGCCTTTTGCCATTTCAGCGTCTCGGTGGAGATGAGGCGGCGCACTTCGGCGCGATTGCCGACGCGTGCCTTGTTGGTGGCGAAACGCTCGTCGCTCGCGATGGCCTCCAGGCCGAGGATGGTGCAGAGGCGGCGGAACTGGCCGTCGTTTCCAACCGCGAGAATGAGATAACCATCCGCCGTCGGCACGACCTCATAGGGCGAGATATTGGGATGGGCATTGCCGAGGCGGGTCGGCGCCTCGCCGGAGACCAGGTAATTCATGTTCTGATTGGCGAGCACGGCCGATTGCACGTCGAGCAGGGCCATGTCGACCAACTGGCCTTCGCCTGACTTCAGGGCATGGATCAGGGCGGCTTCGATCGCCGAGACGGCATAGATGCCGGTGAAGATATCGGCGATGGCGACACCTGCCTTCATCGGCTGGCCACCCGGCTCCCCGGTAATCGACATGAAGCCGGACATGCCCTGGACGATGTAATCGTAGCCGGCGAGGCTGGCATAAGGGCCGTTCTGGCCGAAGCCGGTGATCGAGCAATACACGAGCTTCGGGTTCACCTTGCGCAGGCTGTCATAATCGAGCCCGTATTTGACGAGGCCGCCGACTTTGAAATTCTCGATGACCACATCGGCGGTGGAGACGAGGCGGCGGACGAGATCCTGGCCTTCGGCGCTCTTCAGGTCGGCAGTGACGGAGCGCTTGCCGCGATTGGCGGCGTGGTAATAGGCGGCCGAGAGATTTTCGCCGTCGGCGCCCTCGACGAAGGGTGGCCCCCATTGGCGCGTATCGTCGCCGCCGTCGGGATTTTCGACCTTGATGACGTCGGCGCCGAGATCGGCGAGCATCTGTCCCGCCCAGGGGCCGGCGAGCACGCGAGCAAGCTCGATCACCCGGATGCCGGCAAGCGGCGGTTTTTTCGTCACGGTCTCCGTCATGTTCCTCCGGGCTCTCGTTCTTAGATCTGGGCTCAGATCTAGGGCGCCAGCGTCGCCTCTGATGTACCGGATACCGGTTTCGATGCAAAGCGGCGCTCGCGCCAGACAATGTAGAAGCCCGACGCCATGATAATCATGATGCCGAGCCATTTGATCGCATCCGGGAAGTCGCCAAAGACCAGCCAGGCGAAGATCGTCGCCGAGACGATCTCGAAATATTGCAGCGGTGCGAGCGTCGAGGCTGGTGCTGCGCGATAGGCATAGACACCGAGGATGCCCGATATCGCGGCCATGGCGCCAACGCCGGCGACATAGAACCAGGCGCGGCCATCCGGCATGACCGGATCGAAGAGATCGGAGCCGGTTCCCTGGCCCAGGAAAAGCAGGATGGCGCAGAAGAGCAGGCCCCAGATGCTCATCTGGAACTGCATGGCCCAAGGGTCCTCCCTGTGCGAGAGGACGCGGGTCATCAGCACAAAGATGGCGATGCAGAGCGCGCTGACGACAGGCAGAAGCGCGATGTAGCCGACTTCTTCGAAACTCGGCTGAATGATCAGCATCGCCCCGAAGAAGCCGACGCCGCAGGCGCTATAGCGCCGCCAGCCGATTGTCTCCTTCAAGAAGATACCGCCGAGGATCGTTAGCATGATCGGCTCGACGAAGAAGATCGCAATCGCGTCGGCGACCGCCATGTATTTCAGCGTGGTGACGAAGGAGATCATCGAGACAGTGATGATCGCGCCGCGGATGGCGTGGAACAGATTTTGGCGCCAGGAAAAATCGGCGAAGCTGCGCCGCCATATCACAATCGGCAACATGCAGAGCGCCTGTACGGCGAAGCGGCCGGCGGTGATCTCCGCGGACGGGACTGTGACGATGGCAAGCTTGGCGAAAATATCGATGAGCGGCGAGAACATCACCGAGATAAACATCAGCA
The DNA here is from genome assembly GCF_013087615.1 of Rhizobium sp. WYCCWR 11152. Classification (NCBI taxonomy): domain Bacteria; kingdom Pseudomonadati; phylum Pseudomonadota; class Alphaproteobacteria; order Hyphomicrobiales; family Rhizobiaceae; genus Rhizobium; species Rhizobium sp. WYCCWR 11152. The sequence goes on along the minus strand of NZ_JABFCP010000006.1, from coordinate 228,870 downwards.
CAAGCCCCATCGTCACGTCGGAGGCGGACGAAACGGGGCGGGCGGAGGTGCTGTTCATGATGAAATCCCTGTACTCAGGATATTGGTCACTCAGGATATTGGTCGCTCAGGATCTTGCGACGGCCCTGTCGCACCACTCGGCGAAGGCTGCGATCGCCGCCTCCGCGCCGATCTCATTTAATGTTTCGTGCCGCATGTCCTGATATATCTCAGTGCTGATACGGGAGAAGCTTTGGCCTTTCAAATGGTTTGACAGCCAGAGCACGGCTTTTCCACGCTCCGTCGCCGGGTCCTCTCCGCCGCCGACCAGATGGATCGGCATGTCCCGCGGCAGCCGGTCGAGGTGGATTTTCTGCGGCGCGCGGAAGGTCAGCTCGAAGAGATCGAGCCAGAGAGAGACCGAGGCGTCGAAGCCGCAGAGCGGATCGGAAACATATTTGTCGACTTCATCAGGAAGACGCGACAGCCAGTCGAACTCGGTGCGGCGGCCGGGAATGGATTTGCCCCAGGCGCCGAAGGTGAGCTTCGGCAACATGCCGCTCGGCACGTCGGAGCCCTTCAGCATGCGCTCGGCAAGCAGGATCGCCTGGGCGGCGCGGCCGGCAAGGCCGACGGCGAAATTCGAATTCCAGACGGCGACGGCGTCGAAGTCGGCCGGAGCCGTGACGGCAGCGTTGAGGGCGATGAGGCCGCCCATCGAATGGCCGAAAAGGATCACCGGCAGGCGGGGATGGCGGGAGGCCGCATGGCTGCGCATGGCGATGACGTCGCCGATCACCCTTTCGACCCCACCGCGCCGGGCAAAGCGGCCGATCGGCGCGTCGGGCGCCGTCGTCTCGCCGTGGCCGCGATGATCATGGGCATAGACATGATATCCGCGCGCCGCCATCGCCTCGGCAAAGGAGCGGTATCGTTTCGAATGTTCGGCCAAGCCATGCGATATCAACAGGATGCCGCGTGCCGGGGTGATGGCCTCGGCATGGTGATAGGCCAGCGACGCCCCTGGCACGGCGAGCCTATGCGTTTCAGAAAACATGTGATCCTCCCGGCGGCAACAGACCAGATCGCCGGGTAATTGCAACATGGGTATTTGATTATCTGATAACAATTTGTGGCCTTGTTGCGATTCAGGGTTGCGGCCTTTTGATTTTGATGCTTATTTGTTCCTGTATTGTTCTTTTTTTGGGGGTTGAAATGAGCAGCATGCAGTTGCGTACCTTGTCGTTCGCTGTGTCGATGGTTATTGCCGGCGCCGCCGTGGCGCAGGAGGCTGGCGGGCGCACCCGCTTCATTCTGGCGGCGAGCTGGCAGCCGGCCTTTTGCCAGACGAACCAGAAGAAGGCCGAGTGTGCGAGCCAGACCGGCGAGCGTCCCGATGCGACGAACTTTTCCTTGCACGGACTTTGGCCAATGCGGCAGGATTATTGCGGCGTAAGCGCCGAGCAGAAGGCCGCCGACAAGGATGGCGACTGGAACAAGCTGCCGGAGGTCACGCTTGCGGCGGAGACGAAGACGGCGCTCGCAAAGGCGATGCCCGGCACGCAATCCGGCCTGGAACGGCATGAATGGGTGAAGCATGGCACCTGCACGAAGATGAGCGCCGACGACTATTTCGGTGTCGGTGTGCATCTCGTGGGCGCACTCAACGCGTCGGCGGTGCGCGATCTTTTCGCTGCCAATATCGGCAAGCCGGTCAAGGCCGACGCGATCAAGGCGGCTTTCGACAAGAGCTTCGGCCCGGGTGCCGGCGACCGCGTCAAGATGAGCTGCCGGCGGGCCGGCAATGTCAGGATGATCAGCGAGCTGACGATCGGGCTTTCGGAAGCCGCCGGGGCGGCATCGGCGAAAAGTGCCGGGCTTGCCGATCTGATCCAGGGTGCTGGAAAAACATCGTTCGGCTGTGACGAGGGCGTCGTCGATGCTGCGGGCTTTTGACCGGAAATCCTGAGTAAACCGGGTTTGGCGTTGCCCGCAGGCGCTGTTTCGCCTACATAGCGGCACAATCGAAGTTTCCCGCCCGGAGCAGCGCAGCATGGCACGTCAGTTCATCTATCATATGTCCGGCCTCAACAAGGCCTATGGCAACAAGAAGATCCTGGAGAATATCCACCTTTCGTTCTACCCGGATGCCAAGATCGGTATCCTTGGTCCGAACGGCGCGGGTAAATCCACCGTGCTGCGCATCATCGCAGGTCAGGACAAGGAGTATACCGGCGAAGCCTGGCTCGCCGAAGGTGCGACGGTCGGCTATCTGGAGCAGGAGCCGCATCTCGATCCCAACAAGACGGTGTTCGAGAATGTCATGGAAGGCGTCGCCTCGAAGACGGCTGTCCTCGATCGCTATAATGAATTGATGATGAACTATTCCGACGAGACGGCGGAAGAGGGCGCCAAGCTTCAGGACGTCATCGATAGCCAGAACCTCTGGGATCTGGAAAGCCAGGTCGAGATGGCGATGGAAGCGCTGCGCTGCCCGCCGCGCGACGCCGAAGTCACCAGCCTTTCCGGTGGTGAGCGTCGCCGTGTTGCGCTCTGCCGCCTGCTGCTTTCGCAGCCGGATCTGCTGCTGCTCGACGAACCGACCAACCACCTAGACGCCGAAACCATCGCCTGGCTCGAAAAACATCTGCGCGACTATCCGGGCGCCGTGATGATGATTACCCACGATCGCTACTTCCTTGACAACGTCACCGGATGGATTCTCGAACTCGACCGCGGCCGTGGCATCCCCTACGAAGGCAACTACTCGGCCTACCTGCAGGCGAAAGCCAAGCGCATGCTGCAGGAAAGCCGCGAAGACGCATCGCGCCAGAAGGCGATCAGCCGCGAACAGGAATGGATCGCTTCCAGCCCGAAGGCTCGTCAGGCCAAATCCAAGGCGCGTATCAAGTCCTATGAGCAGTTGGTGGATGCCGCCGAGAAGCAGCGTCCCGGCGACGCGCAGATCATCATCCCGGTCAGCGAGCGCCTCGGCCAGGTGGTCATCGAGATGGACGGCATCACCAAGGGCTTCGAGGGCCGTACGCTGATCAACGACCTGTCGATCAAGCTGCCGCCAGGCGGCATCGTCGGCATCATCGGCCCGAACGGCGCCGGTAAGACGACGCTATTCAGGATGATCACCGGCCAGGAAACGCCGGATGGCGGTTCGATCCGCATCGGCGAGACCGTGCATCTCGGTTATGTCGACCAGAGCCGTGACACCCTTGCGGCCGACAAGACGGTCTGGGAGGAAATCTCCGGCGGCGCCGAAATCATCAAGCTTGGCAAGTTCGACATGAACTCCCGTGCCTATTGCGGCGCCTTCAACTTCAAGGGCGGCGATCAGCAGCAGAAGGTCGGCAATCTCTCTGGTGGTCAGCGCAACCGTGTTCACCTTGCCAAGATGCTGAAGGCCGGCGGCAACGTTCTGCTGCTCGACGAACCGACCAACGACCTCGATACGGAAACGCTGGGTGCCTTGGAAAACGCGCTGGAGAACTTTGCCGGCTGCGCCATCATCATCAGCCATGATCGCATGTTCCTCGACCGTTTGGCGACGCATATCCTCGCTTTCGAAGGCGACGGCCATGTCGAATGGTTTGAAGGCAACTTCGAGGATTATGAACAGGACAAGGTTCGCCGTCTCGGCCCCGACGCCCTTAACCCGGGCAGCCAGGCTCACAAGCGTCTGACACGCTGATTTCACTCATTTTTGCTTTCGGAAGCCCCGGTTCGGCCGGGGCTTTTTCATGTCTGCCTCTGTCGCAATTTGAGCAGCCAATTTCGTGGAGAGAGCGAATTCTCGCTTGCCACCGCTTTTCAAATCACATAAAGATATCTTTATATCTTGATCGGATCGAAAATGAGCGAACCCTTGAAGCTTGGACTGGAGGCGCTGGTGGACGTCTTGAAGGCGGCCGGCGAGCCCACGCGCCTGCGTCTTCTGGCACTTCTTGACGGCGGCGATCTGACGGTGACCGATCTTACCGAAATTCTCGGCCAATCCCAGCCCCGCATCTCGCGCCACCTGAAGCTGCTCGGCGAGGCCGAACTGATCGAACGCTACCAGGAAGGCGCCTGGGCCTATTTCCGCCTCAAGCAGGACGGTAAGGCCGCCATGCTGGTGCGGGCGTTGCTGAAGCATGTTTCCGAGAACGATCCGACCATCCTTCGCGACGGCGAGCGGCTCTCGCAGGTCAAGCACCAGCGCGCCGAGCGGGCACAGGCCTATTTCAGCCGCAACGCGGCCGAATGGGACGAGCTTCGCCGCCTGCATGCGGCCGATGAGGAGGTCGACGCTGCCGTCATCCGGCTGCTCGGCAGCCAGCCGATCGACTCGCTGCTCGATCTCGGCACCGGCACCGGCCGCATCCTCGAACTCCTGTCCGGGCTCTACCGCCGGGCGACCGGCGTTGATGCCAGCCGCGACATGCTGAGCGTGGCACGCGCCAATCTCGACAAGTCCCGCATCACCAAGGCCACCGTGCGCCACGCCGATATCCTGAACCTGCCTTTCGAGGGACAGGATTTCGATCTGGTGACGATCCATCAGGTGCTGCATTTCTTCGATCAGCCGGAGATTGCGATCGCGGAAGCGGCGCGCATGCTCCGGCCGGGCGGCCGGCTCGTGGTCATCGACCTTGCGCCGCACACGCTCGAATATCTCCGCGACGAGCATGCGCATGTCCGTCTCGGTTTTTCGCACCAGGCGATGTCCGACTGGTTGCGCAAGGCCGGGCTCGACGTCGAGCAGGTCGTCGATCTTCATCCGGGTCAGCAAAGCGGGCAGGGGTTGACGGTCACCGTCTGGCTCGCGCGAGATCCGAGGCGTCTCATGGCTTCGCAGACGAGCGAAGGCGCCGAACCTACATTTGCCGGGAGGGTATGACATGGCTTTGAAAAACGAAGCGCGCGGCCGCAACATCAGGGTCTCCTTCGAATTCTTCCCGCCGAAATCGGAGGAGATGGAAGGGCAGCTCTGGCATACCGTCAGAGAACTGCAGGACTGGGACCCGGATTTCGTCTCGGTGACTTATGGCGCCGGCGGCACCACCAGAGCGCCGACGCTGACCGCCGTTACTCGGTTCCTGTCGCAGACGCCGCTTGCCACAGCCTCGCATCTCACCTGCGTCGGCGCGACCAAGGAGGAGACGCATCAGGTAGTCGACACGTTCCGCAAGGCCGGCGTGACGCATTTCGTGGCGCTGCGCGGCGATGCGCCCGGCGGCGCCGGTGCGCCCTACCAGCCGCATCCCGGCGGTTATGCCAATGCGGCGGAGCTGGTGGCCGGCCTGAAGGAAATCGGCGATTTCGAGATTTCGGTTTCCGCCTATCCGGAAAAACACCCGGAAAGCCGCGACACGGCGGCCGATATCGACATGCTGAAGCGCAAGGCCGACAATGGCGCCGACCGGGCACTGACGCAATTCTTCTTCGACAACGATAATTTCGAGCGTTACCTGGAACGGGTGCGCGGCGCCGGCATCTCGATCCCCGTTGTGCCCGGCATCATGCCGATCCAGAACCTGACGCAGTTGAAGCGCTTCGCCGGGGCCTGCGGCACGATCATCCCCGCCTTTCTCGACGAGCGCTTCGCAGGCTTCGACGACAAGCCCGAGGAGCGGGCGAAGGTCGCCGCCGAAGTCGCTGCCGAACAGATCGAAGATCTCGTCCGGCGCGGCATCCACGACTTCCATCTCTATACGATGAACCGTGCGCCGCTGGTTTCCGCCGTGCTCGACAATCTCGGCCTCTCCCGCCGGCAAACAAAAAGTGCTGGCGCAGCCGCCTGATCTTTGCGCGTCTGAAAGACGCGCGGCGCTGTAAAAGTGAAAAGCGCATGTCGGGCGGGACATGCGCTTTTTCGTTGGCGGATTGATCAGCTATTCAGGAGTTTAGGCACTATCAGTCATTACACTTTCGTCGGCCAGCTCAGATGAAGAGCATGGACAAGACGAAAGCAAACGCTGCACTGACCAACAGAACATTCAAGGATTGCGTGAGTCCCATGTCTGTCTCCTCGCGTTAACCGGCCGATAATATGTCTGAAATATGTCGGTTGGGAAGCAGATCTTATGCTGCGCTGCAGAAGAGTTCAGTGGATAAGTCGAATAGTGTTTCGGCAAGCGTTTGAAATTATTTGTTAATTTGCAACAAATTTTTGTTCACAGATTTTAACATGCCGTTAAATCGGGCGATCGCACATTTACCTATGCGCCTAAAACATGGCAGGCTCGCAACTGGTTGAAAACATATGGAATTCGCAACCGGTTTCAGGCGGCCTTCGCGAGCATGCGATAGGCGCGGCCGTCGAGAATGACCAAGCCGAAACCGATCAGCGCCATGCCGGCAAACTCGCTCAGCGCGAGCCTTTCTCCGAGGAAGAGCACGCCGAGAAGGATGGCGCTCGGCGGCACCAGCAGGGTGACGAGCGAGGCATTGGTGGCGCCAGCCGCCGCCATGATCCGGAAATAGAGGATGTAGCCGAAGGCGGTCGACAGCAGCGCCAGTGCCAGGATGGCGAGGAGGGCATCGAGCGACGGTGCGGCAAGCGCCCAAGGACGATCGGCCAGCAGCGACAGCGGCAGCGCAATCAGCGAAGAGGCGGTCAACTGTCCGGCTGCGGTGACAGGGGCGGGAACATTCTTGAAGCGTTTTCCGTAAGTGGCGGCGAAACCATAGGAGATCGCGGCAAGCACGGGAAGAAGCAGCGCCCAGAGCGGGGCTTGGCCACCGGCCGATATGCCGGGGCCGATCAGCACGATCGTCCCGGCCAGCCCGACCAGGCAGCCGGCGATCTTTGCCGGCGACAGCTTCTCGTCTGAGGTGAAGTAGTTGGCGATCAACACGGTCCAGATCGGTGTCGTCGCATTCAGGATCGCCGCAAGACCGGCGCCGATGCGGGTCTGGCCGAAAAAGATCAGCGCATGCGGCAGGGCATTGTTGATGAGCCCGAGGATCAGGAATTCGCGCCAGCGGGCCTTGAGGATCGCATAGAAGTCGAAACGGCCGGCGATATAGATATGCAGCGCCAGCGCTGCGAGCAGCAGCCTGAAGAAGACGAGGGTCAGCGGCGGCACGTGCTGGACGGCGATGCGGGCAAAGAAAAAGGAGGCGCCCCAGATCAGGCCGAGCAGGACCAGCAGACCCCAGGTCCAGGCATTCATTCTGCTGTCCACGCCGGTTCCTCCACCGCAAGCCGTTTTGCCGAAAAACGGTTTTCGGTTTCATGCTGTATCGCAGGCGGCGGATCGCGCCACCCGTTTCTTGCGAAGCGGGCGGCAAGATGTCAGCTAAAGCGCGTCGCGATCTTTCGGATTCGCTCGTCGCGCTTTAGCTCTTTGTTTTTACGCATGCCGTTGTCGCAAAACCGCTGCACACTTTTGCGCGGCATGCTTTAGGATCAGAGGGCGTTGAGAAGGGCAGGCGTCGCCCAGCCGTCGGCCGGCATGCCGAGGCGCTGCTGTTCCTTCTGGATCGCGACACGCGTGCCGGAGCCGAGGATGCCATCGATCTCGCCGACATCATGGCCGAGCGACTGCAGCTTGGTCTGCAAGGCCTTCATCTGGTCGCTGGCAAGTCCCTGTTCCGGCACGCCCTTGAGATAGGGTTCGGCACCCGAAAGGCGCGTCCCGAAATAGGCGGCCGAGGTCGTGTAGATGAACGACTTGTTCCATTCGAGATAGATCTTGAAATTGGGATAGGCGATGAAGGCCGGTCCCATGCGGCCCTGCGGCAGCACGAGGTCGCCTTCGAGATCGCCGAAAGCTGTGTTGCCGTCGCGCGGCTTGACGCCGAGTGCGAACCATTCGGCGGCCTTCATCGTGCCGCCAAGACCGGATTTCTCGAAGGGCAGGTTGTCGGGCACGGTCACTTCCTGCAGCCAGGGCTGGCCGCGCTCGAAGCCGAGGTGCTGGATGAATTTCGCCGCCGTCAGGATAGCGTCCGGGCTGCTCTGTTTCAGGCGGACATGGCCGTCACCGTCGCCATCCATGCCATAGGCAATGATGTCGCGCGGCAGCATCTGCACCTGGCCGATCTCGCCGGCCCAGGCACCGGTATTGGTGGCGGGGTCGAGGTCGCCATGCTGGACCATCTCGATAAGGGCGATCAGCTGCGGACGGAAGAGTTCCGGGCGGCGGCAATCATGCGACAGCGTCACCAGGGCGTTGCGGGTGTTGAAATCGCCCTGGACGGCGCCGAAATCGGTTTCCATCGCCCAGAAGGCGGTGATGACGCCGGGGGGCACGCCGAATTCCTGCTCGGCGCGGGCAAAGACGTCGGCATATTGCTTCATCTTCTGGCGGCCGATGTCGAGGCGGGCCTGGCTGACGGTGCGCTGGGAGAATTCGAGGAAGGTCTGCTTGAAGACGCCTTGGGCGCGATCCCGGCTCAGGACCTTGGGGTCGCTATCGGCGCCGGCGAAAGCCTCGTCGGCGGCTGCCGCACTGGCGCCGGCTGCCACAGCATCTTTCTTCACGCCTTCGAGGAAAGCGGACAGATCGCCGCCGCAGGGCGCTGCCGGGGCTGCGCCCTGCGCCTGCTGGGCGGCCGCGCCGCCTGCGAGGGCGAGGGCAAACAGAAGAGCGAGTGCAGAGCGGCTTGCGAGCGAGCGGTGCATGGATGCGGTCCTTATATCAAACAGATTGCCGTCGCTTTCACAGACGAATGTGACGGAAGCAAGAAACATCGCAAGACGTTACTAAGAATTTCTATCCTTGGAAACGGCCGCGACCCAATTGTTCCAGTTCTTTGCGCTGCCGGCAAAGACATTGATATCGGTCGGCCCACTGATGCCGGGAATCACGCCGGTCGAGGTATATTGCCAGAAGGCCCAGCGGCGGTCGGAATAGGTCACCTCGGGGTGTTTTGCCACCGAACGGACCCAGAAATGATAATCCTGGAAGTAGCCGGCGAGATTTTCGCGGTGGAAATCGACCGAGGTATAGATGATCGGGCGCTTGCCGTAATAGGCTTCCAGCCGGTCCATGAAACGCTGCATTTCGGCGCGCACCGTTTCAGCGTCGGGACGGTAGCGGCAGGTCTTTGATTCAGCGTTCCACTCGACGTCGAGCACCGGCGGCAGGCGCATGGCCTCCTTCGGCACGTTGCGGATGAACCAGTCTGCCTGCTGATCGGCCGAGGAGCAGAAATAGTAGAAGTGATAGGGAGCGTGCGGGATGCCGGCGGCGCGGGCCTCTCGCCAGTATTCGTCGAAACGCGGATCGACCCTGTCCTTGCCTTCGGTGGCCTTGATGAAGGCGAAGGCGACGCCGGAATTCTTCACCGTGCCCCAGTCGATATCGCCCTGCCATTTGGAAATATCGATGCCGTGCACCTGGTTGAGCTGCGGATGCTTGGCTCCGAAATCCTGGGGATCGGTGTCCTTGAAGCGCGTCTTCGGCTTGATCGACGCCGTTTCGAGGTAGTCATAACCGGAGGAACTGCAGCCGGCCAAAAGGACGGCCAAGGGCAAAACGCAAAACAAAAGCCGGCGCATGGGCGTCCCGTCGTAGCTCGAATGATCTCTTTGCCCCACAACCTGACCTTCGAAAAAGACGAGTCAGCAGAGGATAACCCTCTTTTCATCATATCAACGTAAAAAATCGGTTAGTTTCAAGCGAATTATGAGCGCTTGCTGATAATAGCTGCCCGCCAGGCATAACCGCCGCCGACGGTATCGAACAACAATGTCGCGTTGTTTTCATGGGCTTGCGCTTCCAGGACCGGGCGCAGATCGGGGCGCGGGGTGACGTGGAATTTCGCAAGCCAGGACTGCAGCATGCGCCGGAACCAGCCCGGCAAGCCTTCCTGTTGGCCGAAATCGACGATGTGCAGCTGGCCGCCGGGATTGAGGGCAGCGATCGATGCGTCGACGGCGCGCTCCCAGTCCGGGATCATCGACAGGGCGTAGGAAATCAGGATGCGGTCGAAACCGCTGACGCCGAATTCGCGCGGTGTGAAGGCCGTGGCGTCGGCGACGCGGAATTCCGGGATCGTCGCCTTGGTGGCGAAGGTCTTGCGCGCCGAAATCAGCATTTCCTGGGAAATGTCGAGGCCGAACAGCTTGGCGGTCGGGAAATGCCTATGGGCGAAAGCCATGTTGCGCCCGGTGCCGCAGCCGACTTCAAGCAGCGTGCCGCCTTCGGGCACGTCGAGGTTGCGGATCGTGCTGTCACGGCCGAGAAGATAATATTTGCGGGTCAGGTCGTAGATATGGCGCTGGTAGCGGTACATGCCATCCATGAGGCTGGCATGTTCATCGCTCTGTCCTGCCGTCTCAGTGCCGACCTTGCTCACGCTTTCTTCCCGTAAATGTGGAAGCCGCCGTAGATTGCCGAACGATCAAGCGCAGTCAGTTCACGCGACTTCTCTTCGAAGTAATCCCATTGGTCGCGGATCGCCGGAGCCAGACGGCCTTCGATGATGCTTTTTTCGGCGGCGGTGCGGAAGATCACGCGGGCGCCTTCGCGCGCCGTGCGGGTGATTTCCGTCCAGACGTCGTTCAGCTGCTCGTCCGTCATCCAGTCCTGTGCGTCGAGCAGGATGTAGCGGTCGCGTGAGGCGGCCGGCTCGCGGGCCAGAAGCTCGGTGAAGCTTGCGTGGTGGACATTGACGCGGTCGACATTGGCGCGGATCACCTGATAGTGCTCCGACTTCAGATAGGTCGGCAAAGGGCCTTCCGATTCGGTGCCATAGCGGCGGCCGAAGGCCTGCCAGGCGAAATAGTTGTCGCTCATCGGGAAATGACAGGCGAGCTTTTCCAGGCGGTGCTTCAGCACCGGCGCGATCGAATGATCGGCGGCAAGGCTTGCGAGTTCGTCATATTGCTGCGGCGGAATGCCGAGGCCGAAGAGCGAGCTCTTGCGGCCGGTGATCCAGCGCACGACCGGCTTTTCGAAGAGCGGCGCGATCTGTTCGTCGAAGAACTGGCGCTGCTCACGGATCGAGCGGGTCTTGGTCATCTCGCGCAGCTTGACGCCATGCAGGCGGGCAAGAAGGTGGGCGGCGCCGATGAAGCGGCCGAGCAGGCCTGTTTCGTAAATGTTGCGGTCGAAGACTGTGACGCGGCGACGGCCGAATTTACGGCCGTTCCAGTAGCTGCGGGTCGCCTCATCGAGACGGGCGGCGAGATGCTGGTCGTAGGCGCGGCTGTTCGACTTCTCGTTCGGCATTGCCAGGAAGCGGACGAGATCGGCATGGCCGGGAAGATGCTTGAAGGCGGCAAGCTTCAGGCGGTTCAGCGCGATGTGGTGCGGGTTGAGATCGACCACGTCGATCGAAGCCGGCGCTTTGGAGAGATAGGCGAGCATGTTGCAGCCGCCGGAGCCGATGGTGACGATGCGATGGTTTGGCTTCAGCTCCATCGCTTGCATGTCGAGATCCGGATCCTCCCAGATCTGCGGATAGACGAGGCCGGAGAAGAGAAGGCCGAAGAGACGCTCGGAAAAGCCATCCTTCGAAAAAGCCTTATGGCGGAGAAGGGCATCCTTGAGTTTCCGGTTCTTGCGGAAGCCGGCATCCGGTGCAAATTCTGACATGAGTCTGTCACCTTTTTAGCGTTCAGGGCGTGTAGCGCGCCACTGCTACAGTTTGATGACGTGGGCTGTGGGCGCCCTCTCGCGAGGCTGCGGCTTCAATGAAGCGTGATCTCAATCACATCTTCAGGAAGTGATTGGTATGGTGCGCCTTCTTCGCGTCGGCCCCTTTCCGGCGGGTGCGATTCCTGCTTTTCTCCCGTCATGGAGGAATGTCATGCGATTTGTCCTGCGTATTCTGAAGGCGCTTGCTCTCCTTGTCGTCCTCGTCGTCATCGGCGCCGCCGGCTGGCTCTTCGCCCAGCCGCCGGAATTGCTGCGGGTCGGCGACGGCTATGCCGCAAAGATCGTCTGCTCCAACGTCTTCATTGCCGGCCGCGAGGCCGAGGATGTGCTCCATGACGACGTCCAGGCGCCTGGAAATCCGCTGCTGCGGCTGGTGCGCGTCAGCGTCGACCGAGACAACGACCGTGTGACGGCGCGCTTCATGGGGCTGTTTGCGCCGAGTTATGCGCTCTATCGCGGTGCTTTCGGCTGCACGAGCGTGCCGGACGGCAATTTCGAGGCGGCGGCGAATGCGGCGCCTTTCGATCCGCCGGTCAAGATGCAGGCGAACGACGCCTTGTGGCCGGAGGGCGAGGGAACCGGCAATCCAGCGGACGGGAAGATCGCGGCGCTGCTGGCAGATCCCGGTGTTGCCGGCCCGGCCATGCGGGCGATCGTGGTGGTGCGCAATGGCCGCATCGTCACTGAGGCCTATGGACCCGGCTTCTCGGCGAAGACGCCGCTGATCGGCTGGTCGATGACGAAGACGGTAAATGCGACGATCCTCGGCCGGCAGATGCTCGGCGGCAAGATCTCCTTCGACGACGATAACCTGCTGGCGCAGTGGAAGAACGATGCGCGTGCCAAGATCAAGGTTTCCGATCTGCTCGGCATGGAGAGCGGTCTTGCCTTCAACGAGAACTATGGCGACGTCGCCGATGTGACGCGCATGCTCTATCTCGATCCCGACATGGTATCGCTGCCGGCCAATGCGCCGATGGAGGCGGCACCCGGCCAGCGCTTCCGCTATTCGAGCGGCACGGCCGTGCTGCTCTCGCGCATCTGGATGGACAGGGTCGGCAATGCTCAGGCGGCCTTTTCCTATCCGCACGATGCGTTGTTTGCGCCGCTCGGGATGACGAGTGCCGTGTTCGAACTCGATGCGCGCGGCACCTTCGCCGGAAGCTCCTATCTCTATGCGACGGCGCATGACTGGGCGCGCTTCGGGCAGTTCCTGCTGCAGGATGGCGTGTGGAACGGCCAGCGACTGTTGCCGGAGGGTTTCGTCGGCGCCATGCGCACCCCGACGGCGGCTTCGAACGGGCGGTATTCGCAGGGCCAGGCCTGGCTGGCGCCCGGCCGCGGCTCGAGCGCTGGGGCCGGGCTGCCTGAGGATACATTCTGGCTGACGGGGCACGATGGGCAGAGCGTGGCGATCGTGCCTTCCGCCAATCTGGTGGTCGTCAGGCTTGGCCTGACACCGAGCCGGCTCGACTACCAGCCGCAGACGCTGCTGAAGGCGATCCTGGCGGCCCTGCCGCAATCGGGGGCGCAGCAGCAGGCCGGATCGCAGCAACAGGCGCAGCCATAGGCTGGGGCTGCGATGGCCGTTTCGACAATGTCTGGTGTCAGTAGTTACCTTGGGCGATGTCGGTCATGCCCTTGCGCTTGGCGTCGTAATAATAACCGCGCGCGTAAAGGCGAACGGCGTCGTCTTCCTTACTGTCGGAGACGAGCCAGGCTCCGCGCAGATATTTCGCGGCATATTTGATGTTGGTCTCGGCATCGAAGAGGCCGCCCGGGGCGCCGCCGTAGCCCATGGACTTGGCGGTGTTGTACTTGATCTGCATCAGGCCGAAATAGCCGCGCTTGTTGTAGGCCTTCGCATTATAGCGGCTCTCGCGATGGACGACGCGATGGAGCAGGGTCTCGGGAATTTCGTAGATTTTCGAATATTTCTGAATGAGCTTGGTGACAAAGCTCTTCTCGACGGTCGGCGCATCGTCTTTGTCGTCGTCGCTGAACATCGGGGGTGCGGTCGGCGGATCGATCGGCCCGGATTCGTCGAAACCGTAGTCCATGCTGGCGCGCGGCGTGGTGTCGACTGCGGCAAGTGCTGCAAGCGCGCTGTTTTGCGGTGTCGCGGCAAAGGCAAGCTGCGTCGTCGGCTGTGCCGCCGTTCCCGGACGCGGCGTCGGCACGACGGACTGGATCGCCGTCATTTCGGGCGTCAGCGGGATCTGCGCATAGGCTGCCGGCTGCATGCCTGCCTGCATGGCAAGATCGCCAGGCTGAGAAGCTGTCGTCACGGCCGGCATCGCCGTTGCGGTCAAAGAGGGGGGTGCCTGGGGAATGATGGCGCCTGCCACCGCCTGACCGGCTGTGCCTTCGGCTGTCGGGATCGCGGCGAGTGTTGCATCTTCGCCGGGTTTCGGCATCGGCACGACGGTCTGGGCGGCTGTCAGTTCGGCCTGGGACGTGTATTCGACGCTCGTACATCCCGTCATCACGCCGCAGAGTATCGTCGAGACGACAAGACTGCGTTTCAGGCCGGATAATCCGATCGCTACCATTCCGCCACTTTCGTGAAATCGCGCCGCCCCGGCAGCGTATAAAAGTTACCAAAAGCCTAAGCCCTGGTGACCCCATTAACCTATTCGTGGCATTCCGGCAACCACGGAATATTACTAGGCTGCAATACGGCGATACCCGGCCGTTACAGCCCCTGCAGCGATCAGCAGAGTGCCTCCGGTTCGGTTTACTGCGCGCTGGATGCTCGCCTTGCGAATCAGTCCGCGCGCGCTATGGGCGAGAAGGGCGTAGGTAGAGGCGTTGAGGATCGCCAGAACGAGGAAGGTCGCTTCCATGATCGCCATCTGCCCGACGAAGGGCAGGGCCGGATTGAGGAACTGCGGCACGAAGGCGACGAAGAAGATGATGCTCTTCGGATTGAGGGCGGTGACGACATAGGCGTGGAGGAAGATCTTGAGCGACTTCTCCTCCGGCAGGTTGTCGTTGTCGGCAACCGGTTCGCCGATGATGGGAGCCCGCCAGAGCTTGATTCCCAACCAGATCAGATAGGCGCCGCCGATCCACTTCAAGACGGTGAAGAGGGTCGCGGAGGCGGCCAGGACGGCGCCGAGACCGAAGAGAGAAGCCGTCATCGCCGTGAAGTCACCAAGCGCCACGCCGCCCACCGTCGCGAACGCCGTCCGGCGCCCATGACCGAGCGCATAGGAAACGACGAGCAGTATCGTCGGCCCCGGTATGGCCAGCATGATGGCGGATGCGGCCGCAAAAGCGAGCCAAGCTTCAAGTGACATGGTGTCTCCTCCTATTCCTCAGGAACAAGCAAAGACATCATATTAACCATCCGTCAATCACGCTTCTTTGTATTTCTGGCCTATATTGTCCATGACTTCGGCAAACCATGCCGTCGAAAGGTCAAAAGCCTTGCCGCCTTTGATGCGCGGGAATTCTATAGTGCGCAATTTACCGTTCTGGCCTTCATCATGGCCGGTGACGCCGGAGACTTTATTGAGCGCGCTTTCGACGGCGAGATCGACCATGCTCTGGATCAGCCTGAGGTCATCGCCGTTGGCGGGCGCCGAGCGCGCGAAATAACCTGATTTCTGCACGAGGGAACGCTCAGCGTCGAGCAGATTGGCGAACTGCTTCTGGAACCAGGCGCCGACATTGATCGTGTCGATCTTCACATGGCCGAAAGCATCGCGCTTGACGGTCTCGCCGGCGGCTTCGCGCTCGGCGACGATGGCATCGAGGCAGGCGCCTTCCGAGACGAAGACCGTGGCGTGGCCGTTGCGGTCCATGCTTTCCTTCAGGCGGGCGGCCTCGGCGTCGAGGTCGAAGGCCATCTCAGGCAGGTAGACGGCGTCGATACTCTTCAGGTGCGCGTCCATCATCAGGCCGTCGACATACTGGTTGCGGCTGGTGCGCTGCAGATAGGCGCGGGCGGTGGCGGCCGTCAGCCAGCCGCAATGGCGGCCCATGACTTCATGGATGACGAGGGTGCGGGGGGCGGCCGTCTGCTCGTTGCCGACATTGTCGAAGAAATGCGCGCCGACTTCGGCGGCCGTCCAGGCGCCGAGCGACTGGCGGATCGGCACGACGTCATTGTCGACAGTCTTCGGCAGGCCGACGACGGTCAGATCGTAGCCGTTGGCGGCGAGGTAGGCGGCGAGGTCGGCGGCCGTGGTGTTGGTGTCGTCGCCGCCGATCGTGTGGAGAATGGTGATGCCGTCATTGGCGAGGCGTTCGGCGGCGATCCGCAGCGGATTCTCGCCTTCCTTGACCAGGCCGCGCTTGACGCAGTCGGCGGCATTGGTGAGCTTGACGCGGCTGTTGCCGATCGGCGAGCCGCCATAGCGGTGCAGCAGCGGCGCCTTTTCGCGCATCGCGCGGGTGATCTCGATGCTGTCGCCGAGGAGCACACCCTGGTAGCCCGACTTGTAAGCGACGATTTCGAGCTCGGGCGCGACGTCGCTATAGCGTTCGATAAGGCCGCCGACGGCGGACGAAAGACAGGGCGCCAGGCCTCCGGCGGTCAGCATTGCGACTTTCTGTTTGGCCATGATCCCTCCTACGGTGTTTCGGTGCGGCAGCGTTAGCTAGCGCATGGATGCGGCAGGGAAAGGGCCCTGTAAAGTAAAGAATTTACGAAAAATGCGCGTTTCTGCCGTGTTGGATCGCAAAGGCGACGCGAAGTGCTGATATAATCGTTTCAACCCGGTCTACGTGTCGGGAACTGCCCGTGGAAATTTCCGCCGCGCGCTCCGGAATCCACGTGCCCGGGCGATGCCCGCGACTGCCGGCCATGCCCTCACGCGAGATGAAAGCGGGCGTGATGAATCGTTTGTTGCGGTGCGACAATTACCAAATCGTGAAAACTGTGTTCGGCCCTACGACGAATAGTCGCCTTGCAAAGGCTGCGATTCTTTGGTCAAGCTGTTTCTCTATAAGTTGACACGTGTGTGAGATTTTCGATGTCCTTCTGGGAAAAACTGTTGAATGCCATTGGCAATACCGCAGGCAATGCGCTGTCTGCGGTGGTCGAGGCTATCCGCACGGTTTTTGAAGGCGATCCCGAGACCCGGCGTAAGGTGGCTTTCTCGGTGGCGATCATCGCGCTGTCGGCCAAGATGGCCAAGGCCGACGGCATCGTCAGCGAGAAGGAGGTCGAAGCCTTTCGCGAAATCTTCGAGTTTCCGCAGGATCAGGCGAAAAATGTCGCCAGGCTTTACAATCTCGCGCGTCAGGACGTCGCCGGCTACGAAGCCTATGCCGAACGGCTCTCCACGCTCTGCGTTACCTGTGCGGCCAATTGCCCGGTGCTGGAAGACGTGCTCGACGGGCTCTTCCACATCGCCAAGGCCGACGGGCTGATCCACGAGAAGGAACTGAATTTCCTGGGCCATATCGGCGAGATCTTCCAGATGAGCGAGACCCGCTTCGAGCAGATCGCCGCCCGTCACGTCTCGACCGGCGGTGATCCCTACAAGGTGCTCGGCGTCTCGCCTTCGGATGATTTCCCGACCATCCGCCGCCGCTACCACGGCCTCGTCAGCGAACATCATCCCGACCGGCTGATCTCGCGCGGCGTGCCGAAGGAATTCCATGTGATCGCCAATGAGCGCATGGCGGCGCTGAACGCGGCCTATGAGGCGATCGAGAAGGAACGCCGCGCCGCATGACCTCTTTCGAGGCCGACTGCAGAAGCGCCCACGTGCAGCCTTCGCCGAACCACGGCGAACGGGCGGACGGGCGCCGTCCGGATATGATCCTCCTGCACTATACCGGCATGCCGACGGCAGATGGTGCGCTCGACTGGCTCTGTCGCGCCGAAAGCCAGGTTTCCAGCCATTATTTCGTGCATGAGAATGGCGAGGTCGTGCAGCTCGTGCCGGAAATGCGGCGTGCCTGGCATGCGGGAAAAAGCAGCTGGCACGGCGAGACCGATATCAATTCGCTGTCGATCGGCATCGAGATCGCCAATGCCGGCCATCCGGGCGGGCTTCCTGATTATCCGAAAGAGCAGATCGCCGCGGTGATCGAATTGTGTCGCGACTGTGTCAAACGTTGGTCGATCACGCCTGAACGGGTCCTCGGGCATTCCGATGTTGCTCCGATCCGCAAGGTCGATCCGGGCGAGAAATTCCCCTGGGCCGCGCTCTACCAAGCGGGCATTGGGCACTGGGTCGAGCCGGCAACGATCACCGGCGGGCGCTTCTTCCAGCGCGGCGATACCGGCCAACCTGTGGAAGCGCTGCAGTCGATGCTGTCGCTTTATGGTTACGGCACTGAAATCACAGGCGAATTCTCGGAAAAAATGGCCGGTGACGTCGAAGCTTTCCAGCGGCATTTTCGGCCCGAACGGATAGATGGCATCGCCGATTTCTCGACGATCGACACATTGCACCGGCTGCTGTCGGCTTTGCCGCGTTATTCCTGATTCCTCGACAATTACTGAAACGCCGAATTTCGCACTGCAGCGCGAAATTCGGCCTGCCACATCATTTCCCTATTATCTCCTCATTGCGATGGTCTAAGAACGTCGCCAACCGGGGCTCGGGGTTGTTTTCGAGTTAAACCACTGGCGTTATGTGAAACGATAAGAATTACCGCGAATCCTGATCTGCCATTGATCTGGTATTCATTATGACAGCGAGGCGCGCCGTCCGGTAATTCTTTGGGTCGGAGTGATCAAGACTACATGAGAAAACTGATTGTTGTTGCTGCAACATGCGTTGGCATGGTGCTGGCCGGAAATAGCTTTGCCTTTGCGAATGATTGGGGTGTGCGAGCTGATGCGCCGGTGAAGAAGGTCGAGCGTCCTTCAAAGAAGACAGAGCGCCCGTTGAAGAAAGCGGAGCGTTCGGTCAAGCCGGCGAAGCGTCCGCTCAAGACGGCGGAGCGCCCGCTGAAGACGGTCGAGCGCCAGAGCGGTTATCCCGTCGCCAATGTTTCCGGCAATTCCTATTCCGCACTGATCAGCAAATATGCGAGCCAATATGATGTACCGGTTGCGCTTGCGACCGCGGTCATCCGCATCGAAAGCAATTTCAATCCGAATGCGCGCGGCAGCCACGGTGAAATCGGCCTGATGCAGATTAAGCCTGCAACTGCCCGCATGATGGGCTATTCCGGCAGCGCCAAGGGCCTGTTCGATCCGGAAACCAACATCAAGTACGGCATGAAATATCTGGCTGCCGCCCATGATCTCGGTGGTGGCCAGACCTGCAACACCATCCTCAAATATAATGCCGGTCATGGCGCCACGCGCATGAACCCGGTGTCCAAGTCCTATTGCGGCAAGGTTCTGGCAATGCTCTGAGCCTGAAGCGCTTATCCCTGACAAGAGCTGGATGATTCAAGATGATTGCCATGGTATCGCTGGAATTTAGCGAGGTGGGATATGGCAGTCGATTTCAGGTTCATCATCATCGGACGCGGCATGATGGGTGCCGCCGCCGCACGGCATCTCTCCTCGATGGCCGACGGCATCGCACTCATCGGCCCGCGCGAGCCAGAGGAGCGCAAGGCCCATCACGGTGTCTTCGCCAGCCATTACGACGAAGCGCGCATCACCCGCACCTTCGATGGCAATCTTGCCTGGGGGACCTTCGCCGCCCGCGCGCTTGACCGCTACGGCGAGATCGAGGCAAAGAGCGGCATCTCCTTCTATTCGGAGGTCGGCTGCCTCTTTGCCGGTCCTGAGAAGGACGAGCAGGACTATATCGAAAGGGCGCTGACGGTCAGCCGGACGCTCGGCAGCGATATCGAGACCATCGCACCGTCGGAACTTAGCCAACGTTTTCCCTATCTTGCCGTCGCCGCCGATTTCACAGGATATTTCGAGCGCAAGCGCGCCGGCTACATCAACCCGCGGGCGCTAGTGCGCGCGCAGGCAAAGCTTGCCGAACAGGGCGGCGTATCGCTGATCGAGGCGACCGCAACATCGGTGCGCGATGCGGGTTCCCATGTCCAGGTGATGGCCGGCGGCAGAAGCTACAGCGCCGAGCGCGTGCTGGTCGCCGCTGGCGGTTTCAGTAATTTCCATGCCTTGCTGCCGCGTCCCGTCGATACCAGGGTCATGGCGCGAACGGTCGCCTTCTATGAGATCGGCGAACGCGAGATGGCGATCTTCGGCGATATGCCGTCGACGATCGTGCTCGGTGACCGGGAAGAGGATCACATCTATATCCTGCCGCCGGTGCGTTATCCCGACGGCAAGACTTATCTGAAACTCGGTGGCGACACCGAGGCGC
Source organism: Rhizobium sp. WYCCWR 11152 (assembly GCF_013087615.1). Lineage (NCBI taxonomy): Bacteria > Pseudomonadati > Pseudomonadota > Alphaproteobacteria > Hyphomicrobiales > Rhizobiaceae > Rhizobium > Rhizobium sp. WYCCWR 11152. Next base: position 209,021 of record NZ_JABFCP010000006.1, on the reverse strand, counting down.
TTTCCTTCGGCAGGCTGGAGGATGCGGGGGCGTGGTTCCGTTCCGACGGCAGTGCCGCCGAGCGCAATCATCTCTCGCGCGTCGCCCTGCAGCTGATGCCGGGGCTTGCCGGCTGCCCGGTCACCTCGGCGCCCTGCGTAGCGAATTTCACGCCGACCGGTTATCCCTATGCCGGATTTACGCAGTCGCCGCGCATCGCGTTGCTGACCGGCGGCAATTTCGTTGCGGCCAAATCTTCCGACGAACTCGGCCGCTTAGGAGCCGTGCTTCTGGCGGAAGGGCAGCTGGGCGAAGCGGATTTCGGCGGCGCACTGACGCCGGTTTTCGCTGCTGCATGATTCCTTAAATCGAATGCAGCAATTCAAAGTGTTACAGCGTCCTCTGCGCGTCTGAAAAGGCGCGCGGCGCTGTTGAGAGGAGACAGCATGGCAGTCGATTTCAAATATATCGTCGTCGGCCGCGGGTTGATGGGGGCAGCAGCGGCGCGGCATCTGGCGCGCCAAGCGGACGGTGTCGCGGTGATTGGCCCGGACGAGCCTGATGACCGCAAGGCGCATCAGGGCGTCTTCGCCAGCCATTACGACGAGGGGCGCATCACTCGCACCATCGATCCCGACCGCAATTGGGCACTGCTCGCCAACCGCTCGATCGACCGCTATGGCGAGATCGCCCGCGACAGCGGCATCGATTTCTATCGCGAGGTCGGCTGCGTTGTCGTCGCGCCGACGGGGGGCGATTATCTCGAGAAGACCCGACAGGCCGCCGTTTCGCTCGGCGTCGAAACCAGCCTGCTCGATGAGGCGGGGCTGAAGGCCGCCTTTCCCTTCTTCGCCTTTCCCGATGGGGGCGCGGGCGTCTTCGAGGCGAGGGGGGCCGGCCACATCAGTCCGCGCAAGCTTGTGAAAGCCCAATCGCTGCTGGCGGAAAAGGCAGGCGCCGCGGTCATCCGCGATCACGCTGTCTCGATCCGCAGCGAAGGTGGATCGGCTGTTGTCGAGACGGCCGGTGGCCTGACCCATCGTGCTGAAAAGGTGCTGCTGGCAGCGGGCGGATTTTCCATTGCGGAGAATCTGTTGCCGCAGCCTGTTGCCATGACGGTTTATGCCCGGACCGTGACGCTTTTCGAGGTAAGCGAGGCCGACGCGGCGCGCCTGGCCGCGATGCCGTCGCTCATTCTCCGGGCGCCCGGCATCGATATCTACCTGCTTCCGCCGATCCGGTATCCCGACGGCAAATTCTACCTGAAGATCGGCGGCGATCCTGACGATCTGGCGCTCAGCGACGACACGGAAATGCGCGCCTGGTTCAAGACCGAGGGGCGCGATAAGGTGCGCGCGCATCTCAAGCGCATCGTTGAAGGTCTCGTGCCCGATATGGTGCCGCTTTCGATTTCGGCGGCCGCCTGCGTCGTGTCGCATACGGAAAGCGGCTACCCGATGATCGGCTATAGCTCATCGCCGGAGATCGCGGTGCTGACGGGCTGCGCCGGCACGTCGGCCAAGAGCTCGGACGAAATCGGTCGGCTTGGGGCCGAGCTGCTTTTGTCAGGCGGAATCGGCGAACAGGGCTACTCGACGGATTTCACACCGCAATTTCGCTAGAGCATTTCCGTTTTTCTCCGAATCACGGAGGTGCTCCCTGTTTTTGTTCTTGCGCAATTCCGGACGCAAAACCGCTGCGCAGTTTTGCTGGAATTGCTCTGAGCGATATCATTTATTTCGATAGCAATTGCGATCTCTCTCGTTTATGGGAGCCCTGCCAGTTGGCTGGGCAGCCGCGCTTTACCAATGCCGAAAGGCGGTAGGGTGAGGAAAGTCCGGGCTCCACGGAAACACGGTGCCGGATAACGTCCGGCGAGGGCGACCTCAGGGAAAGTGCCACAGAAAGCAAACCGCCTGTCATGACAGGTAAGGGTGAAAGGGTGGGGTAAGAGCCCACCGCATCTCCGGCAACGGAAATGGCACGGTAAACCCCACCGGGAGCAAGACCGAATAGGGATGACGCGGTAGGCCGAAAGGCTTTCCGGCTGGTTTCCAGGCCAGTCATCCGGGTGGGTTGCGTGAGGCAGCGTGCGAACGCTGTCCCAGAGGAATGGCTGCCACGTTCCGGTTCACGCCGGAGCCATACAGAACCCGGCTTACAGGCCAACTGGCGATTATCATCTTGCGGGCGCGGCAGCCGGATTTTCAGCGTAAGTCGCTGAAACCGGCTGTTTTTCAAGCAGATGTTTATGCATCCATTGGATGGATTTTTCCTGCAGGAATACCAATGCGTGTCATATGTAAGATGACGCCGCTAACCCTTTGTTAAACTTAACGGCTTATAAATTTTTGATCATGCGTCTATTGCAAAATAGGCGTATCCCATTGACGCCCATATGGTCCCATGCTATCCCAAATGCGCACTGCACCAGGGCAATCACCTGCCCATTCATCGCAAAGCAAAGGCGCCTTCCTCTCCGGAAGCGTCGGAGGGGTTTTTGCTCATCCGGCTTGCGAAGCTGTGCCTGATATCGGGAGTTTCGGGCGTCTTTTGGTCCGGATCCCTGCGGGAACGGATGTTTCGTGTCATGAACCGCTTCCTTTCGAACGCGACCAACAGGATCGACGCCAAGGGCAGGGTTTCCGTGCCTTCGGCTTTCCGTTCCGTGCTGGCGCAGCGCAACGTCCAGGAGCTCTACTGCTTCCAGGACTTTGTGTTTCCGGCGATCAGCATCGGCGGTCCGGATCTTCTCGAAAGATTCGAACGGCAGATTGCTGCGGAGGATCCGTTTTCGCCGGATGCGAACGAGATGTCGCTTCTTATTCATGGAGGCGGGGTCTTCATGAAGCTCGACGCCGAGGGGCGGCTGATGGTCACGGATTTCATTCGTGGCTTTACCGGCATCTCGGACGAAGTGACCTTCGTCGGTCGGGCGGATCATTTTCAGCTCTGGCAGCCGCAGGCTTTTGTGGCCGCACAGGCGCAGGCACGAGGGGAGCGCAAGCTGGCGGGCAAGCGTTCCTGAAAGAACGAGGGAACGGAATGGTGGCGAATCCTGGCGGAGGTTCAACTGATGCCGGTGGCGGACCGGTTCGTCACATTCCTGTTCTTCTGGGTGAAGTGCTTGCGGCATTGGCGCCCGCGCCCGGCAAACTCATCCTCGACGGTACATTCGGTGCTGGCGGTTACAGCTTGGCCATCCTTGCGGCTGGCGCCGAGGTGATTGCGCTCGACCGCGATCCGACGGCGATTGCGGCTGGCCAAGCGATGGTCGCCGCCCATGGCGGTCGTCTCAGGCTCGTTCATTCGCAATTCTCGCATCTTGCCGATCATGCGCCGCAAGGCGGGCTCGACGGCGTCGTGCTCGATATCGGCGTCTCCTCCATGCAGATCGACGAGGCCGAACGTGGCTTCTCCTTCCAGAAGAACGGGCCGCTCGACATGCGCATGTCGGCCGAAGGCGTTTCGGCCGCCGATGTCGTCAACCGCGCCAAGGTCGCGGATCTCATCCGCATCTTCCATTTTCTCGGCGAGGAAAGCCAGGCGCCGCGCATCGCCCATGCGATCGAGAAGCGCCGCGCCGAAAAGCCATTTGAAACGACACGCGATCTCGCCGGTCTCATCGAGCTCGTCACGCCGCGCAAGATGAAGGACAAGATCCATCCGGCAACGCGCGTCTTCCAGGCATTGCGCATCTTCGTCAACGACGAGCTCGGCGAACTGGCGCAGGCGCTGTTTGCGGCGGAATCGGTGCTGAAACCCGGCGGTCGGCTTGTCGTCGTCACCTTTCATTCGCTCGAAGACCGCATCGTCAAGAAATTCTTCTCCGACCGCGCCGGCAAGGCGTCGGGTTCGCGGCATCTGCCGGTCGCGCATGAGCGGGCGGCAACCTTTGCAGCGATCGGCAAGCCGATGGTTTCGGCAAGCGAGGCGGAGGCGGAGATCAATCCGCGCGCCCGCTCCGCCAAGCTGCGCGCCGGTCTGAGGACGGACGCCGCCGCCGAAGCCGCGGATATGTCGCTCTTCGGGTTTCCCAATCTTGCCAGTCTCGGAAAGCTTGGAGGTTGATATGCTGAAAACGTTCGATCTCGTGCTCATCGGCGTCATGACGGCCACCGCCGCCGTGACCTACACGATCAAGCACCGCGCCGAATTGAAGCTCGAGGAGGTTCATCGCCTCGAAGCAGAGATCAAGCTCGAGAAGGACACGATCGACCTTCTCAAGGCCGACTGGGCGCTGCAATCGCAGCCGAACCGGCTGGAGCGGCTGGTCAAGGCCTATAATGAAGAATTGAAGCTGCAGCCGACGGAATCGACGGCGCTCGTGCATGCCAAGGAATTGCCGATGCTGAAATCCGAGGTTCCCGTGCCTGACGTGACGGAGGCAAAGGTCAGCGCGAAGAGCGCGACCGTGGCCAGCGCCAAAGGCGCACCAGACACCAAGGGCGTGCAAGCCACCGCCAAGGCGCAGCCCATTCCGGTGCCCGCGCCACGCGGCGAGGCAGAGGATGCAGACCAGATCGAAACCGGATCGGTGGAGGAATAATGTCGTTTCTTTCCCGCATCATGGTTTTGAAGAGCCAGGCGCATTTCTCCGCCGGCGTCTATAACCGGTTCGGCGGTCCTTCCCCCGCCGGCCTGGCGATCGAGGGATCGCGCAAGAAGAAATCAGGGCAGGCAAAAAGCCGCGTCGGCCTGCTGATCCTTGGCTTCATGGGTGTCTACGCCGTCATCGGCGGCCGTCTCGTCGAATATGCGATGAAGGATCAGGAGGTCGTCTCCAGCATCCTGCCGCCCGACCGGCTGATGGCCTCGCGCCCCGACATTCTCGACCGCAACGGCGAGGTGCTGGCCACCGACATCCGCACCGTCTCGCTGTTTGCCGAACCGAACAAGATCGTCGATGCCGACGAGGCGGTCGAGAAGCTTGCAACGGTGCTGCCCGAACTCGACGTCAGGGACACTTATAAGAAGCTCTCGGTCAAGACCTCGCATTTCGCCTGGCTGCGCCGGCAACTGACGCCGAAGCAGCAGAGCCAGATCCTGGCGCTCGGTATTCCCGGCATCGGCTTCCGGCCGGAGAAGCGCCGCTTCTATCCTGGTGGGGCGACCGCCGCGCACATCCTCGGTTACGTCAACATCGACAACCGCGGTGTCGCCGGCATGGAGAAATTTATCGACGACCAGGGGCTTGCCGATCTCGCCTCCGTCGGCATGACCAGCGACCAGCCGCTCGAGCCGGTGCGGCTATCGATCGACCTGCGCGTGCAGAACATCGTCCGGGACGCGGTCGTCAACGCCGTCAACAACTTCCAGGCCAAGGGCGCCGGTGCTGCGGTCATCGACGTGCATACGGGGGAAGTGCTGGCCATGGCATCGGCGCCGGATTTCGATCCGAACGATCCGCAGGAAGGCGCCAAGGAGGGTTGGCTCAACCGGATGACCAACGGCACCTTCGAAATGGGCTCGACGTTCAAGACCTTTTCGCTGGCCATGGCGCTCGATAGCGGCAAGGTGAAGATGACCGACAGTTTCGATGCCAGCAAATCGATCTATATCGGCGGCTTCACCATCCACGATTTTCACGGGCAGCGCCGCTGGCTGACCGTTCCCGAGATTTTCCAGTATTCTTCGAATATCGGTACGGCGCGTGTCATCGACATCGTCGGCATCGACGCGCAGAAGGACTATCTCACCAAGTTCGGCCTGCTGACGAAGATGCAGACCGAACTGCCCGAAGTGAAGATGCCGAGCCAGCCGCGCGTTTGGAAGAAGATCAATTCGATCACGATTTCCTTCGGCCATGGTGTCTCGACGACGGCGCTGCAGACAGGGGTGGCGGCTGCCGCTCTCGTCAACGGCGGCAAACTGATCGAGCCGACATTCCTACCGCGCACACGCGAACAGGCCGATGAGATTGCCACGCAGGTCATCAAGAAGACAACCAGCGACGAGATCCGCTATCTCCTCGACTTCAACGGCTACAAGGGGTCCGGACGTGTTGCCCGCGTGCCGGGCTTTTCCGTCGGCAGCAAGACGGGCACGGCCGACAAGGTGGTGAACGGGCGTTATTCGGCAACCCTGAATTTCAATTCCTTTATCGCCGCATTCCCCATGAACGATCCCAGATATGCAGTGATCACTTTCTGCGACGAGCCGAAGACCGGCGAGAAAGCCTATGGCGGAACGATCTCCGCCGGTACCGCCGGCCCGATCGCCCGCGAGATCATCAGGCGTGCGGCCCCTATTCTCGGCATCGAGCCGAAATTCGGGGAGGGCGGATCGGCCTTGCTGGTGTCTTATTGAGTGTGAATGAATATCGACGCCGATTCGCGAGGGGTGAATCGGCTTCAAGAGAGAAAAGTGCATTCGATGAAATTGCGAGACTTGGCCGGAGATCAGTTTCCGGAACTTGAAGCACAGCTCGAAGGCCCGGCAGGCCTGCTTGATATTTCGGGCCTGTCTTCGGATAGCCGCAAGGTGGCGCCGGGCAATGTCTTCGTCGCGGTCGCCGGCACCAAGGCGGACGGCGCGGGCTTCATCGTGGATGCCGCCGGCCGCGGCGCTGCCGTCGCGATCGCCTCCCAAGCCGTCGATGCTTCGATCCCCGTGCTTGCGGTCAAGGAGCCGCGCCGTTTCCTTTCCATCGCCGCCGCGCGTTTCCACGGCAGGCAGCCCGACACTATGGTCGCCGTCACCGGCACCGCGGGCAAAACCTCCGTCGCTTCTTTCACCCGGCAGATCTGGGCGCATGCCGGCCACGCGGCCGCGATGATCGGCACGACGGGCGTCGTCTCGCCGACGCGCAACGAGTATGGCTCGCTGACGACGCCCGATCCGGTGTCGCTGCATGCGCTGCTGGCGGAACTTGCCGGAGAAGGCGTGACACATGCCGCGATGGAGGCCTCCAGCCACGGTCTCGACCAGTGCCGGCTTGATGGCGTCAGGCTTGCCGCCGCCGCCTTCACCAATCTCGGCCGCGACCACATGGATTATCATCCGACCGTCGATGCCTATATGGCCGCCAAGATGCGGCTTTTCGATACGCTGTTGCCGAAGGGATCGCCGGCGGTGATCTTTGCCGACGATCCGTGGTCGGCGCAGGCGATCATGGCCGCGACCGATGCCGGTCACGACATTCGTACCGTCGGGCGAAAGGGCGATTACCTCTCGTTGAAGCGCGTCGAGCACTTCCGCCACAAACAGATGGCCGAGATCCATATCGGCGGCGAGATCTTCGAGGTGGACATTCCGTTGGCCGGCGATTTTCAGGTGGCCAACGCGCTGGTCGCCGCAGCGCTTGCCATGTCGACCGGCGTTGAGGCGAAGGTTGCGATGGCCGCGCTCGAGAAGCTCGTCGGCGCGTCCGGCCGTCTCGAACTCGTCGGCCATACGAAAGACGGCGCGCTCGCCTATGTCGACTACGCTCACAAGCCGGATGCGCTGGAAAACGTGCTGGGCTCGGTCAGGCCGTTCACCACCGGCCGCGTCATCGTCGTTTTCGGCTGCGGCGGCGACCGTGACCGCGGCAAACGGCCGATCATGGGCGAAATCGCCTGCCGTCTTGCCGACGTCGTTATCGTCACCGACGATAATCCGCGTTCGGAGGAGCCGGCCTCCATCCGGGCGGAGATCATGGCGGCCGCGGCTTGCGCCTCGGAAGTCGCCGATCGCGCCATGGCGATCCGCGAGGCGGTCGGCATGCTGAGATCCGGCGATACGCTGATCGTCGCCGGCAAGGGGCATGAGGAAGGGCAGACGATCGGCGGCGTCACCCTGCCGTTCTCCGATCATGCGGAGGTGCGCAGGGCCCTGGAGGAGTTGAAATCTTGAGCTGGCTCTGGACGATGGAAGACATGATCGCAGCGATGGCGGGGCGCCCCTTCGGCACGCTGCCCGAGGGCATCACCGGCATTTCCATCGACAGCCGCTCGATTACTCCAGGCGAAGCTTTCTTCGCGATCAAGGGCGACCGCGTCGACGGTCACGACTACGCCTCGATGGCGATGGCGAACGGCGCTTCCCTTCTCGTCGTCAGCGAGGCGAGGCTTCCCGCCATGGGCCGCCTGACGGTGCCGATGATCGTCGTGGAAGACGTGCTCGCGGCACTTGGCCGGCTCGGCCTTGCCTCGCGCGAGCGCTCAAAGGCCCGGATCATCGCCGTGACGGGATCTGTGGGAAAGACGACCACCAAGGAGATGCTGCGGCATGTGCTGTCGCCCTCCGGCAAGGTGCACGCCTCCGTCGCCTCCTTCAACAATCATTGGGGCGTGCCGCTGACGCTGGCGCGCATGCCCGAGGATACGGATTATGGCGTCTTCGAAGTCGGGATGAACCACCCCGGCGAGATCCGGCCGCTGGTGGCGATGATCCGTCCCGATGTCGCCATCATCACCACGATCGCGCCGGCGCATCTCGGCAATTTCAAGAACATCAAGGAAATCGCCGCCGCCAAGGCCGAGATCTTCGAGGGGCTCGAACCCGGCGGCCATGTCGTGCTCAACCGCGACAACGACCAGTTCAATTTCCTCGACCGCACGGCGCAGTCGCTCGGCATCGCGCATATCCATTCTTTCGGCCAGCATGCCAAGGCCGAATTCCGGCTCGCAGAATTCAATGGTTCCGACGAGAATTCGACCCTGTGGCTGACGATCGGCGGCGAGACGCTGGAGGTCGCGCTCGGCGCACCGGGCCGCCATATCGCCGAGAATGCGCTCGCAGCGCTCGGCGTCGTTAGGATCGTCGGCGCCGATATGCAGAAGGCGATCGAAGCGCTTGCGACGCTGAGGCCGGAAAAGGGCAGGGGAAAGCGCCACCGGCTTGTGATCGGCGGCGGCAGCTTCACGCTGATCGACGAGAGCTACAATGCCAATCCGGCCTCGATGCGCGCGGCGATCGCGCTGCTGGCAGCCTCCGAACCGACCGGCCGCGGACGCCGTATCGCCGTGCTCGGCGACATGCTTGAGATGGGCGAGTATGCGCAGAAGGTCCATACCGACCTTGCCGTGCCGCTGCTTGCTGCCGGCATCGAGCATGTGTGGCTGGCCGGAGCCGAGATGGCTGCGCTCAAGGAATCGTTGCCGGAAAGCGTCCATGTCGAATATCGCGAGAACACTAGCGAATTGACGGATTATGTATTGAACTCGGTCGCGCCAGGCGACGTGTTGATGGTGAAATCGTCTCTGGGCATCGGTTTCGGCAAGATCGTCGCCGCGCTCCTTGACAAGTTCCCAGCATTTGCCGACACGCAACGCGAATTTTGATCGGGTAAACAAGGGGCCCTGAATGCTGATCTGGCTTGTCGAACTGTCGGAATATTTCAAATTTCTGAACCTGTTCAGATATATTACCTTCCGCACGGGGGCTGCTCTCTTCACCTCAGCACTGATCGTCTTCCTGTTCGGGCCGACGATCATCAATTCGCTGCGTATCCGGCAGGGCAAGGGCCAGCCGATCCGCGCCGACGGGCCGCAGACGCATTTCAAGAAGGCCGGCACGCCGACCATGGGCGGACTGATGATCCTCGCCGGCATCGTCGGCGCGTCGCTGCTCTGGGCCGATCTTTCCAACGTCTATGTGGTCGCCACGCTGCTGGTGACGCTGGGCTTCGGTGCGATCGGCTTCTACGACGATTATCTCAAGGTCACGAAGCAGAGCCACATGGGCTTTTCCGGCAAGGCGCGTCTCGGCATCGAATTCGTCATCGCCGGCATCGCCGTCTATTTCATGATGCGCACCGCCCTTGCCTCGGGGATTGCCGGCTCGACCTTCGGCTCCTCGATCGCCTTTCCCTTCTTCAAGGACTTCATGATCAATATCGGCATCATGTTCGTCGTCTTCGGCGGCTTCGTCATCGTCGGCGCCGGCAATGCCGTCAACCTGACCGACGGTCTCGACGGGCTTGCCATCGTGCCTGTGATGATCGCCGCCGCCTCCTTCGGCGTCATCGCCTATCTCGCCGGCAATGTGGTGTTTGCGAATTACCTGCAGATCAATTTCGTGCCCGGCACCGGCGAACTCGCCGTCGTGCTTGGCGCCGTCATCGGCGCCGGCCTCGGCTTTCTCTGGTTCAACGCGCCGCCGGCCGCCATCTTCATGGGCGACACGGGGTCGCTGGCACTCGGCGGTACGATCGGCACCGTCGCCGTCGCCACCAAGCACGAGATCGTCATGGCAATCATCGGCGGCCTCTTCGTCATCGAGACGCTGTCGGTCATCATCCAGGTCGGCTTCTTCAAGATGACCGGGCGGCGCGTCTTCCTGATGGCGCCGATCCATCATCATTTCGAGAAGAAGGGCTGGACCGAGAGCCAGGTGGTGATCCGCTTCTGGATCGTCGCCGTCGGCCTAGCGATGCTCGGCCTCTCGACGCTGAAGCTTCGGTGAGGCGGCGATGATCCCGGTCACGACGCTCAAGGACAGGAAGGTCGCGCTCTTCGGGCTCGGCGGCTCCGGCTTTGCCACCGCCCGGGCGCTTATATCAGGCGGTGCCGAGGTGACCGCCTGGGACGACAATCCCGACAGTGTCGCCAAGGCCGCTGCCGAAGGCATCAGGACGGAAGACCTGCACAACATCGACTGGAGCCAGCAGGCGCTGTTCGTGCTGTCGCCCGGCGTGCCGCTCACCCATCCGAAGCCGCACTGGACCGTCGATCTTGCGCGGGCGGCCGGCGTCGATATCGTCGGCGACGTCGAGCTCTTCGTGCGCGAGCGCCGCGCCCATGCACCGGATTGCCCTTTCATCGCCATAACCGGCACCAACGGCAAGTCGACCACGACGGCGCTAATCGCCCATATCCTGAAATCATCAGGCTACGACACACAGCTCGGCGGCAATATCGGCACTGCCGTGCTGACGCTCGATCCGCCGAAGGCCGAGCGTTATTACGTTGTCGAATGCTCCTCCTACCAGATCGATCTGGCGCCGACGCTGGACCCGTCTGCCGGCATCCTGCTCAACCTGACGCCCGATCATCTCGACCGTCACGGCACCATGCAGCATTATGCCGATATCAAGGAACGGCTGGTCGCCGGCAGCGATGTCGCGATCGTCGGCGTCGACGACAGCCTTTCGGCGCTGATTGCCGATCGTGTCGAGCGGGCGGGCGTCAAGGTGGTCCGTATCTCGCGCCGCAACGTGCTGGCCGACGGCATCTATGCCGAGGGCACCAAACTCATCCAGGCCGCCGGCGGCGCCATGCTGCCCTTTGCCGATCTCGACGGCGTCCAGACGCTGCGCGGCAGTCATAATGCGCAGAACGCCGCCGCAGCCGTTGCCGCCTGCCTCGCCGTCGGGATTTCCGCTGACGACATCCGCACCGGTCTTGCCTCGTTTCCCGGACTGAAGCACCGCATGCAGCCGGTCGGGCAGCGTGGCCGCGTCGTTTTCGTCAACGATTCCAAGGCGACCAATGCCGATGCCGCAGCGCCGGCTCTTTCGAGCTATGATCGCATCTATTGGATCGCCGGCGGCCTGCCGAAGGCTGGCGGGATCACGACGCTCGCTCCCTATTTTCCGCGCATCGCCAAGGCCTATCTGATCGGCGAGGCGGCGGCGGAATTTGCCGCGACGCTCGGCGAGGCCGTGCCCTACGAGATCTCGGGCACGCTGGAGCGCGCCGTCGCGCATGCGGCGGCCGATGCCGAACGCGACGAGAGCGCTGCTTCGGCCGTGATGTTATCCCCGGCTTGCGCAAGCTTCGACCAGTATAAGAACTTCGAAGTCAGGGGCGAAGCCTTCGTCGGCCACGTGGCGGCGCTTGACGGTATTGCGATGCTGATCGGTCCGGCAACAGGAGAGAAATGACATGGTAAGCCGCGCGGAACGTGGGCCTCTGGCCGATTGGTTCTGGACCATCGACCGCTTCTTCCTGGCAATGTTCATCTTCCTGATGGGCATCGGCTTCATGCTGTCGTTTGCGGCATCTCCTGCGGTCGCCGAGCGCATCGGGCTCGAGCCCTTCCACTTCGTCAAGCGCCATGCGGCCTTCATGATCCCCTCGATCGGCGTCATGCTCGGGCTGTCGTTCCTGACGCCACGCCAGGTGCGGCGAACCGCGATCCTGATCCTGATCATCTCGGTCGCCATGATGGTGCTGGTGCTGTTCGTCGGGCAGGAGGTCAAGGGTGGCAGGCGCTGGATCTGGATCGCCGGGCTTTCCATCCAGCCGTCGGAATTCATGAAGCCTGCCTTCGTCGTGGTCTGCGCTTGGCTGTTTGCCGAACATGCGCGCCAGCCGGAGATCCCTGGCAATCTCTTTGCCATCATCCTGTTCGGCATCGTCGCGGCCCTTCTCGTCGCGCAGCCGGATCTCGGCCAGACCATCCTGACCACAGCCGTCTGGGGCGGAATGTTCTTCATGGCCGGCATGCCATGGATCTGGATCATGCTGCTCGGCATCGGCGGCGCCGGCGGCCTGCTCAGCGCCTATTACGTCTTCCCGCACGTCGCCGGCCGAATAGACAAGTTCATGACCGGCGAGGGCGACACGTTCCAGATCGACACTGCGCGCGAGGCGATCATCCGCGGCAGCTGGTTCGGCCAGGGACCGGGCGAAGGCATCGTCAAGCGCATCATCCCGGATGCGCATACCGACTTCATCTTCTCGGTCGCGGCCGAGGAGTTCGGCATCGTGTTCTGCATGGCGCTCGTAGCGCTGTTTACCGTGCTGGTGCTGCGCGGCCTCTCGCATGCCTATCGCGAGCGGAACGACTTCAACCGCTTCGCTGTCGCCGGCCTGGTGCTGCAGATGGGCATCCAGTCGATCATCAATATCGGCGTCAATCTCGAACTGCTGCCGGCAAAGGGCATGACGCTGCCGCTGATTTCCTATGGCGGCTCGTCTATGGTGGCGATCTGCGTCACCGCCGGCTTCATTCTGGCGCTGACGCGCCATCGACCGGAAAAACGCGCACAGGACCGGAGCCTCTTCCGCGTCCCGCACGGCATGCCGGCGGAGTAGAAGACCATGAGCAAAGGCATCGTGCTGCTTGCCGCCGGGGGAACCGGCGGCCATGTGTTCCCGGCGGAGGCGCTGGCCTTCAGGCTGAAGGAGCGCGGCTATTCGGTGCATCTCGTCACGGACAGCCGGGCCGAGCGTTATGCCGGCAAGTTCCCGGCCGAGGAAATCCATGTCGTGCCGTCGGCGACGATCGGCTCAAAGAACCCGATCGCCGTCGCCCGCTCGCTATGGACGCTCTGGAGCGGCATGCGGGCGGCAAAGAAGCTGATCCAGCGGTTGCAGCCGGTCATCGTCGTCGGTTTCGGCGGTTATCCAACCGTGCCGCCGCTTCTTGCCGCCACCCGGCTCGGCGTGCCCGCGATGATCCACGAGCAGAATGCGGTGATGGGGCGCGCCAACAAGGCCTTGGCAACTCGCGTGCAGGCCATCGCCGGCGGTTTCCTGCCGGAGGGAGGCGCTGCCTTTTCAGACAAGACGGTGACGACTGGCAATCCCGTCCGCCCGGCAATCATCGCCGCAGCCGAGGTGCCTTACACGCCGTCGCATGCGGGCGAGGCCTTCAACCTCGTCGTCTTCGGCGGCAGCCAGGGCGCGCAATATTTCTCCAAGGCGCTGCCGACGGCGATCAGCCTGCTCGACGATGCGCTTCGCCTGCGCCTGCGCATCACCCAGCAGGTGCGTCCCGAGGATATGGAGATGGTCAGCGGCTGCGTCGCCAGGCTGGAGATGGGAGCCGATATCGCACCCTTCTTCACCGACATGGCCGAGAGGCTGGCAAGGGCGCATCTCGTGATCTGCCGTTCGGGCGCCTCGACGGTTTCGGAAATCTCCGTCATCGGCCGGCCTGCCGTGCTCGTGCCTTACCCGCACGCTCTCGATCACGACCAGGCGGCGAATGCGGCGGCACTTGCTGCGACCGGCGGGGCGAAGGTGATCGCCCAGTCGGAGCTTTCGCCGGAGAAGATCGCGGCGATCCTGACGGCTGTGATGAACGATCCAGAAAAGCTTTCGCACATGGCGGCGGCGGCGAAACTCGCCGGGAAACCCGATGCCGCGAACTTGCTTGCCGACCTGGTTGAGGCTATTGCCGCCAGACGGACAATTGCGGAATTCAAGAGGACACGCGCATGAAACTGCCGAAGACGATCGGTCTCGTCCATTTCATCGGCATCGGCGGCATCGGCATGAGCGGTATTGCCGAGGTGCTGCACAATCTCGGCCACAAGGTGCAGGGATCTGACCAGGCCGACAGCGCCAATGTCCAGCGCCTGCGCGACAAGGGCATCGAGGTCTTCGTCGGCCACCGGGCCGAAAACCTGGGTGAGGCCGAGGTCGTCGTCGTCTCGACGGCAATCAAGAAGAGCAATCCGGAACTCATCGCCGCGCGCGAAAAGCTGCTGCCGGTGGTGCGCCGTGCCGAAATGCTCGCCGAGCTGATGCGCTTCCGCAATGCGATCGCCATCGGCGGCACGCATGGCAAGACGACGACCACCTCGCTGGTCGCCACACTGCTCGAAGCCGGCGGGCTGGACCCGACCGTCATCAATGGCGGCATCATCAATGCCTACGGCACCAATGCCCGCATGGGCGAGGGCGAGTGGATGGTGGTCGAGGCCGACGAATCGGACGGCACCTTCCTGAAGCTTCCGGCCGATGTTGCGGTCATCACCAATATCGACCCGGAACATCTCGACCATTACGGCAATTTCGACGCCGTGCGCGCCGCCTTCCGGCAGTTCGTCGAGAACGTGCCGTTCTACGGCTTCGGCGTCATGTGTCTCGACCATCCCGAGGTGCAGTCGCTGGTTGGCCGCATCGAGGACCGCAAGATCATCACCTATGGCGAGAACCCGCAGGCCGACGTGCGCTTCAAGAATGTGCGCATCGACGGCACGCGCTCGATCTTCGACGTCGAAATCCGCCGCCGCCGCACCGGCCAGGTAATCGAGCTCAAGGGGCTGGTCATGCCAATGCCCGGCCGGCATAATATTTCCAACGCGACGGCGGCGATTGCCGTTGCCAACCGGCTCGGCATATCGAGCGCAGATATCGCCAAGGGGCTCGCCTCCTTCGGCGGCGTCAAGCGCCGCTTCACGCTGACCGGCGAGTGGAATGGGGTGCAGATCTTCGACGATTACGGCCACCATCCGGTCGAGATCAAGGCGGTGTTGCGCGCCGCCCGAGAGTCCTGCAAGGGCCGTGTCATCGCGGTCCACCAGCCGCATCGCTTCAGCCGTCTTGCGAGCCTGTTCGAGGAATTCGCCGCCTGCTTCAACGATGCCGACAGCATCTTCCTGGCACCTGTCTATGCGGCGGGTGAGGATCCGATCGAGGGTATCGATTCCGTGTCGCTGGTCTCGCGCATAAAATCCGGCGGCCATCGCGACGCCCGCTTTCTAAGCTCGGCGGAGCTTCTGCCGCAGATGGTCGCGGAGGTTGCAAAGCCTGGCGATTTCGTGGTTCTGTTGGGGGCTGGGAGCATTACATCCTGGGCAGCGGCGCTGCCCAAGCAACTGGAAGGCCTATCGGGAAAGTCCGTATGAAACAGGTGAATGGGGAAAAGCTTCTCGCGTCTCTCGGAGACGGTGTAAAGGATATCCGCGGCCGTATCACGCCGGATGCCCCGATGGACCGCGTCACCTGGTTCAGGGCCGGTGGCCTGGCCGAGCTGATGTTCCAGCCGCATGACGTCGACGATCTCATCGCTTTCCTGAAGATATTGCCGGAAGAGGTGCCGCTGACGGTGGTCGGCGTCGGCTCGAACATCCTGGTGCGCGACGGCGGCATTCCCGGCGTCGTGCTGCGCTTGTCGGCCAAGGGGTTCGGCTTCGTCGAGCTTGCCGGTGAAAACCGCATTCTCGCCGGCGCCATCTGCCCGGACAAACATGTGGCGGCGATGGCGATGGACAACGGCATCGGCGGCTTCCATTTCTTCTACGGCATTCCCGGCGGCATCGGCGGCGCGGCGCGCATGAATGCCGGCGCCAATGGCGTCGAAACGCGCGAGCGGCTGATCGAAGTCCATGCCGTCGACCGCAAGGGCGACAAGCATGTGCTTTCCAATGCCGAGATGGGCTATTCCTACCGGCATTCGACCGCATCGACAGATCTGATCTTCACCTCGGTCCTGTTCGAGGGCTATCCGGAAGAGCGCGCCCAGATACGCGCCGAGATGGATGCCGTGCGCAATCACCGCGAGACGGTGCAGCCGGTTCGCGAAAAGACCGGCGGCTCGACCTTCAAGAATCCGGCTGGCCATTCGGCCTGGAAACTGGTCGACAAGGCAGGCTGCCGCGGTCTCGTCATCGGCGGAGCACAGATGTCGTCGCTTCACTGCAACTTCATGATCAACATGGGGCAGGCGACCGGCTATGACCTCGAATATCTCGGCGAACAGGTGCGCCGCGAGGTCTTCGAAAAAGACGGCATCAAGCTCGAATGGGAAATCAAACGTCTCGGCGTCTTCATGCCCGGCCGCGAGGTGCGTCCGTTCCACGGTGTGACGAGCGAGTAACGGTTTACGTCACCGCAAGCTTCAGGCCTTCGCGCGGCGTGACGAGGGGCGACCAGCCAAGCACGTCGCGAGCACGGGATATGTCGACCTGGAGGGAACCGCAAAGACGCTGGTAGACGGCGTCCTTTCCCGCGACTCTCGCGCCCATCTGCAACAGGGCGGGGGGGAAGGGGAGCAGCATCGGTTTGACACCCAACCCTGCGGCAATCCCTTCGATAAGCCCGGGAGTCGAAAGATCTTCTGCATCGCCTGCGAGAAAGGTCTGGCCGGCAGCACCCGGATGCTTCATCCCAGTGATGATCAGATCAACAAGATTTGGAAGCGCGACCAGTGTCCGGCGGTTCTTCAGCGACGCGAAGGGGAGCGGTATCTTCTTGCGGACAAGTCCGACGAGCAGGGCGAAGTTGCCCCGCGCGCCGGGTCCATATACGAGCGGCGGGCGAATGACGACGACTTCCATGCCTGTTCGAGCGGCGATTTCATGCAGCCCGATTTCAGTTTCCAGCTTCGAAATGCCATAGGGATCGATCGGCATTGGCGTATCGTCATGCCGGAAGGGCCGATCGTTCTCCTCGCCATTGACCTTGATGCTGCTGATGAAGACGAACCTTTTTACGCCCGCGCGGGCGGCCTGCTCGGCGAGGTTCAACGTGGCGGCGGTGTTGATCCGACGAAATTCCGCAAGCGGATCGGCTGCGCGGTCGTTCATGATGTGAACACGAGCGGCGAGATGGACGATGACATCAATACCCTCGAGAACCGCTGTCCAGTCGGTTTCGCTGGATATTTCGGCGGGGAAATGCCGCACAGATGTCGGGAAGCTGGCGGCTGCAGATCGCGTCGTCACCGCAAGCTCGCATATCTGCTCTCCATGCAGTCTTTCGACGAGAGGCCCACCGACAAAGCCGGCTGCGCCGGTAATGAGGCATTGCATGATCTGTTCCCCGTTTTACCGCGAGTGTTCCGGTTAACCGGAAGTGCCCACGGCATCAATAAAAAAGCCGCGACGTTAGCCGTCGCGGCTTGTTGTTCACTTGCTGCTCGAGGTTCAGACTTCCTCACGGCCAGACAGCCGGATGCAGATCAGCGAGATCACTGCTGAGGCAGCAAGGTAGTAGCCGACATAGTCCAGACTATAATGGGTGGCGAGCCAGGTGGCGATATAAGGGGCGAGCGAGGCGCCGAAGATGCCGCCGAGGTTGAAGGTCATCGAGGCGCCGGTATAGCGCACTGTGGTCGGGAAGGGGGCGGCGAGCGCAGCGCCGATCGGACCATAGGTGAAGCCCATCAAGCCGAGGCCGACGATCGAGCACAGGAAAGCGCCTGTGAGACCGCTGGTCAACAGCGTCGCGTAGAAGAAGCCGAAGATCGCGATGGCAATCGTCGTCAGCGTCAGGATCATGCGGCGCGAATAGAGATCGGAGAGCCAGCCGGAAAGCGGGATCGTCAGGCCGAAGAAGACGACGCCGACAAGCTGGACGACCAGGAACTGTTCGCGAGAATAACCGAGCCCGCCCTTTTCCAGAGGTGTCGTACCCCAGGAGAGGGTGAAGACCGTCATCAGGTAGAACAGCACGAAGGTCGCAACGGCGATGAAGGTGCCGAGGATCAGGCTACGCAGATGGTTGCGGAAGACGACCTCGATAGGCACGGCGACGCGCTCGTGCTTTTCGACGGCTTTGCGGAATTCCGGCGTCTCGGCGATTTTCAGGCGAACATAGAGGCCGACGGCGACGAGGGCGAGGCTGGCGATGAAGGGAATGCGCCACCCGTAGTCGAGGAAATCCTCATTGCTCATCGTTTCCGCCAGGATGAGGAAGAAGCCGGAGGAGAGGATGAAGCCGATCGGCGCGCCGAGCTGCGGGAACATGGCGTACCAGCTGCGCTTGCCGGGAGGAGCGTTTTCTGTGGCAAGCAGAACGGCGCCACCCCATTCGCCGCCGAGGCCGAGGCCCTGACCGAAGCGGCAAAGCGCCAGCAACAAGGGTGCTGCGATGCCGATTGCATCATAGCCCGGCAGCATGCCGATCAACACGGTCGAAAGCCCCATCGTCATCAGCGCGGCGACGAGTGTCGCCTTGCGGCCGATGCGGTCTCCGAAATGACCGAAAACCACGGCGCCGATGGGGCGGGCGAAAAAGGCGATCGAGAAGGTGACCAGCGACTGCAGCGTTGCGGCGTTCGAATCGCTTGCCGGGAAGAAGAGATGCGGGAAGACGAGGACGGCTGCCGTCGCGTAGACGTAGAAGTCGAAGAATTCGATGGTGGTGCCGACAAGGCTGGCGATAAGGACGCGAGCCGGAGAATTGACTTGCGTGCTGTTCGAGGCAGGAGTCGGCGATGCGGAGATCGCGTCTGTCATTTTCATTCCAATCAGTATTTCTATGGAGCGCCTTGGGAGGCTCGCGGGTCTTAACGCAATTTCAGATCCGAGAAAATGTCAAAACATGCAGTAGGTACAGGGGATGCGGCCCGCATGCCTTACCGGCTCGCGTCCCCCGATGTCATCTCAAATCCTTGGGTTTTCCTTCCTTGCGCGAGGCTTGCCACGGCGGCGGCCGCGCGCTTGACCGGAATCGAATTGTAACAGATTCATTGCTAACCCTCTGGTTGAGGGCAAAGGAGATATCCATGCAAAAGAGTCTTGTTGCCGAATTTCTCGGCACGTTCTGGCTGGTCTTCGGCGGATGCGGCAGTGCCGTGCTGGCCGCGGCCTATCCCGAGCTTGGAATTGGTTTTGTCGGCGTGGCCTTTGCGTTCGGTCTGACGGTGCTCACCATGGCCTATGCCGTGGGCGGTATTTCGGGCGGTCATTTCAACCCCGCCGTCTCCCTCGGCCTTACGGTTGCCGGACGGTTTCCGGCGGCGCGTCTCGTTCCCTATATCGTCGCGCAGGTTGTCGGCGCCATCGCCGCGGCGGCGCTGCTCTATCTCATCGCCAGCGGCAAGGCGGGTTTCGAACTCGGCGGCTTTGCCGCCAACGGATATGGCGAGCACTCTCCGGGTGGTTATTCACTGCTTTCGGCGCTGCTGATCGAAGTGCTGCTGACCATCTTCTTCCTGATCATCATCTTGGGGTCGACCAGCAGCCGGGTGCCTGCGGGCTTCGCGCCGCTGGCGATCGGCCTCGGGCTGACGCTGATCCATCTCGTTGCCATCCCCGTGACGAATACCTCGGTCAATCCAGCGCGTTCCACCGGCCAGGCGCTTTTCGTCGGCGGCTGGGCGCTGCAGCAGCTCTGGCTGTTCTGGATTGCGCCGCTTGCGGGTGGAGCGCTCGGCGGACTCGTATGGAAATTCCTCGACGACGCCGACTGACTGCAAGACAAAGAGCTATCCCATTGAGCCCGCGCGGTTTTTCCGTGCGGGTTTTTCTGTTTTCGCGGATCGGCGGCGTCTTCGATCTGGCAATCCCGAAGAAGAGAAGGTTAAAAAATCACGGGCGCGGCAATACGAAGTTAACGAAAGTAAACACTTCATTAACCATAATGATGCTCTAATGCACCCAGGTCGGACAAAGGCCCGAAACGGCGCAGACAGCTTCGCGCAAGCGTCGATTTCGAAAATGGAAGTTATTTTTTGGGGGTGTTGATGAGTCGCAAGCATGTCGCTGTCCTGATGGGCGGATTTTCCTCGGAAAGGCCTGTCAGCCTTTCCTCGGGAAAGGCTTGCGCAGAAGCCCTCGAGGCGGAGGGCTTCGACGTGACGCGCATCGACGTGGCGCGCGACGTTTCCGAGAAGCTCGCCGCGCTGAAGCCCGATGTCGTCTTCAATGCGCTTCACGGCCCGTTCGGCGAGGACGGCACCATTCAGGGCATCCTCGAATATCTCGAAATCCCCTATACGCATTCGGGCGTGCTTGCCTCGGCGCTGGCGATGGACAAGGATAAGGCGAAGCTCGTTGCCGCCGCCGCCGGTATTCCGGTCGCCGAATCGCAGGTGGTCAACCGTTTCGCCTTTCCCTCGACGCATCCGATGAAACCGCCCTATGTGGTGAAACCCGTCCGCGAGGGGTCGAGCTTCGGCGTCGTCATCGTCACGGAAGATCAGGCGCATCCGCCACAGATCGTCAGCTCGCCCGAGTGGCGTTACGGCGAGGAAGTGATCGTCGAGCGCTATGTCTATGGTCGCGAACTCACCTGCGGCGTCATGGGTGAAACTCCGCTCGGCGTCACGGAAGTGGTGCCGCAGGGACACAATTTTTATGATTACGACTCCAAGTATGCGGCAGGCGGTTCAAAACACGTCATCCCCGCGAAAATTTCACCGAATATTTACCAAAAAATACAAACATTGTCCCTAAGGGCGCATCAGGCAATCGGTTGTCGCGGCGTCAGTCGGTCCGACTTTCGTTACGACGATCGTTTCTCCGAAGACGGCGAAATCATCTGGCTGGAAGTCAATACCCAACCAGGTATGACCCCAACCTCGCTCGTGCCCGAAATGGCCGGTCATGCCGGTTATTCGTTTGGTCAGTTTCTCCGGTGGATGGTGGAGGACGCGTCTTGTTTGCGTTGACAGTCAAGAGGATTGGGCGCCCCAGCCATCATGCCGTGCTTCCGATTATGGAAGCCGAAGAGCGGTTCGTGCTGCCGCGTCCGCTGCGCCGGGTCACGCGCTTTCTGATCAGCCTCTGCAGCGGCCGCATCTACATTCCTGTTCATACCGGCACGGTCTCGGCGCTCGCTTTCTTGGGCGCGACGGGGCTTTACGGCATGTCGCTCGGCGGTCACACGGAAGCCGTGGCGCAGGCGACGACGACGGCCGCGGGTTTTGCGATCGAGGACGTCAAGGTCTCCGGGAATTCGGAAACCTCCGAAATCGAAATCCTGCAGTTGATCGGCCTTGACGGCACGACCTCGCTGGTCGCCCTCGACGTCGATGCCGCCCGCAGGAAGATTGCGCATCTTCCCTGGGTCGAAAATGTCGAGGTGCGCAAGATCTATCCGAAGACGATCGAGGTGAAGCTCAAGGAGCGCCAGGCCTATGCGATCTGGCAGCACGGGCAGGAGCTTTCCCTGATCGAGAAGAACGGCAGCGTCATTGCGCCGCTGCGGGACAACAAGTTTTCGGCGCTGCCGCTCGTCGTCGGCCGCGATGCCGAAACGGCGGCTGCTTCGCTCGACGAAGCCTTCTCGAAGTGGCCCGACGTGAAGGCCCGCGTAAAGGCCTATGTCTGGATATCCGGCCGTCGCTGGGACCTGCACATGGATAACGGCGTCGTCGTCAAGCTGCCGGAAGACGGTATCGACCAGGCACTGGCGACGCTTTCGAAGTTCGACAAGGAGCATCAGCTCCTCGAGCGGGACATTGCCGCAGTCGATCTCAGGCTGGCCGACAGAACCGCGATCCAGCTGACGCCGGAGGCGGCGGTCCGCAGGCAGACGGCAGTGACGGAGCGCACGAAAGAATTGAAGAAGGCGGGGCAGAATATATGAGCTTGTTCGGTTCATCCCATTTCGGATTGCCGCGCCTGAAGCCGCTTTCGTCGAAGCGGTCACATGTCGTTTCGGTGCTCGACATCGGTTCCACCAAGGTCGTCTGCATGATCGGCCGGCTGACGCCGCGCGAGGAAAGCCAGATCCTGCCGGGCCGCACGCACAATATCGAGATCATCGGCATCGGCCATCAGCGCTCGCGCGGCATCAAGACCGGCGTCATCGCCGATCTCGACGCATTGGAAGGCGTCATCCGCCTTGCCGTCGATGCGGCCGAGCGCATGGCGGGGCTGACGGTCGAGAGCCTGATCGTCAACCTGACGGCCGGCCGCCTCGGCAGTGACATCTACACCGCGACGATCGATCTCGGTGGCCAGGAAGTCGAACTCAACGATCTGAAGAAGGTGCTGTCGGCCGCTTGCCAGCAGTCGCTGCGCCAGGACCGCTCGGTGCTGCATTCGCTGGCGACCGGCTTCTCGCTCGACGGCGAGCGCGGCATCCGCGATCCGCTGGCGATGTACGGCGATGCGCTCGGCGTCGACATGCATGTGGTGACGGCGGAGCGCTCGGCGCTGAAGAACCTCGAGCTTAGCGTCAATCGTGCGCATCTGTCGGTCGAGGGCATCGTCGCGACGCCCTATGCATCGGGTCTTGCGGCTCTCGTCGACGATGAGGTCGAGCTCGGCTGCGCGGCGATCGACTTGGGCGGCGGCACGACGACGATTTCGGTCTTTGCCGAGGGCAAGCTCGTTCATACGGATGCCGTCGGCCTCGGCGGCCATCACGTTACTACCGACCTGGCGCGCGGCCTTTCGACCCGCATCGAGGATGCGGAGCGGCTGAAGGTCGTGCATGCCTCGGCGCTTTCGAATTCCTCAGACGAGCGCGAGCTGATCTCGATCCCGCCGATCGGCGAGGACGATCGCGACCAGCCGTCGCAGGTGCCGCGGGCACTGGTTTCGCGCATCGTCTCGGCCCGAATCGAAGAGACGATGGAACTGATCCGCGACCGCATCCAGCGCTCCGGCTTCAGCCCGATCGTCGGCAAGCGCGTCGTGCTGACCGGCGGAGCGAGCCAACTGACCGGCCTTGCCGACGTGGCGCGGCGTATCCTCGCCCGCAACGTCCGCATCGGCCGTCCGATGGGCGTCTCGGGGTTGCCGACAGCGGCGAAGGGCCCGGCCTTTTCGACGGCCGTCGGCCTGATGATCTATCCGCAGGTCGCGGACATGGAGACACATGCGTCACAGAGCGGTCTGCTCATGTCGCTTGGAGGAAATAACAGCCGCATTGCCCGCATGGGCCAGTGGCTGAAGGAAAGTTTCTGAAATTGAGTAATTGGCCGGCGTGGCGATGCGGCCAGAGAGAGAAGGAACAGGTACCATGACCATCAAGCTGCAAAAGCCTGACATCACAGAGCTGAAGCCGCGCATCACCGTGTTCGGCGTTGGCGGCGGTGGCGGCAATGCCGTCAACAACATGATTACCGCCGGCCTCCAGGGCGTCGACTTCGTCGTCGCCAACACGGATGCGCAGGCGCTGACGATGACGAAGGCCGAGCGCATCATCCAGCTCGGCGTCAACGTCACCGAAGGCCTCGGTGCCGGCTCGCAGCCGGAAGTCGGCCGCGCGGCGGCCGAGGAGTGCATCGACGAGATCGTCGATCACCTGAACGGCACACATATGTGCTTCGTCACCGCCGGCATGGGCGGCGGCACCGGCACAGGTGCTGCTCCGGTTGTCGCACAGGCGGCCCGCAACAAGGGCATCCTGACGGTCGGCGTCGTCACCAAGCCGTTCCATTTCGAAGGCGGGCGCCGCATGCGCCTGGCCGAGATGGGCATCCAGGAACTGCAGAAGTCTGTCGATACGCTGATCGTCATTCCGAACCAGAACCTCTTCCGCATTGCCAACGACAAGACGACCTTCGCCGATGCCTTCGCCATGGCTGACCAGGTTCTCTATTCCGGCGTTGCCTGCATCACCGACCTGATGGTCAAGGAAGGCCTCATCAACCTCGACTTCGCCGACGTCCGCTCGGTGATGCGCGAGATGGGCCGCGCGATGATGGGCACCGGCGAAGCTTCCGGCTCCGGCCGCGCGCTGCAGGCTGCAGAGGCTGCGATCGCCAACCCGCTGCTCGACGAAACCTCGATGAAGGGCGCCCAGGGCCTGCTGATCTCCATCACCGGCGGTCGCGACCTCACCCTCTTCGAAGTCGACGAAGCCGCGACCCGCATCCGCGAGGAAGTCGATCCTGACGCCAACATCATCCTCGGCGCCACCTTCGACGAATCGCTCGAAGGCATCATCCGCGTCTCGGTCGTCGCAACCGGCATCGACCGGGCGATGAACGAAGCCGCCGAACGCAACCTCCAGCCGGCAGCAAGGCCGGTTATCCGTCCCTCCGCGGCTGTTGCTCCGGCAGCGGCCGCAGTACAGCCTGCCCCCGTGATGCAGGCACCGAAGGCCATGGATCCGATCGCGCAGACCATCCGCGAAGCCGAGATGGAACGCGAGCTCGAAATTCCGGCCCCGCGTGCTGCCGCACCGCTGCAGCAGCCGGCGGCACAGCAGGAAGCCTTCCGTCCGCAGAGCAAGATCTTCGCGCCTGCGCCGGAAGCTCCGGCAATGCGTCCTCAGGTGCAGCAGCAGGCTCCGGCGCCCGTCATGAGCCAGCCGGTCATAAGTCAGCCGGTCCAGCAGCAGCCGGTCCGGCAGGAGCCGACCATCCGCCAGGCCGAACCGGTGCGCATGCCGAAGGTTGAGGATTTCCCGCCGGTCGTCCAGGCCGAACTCGACCACCGCACGCAGCCGGCTTCCGCGCACGCGGCGGAGGAGCGTGGTCCGATGGGCCTGCTCAAGCGAATCACCAATTCGCTCGGCCGCCGCGACGACGACGCCGTTGCCGCCGACATGACTGCCGCACCGCCGGCCGCTTCGCAGCAGCGCCGTCCGCTGTCGCCGGAGGCAAGCCTCTACGCACCGCGTCGCGGCAACCTCGATGACCAGGGTCGGACGGTTCCGCAGGCCCGGATGATGCAGGAAGACGACCAGCTGGAAATCCCGGCATTCCTGCGTCGCCAGTCGAACTGAGGAGCTGCTTCAGCACCGTTTATGCCCGGGATCAAGGTCCCGGGCATTGCTGTTTTTCAGCCTGCGATTCGCAAGCAATTTCAATCGCGTGACTTCGTAACAAAGCGAAAGAAACAGTGATTTGGATTGGAGCGCTGGCGCACGTAAGTATGGTGCAATGAAACTGCCCTAGGAGACCTTTCGACAGGCTCCGGTTGCAGAATGAACGATGACCGTGCCGATCGGGCAGACCGCCGGTACGGAAGAATAAAAGGCAGAATTTATGGCGATTGGCTTGCTGGGTTTTCAAACGACGGTATCGCGTCCGGTGACGCTTTCGGGCACCGGGGTCCATTCTGGTGCGGAAGTCTCGATCACCCTGAATCCGGCCGAATCGGACACCGGCGTCGTTTTCCAGCGCCTGCATGACAATGGCGACATCACCGAACTCAAGGCCGTCTCCTCGCAGGTCGGCAATACCGACCTCTGCACCGTGCTCGGCTTCTCGCCGGCCCATTCGGTTGCGACGATCGAGCATGTCATGGCCGCCGTATATGCGCTCGGCCTCGACAATGTGGTGATCGAGGTGCAGGGCTCCGAAATGCCGATCATGGACGGCAGCTCGCTGCCCTTCGTCGAGGCGATCGAGCAGGTCGGTCTCGTCTCCCTCGGCGTCAAGCGCCGCTATATCCGTATCACCAAGCCGGTGCGAATCGAGCATGGCGGCTCCTGGAGCGAATTCCGTCCTTATGACGGTACACGCTTCGAAGTCGAAATCGATTTCGAGTGCCCGCTGATCGGCCGGCAGAAGTGGGCCGGCGACATGACACCCGCCGTCTTCAAGGCTGAGCTTTCGCGCGCCCGCACCTTCGGCTTCATGCGCGATGTCGAGCGTCTCTGGGCATCAGGACACGCGCTCGGGTCCTCACTCGAAAATTCCGTCGTCATCTCGGACGACAACACCGTCATCAACGTCGAAGGGCTGCGTTACGCCAAGGATGAATTCGTCCGCCACAAGACGCTCGATGCCGTCGGCGATCTGTCGCTTGCCGGCGTCCAGTTCATCGGTTGCTACCGTTCCTATCGCGGCGGTCACAAGATGAATGCCAATGCGCTGAAGGCGCTGCTCGCCGATTCCTCCGCATACGAAGTGGTCGAGACGTCGACGCCGCGCCAGCGCGTCGCTGCCCGCGAACTGATCGCGGTCAGTGCTTCGGAATTCGCTCCCTGGTCGGCATGACCTCCAGCATATTCTCAAGACCAGGCCGCCTCTTTCCCGGAGGCGGTTTTTTTATGTCCGGCGTGTCTACGGCAATAGACCGATGCTTGGCCGCCACAGGTCGGGAAGAAGTTGAAAAGCCGATCATTCTGCGGCTGCTGCCACAAAAATGCGTTAATGCCTTATCATTGCGTTGCTCTTGATGCACATTTGTGGCTAGAAACGCCAGCGAGGCGTGGCTGCCGTGGAGAGAGCGGCAGCAGTGGGGTTCTTTCGAATGGGTTATGCAGGATCTGAAGGTATGATGAAGACAGCGCGCGCCTTGTTCGCATCGCTTCTGGTGCTCAGCGCAGGCGCCTTGATCTCCGGTTGCCAGTCGGATCCCGACATCGACATCACCAAGCTCGGTCTCGAAACCGATCCGCCTGACGTGCTCTACACCCAGGGCCTGGCCAATATGAAGGCCGGCAACATGGCGGAAGCGGCGCGCAAGTTCGACGCGATCGACCGCGAGAACCCTTTTTCCGAATGGGCGCGCAAAGCGCTCGTGATGAGCACCTTCGTCAAATATCGCCAGGGCCGTTTAGACGATGCGCTTGCTTCCGGCAACCGCTACATGTCGCAATATCCGAAATCCCAGGATGCCGCCTATGTGCAGTATCTCATTGGTCTCACCTATTCCAAGCAGATCGTCGACGTGACGCAGGACCAGCGCGCCTCGGCCAAGACGATCGAGGCGATGCAGGCCGTCATCGACAACTATCCGAACTCCGAATATGTCGACGACGCACAGGCCAAGATCCGCTTTTCGCGCGACCAGCTCGCCGGCAAGGAAATGCAGATCGGCCGCTACTACATGGAGCGGAAGGAATATCTCGCCGCGATCTCGCGCTTCCGTATCGTCGTCGAGAAATATCCGAATACGAACCAGATCGAAGAGGCCTTAGCGCGTCTCGTCGAAGCTTATTATTCCATGGGCATCGTCGACGAGGCGCAGACAGCCGCTGCCGTTCTCGGTCACAATTATCCCGACAGCCAGTGGTATGCTGATTCCTACAAGCTGCTGCAGAGCGGCGGTGCCGAGCCACGTGAAAACAAGGGCTCGTGGATCGCCGCAGCGGGCAAGAAACTTCTTCTCGGTTCCTGAGGCCAATGCTGATCCAGCTTTCGATCCGCGATATCGTCCTGATCGAGCGGCTGGATCTTGCCTTCGAGACCGGCCTCTCCGTGCTGACGGGCGAGACCGGGGCGGGCAAATCCATCCTGCTCGACAGCCTGTCGCTGGCGCTCGGTGGACGCGGCGACGGCGACCTGGTGCGTCATGGCGAGGACAAGGGCCAGGTGACGGCGGTGTTCGACGTCGGCATGGAACACGGCGCCCGCACACTCCTGCGTGAAAACGGCATCGACGACGAGGGCGATCTGATCTTCCGCCGCCAGCAATCAGCGGACGGACGCACCAAGGCCTATGTCAACGACCAGCCGGTCAGCGTGCAACTGATGCGCCAGGCCGGTCAGATGCTGGTCGAAATCCACGGTCAGCACGACGATCGCGCCCTTGTCGACACCAATGCCCACCGCACTCTGCTCGATGCCTTCGCCGGCCTCACCGACGAGGTTTCGGAGGTCTCCCGGCTCTATCGCCTGTGGCGCGACAGCGAGCGGACGCTGAAGAAGCACCGCGAGAAGGTGGAAAGTGCGGCGCGCGAAGCCGACTATCTGCGCTCTTCCGTCGAGGAACTCGAGAAGCTCTCGCCGCAGGATGGCGAGGAGGAAGAACTCGCCGATCGCCGGCAGAAGATGATGAAAGCCGAGCGAATCGCCGGCGATATCGCCGAGGCGTCCGAATTCCTGAACGGCAATGCCTCGCCGGTGCCCCATATCGCCTCGCTGGTGCGCCGGCTCGAGCGCAAGAGCCATGAGGCGCCGGGACTGCTCGAAGACACTGTGACGCTGCTTGATGCCGCGCTCGACCAGCTTTCCAACGCGCAGATGGAAGTCGAGGCGGCGCTGCGCAAGACCGAATACGATCCGAGAGAGCTGGAGCGGGTGGAGGAGCGGCTTTTCGCGCTCAGGGCCGCCTCGCGCAAATATTCCGTGCCCGTCACTGAGCTGCCGGCGTTAGCTGTGCGCATGATCGCCGATCTTGCCGATCTCGACGCGGGCGAGGAGCGGCTTGCGCGGCTCGACGCCGAGGTCGGCCTAGCGCGGGAAAATTACGATGCGGCGGCGCGCTCGCTGTCTGACAAGCGCCATCGTGCCGGCACCGCACTGGCTGGGGCCGTCATGGCCGAGCTGCCGGCGCTTAAACTCGAACGCGCCCGTTTTATGGTCGAGATTACCACGGATGCAGGGGAGGCGCTCGCCGAAGGCATCGACGTCGTCGAGTTCCATGTTCAGACCAATCCCGGCACGCGGCCGGGCTCGATCATGAAGGTTGCCTCGGGCGGCGAGCTGTCGCGTTTCCTGCTGGCGCTGAAAGTGGCGCTTGCCGATCGCGGATCGGCTCCGACGCTCGTCTTCGATGAAATCGATACCGGCGTCGGCGGCGCGGTGGCCGATGCGATCGGCCAGCGGCTGAAGCGGCTGTCGGAGCGGGTGCAGGTGTTGTCGGTCACGCATGCGCCGCAGGTCGCGGCGCGGGCTGCGACGCATCTGTTGATTTCCAAGGGACCGTCGGCCGACGGTTCGGAAAAGATCGCCACGCGCGTCGCCACGATGGCGCAAAAGGATCGCACCGAGGAGATCGCCCGTATGCTGGCCGGGGCTTCGGTCACCGAAGAGGCGAGGGCGGCGGCGAAGCGGCTGCTCGCCGGCAACGGCTGATTTTTCTTCCGATGCTCTTTCCGCTCAAGCCGGCGGGATGACAATCATCCCGCGGCGCGATATGCGCTGAAGCTTCCCGATCGGCGGCGAGCTCATGCCATGCGGCTTTTCCATTTCAGCGACGATTCCGGTATTGCTGCGTTCGAGCCACGTTCGGTTCGCGTCCCGTCTGCCCGCGCGCCCGGCCGGGAATGGCTGAACGGTCCGCTCGTCTGGGCAATCGATGCCGATCATGATTTCATGTATCTCTTTCCGCGCGATTGTCCCCGCATCCTGCTCTGGGCGACAGCCGATACGCTGGAGGCCGAACGGCGGCGCTGGCTCGGCGACTGGCGGGCCGTTGCCTACGTAGAGCGCCATTGGCTGGAGAGGCTCGAAGCGGATACCATCCACCGCTACGAGCTGCCGGCCGAGGGCTTCGAGGATCTGGATGATGCTGGCATGTGGGTGGCCCGCAGACGCGTTGTTCCCATCGAGCGCACCGCCATCTCGCGGCTCGACCAGGAGTTTGCGCCGCGCAAGGTGGAGCTTCGGGTGGTGGACACGCTGACGCCGCTGAAAGGGCTCTGGGGCACCAGCCTGCATGTCAGTGGCATCAGGTTGCGTAATGCGAACGATTGGGAATAGGCCGGGGAGGGCGGTGACAAGGGTTCCAAGGCATGAAAGTCGGCGCGAAAGCTCACCTCAATCTCCCTCATCCCTGTGCTCGTCACAGGGATCCAGCGCGCCCAAGTCCTTGGGCGCGGGAGATTCTTCTTCCCTGAAAGAGAGAGTCATTCACGGCGCAGAGGCGCCGTGGCTGGATTCCTGTGACAGGCAGAGGAATGAGGGAGGAGAGGCGAGCAGGCCGATCCTCCCGATGGCGGATACGCGGGCTCTCTTTTCATCCGGAAATTTTGCTCTAAAAAACAATGCAGATTCTCTGGAGTGATGTTGCATGTCCACCGAAAATTCCGCCGTCGACACGTTGACGATCGAAGAGGCTGCCGCCGAGCTCGAACGGCTGGCAAAGGAGATTGCGCATCACGATGCGCTCTATCACGGCAAGGACCGGCCGGAGATTTCGGATGCCGAATACGACGCGCTGAAGCGCCGCAATGATGCGCTGGAAGTGCGCTTTCCCGAGTTGATCCGCGAAGACAGCCCATCGCGGCATGTCGGTGCAGCGCCCTCCGTCACGTTCTCGCCCGTCATCCACGCGCGGCCGATGCTGTCGCTCGACAACACCTTCTCGCAGGAGGACGTGCAAGATTTCGTCGCCGGCGTCTATCGCTTCCTTGGCCGGCTGCCGGATCAGTCGATCGCCTTTACCGCCGAACCGAAGATCGACGGGCTCTCGATGTCGATCCGTTACGAGAACGGCAGGCTGGTGACGGCTGCAACGCGCGGCGACGGCACGACGGGGGAGAATGTCACCGCCAATATTCGCACTATCGCCGAGATCCCCAACGAACTGCCGAAAGGTGTTCCCGCTGTCGTCGAGATCCGCGGTGAAGTTTATATGGCCAAGAGCGACTTCCTGGCACTGAACCGGCAGATGGAGGCGGAGGGCAAGCAGACCTATGTCAACCCGCGCAATACGGCTGCCGGATCGCTGCGCCAGCTCGACGCCAAGGTGACGGCGAGCCGCAAGCTGAAATTCTTCGCCTACGCCTGGGGCGAGATGTCGGAAATGCCTGAAGATACGCAATTTGGGATGGTGCAGACTTTCAAGGATTGGGGTTTTCCGGTCAATCCGCTGATGAAACGATTGAACTCGGTCGCCGACATCCTGACGCATTATGATGAGATCGGCCTTGAGCGCCCGGATCTCGACTACGACATCGACGGTGTCGTCTACAAGGTCGACAGTCTCGAGCTGCAGGCCCGTCTCGGCTTCCGCTCGCGTTCGCCGCGCTGGGCGACGGCGCACAAGTTTCCTGCCGAACAGGCATTCACGATCGTCGAGAATATCGACATCCAAGTCGGCCGCACCGGCGCCCTCACACCTGTCGCGCGATTGACGCCGATCACCGTCGGTGGCGTGGTCGTCACCAATGCGACGCTGCACAACGCGGACTACATCCAGGGCATCGGCAATAGCGGCGAACGCATCCGCGACGACGAGCACGATATCCGCATTGGTGATACCGTCATCGTGCAGCGCGCAGGCGACGTCATTCCGCAGGTACTCGACGTCGTCATGGAGAAGCGCTTGGCCGAGGCCAGACCCTATGAATTTCCGAAGACCTGCCCGGTCTGCGGTTCGCATGCCGTGCGCGAAAGACATGAGAAGACCGGCAAGCTCGATTCGGTCACCCGCTGCACCGGCGGTTTCATCTGCAGGGCGCAGGCGACCGAGCATCTGAAGCACTTCGTTTCGCGCAACGCTTTCGATATTGAAGGGCTCGGTTCGAAGCAGATCGACTTCTTCTTCGAAAACGAGGACGCGTCGCTGCAGATCCGCACTGCGCCCGATATCTTCACGCTGGAGAAGCGTCAGCAGCAATCGCTGACCAAGCTGGAGAATATCGACGGCTTCGGCAAGGTCAGCGTCGGCAAGCTCTATGCGGCGATCACCGAACGGCGCAGCATTGCGCTCCACCGCTTCATCTACGCGCTCGGCATCCGTCATGTCGGTGAGACCACAGCGAAGCTCTTGGCGCGCTCCTACGGCACCTATGCGGCCTTTGAAACCGCAATGCGCGAGGCCGAGGCGCTTTCCGGCGACGCCTGGAACGATCTCAACGCCATCGAGGGTATCGGCGAGGTCGTGGCGCGCGCCATCGTCGAATTCTACAAGGAGCTGCGCAATGTCGAGGTGATCACCCGGCTTATCGAGGAAGTGACGCCCGAGGAGGCCGAACAACCGAAGACGGCAGGCAGCCCGGTCGCCGGCAAGACCGTGGTTTTCACCGGCTCGCTGGAAAAGTTCACCCGCGACGAGGCGAAGGCGAGGGCTGAAAGTCTCGGCGCCAAGGTGGCGGGATCGGTCTCCAAGAAGACCGACATCGTCGTCGCCGGCCCCGGCGCCGGCTCCAAGCTCGACAAGGCGCGTGAGCTCGGCGTGCAGACGATGGACGAGGACGAGTGGCTGGCGCTGATCAGCGGGTGAGGGGCTGACGGCAAACCGCCAGCCCCGTTGCTCATAGCCTGAGCCGCGCCATCGTATAGGCGTCGACATATTGACCGGCGCGATATCCGAAGGCCTTCAGCAGCCCTTCCTGCTCGAAGCCGAATTTCCGGTAGAGGCCGATGGCAACATCGTTATCGGTGTAGACGGTCAGTTCCAGACGTTTGATATCGAGCCAGTCGTCAGCAGCATCGACCATTGCTCCGAGCAGGATCCGTCCGAAGCCGCGGCCGGTGAAGTCGTCATGCACACCCATGCCGATGCTGGCGACGTGCTGCCTGCGGCCGGAAAGACGGTTGAGGCCGCTATTGCCGACGATTTTGCCGTCCTGGGTGACGACGAGGTTGAGCGCGCCGGGCGACGGATTTTCCATGTGTTTGCGAACCTCTTCGATCCTCTGATATGGCGGCCGTAAGGTGCCGGCCCGGTAGCTCGGCAGATTTATGAGATCGGTGATCTCCTCCGCATCGGACAGGCGGACGGCGCGCACGAGGACGCCATCCGGCAAGCGCGCTCGGCCGCGAGGTTCATTCTCTTCGTTTTCAGACATTCATGCTCTCCATCGTGGTCGGGAGGAGAGCCGGTTTCCGAAAACCCTGCTCGCCTCGGCAGGGTTTCGGGATGATGATCGGATCGCTGCTAACGCGCCATCGCTCCCGCGTACCCTTCAAGGGTCGTGGTGTGATGGATAAGCGCTGCCATGGTTAGGGAACCGATCATGGCAATAAGTTTCGATATGCGGGTTAAAAAGTCAACCGGGCGTCGTGTCGAATTTGCGCGGCCAGAAGCGGGGCGGTATTCCTGTGCCGGAAGAAACGATTCGGGTTGCTGATTTGAAGACCATCGCGATTGACTTCGAAACGGCGAACGAACAGCGCGGTAGCGCCTGTTCCGTCGGCCTTGCCTGGATCGAGGAAGGCAGGGTGACGCGCGTCGAGGAGCGGCTGATCCGGCCGCGGGACATGCGCTTTTCAGGGATGAACATCGCAATCCACGGCATCCGGCCGGAGCATGTCGAGGACGCGCCCGAGTT
Source organism: Rhizobium sp. WYCCWR 11152 (assembly GCF_013087615.1). Classification (NCBI taxonomy): domain Bacteria; kingdom Pseudomonadati; phylum Pseudomonadota; class Alphaproteobacteria; order Hyphomicrobiales; family Rhizobiaceae; genus Rhizobium; species Rhizobium sp. WYCCWR 11152. Next base: position 175,860 of record NZ_JABFCP010000006.1, on the reverse strand, counting down.
CCCCGAGGTAATGGATGAGTTCGAGGAGGATTTTCGCGGCGCGACGATGATCGCGCACAATGCGGCCTTCGATTTCAGCGTCTGGCGGGCGAGCCTCGATCTCTACCGGCAATCCTATCCTGAGCTTACCTATCTCTGCAGCCTGAAGATGGCGCAGCGGATCTGGCCGCATTTCCTCTCGCACCGGCTGAACCTGATCGCCGAGCATCTCGGCCTGCGTTTCGTGCACCACAACGCCGCCGAAGATGCCGCCGTCTGCGCAGCAGCGGCCATCGAGATGGCAAGGGCGGTCAAGGCCCATGCCGTCCACGCCATACCGTCGTTGATCGGCATGAAGCCAGGTCGGCTGACGGCGCAGGCCTATGAGCCCTGCACCTGCCGAAAAGGCTGATCCCTTTCCGCAAACGCCCTATTCTTGCAAAGCATGAGTGCATGCTTATCTAGAATGCGGATATTCAGGGAGCCGCCATGTCCAGACTGCGCAATTTTCTCCTCGCCGCCTTCTCTTTCGCTGCCCTTTCCACAGGTGCTGCCTCGGCCGAAGTCGTCGGCAAGGTCGGGGTCGACTGGATCGGCAACGACATCATCGTCGATGCGGTCTCCGATCCTGAGGTCAAGGGCGTTACCTGCCACGTCACCTATTTCGACCGCAGCCTGATCGACCGGTTCAAGAACGGCAACTGGTTCGAGGATCCGTCCAACAATTCCATTGCCTGCCGGCAGACGGGGCCGATCGAGATCGGCAATATCGACCTGTCCAAGGATGGCAGCGAGGTGTTCCGCCAAGGCATGTCGCTGATCTGGAAGACGTTGGTCGTCAACCGTATCTACGACAAGACGAACGATACGCTGATCTATCTCGCCCATTCGCGCGAACTGACCGACGGTTCGGCGAAGATGTCGATCTCGACCATTCCGCTCTATGGGCAGAGCGTGACCTGGAAGAATGGGAAGCCGCAATAAGTCTGGGAGGTTCCGGGGTCTTTCGCTATCGAGATTAAAGACCCCGCCCCAAACCCCTCCCCACAAGGGGGAGGGGCTTAACTTGCCGCACCAGCTTTCCTGATTTTCGACGTTTCGGTAGGAGCGGGGCGTCGGATTAGTCCCTCCCCCTTGTGGGGAGGGGTTGGGGAGGGGTTTTCGCAAAGTCTGATCCCATGCCCGTTTTGCCTCCACCCCAAAATCAAAAAGGCCCGGACGAGCCGGGCCTTCGAATTCCAGGTATGAGCATTCCTCAGGCGGCTTGTGTCAGCTCGTCGGCAATGACCGTGTCGAGGTTCAAGAAGCAGACCATGGTCTTTTCGAGCGCGACGATGCCGCGGCAGAAGGCGCGCTGGGCTTCCGGGATGATTTCCGGCGGCGGCTGCAGGTCTTCGCTCTTGATGGTCATCATGTCGGAAACCTGCTCGACCAGCAGGCCGACCAGCTTGCCGGCGATGTCGGTGACGATGATCGCCGAGCGCTCGGAGGGCTCGGTCATTTTCATGCCGAGACGGCAGGCCATGTCGATAACGGGGATCACGGCGCCGCGCAGGTTGATGAGACCCAAGACGTAGGGCGGGGTGTGCGGCATCGGCGTCACGGGCGCCCAGCCGCGGATCTCGCGGATGGCCATGATGTCGATGCAGAATTCCTGATCGCCCAGGTGGAACGAAACGATTTCGAGATAAGCGCCCGACTGCTTGATGGCGTTATTGTTGTTCATGGTCAGAATTCTTCCCAGTTGTCCCCAGCGGGAGAGGCGATGTAGAACCGCCGTTAAATATAGATGTGACGGCTTAAGTCTTTCCTAACGATATGTATTTTCGGATTGGCAGTCGCTCTAAAGGTAAGCTATTCAAACACATGCATTTTTGATCGGTGCAGATTCCTGAGGGCGGATTTCGTTGCCGTGGCAGTTTCTACCGGTGAGACAATTCAACACGGGTTCGAAAACATATTCTTGAATTGCGCGCCTCCGGTCGAGGCTATAATCACGCCAGCAGGGGCGGGCGGCACATCCGCCTGAATCGAGGATCATGCCAATGAAGACATTCCGCATCGCCGTCTGGGTCGGTGTCCTGATACTTGCCGGGTTTCTTGGCGCGTACACGCTCTACCTGACGAAGTCGAAGAATGTCGTGGCGGAAGCGCCTTTCGGCGTGCCCTTCACCCTGGTCTCCCAGAACGGACAGCCGATCACCGAGGAGGCGCTGCGCGGCAAGCCGACGGCGCTGTTCTTCGGCTTCACCCATTGCCCGGAAGTCTGCCCGACGACGCTTTTCGAGCTGAACGGCTGGATGGAGAAGGTCGATCCGAAAGGCGATAAGCTGCAGGCCTTTTTTGTCACCGTCGATCCGGAGCGCGACACGCCTGAGATCATGAACGAATACGTCTCCAATGTTTCCAAGCGCATTACCGGCATTTCAGGCGCGCCTGACAAGATCGCCGAGGTCGTCAAGGGGTTCCGCGTCTACGCCAAGAAAGTGCCGGTCGACGAGAAGGATCCAAACGGCGACTATACGATGGATCACACCGCCTCGGTCTTCCTGCTCGATTCGGCCGGGCGGTTTGCCGGAACGATCGCCTATGGCGAAAACCCGGACACGGCGGTAAAGAAGCTGGAGAATCTCGTCAGCAAGGGGTGACAGCTTCAGCGTGATGGGGCGTTGGCTCGAGCGGCGGCGGGTAACGGAAACGGGAAAGACCGCCTATCGTGAGTGAAATCCGCCTTTACGTGACGACGACCGAAGCCAAGGCCGAAGAGATCCTCGACCTTCTGAGCGCGGTCTTCGGTGAAGAAGACTTTGCCATCGGCACCACCGAGATCGATGAGAAGAAGGATATCTGGGAAGCCTCGATCTACATGATGGCCGAGGACGAGGCTGAGGTGCAATCCCGGGTCGAGGACGCATTGAAGGTCTCTTTCCCCGATGCCCGGCTGGAGCGGGAAGTCATCCCCGAGATCGACTGGGTGGTGAAATCGCTGGAGGGGCTGAAGCCGGTCCGGGCAGGGCGTTTCCTGGTGCATGGTTCGCATGACCGCGACAAGATCCGCCCCGGCGATATTGCCATCGAGATCGATGCCGGCCAGGCCTTCGGCACCGGCCATCACGGCACGACGGCCGGCTGCCTCGAGGTGATCGATAGCGTGGTGCGTTCGCGCCCGGTCCGCAACGCGCTCGATCTCGGCACCGGCAGCGGTGTACTGGCGATTGCGGTGCGCAAGCTCAGGAACATACCGGTGCTGGCGACCGACATCGATCCGATCGCGACGAAGGTGGCGGCGGAGAATGTGCGCCGTAACGGCATCGCCTCGGGCATCGTCACCAGGACCGCGCCGGGCTTTCATTCGACGGCCTTTTCCGAGCATGGTCCCTTCGATCTCATCATCGCCAACATTCTCGCCCGGCCGCTGATCCGCATGGCGCCGAAGCTTGCGACGCATCTTGCGCCTGGCGGATCCGTCATTCTCTCCGGCATCCTTGCCGGGCAGCGCTGGAAGGTGATTGCCGCCTATAGCGGCGCGAGGCTTCGCCATGTCAGAACCATCTGGCGCAACGGCTGGGTGACGATTCACTTCGACCGGCCTTGAGTTTTTGGCGGGGCGAAGGCTTGTCCTGCACTGCACGCCTTATTTGAGGCGAGACGTCTCCTCCTCACCTCATTCCTGTGCCTGTCACAGGAATCCAGCCATCGCGCGTCTGCGTGGTGAATGACTCCGTGACCTTGAGAGTTCCCGCGCCCAAGGACTTGGGCGCACTGGATCCCTGTGACGAGCACCGGGATGAGGGTGGGGAGAGGTCTGCACGAAACGAAGCCGCTTCTTGCGCTGCCTTAAGGGCAAGAAAGCCTTTCCTGACACAAGAAAAAAGGCGGTGCCGATGGCACCGCCTTGGACCGGTCTATCCGGTCAATGCCCGCGAGCTCAAGGGGAGGAGCGCTCAAGCGGGCTCTACTGCATTCCAATAGGCCGGTCCGGGAGGGAGGAGACGGACTGGCTTTCAGGCTTAGAACGCGTAGCTGAGGGCGCCCTTGTGGCGCGTGGCCCGCTGGCCGGCGCCGAGCAGCTTGAGGCTGTCCTCGTTCTGCGGGCGGCGGGCGCCGATTACGTGACGCACGGTCTGGCGTTCGCCAGCCTGCACCGGGCTGCTATATGCGAAGCGCGAGAGAGAGGCGGTCATTTCAAGAATTCCTTTGTTTACAGGTTCATCGCGAACCGTTCGATGCAGCTTATATAGCTATTCTGAAATGCGGAGGCAGAGGGTTTTGCTCATGGGAGCCATGCGGCCAATGCATAAAGCGTGCCAAATTAACTTTTGGCGTCACAGTTCTGTCAAAATGTTGAGCGGCCCCAGGGGTTTCGACTCGTTTTGTCGCTTTTTCTCCCCATCGATTGAAATTTCGCTAACATGGCCGGCATCCCATTAACCGGATTCGTCTCAATCATTCGGGTTTCCAGCATGTTCCAGTCTTTCGAGGTTACCTCCACGCCGCAATTCGGCAGGGATCGTGTATCGGCGCTGCGCGCTAGTTTCGATTCGCTCGGCATCGACGCCTTTCTCGTGCCGCGCGCCGACGAGTTCAACGGCGAATATGTTCCTGCAGGTTCCGAGCGCCTCGCATGGCTGACGGGCTTTACCGGTTCCGCGGGCATTGCGCTCATTCTACGCACACAGGCGATCGTCTTCGTTGACGGGCGCTATGTGACGCAGCTTGCCGAACAGGTCGACGGTTCGGTCTTTTCGGGCGGCGATCTTGTCAACGAGCCGCCGCATGTCTGGCTTGCCGCAAACGGCAGCAACGGCCTGCGGCTCGGCATCGACCCCTGGCTGCATGCGGGTGCCGAGGTGCGCCGGCTGGAAAGAGCGCTTTCGCAGATCGGCGGCACGCTGATCTTCCTGCCGCACAATCCGCTCGACAGGCTTTGGAGCGACCGGCCGGCCGAGCCGCTCGGCGCGGTCAGCATCCAGAACGTCGCGCAGGCCGGCGTGCTGGCGAGAGAGAAGATCGCGACGATCGCCGCCGATCTTTCGAAGAAGAATCTTGCGGCGGTGTTGATCGCCGATCCCTCTTCAGTCGCCTGGACCTTCAATATCCGTGGCGCCGATGTGCCGCACACGCCGCATCCGCTGGCGCGCGCCGTCATCCATGCCGACGGCCGGGCCGAAGTCTTTCTCGACAAGCGCAAGACCGGCATCGAGCCGGAGGCCTATCTCGGGCAGATCTGCACGCAGCTGCCGCCCTCGGCGTTGGAGGAGAGGCTTGCCGCCGTTTCGAGAGATGGCGGCCGCGTGCTGATCGACCCTGACATCGCCGCCTATGCGTTGGCAGAGATCATCCGCAAGGCGGGCGGCGAAGTGGTGGAGGGCGCCGATCCCGCCAAATTGCCGCGCGCAGTGAAGAACGACGTCGAGATCAACGGCTCGGCCGCCGCGCACCTGCAGGACGGGGCGGCGATGGTAGAATTCCTCTATTGGCTGTCGCAGACGAAGCCCGGCACGGTGAGCGAGATCGCTGCTGCCGAGTATCTCGAAGCGGCGCGCGCCCGCGTCGGCCAGAGCATGCAGAACCCGCTGAAGGACATTTCCTTCGACACGATTTCGGGCGCCGGCGAACATGCGGCGATCATGCATTACCGCGTGACGACCGAGACCAACCGGATGATCGAGGCCGGCGAACTCTTCCTGATCGATTCTGGCGCGCAATATATCAATGGCACGACCGACATCACCCGCACCGTCGGCATCGGCACTGTTTCGGAAGAGCATCGGCGCTTCTTCACGCTGGTGCTGAAGGGGATGATAGATATCAGCACGGCGCGTTTCCCGAAGGGCACGCGCGGCTGCGACCTTGATCCGCTGGCGCGCATCGCGCTGTGGCGGGCCGGCGCCGATTTCGCCCATGGCACAGGCCACGGCGTTGGCTCCTATCTCTCGGTGCATGAGGGGCCGCAGCGCATCTCCAGGCTTTCGACGCAGGAACTGCTGCCTGGCATGATCCTTTCGAACGAGCCTGGCTATTACCGGCCCGGCAGGTTCGGCATCCGCATCGAGAACCTGATCTATGTGCGGGGTGCCGAGGAGATCGAGGGCGGCGATGCGCCGATGCTTGGATTCGAGACGCTGACTTTCTGCCCGATTGACCGCAGCCTCGTTATTCCCGAGCTTCTGACCCATGACGAGCTGCAGTGGTTCAACGACTATCATCGCCGCACATGTGAGGCGCTGATGCCGCTCATCCACGATCACGATGTCAGGGCGTGGCTCGAAAACGCGACGCTGCCGCTGGAATATTGAGAAACGGCATTACAGCGTCGGCGACGCTGTAATGCCTTGAATTTCTGTGCCGGCTTTCGGGCCGGTGCTCAGGCGCCGATCGAGTGGCGCCAGGTCATCACGACGATCCAGGCGGCGACCAGCATCCATGTATGGCTGAAGCGCAGGCCGATGAAGAGAGCGACGATCAGCGCCAGCTTCGATTCCCAGCCACCGATGAAGAAGGCGGGGGCGACCAGCGTCGTCAGCACGGCCGCCGGCACGGCGTTCAGCGCCGCTTCCATGCGCGGGGGAATGCTTTTCATTCGGGTGATGAGGATATAGCCGCCGATGCGGGTGGCGAAGGTGGCGGCTGCTGCGGCGAGGATGACGAGCGCCATGTGAAGATCGAATTCCATGGCTCAGACCTCGTGCACTTCGGATCGAAGGGCGTCGGCTTCGAGATCAGCCTCTTGCGGCGGCAAAGGCAGCACGGCGGCGAGCAGGATGCCGACGGCAGCACCGAGGCTGACATGCCAGGGCGAGCCGACATAGCGGTAGGCGAGTACGGACGCCACCGCGCTGACGAGCGCCACGGGCAGGAAATTGTCTCGCTTGCGGAAGCCAAGGACGATGCCGAGGAAATAGGCCGGCAGCAGAATGTCGAGGCCGATGGCCTTGGGATCGCCAATGAAGCCGCCGAGCATGCCGCCGGCGATGCTGATCAGCACCCAGGGAATGTAGATGATGATGGCGAAGCCGAAGTACCAGGCGAAGGTGAGTTGCCGGCCGGACTCGCCGCGCTTTACCGCTTCGGCGAATTGCGGATCGACGAGTAGGAAAAAGGTGAAGAATTTCTGCACCGGCGTGAAATGGCCGATGTAGCGTGCCAGCGCCGCCGAATAGAGCACGTGGCGGAAATTGACGGCGAGGATCGACAGCACGATCAGCCAGGCGTGGACATTGTGACCGAAGAGTTCGATGCCGACCATCTGGCTGGCGCCGGCATAGACGGTGGCGCTCATGAAGGCGGTTTCGGAGAGCGACAAGCCGTTTTCGACCGCAAGCGCTCCGAAGAGAGCGCCAAAGGGCGCGGATGCCAGCGCAACGGCGGAGCCACCCCGCAAACCTTCAACAAAGTCGGCGCGATTCATGCGATCTTTCCTTTTGGAATTCAGGTTTTCCCTTATGGTCTATGGCTTGCAACAGCAATTGAATTTCCTTGATTGACCAATCGATTTTGCTGAACCATCAAAGTCCCGATCGCATTCGGTAAAGAGGCAATGATGAAGAAGATCGAATTTTCGAAGGAGGCGAAGGCGACGATCGTTGCCAGCATTCGCCGCTATTTCGAGGCCGAGCTCGACCAGGCGATCGGCGTGCTGCCGGCGGAATTCCTGCTCGATTTCTTCGCGGACGAGATCGGAGCCCATTATTACAATCAGGGCCTTCGCGATGCGCATGCGGCGCTTCTGAGGAAGATGGAGGACCTGGCCGAGGACATCTATCTGCTGGAGCGAGACGACAAGAACAAGGATACTGTTCCTTAAATCAGAATCGATTTGAGGATAAAAATTGTGCAGTAATTCAAAGTTCTATAGCGTCCCTTGCGCGTCTGAGCGCGGCGCTGTAGTCCATAAACCGGACGCGGCGGCGTCGCGGCCCGCAATCGCAGAACGCAGAGGCATTTAGCCCTCGCGCTTCATCCGCTCCCGGCGGGTGATCTCGGCTTGCGAAGGCGCGGGCATTCCGAAGCTGCCGGTTTCGACCTCGCCGGCGCGCTCGTAGACGCTCATGATGACGCCGGTCGTCGATACCGAGTTGGCCGTGAGCTTCAGCGCTTCCGGCCTGGCGCCCTTGCCGAACAAGCGCTTCCCGGGGCCAAGGATGAGCGGGAAGGTCAGGAGCCGGAGTTCATCGATCAGGTCGTGCGCCAGCAGCGTTTGCAGCAAGCCACTGCTGCCCTGCGTCAGGAGGTCGGGACCATCCTGCTGCTTCAAGCGGGCGATTTCGGCGGCGACATCGCCGCGCAGCGCAAAGGAATTTTCCCAGGTGAGCGGCTCGTTCGAGGTGGTTGCGACATATTTGGTCGCGGCATTGAAGGCTTTTCCGATGGGATCGTCTTTGCCGACGAAGGGCCAGTGCGCAGCGAAGATCTCGTAGGTCTTGCGGCCGAGCAGCAGCGCGAAGGGGTCGGTAAAAATCCCGTCCATGAAACCGCCCATCGGTTCGTCCCAGTAATTGACGGTCCAGCCGCCAAGGGTGAAGCCGCCGGTCGGATCCTCCTGCGGCGCGCCCGGCGCCTGCATGACGCCATCCAAGCTCACGAAGGCTGCGGTAACAAGCTTTCTCATCTCTCAACTCCCATGATTGGTGTGTTCAGAGCCAAGGACGGATGGACGTGTGCCGATCCGACATTCGCCACATTGTCTTTTATCGCTGATCTCAATCAGTCGGCCAGGACTCTGGCGCTGTCGATGATCGCGATGCCATGCGTCCGCATCTCCTCGATGGCGGCGGTGACGCCTTCGGGCGTGATGCCGCGGCTTGCATCCTCGACGAAGCGCACGCGAACGTCAGGCATCATCTCCAGCGCGTCGAGCGCGGAGAACTTGACGCAATAGTCGGTCGCCAGCCCGCAGACGTCGAGGTCGGTGACGCCCTGGTCCTCGAGGAAATCGGAAAGGCCGGTCGAGGCGTCGCGGTCATTGTCGCGGAAGGCCGAATAGCTGTCGATATCAGGATTCTCGCCCTTCTGCTGGATCAGGTCGATCTCTTCGGATTTGAGCTCGGGATGCAGTTCGGCATCGAGCGTACCCTGAATGCAGTGGTCGGGCCACATCATCTGCGGCTTGCCCGACAGTTCCCCCAACTCGAAGGGGGCGGCACCGGGATGGGCGGAGGCGAAGCTGCCGTGGCCTGGCGGATGCCAGTCCTGCGAGGCGACGATCAGATCGTATTTGCCGCTGTCGATCAGTCTGTTTGCGACGGGAACCACCTTGTCGCCATCAGGCACCGGCAGATTGCCGCCCGGACAGAAGCCGTTCTGAATATCGACGAGCAGCAGCGCTTTCATCAAGGCCAATCCCTTCGCTCTATTGCAGTGTAAGACGCCAAGCACACTGAATGGATCAACTAGTGGATTTCCAGGCGCGGACGCGCAAGTGTTAATTCTGGCACTAGCGGTAGTAAGTCTTCGAAACAGAATGCTCTAATGCAATCATTGCGATAGCCGGCGGCGGTTCTCGTGTTGAAATGGAACGGAGGGGGAAGGCGCGTGCATGATTTCCGGATCGCAGACACGGCCCACGACGGTGGCAAGTGCCGGCAAATCGATCTGCCTACGTAGGATACTTTTGTGCGGCATCGATGGATCGAGGCTCCCCCGGCAGAGCCCGGATCTCGGCCAGCTAGACCGCCGCCACGTCTTCGGCCGCGGAATCACCTGCTACGGCGGAAGCGCCGTAGGTATTGCGGTAGGCCTGAAGGGCCGTCTGCATGTCGCTCAGCACCTTGGTGAGGAGCGGATCGCTGTCGCCTGAAGTCTTGATGCTGTTCGGATCGGCGGCAAGAAATTCAGACTCGGTCAACTTGCCGTCGCCATTGGTATCCATCGCGGCGAAGACACCCTTGGAAGCGTCGTCGCTCTGATCGCCGCCGTCGCCCTGATCGTCACTGCTGTCTGTCTTCTGCATGGACAGCATCAGCGACAGGATGTCGGCGGTGATCTTCTTGACGATGTCGGTGCTGCTGTCGTCGCTCTCGGTCGACGTCGTGGCCGATGTAGAGGACTGCGAGGCGGCGGCCAACTCGTCCGCCGATATGACGCCGTCGCCATTCTTGTCCAGACTGGAAAGCGGAGACTGATATTGAGTTAAGGTGCTGCCGAGAGATGAAACACTGGTCACTTGAACCTCCTTCGAAAAGTTCGTCGTGAAGCCTGCCTTTCATGGGCGGGCAGCCTCTGGGCTAAGCTGATTTGCGAAAGGCGTCAAAGCGACGTTTTGACAGGGCAGAAGTGCGATTGACGACGTGAGGCAACGCACGTTAACCTTTCGGTTACCAAAGTTTTTTCATTGGATTTATTGGCTTTTGTGGGCGGTCGGCTGTCTGGGCGCGATTCAATCCATGCCGGTGTTGGCCCGAAATTGCCGTAACGCAGCGCGCGGAGGAGCTCTGGGCGGAGTGCCCGCGTTTGCGCGGCTGCGACATTTCGTCTGCTTTCTGCGAGAGGCGACGTCAGGCCGATCTTGCTCCGGGTCATGATTTCTGCCTTTCTTACTCAGAAGCAAGCCGGAAGCGAAGCCATGTCAGAGCCGGATCCCGACGAAAAGATCGATGCGACGTTTCGCAACGGGTCGCTGACGGCGGCCGGGATCATCCTCGGTTTCTCGCTTAATTTCATCAGTGTCTGGGTCTCCAATCCCAATGACTGGAGCCGCATCGATATTCTGCCGATGCTGTTCCTGACCGTGGGCATTGCCGTCCAGGTGAAGGTCTTTGCCGATTTGCTGGCGCGGGACTCCCTGTTTGCCGCCAAATATGACCGGTCTCGCCGGCTCTTTCTGATCGGATTGGGAATCGTCGCTGCGGGCATTGGCGTCGCCCTGATCAACGATATTCTCGGGCTCGGAAGGATGCGGATGCTCGGGTAAGCCTTTTCGCGTCGTGCTGACGCGGTCAGACGCGCTCGACGAACCCGTCCAGCACCCGTTTCTGTCCCGCCCGGTCGAACTCGATCGTCAGCTTGTTGCCTTCGATGCCGGTGATGTTGCCGTTGCCGAATTTCAGGTGGAACACGCGATCGCCGAGCGTGAATTTCGATGGCTCCGACGAGGTCGATTTCGCCACCAGCTCGCCTTCGATCGTGCGCCCCTTCGGGCCGCTTTCGCCATAGCCGATGCGTTCGACGGCGTGGCCGGAGCGGGTGCCCCAATTGTCGCGTGTGGCGTCGGTCTTATTGGCCTGGGCTCGTTTCCAGCCGGGAGTGGAATAGGAGTTGGCGAAGGGTTCGGCCTTGTCGAAGCGGGACTGGCCGTAGCCGCCGCGGCCGTACCCGCCGTAGCTCTGCTCCATTTCGGCGACCTCGACATGGGTTTCCGGCAGTTCGTCGAGGAAACGCGAGGGCAGGGTCGACTGCCAGAGGCCATGGATGCGGCGGTTGGAGACGAACCAGATGTGGCAGCGGTGCTTGGCGCGGGTGATGCCGACATAGGCGAGGCGGCGTTCCTCCTCCAGTCCGGCGCGGCCGCTCTCATCCAGCGAGCGCTGGTGCGGGAAGAGGCCTTCCTCCCAGCCGGGCAGGAAGACGGTGTCGAATTCCAGGCCCTTGGCCGAGTGCAGCGTCATGATCGAGACGGCATCGAGGTTCTCGTTGGTCTCGGCATCCATGACGAGCGAGACGTGTTCGAGGAAGCCGCGCATCGACTCGAAGCTTTCCATCGAGCGGATCAGTTCCTTGAGGTTTTCGAGGCGGCCGGGGGCTTCAGCGCTCTTGTCGTTCTTCCACATGTCGGTATAGCCGGACTCTTCGAGGATCTGCTCGGCAAGTTCGGTATGCGGCGTGTTTTCAAGCAGTTCCTGCCATCGGCGGAAAGATTGAATCACGTCGAAGAGCGCCTTTCGCGCCTTCGGCTTCAGCTCGTCGGTCTCGATGATGTCGGCGGCTGCTGCAAGCATCGGGATATTGCGGACACGGGCATAGTCGTGCAGCGCCCGCACCGTCGTATCGCCGAGGCCGCGCTTCGGGGTGTTGACGATGCGTTCGAAAGCGAGGTCGTCGGCGGCTTGAGCGACCAGGCGGAAATAGGCCATGGCATCGCGGATCTCGAGGCGCTCGTAGAAGCGCGGGCCGCCGATGACGCGATAGTTGAGGCCGAGGGTGACGAAGCGGTCTTCGAATTCGCGCATTTGGAAGGAGGCGCGCACGAGAATCGCCATGTCGTTCAAGAGATGCTTGCCGCGCTGGAGCTGCTCGATCTCCTCGCCGATGGCGCGGGCTTCCTCTTCCGAATCCCAGGAAGCGTGGACCTGCACCTTGACGTCGTCCGGATCGGAGCGGTCGGTGAACAGCGTCTTGCCGAGGCGGCCCTCATTATGGGCGATCAGATGGGCGGCGGCCCCGAGGATATGTTCGGTCGAGCGGTAGTTGCGCTCGAGCTTGATGACCTTGGCGCCGGGGAAATCCTTTTCGAAGCGCAGGATATTGTCGACCTCGGCGCCGCGCCAGCCATAGATCGACTGATCGTCGTCGCCGACGCAGCAGACGTTCTGCGGCTCGCCCTTGGAGCGCTGGGCGAGAAGCCTGAGCCACATGTACTGTGCGGTATTGGTATCCTGGTACTCGTCGACGAGGATGTAGCGGAAGCGGCCGTGATATTCCTTCAAGAGATCCGGGTTCTTGCGGAAGATCGCGATCGGATGCATCAGCAGGTCGCCGAAATCGCAGGCGTTCAGCGTCGTCAGGCGCGCCTGATAGGCGAAATAAAGATCGCGGCCGCGGCCATTGGCAAAGGCGCGGGCGTCGCCCTCGGGGATATCGGCAGGGCCGAGACCCTTGTTCTTCCAGGTGTCGATCATGCCGGCGAACTGCTTGGCCGGCCAGCGCTTGTCGTCGAGGCCTTCGGCCTGGATTATCTGCTTGATCAGGCGGACGACGTCGTCGGTATCGAGAATGGTGAAATCGGAGCGCAGGCCGACGAGCTCGCCGTGGCGGCGCAGAAGTTTGACGCCGATCGAATGGAAGGTGCCGAGCCAGGGCATGCCTTCGACGGCGCCGCCGACGAGCAACGCGATGCGCTCCTTCATCTCGCGGGCAGCCTTGTTGGTGAAGGTGACGGCGAGGATCTGCGAGGGGAAGGCGCGGCCGGTATTGAGGAGATGGGCAATGCGGGTCGTCAGCACGCGCGTCTTGCCGGTGCCGGCGCCGGCGAGCACGAGGACGGGGCCTTCCAGTGTTTCGACGGCTTCGGTCTGCTCGGGGTTCAGCCCGGCGAGGTAATCCGGTCGCTTGCCGCCGTCGCGAGCCGCCATGGCGCGGGCGGCGATGCCGCCACTGGCGGCGGGCGCCCTTTCGGCGGTTGCGGCAGGCGGCTGCGGCTTGCGCGCCATCTCGCCCGGCTCTTCGTCGAAGAAGGGCATATCGTCGAAACTATTGCTCATGGCGCGTAATGTAGTGATTCGGGAAGGAAAGACCAGAAAAGATGTTCTGCTTTCATTCCCGAGCCGGCGCTATTCCAAGCGGTATGTTACGGGCGGCAATGCCACCGCCGAGCCCGGCTGTGGTCGCCATGCGGGCGGGCGGGGCTAAAAATTTCCAATCGGAGCATGTCGGAACCGGCGCTGGTGGGGCGTCCTTGGATCATCGGACAGCAGTCCGGATCAACACCCGTCAACAAGGAGGCCGTTTCATGCCGAAGGTCGTTTCAAATCTCTGGTTCGCCGAGGAAGCGCGCGAAGCCGTCGAATTCTACGTGTCTGTTATCCCGGACTCCAGGATCGGCCGCACCACCATATTGCCGGCGGAAACGCCGAGCGGGCCTCCCGGCAGCGTCGAGCTGATCGAGTTCACGCTCGCCGACCAGGCCTTTCTGGCCATGAAGGCCGGCCCGCTCGATAGTTTCAACCATTCCTTTTCGATCGCGATTCTCGTGGAAAGCCAGGCCGAGATCGATCGGATATGGGAGGCCTTCCTCGGCAATGGCGGCACGCCGGAGGCCTGCGGCTGGCTAAAGGACCGCTGGGGCCTTTCCTGGCAGATCGTGCCGCGCGTGCTGTCCGAGATGATCGCCGACAGCGACCGCGAGCGGGCCAAGCGCGTGACCGAAGTGATGCTCGGCATGGTCAAGATCGATGTCGCCGCGCTGGAGAAGGCATTCAACGGCTGAGTCGCGCCGGGTAGCCGCATGATCACGATGCGGGGCGCATGGCTGGGATGCGCCGTTTTCCAGCATGTCTGGAGCGGATCGGCACACGCTGTCCCGCATCGACTTTGGGCAGTTTCACAGCCAAATCGTCGATTTCTCCAGAGCTCGAATCACGGGCGACATTGCACACCCTTTTCATCTTTCTGTCACGTCGCGAAATGTGCTGATATCGCAATAGCCCTTTTCTCAACTACAATAAGAAACAGTTTCGTAGAGTAAAAAAATAACCGGTGCACGCACGTTTTTGTGCATTGCCAGAAACAGCCGGTGAGCGTGGAATATACCTGCGAAACTATTGATTCTTAGGAATGTCGTGGCCATCTCCTTTGGTATGACGACCTAGAGCCTGTGGCATTAACCTTGATGGAGGGCCCATGCTGAGCGAATCCGTATTCGATGCGTTCACCCGCAGCTATGATGCGCGTCGCGAGACCGATATGTCGATCTCGGAGTATCTCGATCTTTGCAAAAAGGAACCGCTTGCCTATGCCAATGCGACCGAGCGGCTGCTCGCCGCGATAGGCGAGCCGCAGATGGTCGATACTGCCAGGGACACGCGCCTCGGCCGGATCTTCATGAACCGGACCATCCGGATCTATCCGGCCTTTGTCGGCTTCCACGGCATGGAAGAGACAATCGAACGCATCGTTTCCTTCTTCCGGCATGCAGCGCAGGGGCTCGAGGAGCGCAAGCAGATCCTCTATCTGCTCGGCCCGGTCGGCGGCGGCAAGTCATCTCTGGCCGAGCGGTTGAAGCTGCTGATGGAGCTTCATCCGATCTACGTGCTGAAGGCGGGTGACGAGATCAGCCCCGTTTTCGAAAGTCCGCTCAACCTGTTCGACCCGGACACGATGGGATCGCTCCTGCAGGAGCAATACGGCATTCCGCTGCGGCGCCTGAGCGGACTGATGAGCCCGTGGTGCCTGAAGCGGCTCGACGATTTCGGGGGCGATATTTCCCGCTTCCGCGTCGTCAGAGTACAGCCTTCGCGGTTGCGCCAGATCGCCATCGCCAAGACCGAGCCTGGAGACGAGAACAATCAGGATATCTCGTCGCTGGTCGGCAAGGTCGATATCCGCAAGCTGGAGACCTATTCCCAGAACGATCCCGATGCCTACAGCTATTCGGGCGGCCTCAACCGCGCCAATCAGGGCGTGCTCGAATTCGTCGAGATGTTCAAGGCGCCGATCAAGATGCTGCATCCGCTGCTGACGGCGACGCAGGAAGGGAACTATATCGGCTCCGAGAATATCGGCGCCATCCCCTTCTCCGGCATCGTCCTTGCGCATTCGAACGAGGCGGAATGGCAGACCTTCAAGGCCAACAAGAACAACGAAGCGTTCATCGACCGTATTTGCGTGATCAAGGTGCCCTATTGCCTGCGCGTGACGGAAGAGCAGAAGATCTACGAGAAGCTGATCGAGGGATCGGAACTCACCGATGCGCCATGCGCCCCGGCAACGCTCGAAATGCTGGCCCGCTTCTCCGTGCTTTCACGTCTGCGCAAGCATGAGAATTCGACGTACTTCTCGAAGATGCGCACCTATGACGGCGAAAGCCTGAAGGAGACGGATCCGCGCGCCCGTAGTGTCCAGGAATATCGGGATGCCGCCGGCATCGACGAGGGCATGGACGGCATATCGACCCGCTTCGCCTTCAAGGTGCTCGCCTCCACTTTCAATCACGACACCACGGATATCGGTGCCGATCCGGTTCATCTGATGTATGTACTGGAGCAGTCGATCCGCCGCGAGCAGTTTTCCGACGATGTCGAGAAGCGATATCTGGAATTCATCAAGGCCGATCTTGCGCCGCGTTACGCAGAGTTCATTGGAAATGAAATCCAGAAGGCCTATCTTGAATCCTATGCGGATTACGGACAGAATCTGTTCGACCGCTACGTGGATTATGCCGATGCCTGGATCGAAGACGTGGACTTCAAGGATCCCGATACCGGCCAGCTTCTCGATCGCGAGCTCCTCAACCAGGAACTGACGAAAATCGAAAAGCCGGCAGGAATCGCCAATCCGAAGGATTTCCGCAACGAAATCGTCAAGTTCTGCTTGAGATCGCGGGCAGCCAACGGCGGAAAGAATCCGTCATGGACGAGCTACGAGAAAATCCGGGAAGTCATCGAAAAGCGAATGTTCTCGCAGGTCGAAGATCTTTTGCCGGTCATTTCCTTCGGGTCGAAGAAGGATTCCGAAACGGAAAAGAAGCACAGCGAATTCGTCTCGCGCATGGCCGCGCGGGGTTACACGGAGAGGCAGGTTCGGCGCCTCGTCGAATGGTACATGCGCGTCAAACAGGCAAGTTAATGTGGAGCCAATATGCACATTGTCGACCGTCGGCTAAATCCGCGCGGTAAAAGTCTGGAAAATCGGCAACGGTTTCTTCGGCGCATGAAAGGCGCCGTGCAGCAGGCGGTAAAACGTTCTCTGCAAAACCGGAACATTCGCGATGTGCTCGACGGCGGGGAAATCAGCCTGCCGATCGATGGAATGGCCGAGCCGAACTTGAGAAGGGGCGACGGCGGCATCCGCGACCATATCCTGCCGGGAAACAGGGCCTTCGTCGAAGGCGACATTCTTCCGCGCCCGCCAGGGAGCCGGGGCGGAAAACCCAAGGATGCGGGTGAGGGCGACGGCGAGGACGGCTTCCGCTTCGTGCTGACGCGCGAGGAATTCCTCGATGTGTTCCTGGACGATCTGGAACTGCCCGACCTTGCCAAGCGGCGCCTGGCCGAAACCGAGGAGGAAACTCCGTTCCGTGCCGGTTATTCCGTGTCGGGATCGCCGTCCAACATCGCCGTCGGTCGCACGACCAGGCTCGCGATGATGCGCCGTGTCGCGCTTCACCGTCCGCGCCGCGAGGAAATCGAAGCCCTGCAGCGGCAGATCGAGGAATGCGAGGACGACGAGAGCCGGCTGGCGCTTGAGGCAAAACTCAAATCCCTGACGGAAAAAAGCCGGCGCATTCCCTATATCGATCCGCTCGACGTGCGGTATCGCCGCTTCGAAAACGAGCCGAAGCCTGTGGCGAAAGCCGTGATGTTCTGCTTGATGGACGTCTCCGGCTCCATGTCGGAACACATGAAGGACCTGGCGAAGCGGTTCTACCTGCTGCTCTACCTTTTCCTGTCGAAGCGCTACAAGAAAGTGGAGATCGTCTTCATCCGCCATACCGACAAGGCCGAGGAAGTCGACGAGGAAACCTTCTTCTATGGCCCGGCAACGGGCGGCACGCTGGTTTCCAGTGCGCTGGCGGCAATGCGGGCGATCATCGCGGCGCGTTTCGATCCGGCAGAATGGAATATCTATGGCGCCCAGGCATCGGACGGCGACAACGCCCATTCGGACGGGAACCTGAGCGGACAACTGCTGCGCGAGATTTTGCCGCTGTGCCAGTATTTCGCCTATATCGAAGTCGGCGAAGAAGGCGGTGACTCCTCGGTATCCCGCTCGCCGCTTTGGATGCTTTATGACGGGATCCGTTCCGAGCTGCAGCCGCTTTCGATGCGCAAGGTCTGCCGGCGAAACGAAATATTCCCTGTTTTCCACGATCTCTTCCAGAAACGTGACGCACAGTCGAAGGTGACGCCATGACCATGACGATGAGGCCACGAGAGCGGCTGTTGTTCGAGGGGGCCGACTGGGATTTCGCAACGCTCCAGCGCATCCACGACGCCTGCGAGGAGATCGCGCTCGGCGAACTCGGCCTCGACGTCTACCCGAATCAGATCGAAGTCATCACCTCGGAGCAGATGCTCGATGCCTATTCCTCGACCGGCATGCCGCTCTTCTATCGCCATTGGTCCTTCGGCAAACACTTTGCTCATCACGAAACCTTCTACCGCCGCGGGATGCGCGACCTCGCTTATGAGATCGTCATCAACAGCTCGCCCTGCATCTCCTACCTGATGGAGGAAAACACGGCGACGATGCAGACGCTCGTCACCGCGCATGCGGCCTTCGGCCACAACCACTTCTTCAAGAACAACTATCTCTTCAAGCTCTGGACCGATGCGGAGGGCATCCTCGATTACCTCGATTTCGCCAAGGGTTATATCACCCGCTGTGAGGAACGTTACGGCGAGACGGCCGTCGAACGCACGCTCGACGCAGCCCATGCGCTGATGTCGCACGGGGTGCATCGATACGCGGGCAAGACCACGATCGATCTTCGCCAGGAGGAAAAGCGGCAGCAGGAGCGCCGCGCCCACGAGGAGCAGATGTTCAACGACCTGTGGCGCACGGTTCCCGTCGGCAAGGCGCGGAAGGCGGGTGACATCGGCCTAGAAAAGCGCCGCGCCGCCCTCGGGCTTCCTCAGGACAACATCCTATACTTTCTGGAAAAGTCGGCGCCGCGGCTGCAGCCGTGGCAGCGCGAGATCCTTCGCATCGTCCGCCATGTCGCGCAATATTTTCACCCCCAGCGGCAGACCAAGGTGATGAACGAGGGAACCGCCACCTTCGTCCACTACCAGATCATGAACCGGCTTCACGAGCGTGGGCAGATCAGCGACGGAAACTTCCTCGAATTCCTGAAGTCGCACGCCAACGTCGTGTTCCAGCCGAGCTATGACGACCGGCGATTCTCGGGCTTCAATCCCTATGCGCTTGGCTTTGCGATGATGCAGGACATCGAGAGGATCGTCACGACGCCGACGGAAGAGGACCGCGCATGGTTTCCCGATATCGCCGGACGAGGCGATGCGATGGCGGTCCTGCGCGACATCTGGGCCAATTACCGGGACGAGAGCTTCATTAGCCAGTTTCTGAGCCCGAACCTGATCCGGCAGTTGCGACTATTCCATCTCTACGACGATCCGGAACAGACCGAGGGGGTACTGGTTTCGGCGATCCATAATGAGCGTGGATACCTGCGCATCCGCCGCCAGCTCTCCCGCGAATATGATATCGGCTGGACCGATCCGGCAATCGATATCGTCGATGTCGACCTCGCTGGCGACCGCCGCCTGTTGCTGCAGCACATCGTCATGAATGGCTGCTATCTTCAGGAAAATGACACGAAACTCGTCCTGCAGCATCTCGCCGATCTCTGGGGCTATGACGTGTTGCTTCAGGAAATCGACGGTTCCAGCACGGTGGCGAGAGAACACGCGGCGAGCCCGCGCAAGATCGTTCAGTGATCACAGATTATGCTGACGGCGATAATGAACAATTATCGGTGGCAACAAACACAAAGCCTTAGTAGTTTACCGCCGTTGCAATCGCCCACTTGATCTCGACCAGTTTCACCCTTTGCAGCGATCTTCCGGGGCGGATAGCGCGGAGACGAGAGACCATGAGTGAAACGCGGCGCAAGCTGACGACGATCTTCTGTGCTGACGTGCAGGATTATACGCGGCTGATGGGGGCTGATGAGGAAGGGACGCTCGCTGCGCTCAAACGCTGCCGGGAAGCGATGGGGCGCCTGATCGAAAGCCATGGTGGCCGCGTCATCAATACCTGGGGCGATGGGCTGATCGCCGATTTCCCGAGCGTGGTCGAGGCGGTGCGCGCGGCCGTCGACACCCAGAACGAACTCGCGGGTTTCAACGCCCGCCGCCCGGCCGACGGGCGCATGCTCTTCCGCATCGGCATCAATCTCGGCGACGTGATCGTCGAAGGCGACGACATCTATGGCGACGGCGTCAATATTGCGGCGCGGCTGCAGACGTCGGCTGCGGCAGGCGGCATCGTGATATCGAACACCGTCTATGACCAGGTCCGCAACAAGGTGGCGGTTGGTTTCGAGTTTCTCGGACCGCTGATGGTGAAAAATGTCGATGAAGGCGTGCCGAGCTACGCGGTGAAGATCGGCGATGCCAAAGACGAGACGCCTTCTGCGGAACGATCCGGCCCCGCGCGGCCGCAGCCGGCGTCGGTTATGGCGGCCGCTAAGGCCGAGACAACCCCAGCACCGGGCGGACGCAGGCTGTATGGCGTGCTCGGCGTCATCGCCGCCGTCCTGATCGGTATCAATCTCCTGTCGTGGCAGGGCGTCTTCTGGGCGCGTTTTCCGGTGCTCGCGCTGGCCGTCGTCGTGGCGCTCGCCTGGAACCGTGATCAGACCCGATTCAATCGCAAGATCACCTTGCTGGCGATCCTGGCGCTTGGCCTTGCCGGCATCAACCTTTTCACCTGGACGGGGCAGTTCTGGGCGGTGTGGCCGATACTGGGGATTGCGGCTACCATGGGCGTGCGGTGGTCGATGCGTCGATAGACATCCAACCCGCATCCTCGGGGATTTTGTACGGTATTTTGCTCGACAATCGGCAGGATTAAAGACACGGGCCAGTGTTCATTCAAGCAAAAGTGAGCGGCCGGGTTATTTCCATTCTTTGCTGATATTACAAATCGGTAATGCCGGCTGCTTATGCTTGCCGGTAAGCTGTAAACGCGCGATATTGTCGCATCAGACGGGAATCTCGATCCCGCAGCGCCTCTTTCGACCGACCCTGGTCCAACCTCGAGTCCCTCCGGAGACGTGAATGGCCTTTTGGAAGCAGTTTGTACTTTCGCTCATCGTCATTATTGCCGGCTTTGCCGCGTGGGTTTTCTTCGTGCCCGGCGCCGGCGATACGATGCGCGATGCAGGCATTCCAGACAGCATCGTTTCCAAGATCGCGCCGAAGGCCGGGGAGACGGCCGATGCCGACGCTCCCGCCCGGGCGCAAGGGCAGCAGCGTGGCGAGGGACAAGGGCAGGGACAGAACCGCCGCAATGGCGGCGGGCGCAACAACACCATTCTCGTCGCGACGCAGGCCGTCGTCCAAGGGATCGTCAACGACCGGCTGAACGCCATCGGCACGGGTGACGCGATCCGTTCGGTTGCGGTCACGCCGCAGGCATCCGGCACGATCCGCGAAATTCTCATCAAGTC
Organism: Rhizobium sp. WYCCWR 11152; assembly: GCF_013087615.1. Classification (NCBI taxonomy): domain Bacteria; kingdom Pseudomonadati; phylum Pseudomonadota; class Alphaproteobacteria; order Hyphomicrobiales; family Rhizobiaceae; genus Rhizobium; species Rhizobium sp. WYCCWR 11152. The sequence continues at coordinate 154,811 of NZ_JABFCP010000006.1, read as the reverse complement.
GGGCGATAGGGTGACGGCCGGCCAGGTGCTGGCCAAGCTCGACAGCGAGGAGCAGGTGATCGCCCGCGGCCAGGCTGATGTGGCGGTCAAGGCCGCCGTCGAGAAGTCGAATCTCTATCACAACATCAAGTCCAGCGTGTCGCGCATGGACGTGTTCGATTCGGAGATCGCCGAGCAGGGCGCGCGGCTGCAGCTGCAGGCCGCCGAGCTCAATCTCGCCCGGCGCAACATCACCGCGCCGATCGACGGCATCGTCGGCATCGTGCCGGTCAATATCGGCGACAACGTCACGACGAGCATCCCGATCGTCACTCTTGACGACCGTTCGGAAATCCTTGTCGACTACTGGGTGCCGGAGCGCTTCGCCAATACGGTGTCGGTCGGCCAGCCGGTCGAGGCGATGTCTGTGGCAAGGCCGGGGCAGGTGTTTTCGGGCTTGGTCGAAGCCGTCGACAACCGCATCGACGCGGCAAGCCGCACGCTGCGCCTACGCGCCCGGATCGACAACAGTTCGGACGAGCTGCGTGCCGGCATGTCCTTCAGTGTCAGCATGAAATTTCCTGGCGACAAATATCCGGCTGTCGACCCGGTCTCCGTGCAGTGGGATTCGCAGGGCTCCTTCGTCTGGCAGGTCAACGACGACAAGTCGCATAAGGTGCGGGTCAGCATCGTGCAGCGCAACCCGGATTTCGTGCTCGTCAAAGCCGATCTCGAGGATGGCGACGTGATCGTCACACAGGGACTGCAACGCGTGCGTGAGGGTGGGGCGGTGCGCGTGAGCGCCGATGTCGCCGCGACTGCGGAGGTCGCCACCCAATGAACGTGACCGAAATTCATCAGGACCGGGCGTCGGGCAAGCAGAGCTTCACTGCACTTTTCGTTCGTCGACCGATCCTGGCGCTGGTGTTCAACACGCTGATGGTCGTTGCCGGCCTTGCCGCCTATGTCGGCGTCGAGGTGCGCGAACTGCCCGATGTCGACCGTCCCGTCGTCACCGTGCGCACCACCTTCGACGGCGCATCGCCGCAGACGATCGACCAGGAACTGACCAAGGTGATCGAGGGGGCGGTCGCGCGCGTCAGCGGCCTGAAATCGATTTCGTCGACCTCGTCCTTCGGTCAGAGCCGGGTGACGCTGGAATTCTCGGATGCGATCGATCTCTCGGTCGCCGCCAACGACGTGCGCGACGCGATCGGCCGCATTACCCAGAACCTGCCCGACGAAGCGGATGCGCCGCAGATCGTCAAGGCGGATTCGGATTCCTCGGCGATCATGCGCCTTGCCGTCACCTCCACCAATCTCAACATGGACGATCTGACCCAGCTCGTCGAAAACGAGGTGATCGATCGCCTCGCCTCCGTCGACGGGGTTGCCGACGTCGAGGAATATGGCGACCAGGAGAAGGTCTTCCGCGTCGATGTCGACCAGGGGGCTCTTGCCGGCCGCGGGCTGACCATCGGCGACCTGACGAAGGCACTCGACAATGCCGCACTCGACGTGCCGGCCGGCTCGCTGAAGAGCAATACGCAGGATATCGTGGTGCGCGCCACCGCCAACCTGCAGACCCCGGCGGATTTTTCCAACGTCATCCTGCAGGACCGCGTCCGGCTCGGTGACGTCGCGACGGTGATGCTTGGACCACGCGACGGCGAAACGGCGCTGCGCTCCAACGGCAAGCCGGGCATCGGCCTCGGCATCATCCGCCAGGCGCAATCGAATACGCTGAACATCTCGACCGGCATCAAGGCCGCCGTCGACCAGCTGTCGAAGACGCTGCCCGAGGGCACGACGATCGCCATCACCAGCGACGACGCCGTCTTCATCCAGGGTGCGATCCACGAGGTGGTGCTGGCGCTGGTGCTCGCCGCCGTCATCGTCACCGCCGTCATCTACCTCTTCCTGCGCGACTGGCGGGCGACACTGATCCCGGCGGTCAGCATGCCGGTGGCGCTGATCGGCACGCTGGCGGCGATCTACATGGTCGGCTTCTCGATCAACATCCTGACGCTGCTCGCAATCGTACTGGCGACCGGCCTCGTCGTCGACGATGCGATCGTGGTGCTCGAAAATATCGTACGCCGGCGCTCCGAAGGCATGGGGCCGCGCGCTGCCGCCGTGCTCGGAACGCGCGAGGTGTTCTTCGCCGTCGTCGCCACGACGGCGACGCTGGCGGCGGTGTTCATTCCGCTCTCATTCTTGCCGGGACAGGTCGGTGGCCTCTTCCGCGAATTCGGCTTCGTGCTCGCCTTCTCGGTCGGGCTGTCGTCGATCGTGGCGCTGACGCTGTGTCCGATGCTCGCCTCGCGCATGCTGACCAAGCCGATGCTCGAAGATCACGGCATGCTCGGCCGCTTCGGCGGGGCGCTCGCCGATCTCTACAAATGGGCGCTGCACGGCTGTCTCAACGCGCCCTTCGTCGTCATCCTGTTCTCGGTGATCTTTGCCGGTGCGGCACTCATCGCTTTCTCGACGGTGAAGAGCGAGCTGACGCCCGAAGAGGACCGGTCGCTGGTGATGATGCGGTTGACGACGCCGCAGGGATCGAGCCTCGAATATACCCGCGACAAGATGCAACTCGTCGAAGAATATCTGCAGCCGTTGGTCGACAGCGGCGACATCCGCAATATCTTTTCGATCTCCGGGCAGGGCGGTTCGCTGAACAGCGGCTTCATGGTGCTGACGCTCGCCCCCTGGGGAGAGCGTGACAGGACGCAGACGGAGATCGTCGGCGATATCAACCAGGCAGCCTCTAGGGTGCCGGCCCTGCGCGGCAATGCTATTTCCTCGAACAGCCTTCGCATCCGCGGCGCCGGCAGTGGTCTGCAGATGGCGCTGATCGGCAATGATCACGAGGCGCTGACGGCGGCGGCCGCCAAGCTGGTTCAGTCGCTCGAGGCCACCGGCCAGTATGATACGCCGCGCCTGACCAACGAGCCCAGCCAGGCGCAGGTATCGGTGGCGATAGATCGCGAGCGCGCCTCGGATCTCGGCATCGACATAACCGGGCTGTCGACGGCAATCCAATCACTGCTCGAAGGGCGATCGGTGGTCGACGTCTTCGTCGACGGCGAATCCTATCCCGTGCTTCTGACCTCGACGACGCGGCCGATCGACGATCCGACCGATCTTGAGAACGTGTTCCTGAAGACCGGCGACGGCAAGATCGTACCGATGTCGGTCATCGCCACGATGAAGGAAGGTTCGGTCGCGCCGCAGCTCAACCGCGAGCAGCAGCTCGCCTCCGTCGCGATCACCGCCGGCCTCAGGAACGGCATGTCGCTCGGCGATGCCGTAAGCCAAGTGACTGCGCTCGCCGAGCCGCTGCTGCCGCCAGGCTCTCGCCTGTTGCCGCTCGCCGAGGCGGCGACGCTCGAAGAGAATTCGAGCGGCATGGCGCTGACCTTCGGCTTCGCCATCGTCATCATCTTCCTGGTGCTGGCCGCGCAGTTCGAAAGCGTGCTGTCCTCGCTGATCATCATGTCGACGGTGCCGCTTGGTCTTGCCTGCGCCGTCTTCGCACTTGTTATCACCGGCTCCACCCTCAATATCTACAGCCAGATCGGCCTGGTGCTGCTCGTCGGCGTCATGGCGAAGAACGGTATCCTGATCGTCGAATTCGCCAATCAGCTGCGCGACCGGGGCGAGGATGTGCGGTCCTCGATCGAGAAGGCCTGCGCGCTGCGCCTTCGCCCCGTGATGATGACGATGATCGCCACCATCCTCGGCGGCGTGCCGCTGGTCTTTGCCCATGGCGCCGGTGCCGAAGCACGCGTTGCGCTCGGCTGGGTGATCGTCGGCGGCCTCGGCTTCGCGACGCTGGTGACGCTGTTCATCACGCCGGTTGCCTATCTGCTGCTTGCCCGCTTCGCCAAGCCGCACGCCCACGAGGAAGCGCGCCTGCACGAGGAGATGTCGGTCGCCACTCGGCCGCGCGCCGCACCCGATGACGAGCAGCTGCAGGCCGCCGAATAAGGTTTTATCCGATTACGAAACGCCGCCGGCCAACCTCGTCCGGCTGCGTTTCTTATGGTGTATGAAACCTTGCAAAATAAGCTAAATTACTTCTGAAGTTTAGTCGTTTGTTAAGCATAAACGGCAATGATTGTGACCAGTAACCGACTGGTCTTCTTCGTTTCTTGAAGGCTGCGATGCGCTGGAGTTTCAGCGACCCCGAACATGACTGTCCGTGCGGCACGGTTCATTTTTAGTTCAGTTTGCGTCTGTTGTGTTTTGGAGTTTAGTCCCGTGAGTATTTATCAGCGCGTCTCCGTGGACGCGGCGCTTTATGTGCTGCGTGATATCAATCGGAATATGACGGTCACGCAAAACCACATCACGACGGGTATGCGTGTCGAAAAAGCCAGCGACAACGCCGTCTACTGGTCGATCGCCACCACCGCGCGGACCGACAATAAAGCGGTTTCGGCGATCCAGGATGCGCTTGGCATGGCCGCGGCGACGATGGGAACGGCCTATACCGGCGTTCAGAGCGTCATCGACGTCGTCTCCGAAATCAAGGCAAAGCTGGTTGCCGCAACCGAAGACGGCATCGACAAGAACAAGATCAACGAAGAGATCAAACAGCTGCAGGAGCAACTGCGCAGCGTTTCGGAATCGGCGACCTTCAACAGCGACAACTGGGTGGTCCTCACCAACGATGCGACGCCGACGCAGCCGCGCCAGATCCCGGCCTCGTTCATCCGCAACGCCGACGGCACGATCTCGATCGGCATGCTGAGCTACCATATCGACAATACGCCCGTCGGGGCGACGACCTCCAAGGACGCGCGCTACCTGATCGATGACCGCGCCACCGGTTCCGGCGAATATGGGGTGCTGACATCGGCCTATTTCGCCACCGAACTCGGTGCTGCGCAAAATTACGTGCTGATGACGAGCAAGAACGGCACGACCACCGGGCAGGTGGTGATCTCGGTGACATCAAGCACGACGCAGGGCCAGATCGGCCAGATGATCAGCGTCGTCGATGCCGCGCTGACGCAGCTGACGACGGTCGGTTCGGCTTTCGGCGCGCTGGAAAAGCGCATCAACCTTCAGAACGACTTCGCCACGAAACTGCACGACAACATCACCGCCGGCATCGGCCGGCTTGTCGATGCCGACATGGAGGAGGAGTCGAGCAGGCTGCGGGCGCTGCAGACGCAGCAGCAGCTCGGCCTGCAATCGCTGAACATCGCCAACGCCACTTACGACACCATGCGGCAGCTCTTCCAGAACTTCTAAGAGGGCGACCCCACTTTCCCTCATTCCTGTGCTCGTCACAGGAATCCAGTGCGCCGAAGCCCTTGGGCGCGATAGACTTTTTCAATCGCAACATTGAGCCATTCACCGCGCGGACGCGCGGTGGCTGGATTCCTGTGACGAGCACAGGAATGAGGGAGGAGAAGTGGGCGCTCCAACACGCGCTACGGAGACGTCAGTCGATGACGGCAATCGTAATGAACGGCACCATCGGCCTGAAAACCGCAATGGCAGGCACGGCTTTATACCTATGGAGGCGCAGGAGCAGTCATCGGCTAAAACTGGTGATATCAGCGCATTCCCGCAACATGGCTGTGTTTCGACGTCCGAATTTGCCCTATCAGGAGAGCATCTTCATTTTCTTGCCGCAATCCTTGCCATTTGCTCGCATCAGTCGAACGGAGACCGTCCTGTCCATGATCAAAAAATTCATACTTCTCGCTATTGCCGCAAGCTATCTCAGCGCCTGCACGACGACCGATCCCTATACCGGTGAACAGAAGGTTTCCAATACGGCCGGCGGCGCGGCGCTCGGCGCGCTGGGCGGTGCTCTCGTCGGCGTGGCTGTCGGCGGCGGTGGCCACGGCAAGCGTAATGCGGCGTTGATCGGCGCAGGCGTCGGGGCTCTCGCCGGCGGTGCGATCGGCAACTACATGGACCAGCAGGAATCCGAGCTTCGCGCCCAGCTCGAAGGCACCGGCATTTCGGTGACCCGCAACGGCGACAACATCATCCTCAACATGCCGTCGAACATCACCTTCGATGTCGATCAGGACGCGGTGAAGCCGGGCTTCTATCCGACGCTGAATTCGGTGGCGATCGTACTGCGCAAGTTCAACCGCACGCTGATCGACGTCAACGGCCATACGGATTCGACCGGCAGCCTGCAGCATAATCAGGACCTGTCGCAGCGCCGTGCACTTTCGGTTGCCGATTATCTCGGCGGCCAGGGCATCGACCAGCGCCGCGTCTCCGCCGTCGGCTTCGGTCCGTCGCAACCCGTTGCCTCCAATGCGAGTGAGGCCGGCCGAGCGCAGAACCGCCGCGTCGAGATCCAGATCGCGCCGATTACGCAGGGCTGATGCTGGCTCATACCGTTTGCGGAAAGGCCGGGTCACGCCCGGCCTTTTTCGTCAGTGCTGCATCGTTGCGCCCTTGGTGATCTTGTCGACGATCTTCTTTTCGGCGCGCAGGGCGATGCCGACCACCTTGGCGTCTTCGGGCGCAAATTCTGCGAAGACGGCGCGGTTGGCCGCGTCGTGGCCGGTCGCAAACATCTCCTCGATGAACAGCGAGCTTGTGATATCGCGCTCCAGCGCGCGGCGGTGAACGGCTGATATGGTCGCCTCGTCGGCGGAGAGCACGATGATCGGCTGGATCGATAGGGGATTATAGAGATTGCCGGCGCGGTCCCTGTAGGCTTCGCCGATGATCTCGGGATGCCGGCCGGCGATGCCTGTCATCAGGAAGGCGGTGACGTTCAGCTTCTGCCAGCCGGCAAGATTGTTTCGCAGGACGACGGCAATTTTGGTATCATACATCGGACGGTCTTTCACCTATCTACGGGTTATGGAGTATCGGACGCGTTGAACCAGGACTTACATCCGCAGGTCTTCGAAGGTCTTGAACGTTTGTGCGCGGGACCATCCGGCAACGCCATCCTGGCTGCGCCAGCCTTTCCCGGCATCGAGCGCATCGAGGCGCAGTTCTCAGGCAATGCTTTCGAGCCGCATCGGCACGACACCTATGCACTCGGCGTGACTCTGAAGGGGGTTCAGACCTTCCGCTATCGTGGCGAGCGGCGCTTCAGCCTGCCGGGGCAGGTGATCGTGCTACATCCCGACGAAGAGCATGACGGCGGGGCGGGGACGGAGGATGGGCTGCAATACCGCATGCTCTATCTGGAGCCATCGCTGCTTCTCGAATGCCTGAAGGCGGATGGCGTCGGCCTGCCTTATGTCGATGAACCCGTGATCGGCGATCCTGCGCTAGCAGGCGTGCTGCTGGCAGCACTCGGCGAACTCGACCGCGAACTGGACGCGCTTTTCGTCGACGATTTCGTATCTCAGGTGACGGGCGGGCTGTCACGGCATGCGCGTATGCCTCGCCGACCGCTGGGCCTGGTCGCCTGGCGGCAAGCGCGGGCGGCACGGGATTATCTCGAGGCGCATGCGACCCGGGCAGTGAATTCCGGCGAGCTTGAGGCGGTGACGGGTCTCGATCGTTTCGCGCTGGCGCGGCATTTCCGGGCGGCCTTCGCCACCAGCCCGCATCGCTACCTTCTGATGCGGCGGCTGCAGCGGGCCCGGGCGATGATCGGCGCGGGCGAGGGGATTTCCGATGTGGCGGCGGCGACCGGCTTTGCCGACCAGAGCCATCTCAACCGCCATTTCAAGAAGGCCTACGGCATGACGCCCGGCCAATGGGTAGCGCTCGCGCACAACCCCAAGCAGGGCACTAGAGCAATTCCAGGAAAAGTGTGAAGCGGTTTTCCGTCCGGAATTGCGTAAAAACAAAAACTTAGAGCGGTTCTGCGTTTCCATGAAAAGCTGAACCGCTCTAGACGGGATTTTCCGCAAGGCCGGAACGGCGGGCGATGAAACGCGCGAGCATCGGGCCGATCATCATGATCACCAGGAAACGGCCGGTCTGCATTGCCATGACGAAGGGCACGTCGACATCGCTGGAGGCGGCGATGATGGCGACGGAATCGGCGCCGCCGGGGCTGGTGGCGAGATAGGCGGTCAGCGGATCTATGCCTGCGAAGACGTGAAGCGCCACCGCCATGCAGCCGCAGAGCGCCATCAGCAGCACGATGCAGGCCGATACCCTCGGCAGGGCGCGCGCCACGTGCTTGAGGATCGAGCGGGTGAAACGCAGGCCGATGCTCCAGCCGACCAGTGCATAGGCGATGGCGAGCAGCCACATCGGTAACTCAATTTTCAGAAGGCCCATGCCCTGCAGCAAGGCGCCGAGAAAGAGCGGCACGATGATCGTGCCGCCTTGGAGGCGCAGGCGCCGGACGCCATAGGCACAAAAGGCGGTAAAAGCCATCGTCGATGCAAAGGCTGGCCAGTCGATCTCGGGAAAGAGGACGAGCGGCGGCGGTTCGGCGCCGTCCGCTGCCACCCACAGGCGCGAGATCACAGACGCGCCGACGGCAACGAAGACGACGCGCAGATACTGCATGAAGGCGACGAGACGGGCATCGGCGCCATAGGCTTCCGACATGATGACCATGGCGGAGGCGCCGCCCGGCGAGGAACCCCAGACCGCGGTCGTCCCAGGCAGCACCTGCCAGCGCGTCAAAAGCCAGCCGAGGCCGGTGGCGATGGCGATGACCGAGAAGATGAACAGCAGGAAGAGCGGTGCGTCCTTCGCCATGGTGCCGAGAATGTCAGGGGTGATGGTGCGCGCCATCATCAGGCCGACGAGGACCTGGCCGAACTGCAGCGGCCAGAAGGGCACGCGAAGCTTTCCCTTGCCGACGGTCAACGCCAGTGCGATTGCCGCGACCATCGGCCCGATCAGCAGCGAGGCCGGCAAAGCGAAGAGTTCTAGGAAGACGACGAGGGCGGTCGAAAGTGCCAATAGCAGCGCCCATTTCGGCAGGCCGGCATCCCGCAGCAGGCGGCTTGCGTCGCTGAGTGACATGATCCCCGTGTCTTTCCTGGCCGGTGCCAAGCCCTGAGGCTGAAGATGGGAGGGGCTCCGGCATGACGAAGAAAGGCCGGCTGCAGGAGCCGGCTGGCGCGGGTTCGGTATAGGCGGGTGGAAGGCGAGCGGTCAATTGCCAAATTTGGCTTCTCGGCGTCTTAACATGCGAATTTGATTCATGCGGCCGCTTTAAGTCATTGTTTTTGTGTATGTCGCCCTCCTACGTCGCTGCACGGTTTTGGGCGCGGTACGGTCAGAAACGCACATGGCTGGCGAGAAAATCGAGCAGTGCGCGTACGCGTGCCGGCAGCGGACCGCCCTGGCCCATATAGACGGCGTAGAACTCCTCGAGATCGCCGGGATTGGCCTCTTCGAGCACCGGCACCAGGCGGCCGGCATCGATATCGCCGCGCACGGTGAAGGCGGCGAGCCGGGCAAGGCCGGCGCCTGACAAAGCGAGGTGGCGCATCGCTTCGCCGTCTCCCACCTGCACGCCCGGAATGATCGGGATCATCACCGTTTGGCCGTCCTCGCGTAGCGGCCAGCCCTCGATGGCGCGGGCGTAAGAAAAGCCGATGCGGCAATGGCGGCGGAGATCGGCGATCGTGCGTGGTTTGCCATGACGCGAGAGATAATCCGGCGACGCGACGATGATCTTGCCGGTGGCGCCAAGCTTGCGGGCGATCAGGCTGGAATTCTTCAAGGGGCCGGCGCGGATTGCGACATCGGCGCGCTCCTCCATCAAGTCGACTATCCTGTCGGTATGGGAAATATCCAGCGTCACAGCCGGATGAAGCGCCATGAAGGTCGGCACGAGCGGCGCCAGCACATGATTGCCGAAAGAGCCGCTGGTGTTGATGCGGATGCGGCCTGAGGCCTGTTCACCTGTCGAGGCCTGACGTTCAGCCTCGGCGATATCGGCAAGGATGGCGATGCTGCGCTCGTAGAATGCACAGCCTTCCGGCGTCAGCTGCAGCTTTCGGGTAGAGCGGTTGACGAGGCGGACGCCGAGGCGTGTCTCAAGCCGGGCGACGAGCTTGCTGACAGCCGACGGCGTCATGCGCCGGGCCGTGGCGGCGGCGGAAAAACCGCCGCGCTCGACGACACTGACGAAGACTTCCATTTCGCCGGAGCGATTGATGTCGTGACGACTCATGATGAATTCAAATCACAGATGATTTGCTTTCAGGCAATCTATATCATCGAACGTCTGAGGTCTATCTGAGCATAAACTTAAGGAGACACATCCATGGACTACAGAAATCTCGGCGCCTCCGGCCTCAGAGTATCGGTCTTGAGCTTCGGCGCGGGCACATTCGGCGGCAGCGGGCCGCTGTTCGGCGCCTGGGGCAATACCGATGCCGAGGAAGCGCGGCGGCTTGTCGATATCTGCCTCGAAGCCGGCGTCAATCTCTTCGACACGGCCGATGTCTATTCGGCCGGCGCTTCCGAGGAGGTGCTCGGCCAGGCGATCCGCGGCCGGCGAGACGCTGTGCTGATCTCGACGAAGACGGCGCTGCCAATGGGCGAGGGGCCTCAGGACTGGGGAACGTCGCGAGCACGGCTGATCCGCGCGACCGAGGATGCGCTGCGCCGGCTCGGGACCGACTATATCGACCTGCTGCAGCTTCATGCTTTCGATGCCTCGACGCCGGTCGAGGAGGTGCTGTCGACGCTCGACGGGCTCGTCGCAGCAGGCAAGATTCGCTATGTCGGCGTTTCCAATTTTGCCGGCTGGGAGCTGATGAAGTCGCTCGCCGCCGCCGAGCGCCACGGCTATCCGCGTTATGTCGCCCATCAGGTCTATTATTCGCTGGCAGGGCGCGACTACGAATGGGAGCTGATGCCGCTCGGCGCCGACCAGGGTGTGGGAGCCCTCGTCTGGAGCCCGCTTGCCTGGGGACGGTTGACCGGCAAGATCCGCCGCGGCCAGCCGTTGCCTGAGGCAAGCCGGCTGCACGAGACGGCGCAATACGGCCCGCCCGTCGACGACGAGAAGCTGTTCGACATCGTCGAGGTATTACACGCCATCGCAGGCGAGACCGGCCGGACGGTGCCGCAGATCGCCATCAACTGGCTGCTTAACCGGCCGACGGTATCGAGCGTCATCATCGGCGCCCGCAACGAGGAGCAGCTCAGGCAGAACCTCGGCGCGGTCGGCTGGAGCTTGTCGAAGGAGCAGATCGAAAGGCTCGACGCCGTCAGCGCGGTGACGGCGCCCTATCCCTATTTCCCCTATCGGCGACAGGAGGGTTTTGCCCGGCTCAATCCGCCGATCGTCTGAGGCGCCGGGGACGGCGGATTTGTCTATAGCAGCCGGCCTATAACAAAGTGGGAATGAAATCTTCTGCCAATCTTAACTGGACAGCCGCTTTGACTTGCCGCATACCCAGCCTGCTGCATAATTCCTTAAATCGGAATCGATTTAAGGATGAAATTATGCAGCAATTCTAGAGTCCTACAGCGTCCTTTGCGCGGCTGAAAAGACGCGCGGCGCTGTAGCCTGCGGAACACGATATGGTTTCTGCGGAATGGCAGGGAGATCAAAGGGATGGCGCTGAAGGACGCGAAGGCGGGCACACGCAACGAGGCTGGAATTGCCGCGGTGCTCGGCATTCTCAAGCAGAGCTTCGGCGAGCGTTTCCAGACCGGCCAGTCCTTCCGCGAACAGCATGCCCATACGACCACCTATATTCCGCCGCAACTGCCCGACGGGGTGCTTTTCGCCGAGAACGCCGAGGATGTGAAGGCGGCGGTCAATGTCTGTGCGACCCACAAGGTGCCGGTGATCGGTTTCGGTGTCGGCACCTCGCTGGAGGGGCAGGTCAATGCCGCCAATGGCGGTATTTCGATCGATTTCAGCCGCATGAACCGGGTGCTCGAGGTCAATCCCGAAGATCTCGACTGCACCGTCGAACCGGGTGTCACACGCGAGGCGCTGAACATCCACCTGCGCGATACCGGCCTGTTCTTCCCGATCGATCCCGGCGCCAACGCCTCGATCGGCGGCATGGCCTCGACGCGGGCCTCCGGCACCAATGCCGTGCGCTACGGAACGATGAAGGACAATGTGCTTGCCGTCACCGCCGTCACGGCCAATGGCGAGGAGATCCGCACGGCCCGGCGCGCCCGTAAATCCTCGGCGGGCTACGATCTGACGCGGCTCTTCGTCGGCGCCGAGGGCACGCTTGGCATTCTGACCTCGGTGACGCTGCGCCTGCAGGCGATCCCGCAGAAGATCGCCGGAGGGGCCTGTGCCTTTCCGAGCATCAAGGCCGCCTGCGATGCCGTCATCATGACGATCCAGATGGGCATTCCGGTGGCGCGCATCGAGCTGCTCGACACGGTGCAGATGCGGGCCTGCAACGCCTATTCCAAGCTCTCCTATGCCGAAAGCCCGACGCTGTTCCTCGAATTCCACGGCACCGACGAGACTGTGCCGCTGCAATCGGCAGCCTTTGCCGAGATCGCCGCCGAATGCGGCGGCGGCGAATTCCTATGGACCGCCAATGCCGAGGAGCGGACGAAGCTCTGGAAGGCGCGCCACGACGCCTATTGGGCTGCAAGGGCGCTGGCGCCCGGGCTTGCCGCACTTTCGACCGATGTTTGTGTTCCGATATCGAGGCTTGCCGATTGTGTTTCCGAAACGCAGGCGGATATCGAGGAGCATGGGCTGCTGGGGCCGATCGTCGGCCATGCCGGCGACGGGAACTTCCATGTGCTGCTGTTGTTTGATGACAAGAGCACCGAAGGCGTCGCCGTAGCCGAGGCTTTCGTGCAACGGCTCAACCGGCGGGCGCTCGCAATGGACGGAACATGCACCGGTGAACACGGGGTCGGACAGGGCAAGATGGCGTTTCTGGAACAGGAGCTCGGCGGCGCGGTGGATCTGATGCGACAGGTGAAACAGGCGCTCGATCCGGACGATATCTTCAATCCCGGCAAGATTTTCCACCATGGCTGAAAACGAAACATTCTCATGAAGTTGGGTCTTGCCCCCGGCATGAATAGCGCTAGAACAAGATGATGGTAGGCCGGCTCGCCCTGAAATCTGAATCCTGTTCTCAATTAAAGAGTTAGAGCATGATGTCGTCCGAAAACCGCTCACACTTTTCGGCATCATGCTCTAGTGTCGGCAACAGAATCCCGAATGGAGACGCTTTGCATTGGTAGGCCGGTTCCTCGTCTTTCTGGGGGGAGTGATCGTCGTAGTGCTGTTTGTGGCGCTGCTTGCGCCGCTGTTCATCGACTGGACGGATTTCCGCAAGAATTTCGAGGATCAGGCAAGCCGCATCATCGGCAAGAAGGTCACCGTCTACGGCACGGTGGATGCGCGCCTGCTGCCGTTCCCGTCGGTGACGCTGCATGACGTGCGCGTCGGCCAGGAAGCTGACGGCACGCCGATCGTCAAGGTCGAGCAGTTCTCCATGGATGCGGAGCTCGCGCCTTTCCTGTCGGGCGAAGCGCTGATCTTCGACATGCGCGTCGTCAATCCGAAGGTGCGCTTGAGATTGCTCAAGGACGGCACTCTCGACTGGATGCGTGGCAGCCGCGCGGAAATACCGGCAAGGACCGTCGTTCTCGAAAACGTGCATGTCAGCGGCGGCGAGGTCGAATTCATCGACGATCAGTCGGGTCGCTCGCGTCGCATCACCGGCCTCAACGCGGAAATGTCGGCAAAGTCGCTGGCTGGTCCCTGGCGCATCGAGGGCGACGCCGCGCTCGACGGCGAGCACGGCGGCTTCTCGATCTCGAGCAGTCAGCCGGACGAGAAGGGCGTGCTGCGCATGCGCACAAGGCTTTCGCCGGACAAGCACCCTGTCAGCGTCGATCTCGACGGCGAGCTGAAGCTCGTCGACAGCAAGCCGAACTATCAGGGCCAGCTTTCGGCCGCGGTCGAGATCCGCAACAGCGCCAAGCCCGCCAACAAGAAAGAGCAGCCGCCGCGCGTCAAGGGCCGCTTCGAGCTCACCAATGAACGCATTCGGATTCCCGAATACAGGATGGAGATCGGCCCGACGGACGACCCCTATGTCATAACAGGCGAGGCGACGCTCGATACCGGCAATGCGCCGGAATTCCTGTTGACCGCCGACGGCCAGCAGATCGATGTCAACCGCATCGGCAATCAGGGCTCGGCCGGCAAGACGACACGGGATCCCGCTGTTTCGGCGCGCCAGAGGCTGAATTCGCTGATCGATATCGTCGCGCAGGTGCCGATCCCGCAGGTGCCGGGCAAGGCGAGCGTCAAGCTGCCGGCGATCGTCGCCGGCGATACGACGCTGCGCGACGTACAGCTGGAGCTCGAACCGGCCGGCACCGGCTGGCTGATCGACAGCGTCACCGGCACGCTGCCGGGGCGCACGCAGGTGGAGGGCAAGGGCAAGCTCCTGCTTCAGGGCGAGCCTTCGTTCAACGGCCAGATCCTGGTGGCCTCCAGCCAGCCGACGGGGCTTGCCTCCTGGCTAGCCGGCTCGGTCGATCCGGCCATCCGGCAATTACGGCAGGCGGGCTTTTCCGCCAATGTCAGCCTGACGCATGAATTGCAGCGTTTCGAAAATCTCGAGGTCGCCATCGGACCGGCGACGCTGAAGGGCCGGCTGGAGCGCCAGGCGATCTCCGGCCAGACGCCGACGCTATCGGTGGCGCTGAACGGCGATACGCTCGATCTTGACGCGCTGCAGGCGCTGAGCGGGCTGATGACCGGCCAGGATGCCGGCGACAACGTGCTCGACCACAAGATCGCCGCCCAGCTCAAGGCCGACAAGTTCACCGCCTTCGGCGTCAGTGCCGAGAATGTCGAGACCACGTTTACGATCGCCGATGGCGCGCTCGCCGTCGATCGGCTGTCGATCAAGAATATCGCCGGCGCCGAGTTGACGGCGACGGGCAGGGCGGAAGGCTCGCTGCTCGATTACAAGGGTGCGGGCGAGATCACCTTCAAATCGGCCGATCCCGGCGCCTTTTTCACCATGCTGCGCGAGCACCTGCCGCATCACCCGGTGCTCGACCGGCTGGTGCGCAATGCCGGCTGGTACGGCAATACGGCGCTTCGCGGCGCGCTGACGCTCGGCGGCGACGAGGGCAATGCGCTGACGGTGACGCTTGCCGGTGTGGCGAACGGCAGCCGCGTCAATCTCGATTACCGCATGTCCGACCTCCTGGCGCTGACCGGCAACGGCACGACGAGCCTCGAGGCGACGCTCGAAAACGCCGTCCCATCAGTTCTGTTCGGCCAGGCCGGGCTCGACCCGCTGCCGGTCGATGTCGGCGCCAATGGCCGGCTGACGCTGAAGGTGAAGGCATCGGGCAACGATCCCGCCGACGCGGCGCTGACCTTTGCGACCGACCGGACCTCGTTCATGGCCAACGGCAAGGTCGATGTCCGGCCGGAGACCTTCATGAATGGCCAGATCGCGCTTTCGCTCGACAGCGCCGATATCGACCCCTATCTCATCATGAACGGCATCGCCCTGCCGCAGACCGGAACCGGGCTGCCGTTCGGCCTGCAGGTCAATGCCGCCGTCGACAGCGACAAGATCGTCTTTTCCGATCTCAAGGGACATGCGGCCGACAACGAATTTTCCGGTGCGCTGACCTTCGACCGTAAGGCTGCGAAGACGACCGCGAGCGGCGGGCTGACACTCTCCAAGGCCGATGCCGGCTGGCTCGGCGAGGCGGTGTTCGGCCAGATCGTCGATCCCGCCAACGGTGAGCTGACGACGGCGGCGCTGGGGCTGCCCATCTTCAAGGATCTCGACGTCAACGTGAAGCTGGCGGCCAAGGAGTTCTGGCCCGGCTTGCCGGAAACGGCGGTGTCGGACTTCACCAGCAATGTTGCCTACAAGGGCGACGAGCTGCAGCTCAACGACATGGCCGGCAACTGGGACGGTGGAAAGCTCTCCGGCAACCTGCTCTTCACGAATGCCAGCGGCACCGGTTTCCTGCAGACGAAGCTTGCGCTTGCCGATTCCGATCTTTCCGGCGTCGTCTGGCTGCGCGACGGCGCGCCGATCGCCAACGGCAAGTTCGGATTGTCGCTGTCGATGGAGGCCTCAGGCAAGACGATCGGCGAGATCGCCAGCTCGCTCAATGGTTCGGGCGAACTGAGGCTCGGCGATACCAGCATACGCGGGTTGAACCTTGCCATCCTTCCGCCGCTGCTTGCCGCGACCGATACGATGCAGGAGCAGATCAATGCCGGCAAGGTGCATCCGATCATCGAGACGCTGCTCAGCAACGGCGAGGCGAAGCTGCCGCCGCTCGGCATCCCCTTCAACATCGCCGACGGGACGCTGAGGGTGCAGAATGTCACCGTCGCCAACGATCTCGCCCGCATCACCGCCGATGCGCAAATCGCGCTACCGGAAGAGCGGATCAGCGCGACGCTGGGTGTCGGGTTCAATCCCGGCACAGAAACGCTTTCCGGCGCCGAGCCGGCGCTCCGGCTGAATTTTTCCGGCATGCTGCCGTCGCCCGGCAAGACGATGGATGTGACCGATATCACCAGCTATCTGTCGCTGCGCGCCTTCGAGCGCGAGCGTCGGCGCGTCGAGCGGCTGCAGGCGATTGTGCTCGAAAAACAGCGGCTGCGCCGCGAGGTGGCGCTCTACCGGTTCAACGACGCCGAGCGCATCAAGGCGGCCGAGATCGAGCAACAGCGGCAGGCGGAGGAAGAGCGGCTGCGCGCGCTGGCGCAGAAAGCAGCCGCTGAGAAGGCTGCTGCCGAGGCGGAGGCCGCACGCGCGGCGGAAGCCAAAGCGAAGGCGGATGCGGATGCGCAGGCGAGGGCCGCTGCCGAGGCGGAAGCAGCACGGCGCAGCGGGCAAGCGCAGCCCAGTCCGCTCAATTTCGATCAGTTGCCGGGCGTTCAGGCGCAGTGAAAGCGCATAGAATTTGATTCATGCAAGACGCTTCAGGTCTTTGTTTTCATTAATGTCGCCCCAAATCGCTACGCAATTTTGAGCAGCATGCATCAAGGCTGGTGGCCGCCGCCGGCCTTCAGCCAGGAAAGCACATGCAAGCGCAGCGCCGAAGACAGGTTGCTGTCCGGTGGGCGGTGGTCGTCGATTTCGGAGATTAGGGCGGCGAGCGGTATCGAACGGGCTGCGGCAATCGTCTTCAGCTCGGTCCAGAACTCATCCTCCAGCGAGAAACTGGTGCGATGGCCGTGCAATGTCGCCGAATGCTTGCGAATCATGGGGCCTTCACATCCCGGACGGAGCACAGCGCGTCAGAGACGCGTTCCGGACTCTCTATCAAATTAAGCGTGGGTTGGTAGATTGATTCAAGGAAAGGGCGCAAGTGGCTGATCGCAGAATCCATTCCAGCTTTTCACGCTTTGCGTGAAAGCGTCACGCGCCGTCGTCATCCGTCTCGATCCGGCCGTCGCGATGGGCTTTGTCGGCCTTGTCGTTCAGGCTGCGGGTCAGTTGCTTTTCGGTCTTGGTGCGGCCGAAGGAGATGCGGTTCTGCTCGGCCTGCTTCTCCTTTTCGGAGCGGGCCTGCTTCTTGCGGAACTGGCGCAGATTGATGATTTCGGCGCTCATGCGGTTGCCTGGACCCTCACGAAAAAGGGAGGCTTGGCCTCCCTTCAAATCACTGCTTCTTGCGGAAGGAGTCGAGCGAGACGACGGAGCCCGGTTTCTTCTCCTCGCCGTCGGCGGGTTTTGCGCCTGCGGCGTCATCGGGTTTTCCGGCCGCATCCACCGGATAGGCGGTGATTTCTCCGGACGGCAATTCCTCGCCATCGGCGAGCGGTACGTCGAATTCGAGCTCGAAGTTGACGGAGGGATCGTAGAAGCCGCGGATCGCATTGAATGGAATGACCAGCTTTTCCGGAACGTCTGAGAAGGAAAGACCGATCTCGAAATGCGTCTCCGTGATCTTCATGTCCCAGAACTGGTGCTGGATGACGATGGTCATCTGCTCGGGGTATTTCGACTTCAGGTGCTGGGAGATGCGCACGCCGGTGGCGCCGGTGAGGAAGGTGATGAAGAAGTGATGATCACCGGGCAGACGGCCCGTCGCTGCGACTTCCGCCAATACCTTGCGGATGACGCCGCGAAGTGCATCCTGTGCCAGAATGTCGTAGCGGATATGATCCTGCCCCATGCTTTTCCTGTCTTTCGTCGGTTCGGAGTCTTTTCACAAGGTTGTATGCCACGTCCGGGCGCCTTGGGAAAGACCGGAGCCGAGTCACGTTTTTAAGCAACATACATGATTTCGGCGGCAGGGAGAAGGTGAAGGCTTCTGTTGCCAGGTGCCTTCGGACCCCGCCTAGAGGTGCGAACCACTAGGACTTTATTTGAAGTGTCACACCGCGATTAAGCAGCGAGACGAGCTTCCGCATAGTTGTCGTTTGCAACTACAATTTTAGCCCGATAACGGCGGTACAATGCCGAGCAAAAAGACGATCTTTACACCCTTGTCGATCCTGTTTCGCCCCCATCAAAAGCCGGCCTTTGAGGCCGCCGGTTTTTGGTGGAGGCGCCGGGTACCGCCCCCGGGTCCAATAGGTTTATTACACCGCTCATTTATCGCCATAGCCGACCCGAAAGCCGGCAAGGCTGATATAGTGGTTTCCTCAGCCCAAGGAAAGGGCAAACGTCATAAAAGCGTTATGCGACCCATCAGAAACATTGGGAAAATGCCCGTCGGTGATTGGTTTCCCGGTTCCGAGGGCTTAAATTGGCCGAAACGGAATCAGCGCGACATGAAGCAATATCTCGATCTCTTGAATCATGTGATGGAAAAGGGCTCCGACCGGGGCGACCGCACCGGCACCGGCACACGCTCGGTCTTCGGCTACCAGATGCGCTTCGACCTCGAAGAAGGCTTCCCCGTCCTCACCACGAAGAAGCTGCATCTGCGCTCGATCATCCACGAGCTTCTCTGGTTCCTGAAGGGCGAGACGAATATCCGCTATCTCAAGGAGAACGGCGTTTCGATCTGGGACGAATGGGCCGATGCAAACGGCGATCTCGGGCCGGTCTACGGCGCCCAGTGGCGCTCCTGGCCAGCGCCCGACGGCGGCCATATCGACCAGATCGCCAATCTCGTCAAAGGCATCGTCAACAATCCGAATTCGCGCCGCCACATCGTTTCGGCCTGGAATCCGGCCGAAGTAGACGAAATGGCGCTGCCGCCCTGCCATTGCCTGTTCCAGTTCTATGTGGCTGACGGCAAGCTTTCCTGCCAGCTCTACCAGCGCTCGGCCGATATCTTCCTCGGCGTGCCGTTCAACATCGCTTCCTATGCGCTGCTGACGATGATGGTGGCTCAGGTGACCGGGCTGAAGCCCGGCGATTTCGTCCACACGCTCGGCGACGCCCATCTCTATCACAACCATTTCGACCAGGCGAAGCTGCAGCTGGTGCGCCGGCCGAAGCCGCTGCCGTTCATGCGCATCAAGCCTGATGTGAAGGACATTTTCGGCTTCACCTTCGACGATTTCGAGCTGATCGGCTACGAGGCCGATGCCAGCATCAAGGCGCCGATCGCCGTCTGATCCGGGATATTCCATGGCCGACATTCGCAGGACCATTATCGCCGCCGTTGCCCGCAACGGCATTATCGGCCGCGACGGCGACATGCCGTGGCGGCTTTCGAGCGATCTCAAGCGCTTCAAGGCGATGACATTGGGAAAGCCTGTCGTGATGGGCCGCAAGACTTATGATTCGATCGGCAAGCCGCTGCCGGGACGGCCGAACGTCGTCATTTCGCGGCAAGCGGCGATAGACCATCCTGATGTCTCCATGGCCCATTCGCTGTCCGAGGCGATGACGGCGGCCGACAGGCTGGCGCTCGAAACCGGCGTCGACGAGATCTGCATTCTCGGCGGCGGGCAGGTCTATGCCCAGGCGATCGGTCTTGCCGACCGGATGTGCATCACGCATGTCGAGGCCGATCTGGAAGGAGACGCGTCGTTTCCCGCGATCGATCCCGCCATCTGGCAGGCGGGGGAGGCGATCGCGGTTCCGGCCGGCGAAAAGGACAGGTATCCCACGCGTTTCATCGTCTACGAACGCCGTTACGCCTGAAAATGAACTATTTTCCAATTAAATTGACCAAGTTTCTCACGCTGCGTTGAAAGCCGATGCGGTGATACCTATAACGGTCACCAACGCGTCCACCGGTCAGCCCCCACGGTTTCGGATGCGTGGAGACTTAACGAACAACGAGGTTTTGATGCCCTGGAGCAATCAGAATGGCGGCGGCGGCCCTTGGGGCGGCGGCGGCGGTAATAATCAGGGACCATGGGGACAGGGGCCGAACCGGCCGCGCGGTGGCGGCGGCAAGGGCGGACCGCCTGATCTGGAAGATATCATCCGGCGCGGCCAGGACCAGCTGCGCAACATCATCCCCGGCGGCTTCAACGGCGGCGTGGCAGTGATCGTCGTGGCGATTGTCGCCGTCTTCTGGCTGATCCAGTGCATTTATGTCGTGCAGCCGGACGAGCGCGGCGTCGAACTGCGGTTCGGCAAGCCGAAGGACGAGATTTCCATGCCGGGCCTGCATTTCCACATGTGGCCGATGGAGACCGTGGAGACGGTCAAGGTGACCGTGCAGCAATTGAACATCGGGGCGACTTCGGCATCGTCTTCGAACGGCCTGATGCTGTCCAGCGACAAGAGCGTCATCAACGTGCAGTTCGCTGTCTTCTACACCGTCAGCGATCCCAAGGCCTATCTCTTCAACGTCGAAAATCCGGCAGAGACGCTGCAGCAGGTTTCCGACAGTGCCATGCGTGAAATCGTCGGCCGACGCCCGGCGCAGGACGCCTTCCGCAGCAATCGTCAGCCGATCGAAGTGGACGTGCTCAATATCCTGCAGGACACGATGAACCGCTATGGCGCGGGCGTGACCGTGACCGGCGTGACGATCCAGAACGTGGCGCCGCCGCGGGAAGTCGCCGATGCTTTCGAAGAAGTGCAGCGTGCCGGCCGTGACCGCGACAGCACGATCGAAGAGGCCAATCGCTACACGAACCAGAAGCTCGGCCAAGCGCGAGGCGATGCGGCCAGAATCCGTGAAGATGCAGCCGCCTACAAGGACCGTGTCGTGAAGGAGGCGGAAGGTGAAGCGCAGCGATTCACCGCGATCAACGACGAATATTCCAAGGCGCCCGACGTGACCCGCAAGCGGTTGTATCTCGAAACGATGGAGCAGGTGCTGAAGAATTCCCGGAAGGTCATTATCGACGAGAAGCAGGGCGTCCTGCCCTATCTGCCGCTCAATGAGCTCGGCAAGCCGGCGCAGCAGGGAGGTTGAGTCATGACATCGAACAGACTTCCCATCATTCTCATGATCCTCGCCATCGTGCTGGTCGGGCTTTATTCGTCCATCTTCGTGGTGAATGCACGCGAGCAGGCCATCGTCGTCCGTTTCGGCCAGATCCAGTCGGTCAAGACCGAGCCTGGCATTTATTTCAAGCTGCCCTTCGGCTTCATGGATGCCGACCGAGTTCAGCTGGTCGAAAAACAGGCGCTGAGGCTCGATCTCGACAATATTCGCGTTCAGGTTCAGGATGGCCAGACCTTCGACGTCGATGCCTTCGTGATCTATAACATCGCGGATGTTCGCCGCTTCCGAGAAACGGTATCGGGCGATCGCGAAGCCGCGGAAGCGCGGTTGAGAGCGCAGCTCGATTCATCGCTTCGCCGCGTCTACGGTCTGCGTGACTATAATGCCGCTCTCTCGGAAGAGCGTGTCGCGATGATGCTGGAGATTCGCGACGACCTGCGCACGGATGCCGAAAATCTCGGCCTGCATATAGACGACGTTCGTATCCGGCGCACCGACCTTTCGCCGGAGGTTGCGCCGAACACCTATAATGCCATGCGGTCGGAACGCCTCGCCGAGGCCGAGCGTATCCGGGCCGAGGGCAATGAGGAAGGCCAGCGGCGGCGAGCCATCGCCGACCGTCAGGTCGTCGAGTTCACCGCAGGCGCCCAGCGCGATGCGGAAATCCTTCGAGGCCAGGGCGATGCGGAACGCAACCGCGTCTTCGCCGAAGTCTTCAGCAAGGATCCAGCCTTCTTCGAGTTCTATCGCTCGATGGCGGCCTATTCCTCCGCTCTCTCGTCGCAGGACACGACGCTGGTGCTGTCGCCGAATTCGGAATTCTTCCGCTATTTCGACAATGCCGCCGGCACCCTGCAGCCGACAAATCCGGCCGCGCCAGTTCCGGGAGTTCCCGGCGCAGCTGCTCCCGCAGCACCCGCCCAGCCGGCGAACTGACGGCAGGAGAAACCAACCCGATAATTCTGGAAGGGCCGGCCCGAGCGCCGGCCCTTTTTTCGTGGAATGATTGTGACGATCCGGCTTTTGCGAGGGCACGTCACATTGCACGGGGATTTCGCGAAAAGGTGATTTCACCCTCCATCATTCCGCCTTATGCTGATGCTCAATGTGCGCATTGCACCCCTTATGAGGAAGCTTGATGGCCCCCACGATTCGCTCGCCCTTCAGACGAACGCTCGCGCTTATGGCCAGCGCCGCAATCCTGGCACAAGCCGGCGTGAGCGGGATTGCCTATGCGCAAACCACGCCTGAGACGACCGCACCCGGGGTTATTGCACCCGCTCCAGCTACTCCGGAAGCGGTTGCTCCCGCTCCTACGCCTTCCGCAGCCGTCGCACCGCAGCAGACCGCTCCGATCCAGGCCGCCGTGCCCAACACCGGCCCGGCTTCCGTCGCCGATCTCGCCGAGGGACTGCTCGACGCCGTGGTCAACATCTCGACCTCGCAGAAGGTGAAGGACGATGAGGGCGCGGGTCCGGCGCCCCGCGCCCCCGACGGCTCGCCTTTCCAGGAATTCTTCAATGATTTCTTCAACAAGCAGCAAGGTAACAAGGGCGGCAACCATAATGTCAGCTCGCTTGGCTCCGGCTTCGTCATCGATCCGGCCGGCTATATCGTCACCAACAATCACGTGATCGAGGGCGCCGACGATATCGAGATCAATTTTGCCAATGGTTCGAAGCTCAAGGCGAAGCTGATCGGCACCGATACGAAGACCGATCTTTCGGTGCTGAAGGTCGAGCCGAAGACGCCGCTGAAATCCGTGAAATTCGGCGATTCCAGCACAATGCGCATCGGCGACTGGGTGATGGCGATCGGCAATCCGTTCGGCTTCGGCGGTTCAGTGACGGTGGGCATCATTTCCGGGCGCGGCCGCAACATCAATGCCGGTCCCTACGACAACTTCATCCAGACGGATGCGGCGATCAACAAGGGTAATTCCGGTGGCCCACTCTTCAATATGAAGGGTGAAGTGATCGGCATCAACACGGCGATCATTTCGCCGAGCGGCGGCTCGATCGGTATCGGCTTCTCGGTGCCGTCGGAACTCGCTTCCGGCGTCGTTGACCAACTGCGCGAATATGGCGAGACGCGGCGCGGCTGGCTGGGCGTGCGCATCCAGCCGGTGACCGACGATATCGCCGACAGCCTCGGGCTCGACACTGCAAAGGGCGCGCTGGTCGCCGGCGTCATCAAGGGCGGCCCTGTCGACGACGGCTCGATCAAGGCGGGTGACGTCATTTTGAAATTCGACGGCAAGACCGTCAGCGAAATGCGCGACCTGCCGCGCGTCGTGGCGGAAAGCACGGTCGGCAAGGAAGTCGACGTCGTGGTGCTGCGCGACGGCAAGGAGCAGACCGTCAAGGTGAAGCTCGGCCGGCTCGAGGACAGCGATCAGGCGGCTGCATCCAACGATGCACCCGATGGCTCGCAGGACGACGGTGTGATCACTCCGGATCCGGGCGAGAACAATGACATGGACCAGCCTGACACCGGCGATCAGGCCAAGCCTGCACCTGATACACCCGACCAGCATAAGGGCCAGGTGTCGCCGGATGCGGCCACGCCGAAGAACGTGCTCGGACTGTCGCTCTCGCTGTTGAGCGCCGAGACCCGCAAGGCCTTCGGCATCGCCGAGAGCGTCGATGGCGTCGTCGTGACGGAAGTGACGCCCGGCTCCGCTTCCGCCGAAAAGGGGCTGAAGCCCGGCGACGTGATTGTCGAGGTGGCGCAGGAATTCATGAAGTCGCCGGATGCGGTCGCCGCCAAGGTGCAGGCGCTGAAACAGGAAGGCCGCCGCAACGCCCAGTTGATGATCGCATCGGCGAATGGCGATCTGCGGTTCGTCGCAGTGCCGATGGAATAAGGGAGCTAAGGCGGTAGTGAATGAGCCGCCGTGGTCTCCAACTCTCCCTCATTCCTGTGCTTGTCACAGGAATCCAGTGCGCCCGAGTCCTTGAGCTCACAGGACTCTTCTCTCTTGGCGTAAGTCATTCACCGCGCAGACGCGCGGTGGCTGGATTCCTGTGACGAGCACAGGAATGAGGGCGGAGAGGGTGTGCCGGGCGGCCTTTCGAAAGGGGACCGTTGGCCTAGCGGTCCGGAGGTGACAGGCTATTTGGCGGGTTTACGGAGGTTGCCCTTCCGCGCGAGCCACCAGCGATCATCCCCGATTTCTGGAATGTCGCTGGTATCGATTTCCTTGTCCGGGAGAGCATCGAGCGTGCGAAGTTCGGCCAGTTGTTCCTCCGTCAAAACTCGCTCGCTCATATGTCTCCTCTTGCGCGGTATCGCCTTCAAGCCGTCACGAAATCCGTCTTCCGGTAGCCCTGGATATAAAGCAGGGCGGTCAAGTCGCCGTGGTTGATGCGCATCTGCGCTTCGGCGGCAACAGCGGGCTTGGCGTGGAGCGCGACGCCGGAGCCGGCAAGGTGCAGCATGCCGAGATCGTTGGCGCCGTCACCGACGGCGATCGCTTCTTCCGGTGAAATGCCGAGGCTTGCCGCAATTTCGTTCAACGCATCGACTTTCGCTTGTTTTCCGAGGATCGGTTCGGCGACGAAGCCGGAGAGGATGCCGCCGTCTTCGAGCAGCGTGTTGGCACGGTTCTCGTCGAAGCCGAGGGTGGCGGCGATGCGGCTGGTGAAGACGGTGAAGCCGCCGGAGACAAGCGCGGTGTAATGGCCTTTCGACTTCATGGTAGCGATCAGTTCCGGCCCGCCGGGGGTGAGCGTGATGCGCTTGGCGATGACCTCGTCGACGACCGATATCGGCAGCCCCTTCAGCAGGGCGACACGCTCACGCAGGGCCGGTTCGAAAGCGATCTCGCCGTTCATGGCGCGAGCAGTGATGGTCGCGACCTTCTCCTTCAGGCCGACTTCGGCGGCGAGTTCATCGATGCATTCCTGGCCGATCATCGTCGAATCCATGTCGGCGATCAGTAGCTTCTTGCGGCGGGTCTCCTGCTCCTGGATAACGAGGTCGATGGGCACGCCTGATATGACGGCAAGGATACTGGCCTCGGCCGCTTGTGCATCGGTGCCATCGCGCAGCGCGATGTCGCAGGCAACGCCATCGGCCAGCCAGTAGAGACCGGAAGCCTTCACGGCCTCGGCCGCCTGCTCGGCGATCTCGGGTGTCAGCACGGGATTTGACGGATTGGCAACAAGCGTGGCAACGAGGGCCATGATGGAAAACCTTCTGAGCACAGTGAACGCGATCCTGATAACCGGGCCGACCGCCAGCGGCAAGTCCGCGCTCGCTGTCGAATTGGCCAAGCGTCATGACGGCGCGGTTGTCAACGCCGACAGCATGCAGGTCTACGACACGCTGCGGGTGCTGACCGCGCGCCCGTCGGAAGAGGAGATGCAGGGTGTGCCGCATTATCTCTACGGCCATGTGCCGGCGGGTGTAGCTTATTCCACAGGCGCCTGGCTGCGCGATGTCGCGACACTACTACCGGCGCTCAGGGCCGCGGGACGGCTGCCGGTCTTCGTCGGCGGCACGGGGCTTTATTTCAAGGCGCTGACCGGCGGTCTCTCCGATATGCCCGATATACCCGAGGCGCTGCGGGAGACCCTCAGGACGCGGCTGCTGCAGGAGGGGCCGGACGGGCTCTATGCCGAGCTCGTCGAGGCCGATCCCGCCGTGGCGGCAGGTCTCAGCCGCCAGGACGGGCAGCGGATCGTCCGGGCGCTGGAGGTGATGAAGGCGACGGGACGGTCGATCGCCGAATTCCAGGGCCAGTCGGGACCGGTGATCATCGACGCCGATAAGGCCCGCAAGATCGTCGTGCTGCCGGATAGGGCGGTGCTGCATCAGCGCATCAACGGGCGTTTCGAAAAGATGCTGGAGCAAGGCGCGGAAGATGAGGTAAGGGCGCTGCTTGCGCTCGACCTGCAGGCCGAGGCGCCTGTGATGAAGGCAATCGGCGTGTCGCAGATTACGGCGATGATCAGGGGCGAGATGACGCGCGACGAGGTGCTGGAGAAGGGGGCTGCGGCGACGCGGCAATATGCCAAGCGGCAAATGACATGGTTTCGCAACCAGATGGACGATAGCTGGGAACGGCTGACGGTTTAGGCTTCAGGTCGTTGCAGGCCTCCTGCTTGAGACATCTGCAAGCTCAGCAGTTTGACGAGTTCGCCCACCGCCGCCTGCAGTTGGTCCGGCAGAAATCCGCCGAAGCCCAGCATCAGGCCGGGGCGCGCCGGCCGCGCGGCATACATTGGGGAGATCGCCCGCACGGCGAGGCCGGACGAGAGTGCGCGGGCTGCGAGTTGCACGTCGTCGACCTCCTCGGGCAGCCATAGAAGAATATGCATGCCCTGGTCGCTCTGCTGGACGCGGCACCCCTCAGGCAAGGCCCGGGCGAGGGCCGAAAGCAGAACAGCGCGGCGCTCGGCATAGAGGCCGCGGATGCGTCGAATATGCGCTTCGAAATAGCCTTCCCTCATATAGGCCGCCAGAACGTGCTGTTCGGCGATCGGCGAATGCCGGTCGAGAATGGCGCGGGCGCCGGCAAAGGCTTCCGCGAGCGGAGGAGGGGCGATGACGTAGCCGAGGCGCAGGGAAGGAAAGAGCACCTTGCTGAACGTGCCGAGATAGACGACGCGTGACGGACGCAACCCTTGCATCGACGGAAACGGGTGTCCGGCATAACGCAGCTCACTGTCGTAGTCGTCCTCGACGATCCAGGCGCGATTTTGGTCGGCCCAGGCGATCAAGCCATTGCGTCGGGCCATGCTGAGCGGCATCCCGATCGGATATTGGTGCGAAGGGGTGACAAATGCGGCGCGCGCCTGTGGACAGAGCTCGAGGCCGCGTTCCACGTTCATTCCCTGTGCATCAACCGGCAGGCGGTGTGTCCGTACGCCGAGATCGTCGAGCACTGCCGTCAGGCCGGGATAGGCCGGGTCCTCGGCCCATACCGTATCGTCACGCGAGAGAAGAACACGGCCCGCCATATAGAGGCCTTGCTGGGTGCCTGATGTAACGATGACCTGTTCCGGCTCGCAATGAACGGCCCGCGCGCGCCGGACGTGGTCGGCAATGGCAAGCCTGAGTTCGAGCAAGCCCATAGGGTCGTGATAACCCGAAGGTGCGGCCTGTCGCGACGCGCGCACGCGGTTGCCGAGACGGCGCCAGCTGTCGTCGGGCGCAATGCCGCAAGCCGGAACGGCGATGGCAAAGGGAACGGGCGGGTGAGGGGTGAGCGCGCGGGCGATGGCGATCAGCCGGGCGGCCTGGGAAGGCAGGTCGACGGCATCCGCGCTTGGCGGCACTGCCGGCGCAGGTGGGAGTGCCGGCGTCGTGTCGATCAGATG
The DNA here is from genome assembly GCF_013087615.1 of Rhizobium sp. WYCCWR 11152. Lineage (NCBI taxonomy): Bacteria > Pseudomonadati > Pseudomonadota > Alphaproteobacteria > Hyphomicrobiales > Rhizobiaceae > Rhizobium > Rhizobium sp. WYCCWR 11152. The sequence goes on along the minus strand of NZ_JABFCP010000006.1, from coordinate 127,260 downwards.
AGCGGCAACACGGGTTCCGGCTCCGACCCGCGCTTCGAGATAGCCTTCGGCGGTCAACTGCTCGAACACCTCGACAACGGTGCCGCGCGCGATCTTCAGCGAAGCCGCAAGGCTGCGCGTCGAAGGAAGACGTTCGCCTGGCCTCAGTTCGCCGCAGGCGATCGCGTTCCGCAGAGCCTGTGCAAGCTGGCGACTGACATTGGCCGTTCGCTCGATCGCTTTGAGCGATGGTATTTCGATGGTGCTACGCCGTTTGGACATCGCAAATGGTCCATAGGAATTATTCAAAATGGAGCTTTATGGTGGACCAATTTTAAAAGAAAAGGAAGCGGATTGGCGATTCCCCGATGGCGCATTCTTCGTCTTCGTGGGTCGTTGCGGGCGCAAACTTCTGGAAAACGCAAATGCAGGATCTTCTCGTCTTCTACATCGCCTACGCAATCGCTGCAGTCAGTCCCGGACCAAGCAACATGGCCATCATGAACGTGGCGATGCGGCAAGGGCGTCGACCGGCGCTCGCCCTTGCCGCCGGGGTTATAACGATGTCGACATGCTGGGGGCTGGTGGCGGTCACCGGCATCTCGACACTCCTGGTCCGCTATGCCCACGCCCTGCTGTTTCTCAAGATCGCAGGCGGATTGTACCTTCTCTGGCTCGCCTGGAGGGCGGCCCGCTCGGCAACCGCCCCGGATAGGCCGGCAAGCGAGGTCGTGCGGCCTGCCGCGCAACTCGGCGCGCTCTATCGTCGCGGCGTTCTGATGCATCTCGGCAATCCGAAGGCGGTTCTGGCCTGGGTGGCGATCATGTCGCTCGGCCTCAAGCCGGGCGCTTCGCCGGAGATGGCCGTCACGGCTTTCGGCGGCTGCGTGCTCTTGGGGATCTCGATATTTGCCGGCTATGCCGTGCTCTTCTCGACGGCACCGATGGTGCGCGGCTACGCCCGTGCGCGGCGGTGGATCGAGGGCAGTCTCGCCGTCTTCTTCGCGGGCGCCGGATCGCGCCTGCTGTTCTCACATTGACCGGATTTTCAGGATCGCATCATGTCTGTCGCTGCTCCGTTTCATGGTCTTTCGGCCTTTCCGCCCACGCCCGCCGATAGGGATGGCCGGGTCGACACTGAAGCCCTCGGCCGCCTGCTGGAACGCCTGTGTGATGCAGGCGTGGCTTCGATAGGCCTTCTCGGCAGCACCGGGATCTACGCCTTTCTCACACGCGAGGAGCGACGGCGAGCCGTCGAGGCTGCGGTCGAGTGCGTTCGCGGTCGTATTCCCGTGGTCGTCGGCGTCGGTGCTCTGAGGACAGACCATGCCCGGAGCCTGGCAAGGGATGCCGAGGCCGCCGGTGCAGACGCTCTTCTGCTTGCGCCGGTGTCCTACACGCCGCTGACCCAGGACGAAGCCTACGAGCATTTCCTGGCGGTCACCGAGGCGGCGAAGCTGCCGCTTTGTATCTACAACAATCCCGGCACGACCCACTTCACCTTCAGCCGGGATCTTCTGCAGCGCCTATCCGATATCGAGACGATCAGGGCCGTGAAGATGCCTCTGCCTGCTGACGGCGATTTCGCAGGCGAGCTGGCGGCATTGCGAGAGAAGACCAGGCTTGCGATCGGCTACAGCGGCGACTGGGGCGCGGCCGAAGCGCTGCTTTCAGGTGCTGACGCCTGGTACAGCGTCATCGGCGGCTTGCTTCCGCGCGTCGCCCTTGCCCTGACCAAGGCCGCAATTGCAGGCGAGGACGGCGAAGTGCGTCGGCTCGATGGTCTTCTCGAGCCGCTCTGGCAAACGTTCAAGGCGTTCGGAAGCCTTCGCGTGGTCTACACGCTGGTCGACCTTCTCTCACTCGCCAGGGCAGAGCTCCCACGCCCTCTCTTACCGCTCGGGACGATGGACCGGCAACGGGTGCGAGAGGCCGTCGAGTCTCTGATCGCCCTGGAGAGCGAGCTGAAGGCTCAATCCTTGTTGTAGAGGCTGCTCAGCGGTTTCTTCAGGATGCTTTCGCGCAGCGACGTGCCGGGCTCCCGGCGGGAGACCGCGGGCTGGTCTGCCGGCGGTGTCGGTCGGGGAAAGACCGGCTCGTCGCGACGCATCTCGCGGCGGAGCGCGTCCAGCCGGGGATCGATTGCGGGTGACGTGGCCGGGTCCAGCCGCGGCGTCTGCGGCAGCAGTTCGCGGCGGTAGGATTCAAGCGGTACGGAGGCGGGCGGCGCGGCGGAAGAGGCGGGCGGGGCGTAGGGCTTGGCGTCGAGATCGTCGTCGGCTGCGTCGGTCTCGTCGAAACCTGCCACGGACGCGGCATAGTTCTGCTGGAAATTCGAAATGTCGGGTCCGACGGTCACAGCCCGCATGCGGGTGACGATCTTGCGCAGATCGACCGTATCTGGATCTTCCTCGCTTTGCTTGCTGTTGGCGCTGCTCGCCTTCGGCAGGAGGTTTTCGTCGACGCGGGAAAAACGCATACGCATCGGCACGCTGATCGCCTCGCCAAAGGCGATCGCCTCGCCGTTGCCGATCGAGGAGATGAAGCTCGTGGTCGAGATCGACGAGTTCGGGATGGCCGAGCGGATGATTTCCTGGTCGCGGTCGTTGGCGAGGCGCATGGCAAAGAGCGTCGAACACTGCGACAGGATCGTCTGGTCGAGCTCGCCCGGTCGCTGCGTGATGATGCCGAGCGAAACGCCGTATTTGCGGCCTTCCTTGGCGATGCGGGCGATTGCCTGGCGCGTCGGCACGAAGCCGAGGCTCGGATCGGAGGGGATATAGCGGTGAGCTTCCTCGCAGACGACGAGCATGTGGATGGCGCCGTCGCTCCACAACGCCACCTCGAAGGCCATGCGGCAGAGCACCGAGGCGACCGAATTGACGACCTCGGAAGGAATGCCGGCAAGCTGGAAGGTGCAGATCGGCCGGTTCTCGCCAGGGATTCGAAAGATCTGCGCGATGGTTTCGGTGATCGTGTCGCTGATCGTGTTGTTGGAGAACATGAAGTGATAGCGCGGATCGTTGATCGCAGCGATGAGGCGCATCTTCAGCGACCGCAGGAAGGGCTTTTCCGAGCGGCCCTCCAGGCGGCCGATGCGCTCGTCGATCAGCGCCAGCAGATCGGCCATGCGGTAGGGAACCGGCGTATCGGCGGTGATCGAACTTTTTTCCGTCGTCCGGCGCACCAGCGAGTTGTCGCTGCCGCGGAAGGCGCGCTTGGCTTCCGGCAGGATATCGCGCAGCATGTCGAGCTCCTCGGGCACCGGCGGGCGGCCGCGAAAGACGACTTCGGCGAACTCCTCCAACCGCATCAGCCAGAAGGGCAGGTCAAGCGTATCGGTATCGATGGTGACGGCGTGCTGAGGAAATGCGGCGGCGAATTCGTTATGCGGATCGAGGATCAGGACACGCAGCTTCGGGTCCGCCGCGATCGCCTTGTGCAGGAGCAGCGACACGGCCGTCGACTTGCCGACGCCGGTCGAGCCGACGACGGCGAAATGCTTGGAGAGCATCGAGGGGATATGGATCGCCGCATCGATGCTTTCGTCCTGCGTCAGCTTACCGATGACGGCGGTCGTGCCCTCGCCGGCATCGTAGATGCGCATCAGGTCTGCGGATCGGATGCGGTGCGCGATGGCGCCGAGATAGGGATAACGCGAGATGCCGGTCGAGAATTCCTCTCGCCCGTCCTCGTCGACACGGACCTCGCCGAGCAGCTCGGTCTCGATCTTGAAAATATTGTCTTCGCCTTCGCCCCAGGCATGGCTGCCGGTGTTCATCTGATAGACGAGCGCGACGACGCGGTTGCGGCCGACGCTGATCGAAATCAGCCGTCCCACGGACCAGAGTTCGGTAAGATCCGTGCCGCCCTGTTCGGCGACGGCGGCGATCGTCGCCCGGGAGCCGCTGCATGCAACCACGCGGCCGAGAAAGCGATTTCCCGGCGCATGGCCATCGCGGCGATCATGCTCGCCTGCCTTGCCAGACGTGCGCAAGTCGTTGTTGAGCAAAGGGCTACTCCATGCGGTAGCGTAGAAGAATAAAGTCGATCCTTTAACAAATCCTTCATCCTATCGATTTTCGGGGATGCAGGCGTGGGGCAGTTTTTTATTGCGGCATGCGTTGACGCTGCGAAATTTTCTGTCTATCACTTCCGACCATGAAAATCGCAACGGCTCTTATCGTGGTGGGAAAGCGCATGGGCAGGATGGTGTAACCATCCGGCAATAGCCACCCATGCGCTAGATGACAGGCTCCTCAGGGGCCTTTTTTTATGCCCGAAATCAGGGCTTCCGGCCACAAACGCAATCCCAGCATCAAACGGAACAGACAGATGAGCACGGACAATCAGGCGGCAGGCAATCGGATGACGGGAGCGGAGATCGTTCTCAAGGCGCTGAAGGACAACGGCGTCGAACATATCTTCGGCTATCCCGGCGGCGCGGTCCTGCCAATCTATGACGAGATCTTCCAGCAGGAGGACGTCAAGCACATCCTCGTCCGCCACGAGCAGGGAGCCGGCCATGCGGCCGAAGGTTACGCCCGCTCCACCGGCAAGGTTGGCGTCATGCTGGTGACCTCGGGTCCGGGCGCTACCAATGCCGTCACGCCACTGCAGGACGCGCTGATGGATTCGATCCCGCTCGTCTGCCTGACCGGCCAGGTTCCGACCCCACTGATCGGCTCTGACGCCTTCCAGGAATGCGATACGGTCGGCATCACCCGGCCCTGCACCAAGCACAACTGGCTGGTCAAGGATGTCAACCAGCTCGCCGCCGTCATTCACGAGGCCTTCCGCATCGCCCAGTCCGGCCGTCCAGGCCCCGTCGTCGTCGATATTCCGAAAGACGTGCAGTTTGCGACCGGCACCTACACGCCGCCCGCCGATTACGCGATCCAGAAGAGCTACCAGCCGAAGATCCAGGGCGACCTCAACCAGATCCATGCCGCGATCGAGCTGATGGCGAATGCGCGCCGTCCGATCATCTACTCCGGCGGCGGCGTCATCAATTCCGGCCCCGAGGCTTCCAAGCTGCTGCGCGAGCTGGTCGAGCTCACCGGTTTCCCGATCACCTCGACGCTGATGGGCCTCGGCGCCTATCCTGCTTCAGGCAAGAACTGGCTGAAGATGCTCGGCATGCACGGCTCCTACGAGGCCAACATGGCGATGCACGACTGCGATGTCATGGTCTGCATCGGCGCCCGCTTCGATGACCGCATCACCGGCCGTCTCAATGCCTTTTCGCCGAATTCGAAGAAGATCCATATCGATATCGATCCGTCCTCGATCAATAAGAACGTCCGGGTCGATATCGGCATCCGCGGCGATGTCGGGCATGTGCTTGAAGACATGGTCCGCCTGTGGCGGGCGCTGCCGAAGAAACCGGAAAAGGGCCGCCTCGATGACTGGTGGACCGATATCGCCCGCTGGCGGGCGCGCAACTCCTTCGCCTATACGAAGAGCAATGACGTCATCATGCCGCAATATGCGCTAGAGCGGCTCTTCGCCCATACTAAGGACCGCGATACCTACATCACCACCGAGGTCGGCCAGCACCAGATGTGGGCGGCACAGTTCTTCGGCTTCGAGCAGCCGAACCGCTGGATGACCTCGGGCGGCCTCGGCACGATGGGCTACGGCCTGCCGGCCGCACTTGGCGTGCAGATTGCCCATCCCGACAGTCTCGTCATCGACATTGCCGGTGACGCGTCGATCCAGATGTGTATCCAGGAAATGTCGGCGGCGATCCAGCACGATGCGCCGATCAAGATCTTCATCATGAACAACCAGTACATGGGCATGGTGCGCCAGTGGCAGCAGCTGCTGCACGGCAACCGCCTGTCGAATTCCTACACGGAGGCGATGCCCGATTTCGTTAAGCTGGCAGAAGCTTATGGCGCCGTCGGCCTGCGCTGCGAAAAGCCGGATCAGCTCGATGACACCATTCTCGAGATGATCGAGGTCAGAAAGCCGGTCATCTTCGATTGCCGCGTCGCCAATCTCGCCAATTGCTTCCCGATGATCCCCTCGGGCAAGGCCCATAACGAAATGCTGTTGCCGGACGAAGCCACCGACGAAGCGGTCGCCAATGCGATCGACGCCAAGGGCCGCGCGCTCGTTTGACATTTTTAATTTACGCATAATCCTTTCCGAAAATCGCTTTCGATTTTCAGGGTTATGCGGCAGGGAAGAGGAAACTCAAGACCATGAACGCACACCTACAGCCCACGGGCTCCGCTTACTTCATCTCGCCGGAAACGGCGGCGGTCGAAAGCCACACGCTTTCGGTTCTCGTCGACAACGAACCGGGGGTTCTTGCCCGGGTCATCGGCCTGTTTTCCGGCCGCGGATACAATATCGAGAGCCTGACGGTCTCCGAGACCGAGCATCAGGCGCATCTTTCCCGCATCACCGTCGTCACACGCGGCACGCCGCAGGTGCTGGAGCAGATCAAGGCGCAGCTGGAACGCATCGTGCCGGTGCATCGCGTCGTCGACCTGACGGTGCGCGCCCGCGAACTCGGCCAGGACCGGCCGATCGAGCGCGAAGTGGCACTGATCAAGGTGATTGGCGAGGGCGAGATGCGCGCCGAGACCCTGCGCCTTGCCGATGCCTTCCATGCCAAGGTGGTGGATGCGACGGTCGGTCACTTCATTCTGGAGATCACCGGCAAATCGTCGAAGATCGATCAGTTCGTGGCGATCATGAAGCCGCTTGGCCTCATCGAGGTTTGCCGTACCGGCATTGCGGCGATGAACCGCGGCGTGCAGGGCATGTAAATATTACACAGCCCGGGCATGTAAGATTACAGCCCGGGCATGTAGAAATACAGCCTGGGCATCCAAACCCGATGCTGCAATAGATGGGAAAGCCGCTGAAGGTCAAAGCATCTCTAGCGGCTTTTTCTTTGTGGGCGGCGGGAAGGCGGCGTCCAAGGCATCCCAGTCGTCGTCGGTGATATCGAGCGAGACGCAGTCGCGGTTTTCCGCGGCGCGTTCGGCATTCGAGGTCTTCGGAATGACGATGACGCCGTCGCGTTCGAGCAGGAAGGCGAGCGCCAGCTGGGCCGGTGTCGCCTGATAGGCCTTGGCGATGCGGATCAGTTCGGGATGGTGCAGGATGCTTCCCTGTTCGATCGGCGAATAGGCCATGACGGGAATGCCGCGGCTCTGGCACCAGGGCAGCAGATCGAACTCGATGCCGCGGCGGGAAAGGTTATAGAGCACCTGGTTGGCGGCGACATTGGCGCCGTCGGGCACGCCGAGCAGCTCCTCCATGTCGTCGGTGTCGAAGTTGGAGACGCCCCAGGCGCCGATCTTGCCGGATGCCTTCAGCATTTCGAAGGCGGCGACGGTCTCTGTGAGCGGATGGTCTCCGCGCCAGTGCAGCAGATAAAGATCGATGCGATCGGTGCCCAGCCGTTCTAGACTGCGCTCGCAGGCCTCGATCGTGCCTTTCAGGCTGGCATTCCAGGGATAGACCTTGCTGACGATGAAGACCTCGTCGCGCCGGCCCCTGATCGCCTGGCCGACGATCTCTTCGGCGCCACCGTCGCCATACATTTCGGCGGTGTCGATCAGCGTCATGCCGAGATCGATGCCGGCCTTGAGGCTTTCGATCTCGGCCTTGGCATGGCCGGCATCCTCGCCCATGGCCCAGGTGCCCTGGCCGAGCGCTGGCACCTCAGTGCCGTTTGGGAATGTGATCGATGGAATCGGGTCGTCCTGCATGGTTTTCTGTCCCTTCGACAGGAGATTGGGCCGGGTCGCCATCTTTCAAGTAATCCTGTCACCATGACAATGATGTAATGGCACCGGCGGTTTAGGACAGTTATGCTGACCTAAATAACAGGCCGCAGAAAAGCTGGCTTCGGGAGGTCGCATGCCGCTGGATACATTTCTCGCCCTCGTTCTCTTTGCCTTCACGACCTCGATCACGCCGGGACCGAACAATATGATGCTTTTCGCATCGGGGGTGAATTTTGGTTTCCGCAGGACGATCCCGCATATGTTCGGCATCGGCGCCGGCTTTTTCTCGTTGCTGATCGGCGTTGGCCTTGGGCTCGGCGCGCTGCTGCACACCGTGCCCATGGTCTATATGGTGCTGAAGTTTGCGGGCGGCGCCTATCTCGTCTGGATCGCCTGGAAGATAGCCTCTTCGCGCTCGCTCAGCGAGGGCCGCAGCGCCGTCGAGCCGATGTCCTTCGTCGCGGCGGCGGCCTTCCAGTGGGTCAACCCGAAAGCCTGGGTGATGGCGGTCACGGCGATGGCGACCTATACCAATCCGCAACTCTACCTAGTCAGCGTGCTGATCGTCGGTCTCGCTTTTGCGGCAGTCAATGTGCCTAGCGTTTCGACATGGGCCGGCTTCGGCTCGGCGTTGAGAGAATGGCTTTCCGATCCGGTGCGGCTGAAATGGTTCAATATCAGCATGGCGGTACTCTTGGTGCTAAGCCTCTGGCCGATGCTAAAATAGAGTGATTGCCGGCTTAATAAGCATCAGCCAGAGAATGCCGATGACGGCGAAGAAGGCCGGAAAACCGCAGGCGAACCAGATGCGGTAAAGGCTGAAATAGGCCGGCGGCAGGGCTTTTCCCGCCGCTGCTGCTGCGCGGGCAAGATCGCGCAAGCGGATCTGGATCCAGACGACCGGCAGCCAGAACAGGCCGGTCACGACATAAAGCAGCAGCGACAGCGCAATCCATCCCTCCGACAGCTCCCAGCCGATCGACCGGGCCAGCAGATAGCCGGTCACCGGCTGGACAATGGCTGCGGTGGCGGTGAAGAGGGTGTCGGCGATGACAACCGTGCTGGCGACATGGGCGATCAGACGGGGATCGCGTGTCCGGTGCGCCATCACCATGAAGAAGGCGATGCCGGCGCCGGTGCCGAAGAGCACGGTCGCGCCGATGACATGGGCAAGCAGCAGCCATTCCTCAAGCATCAGCGTTCATCCAGCGTGGCAAGTGCGGTGAGCGTCAGCAGGATCGATGGCAGCACCTTGACGAGGGGACCGAGCGGATCGAGCCAGAGTGCGGGTTCGAGCAGGCTGGCGCCGGCAAGATAGGCGAACGACACGGCCAGCATGCCGAGAAGGGCGCGTTTCGCCAGCGGGCGAAGGAGGACGGCGGCGCCGAGAACGATATCGATCAGGCAGGTTGCAAGCGTCAACGCCGTTGCTGCGGCCTCAGGCATGAACGGCAGGAAGTGAGCGGACGTCTTCTCCGATGTCAGCAGCGGGATCAGACCGGAGAGCAGCCAGAAAACGGATAGGCCTGATATGACGAGCGGCTTCAGAAGATAGAGCCTGGCAAACCAGAGATCCTGTACGCCGGAGGGATTGGCCGAGAGCGTCGCTGCCGCGGGTGTCGTGGGAAGGCTGCTCCCTGTTTTCGAGCTCCGCACGCCTTCGGACATGACAGTCATCGCCGTCGAGCGCAGCGGCGAACGCCAACCGAGCAGTCCTGATAGATCGGCCAGCCACGTCACCGGGCTGGCAAGCCAGCGGGGGAGAGCGAACACGCGAGCGGGCGGCAGGCCGAGCCACTGGCGGTGAAGGCGGACGAGATCGGCGAGCGGCAGAACTTCGTCGGCGGCAAGATCGATATCGCCGGAGATGCCGCCGGAGACTGCCCGCGACACGGCTTCCGCCACATCGTCCACCGAAAGCGTTTCGACCGGACTTTCGGCATGGACCAGCGGCAGCACCAGGGGAAAGGCGGCAAGCGACCGCAGCAGCGCTGAGCCGCCATGGGCATTGCGGCCGAGAACGAGGGCAGGGCGCAGAATGAGATAAGCCAGACCGCTTGCCGCCAGCGCCTCGTCGGCCCGCCGCTTGGTGGCGAGGAAGGGAAGATCGCCCGCCGCTCCCGCTGTCCTTGCCGATATCTGCACTATCAGCGGGCGCGACGAGCGCTTTGCTGCGGAATAAAGCGCCAGCATCGCCTCTGCCTGGGTGGCCGACAGATCATCCGACAGGCCGTCCTGCAGGGCGCCGGCGCAATTGACGACGACATTCTGGTCCTTGAGGATCTCGTCCCAATCCGCTGGTTTTGTCATGCGCGAGAGATCCGCGCGCTGCCAGTCGATCGCCGGCTGTTTCAGGCGTGCACGCGTGGGATTACGGCCGAGCCCAGTCACGGCGTGGCCGTCGGCGACCAGCCGGACCGCGACGACAGAGCCTATGAAGCCGGTTGCGCCGAGAATCAGAATGTTCATGGCAGGAGATTAGCGGAAAGCGCATGAGACATAGAAGGGCTTGGCGAGCCTGCGGCATATGTTAGAAATAGCGGGCAGTTTCGGGAGGGCTTCGCCTTGCACGACCATGACGACGACCATGCTCACGGGCACGATCATGACAATCATTATTCCGACATGCAGGCGCGCGTGAAGGCGCTGGAAACGTTGCTGACGGAGAAGGGGCTGATCGATCCGGCGGCGATCGATGCGATCGTCGAGACCTATGAGACGAAGGTGGGACCGAGAAACGGCGCGCATGTCGTCGCCAAGGCCTGGAGCGATGCCGATTTTGCCGACTGGCTAAAGCGTGATGCGACGGCGGCCATTGCCAGCCTCGGCTATACCGGCCGGCAGGGCGAGCACATGCGCGCCGTCTTCAACACGGCCGAGACCCATAACCTCGTCGTCTGCACGCTCTGCTCCTGTTATCCCTGGTCGGTGCTCGGCCTGCCGCCGGTCTGGTACAAGGCGCCGGCCTATCGCTCGCGCGCCGTCATCGATCCGCGCGGCGTGCTGGCCGAGTTCGGGCTGACGCTGCCGGAGGACAAGAAGATCCGCGTCTGGGATTCGACGGCGGAACTGCGTTATCTCGTCATTCCTGAGCGGCCCGAAGGGACCGACGGAATGGATGAGCAGACACTCGCTGGCCTCGTCAGCCGCGATGCGATGATCGGCACGGCCGTTGCCCGCAGCCCGGGGAGCGCCACATGAACGGGCCGCACGATCTCGGCGGGCAGATGGGCTTCGGTCCTGTCGCGCCCGAAAAGGACGAGCCCTGTTTCCATGCCGAATGGGAAAAGCGGGCGCTCGGCATCACGCTTTCCTGCGGCGCTTTCGGCGCATGGAACATCGATGAAAGCCGGCATGCGCGCGAGAATATTCCGCCGGCCGATTACCTCGCCGCGAGTTATTACGAGATCTGGATCCGCGGCATCGACAAGCTGCTCGAACGGCACGGCTTTGCGACGCGCGCGGAATTGCTGTCTGGTCATGCGCAGCAGCCAGGAGCCGTTCCGAAGCGGGTGCTCAAGGCGGACATGGTGCCCGGCGTTATGGCGAAAGGGGGCCCTTGCGATCGTCCTGTCGAGACAGCACCGCTCTTTGCGGTCGGCGAGACGGTGAGGACGAAGAATTTCAATCCGGCGACGCATACCCGCCTGCCGCGTTATGCCAGGGCCAGGACCGGTGTGGTCGAAGCAGTGCAGGGTTCGTTCGTCTTTCCCGACGACAATGCCCATGGCAAGGGCGAAAACCCGCAATGGCTTTATACGGTCGTTTTCGACGGCGCGGAGATCTGGGGCGGAGATGCCGATCCGACGCTGACCGTGTCGATCGATGCCTGGGAGAGCTATCTTGAACCAGCATGAAATGTCGCCGCTGACGCAATCGTCCGGGCTGCCGAGGTCGCCGGAGGGCGAGCCGGTTTTTCCGGAGCCATGGGCAGCGGAAACTTTTGCCATGACCGTGCACCTGCACGCAAAAGGCCTGTTCAGCTGGAGCGAATGGGCTGAAACGCTTTCCGCGCAGTTGCACAAGCCTGGCCGGGCCGAAGATGGCAGCGACTATTTTGACTGCTGGGTGGCGGCACTCTCCGACCTCATCGTCGACAACGGCATCGCCGACGCGGAAACGATCCTGGCACTGCAGCAGAGCTGGCAGCGGGCGGCGGAGGCGACGCCGCATGGACGGCCGATCGAGCTCGGCAACGATCCCTCACGCTGATCCTTAGATCGGTTCAGCTGTTCACGGAAGCGCATAACCGCTCTAACCTTTTGTTTTTTGACGTAATTCCGGACGGAAAACCGCTTTGCACTTTTCCTGGAATTGCTCTAGGACGGGAACTGCTTGTAGCACTCCTCGGCTACCTCCCGCAGCGTCTCGCGGGAGATTTCGCCGGTGACGGCATAACCGAGTTCGCCGTCGATCCAGTAGAAGGTTTCGAGATTGCCTGATGAGGCGAAGCGGAAGCTCGTCGTGCGGTTGTCCGTGTTGCGGCCGACCATGACGGTCAGGCGCTCGCCGGCCTGGTTTTCATACATGAACATGGCGCCCGGCCTGCCGTCGACCGGCAACAGGCGGCCGCCGACAAGCTTGAAGCCGAGCGGCTGCAGGTTCGGGATCTTGAGGTTCTGGATTGCCAGGCGCTTACCGAGCCAGGTGGCGAGGTGGACCTCCTCGTTTGCAAAGACCTCGACGGGATGGCGAACCTCGGCGGCATAGACCGTAAACGCGGTCTGGGCCTGTTTCGGCAAGGTTTCGGAGCCGGCAAGCTGCAACTCCGGCTTTTCCAGAAGTGCGGGGCCATAATGGCCGCTGACGGCGCCGAGCGTGAAGATGAGGAGGGCCGATGCGGCGATCGCCCAGCGTTTCGGTCCCGATGAAACGGCGCGCGGGGGGACGACGAGCAGAGGATCGGTGTCCTTCGCCTTCTCATAACCGGCAAACAACGATCGGATGTCTGAATTCTGCGCCTGCCATTCGGCGACCATCGCCGCCTCGTCGGGATTGTCGGCCAGGAAGGTCTCGATGCGGGCGCGCGCCGTTTGCGGCAACTGGCCGTCGGCATAGGCGTGAAGGTCGGCTTCGGTGACGCTCGGATTGGTCTCGTTCATTTCGGTCTCCGAAGCGTAATGATGTTGTCGGCCTTCAATCGCTCGGCGACGCGCCGGCGGGCGCGCGACAGGCGCGACATGACGGTGCCGATCGGGATATCGAGCGCGACGGCGACCTCGCCATAGGTGTATCCCTCGATGACCACGAGCATCAGCACGGCGCGGTGTTCCTCCGACAGGCTGTTCAGCGCATCGTCCAGCCGGGCGCGTTCCAGCGGATCGGCCGGCGGTTCGTACGCGGCCAGATCCTCTGCGGCACCGAGCTCGACAAGGCCGTCGCGCGTTTTGCCGCGCCGGCTGTTGCGGTAGAGATTGGTCATGATGGTCAGGACCCAGCCGCGCAGGTTGAGGCCGCGCCATTGGCCGCGGCGCGTGAGAACCTTTTCGACACAATCCTGGAGCAGGTCCTCGCCATCGGCATCCGAGCGCGTCAGGCTGCGCGAATAGCGCCTGAGCGAGGGCAGGAGGGCCAGGATCTGGCCCTCGAAGGTTTCGGGTGCGGGTGTTTTCACGCCGGCAACTCGCTTGTGATCGGGGTCTTCGCGATCAAGGCTTGGCGAGATCCCAGTTGCCGCCGACGCCATCGCCGGTGATGTCGCCGGCCTTCGTGTCCTTGACCCAGAAATAGAGCGGCATGCCGTCCTTGGCCCATTGCTTCGTGCCATCTTTGCGATCGATGATCGAATATGCACCATCGGCCTTGGCGTCGCCAGCAGCCATCAGCGGCGGCCAGTTCTTGGCGCAATCGTCGTAGCAGTTGGAAACGCCCTTGGCGTCCTTCTTGAACGTGTAGAGGGTCATGTCGTTTTCGCCGGCGAGCACCTTGCCCTTGGCGGATTCGACTTCCTTGACGGGAGGGGCGGCGAAAGCAGCGGTCGCGGCAAGGGCGGCGGCCGCCAGGACGGACAGGAATTTCACGGATGTCATGATGTCTCTCCTCAGATTGGGCACGCAATCTTGCGATACCTGAGATGAGACACGAGGCGCGGTGGTTTTATTCCAGGCGCAGCAAAAGTTTTCATGGCGGGCGAGGTGGGTCGAAGCCCGTTTCGCCCGCGGCACGTCGCCGGACGCTTTGCCGGCTATTGACCAGAGGCGGTCGCCGCCGCCATGTCGACCCAGACCGCTTCGAATATATGGCCATCGGGATCCTCGAAGGCACGGTTGTAGAGCCAGCCCATGTCCGTCGGCGCGCGCGGATCGGCTTTGCCGCCAGCGACTGCGGCTGCCTCGACGATAGCGTCCACGTCTTCACGGCTGTCCATCGTCAGCGCGATCAGCATCTCGCTCGCCTTCTGCGCTTCGGCAACGGGTTTCGGCGTGAAACTCGCGAAGAAATCGCGTGTCAGCAAGTGGAAGATAATGGCCTCGGACCAGACCATGTTCGACGCCTGGTGATCGCTGAACTGTTCGTTCTTGCTGCAGCCGATCGCGTCATAGAAACGGGTCGCAGCGGCAAGATCTATCACCGGCAGGTTCACGAAGATCATCTTAGGCATTGCGGTTCTCTCCTCTTCCTTTGTCTTGTGGAGGTTGTCTTCTGAGGCGGCTTTGCCTCACACAAACTCCTGCACGATCTCGTCGCTGGCATGAATGCAGACGATTTCGAGCCGTCCGGTGCCGACATTCTCGAAACGGTGGGGAATGTTGGCGGCCACGACGACGATATCGCCGGGAAAGGCGCGGGTCTTGGCGTCGCCTACGGTGAATTCGGCTTCGCCTTTCCTGACTGCCCACGTTTCGGAATAGGGGTGGACATGCAGGTCAGGCCCTTGGCCGGGCTCATTGTCGACCAGGAAAAGCGATATCTCGCCGCCATGGTCGCGGCCTTCGAAGCGGACCGTGCGGCTCTGATCGGGTCGCGGTTCCTGGTGGCGAAGAATACTGAACATCACGTGCCTCCTGCTGGTGCCATTTGCGATCGCAAAACTATCTTCGCGAGAAGATATATCCTCAAAACTGTCTTCCTGTCAAGATATCTTCCTTGATGTGGATGGAAGGTGTATGTCTCGGCTGTGGTGGCATATGAGGCAGAAAATGACGAATGGAACTAAAGGTGACAGCTCCTACGAGGATCATGTCGACCGGCTGCGCCGGCAATGGGCGCTGGAACTGCCCGACCTCGACACCGAGCCGATGGCGATCCTGGGCCGGGCCTTTCGGCTGTCGAACCTGGTGCGCCCGAGCATTGAGGCGACCTTTGCCGATTTTGGTCTCGACCGCGGAGAATTCGACGTGATCGCAACGCTTCGCCGTTCCGGACCGCCTTACCGACTGACCCCGACGGACATGTATTCGGCGCTGATGATCTCCTCGGGAGGCCTGACCCACAGGCTCGACCGGCTGGAGAAGGCGGGCCTGATCCGCCGGGAGAAATCGCCGCGTGACGGGCGCAGCGTATTGGTGGCATTGAGCGAGGCGGGCGCGGCACTCGCCGAGAAGGCCTTCCGCACCGACATGGCGAGCGAATCTTCGTTTCTGCAGGCTCTTGACGGAAAGGAGCGCGAGGCGCTCGCGGCGCTGCTGCGCAAGCTGATCGCCGGAATTGAAAATGAGCTGACGCAGGGAGAGGACGAGAACGGGGGCTGAGGGAGATCGGAGCCCGCATCGCCGTTCAGGCAGCAACACGCTGCTTTTGCAGCTCATTTACATCATGCCGGTTTTCGGATATGATATGTCCTTAATTCCATTGGCAGAACCAACCATCACACGAGTTGCTGAATGATCCTGAAAAGCCAGGTAGAGTGGGCGCTTCACTGCTGCGCCATTCTCGCGGGCCTGCCAGAGGGCAGGTATCTTTCCACCAAGGCGCTCGCCGAGCTTCATGGTCTGCCGAAGGAATATCTCTCCAAAGCACTGCAGAGCCTTTCGCAGGCATCGCTGGTCGAGACCACGCTCGGTCCGAGTGGCGGCTACAGGCTTGCCAAGACCCCCTCGGATATCAACTTTCTGGAGATCGTCGAGGCGGTCGAGGGGAAGGCCCGCAGCTTCACCTGTACGAACATCCGGGCAAACAATCCCTGCCGGCCGGAAGGATATTGCGACAGCAAGCCATGCGCGGTGGCGCGCATCATGTGGGAGGCCGACGAGGCCTGGCGTGATACGCTGAGGCGCGTCCGGCTTTCCGATCTGGTCGGCACCTTGTCCGAGGAAGTGCCGGCCGACATTTGGCGGAGCACGTTCGAATGGGTGCTCAAGCGCGCTGGCTGAGCGGGGGTGCCGATCGCTATGCCTTGAAGATGGTCCTGATGGTCTTCAGGATCGCATGCGCATTGCGGGCATGTTCCGGGGGCAAGGAAGCGCCGTTGCGGAAACGCTCGGCGCGGCTGGCGAGGTGGTCGGCGATTTCTTCCGCCAGCGCCGGGCGTTCGCTTAGCAGCGGCGCGAAGGCCTCCTGATCGATCTCATAGGCGGTCACGGGGGTCAGAGCTTCCATGGTGCAGACTTCCTGCATGCCGGCGAGCAGTCCGGTCTCTCCAAAAAAATCGCCCGGCGCGAGCCGTCCGCGTTCCTCGCCTGCGTTCCGCGCCGCGATGATGCCGGCGCGCACCATCATCAGTGAGGGGAGCATTTCGTCCTCCCGCACGATCACATCGCCTTTGCGGAACTCCCGGACAGTCGTGGTTTCGGCGAGCCTGCGCTTCTCATCTGATGTCAGCGTCGTAAAGACCGGAATGGCCTCGATCAGGGCAAGCGGCGTTACGCTCGGCGGCTTTGTGCTTTCTTCTGTCGGCAGATCGGCGGTCAGCACCGTCGCCGACGGCGGAATGGCCAGCAGCAGGCCGGCGGATTTGCAGTGGCGATAGACGAGATCGAGCACCTCGTTCCGCGCCGGCACCCGCTGGCTCGGGCTCGTCACCCGGAACTGCAGCTCGACCTCAAGCGCCGTGGCATCCAGCCCCTTGAGTGCTACGACCGGCGGCGGCTCGCGCACGATCGAATTGCAGCTCGCAAGCGCCGTTGCCATGACTTGGCGGACCGATGCCGGCATCCGCGTCGGGGCGATGCGGATGGTAAGGATCAAGAGATGGGTCTCGTCCGGCCGGCTTACATTCGTCAGGCCGAGCTTTGCCAGAAAACTGTTCGGCAGAACGACGATATTATTGCCACTGGTCAGGATGTGTGTCGCGCGCCAATTGCTTTCGACGACGCGCCCCTCTGTGCCGTCGCTGAGAAGGATCCAGTCACCGATGACATATGGCCGGCCGAGGGTCAGGGCGATGCCGGAGAAGACGTCGGCGAGCGTATTCTGCAGCGCCAGACCGAGAATGATGGCGACCACGCCCGAGGTTGCGACGAGGGTTCCGATCGGCACGCCGAAGACGAAGGCCAGAACCGATAGGGCCATACCGATATAGACGACGCCGATAACCAGATCCTGGAGCAGGCGAGCCTCTCGCGGACTGCCCTCCAGCACCAGATAGAGCCTGATGAAACCGATGACGGCCCATGCCAGATGGATCCACCAGAGTGTTTTTGCGACGATGACGAGCAGGGCCCGCGGATCCTCGGACTCATATCCTTGAAACCGGTGGGGTTCGATGCCGCTGCCGACGAGGATCAGCGTCATTACTGCAAAGAAGAGGATCTGCACCACCAGCCGCGTCGTCGGCCGATGACGGGAGAGCAGATGCCAGACGACGATACCGGCGAATCCGACTGTTATCAGGGATATCAGAGGTTTGCCGAAGAGGGTGTCGTCAATCATCTCTCTGTCTCCGGGGTGCGGGCCGCACATGATTCAGCATCTCGGTCGCCGGCGCAAGCATCAGGCCTGCGCAGGCGGTATCGCATCGGCCCGAAAATCGGAACCGATTTCGGGCCGATGCGAGGGGTGAAAGTGTTACAGCGTCCTTTGCGCGTCTGAAAAGACGCGCGGCGCTGTAATGCGGATCGTCACTTGTTGAGCGGATAGGTCAGTTCTTTCTGGTTGGTGTCGACGACGAAGACGGCGAGCAGGCGGGCGGGCTTGGTTTCGCTGCCGTTGGCGCTGACACCGTGACGATCGCCCGGCATTTCGGAGAAACTTTCTCCCGCCTGATAGACCTTGACCGGGCCGTCATTGACCTGGCTGCGGATCGCTCCTTCGAGCACGGTGGCGTAGATGAAGGCCGTGTCGGGATGGGTGTGGCCTTCGGAGAAGCCGCCCGGGCCGTATTCGACCAGCACGCCCTTGATGCTCTTGCCCGGCACGTTCGGAAGCTCGTGCTCATAGACGAGTGTCACCTTCGCAGACTCGCTGCTGTCATGGGCGGTGACGCCGGTGGTAGCCGGAAAGGCGAGGGCGGCGGCGAGGAAAAATGTTCTGATCATCGGAATCTCCATGGTTGCTGGGTCGGGGGAAGACGCGCCCGAGGGGTCGCGTCTTGAGGGCACGTCAATCATGTCGGCTGGGCGGACTTTGCGAACCACTGCTCGAAGGTGATCGAACCAAGCCGCGGGTTGTTGTCGGAAATGAGCGACTGGTCGTTCAGTCTTGCGCCGAAATATCTCGCCTCGACATCAGCCTCGGTGGTGCGCGGGTCTTTCATGGCCTTCAGATAGCGGGCGACGAGCTCGCTGAGGCGCGCCCGTTCCGGACCAGCGATCTCGAGCGTCGCGTTGGCCGGAGCAGAGAGGGCCACGTCCGCCATGGCGTCCGCCACGTCGTCGGAAGCAATCGGCTGCACATAGGCCGGCGATAGGCGGACCGTCTGGCCGACGCTGCCCGATTGAGCGATGCCGCCGAGGAATTCCATGAACTGCGTCGAATGCACGATGGTATAGGGAATGCCCGACGCCTTGATCAGCTTTTCCTGGGCAAGCTTGCCGCGGAAATAGCCGCTTTCCTGCAGACGTTCGGTGCCGACGACAGAGAGGGCGATATGGTGCTTGACGCCGGCCACTTTCTCGGCGGCGAGAAGATTGCGGCCCGAGGTTTCGAAGAATTCGAGCACGGCCTTGTCCTCGAATGAGGGCGAGTTGGCGAGGTCGAGCACGACTTCGGCACCCGAAAGCGCCTCCGCCAGTCCTTCTCCCGTGATCGTGTTGACGCCGGAGTTCGGCGAGGCGGCAATCACGTCATGGCCGCGTTTGCGCAGGCGTTCGACAGTCTTCGAGCCGATAAGGCCGGTTCCGCCGATGACAACGATTTTCATAATGGATCTCCGTTCGCTGCCGCGGCGCGGCAGCGTCAATGGTGAATCTTCTCAATGAATTGCGCGGTTTAGTTCAGGCCGGCCCTGTCGAGGCCATAGGCCTTGTCGGCCGTGCCGGGCACGGTCTTGAAGCCGACATTGACACGGTTCCAAGCATTGATCGCCATGACGACGAAAGTCAGGTCCGAGATTTCCTTCTCGGAAAGCTGGCCGCGCACCCGTTCGTAAATCTCGTCGGGAATGCCGCCCTCGGGAAGCTTGGTCAGTGCTTCGGTCCAGGCAAGGGCTGCACGCTCGCGGGGAACGAACAGGTTCGATTCCCGCCAGATGGCGACGTGGTAGATCCGCAGTTCCGTCTCGCCGTGGATCTTGGCCTGCTTCACATGCATATCGAGGCAAAAGCCGCATCCATTGATCTGCGAGGCACGGATCTCGACGAGGGCCTGCAGCTTCTCGTCGATCACGCTGCTCTTCAGCGCCATGCTGAATTCCATGAATTTCTTGAAAAGCTCGGGGGACTGCTGGGCGTAGTTCAGTCGCTGGGTCATGTGTCTCTCCTTCAATTAAGGATATTAAGTATCCTTATGGATAAAAGATATCCTTAATTGCTGGACTGTAAAGCCATTCTCGCTTAGTCTGGCTGCATAAAGCCTATGCGCAAAAGTATGAGGGGCAGGGGATGGATATCGTTTCGGCATTGCGGACCTTTCAACGCGTCGTGGAGACGGGTTCGTTCTCGGCGGCGGCGCACGATCTCGACGTGACGCAGCCGGCGGTCTCGCGACAGGTCGCAGCCCTCGAAGGCCATTTCAATACTCGCCTCCTGCATCGCACGACGAGCGGTCTGTCGCTGACGGCAGAGGGGGAGCGGATGCTGCCGATGGCGCTGCGGATTCTCGAAGCGGTTGAGGAGCTTGGCGATGCGGCCGGATCGGACGGAGCCATGGCCTCGGGAAAGGTCAGGCTCAGCGTTCCAGCACCACTCGGCCTGTATCTCAGCGAGCGGCTCGGCGATCTTCTTGCCGCCCATCCGAAGCTCTCGGTCGAACTCATCTTCAGGGAGCAGGGCTCGGATATGATCGAGGAGCGCCTGGATCTCGAAGTGCGCTTGGGCCAGGTCGCCGACAGCAGCCTCGTCTGCCGGCGGATCGGCTGGACGACCGCCTTCCTCGTTGCATCTCCCGCCTATCTCGCACGCAGGGCGGCTCCCCGCGCACCGAAGGAGATCAAGGACCATGAATGCCTGTGCTACAACAGGGCAGGCGAGGCCAATAGCTGGTCCTTCTCGAACGGTTCGGAAGACATATCGGTCCGGATCTCACCGCGGCTGACCGCCTGCAATGCCGTCGCCATTCACCGGGCAGCCCTTGCTGGAGCGGGTCTTGCCGTGCTTTCGCACATCATCGCGATGCCCGATATTGCCGCCGGTCGGCTGGTCCCCGTGATGAAGGATTTCCAGCCGAGCCGGCTGCCGGTGACCGTCGTCTATCCCTCGCGGCGCAACATGCCGCTGCGCGTCAAGACGGTTCTGGATTTTCTCACCGAGGCTATGGGGCAGGACCCGTCGATGTGCGCGAGCGGCGCGGACCGGCAGTGGAACTGATGATCGTCCGGCCGGGCGATTTGCCGTTTTCCGCCTTGCCTAAAGCCCGCGAATCCTGCCAAGTCCTGCGATCATGCAATTTGCGCCGCAACAAGATGAAGCCCTGAAGGCTGTTTCGAAATGGCTGAAGGAAGGGCGCTCGCCGCTCTTTCGCCTGTTCGGCTATGCCGGAACGGGAAAGACGACGCTTGCCAAGCATTTTGCCGAAAATGTCGATGGCGACGTGTTGTTTGCCGCCTTCACCGGCAAGGCGGCGCAGGTGCTGCGCTCGCGGGGCGCCTCCAACGCCCGGACGATCCATTCGTTGATCTACCGGCCGCGCGGCGAGGAGGCGGTGGAAGACGAGGAAACAGGCAAGACCTCGATCGCGCCGATGTTTTCGATCAACCGGCAAAGCCCGGTCGCGAAGGCGGCGCTGATCATCGTCGACGAATGCTCGATGGTGGACGAGGCGCTTGGCAAGGATCTAATGAGCTTCGGCACGCCGATCCTGGTGCTCGGCGATCCCGGCCAGCTGCCGCCGGTGACCGGCGGCGGCTACTTCACCAATCAGGATCCGGACTACCTGCTCACCGATATCCACCGGCAGGCGCGCGACAATCCGATCATCAAGCTTGCCATGCAGGTGCGCGAAGGCAACGAGGTGATGTACGGCGATTACGGCACGGCCAAGGTGATCTCGAAGAACGAGGTGACGCAGCAGCTGGTGCTCGATGCCGACCAGGTGCTCGTCGGTACCAACCGCACGCGGCGGCGTTACAATCAGCGCCTGCGCGAGCTGAAAGGCTTCAATGCCGATTATCCGCAGACCGGCGACAAGCTCGTCTGCCTGAGGAACGATCCGGCCAAGGGCCTGCTCAACGGTTCGCTCTGGCAGGTGATGACCTCGTCGAAGGAAACGACGAAACCCGGCATCAATCTGCTCGTCCGCCCTGAGGATGACGACATGGACCGGGGAGCGGCCAAGATCAAACTGCTGAAGCAGGCCTTCGAGGATGTCGAGGGCGAGATTCCCTGGAACACCCGCAAACGCTACGACGAGTTCGACTTCGGCTATGCGCTGACCGTTCACAAGGCGCAGGGTTCGCAATGGAACGATGTCGTGCTCTTCGACGAGAGCTGGGCATTTCGCGATACCCGGGAACGCTGGCTCTATACCGCGATCACGCGCGCGGCGGAGACGCTGACGATCGTCCGCTGATCCCAGTCGCACCCGCGCTAGGTCTCATTCGCCATCTGGAGTGGTGAAGAAGAAACGGTGGCGGCCGTGTCTTGGGCGGGTGGCGTTAAGCCTGCACGATACCGAGCAGAACTGCCTTGGCAATGGCCTGGAAGCGGTTGTTGGCGCGGAATTTCAGGATGATTCCGGCCTCCAGGTCACGGGTTTCATCATGTTTCAGGTCGAGCGCCCGGGCGATGCGCTGGGTGGAATAACCCTCCGCCATCAGTTCCAGGCAACGCCGCTCCTGCGGGGTCAGGCTTGCACTGTCCTGATTGTCGTTTAACGGCGGCTCCTCGATGCTGCCGTCGTAGTCAAGGAGGTCGCCGACCTGCTGAAGCTGGCGGTGCAGCGTCGACATCTCCGCCGTCAGTTCGCGCTTGCGCACCTGCAGGGCATCTCGGAACATTGCCTCGGCCGTTTCCTGCGAATCGGCGTTGCGGAGTTCGTCCATCAGTTCCTGGATGACGGCGATCGGCATGCCGGTTTCGCGGCAGACTGTGATGACGGCCATGCGCATCACATCGTCCTGGCCGTAGACCCGCATCAGGCCGATGCGGTTGGCTGAAATCAACCCTTTCTCTTCATAGAAATGCAGTGTCCTGTGCGTGACGCCGAATGCGTTTGCCATGTCGGCAATGGGCACCGGACCATCAGGTAGATCCGGCGGTAGCGCGGCTGAAGGCAGGAACCGATATTTCGATCGGGCCTCCGAAGCGATACCGGCGGTGGCAAACAGGCGTTTGGAACCGTCTGGCATGAACCCTCCTGGGGCATGTTGTTGCACCTCATGCGGCTTTGCCAGTTGCTTCCCATGCGCGGCGAGTGGGGTTTCCTCTAGGCGTTCTTCTCATTGGGAAAGAAGCAGTACGCGGCGTACTCTACGCGATACGATGTCCACGTTATGCGTGAA
The DNA here is from genome assembly GCF_013087615.1 of Rhizobium sp. WYCCWR 11152. Taxonomy (NCBI): domain Bacteria; kingdom Pseudomonadati; phylum Pseudomonadota; class Alphaproteobacteria; order Hyphomicrobiales; family Rhizobiaceae; genus Rhizobium; species Rhizobium sp. WYCCWR 11152. The sequence continues at coordinate 104,556 of NZ_JABFCP010000006.1, read as the reverse complement.
CGATCTTTTTTATAAGTGCTAAAAATAATCTCTTTTAAATGGGATAGCAACGTGACGGCATATTTTGCCGAGGTTTTCGGGTGTGCTGCAGCAAAACATGCGCTGCATTGCGGTATCGGCCGGTCATCTTCAACAGCGACGAGAATTACTGTTTGCGGTACGCAGGTGCGGTCGAATGCCCGCCCGACAGCGATGCGCATCAACGATCGGCATCGCATCCATCTGCGAATCTCATTGGCCATCGCACGGGCCTTGGCTTAAAAGCAGGCCTCCCGTTTCCGTGACCGATGGATATCAGCCATGCCCGCCAAGCTCTCCGTGAATCTCAACGCCATCGCCATGCTGCGCAACCGGCGCGATCTGCCCTGGCCGAGCGTCGAAGCGCTCGGGCGATTAGCCCTTGCCGCCGGTGCGAGCGGCCTGACGGTGCATCCGCGCCCCGACCAGCGGCACATCCGCTTTTCCGACCTGCCTGTGATCCGCAACCTGATCGACGACGAATTCCCCAAGGCCGAGTTCAATATCGAGGGCTATCCCACAGAGGAATTCTTCGAACTCTGCGCAGGCGCGGCACCCGAGCAGGTGACGCTGGTGCCCGACGATCCCGCGCAGGCGACCTCCGATCACGGCTGGGATTTCCGCAAGCACCACGCGTTCCTGACCGATTCCGTCGCGCGGCTGAAGATGATGGGATGCCGGGTGTCGCTGTTTGCCGATGGTGACGGGGATGCACAGGCGGTTGAGATCGCCAAGGCGGTCGGCGCTGACCGGATCGAACTCTATACCGGCCCCTATGGCGGTTGTTTCGACGCGCCGGAGCGCGCGGCCCCGATCCTCGAGGCGCTTGGACGGACGGCGGATGCGGCCCTTGCAATCGGCCTCGCCGTCAATGCCGGCCACGATCTGACGGTCGAAAACCTGCCTGATCTGGTGAAGCGCATTCCCCAGCTTGCCGAGGTCTCGATCGGTCATGGGCTGACCGCCGATGCGCTGGAATACGGCATGGCGGAAACGGTGCGGCGCTTCTGCCGGGCTTGCGGGCAGGCGGTTTGAGGAAGGGCGTTTCCTTCTTGCGTATTGGCAGCGACTAACTTGCCCTGCAAGGGTCTCTCGTGCCGCGAATGAGGGCGCAAGATTCCTGTGTTCGTGACATCCGACCTGCGGACCGGCCATATTTCCAACACACGAGCATCTCCTAGTTCTTTCAACCGGGGGGCGCTAGGATGAGTGTTGTTACGCGTCAATTTATGTTTGTCGCGGCGGCATGGGTGTGTTTGCTCTGCTCCGTTGGGACCGGCGTCGCCGATCCCCGGCCGGAAAGATGGGTGGAAAGGTGCGGCGGCGTCTACGCTCTTTGCGGCTATATCGACAGAGCGACGTTAGAACCACGGATCGATCGCAAGTTCGAAGTTGCGCTTCCTTTCTCGGAGGGGCTGGCCGCCGTGCGCTCCGAGGGGAAATTCGGCTATATCAATTCGAGTGGCGAGATGGTGATCGCGCCTGCGTTCGACCTTGCCCGCCCATTTCGCAAAGGCCACGCCGAAGTGGTGGTCGGTGACAAGGCAGGAATTATCGATAGAACGGGAAAGCTTGTCCTGCCGACGAACTACGCGCGCGCCATCCCGTTCGGAGCCCGGGCGGCGGTCGTTCGTCCTGGCAAAGCGGTTGCGCCGGATTTTATTGGCCTCCCGCGATTCATGATTGGGGAACTGTTTTTTGTTGAGAGGAACGATCGACCCTATCTGCTCGTCGATCTGCCTTCAGGAAAGATCCTGAAGGACGAACTGGCCATTAAAGAATTCGAATTCGGCACTTTCGTTTGGGCCGCTCAACCGGGAGATAAGCGATATGGATTGCTTGCTCCCGACGGGACCTGGAAGATCGAGCCTCGCTTCGAAACAGTCGGTAAACTCTATGGAAGAAGAGCGATCGTCTGTAATGGCGAGCCGGCCGGACACAAAGATCGGTTCAGCCAACGTGACCGGGCCGACGCCACCCACTGCGGCGTGATCGACCGGGACGGTCAAACTATTCTCGCCCCACAGCCGATTAGGATCCGGGACTATCGAAACGGTATTTACCGTGTGGCCAAAGACCAGAAAGTGGGCCTCCTTGACGAGGCGGGCCGGTTGCTTGGCGGGCGCCTGTTTGACGATGTGAGACTGCCCGATTATTCCGGTGAGGTGGCAAGGGTACTGGCCGATGGCCAATGGGCTGGGCTCAACCGGTCCGGCGATCTGGTGCCCGACCCGGAGGACGGGAAGACGCTGGCGGCATGTCCTTCGGGCGTGAAATTTGTCAGGAGGAACGACCGCATTCAGGTCGTCGGAGCTGACCAAAAGCCGACGGTTTCATATCTTTTCGACGACACGCACCTGACATGCGAATTCCCTGTACCGGTTCGATACGAAGGAAAATGGGGGTTTCTCAGGCAGGACGGCAAGTTGCTCGTTGATTCGCTGTCGTTCCAGAACGTGTTTTATTTCAACGACGGCTATGCCGGTGTCAAGGTTGAGGGCAAGTGGGGGATTCTCGACAGCAACGGTGTGATGGCCCGCGCTCCCCAGTTCGATGAGATGGAGCCCGATTCCGGCGCCTATGCGGTATCGAAGGATGGGCGGAAGTTTTGGATCGACGCATCAGGACGTGAAGTCTCCGAGCCGCGCCGCCTGGAGGATCGGCAATCAAAGTTGCGTTGCGAACCGGACGGCGGACAGCGCGTCTCCAGGAATTCGAACGGAACCTTGCTTTGGGGCATCGCGGATGCCGCGGGGAACATCGTCGTCGAGCCGAAATATCGGGCCATCGCGTGTTTCCGGGATGGTCTCGCATGGGTTCCGTTCGACGAACGACGAGAATGGTGTGCGATCGACCGGAATGAGCGGAAGCGCGAGAATGTCACGTGCGTCAAGAACTGGCGTGACAGCATTACCGCTGACGCGCAAACAGAGACAATGTCCGACGATCCCTATGAAAGCGGTGTTCTCTGGATGCGGGCCGAGCTCGAATACGGCCTTGACCTCAGGGAAAAACCGCCTCGTTTCGTCTCGCAATTCTGAGGGGGCTACCCTCTGGCCTCTTGCGCTAGGGCTTGCGGGCAGGCGGTTTGAGAGGGGAAGGCGAGAAATGCGTTGCGAAGGAAGAGTCCCGTGCGCCCAAGGACTTGGGCGCGCTGGATTCCTGTGACAGGCACAGGAATCCAGCCACGGCGCGTCGGCGCCGTGAGTGACTCATTTGCAGTAACGAGACCTTTTCATTCAAAGTCCGGTCGCTCATCCCTGTGGCGAGCGCAGAGATGAGCGGAAAGCTCAATGGCCTCCGGCATTGCCTGAAGCCGTCAGCGCAGTCTTGTGCTCCACGAAGAACTCCTTCAGCGGCTGAGGCTGTTTGCCGGTCAGTTTGGTGAAGTCTTCGGTGACGATGTCGAACTTGCCGGCGCGGATGTTGGCGTCGGCTGAAACCAGCATATCGGCGACGAAGCCGGGGAGGCCGGCGCCGCGCATGCCTTGGCCGAGCTGCTCATCGTTGACGTCGATCACCTCGAGCGGCTTGCCGGCGACATCGGAAACGATGGCGGCGATCTGCCGGTTGTTCAGCGATTGCGCGCCGGTCAGCGTATAGGTGGCGCTGTCGGAGGTGCCGGAGGCAAGGGCTGCGGCGATCGCCAGCGCGCAGTCGTCACGCGAGATCGTCGAGATCTTGCCGTCACCCGTGGCGCTGTACCATTTGCCGCCCTGCAGGTTGTGCGGCATGCCGTGCAGGTAATTGTCGTGATACCAGGCGTCGCGAATGATCGTATGGGCGATGCCGCTTGCCTTAATGGCGTTTTCGCTGCCGAGATGATCGGGCGCGAAGGTGACAAGCGAATCGTCCGGCGCCGGCATCGAGGTGTAGGCGATGTGCTTGACGCCAGCCTTGACGGCCGCTGCAACGGCGCCCTTGTGCTGGGCGAGGCGCTTGCCGGGAGTGTCCAGCGCATCGGTGCTGATGATCAGCAGCCGGTCGACGCCGGCGAAAGCCTTCTCCAGGCCTGCCGCGTCATCGAAATCGGCCTTGCGGGTGACGACGCCCTTCTTTTCGAGTTCGGAGAGCTTTTCCGGGCTGCGCGTCGCCGCGACGATGTTGCCGGGGGCGACCTTGTAGGTCTCGATGAGGTGATGGATGACACGCTGGCCGAGCTGCCCCGCAGCGCCGGTGACCAGGATGATTTCGCTCATACGTCGTTTCCTTCTGTGTTGTGCAGGTGGTCTCGAAAAGAGAGTAACACTAGAATAGGAATTGACTAGGCAGTGTAAAGGAGGCAGTTTTTCAGCTCTACGTTACCAAAAGGGAACCAGCAGATGAGCGGTGCGGTCGTTAGTCTGAAGAACAGGGTGCCGGGGGCGCGGCGCGAGATTGATCTCGCCGGCCTCGATTTCGGCAATTGCCCGGTCAGGGACATGATGCAGCAGATCGGCGGCAAATGGTCGACGCTGCTGCTGGAGGTGCTGGCGGATCGGCCTTATCGCTTTGGCGAGCTGCGGCGGATGATCCCCGATATTTCGCAGCGCATGCTGACGCAGACGCTGCGCGACCTGCAGAGGGATGGTTATATCGACCGCGAGGTATTCCCGACCAAGCCGCCGAGCGTCGAATATTCGATGACCGAACTTGGGCGTTCGCTCTACAAGCCGCTGTCGCAGCTTCTGAACTGGGCGGAAGCGAACCATGATGCCGTTCGCGCCGCCCGTTCGCATTTTGATTCCACCGACAAATAGGCCGCTCTCCTCTACTTGCCGCGTCCTTCCGTTAGGAACAGCAGGAAGGCCAGCGCCGGGAAGCAGAAGCCGATCCACGCGGTCATCGTCCAGCCTCCGGTCGCATAGGCCCAGCCGCCGAGCGCCGAGCCGAGCGCGCCGCCGGCAAAGAAGGTCGCCATGAAGAGGCCGTTGAGCCGGCTGCGGTGTTCCGGGTTCAGCGCATAGATGGCGCGCTGGCCGCAGACAAGATTGGTGGTCACGCCGAAATCGAGAAGGATCGCCGCTGCCGTCAAAAGCAGCAGGGCGGCAAGCGAGCCGTCTGCGGCAAAATGGCTGATCAGGAAGGCGGCCATGCCGAGCAGCATGGCAATCGTCGAGGCGATCTTTGTCATGCCGCGGTCGGCAAGCCGGCCGGCGATTGGCGAAGCGACGGCGCCGGCAGCACCGGCAAGCGCGAAGAGGGCGATGCCGTTCTGCGTCAGGCCGAAGGTTGGGCTTGCGAGCAGCAGTGGCGTCGTCGTCCAGAACAGGCTGAAGGCGCCGAACATGCCGGCCTGATAGAGCGCCCGGCGCTGCAGCACGCGCGAGGTGAGCGCCAGATGGCCCATCGAGGCGAGCAACTCGCCATAGCGCAGCTTCGTTTTCGGCAGGCGAACCGGCAGGTTGATGCGCAAGATGACGGCGAGCACGAGCATGAGCGCTGCGGTGACGTAATAGACCACGTGCCAGGAGGAGGCCTCGGCGACGAAGCTTGCGAAGGGGCGGGCGAGCATGATGCCGCAGAGCAGGCCGCTCATGACGTTGCCGACGACCTGGCCGCGCGTTGCATCCGGCGCCATGTTGGCAGCGAAGGGAACCAGGACCTGAACTGCGACCGATGAAAGACCGATAGAGAGCGAGGCGACGAGGAAGGCCGTGGGCGTCGATGACAGCGCCGCGCCGATGAGCGCAACGGCGGAGACGGCGATCAGCATCAACACCAGACGGCGGTTTTCGGTGAGGTCGCCGAGCGGCACAATCAGCAGCAGGCCGAGGCCGTAGCCGATCTGCGTCAGCGTGACGATCAGACCGGTGGCGGCAGGCGTGAAGCCGAGATCGGCACTGATCGGGCCGGCCAGCGGCTGGCCGTAATAGAGATTGGCGGCCACCAGCCCGCAGGCGGCGGCGAAAAGGAAGGTTAGCCAAGGGGATAGCGCCCTGGGAATGGCCTCATCCGGCGTGGTGGCTGAAATGCTCATCAGAAACTCCGGTATTCAAAGATTGAAAGGAATGATCTCAAATCGTCTTGCCTCCGGCCACCTGTTTCGGGCCGTGCAGCGACTTACCGCTCCGGGAGAGTGGCTTAATGTCAGGTCACCAGCTTCATCGCGGCTTCGGCGACGGCCGCCATCTCTTCGCCGCTGCGATCCACCTTGCCGATGACGCGCATGCCTTTGGTGATGCAGAGAAGAGCAAGCGCGGTGGCTGCTCTATCGAGGTCTGGAGAAATCGAGCCGTCGGACTGGCCGAGGCGGATCAGATCGGCCAGCAGGGCCTCGTCAGCCATGAAGGCGGCGGCAACACGCTCGGCCGCCTCGCTGTCAAAGAGGGCGAGATCGCCGGTGCTGCCGACGACGAGGCAGCCGCGCCTGCCGGTTTCGCCGTGGGAGGAGGCCGCAAAGAAGGCGATTAGCGCATGGAGTTTGTCACGGCCGGTCTCGGCTTTGGCGAGTTCGGCATCGAGCATGCCGCGGCGGACCGCGCGATAGCGGTCGAAGGCGGCGAGGAAGATGCCGCGCTTATCCCCGAACGCCTTGTAGACGCTGCCGGCGGCAAGGCCCATGGCTTCGGTCAGTTCGCTGATCGAGGCGGCATGATAACCACGCTCGGAAAAAACGCGAAGGGCGGCATCGAGGGCCGCCTCCGCGTCGAATTCGCGGGGCCGGCCGCGGCCGCGGGTCTTTTCTTGATGTTCAATGGTTGCCGTGTTCATGGCTGCCTAATTAGGAAATGTTCGTTTCCAAATCAAGCGAATTTTTGCGACGCAGCAAATTCAGAGATCAAGCACCCAGTTCTGGCCGGTTGCCTCGGGACCGAACATGCGATGTCTCTCCTCGGAGACAAGTCGGAAGCCCGCCTTGATGTAGATGGCGCGGGCGGTCTCCAGCATGTCGTTGGTCCAGAGCGAGAGTTCGCGGTAGCCCTTCTGCCGGGAAAAGCGGATGCATTCATCGACCAGCAATTTGCCGAGCCCGAGACCGCGGGCTGATTTGTCGACATAGAGCAGGCGGAGCTTGGCGATGCCGTCGCCGCCATTGGTGACGAGGACCGAACCGACATTGATGCCGCCGCGTTCGGCGATCCACCAATATTCTTTGTCCGGATCGAAATTGGCGAGGAATTTTCCGGCGACCTCGGCGACCAGCGCCTCGAAGCGCAGATCCCAGCCATATTCTTCTGCGTAGAAGCGGCCCTGGCTCTGAACGATCCAGCCGATATCGCCGCCGCGGTGGGCGCGGATGGCGGCCGGCGGGGGCTTCGCCGCCGGGTCGAGCAGCGCGCGGATCGTGTGCATGGCGGAGACGGCGGCCTCCGGCTCGCCAGCCGCCAAGCGATCGAAACGGGCGGCGATCTGCGCATTGGAGCGTCGGCCGAGTTCCTCGAACGTCTCTCGTCCCTGATCGGTGACAATGATGACCTGGCTGCGAAGATCTGCCGGATCGGGGCTTGTTTCGATCAGCCCTTCGGCGCGAAAACGCTTTAGGATGCGGCTGAGATAGGCCGGGTCGAGTTGTAGGTCGCGGGCAAGCGCTACAGCGCTGATGCCCTCATGCGAGCCGATCTCGAAGAGGATGCGGGCATCGGTCAGCGTGAAGGGCGTGTCGAGATAGGCCTTGTTCAGGAGGCCGAGGAGGTTCGTATAGAAGCGGTTGAAATCGCGGGCGGTTTCGATGAGCGATAGATTAGACATGATGATCTCCAAATGGAGATCTTGTCGGACCGCTGATAAAGTCGGCCAACTACTCTCTCGTCATGCTCGGGCTTGTCCCGAGCATCTGCAGCGGGTGCAACAGATCCTCGGCACGAGGCCGAGGATGACGCCGAGTCAAGAGCGAGGTTTGTCAACAAGCTGACAAGAATCTCCAGATGGAGTTCTTGTCCTGCATTTAATGGACTGAGTCAACTAATTCGGTGATGTCAGGCCGCTTCCTCTTCCGCGGTCTCGTCTGCACCGAGCGCGAAATCGACCGCCGCCCGCGCATGGATCGCCGTGGTGTCGAAGCCCGGCAGCGGCAAATGGTCGGGATCGAGGACCAGGCAAATTTCGGTACAGCCGAGGATGATGCTGTCGGCGCCGTTGTCGATGGCGCGGGTAATCACCGCCATGAGCTTGTCGCGCGAGCTGTCGAGCACCTTGCCGGCGCAGAGTTCGTTGAAGATGATGTCGTGCACGGTCGTGCGGTCGCTAGCATCTGGCACCATGATATCAACACCAAGGCTCTTCATGCGGTCGCTGTAGAAGCCGTGCTCCATCGTGTAGCGAGTGGCGAGCAGTAGCGGGCGCTTCCGGCCGGCCGCATGCAGCGATTTCGCCGTCTCGTCGATGATGTGGATCAGTGGCACAGAGATCTTCTCTGCGACCTTGTCGGCAATCAGATGCATGGTGTTGGTGCAGATGAGAATGCAGCCGGCGCCGGCGATCTGCAGGCGCAGAGCCACGTCGGCGAGGCGACGGGCGGCCATATCCCAGTCGCCGGCCTTCTGAAGCGCGACGATCTCCTCGAAATTCACTGAATGCAGGATGAGTTCGGCCGAGGCGAGGCCACCCTTGCGGTCACGCACCATCTCGTTGACGACACGGTAATAGACCGCCGAACTTTCGAAACTCATGCCGCCGATAAGGCCGATCGTTTCCATTTCTTCATGCTCTCCATGCTTCTGAACTTCGAAAATGATGCCGCAATCCCGGCGCGGCGTGTTTGCGTTGTTTGTCTCTCGTGTCAGATTGGTGATGGGATTTTGCGCTATTTTGTGAAATCATGCAAAAAAGAGGCGAGAGGATTATGTTCCACACATGCTTGATGATCGCGACAGACGCATTCTGGACATGTTGCAGAAGGATGCGGGCATATCCGTGACCGATCTTGCCGAGCGCGTGGCTCTTTCGGTGTCGGCCTGTTCGCGGCGCATCCAGCGGCTGGAGGAGAGCGGCCACATCGCCCGGCGTATCGTCGTGCTCGACCGGCAAAAGATGGGCGTGCCGACGACAGTTTTCGCCCTGGTCAAGACGGCGCACCATTCCGACGAATGGACGGAGACCTTCCGCCGGATCATCAGTGACATTCCCGAGATCGTCGAAGCGCACCGGCTGACCGGCAATCACGACTACATCTTGAAGATCGTGCTGCCGCGCGTCGAACATTACGATGTGATCTACAAGCAGATCGTGCGGAAGATCGAGCTCTTCGACGTCTCGGCCTCGATCTCGATGGAGCTTCTGAAGGGCGGCACGGCAATTCCCGTCGGGTATGCCGATTGAGTCAGCTCCACCGACCGGGATGCAGGGGAGCTATGCCGAAACGGCGGTTGCAACCTTCGCGGCGAAGGCCACATTGGCTTTGAGCGAAATGGCGCGAAGGGGTAGGTCATGAGCGATCATCATGTCGTCGTTGTCGGCGGCGGTTTCGGCGGGCTGCAGCTCGTCAATGGGTTGAAGGGTGCCGGCGTCAAGATCACGCTGGTCGACCGGCGCAATCACCATCTCTTCCAGCCGCTGCTCTATCAGGTGGCGACCACCATTCTCTCCACCTCAGAGATCGCCTGGCCGATCCGCCGCCTCTATGCCGACCGGCCTGACGTGACGGTGCTGCTCGCCGAGGTCACCGGCGTCGACAGCGGTGCGAAGACGGTTTCCTTACGCAACGGCATGACTCTTGGTTACGATACGCTGGTGCTGGCGACCGGGGCGACGCATGCCTATTTCGGCCATGACGAATGGGAGCCAGTGGCGCCCGGCCTGAAGACGCTGGAGGATGCGACGACGATCCGCCGGCGGGTGCTGCTTGCCTTCGAGAAGGCGGAGATGGAGAGCGATCCTGCCGTGCGCGATGCGCTTTTGACCTTCACCATCGTCGGGGCCGGGCCAACCGGTGTCGAGCTGGCCGGCATCATTGCCGAGCTTGCGCATTTCACGCTGCCCAAGGAATTCCGCAACATCGATACGCGCAAGACCCGTGTCGTGCTGGTCGAGGCTGGGCCGCGGGTGCTGCCGACCTTCGCCGAAGAGCTTTCGGCCTATGCTCAGAAGGCGCTGGAGAAACTCGGGGTCGAGATTCATCTCGGCAAGCCGGTGACCGAATGCAACGCCGACGGCGTGAAGATCGGCGACACTTTCGTTGCCAGCCGGACGATCGTCTGGGCAGCCGGCGTCACCGCCTCGCCGGCGGCGCGGTGGCTCGGCGTTGCCGCCGACCGGGCAGGGCGCGTCGTGGTCGAGAAAGATCTGAGCGCGCCGGGTCTGCCCGACGTCTTCGTCGTCGGCGATACCGCCTCCGTCATGCGCGAGGATGGCAAGCCGGTGCCGGGCATAGCGCCTGCCGCCAAGCAGCAGGGCGGTTACGTCGCCAAGGTCATTCGCGCCCGCATATCCGGCAAACCCGCGCCGACGCCTTTCCGTTACTGGCATCAGGGCAGCCTGGCGACGATCGGCAAGAGTGCGGCGATCATCGATTTCGGCCCGATCAAGCTAAAGGGCTGGATCGCCTGGTGGATCTGGGGTCTTGCCCATATCTACTTCCTGATCGGCACCCGCTCGCGCTTCTCCGTCGCCTGGAGCTGGCTGTGGATCTATCTGAGCGGCCAGCACAGCGCCCGGCTGATCACCCAGCGGGAGACGATGCGGGAGGAGGGCTAGGCTCTTCCCGGTCCACCAGAGGCTAAGCCTCGAAGCAGCGATATAGCCAAACTTGACATATCTTCGGATCCGCCCTTAGGGTTTGCCCGGCGTCTTCCGGATACCACCGGGGGTTACGCATCCAGCCGTAGCTACAGCGAGTAGAGGTTCCAATGCGCCGATTCACTTCTCACGAAAATCACATTCGAAATTCTGAGAAGTTGGTGGTTCATGCGCACTTTGAATCTGGGCATCCTCGCCCATGTGGATGCAGGCAAGACTAGCCTTACCGAAAGACTGCTTTTTGACGCCGGCGTCATCGACAAGCTTGGCAGCGTCGATACCGGCAATACACAGACGGACACTCTCGAGCTCGAACGGCAACGCGGCATCACGATCAGAGCCGCGGTGGTGTCGTTCACGATCGGCGACAGGATCGTCAATCTCATCGACACACCCGGTCACCCGGATTTCATCGCCGAGGTCGAGCGGGTGCTCGGATTGCTGGATGCCGCGATCGTCGTCGTTTCGGCGGTCGAAGGCGTGCAGGCCCAGACACGGGTGCTGGTGCGGGCGCTGCGGCGACTTGGCGTTCCCTTCATCTTCTTCGTCAACAAGGTCGATCGTCTCGGCGCCCGATATGAGGACGTGCTGAAGGCCCTTGCCGCCCAATTGCCGGTTCGCCCCATCGCCATGTCTTCCGTCGTCGATACCGGCAGCAGGCTTGCCAGGGTGGAGGCGTTGGTTCCCGGATGCGAGCCGCTTTTCACGCCGCTCAGCGAAGCACTCGCGGAGAATGACGAGGCGGTCTTCAGCGATTATGTCCTGGCAGCCGATCGCCTGACCGCGGAAAGGCTTGGATGCTGCCTGGCCGATCAGGTCGCCAGGGGTCTGGTGCATCCTGTTTTCGCAGGCGCCGCAACGATCGGCGTCGGCCTGTCTGCCCTGACATCGGCCATTGCGACGATATTGCCCGACCGAGGCCTCGATCCGGACGGGCCGATTGCCGGAAAAATCTTCAAGATCGAACGCGGGTGGGGCGGCGAAAAACTGGTCTATATGTATCTGACGTCAGGCACGATCCGGCTTCGACAATATCTGGATTTGCCCAAAGGCCCGGATAGGGTGACCGCGATCCATCTTTTCGACGCAGGCCAGGTTCATGGCGCGGCGAGCTTCCGCGCCGGGCAGATCGCGCGCGTAAGCGGTCTTGCCGGCGCCCGGATCGGGGATGCGGTTGGCACTGACCTGCTCGCGGGCGCGCGGCCGCAGTTTGCTCCGCCCAGCCTCGAAACCCGCGTCCTTGCTCGAAGTCCCTCCGACAAGGCGGCGCTCTGGCTGGCGCTGAACCAGATGGCCGAACAGGATCCCTTGATCAATCTGCGCCGGAACGAGGAGGCGGATGAAGTCTTCGTGTCGCTCTACGGCGAGGTGCAGAAGGAGGTTATCCAATCGACCCTGTTGACGGATTTCGGTCTCGGGGTAAGGTTTGAGGAAAGCACAGTCATCTCGGTGGAAAGGCCTGTGGGAACCGGGGCGGGCCTGCAGGTCATCTTCAAGGAGCCCAATCCCTTTCTCGCCACCGTCGGTCTGCGCGTCGAGCCGCGCCCTCCCGGGGTGGGCAACAGCTTTGCGCTCGAAGTGGATGTCGGCCAGATGCCCGTAGCCTTCTATCGAGCGGTCGAGGAGACCGTGTTCGAAACGCTGAAGCAGGGGATTTTCGGCTGGCAGGTTATCGATTGCCACGTGGCGATGACGGCAGCCCGGCATAGCTCGCCCGCAAGCACCGCCGCCGATTTCCGGCAACTGACACCATGGGTGCTGGCAGATGCGTTATTGGCCGCGCAGACCATCCTATGCGAGCCGATTGATCGCTTTTATCTCGAAGCGCCGGCGGAGAGCTTGAACGGCTTGCTGACCCTGCTTGCAAAATGTGCCGCGACGATGACGGATTCCGTGATCGCCGACGGTATGGCCAGGCTGGAAGGCACTATGGCGTCCTCAATGATCCAGAGCGTCCAGCAGCAATTGCCGGGTCTGACGAGCGGGACGGGGACCATGGAAACCTCTTTCGATCACTATGCCCCGATGGCCGGTCCGCCGCGCTCGCGCCAGCGCTCAGGCCACGATCCGTTCAAGGGTGCCGAATATCTGCTCAGCCTGCATCGACATGTCGAAGGTAGGTCGTGAAATCCTGAGTCAGGAGCGCGGCGATTATCGATCTCGGCCGGAAAAAAGGCGGCTCCCAAAGGGGCCGCCTCTCGTTTTCTTAAGCCGCCAGCGAGGCGATATCGATGACGAAGCGGTAGCGGACGTCGCTTTTCAGGACGCGTTCATAGGCTTCGTTGACCTGCTGGATGTTGATCTTCTCGATCTCGGAGACAATGTTGTGCTTGCCGCAGAAGTCGAGCATTTCCTGGGTTTCTTTGATCGAGCCGATCATCGAGCCGGATATGCTCTTGCGGCCGGGGATGATCGAGAAGGCATGCACGGGGATCGGGTTTTCCGGCGCGCCGACCACCACGAAGGAACCATCCACCTTCAGGAGGCCGAGATAGGCGTTCCAGTCGATCTCGGCGCTGACGGTGCAGATGATCAGGTCGAAAGTGCCGGCGAGCTTCGTGAAGGTTTCCGGGTCATTGGTGGCGTAATATTCCTTGGCGCCGAGCTTTAGCCCATCTTCCTTCTTGGAAAGGCTCTGGGAGAGAACGGTTATATCGGCGCCCATGGCGGCGCCGAGCTTGACGCCCATGTGGCCGAGGCCGCCCATGCCGACGATCGCGACCTTCTTGCCGGGGCCGGCATTCCAGTGGCGCAGCGGCGAGTAGAGCGTGATGCCGGCGCAGAGCAGCGGCGCCGAGGCATCGAGTGGCAGATTGTCCGGAATGGACATGACATAGCCTTCCCTGACGACGATCGAGTCGGAATAGCCGCCCTGGGTCCGTGTCTTGCGGTCGGCTTCGAAGTCGTTGTAGGTACCGGCGAGCCCCGGCATATACTGTTCGCGATCGAGGTCGCGCTCGGCGCAGCCGATGCAGGAATCGACGAAGCAGCCGACGCCGACGCGATCGCCGACCTTGAATTTGGTCACATCGGAACCGACAGCCGAGACGATGCCGGCGATCTCATGGCCCGGCACGATCGGATAGACGGCGTTCTTCCATTCGTTGCGGACAGTGTGGATGTCCGAATGGCAGATGCCGGCAAACTTGATGTCGATAACGACGTCATCGGGGTTCGGGTTGCGGCGTTCGAAGGTGAAAGGGGTCAGCGGCTTGGAAGCGTCGGTCGCGGCGTAGCCTCTTGCAATGGGCATGGGAACCATCCTTTTGGATTGTGGTGGGGGTTGAAAGAGATGGTGGACTATTGCCCGGAACTGCGTCAGAGGGTTAGAGCGATCCTCTCAGCTTTTTGCACGATCCTGCAAAAGTGAGGCGCCGGCCTGTTTGCGAAATGGCCAAGGCACTCTAGATAAGAGCGGTATCGCTGGCGTCAGACAGTTGACAGAAAGAGTTGCCGCATGACCTTGCCCTTCAGCCCCTATCAGGAGATTGTCGATATCGCGATGCGCTTCGCGGCTGGTGACGGCGAGTTCGCGACTGATATCGGCAATCTTCACATCAGCCGTCGGTCCAAGCCCAGCGATCCGCTGCACAGCAGCTACCGGCCCTGTTTTGCCTTTGTGCTGCAGGGAGCCAAGAGCCTGCGCCTCGGCACGGAACTTATCAGCTACGGGACCGGGGACTACCTGCTGACCTCGCTCGACCTGCCTGTCGCCTGGCGCGTCACGGAGGCGAGCCCTGAGGTTCCTCATCTCTGCCTGGGGCTGGCAATCGACTCGGAAAAGCTGCTGGAGTTGCTCAGCCGCATCGATATTCCGAGCCCGGCCGCCCATACCGACGGGCAGCGCGGGATGGCGGTGAACGTCGCTCCGCCGGAGCTCCTGGATGCTGCCATTCGCCTGCTGCGCTTGCTCGATCGTCCAGGCGATATTCCTGCAATGGCGCCGCTGATCGAGCAGGAAATTCTCTACCGGGTGCTGACCGGGCCGGATGGCGCGCGGCTGATCAACATCGCCACTGCAGACAGCCACAGCAACAGGGTCGCGCGCGCCGTCGCATGGCTGAAGGAGAATTTCGCGCGGCCATTGCGCATCGAAGACCTTGCCGACCGCGTCAGCATGAGCGTGTCCTCCTTCCATCATCACTTCAAGTCGGTCACGGCGATGACGCCGGTGCAGTATCAGAAGCAGCTTCGCCTGCACGAGGCGCGCCGTCTGATGCTCGTGGAGCGGCTCGATGCGGGCACGGCCGGTCACCGCGTCGGTTATCAAAGCCCGTCGCAATTCAGCCGCGAATACAGCCGCCTCTACGGCGCCTCGCCGGCTCGGGATATCGACGGCGCGCGCGAGGTGATGGCGGCGGAATAGTCAGCTGCGCGTCTAAGGACATGTATTGTGGAGTGTTGTCGTCCGATCGGCGAAAAGGAAAGCGACGACAATCGTTAAAGGATGTTTGACCTTTCGTCGTTAGTCTGGCGCCAAATATCAAGCAGGCACCGACGTCAGCATGGCGCAACTTCCATTTCTTTCCATCGTCGCGCCTTGTCACAACGAGGAAGAAGGGCTGCGCGAGTTCTGCCGCCGCGCTGCCGCGGCTGCTCAGAGCGTTGCCGGCGATGCCTTCGAGCTCATTCTCATCGATGACGGCTCGTCCGACGGTACCTGGGAGATCATTTCGGATCTGGCGGCTGATGTGCCGCAGGTGCTTGGTGTGCGTCTTTTGCGCAATCACGGTCACCAGTTGGCGTCGACGGCGGGTCTTTCCGCCTCGCGGGGCGAGCGCGTGCTTTTGATCGATGCCGATCTTCAGGATCCGCCAGAGCTGCTTTTGATGATGATGCCGATCATGGAGCGCGGCGCCGACGTCGTTTACGGCCAGCGCACGCGCCGCCAGGGCGAAAGCTGGTTCAAGCTGGCCTCCGCTTCGCTTTTCTATCGCGCTTTGTCCAAGCTCGCTTCCGTGACCATTCCGCGCGATACCGGTGATTTCCGGCTGATGCGCCGGCGTGTCGTCGATATCCTGTTGGCGATGCCGGAGCGCGATCGCTTCATCCGCGGCATGGTCAGTTGGATTGGCGGCAGGCAGGTGGCTCTCCCCTACGAGCGTGACGCCCGTTTTGCCGGCACGACGAAATATCCTCTGCGAAAGATGATCAATTTCGCTCTCGATGCGATCACCAGCTTTTCGACGACGCCGCTGCGCATCAGCACTTGGCTTGGCATGATGAGCGCCGGCGTCGCGATCGCGTTGCTCGTCTACACCTTCATTCGCTGGCTGCAGGGCGAGACGGTGACCGGCTGGTCGTCGATCATGGCCGCGGTCAGCGCCTTCAGCGCTATCCAGCTGATCTGCATCGGCATCATCGGCGAGTATCTCGGCCGTCTGGTACAAGAGAGCAAGAAGCGGCCGATGTTCATGGTCGAGACGATCGTGCGCGGCAGTGAACACGCAGATTTGTCGATCGCTTTTTCGGAGATGAGCGCCAGCGACAAGCGCGCCGCGCTGGATGCGGCCTTTGCGTCCGAAGAGCCGCCGCGCTCGCAAAAGAACAGCCGGATCGGATAATGGACCGGATTGCCGCGCCTGCTGTGGCCGCAGCCGGGCCCGAGGAATTGATCGCCAGGCAGGATTCCACCCTTGCGATCGTCGCATTCGTCGGACTTGCCGCGGCTTTGGTCCTCCTGTTTCCCTTTCCGCCGGTTCTCGATTACGCCAATCACTACGCCCGTATCTGGCTCCTTTCCGGCGGGATCGGCGAGCAGCCGTTTCCAGAGATCTATGCCGTCGATTGGAACCGCACCTTCACCAATGTCGGGATCGACGTTCTGGCCACCTGGCTGGGGCCGCTTGTCGGCGCCGACAGGCTTGCGCGGGCTTTGCTTTTCCTGGCGATCGTGCTGCCGCCGCTTGGGGCAATCGGCCTGCATCGCGCGCTTTTCGGCGGCCGGCACCATTGGCAGACCGCCATGCTGTCGCTCGGCTGGTGCGCCACCATGTTCGGCGGCTTCATCAACTTCCAGATCGGCCTCGGCATGGCCTTGTTCTTCGCCTGCGTCGATCTGCGGCTGCAGCGCAGAAATCCCGCCCTGGTTTTTGCCTGGCGGCTCGCCGCCGCGCTGTTGCTGACGGTGATGCATCTCTTCGCGCTTGGCTTCTATATGGCGATCGTCTGCGGCCTCGAATTTTCCTGGCGCATCGATATCGTGCGATCGAAGGCGGGTCTCATGAGGCTCGGCGGCCGGTTGGCGCTGGCGCTCGGCACCTGCGTCCTGCCGCCGCTCGCGCTCTATCTCCATACTGCGGCTTTGCCCAACGCCGGCGGCAAAGGCCTCGGCCTTGCCTGGAACGACGGCATCGTCCTGATCGTCCTTAATCTGCTCTCCGCCATTACGACCTATGTTCCGGTGGTGGATGTCGTGCTGGTTCTGCCGCTGATCCTCATCTGCACGCGTGCCGTCCGCGCGGGCGATATCCGCATGCATGCGGGGCTTGCCGTCGCCGCCTGCGGCCTGCTGCTGCTCTCCTGTGTTTCGCCTCGCCACATGCTCGGCACCGGATGGATCAGTTGGCGCTTTCCGATCATGACAGCGCTCGTCGCCATGGCTATGGTGTGCCCCTTCGCCAATCTCACGCGCCGGCAAGCGCTGTTGCTGGCGCTCATCATCAATCTCGCAGTCTTCGGCCGCACCGGCTGGGTCGGCTGGAACTGGTGGCTGGCACAGAAGGATGTTGCCGCCATCGAGACTGTGCTTAAAAAAGCGCCGGCCGGTGCAGCCGTGCTGCCTCTGGGCCATGAACCCGAGACAGTGAGCGGTCTTGCCCACTCCAACCGGCATTTTGCCTGGGGGTTGGATACTTTCCGGCACCTGCCGACGCTTGCCGTGCCCTTGTCGCATGCTTTCGTGCCGACGCTCTTCACTGCAAAAGGCAAGCAGCCGTTATCCGTTCTGCCGCCATGGTCTGAGATCGCGGTTCCCGAGGGCAATCTGCTGTCGATCGGCGTGCTTTCATGCCCGGCAATGATGCAGGAATATAGAAACTTTTCCCCTTATCTGTCGGATTGGCGCAGGCGTTTCGATTTCGTCCTCGTCGCCAATGCCGATATCCCCGACCGCTATGTCGGCACCTTGATGCCGGCGGGCCTGACGCTGGTCGAAGATGCGGGTTTCGCAAAGCTTTACGCGATCGATAAGGCGATGCCGGTAGAGCCTCTCTCGATCCCCGCCGGTTGCGCCACTGCGTCTTAGGCTGCGGCTCTTCGCGTATCAACCGCCTCTGGACGATTGGATCGTGATCGCGGCCGCCATCCAGTATTCGGGCGATGGGTTGGTCGGCCGGGGAATTTCAGCGCCTTGTCGGCACGGCATTTGGCGAGCTTTAGCTGGCGGAAGGAGAGGATGCGGGTGATGAGGTCCCTGCCATCGGTTTCCACACTCATGCAGGCGCAGGCATAGCCGTAATTGCCGTGGTTCTGACATATTCACGTTCGGAGATGTCGGAGATCAGCTCCATGCCTTCGACCTCGCCGGCATCGTCGCCCTGGGTCATGATCGTCCAGGTGTTCTCCGCGTCCTCCAGCCACCAGTTGGCGGGCGTCGGATTCTCGATCCAGCCGCAGCGCGTTTCGGCGGCCCGCGCATTGGCTGCGACGACAAGAGCTGCGATCATGACCGCGGCGGCTATCCGGTATCTCATTGCCTTTTCCCCTCGACAAATATCAGTTGTTGATCGCGATGATCGCCCAATGGCTCGCCCCGCAGGCGTTGTCCTCGCAGATCGCGCCCATCCAGACGGCGCCGCCGGCCAGCATGACGCCGTCGCTGTTGACGAAGAGATCCTCGTATTGCTGGCGTCCGACGGCGCGGCGCGTTTCCGGCGTCACGAGATCATCGAAATTGTCGATGAAATCCTCGGCGTTCTCGACGTCGTAGGTCTCACCATTGGCCTTGACCGTCAGCGGGTATTCGGCAAGGCCGGCGATGGTCTCGGCTTCGCTCGAGCGCATCGCTCGAACGAGTTGGCGCAGCGGCCTGTAGAAGCCTGCGGCATCGCCGTGCAGTTCCTCGATGCGATTATAGACGTCGCTGTCGGACTGCGCGAGAGCGCTTGAGCCGCCAAGGAGGATTGCTCCGAGCAGGAGAAGGGCTGCAGAAAGGCGTGACATCGAAGCCTCCGGCCAAATGGTATAGCGCGACATTATGCGATCACCGAGGATTCGCGCCTATCCAATTCTGGTGTTTCATCGCGGTTTCACGTATTAAAAAAATCTATCCAGGCTTCTTGACGACCTGATCGGTTTATCGCATAAACCTCACGAACCGTACCGTACGGTACGTATATGGGAGCCATGACCGTGTCCGTCGATACCGCAGAGCCGAGCGAATTTTCGCCGCGCCAGAACGCCGTTCTGGAGCAGGCGCTGCAGTTGCTCGTCGATGGCGGCGAGAAGGCGCTGACGACCTCGGGTGTGGCGCGAGCCGCCAATTGCTCGAAGGAGAGCCTCTACAAGTGGTTCGGCGATCGCGACGGGCTGCTGTCGGCGATGATAGCCTATCAGGCGAGCAAGGTGCGTACCTTCGAGCGCAACGGCGAGCGGCTGACGGCGGCAAGCCTGCACGACCATGTGGTCATTTTTGCGCGTGACCTGCTGGAGGTGCTCGCTGGCGACGTCTCGCTGGCGCTGAACCGGCTGGCGATCGGCCAGTCGAACCGCGACGGCTCGAAACTCGGCAGGCTGCTGCTCGAGCGCGGCCGTCGCCAGATCGACCGGCGCGCCATGGCGCTGATCGATGCCGGCAAAAGGGCAGGGCTCCTGCGTTTTGCCGATGCCGACGAGGCTTATCACACGCTTTACGGCCTTGTTGTCTCCGACCTGCATGTGCGCATGCTGCTCGGCGAACCAGGCCTCAAGGATACCGCACGCCAGGCGGAGAGGGCAGTCACCGCCTTCCTCAGGCTCTATGGCACGGACAAGGTTCTGGCGGAGATGCCGGTTCTCGGCTGATTCCGCTTTAATGACAGTCAACAAGACAAGCAAAGGGAAGGAACTTCAAATGCGCGTCTATTACGATCGTGATGCCGATCTCAACCTCATCAAGGCCAAGAAGGTCGCCGTCATCGGCTATGGTTCGCAGGGCCGTGCCCATGCGCTGAACCTCAAGGACAGCGGCGCCCAGAACGTCGTCATCGCACTCAAGGCCGGTTCGCCGACCGTCAAGAAGGCCGAAGCCGATGGCTTCAAGGTCATGACGGTTGCCGAAGCTGCCGCCTGGGCGGACCTGATGATGATGGCGACCCCGGACGAACTGCAGGCCGACATCTACAAGGCCGACATCGCCGGCAACATCCGCGATGGCGCAGCCATCGCCTTCGCTCACGGCCTCAACGTTCACTTCGGTCTCATCGAGCCGAAGGCTTCGGTTGACGTCGTCATGATCGCACCGAAGGGCCCGGGCCACACGGTTCGCGGCGAATACCAGAAGGGCGGCGGCGTTCCCTGCCTCGTTGCCGTTCACCAGAACGCTTCCGGCAATGCGCTTGAACTCGCTCTCTCCTACGCCTGCGGCGTCGGCGGCGGCCGTTCGGGCATCATCGAAACCAACTTCCGCGAAGAGTGCGAAACCGACCTCTTCGGCGAACAGGTCGTTCTCTGCGGCGGTCTCGTCGAGCTCATCCGCGCCGGTTTCGAAACGCTCACCGAAGCCGGTTACGCGCCTGAGATGGCCTATTTCGAGTGCCTGCACGAAGTGAAGCTGATCGTCGACCTGATTTATGAAGGTGGCATCGCCAACATGAACTACTCGATCTCCAACACGGCCGAGTGGGGCGAATATGTCTCCGGTCCGCGCATCATCACTGCCGAGACCAAGGCCGAGATGAAGCGCGTCCTCAAGGACATCCAGACCGGCAAGTTCACGTCCGATTGGATGCAGGAATACCGCGCCGGCGGCTCGCGCTTCAAGGGCATCCGCCGCCTGAACGACAGCCACCCGATCGAAGAAGTTGGCGCCAAGCTGCGCGGCATGATGCCCTGGATCGGCAAGAACAAGCTGGTCGACAAGTCGGTCAACTAAGCACTTTTTGTGCTGTTATAGTTTAAGGCCGGGGCGAAAGCTCCGGCCTTTACCGTTCTGCGCCGACGGTCAGCCAGCGGGTCGGCTTGCCGTCATAGCCGCCGCCGTCGCTTTCGCCGATGGCGATGTTCCGCCAGCCGCCTTTCGTCAAAAGCTCCGAAAGCCATTCGGTGGAGGGATAGTTGTAATAGCGCCCGAAGCCGTCATGGCCTTCCGCGTCCCCGGCCTTGAAGCTCGCGTGAATGATGCCGCCGGTCCTCAGCGCGCGACGGATGCGGGTGAAAACATCAGGCAATTCCGGCCGTGGGACGTGGAGAAGGCTCGCATGCGCCCAGACGCCGTCGAAGGCGCTTTCGGCATCGAGTTCTTGGAACAGCATGATCTTGACGGGCCTGCCGATCAGCGCTTCGGCCTGTCTTGCAAGTTCGGCGGAGCCGTCGGTCGGCATCACATCGAAGCCCTGCGACAGCATGTAGGCGCTGTCCTGCCCGCCGCCGCAGCCGAGTTCGAGGATTGCCGCACCCGGCGCAAGCCCGGCGAGGAAGGCATCGAGCTGCTGCTTCGGCAGGCTGCGCGCCCGGTTGGCATATGTCTCGGCATTTTCCTCATAGAAGGCGGAGGTGCAGTCAAGAGGCATGCTGCTCGGCCGATCGTGGGCGTCGGTTGGATTGGAGATGTCGTTCAGGAAGCCGGTCGGCGTCGATGATGTCAATGACGACAATCCCTTCCGATGTCACCCGGTAGAAGGCGACGTGACGCATGTGGAGGAGGCGGCGAAGGCCAGCGCCGAGTTCGTCGCACTCTTCTCCCATGGAGGGAGCATGCGAAAGAAGCACGAAAATCCTGTCCCAGTCGAGAAGATAGGCGTCTGCCTGCGCCTCGCCGAAATTGAGGCTAGCATATTCGTCGATGCCCGATAGCACAGAGTAGGCGGTTTGGGTCAGCCTATAGGTGGTTGTCACGCAGCTTTGCCTTCGTTTCCAACAGGATGTCGGGAATGCGTCGCTCGCTCGGGCCGCTTTCCTCAGCCTGTCTCAGAATGTGGCGCAGTTCTTCGTCGTCAAGCTTATGATGGAGCTGATCCTTCAGAATAAGCTCCGCCAGGAAAGCGCCGGCACTGCTGTATCTGCCGCTTGCGACACGGTTTTCGACGTATTCCGCCAGATTATCCGGAAGCGAGATCGTCATTTTCGCCATTGGATTCGGTGCCGCCCGCACATGCCGGTTTTCAGCCATTCCTGATGCCAGATTATCATTTCCCAGTTTGTGATAGAAGCGTTGTGCCCAGCCGTCGAGGGCTTGGGTCACATGCGGATCAGTCTTTTTTATCGATATAGATGACGCGTTCGAGATCCTTGAAATGGGCGTCGCAGGTCAGGATATCGGCATCATGGCGCTCCGCGGTCGCATAAATGATCGCATCGGCGGTGGCGAGTTTATGGGTTGCCGATATTTCGGCAGCACGGCGAGCAAGCGTTGTGTCGAGAGAAACAACCATGCATGTCGCGGTATAAGCGATGAAGCTGTCGACGGCTTCCTCGTCCTTTTCGCGTGCCAGCCATTTGGAAAGCTCAAGCTGCACGATCGTCGGAACGATGCATTGATCGCGTTCCGGGATTTCAGCCTGCAGCCGCGTTCCAGCAGCACTTTTCGTCAGCCATTCTATCCATGCGGAGCTGTCGATCACGCGCATCAGAAGCGGTCGTTCCGGTCACGGTAGTTTTTGTTGTCTGCGCCTTCGGCGATGCCGCGAAGATCGGCAAGCGTCGGGACCGGCATCAGCAATACGCCTTTGCCTTTGGGTATGAACACGAATTCCTGTCCCGCCGACCAGTGCTGTTGTTCGCGCACTTCCTTGGGAATGGAGATCTGGAATTTTGTAGAGAGGGTTGCGGTTGCCATTCTTACCTTTCCTCTATCGATTAGTAGATAGTAAGAATTCACTTGGCATCGGTCAATGGCGAACCGTTTTTGGCGTTGGTGCTATTCCGGTCGCAAAATGGGACGTTGACGATGGTTTTTCCGGCTGACTCGGCAACAAAAAACCGGGCGACGCCCGGTTTCGAAAGAGATCCGCGGATTGCTTAATGGCTGTCGGCTCGAAGAACATCGTATCGTGCAGATCGAAACGAACTCCAGGGCGGAATAGATCGCCAGCCCGGCGGCTTTGCGGGCGAGGCGGAGAGCGGCGCCCACCATGTCGGTGTTGACGCCGCCGTTGGGCTGACGCATCCGGAGTTCAGGCCGGGATAAGGCGCGTCCAGCCGCGCTCATCGTTGGTTACGCCTTTCTGCAGACTGACGAGCTGCTGGCGCAGTTCGCTGGTCAACTTGCCGGTCTGTCCGTCTCCGATCAGAAACTCGCCGCCGGCATGCCGAACCAGGCCGATGCCCGCCAGGACCGCGGCAGTGCCGCAAGCGAAGGCTTCGACGAGCTTGCCGCTGGTTGCGTCCTGCTGCCATTCCGCGAAGGAGTAGGGACGCTGCTCGACGCGCAAGCCCTTTTCTCCAGCGAGCACGATCACCGAGGCCCGGGTGATACCCGGCAGGATCGTGCCGCCAAGAGGCGGGGTCACCACCGATCCGTCATTCATAACGAAGAAGACGTTCATGCCGCCGAGTTCCTCGACCCAGCGATGCTCTGCTGCATCCAGGAAGACGACCTGATCGCAATCCTTCTTCGCCGCCTCGGCTTGGGCCACGAGGCTGGCTGCGTAGTTTCCGCCGCATTTTGCAGCACCGGTGCCGCCGGCGGCAGCACGGGTGTATTCGGTCTCGACCCATAGCGAGACCGCCTTCGCTCCGCCTTTGAAATAGGCGCCGACCGGGGAGGCGATGATGCAGAAGACATATTCCTGAGCTGGACGAACGCCCAGGAACGCCTCGTTGGCGAACATGAAGGGGCGAAGGTAGAGGCTGGCGTCGCCGGATGGAATCCAGGCCTTGTCAACGCGGACCAGTTCTTCGACCGCCTTCAGGAAGAGTTCTTCGGGCACAGGAGGCATAGCCATGCGGGTCGCCGACTGCGCGAAGCGGCGGGCGTTCTCTTCGGGCCGAAAGAGCAGAATCCGGCCATCGTCTGCCTTGTAGGCTTTCATGCCTTCGAAAATTTCCTGAGCATAGTGTAACACGGCGCTTGCAGGATCGAGCTCCAGAGGACGCCTCGGCGTAACCTTCGCATCGTGCCAGCCCTTGTCGGCAGTCCATCGTGCCAGGACCATATGATCCGTGAAGACCTTACCGAAGCCGGGCGTCTCCAGTGCCTGGATGCGGTCGGCGTCGGAGACGGGAGACTTATGGAGTTCGATTTTGATTTCAGGAGAGGTCGTCGTCGCGGTCATTGCTGGCACCTTGATAGTACATTGAATAGTGGCGGCGACACTACTGCCGCCGGGCTGGTCTTGGAAAGGCCTGAATCAGGCGGTTTCGGCATCGATCAGGGGAATAATCGCTTTCTTGTCACAGGGACAAGAAAATAGGTCAGTATTGTTGACATAAATTCTCCGGCATGGTCTGCTGGGGGAATAGAAAAATACGAGGAAACCCCATGCTGAACTGGGACACCATGTTTGCGTCGCGCTCGTCGCGCATGCGCGCATCCGAGATCCGCGAGCTCTTGAAGCTTCTCGACCGGCCCGACATCATCTCCTTTGCCGGCGGTATTCCGGATCCGGCGTTGTTTCCGGATCAGGAATTCAAGCAGGCTTATGCCGATATCTTCGACGGCGCCGCCGTCAATTCGGCGCTGCAATATTCGGTCAGCGAGGGCTACAAACCGCTGCGCGAATGGCTGGTCGGGCAGATGGCAGCTCTCGACATCCCCTGCGAACTCGATAATGTTTTCATCGTGTCCGGTTCGCAGCAGGGTCTCGATTATCTCGGCAAGCTCTTCCTGTCGCCTGATGACACCGCGCTCGTGACGTGGCCGACCTATCTCGGCGCGCTGCAGGCCTTCAATGCCTATGAACCGGCCTACGACCAGCTGACGCCGAACGGCAACCGGACGCCCGAGTCTTACCGCGCGGCCGCTTCCGCTGCCGGCGGCAAGGTGAAGTTCGCCTATCTCTCCACCGACTTCTCCAATCCGACCGGCGAGACCGTCGATCTCGACGGCCGCAAGAAGGTCCTGGCACTGGCGGAAGATCTCGACATCGCCGTCATCGAGGACGCGGCCTACCAGTCGCTGCGTTACGACGGCGATCCGATCCCGCCGATCCTGGCGCTCGAAATCGCCGAGAAGGGTCATATCAACGATACGCGCACGATCTATTGCGGCAGCTTCTCGAAGACGCTGGCGCCCGGCCTTCGCGTCGGCTTCATCGTCGCCAATGCGCCCGTCATCCGCAAGCTGGTGCTGATGAAGCAGGCGGCCGACCTGCATTCTTCGACGATCAACCAGATGGCGATATCCGATGTCGCCGAGCGCGGCTTCGACGCGCAGGTCGCCAAGATCAAGGCCGCCTACAGCCAGCGTCGCAACTGTATGCTGACAGCCCTTGATAAATACATGCCTGAAGACACCAACTGGACGAAGCCGGAGGGCGGCATGTTCATCTGGATCACGCTGCCGGAAGGCATGGACGGCGCCAAGCTGCTGGCGAAATCGCTCGAAACCGCCAAGGTCGCTTTCGTGCCCGGCAAGGCTTTCTTCGCCGACGGTTCCGGCGCCAACACCATCCGCCTCAGCTTCTCCTGCGCCGACGAGCAGATGATCGAAGATGGCATCGGCCGCCTGAGCGCACTGATCTCGGCCGAGATCGGCAGTTGATTCCAGCCGCCCGGCTGACGGATCAAGGGCAGGGCGCCGATCAGAAGATCGTCGTCCAGCCTTCGTTCGCCGTCTCGCTCTTGCCGTAGCCGACCCGATCGGCAACGGCGCCGTCGGCATTGCGCAGAATGATGTCGCCGCCCCGGTTGGCAAGCTGCGGTCCGCCGGCTGCGGCATCGAGCGCTATGGTGCGCAGCTCGCCTGCGCTCAGCGATCCCGACAGCGTCTGGGTCCTGCCGTTTTCGTCCTCGAGCTTCCAGCCTTCGAGCGATGCCTCCATGTCGGAGCGGTTGATGATCGTTACCGTTTCGGCCTCGGTGCCGCCTTCGCCGTTGACCGGGTTGATCAGCGCGGCGACGATGCGTAGCGACGAGGCGACGATCGGCTGCGGCCGGCGTGTGCCTTCGCCGCGGCCCTGGCCGCCACGGCTGTCGGAAACCGGATGGCCGGTCGCCGCATCGGTGTTCCAGTTCTGCGACTGAAAGCAGAGGAAGATCGCCGCCCATTCGTCGGTATCGTTGAAATGAACGAGAAGGGCGCCGTCCTGGTTCGGCCCGTTGGTGGCCTTGAAGCTGCCGCCGTCGCCCTGGTTCATGTGGATGTCGTGGATGCCGTTGCCCGGTTCGAAACGGAAATACTGGTCCGGCTTGTTGTTCTCGGGCCCCCAGGCCTCGCCGAAGGCATAGAAATGCACGTCGGAATCGGCAATGCCTTCCTGGACGATCGGCTCGATGAAATCGCGCAGGTCGTTCTTCGGGCCGGATAGCTGGAAGGGCGCGACATTCATGTCCTCGCGCTCGATCAGTCCGCCGCGGACATAGTCGATCGCGAGCTCCGGACGGTCCTTGCGGATATCGGTCAGGCCCATCGGCAGGGCTTCGAGCGCCTCCGTCAGCGCCGGGTGCCGGAAATCGACGACATTGGCATAGAGCAGATCGTGCGGCGATTCCTTGGAGCGGACGTTGAGCGCGATGCGGTAGCTGACACCGTTCGCCTCGATGCGGATTTCGATATGGGGATCGTTGTCGTCATCGAGAGCGAGTGCGCTCGCCGTACCCTTCAGGACCTTGTAATTCTTCAGCATGCAGAACCTCGCGGGGTGGCGGGATCTTACGGTAACACGGCGAAAGTGCATCTTTTGTGACGGCTAAAGTATCACGCGATCTTTCAGATTCGCCTGCCACACTTTAGTGTCTTTGATTTGAGCATGTCGTGGTCGCAAAACCGCTGTGCACTTTTGCGCGACATGCTTTGTCTTCCGCCGTGCAATGCTTGATCCGTTGCCGCCTATTGCTCCAGATGCGGTCCGAAAAGCTCGAGGTCGGCTTCACCAAGCCTGTCGCTAACCGTGTTCAGCTGGTGCCAATAGGGATAGATCACCGGCGGCAGGCTGACCGCGTCGAGGCGCTTGCACTCCTCGTCCGTGAGTTTCAGCTCGGCGGCGGCGATGTTGTCGCGGAACTGGGCTTCGGTGCGGCCGCCGATGATGACCGAGGTCACCGCCTTGCGACCGATCAGCCAGGCGAGCGCCACCTGTGCGGCGGAAACGCCGCGTTCCCCACCGATCGCGACCAGCGTCTCAACTATGTTCCAGAGGCGGTTCTCGTCGCGGATCGGCGGTTCGGTCCAACCGGCGAACTGGCGCGTACCTTCGGGCGCTGCCTGGTTGCGGCGATGCTTGCCGGAGAGCAGGCCGCCGGCGAGCGGGCTCCAGACCAGCACGCCGAGACCCTGGTCGATCGAGATCGGCAGCAGTTCGTATTCGGCGTCGCGGGCTTCCAGCGTATAGTGGATCTGCTGGCTGACGAAGCGCTGGTACCGGTGCTCGTTGGCGATGCCGAGCGCCTTCATGATGTGCCAGCCGGAATAGTTCGAGCAGCCGACATAACGCACCTTGCCCTGCCTGATCAGGGTGTCGAGGGCTTCCATCGTCTCTTCAAGCGGCGTCTGGCCGTCCCATTCATGCACCTGGTAGAGGTCGATGACATCGGTCTTCAGGCGCTTGAGGCTCGCCTCGCATTCGCGGATCAGGTGGTAGCGCGACAGACCCTGGTCGTTCGGGCCGTCACCCATGCTGAAGCGGGCCTTGGTGGCGAGCAACACGCCTTGCGGCCGCTTGCCGGAGAGCACATCGCCGATGATGTTTTCGCATTCACCGTCGGAATAGGCGTTGGCGGTGTCGATCAGATTGATGCCGGCATCGATGCACATATCGATCATCTTTTTCGCCTCGGAGACACCGAGATCGCCGACGGTCTTCGCCCAGCCGACGCCGCCGAAGGTCATCGTGCCCATGGTCAAAGTCGAAATCTTCAGGCCGGAACGGCCGAGCAGACGATATTCCATTGAAATTCCTCCCTTTAAACAAGACTGACGTACCTCAACGCTCCGAGATGGCAATGGCGGCGCGTTCACGGCTTCGTGAGACTTAGCAAGATTCTGAGCGCCGGCATCTTCCGGCCATGCGGCGGCTATGGCCGATCACGAGCCGAGCGGCAGATCGTACAATATGTCATCGGCTTGTCGACGGAAATTGTCTTGGCGCAGCGTCGACGTGGTGGAGGCCACGTCAGCCCTCGTGTTTGTCCTTCTTGTGAATATTGTCGCGGAGCGAAGCGATTGTGTCCCGAATCTTGCTGACAGCCTCGGCGTCGAGACCGACAGCCTTGCCGATGCAGTCGAACACATGGGAGGCACGGCTCTTGAGCGCCTGTCCCTTCTCCGTCAGGCGCAAGAGCACCTGGCGCTCATCGGCGGGATTTCGGTTGCGGGTGACGAGATCGACATTTTCCAGCCGCTTCAGCAGCGGAGTGAGGGTGCTGGAGTCGAGAAAAAGCGTCTCGCCGAGATCCTTCACCGTGCGGTCGTCGCGCGCCCACAAGGCGGTCATGACAAGAAATTGCGGATAGGTGAGTTCCAGCTCGTCGAGCAGGGGACGGTAAAGCTGGTTAAAGGCGTGGCTTGCCGAATAGATCGAAAAGCAAAGCATTTCATCGATCTTGGGCACGTCAGCGAGATCATTTGATCTGGTGTCTTTCATCACGCTCTCCTTTGATCTCAATATAATTTGTGCGCGATCTGTTTGCAAGCTATTGACTCGGCAGACGCGGGAGCCTAATTAGATCGTGTACAAATAAATAGCGGACAAATTATATACCGAACACGGAAACCGCAGAGGTTTGCTGCGTCAATAGATGCGCAAGCAGGTGAATTCCCTTGTGGCTCCCCATTCGGCTTCTTTGAAACTCAACCGACGAAAGGAAATGACCAATGTTCAAGTTTGCTGCTGCCGTCGCCCTGGCGGGCGCTCTTCTTTCCGGTGCTGCCGTTGCTCAGCCGGCCAAGCCGACCGTTGTCCTCGTCCATGGCGCCTTTGCCGATTCATCCAGCTGGAACGGCGTCGTCGAAATCCTGCGCAAGGACGGTTTTTCTGTCGTGGCAGCCGCCAATCCGCTGCGCAGCGTTTCCAACGACGCTGCCTATGTCTCCGACGTGGTTGGCAGCATCGCCGGCCCTGTGGTCCTTGTCGGTCACTCCTATGGCGGCCAGGTCATTTCGACCGCGGCCAACGGCCACGACAACGTCAGGTCGCTGGTCTATGTCGCGGCCTTCGCGCCGGATGCCGGAGAATCGGTCGCAGATCTCGCCGGCAAGTTTCCGGGCGGTACGCTGAGCGGAGCGCTTGCGGCCCCGGTAAAGCTCAGCGCCGGCGGTGTCGATCTCTATATCGACCAGGCCAAGTTCCATGATCAGTTCGCCAGCGACGTGCCGGCCGAACAGGCGGCCCTGATGGCGGCTGCCCAACGTCCGGTCACCGAGGCTGCCCTGACCGAAAAATCCGGCGAGCCCGCCTGGAAGAAGCTGCCGTCGTGGTTTGTCTACGGCACCGGCGACAAGAACATCCCGGCCGCAGCCCTAGGCTTCATGGCCGAG
The DNA here is from genome assembly GCF_013087615.1 of Rhizobium sp. WYCCWR 11152. Lineage (NCBI taxonomy): Bacteria > Pseudomonadati > Pseudomonadota > Alphaproteobacteria > Hyphomicrobiales > Rhizobiaceae > Rhizobium > Rhizobium sp. WYCCWR 11152. The sequence continues at coordinate 75,110 of NZ_JABFCP010000006.1, read as the reverse complement.
CGGGCAGGCTCCAAGCGGACCGTGGTGGTCGATGGCGCCTCCCACGTCGTGATGGTGTCGCATCCCGACAAGGTGGCGGAACTGATCGAAGAAGCTGCAAACTAGTATTCGATCCGAGGGGCCACGGCGTGTGAGCGCTGTGGCCGGCCGCCGCGGAGGTTTTGTCCGCGGGCCATGACCGGCTCTGCCTGCGCGACGTATCGGCGGGCAGGCCCCGCTGGTCAAGCATCTGCTGCAGTTGATTCCAGTCGGTGGCAAAGCTGTGGTGCAGGGCGTGGACCAACCGCCGCACCTTGTCACATCTCTGTCAACGACCCCTAATAAGGGAGGGGTATCGAAATCGAGGACCCCTCCCATGAAAACGATCGTCTCCGCCGCAGCACTTGTCGCCGCGAGCCTCTTTGCCATTCCGGCTTCGGCCGCAAACCTGGTTCTCTATACCAGCCAGCCGAACGAAGACGCGCAGGCGACGGTCGATGGTTTCATGGCCGCCAATCCCGATATCAAGGTCGACTGGGTACGCGACGGCACGCCGAAGATCATGGCGAAACTCCAGGCCGAAATCCAGGCCGGCAACCCGGTTGCCGACATCCTCCTCATCGCCGACGTGGTGACGCTGGAGCGCCTCAAGCAAGACGGCAAGCTCTTGGCCTACAAGTCGCCGGAGGCTGCCCAGTACGACGCCGCCCTTTATGACGCCGACGGCTACTACTACTCGACGAAGCTGATCACCACCGGCATCATGTACAATACCTCGGCAGCGATGAAGCCTGCGAGTTGGAAGGACCTGACCAAGCCGGAAGCCAAGGGCCTCGTCACCATGCCGAGCCCGCTTGCCTCGGGTGCGGCCCTCATCCACGCCCAGACGCTTGCCGCCGTTCCCGGACTCGGTTGGGATTTCTACAAGTCGCTTGCGGAAAATGGCGCGATCGCTGCCGGCGGCAACGGCGCCGTGCTGAAGTCCGTCGCCTCGGGCGAAAAGGCTTATGGCATGGTCGTCGACTACCTGCCGATCCGCGAGAAGGCCAAGGGCGCTCCTGTCGAATTCGTCTTCCCAAGCGAAGGCGTTTCGGCCGTCACCGAGCCGGTCGGCATCCTCGCCAGCACCAAAAATGCCGATGCCGCCAAGAAATTCGTCGATTACGTGCTCTCCGAAAAGGGCCAGGAAGGCTTCCTGAAGCTCGGCTACATCCCGGCCCGCAACGGCATGAAGCTGCCGGAAGGCTTTCCGGCGCGCGACACCATCCAGGTCCTGCCGATCAAGGCGGCCGAAGCATTGAAGAATACCGACCGGGATCTCAAGACCTTCTCGGGCATCTACGGCTCGAACTGATCCTTTCATGCACGGATACATCAAAACCGGAAACAGCCAGCCCGCCTGGCTGTTTCCTTTTGTCGTCATCATCGTCCTGATCCTCAGCGTGCTGCCGCTCGCCCGCCTCGGCATGGTTGGAATGGCGGCCTTTGCCGATGGCGGCGTGATGACGGTTTTGAGCGAGGCGTCGCTGTGGTCGGCGACCTATTACACCGTCGTCACCGCCATTCTGGGCACGGCGATCTCGCTCGTCATCGGCTGCCTCTTTGCCTTCCTGCTGACGCTGACCAATATCCGCGCCAAGGGGCTGCTCAGCTTCTTCTTCGTGCTGCCGATGATGATCCCGCCGCAGGTGACGGCGCTTGCCTGGGTACAGATGTCAGGCCCCTCCAGCCCGCTGTTGAAGGCGTTGCATCTCGCCCCGCCGCTCGGCTCGCCGCAGCCGCTCTATTCGGTGGGTGGCATCGCGCTGCTCTATGGCGTGCAGCATGCGCCGCTGATCTATCTGGCGCTTCGGGCCGGGCTGATGACGTTGCCGCGCGACGGCGTCGAGGCAGCACGGCTTTCCGGTGCCTCCAGCCTGCGGGTATTTCGTGATATCATCCTGCCGCTGTCGCTGCCCGGCATCATTGCGGGTGCGGCGATCTCCTTCGTCTCCTGCACCGGCAATTTCGGCATTCCCGCCATTCTCGGCATTCCGGCCTCGATCTTCACGCTGCCGACGTTGATCTTCACCAAGTTTTCCGCTTTCACCAGCCGCACCTTCGGCGATGTCACCGTGCTCTCAGCGATCATCGCCATCATCTCGGTCATCGGGTTGATGATCCAGGACCGGGCGCTGCGCGGCCGCGACTACCGCGTCATCGGGCTATCAGGGGCGAGTGCGGCCTTCGAGCTCGGCGCCTGGCGCCTGGTTTTTACGCCGCTCGTCTGGGTGATCCTGTTCTTCATGCTGGCAGCACCCTTCTTCGCGCTGGTCGCCGGCGCGCTGGTGCCGGCCTATGGCGTGCCGCTCACCTTCAAGACCATGTCGCTGCATGCCTTTGAGGAGATCCTGTTCAGGCAGGCTGTGACGCGCACCGCCTTCATCAATTCGCTGTCGCTTGCCGGCGCGACCGCGCTTGGTCTCCTCGTGGTGACAGTGCTTGCGGCTTACACGCTGACGCGGCGCAAGGACGCGTTGTCACGCATCGTCTCCAGCCTGATCGAGATACCCTATTCGCTGCCCGGCATCGTCATGGCGGTCTGCTTCATCCTGGTGTTCGCAGCACCGATTCCGATCCTGCACGTCTCGCTCTACGGCACGATCTGGATCATCCAGATCGCCTATTTCTCCTCGTTCTTCGCCGTCAGCCTGAAACCCGTGGTCAGCGCCTTCCACCAGCTCGATCCGGCGCTGGAAGAGGCCGCACGGCTTTCCGGCGCCGGCTTCTTCCGCCGGCTTGCCGATATCATCCTGCCGCTGATTGCGCCGGCCGCCGGCGCCTCCGTTATTCTTGTCTTTCTGATTGCCTGCAACGAGCTGACGATCTCGGCGCTGCTCTGGTCTGCCGGCACCCAGACGCTCGGCGTTGCCATCTACAATCTCGATGATAGCGGCAGCTCGGACCTTGCTTCGGCGCTCTCTGTGCTCGTCGTCCTCATGGTCGTCGTACTGATGCTGCTGCTCGAGCTTCTGGCGAAACGACTGCCGAAAGGAGTGATCCCATGGCGAGGCTGATCCTCAACCAGCTCGGCAAGGATTTCGGTACAGGCCGGGCCGCCGTCAGTGGCTTTTCGCTCGATGTGCGCGAGGGCGGCTTCCTGGCGTTGCTCGGGCCTTCCGGTTGCGGCAAGACGACAGTGCTGCGGATGATCGCCGGTTTCGAGACACCGAGCGATGGCTCGATCCATCTCGGCGAGAGATTGCTTGCCGATGCCGCGCAGTCGCTGCCACCGGAAAAGCGCAACATGGCGATGGTCTTTCAGTCCTACGCGCTGTGGCCGCATATGAGTGTTGCCGACAATGTCGGCTATCCTCTCAAAGTGCGCGGCCTCTCAGGCGAGGCCTACCGGGCGAAGGTGCGCGACGCGCTCGGCACCGTCCGGCTCGCCAGCTACGCCGAACGGCGTCCGGCCGATCTTTCCGGCGGCCAGCGACAGCGCGTGGCGCTTGCCCGCTGCCTGGTGACATCGCCTGACGTCGTGCTGCTCGACGAGCCGCTTGCCAATCTCGACCGACACCTGAAACAGGAAATGGAGGAGACTTTTCGCGAGTTCCACCAGCGCTCGGGCGCGACGATGATCTATGTCACCCACGACCAGAGCGAGGCGATGGCGCTCGCGACCGACGTCGCCGTCATGTCGGAAGGGCGGCTCCTGCAGGTGGCGGCTCCCGCCGAAATCTATGCCCGGCCGGAAGGTCGCATCGTCGGCGGCCTGATCGGACGAGGGGCCATTCTCACGCTGCCGGTTGTGAATCGTGAACGCCGTCTGGAGTGGGACGAACTGCAGGATGCGCTTCATGCTGCCAATACCAATGGCGCCGATATCCTTGTGCGGCCGGAGGATGTGGTCATCGGCGGCGAGGGGGCTCCGGCATCTGTCGAATCCGTACTTTTCGAGGGCGAGCGTTACGCCGTGAGGCTCATGCTCGGCAACGGTCAGAGGCTGCGCGCCTTCAGCCGCGTGGCTGTCGCGGCGGGCGAAGCGGTTCGTGTTGTCATCCGCACCGGGTGGCGTCTTTGAGGAAGGCGGGGCTAGACTTCCACGGTGACACCAGTTGAAGCCCGACGATATGAGGTTGAAAGTCGTCGGTGCCTTCTTTCGAATCGCCAAAAAGTTGAATATCCCCGGTCTGGTAATCCGTGATGGAAGCAAACGGCTAAATTACTACGAGCGCTATGGGTCAAATAAAGCCTGCGCGACAATCGTTTATTGAGGGACCATACTCGCATGCCAATTCAAGTAAGGCGTATCCGATCCGTTTTCGTGCTTTCGGCGTTTCTTTTAACTGCGGCGAGCGTTCTTCAGGGATGCCCATCTTTAAAGCGGCAGAAACGGGGCGACGAATGGAAAACCCGAACATTTAGGCCAAGTGAATTACATGGCGGTTCGAGCAACGGGAGCTCGTCGAGCAGTTCTGATGGCGGGCACAGCCAACCTCACGATGGCGCCACCTCAAGCCCGCCCGGCGGGATCTAAGCGCCGCTGAAAAACGCGTCGAGGCGACCTGTTCGTCGGCGTGCCTTGCCTTGTGGCTCGGATAGCCATTGCTTTGGCTTAGCCGGCTTATTCGCTCTCCGAACACTGCCAGCGGATGACGCGGCAGTTGCCTGTTTGCTTTCTGCAACTGCGGATCGCCTGGCGCTGGGCCTCGCGGCCATCATTACCCCAGCCGGAGCCCCAGCCGCTGCGATGGCCGACGGCCACCGCGCCGCAGCCGTTTCGGAACCAGATGGCGATGCGACAATCGTTGGCGCTGCTATCGCAAATGCGCCGGGCGACGGTTTCGGCGTCGCCGCGATTGTCATAAGCATAGGACCAGCCGATGGCGTGGGTCGACGGCGAGTAGGCAATGGCGCCGTAAGTGTCGGCAAGGGCCGCGCCGGCGAGAGACGTCAGAACCGCAAACGATGCAAGAACCCGCTTCATGAAATGCCCCCGCGCCGGAACGACGATTATCCTCTGCGGAGAACTATCCGAGGCTTGCGGCGGAATGTCTGCGGCCTAAGTCACAAGCAATCGCCTCTGGGGCTCCAAGAGGAGTGATTATTCGCATATTTCTTGGCCCTGCCATCTTTTCCCGCGGCTATTGCCGGATAAGGTACTGCCCGCAACCGGATCCTTCCCATGTCGCTTCGCCTCGCCACCTTCAATGTCGAAAATCTTCTCACCCGTTTCGATTTCACCGGCTTCCGAAACCAGCTGCGCCAGGACCGCGTCATCAAGCTTTTCCAAGTGTCGAGCGAGGGCGTGTACCAGCAGCTCGAGCAGGCGCGGGTGATTGCCGCGACCGACGACACGCGGCAGATGTCGGCCCTTGCGATCGCCGACGCTGACGCCGATATCCTCTGCCTGCAGGAAATCGACAACATGGCTGCCCTTCAGGCCTTCGAATACGGCTATCTCTTCCGCATGGTCGGAAACGGCTACCGCCAGAAATACCTGGTCGAGGGCAATGACAGCCGCGGCATTGATGTTGCCGTGCTGATGCGCGAGGAAACGCGCGACGGCCAGAAGATCGAGCTGAGGGACATTCGTAGCCATGCGATGACGACCTATCGCGATCTCGATCTCTTCAATGAGGAGTTGGTGCTCACCAACCGCATCGACGACAAGATCTTCAAGCGCGACTGCCTGGAGCTTGACCTTCTGATCGGCGGCCGGCCATTTTCGCTCTACGTCGTGCATTTCAAGTCGATGGGCAATCCGCGCGACGGGCTGGACGGGCGGCAGTCGACCATGCCGATCCGCCGCGCCGAGGCGCGCGCCGTGCGCCGCATCATCGAGGATCGCTTCGGTGCGGAGCAAACCGGTACGAAGAGCTTCGCCATCTGCGGAGACATGAACGATTATCAGGAGCGTGTCGATGTCATCGGCCGCCGGGGCACCGGTTATCGCTTCGAACATCAGAACGAGACCGAAAGCGCGCTCGACGTTTTCAGTAGCGACGGCTTTGCCGAAAATGTCGTGCGCCGCCGCGAACCCCTCGACCGCTGGACGCTCTATCACGCGCGCGGGCCGCAGGAGCAGTGGCTTTGCCAGCTCGACTATCTCTGGCTTTCGCCAGCACTTGCCGCCCATAATGCCGGCCGCCTGCCCGAAATCATCCGCGCCGGCCAGCCCTACCGCACCATCTTCCCGCCGGGGCAGGAGGTGGAGCGTTATCCGCGCACCGGCTGGGACAGGCCGAAGGCGTCCGATCACTGCCCCGTCGTCATGACACTGGATCTCCCATGAATGCAAATTTGAACGCGAATTTCACCAACATCAATTTTTCCGATGATTTCGCCGGCTGGCCGCCGGAGGCGACGGTCTTCCCGATTGCCGGCGTGGATCTGCGCATTCTGCCCGGTCCCCATCCTTTGGTCGCTACCGAGGATGCAGCCATCCGCGAGAACTGGGCGCGGGAGACCGCCGCCAATCCGGCGCTGTTCGACGGGCGCATGGTGTTTCAGCAACGGCTCGCCCTCAGTGAAAACGGGATTGCGGGCGAGGGCCACGTCATTCCCTTTTCCGCCTTCATGTGGTGGCGCCGACAGCCGCAGCGTCAGGGCGGTGTTCACATCTTCGCCTATCCGGTGCTCGAAACCTCCGACGGCGCGCTGGTGGCGATCCGCATGGGCCCCCATACCGCCAATCCCGGCCAGGTGTATTTCGCCGCCGGCTCGCTGGAGCCGGAGGATATCGTCGACGGGCGTTGCGACATCGAGGCGAACATGCGCCGCGAGGTGCATGAGGAGACCGGGCTCGATCTTGCCGACTCTGTCGCGGGTGAGGGGCTGTTCGCCACCCATAACAAGCGCACGGTGACGCTGCTGCGGCTATTCCGCTTCGACATGACGGCGGACGAGATGATCGAGCGGATCGAGCGGCATATGCTCGTCGCCGAGGACCAGGAGATCGCCGGCGCGGTGGCGATCCGCTCGGCCGATCCCTCCGCCCATTCCTATAACATCGCCATGTTGCCTGTGATCGACTGGTATTTCGGTAAGGCCGAGCGGAGTTGATTCATGCCGCCCAAAGCCATGTAGCGTTTCGGGATAACGACATGCGTCACGTAAAGATCGAAAGCGCGTCGTGTGAATCCGGTTGACGTGAAGCGTTTTAGCGCCTTGCACTCGTTCGCCCGGTCGGGCAGGTTGGCGGCGCGATGACGATTCAGGGAGGCCGATGTGGCGCGAAGCTACAGCGTCTATGACGTGTTCACCGATCGAAAGCTCGCGGGCAATCCGCTGGCGGTGATCTTCGACGGAGACAATCTCAGCGACGAGGCGATGCAGGCGATCACCCGGGAGATCAATCTCTCGGAGACGGTCTTCGTGCAGCCTTCAACCAACCCCGCCTATGCGGCGCGTCTAAGGATATTCACGCCTGGGCGCGAGCTGCCGTTTGCCGGCCATCCTACGGTCGGCACGGCGGTGGCGCTGGCCGAACGGGCGCACGGTGCTGCAACGCGTGATCTCGTCACGGTGCTTGAGGAAAATGTCGGGCCGGTGCGCTGCGCCGTGCGGCTGAGGGAGGGCGAGGCGAGCTTTGCCGAATTCGACCTGCCGCGCAAACCGCAACCCGCCATCATGCCACTCGACAAGCTCGGCATCGCCGATGCGTTATCGCTGAAGGTGACCGAGATCGGCTTCGAAAATCACGTCCCGTCGATCTGGAGCGCCGGCGTTCCCTTCCTGCTCATTCCGGTGCACGATGTCGGAGCCACGCAGCGGGTGGAATTCGATCCGCAACTCTGGGAAAAGATCGTGCCCTTCGTCGATGGCGCTCTTGCCTCGGCCTATGTCTATTGCCGCGGCGGCGTCAACCACGTGGCGAAGTTCCATGCGCGCATGTTCGCAAGCGGCATGGGTATCGTCGAGGACCCGGCCACCGGTTCGGCGGCAGCCGCGCTCTCCGGCGCGATCCACCATTTCGACCGGCTGACGGACGGGCATCATCCGATCATGATCGAGCAGGGCGTCGAGATGGGCCGGCCGTCCTTCATCCACTTGCATATCGATGTCGACGGCGGGGCGATCTCCAACGCGCGGATCGGCGGCCAGGCAGTGCGGCTGGCAAGCGGCACGCTCGACCTTTGATTTGATAGAGCGCCGCGCGTTCGACAGGACGCTCTATCACTTTGAATCCGCGCATAATCCTTTCCGAAAATCGATTCCGATTTTCGGGGTTATGTGCTGCGTTTCAGCCAAACCGAAAAATCTTCGCGATTAACCAAAGAAATTTCGGCTATGCGCTGGACAAGGCTGCCGATCCTGTTTATACGCCCCGTCACACCGCGCAGCCAAGCGCGAACGGGTGATTAGCTCAGTTGGTAGAGCAGCTGACTCTTAATCAGCGGGTCGTAGGTTCGAGCCCTACATCACCCACCATTTTTCTTGAAAAGATTGATATATTCGAACTCAGGCCGGATTTTCCGGCCTGCCGGAAACTGTTCTCGAAGCGAGCGGCATGGTTGGCGCAGTCCGCAGGACTGGCCGCGTCGGTCGTGCGCCCTATCTCCCTTTCGCGTATCGGGAGGGGTCTATGAGAAGCGTTATTTTTGCCGTCGCATTGTCTCTGCCGTTGCCTGCCTTTGCCGCAGGCGTGATGAACGTCAAAGCGAGCGAGCATAGCTGCAGCGAGCTTACACAGATCATCCGCCAGAACAAAAAGGTCTTTGTCCGCGTCGGTTTCGGCGGCCGCAGTTTCCGTTATCCACCCGCCCAGTGCAGCATGGGCGATAAGCGCAGCACCACCAGTTTGCGCGATGCAGGTGGAAGACAGTGCATCCTTGATTATTCCTGCGTCTTCGACCCTGCGTCGCCCTATAATTTTCCCTAGCGCATCGCGCTTTTCGAAAATTGTTCTTTGTGTGTGCCTCAATCGCTGCCGCTCAGTTTCATGCCGGCGAGCCAGAGAGCTGCGACGATGAAAAACGACAGGGCCGCCATCACTGCTATGGGCGGTGCGTATTCCTGGAAGGAATGCGAGGCGTTTAGTCTAAGGACGTAAATAGTCGCAACCGCAATCTTTGTGACGATCAAGAGCACCAAGGTCGCGTTTTTGGCGTAACGCCTGGTTTTCGGCCAATCGAAACTTCCGGCGGGCGACACATCGACCTTCCGTGCTGGAACGGCCCTTGTCCGCTCCGTCTCTGGCAATGCAAAGTGTCTGCCTCCAAACGTCGGTTTCATGGCCGGCAGCGTAGACCAAACATCTTAATGGATCGGGATGTAGCGATGCCCTCGCAGAAGCAGTAGCGAAGGATTGCCCGTCCACCTGGGCCTTGCTGCCTTCAAAGAGCTCGTGCCTTAGCTGATTTCTCAAGCATGCCGGGAGGTAAAAAGGCAAGGCCGCCATGCTCGGTGTATAATTCCGGCGGTTCTCGCACTGGTGGCCTGCGGTGCGATGCCCTACCTTCGCTCGGTCACATTCAGGAGTTTCCATGAAAAGCGTTGTTCTGGCCGTCGCACTGTTGTTTCCGTCCGTCGCTCTTGCCGTCGAGGCGGTGGAGGTCAATGCCAGGGATCACAGTTGCGAAGAGCTTGCGCAGATCATCCGCAAGGACAAGGCGGTTTTCGTGCGCATGGGCTTTGGCGGCCGCAGCTTCCGTTATCCGCCAGCCAGGTGCAATCTCGGCGACAAGTACGACACCGCAAGAGTAAGGGATGCCAATGGCAAGCTCTGCCTCCTCGACTACGAGTGCGTGTACGATCCGCAGTCCTTCTATAACAGGATCCGGAAATAATATCCTGATCCCGGCGTTGCCAATAGGGTCAAGAAAAAAGGCCGGGCGAAACTCGCGCCGACCTTCCTCGATCCGTCTCGATAACGGCTGCCAGTACATCCGTGGTCAGCCGTCAGAGACAGATTTAGTATCCCTTAAATAGGGTTTACTTAAAAAGCTTCAAGAGCTCGCAGCAGAGAGGAAGCCGGCACTGGGCCGGCTTCGTCTGGCCAAACAGCGGTTACTGCTGGGCAGGGGCAGCCGGCGGAGTGGCCGGTGCTGGTGCCGGTGCAGGCGTTGCGCTGTTGTCAGTCGGAGCGATCGGCTTAGCCGGCGCCGGCTCTGATTGGGTTGTGGAAGCTGTCGTGTCCGGAGATGTGCCGGGGGTGCTCCACTGCGAATAGGCGAATGCAGCGACAGCGATCACGGCCAATGCAGCGACCCAGACAACCCAGGTATTACTGCTGCGCGCGCTCGGCGTGGTGCGCAGATCCAGATTTGGGTTCAGCGGGCGATTCGGGTCGTTGGCATTATTGGGGTCGTACGTCATGGTACTTTCTCCTCTTTCGGTGAGAGAAGAATGCAGAAGTGGGCATTTTGTTCCGTTCTGGGCCGAAGCGCTTGTGCTGATTGGCTTTTCCTACTCATTATTCTCGCTTTACTGGCGCTCCGTGCCATTCGCGGCTTTGCCGCTCACCCCCTCATCTGCTTGGGGGCGACCGGCAGAGACCCGGGTGGTAGAGCTGCCGGCTGATCGGGTGCGTTGGCGGATGGCAGGCCGCCGGTGGACGGCACGCCGCTACGGCGCAATGCGCTTGACACCACGGGGTCTGTTTGCGAATGATTTCTGCATGGGGTCGCGATCACCCCACGAGGCGTCATGCTGAAGAATCGCGTCCAGTAAAACCGATCAACGGAGGGACGCGTCATGCCGTCATTTCTCGAAATTTCTCCCGACAAGCTCAACCGCCTCATTGGAACCCCCGGTGCGCCTTGCATTATCGACGTTCGCACCGAGGAGGACTTCACGCTCGATCCGCGCCTGGTGCCGGGCTCGATCCGGCGGGGTCATGCCGAGGTCGGGTCCTGGGCGGGCAGCGTCGATGCCGATTCCGTCGTCGTGGTCTGCCAGAAAGGCAGCAAGCTCAGCCATGGCGTCGCCGCCTATCTCCGCCATGCCGGTATCGACGCCGAGAGCCTCGAAGGCGGCTTCGAATCCTGGATTGCGGGAGGACTGGCGGTGCCCGACGAAAAGCTGCCGCAACGCGACGCCGAGGGGCGTACGGTCTGGGTGACGCGGGCGCGGCCGAAGATCGACCGCATCGCCTGTCCCTGGCTGATCCGGCGCTTCGTCGATCCGAGCGCCGTATTCCTGTTCGTGCCGGCGCCTGAGGTTTTAGCCGTCAGCGAGCGCTTCGGGGCGGTGCCCTTCGATATCGATGACGTGTTCTGGAGCCATCGCGGCGAACTATGCACCTTTGATGTCATGGTCGAGGAGTTCGGGCTGGCATCGGAGCCGCTCCTGCGCCTGGCGCGGATCGTCAGGGCGGCGGATACCGCAAGGCTCGATCTCGCGCCCGAGGCGGCGGGCCTGCTGGCCGCCTCGCTCGGCCTCTCCAGGATGTATTCCGACGATCTGGAACAGCTCGAGGCCGGGATGCTTCTCTACGACGCCTTCTTCCGCTGGTGCCGCGATGCGACCGAGGAAACCCACAACTGGCCGGCGCCGAAGAAGAGAGCATGAGATGGTCGAGATGACGGATAATGCGCCCAGTGGCAAAATGGCGGAGGAAGACGCCGGAGAGGGGCATCATCACGGCGTCTCGTTTGGCGATGCCTTCAGGGTGTGGCTGCGCGTCGCCGCCCTGAGTTTCGGCGGCCCTGCCGGCCAGATCGCCGTCATGCATCGGATCATTGTCGACGAGAAGCGATGGATCGGTGAGCACCGTTTTCTGCATGCGCTGAATTATTGCATGCTGCTTCCCGGACCCGAGGCGCAGCAGCTCGCCATCTATATTGGTTGGCTGATGCATCGGACAGTGGGCGGTCTCGTCGCCGGCCTGCTGTTCGTACTGCCTGGGTTCCTGTCGATCCTCGGTCTCAGCTATATCTACGCGGCTTACGGCAATGTCGGCATCGTCGCCGGCCTGTTCTTCGGGCTGAAGGCGGCGGTGCTTGCCGTCGTCGTGCAGGCCGTTATCCGCATCGGCGGCCGTGCGCTCAAGAATCGCGTCATGGTCGGTATCGCGGCCGCGGCCTTCATCGCCATCTTCTTTCTCCATGTGCCGTTCCCGCTGATCGTGCTCGCGGCCGGCATTGCCGGCTTCCTCGGCGGCAGGTTCGGGCTTGCCGCCTTTCAGACGGGTGGCGGCCATAAGGCGGGAAGTGGGCCGGTGCTGTCGGATGCCGAGTCGGCGCTCGGCGAAGGCGTACCGGCGCATGCGCGCCCGAATCTCGCCTGGTCGCTACGCATCTCGGCCGTGCTGCTTGCCCTCTGGCTTGCTCCGTTGGCAGTGCTCTACGCAACCTTCGGTGCCGACAACGTCTTTACCGAAATCGGCCTGTTCTTCAGCAAAATGGCGGTCGTCACCTTCGGCGGGGCCTATGCCGTGCTGGCCTATGTCGCACAGGAGGCCGTGCAGCATTTCGGCTGGCTGAAACCCGGCGAGATGCTGGATGGTCTCGGCATGGCCGAGACGACGCCCGGGCCGCTGATCATGGTCGTCCAGTTCGTTGGCTTCATGGGCGCCTACAGGGATCCGGGAGCGCTGAACCCGATGCTTGCTGCAACGCTTGCGGCGATACTGACGAGCTGGGTCACCTTCGTGCCCTGTTTCCTGTGGATCTTCCTCGGCGCGCCGTTCATCGAAAAACTGCGCGGCAACATCGCGCTCGCCGGCGCGATGTCGGCGATAACGGCTGCGGTGGTCGGGGTCATCCTCAACCTCGCTATCTGGTTTGCCCTGCACACGCTGTTTGCCGAGGTTGCGACCGTCCACCTTGGCGGCTTGCGGCTCGATATTCCCGTGCTGCAATCGGCCGTGCCGGCGGCAATGGCGCTGTCTGCCGCCGCTGCCGTCGCGATCTTCCGCTTTAAGGCTTCCGTGATCGCAACGCTGCTAGCCTGCGCAGCCGCAGGGATGATCTGGACGCTGGCGGTGAATTAGAGCCTTTCCCGGCTCTACGCCTCCGCCCCGTCCGCGGGAATGCGTGTCGCGAGCATCTTGTCGATACGCATGCCGTCCATGTCGAGCACTTCGAAGCGCCAGTTGTCGAAGACGAAGGTTTCGCCGGCTTCGGGGATGTGCTGGAGCTGATGCAGCGCGAAGCCCGCCAGCGTATGGAAATCGGCGTCCGGACGATCGCGCAGGCCGAGCCGTTCGAAGGCGTCGAAGGCCGGCATCATCGCATCGATCAAGAGCGACCCGTCTTCCCTGACGACGATATCGGGCTCTTCGTTGGATCCCGGCAGGTCGCCAGCGATGGCTTCGAGCAGGTCGGTCTGGGTGACGATGCCTTCGAGGCTGCCATATTCGTCGATGACGATGGCGAGGCGAACGGGTGAGGCCTTGAAACTGTCGAGCACGCGGACGACCGAGGTGCCTTCATGCAGCACCAGCGGCTGCTTGATCACCTCCATCGGACGGACCTTGCCGCCGTCGAGAACCTGATCGAGAAGGTCCTTCTTCAACACCATGCCGATCGGCTCGTCGATCGAGCCGCGGGCGACCAGCAATTGTTCGTGGCTGCATTCGCGGATGGTCTTCAGGATTTCGGCCTCGCTGTCGTCGGCGTCGAACCATTCGATGTCGAGACGCGGGGTCATGATGTCGGAGATCGGTCTGTCGCCGATGTTGAAAACCCGCTCGACGAGCTGCTGCTGCACCTGGTTGAGAAGGCCGGCCTCCTGGCTCTCAGCGACCAGCAGCTTGAGCTCCTGCGGCGAATGGAACGACGATTCCCCGGTTCCGGCGCGAAGACCGACGCCCCGCAGCACCATGTTGCCCATGCCGTTCAGGACAAAGATCGCCGGCTTAAACAGCACCAGGAACAGACCGAGCGGGCGCACCACGGCAAGCGAAGTGGCCTCGCTGCGCTGAAGCGCCAGGCTCTTCGGCGCGAGCTCGCCGAGCACGATATGCAGGGCCGTGATGATGACGAAGGCGATGACGACGGCAACAGTATGCGCGCCCGCCGTCGCCCATTGCCCGGGCAACCAGGACAGCAGCGGCTCGATCAGGTGCGCAAGCGCCGGTTCTCCAACCCAGCCGAGCGCGAGCGACGAGATGGTGATGCCGAGCTGGGTGGCTGCAAGGTTGGAGTCGAGGTTGTCGACGGCGCGCTGAAGTGCCGAGGCGTTCATGCGGCCTGCCGCAGCGAGTTCGGCGACGCGGCTGCGCCTGACCGACACGAGGGCGAATTCGGCGGCAACGAAGAAGCCATTGGCGGCGACGAGAAGAAACACGGCTAGTATCCCAACATAGTCGGAGAGCCCGCCGGCGGAATCGGACATGTTTTCCCTGCCTTCGAATTGATGGGAATCCGAAACTACACGCTCGCACACCGGTGGCAAGGCGTTCCGGCTAGTCCTGGGGTGAGAGATGCCGAAGCCGGGCTGCCGTAATCGAAATACGGCGTCGGTTTGCGATGCTGGCCGAAAAATGCGTGGCAAACCGCATGACCGGGATCATGCGTGCGGTTCACCGATGCGAAGCGTAAAACGCGTGGTGAACCGCATGACCGACGTCGCCTCATTCACCTCTTGGGCGCTTCGAAGAGTTCGATCGGGTTTCCGGCCGGATCATCGAGCAGGATCTGCTTGCCGCCGATGCCCTGCACGATCTCGTTGCGGAAGTGCGCACCGGCTTGGCGCAGTGCGGTGACTTTCGCCTCCAGGTCTCCGACCTCAATCTGGATACGATTCCATCCGCCAGGCTCCGGCTTTCGCCCGTCGGGCATTGCTTGAGATGCTCCGCCCGGTCCCGTCATGCCGCTGACGAACAGACGAAAACCGTCCCTGGTCAGGATGGCGAAACTCGGTGCGGGACGAAGGGCGACGGAGAAGCCGAGATAGCTTGTGTAGAATTCCACTGCGGCGTCGACGTCGTCGACGATATAGCGCATGCTGATACCGGGCATGTTTTCCTCCATTGTGGTCTTCGTTGTCTTGATCTGATCGTCCCCTCACGGGACATGTAGAATTCTCCTGTTCCCAAGATGCGTCGCTTCGAAACTCGATTATGCGCCCGTTTCAAATTTTTATGCATCTCTTGATGCCGCTGAGCACCTTTGGGCGAGACTAGATCGAATCAAGAGGATGCCGCCTGCCACCAGCAGCAGGACAACCCTCCACGGCCGCGCCTTCCACGCGATGAGCAGCAGAGGCCGAAGGGCTCCAGAAGACGAAGCCAACCGGCCGCGCCAAAACCTCGAGCGCTGAGTATAAGTTTAATCTAAAGTACAAGCTTCGACCCGTAGCTATTGGATTCCATTACAAAAGTTTAATTTTTATTTCAGTTTCGGTTCATCTTTTCGGCCCTAGTTTGGTCACGTGCCTAACATGAGGACCCCCACATGAAAAAGATTTTTGCAGCTCTTCTTTCCGCCTCCTTCCTTCTGTCCCCTATGGTTGTTTCCCAGGCCAGCGCCGACGATCATCGCCGTCCGCCTGTCGTCGTGCAGAAGAAGGTGGTCGTCAAGAAGACGGTCGTCCGGTCGCATTGGAAGAAGGGATACCGCGTCAATGCCAGCGAGCGTCGCCGGTTCTCCAATGTCAACGACTACCGCCGCTACCGGTTGGCGCCTCCGCCCCGCGGTTATCGCTGGGTCAGGGCCGATAACGACTACCTGCTGATCGGCGTCACCAGCGGCGTCATCTCCAGCATTATTGCCGGTCGCTGATCGGTCGATAGATCAGGAAAGGGCGGCTTCGGCCGCCTTTTTGATTCTGGGAGGGCGTGTAGCAGTTTCGCGCCCTTCCTCGCTTCTTCAGCTGGTGGCGGTTATGACCCGCTTCAGGGTTGCCTGCGCGATGGCATGACCCGTTCAGCAATGATGCCGAGAAAACCTCTTGGTCTTCCGATTTCAGCGTCGGTATCCTTCTCGTGCGTAAGCGGATGAAGCCCTTCGATCGGCGGCAGCGGTTCGCATTCGGTACAGACGCAGTGAGTGCGTTTGATTGCCTTCGCCGTCATGCCGCCTGCCTGTTCCAGCTGGCGAAGGGGTCGGGCAGGTTGCGCCAGCGTTCCGGTGTAAACACAGTGGCGTCGACCAGACAGGCGTCGAGTTCCTTCCTTATCCAGGCTTCGTCCATCGGATCGGCGCCGATGAAGACGATTTCCTGGCGGCGGTCGCCCCAGACGGGGTCGAGATAGGGGCCGATGGCGCGCATAAAGGCCGGTTCCTCAGGCCATTGTTCGCGGGGTACGGCCGCCCACCAGAGACCCATCTTGCCGGTGCGCACGATCGCGCCCGCCTGGCTGATCTCGCCGACATGGTGCGGGCGCGTCGCCAGCCAGAAGAAGCCCTTGGCGCGCACCACGCCTGGCCATGTCCGATCGAGGAAGGCCTGCAGCTTTGCCGGATGGAAGGGCCGCTTCTCGCGATAGACGAAGGAGCGAATGCCATATTCCTCGGTCTCCGGCACGTGATCGCGGAAACCGTGCAGTTCCTTGTACCAGAGCGGATGGGTCTCGGCCTTGTCGATATCGAAGCGGTCGGTGCCGAGCACGTCTTTCAGGGCGACCTTGCCGAAATCCGCCTCGATCAGCTTCGCATCCGGGTTGAGGCCGGTGATGATCTTGCGCGCAGCGTCACGCTCTTCCTTGGTTGCCGTGCCGATCTTGTTCAGCACCACGACGTCGGCGAATTCGATCTGCTCGACCAGCAGGTCGACGATAGTTCTGTTGTCGCCGTCGCCGGCCGTTTCTCCGCGGTCGGCGAGGAAATCGGCCGAGGCGTAATCGGCAAGCAGATTGGCGGCGTCGACGACTGTCACCATGGTGTCGAGCCTTGCGACGTCGGAAAGGCTTTGGCCATTCTCGTCGCGAAATTCGAAGGTGGTGGCGACGGGCAGGGGCTCGGCGATGCCGGTCGATTCAATCAAGAGGTAATCGAAGCGGCCCTGATCGGCGAGCTGGCGCACCTCCTTCAGCAGATCGTCGCGCAGCGTGCAGCAGATGCAGCCATTGGTCATCTCGACGAGCTGTTCCTCGGTGCGGGAGAGATTGGCGCCGCCGTCGCGCACCAGGGCGGCATCGATATTCACCTCGCTCATGTCGTTGACGATAACCGCGACGCGTAAGCCTTCGCGATTGGTCAGCACGTGGTTGAGCAGCGTCGTCTTGCCGGCGCCGAGGAAGCCTGAAAGCACCGTGACGGGAAGTCTGTTGTCCATGGGAACCTCATCAGATTCGTATATAATGTTATATCATTACACTTGACGCATCGAAAAAAGGCGGAACGGGGTTGTCCGCCTTTTTCCGCCTCAGCTCTCCTGGAGCGTCGCGTGTCCGGCAGGACGCGCGGAGCAGCGCATAAGATTCATGCGCTGGAGAGGCAGTCCTTCATGCTGTTGGCGATGCCGCGCATGAGGTTGAAGTAGAGATCGGGACCGGCCTTCAGTGTTGCCGCTTCGGGATCGAGCACGCCTGACTTGGCGCGCGTGCCTTCGATGACGACATTGACGAGGCGCGGCTCGAACTGCGGTTCGGCAAAGACGCAGGTGGCTCCGAGTTCGCCGACCTTGCGGTGGATTTCCGAAACCCGCTCCGCACCGGGAATGGTTTCCGGGCTGACGGTGATCGAGCCGGCGACGCGGATGCCGTAGCGGTGCTCGAAATACTGGTAGGCGTCGTGGAAGACGATGAAGGGCTTGTCCTTGACGGGAGCAACCATGCCCTTGATCTCGGTATCGAGCGCATCCAGCCTGTCGTCCAGCGTCTTGGCGTTGCCCTGATAGGTCAGAGCATTGGCGGGATCGGCGGCGACCAACGTCGTAGTGATCATGGCCGCCATGGCCTTGGCGTTCATCGGGTCGAGCCAGAGATGGGTGTCGAATGTACCGTGGTCATGGTCATGGTCACTGGCGTGCCCGGGATCAGCATCATGTGCGGCGTCAGCCTCATCATGCTGACCGGAAGCACTTTCGTGCTCCGGGGCGTCATCATGCGGCTCGAAAGCGCCGCCTTCACGGAAAGGCAGCTTTACGAGGCCGGGCGCGTCGTCGAGGGCCGCGATGCTGGCATCCCGGCCCAGCGCCTGCAGCGGTTTTTCGAGGAAAGCCTCGAGACCGGGGCCGACCCAGAAGATCACCTTGGCGTCCTGCAGGGCGCGGGCATTCGATGGCTTCAGATTGTAGGTATGCGGGGAGGCGGCGCCATCGACGATCAATTCGGGTTCGCCGACTCCCTGCATGATCGCCGAAACCAGCGAATGGATCGGTTTGATCGAGGTGACGACGACAGGCGCATCGGCTGCCCGCATGGTGCCGGAAAAGAGCAGAGTGGGGATCGCCAGGACCGGGATTGCGAGGGCCGGCATTCTGAGGGCCAAGATTTTGAGGGCAGACCCCAAGGCGCGTTTCATCAATATGCTCCGCTTGAATTGCAATTGTTATGTTATTACATCAATTGCGTTATGCTATAACGTGTGCAATAGCAGGACGCAACAGCACTTTCGGAAAATTTGATGCTCTCTCCCGCAAAGACCCCCGCCGGTATCAGGGCCGAACCGCTGGTTTCGCTTGAAGATGTCGGCATTCTGCGCAACGGTCGCTGGCTGGTGCGCGGTGTCGATTTTTCCGTATCGCGCGGCGAGATCGTTACGCTGATCGGGCCGAACGGCTCGGGCAAATCGACCAGCGCCAAGGCGGCGATCGGTGTGTTGAAGCCCGACGAGGGCAGGGTGGAGCGCAAAGCCGGCCTCAAGGTCGGCTATGTCCCGCAGAAGCTGTCGATCGACTGGACGCTGCCGCTTTCGGTGCGCCGGCTGATGACGCTGACAGGACCGCTGCCGGAGCGCGATATGCTCTCGGCGCTCGAATCCGCCGGCATTGCCCATATGCTCGATGCCGAGGTCCAGCACCTCTCCGGCGGCGAATTCCAGCGGGCGCTGATGGCCCGGGCGATTGCCCGCAAGCCCGATCTGCTGGTCCTCGACGAGCCGGTGCAAGGGGTCGATTTTTCCGGCGAGATCGCCCTCTACGACCTCATCAAGTCGATCCGCAATGCGACGGGCTGCGGCATCCTGCTAATCTCGCACGACCTGCATGTCGTCATGGCCGAAACCGATACGGTCATCTGCCTTAACGGCCATGTCTGCTGTCGCGGCACGCCTGAATCCGTCAGCCGCAGCCCGGAATATGTGCGCCTGTTCGGCAGCCGAGCGGCGCAGACGCTGGCCGTCTACAGTCATCATCACGATCACACACATCTGCCTGATGGGCGCGTGCAGCATGCCGACGGCACGGTAACCGATCATTGCCACCCCGACGACGGCCATCACGCGCATGACGGCAGCCATGCGCACGCGCATGAGCATGGGCATGCCGGTCATGAACATGATCACGATCATCCTGACCATGCCCATCCGCACGCGCATGAAGCGGGAGAGCGCCATGCTTGACGATTTCTTCGTGCGCGCCATCCTCGCCGGCGTCGGCCTGGCGCTGACGACAGGGCCGCTCGGCTGCTTCATCATCTGGCGGCGCATGGCCTATTTCGGCGATACGATCGCCCATTCGGCGCTGCTCGGCGTCGCATTGTCGCTGCTCTTCGAACTCAACCTGACATTGGCTGTCTTCGCCGTCGCCGCGCTTGTGTCGGTGCTGCTGCTCTTCCTGCAGAAGCGCCAGGCGCTGTCGGCCGATGCGCTGCTCGGCATCCTCTCGCATGCGACACTGGCGATCGGCCTC
Source organism: Rhizobium sp. WYCCWR 11152 (assembly GCF_013087615.1). Lineage (NCBI taxonomy): Bacteria > Pseudomonadati > Pseudomonadota > Alphaproteobacteria > Hyphomicrobiales > Rhizobiaceae > Rhizobium > Rhizobium sp. WYCCWR 11152. The sequence goes on along the minus strand of NZ_JABFCP010000006.1, from coordinate 55,466 downwards.
GTCATGGTCGCCTTCATGAGCTGGGTGCGGATCGATCTCATCGCCTTCCTGTTCGGCGATATCCTTGCCGTTTCCACCACCGATATCGCGCTGATCTGGGGCGGCGGGCTGTTCGTGCTCGTGGCAATGGCCTGGCTCTGGCGGCCGCTCTTGGCTGCGACCGTCAATGCCGAGCTCGCCGAGGCCGAGGGGCTGAAGCCGGAGCGGGCGCGGCTGTTCTTCATGCTGCTGATGGCCGTCGTCATCGCCATAGCTATGAAGATCGTCGGCATCATGCTGATCACCTCGCTGCTGATCATTCCGGCGGCTGCGGCCCGGCGCTTCTCGCCGACGCCGGAGATCATGGCGGTGCTCGCCTCGCTGATCGGGGCGGCGGCCGTCGTCGGCGGGCTGTTCGGCTCGCTCACCTACGACACGCCCTCCGGCCCCTCGATCGTGGTCGCGGCACTGATCCTCTTCATTCTCAGCCTGCTTCCCGTCAGGCGCCACCGCGCGGTCATGCAAGGACAAGGCTCATGACGACACCGCAATTGACCAAGAACCAGTCGCTGGTCTTCGACGTGCTCGAAAAGGCCGAAGGGCCGCTCAGCGCCTATACCATCCTCGACAAGCTGCGCGACCACGGTTTTCGCGCGCCGCTGCAGGTCTACCGGGCGCTGGAGAAGCTGCTCGAATATGGCGTGGTGCACCGGCTCGAAAGCATCAACTCCTTCGTCGCCTGCGCCCATCCGGGCGACGACTGCCACAGCCACGGCATCGTCGCCTTCGCGATCTGCGAAAGCTGCGGCCAGGTGACGGAGTTCCACGACCACGAGGTCGACCACCGGCTGATGGAATGGGTGCGCGGGCAGAAGTTCAAGCCTGAAAAGACGACGATCGAGATCCGCGGATTGTGCGAGGCCTGCGCGGCGTAAGCTTCCTCGCATTCGCTAGACGATCGCCTCGCGCTCACCGAAAGGAGTGTCGTCATCAAAGTCGTGGGTGCCGATTTGGTTGTTCCGCCTTTTCTTCGGCTTCTTCCAGTTCTTACGATATTGCATTCCGCTATCTTTGCCTGAGAATCCAAGCCAGGGGCGATCGCGTGACGAAAACAGAACTCGCGGAGATATACCGCGGCTACATCGCCTGCCTGAACAGGCAGGACTGGCCCAATCTCGGGCAGTTTGTGGGCGACGGTGCAGTTCATAACGGCCGGCGGCTCGGGCTGCCGGGTTACGTCGCCATGCTTGAGCGGGACTTCGATGAGATTCCCGATCTCTATTTCAAGGTGCTGACGCTGCTTTGCGATCCGCCATATATCGCCTGCAGGCTCGGCTTCGATTGCAGGCCGAAGGCAAAATTCCTCGGCCTCGATGTGAACGGCAGGCGCCTTTCCTTCACCGAGAACGTCATCTACGAATTTCGCGGCGGCAAGATCGTCGAGGTCTGGTCGGTTATCGATAAAGTGGCAATCGAAGCCCAGCTTCAAGGTGGGCAGAGGCCCAACGAGATGGAGTGATTGGCGTGTTCGATGCAGAGAGCCTTGTCCCTCGTGACAAGCACGACATTGCCGCTCTTTCTGGTATCGAGAGCGCTGGTTATCCTGCGATCGCTCCGATCCTGGATGACTTGCTGGCGTGGACTGCGGACGGCAACTGGCCGATTGCGCAACCCCTGGCTCGCTTTCTAGTCACACTTGGAACGCCAATTGTTGATCCGCTGTTGCGCGTTCTCCGAGGAACGGACTCCTCTCAAAAGTATTTCTGCTTTCAATTGATTGTCGAAAAACTGTCGGTCGAAGTTCTTCGAGCACTTGAGAACGACCTCCAGAGGCTGGTAGATCGACCGAGCAAGACGGACCAGTTGGAAGGGGTGGACGCGTTGGCCCGTGAAGCGCTGCAGCGCTTGCATTCATAGCGTCTGGCAGCGCTTTTGCTGATCGTCTTCTCGGACCAAGTTGAGGATGAATGCCATCAATGTGATGTGGAGGCGCGATTTTGGTGCGCTCTTGATCAGATGATGGCGACACGCTCGCCGAAGGGCGTATCGTCGTCGAAATTCCGGGTGCCGATCCGATCGCTTTCGCCTGACAAGACCGGCTGTTCCGCCTGTTCGCCGGCCTCTTCCCCGTCGTCCGATGCCGCATGCCCGTGCCGCTTTTGCGGATGCTCCTCGTCGTTGACGATCAGATCCGCGTGCGGGATGAGACCGCTTGCGGCTTCCTTCTCCACGGCCTTCTTCGCTGCCAGCTGATCGGCGGTGATCTGCGACTGGCGGGCGGCGACCCAGGCATTGTCTGGTTCGGAGCCGATCGAGGTGCTGGTGCCGACCTTGGTGGGTTCGGACGCGGCGGTGGCGGAGATGGGGTTGATCGCGTCGACCATGAAATTCTCCTGCGGTGACCAACTGGCGAAACAGCCGGCCGTTTCGTGGGGTGAAAAACGGCGCGGTGTTCGGACCAATTAGGGGGACATATCGAGCCCGCGCCGAAAAACACAAGGGGACATTGACGTGACTGCCACCTCGGGACAATGACGAAATCGGTAGCAGGTTGCGGGAAATTCGACGAAGAATTGTGTGCACAAGGGGGTGCTCGGCGCGTGGTTAATGTAAGAATCGGAAACACTTTGTGACTAAGTGTCTCCAAAAGCAGCGTTTTTTGACTTGCTGCGCGCGAAGACATGACGGATATTGTTTAAACGTTGAGGAAGCCGTCATGATTAGAATGATTGAAAACCCTGCCGAACTGGCTGGCGAAGATATCACCGGCAAATATATTCTCCGGAGGCTGAACTATCACTGGTTCGCCTACGGCAAGGCGGCTATCGTGACTGCCTGCAAGGGAACGATCCTGCAGCTTGAGCGGGAAGAGACGGTCTATTCCGAGCGTTGGGGACGTCGTGCCTATACGGGCACCGGCAGACGTTATCCCGGCGGTATCTGTCCCATTTCTGCGGTCGCCTGCGTTTGCGATACGCCCGACGACGTCAATGCCGTCATTCAGCTGGATGTCGAAGCGCAGGACGAATTCTATCAGCTGATCGCCAAGGCGGAAGCCAGGGTTCAGGCTCTTGCCTCCTCTTCACGAAACAGCCAGTTTCTCGAAGCCGCCGAGTAAGGCGATTTTTTCAATGAAATCCGCCATGTGCAGCGTCCTTCTGCGCGCCTAAAAGGACGCGCGGCGCTGTAATGGAACGGAGAGCGATCATGACGCAGCGGGACATTCGGCCCGGTCACTCATTCGCCGCGGCGCCATCGCTCGGATCGCTCGCCATCACCATTGCCGTCATGTTTGTAGCGCTGTTCTGGCCGGCGGGTACGCTCGACTGGCCGCGCGGGTGGATTTTTCTCGGCCTGTTCCTTGTGCTGACTGCTGTCGCAATCATCTGGATCTGGCGGACGAATCCGGAGCTGTTTGCGGCGCGCAGCCGATACCAGAAAGGTACCAAATCCTGGGACGCCGTGGTGGCGACGCTGACGATCATTCTCTTTGCCGCCATTCTTCCGGTCGGCGCATTCGACGACGGACGTTTCCACTGGGCACCGCAGCCCGATTGGGTCGTGTTTATCGGCTATCTCCTGATGACATCAGGTTATCTCGGCTTGACCTGGGCGCAATCGGTCAACCGGCATTTCGAGCCGACGGTGCGCATTCAGACCGACCGCGACCACAAGGTGATCGACACTGGACCCTACGCCGTAATCCGCCATCCCGGATACGCAACCGCCATCGTGCTCAGCGCCGGCATGGCGCTGTCGCTTGGATCGCTCTACGCGCTGATCCCCGCCGGCCTGCTCGTCGTCGTCCTCTTCGGCCGCACGCTCGGCGAGGAAGCCGAACTGCGCAAGGGCCTCGAAGGCTATGCGGAGTATACGGCGCGTGTGCGCTGGCGCTGGATTCCGGGAGTCTGGTGAGCGGAGAGGGTGCTTCGCCACCCGCCGCTGAGTTACCCAATCACCCGATCTGCCTGAGATCCCTGGCGAAGCGTTGCCAGTTGGTGATGTAGCTTTCGGCCGAGCGGCGGATGGCCGCGACTGCCGCATCGTCGAGCGTGCGCACGACCCGGGCCGGTGCTCCGACGATCAGCGAATTATCGGGGAATTCCTTGCCTTCGGTCACCAGCGCATTGGCGCCGACGAGGCAGTTGTTGCCGATCTTCGCACCATTGAGGATGGTGGCGCCCATGCCGATCAGCGTGTTGTCGCCGATGGTGCAGCCGTGAAGGATGGCGTGATGACCGATGGTGCAGCCGTTTCCGATCGTCAGCGGGAAGCCCATGTCCGTATGGGCCATCACGCCTTCCTGGATGTTGGTGCCTTCGCCGACGCTGATCGGCTCGTTGTCGCCGCGCAGCACGGCGCCGAACCAGATGCCGACATTCTCGCCGAGTTCGATCTGGCCGATGATGTTGGCATCCGGGGCGATCCAATAGAGGCCGGCGGCGGGCAGGTTCGGCGTCGATCCGCCAAGCGCGTAGACAGGCATTGCTCTCTCCTCAGACGACCTCGACCGATAGGGTGGCGACGCCGTCGATGCCGCAATTGATGCGATCGCCCCTGGCCACCGCGCCGACGCCGGCGGGCGTGCCGGTCATGATGATATCGCCGGGTGCGAGAGTGAAGAGCTTCGACAGTTCGGCGATGATCTCCGGCACCTTCCAGATCATCTGGTTGAGATCGCCGTCCTGCACGCGCTTGCCGTTCTGTTCCAGCCAGATCTTGCCTTCAGCGGGGTGGCCGAGGCGGCTTGCCGGAACGATTAGGGAGATAGGGGCGGAATGTTCGAAGGCCTTGCCAACCTCCCAGGGACGACCAAGCTTCTTTGCCTCGCCCTGGAGGTCGCGGCGGGTGAAATCGATGCCGACAGCGTAGCCATAGACGCAGTCGAGCGCGTCCGCGGCCTCGATGTTTGCGCCGCCTGATTTCAGCGCCAGCACGCATTCGACCTCGTAATGCACGTCGTTCGACAGCGACGGATAGGGAAAGGCCTTGCCCGCCGGCAGCAGGTTGTCGGCATTCTTCTGGAAGAAGAAGGGCGGCTCGCGACTGGGATCATGGCCCATCTCGATCGCATGGTCGGCATAGTTGCGCCCGACGCAATAGACGCGGCGCACCGGAAAACGCTCGGCGCTGCCGTCCACCGGCAGCAGTACCGGTGCTGGACGCGGAATGACGGTGGCGGGATGGGGCATTGGCGGGTTCTTCCTGTTTCGAGTCTTGCTTTGCGGGTCATCTTAGACGGAAATCGGCGCGTCGGGGAAGCTTCCTTGGCCGGCGCATTGACGCTATCACTATCCAGCGGTATCGTTACCGCCATGAGCAGGACTTTTGCAGTTTCGACGACGTCTACGACCACCGCATCGCGGTGGGTGGTAGACGCGTGAACTGAATTCCGTTCATTGCTGCTAAGACCAACCCGCCGGAAACGAGCGGGTTTTTTGTTCCCGCTCGTTTCCCGTATTCGAGGACGAGATCGTGGACGATATCCAGAAATATCTTCTTGCGGAGCGGGCGCTGGCCGTCGCCCGCCACTGCATCGCCAGCCGCTATGCCGGGGCCGCATTCGCCTATGTCGCCGGCTCCATCATGCGCGGCGAAGGCACCGTCTTTTCGGATATCGATCTGGTTGTCGTATTCCCGTCGCTCGACAGAGCCTGGCGGGAGTCGTTCACCGCGGATGGTTTCCCGGTCGAGGCCTTCGTCCACGATCCACAGACGCTGGCGCACTACCTTCATCAGGACGCAGACAGCGGCTATCCCATCATGGTCAACATGGTGGCGACAAGCAGCATTTTGGGACCGGATATCGACAGCGCAGGTGTCATCCAGGCAAAGGCGGCAAGTATGCTGGCGGCAGGACCGAAACCTCTTGCCGGGGCGGACTACGACATGCTGCGCTACCAGGTCACCGATTTGGCCGATGATCTGCGCGGTACCCGCCCGCCCGAAGAGATCGCCGCCATCGCCGCGCTGCTCTACCAGAAGCTGGCCGACCTGATTCTGCTCGGACGCGGTGCATGGACCGGCCGCGGAAAATGGGCGCCGCGCCTCATGAAGAAGCTCGATGCGCAACTGGCAGCCGAGTTCGACGCGGCGTTCAGACTGGCGGCAGCGGGCGACGGCGCCCGATTTATGGCTTTGGCCGATCGGGAGCTTGCCCTACATGGCGGCCGCTATTTCGAGGGGTACAGGCAGAACGCGCCGCTGGAAGCGCGCCCGGAATAGTATCGATTTACGTTGCCTGCATTCTGCTCGGTCATTCCTCGCCCGCCTCGGCCAGCGCCTCGCGGACGATCGCGTAATAGCCGGCAAGCTCAGAGATATCGGCGGCCAGCCTGTCAAAGGCGGGATCGGATGGCGCAAGCGTGCCGGCGTATTTCGCCTCGAGGAAGGCCCGATGGGCGGCAAGGGCTTCGGCGTCGGCATCATGCACGACGGTATAGACAGGCGAGGGCACGGTGCGGCCCTTGACGATGATGCGGTCGAGCTCGACGACGATATAGGTGCCGGCGACCAGCCTTGCTGTCTCCTCGCCGAGCAGCAGCGCCACGCCATAATTCTTCGAGGCGCCTTCGAGGCGCGAGGCGAGGTTGACGCTGTCGCCGAGGCAGGAATAGTCGAAGCGGCGGGTCGAGCCCATATTGCCGACGATGCATTCGCCGGTGTTGATGCCGACGCCCATCTTCAACACATGCGGCCTGCCGCCGCGCATCGCCGCCTCTCGCTCCAGCTCGCGGTTGAGGCTCGATATCGCCGCCTGCATGGCAAGAGAGGCTTTGACGGCGTGCAGGGCATGATCGGGATCGTCGAGCGGCGCGTTCCAGAAGGCCATGATGCAATCGCCCATATATTTGTCGATCGTCCCGCCATGGTCCATCACCACGTCGGAAAGCGGCGTCAGCAAGCGGTTGATCAGGCCGGTCAGCTGCTCTGGGTCGTCCTTCAGCGTCTCGGCAATGGTGGTGAAGCCGCGTACGTCTGAGAAAAGCACCGAGAGGGTGCGCCGCTCGCCGCCGAGCTTCAGTTGCGAGGGATCGCTCGACAGGCGCTTGACGAGATCGGGCGAGATATATTGGGCAAAGGCGCGGGTGATTTGGCGCTTGTTGCGGCGCTCCTCGGCAAAATCGAAGGCGGCCTGGCCGAAGACGACAGAGATATAGGCGACCGTCGGGCCAAGCGGCGAGACGAAGATATGGGCTAGCCGCATACCGGCGGCACTGACGGCGGCGAAGGCAAGGAGGGCCGCCGCGCTCGTCACGATCGTCAGCCATCCCGTCGAGCGCCAGACGGTGGTGGCGGCCAGCAGCACCGATATCAGGATGCAGGCAGCGACCGTCGGCAGACGGGCTTCCGCGAACGACAGGCCGCTGCGGATATTATCGTAGATCGTCGCCTGGATCTCGACGCCGGAGACGAGCTTGCCGGTATGAACGGTGTAGGGCGTCGCAAAGGCATCGACGCCACCCTTGTCGATCGCTGGCGCATTCTGCAGGCTGAGACCGACCAGCACGACACGGTCCTTGAAATAATCCGGCGGCAGCAGGTTCTTCGGGTCGAGCGCCTGGTAGTAGGAGACGGTGGGATAGCTGCGGGCCGGGCCGAAGGACTGGATGAGCCGGCCGGCGGGCAAAGTCTCGGGGGCCACGCCGGCGATCTTGGCTAGCATGGCGGCAAAGCCGTCCTCATAGCCCGGAATGCGCCGGAAGGTGCCGTCGCCGCTGAGTTCGACGGAGGCGATGCCAGTCACGGCACCTGCCTCGGTCAGCTGCGGCAGCGGTGTCGCACGGATCAGTTGCGAGGCCTGCGGCGTCTCGATCAACGTCTCGTCGCCGGCAAGGACGACATCCGGGCCGACAGCGCCGGTGATCGCGTTGTCGTTCTCCGGGGTCGACGGTTCGGCCAGGATGATGTCGAGGCCAATGACGCGGGCGCCGGCGGCGCGCAGCTGGGTGACGAGCTGGGCATGAAGGCTGCGCGGCCAAGGCCATTGCGCGTTGATATCGGCAAGCGAGGGTTCGTCGATCGCGACGATGACGGGTCCGCCGGGTGGCGGACGGGGATCGTCGACGGTCGAGAGATAGTCGAAGCTTCGGAGCTCCAGCAGCGACCAGGCGGGCAGGCGCGACAGCAGCGAGATGGCGATCAGCGTCGTCAGCGACAGCACCAGGAGCCTGAGATGGCGGCTCCTGATCTGCCTGGCCTGCCGAGGTTTCTCCCGCACCCGCATCAGAAGCGAACTTTGAGCGTGCCCTTGAAGGCGCGGCCCCAGCCGGGCACACCAGGGGTGATCTCGAAGTCCTCGTCGAGCAGGTTATAGGCGGCAGCCTCCAGCTCGATGCGCTTGTCGAACGGTTCCCAGACCAGGTGGGCGTCAAGGCTCCAGTAATCGTCGAGCTTGGTGCCAAACCGATCGCCGTCGCGCTCGCCGATATAGTTGGCGGCGACCGTCGCCTTGACCTTGGCTTCGTTGACCCAGGTCAGCGCAATCTGCCCGGAATTCTGCGGTATGAAGGGAAGAGGGCCTCCATAGATCGGCTCAAGCGGATCCCTGTTTTCCGAATCCATATAGGCATAGGTAGCCGAAAGGCCGAAACCATGGCCGAGAGCGACGTTAGCTGTGACGGCAGCGCGATCGATGCTGCCGCGCGAGATCGGCAGGCTGGTGTCTGAGGGAAGCGAGATCAGCGGAAAATCGATCGAGAAATCATGCAGTTCCTGGTGCTGATACTCGACCGAGGTGAAGAATCGATCGGTCCATTCGGCATCCCACTGCAGGGCGACCGTATCCGTGTAACCTCGCGGATTGGTGGAAAACTGGTTGGTTTGCAGCCCGAGGACGCCGATGGGGGCAAGGGTCGGAATCCCAATATCAAAGCTTTGACGCATGAAGGCAGCACGCAGCCAGTGGTTTTGAACCGGCGCCCAGGCGAGGCCGAAGCGCGGCTCCAGCCGGCTGATATCGATGCCGTCGCCCTCCAGGCGCGTGGCGAACAAGGCGTATTCGCCCTTGAGGTCCGGCGTGATCTCATGCAGCACATCGATATAGCCGCGGCCGATATCGATGGTGTTCTCGGTGCGATCGGTAGGAGCTGTCAAGCCTAGGAGCGTCGCATCGACGGTGCTGCTGGCATCCATCCAGCCGCCTTCGATGCCGTAGCGAAATGTCAACGGTCCGGTACCTATGGAATGGCTCAAAGCGCCGATGTAGGTTTGGGATTCGGTCTCCTGAGTGACGTTGGTAAAGGGTATGATGAAGGGAACCCCTCTGCCGATAAACACTGGGTCCAGGTCGACATCAAGCGCGCTGTTCGTATTCGATTTGCTTCCTGAATAAAGCAGTGCTCCATTCAACACGTTTTCATAGGCAAACGTGTGGCTCCAGCCGATGCCGGCATATGTGCTTTCTCGTACAGTCTCCTCTGTTGTGTAGAGAGGCAGCGGGATAGGCACACGGAACAGGAGTTCCATGAACCCGGTGTTTGACGATAACGCGTTTAGAGTTCCGTCATTCTTCCCGTGGTTGACGAAGGCTACCACGCGATCATCTGGCGTGACCGTTGCCGTCAGATAACCGTTGGCACTCAGCAGCTTGTTATCCGTCTGGACACCGCCGAAATCCCGATAGTCGCGGTCGAGCGCCAGCTCTTCCCAGGTCAGGTTGCCATAGAAGCTGATCGGAATGGTCTCGTTCGAATAGCCTTGGATATCGGCTTCGCCGATGCGCCTCGTATGGCCGTCGACGCTGTTGATGCCGCCGCCGAGCGAGCCTTCGATGAAGGGCACATCGAACAGCGTTACCGAGCGCGAGCGGCCGGAAAGCATGTGCGGCGAAAGCAACAGGCCCTGGATGAAGGATGAGTAGCTCGACACGTTGCCGCGGTTCTGGATGATATTGTCGTCGCTGAAGCTGGTCGCGTTGACGAAAGGAAAGATGCTGCCCTTGATCGACTGATCGATATAACCGGTGCCGTTGAAAGGATCGAAGACGGCATCGCCGTAATAGCGGCCCCAGGCATCCAATCCTTGCAGGCGGAAGGCGTCGTTCAGAGTCGAACCGGCGCTCGCATTGGCGCCGAGGCCGCTGTAATCGCCGCCGCGGGCGCGCGAGCGGCGCAGGAATTCCTGCGCGTTGCGGATCGCGCCATCTGCATCATAGTCGTCGATATCGATCGCGGTGCGGAAGGACGAGATGACCGGATCGTCATCGTCGAGGCGGTTGGCGTTGTCGAGCGCCTGCTCGGAGGGAAGTCGGTCGCCCTTTTCGTAATGGGCGGCTGCAAGCATGAACTGGGATTGCGAATGCGCGGGATTGGCGGTGCTGGCGGCAAGCAGATCTTGCAGCGCCTTGTCGCGCTCGCCGGACTGCAGGTAGTAGCGGCCGCGGGCAAGCAGGGCATGATCGAAGGACGGATCAAGCGCGATCGCGGTGTCGATTTCGCGCTTGGCTTCCTTCATGCGCGCCTGATCGAGATAGAGTATCGCGAGGTTCGCGTGCAGCAGCGGGTCCTGCGGATCGAGCTCGATCGCCTTCTTGAACGCCTTTTCCGCTTCGCCATTGGCATCGCGCGAGCTCTGCAGCAGGCCGAGAGAATTCAGCGTGCCTGACGCGCCGGGGGCAAGCGCGATGGCGCGGTTCAGGTCCGCGAGCGCGCCGTTGATATCGCTTTCATAACTTGCCTTGTAGCCTGCACGGGCGGAGAGCGCCATCGGATGATCAGGGTCGAGCGACAGCGAGCGTTCTATCGCTTCCTTCATCTGCTCACGGTCGTCGGTGAGCTCCGCCAACTGGGCGCGGACCGCCGGCAGGGTCGGATCATCGGGATAGCGCTGCTCCGCTTTCTTTATGATCTCGAGCGCTGCGCGCGGGTTTTTTAGGAAGCCTGTCGTATAGGCCTCCATGATCGCGCCATAGGGGCCGGTGGTGTTGGCCGGCGGCTGTTCGGCATGGGCGGGGTCGGCCAGCGAACGGGCGAAATAGCCGCCATATTGGGCCATGTTGCGGCGTGTCGGGTCGAGATGCGGCAGGGCCTTCTGGAAGAGCCTGGCGGCATCGCCATAACGCTTTTCGGAGCCGGCGATGGTGGCGTCGATCAGGTCGACGCGCGCCTGCTGGGCTGTCGTCAGCTTGCGGCCGCGGATATTCTGCAGCGTTGCGGCTGCAGCCTGGCGTCCGTCGAAGGCGCTTTGCACTTCGGCAAGTTCCAGCCAGTCTTCGGTGGTGCGGCGCTCCAGCGGCAGCGCCAGCAGGCGGCGGCGTTCGGTCGCCATGCGGTCGGCCCGCAGCGGCGAAGTCGGCATCAGGTCGAAGCCGTCGCGCAGGTCCAGATAGAAGAGCATCTGTTCGCGGTCGTCAGGATTGACGCTGATGATCTTGCTCGGCGCCTGGCCGATGGTCGCGACAGCCCCTTCGCCCTCGTTCACCTCGACGCTTCCCTGTGGGTTGCTCAGCGCCACGCGGCCTTCGAGCACAATCATCGAAGTCTTGTTGCCCTCGACCGTCATGGTCCAGTCGGTGCCGCGGATGGCGGCTGCGGCCGCAGGCGTTTCCACCGTCAGGCCCTGGCCGCCGCGCTCGGCGCGCGCCCAGATCGTTCCCGATTGCAGCTCCAGCGTCGTGTCGCCGCTTGCGGCCATCTTCTTGACCTGCAGCGAGGAGTTGCGGCCAAGGCGAACCTGGGTGTGATCGGAAAAGACGATGGCGAGCTGGCCGTTGGCGTTGGTGCGCAGCACGTCGCCGGTCAGCAGATCCTGATTGATGTCGACGACACGCCAGTTCGACACGTCGATGAAGCGGACTTCTTCGCCGGTCTTGCGGGCGATGACGGAACCGGCGACGGGGGTTGCGCGCTGCACGGGGTCGGCCGCCGCCGGCAGCCCGAAACCGGGCACGGCAAACGCCAGCGCCATCCCGACGCGACAGATGTTACTGAAATAACCCCGCATGTCCTCGACCCCATACCCCGCTCTCCCTTTGTCCGTGTAGAGTGAAAAAGTCAAGCATGTTGCACACGTGTTCTTGCTTTCGTCGTCAAGTGTAATATCAGGGAAACACTTGATGTCGGAGTATTCACGTGAGCGAATTTGAAAGTGCACCTGAGGTTATGCTGAGCAAGCCGTCGAGCGGCGACGTCAGCACTGAGTATTTCGATCATATCAAGAAAATCAATGACATATTTTATGATCAGATCAAGATATCCGACCAAAAGGCTGCCTATATTTTTACTTTCATGCTCGCCTTTCTGGTGAGCTCCAGCGAGGTGAGGGCCGTGTTCAGCCTGATGCGTTACACCGGCGGCACGCCGGGCAGCATGCTGTTCTCAGGCCTGCTTGCGACAGCCTCGGTCTTCTCGATCCTGTCGGCGATTCTTGTTGTGCTGCCGCGGCGTCTCGGCACCTCGACCTCGCTATTCTGGGGCGCCTGGCCCGATCATCGCGATATGTTCTTCGAGGCAGCCCTTCGCCGTGACGAGCGCTACCTCTTCGACCAGTATCTCGAAAACGCCAACATTCTATCGGCTATCGCCCGCAACAAATACCGCTGCGTCACCTTCGCGTTTCGTGGGCTGATGGTAAGCGTGATCGCCTATGTGCTGCTGTTGATTGCCGTGTGAGGGAGTAAGCGGCGAAGCCAGCAAATGCGCTGAGCGCAGGCGCGGCCAAGAATGCGGGGCGCGCCGAGGGCGCGCCCGCCCGTTCAATCTTCTATTTCGAGAACGAGCTCGAGCTCGATCGGCACGCCTAACGGCAGGCTGGACACGCCGAGGACGATTCGGCCGGAGAGCTTGTCTTCGCCGAAGACTGCAAGCAGCATTTCGGATGCCCCGTCGGCGACCTTTGGGTGGTCGCGAAAATCGCCTTCGGTGGCGATGTAGACGCCGAGCTTGACGACCTTCGCCACCCTGTCCAGCGAACCGAGATATTCTCTGGCTCCCGCAAGGGCGCTAAGGGTCGCTGTCTCGGCGGCCTTCCTGCCGTCTTCGACCGTCAGCGCGCCGCCGACGCGGCCGATATAGCGGGGCTTGCGGTCGACGACCGGCAGCATACCGCTGAAGAAGACCAGCTTGCCGGTTCTGACCGCCTCGACATACGCGCCCAAGGGCGTCGGCGGTGGGGGAAGGGCGATGCCGAGGTCCTGCAGCCGCCGTTCCGCGCCGGCTGCCTCAGCTTTTGCATGGTCTACCATTTGCCCAGATGTGCGCCGCCGTCGACGTGAAGCACCTCCCCGGTTATGCGCGGAGCTTCGGTGAGGAAGACGACGGCATCGGCGATCTCTCCGACGTTGGAAATGCCTGCCATCGGCGACAGCGTGCTCAGGAAGTCCTTTGGATTGTCCTTGTGCAACGGCGTGTCCACCACACCGGGAGCGACGATATTGAAGCGAATTTTCTCGTTCGCATATTCCATCGCCAGGTTCTTGGAGATGGCGTTGATGCCGCCCTTTGTCATCATTGAGACTGAGGCGGAGAAACCGGCGATCGGATGATCGGTCAATGGGGTGGTGATGCTGACGACGCTACCGCCCGTTTTCTGCACGAGCATCTGCCTGACGACCTGTTGGGTCAGGTGGATGAAACCTTCGAGATTGGTCGAGGACAATTTCTGGAAGTCGGCCATCGTGAACTCGACGAACGGCTTGGCTAGAAAAATGCCGGCATTGTTGACGAGCGCGTCGATCGAGCCGAAGCGATCGATTGCGGTCCTTGCCACCCGCGCTGCGGTTTCGGCATCGCCGATGTCGCCATCGGCGAGCGCCAGCCTGTCCGAGGCCTCAAAAGCATCTGAGGTACTGACCTGGCGCGAGGTGGCGACGACATTATAGCCGCGCTCGACGAAGGCATTGACGAGGCCGGCTCCGATACCCTGGGAGGCGCCCGTGACGATGACTGTTTTTCTCGTAGTCATGCTGATCTCCATAATCTGGTTCGGGCAACGCGGGCCTTGCGGCTGCAAAGGCGGGGTCGCTCGAGATGGGGCTGCTGCGAATGCGCCTCCATCCGGTTGTGGTTGTTTTCGCAAGGTGAATATGGCGAAAACTCCATTACGCGATTAGATGGAAATATCTGGATTCTCTTTTGCATCCATGCAAAAATAAGTGCATGGCCGATCTGAACGACATCGCCGTTTTCGTAAAGGTGGCGCAGTATGGCAGCTTCAGCCGCGCTGCCCATTCCCTCGGCATGCCGGTATCGACCGTCAGCCGGAAGGTGACGTCGCTGGAGGAGCAGCTCGGCGTGACGCTTATGCAGCGGACGACCCGCAAGCTGAGCCTGACCGCGCAGGGCCGGGCCTATTACGACAGGTGCAGCGAACCGCTCGCCCATCTCCTCGACGCCGAGCAGGCGCTCACCGAGACACAGAGAAAACCGGAAGGTCTGCTGAAGATCTCCGTGCCTGTCATCTTCGGGCAGGAGGTGTTCTACGAATTCATCTCATGCTTCCTGAAGACCTATCCCGATATCCAGATCGATCTCTTCGTCACCAACCTGTTTCTCGATCTGATCGCTGAGAATGTCGATCTCGCCATCCGCTTCGGCGAACTTAAGGATTCCTCCATCGTGGCGCAGCGGCTCGGAAAGAGCGTGCGTTATCTGGTTGCCGCGCCGGACTATCTGAAGGGCAGGGCGCTTCCCTCAAAGCCGGAAGAGCTGAAGGACCATCAGTGCGTGCTCTTGAACGGCCGCAACGGCGAGGCGGAATGGCATCTCGTGAGCCGTCGCAAATCGGTTCGGCTGCATGTGTCGGGGTCGGTATCGAGCCGGGATTTCGACGCGGTGAGCGCCTTCACCTATCGCGGACACGGCATTGGCCTGCTGCCTTCGACATATTGCGACGAGCAGATCAGAAGAGGCGAACTCGTCCGTCTGCTGCCGGACTGGTCGTCCGAGGAAATTTTCGTGCACGCCGTCTATCCCACGCGCCGCTTCCTGCCCTCCCGATTGCAGGTCTTTCTCGAGGCGCTGAAAGCATGGAAGACCCCCTTGTGGCTTCCCTTGCATTGAAGGCTTCCGATTCCATCACCGAAAATTGAAGCCGTGCGCCTGGGCGAGCGTCCTCCCTCGGCCAAGCTGTGTTAGAGTTCGCTGGCTTGGATGGCGCAGGGATTGGATTGCCAATGCTGACGACACTTGCGGTGCTTATGGGTCTTTCCGGCCTCGTCCCCATCGCGCAGGCGGGGGGAAGCGAGGTCGATGTGACCCTCGTGCTTGCCGTCGATACCTCGCGGTCGATGGACTTCGAGGAGATCGGCATCCAGCGCGAGGGTTATGTCGAAGCGCTCAAGCACAGGGAATTCATCGACGCGGTCAAGGGCGGGCTGACCGGCCGCATCGCCATCAGCTATTTCGAATGGGCAGGCTATGTCGTCCAGGATTCCGTCATCGACTGGCAGGTGATCGAGACGGAAGAGGATGCGATTGCTTTTGCCGATAAACTCGAGGCCCGGCCGATTGCCACGCAGCGGCGCACATCGATCTCCACCGCGATCGCCCAAGGCGCCAGCATGATCGTTTCCAGTCCCTTTCAATCCAGGCGGCAGGTGATCGATGTCTCCGGCGATGGGCCGAACAATTCCGGCAATCCCGTCACTCCCGCCCGCGACAAGGCGGTGGAAGCCGGCATGATCATCAATGGCCTCGCCATCATGCTGCGGCCATCCGATGCGCCCAACGGGCTCGATAAATATTATGCGGATTGCGTGATTGGCGGTCCCGGCGCCTTCGTGCTGCCGGTGCGCAAGATCGAGGATTTCGCCGTTGCCGTGCGCCGCAAGCTGGTGCTGGAGATCAGCGGCATTTCCCCACCGGCGACGATGCAGAAAACAGCCGGCGCCGAGACGGGTGCCGACTGCCTGATCGGTGAGAAGCAATGGCGGGACATCTTCGACCGTTGATGTCAGAACAGGATGATTTTAGGCCGGGTCGGCCTAAAATCTCAATCCCGTCCTGAATTAGATAGTTAGAGCATGATGTCGTCCGAAAACCGCGCACTTTTCGGCATCATGCTCTACCGGGTCAGCGCGCCGAAGTTATATCAGTCAGTATCTGGTAGGCGGCAGAGACGCGGTCCTCGTTGGGATAGTTTTTGTTGGCCAGAATGACGATACCAACTCGCTCATTCGGGATGAACGCGACATATGCGCCGAAACCATTCGTGGAACCGGTTTTATTGATCCAGACATCGTCACGCGGTTTCATTGCGGGCATCAGTTGCTTGACGGGAATGGTCTTGAGCATCGCGCTGGAATTGTTGTCCATCAACGTCGTCAATGTCGCGGGATAGGAATACTGTTCCCAAATAAGGTCTTGGGTCATCGCGCCGACATCGAAATATCCCTTGTGCGTGTTCGTGATCGCCTGCTGCAGCTTCTCGTCCAGCTCGACCAAACCCATGTTCGCGTCGATGAACCGGATCATGTCGCTTGCGGTGGATTTCACTCCGTAGGCCTCGGACGAAAGAATGGCAGGTGTCATCCGAGCCGGCTCACCGCTTCGCTTGTAGCCTTGGGCATAGTCGACCATCCGCGATTTCGGCACATCAATAAACGTGCTTTTCAATCCAAGGGAGGGAAACAATTGGTCTTCCATAAGAGCTGCGAAGTCTTTGCCCATGCTTTTTGCCGTTATATATCCGAGCGCGCCGATGCTTGGATTGGCGTATGTTCGGCGCGTTCCGGCGGCAAATGATGGTTTCCAGGTTGCGAGATATTCCATCAGCTGCTTTTCGGTTTTGACTTCGTCGGGAAATTGCAGCGGAAATCCACCAGCCGTATGGGTGCCCAAATCCATCAGCAAGACATCGCCGAACGGCTTTCCTTTCATCGACGGAAGATATTTGCTTGCCTTGTCCGACAGCGAAAGTCGGCCGGTCACGTCCGCGTAGGAGGTGAGGGTGACTGTAAAGGTTTTGCTGATCGATCCCAGTTCGAACATGGTCGCCGGGGTGACGGGCCTGTCAGTGTCCTTCGACTCGACGCCGTAGTTGAAGATGTGGTTCTGTCCGTCAGCGGTGATGGCAACGGCAATGCCCGGAATGCCGTATTTATCCATGATTGGTTTTATCGCGGCGTCCGAGATGGCTTTTAGTTTCAGCTCGTCAGCCGCAAAGCCACTTGTGGAAATGCATGTCGAGACCAATGCGGCCGATAGAATTCCTATCCAATCACGCGTCATTTCTTCATCCTCTAAAAGCAGCTTCATCAGCGCAAAGGCGCATGAGGACGGCATTTAATGGCACTGTTTTGCGGCAGCAAACGATGATATCTCGGAGAAGATCCAAGAAAATCTAGGGCTAAGATGGTTCGGCAATTCCTCCCTTTAAATGGCTTGAGGGCCTTCGAAGCATCGGCAAGACATCTCAGCTTCACCCGGGCCGCGATCGAGCTTTGCGTTACCCAGGCCGCTGTAAGCCAGCAAGTCAAAAGCCTGGAGAAACGATTGGGGGCTGCCCTTTTTCAGCGTCTCCCAAGAGGTTTGAAAATTACTGCAGAAGGCGAAGCTCTTTTGCCGACCTTGACCAATTCCTTCGATCAGATGGCGATCACGCTGGACCGGATTGAAGCCGGGCAGGTTCGGGAATTGCTGTTCCTGGGTGTGGTCGGGACGTTTGCCGTCGGTTGGTTGTTGCCAAGGCTTTCGGATTTTCAACAGCAGCATCCGTTCATCGATGTGCGCGTTTCGACAAACAATAATCGCGTCGATATGGCGGCCGAGGGACTAGACTTTGCCATTCGCTTCGGCAGCGGTTCCTGGCACGGCACAGAGGCGCTACGTCTGTTCGACGCTCCGCTCTCTCCTCTGTGCACGCCCAAATTGGCGGAGCGTTTAAGGTCGCCTGCAGACCTGGTCGAGGCGACGCTTTTGCGGAGCTATAGGGCGGACGAATGGAGCACGTGGTTTGCGGCAGCGAACGTCCCGCCGGCGTCACAAATAAACGCCGGTATCGTCTTCGACTCTTCCCTCGCGATGATGGAGGCCGC
Source organism: Rhizobium sp. WYCCWR 11152 (assembly GCF_013087615.1). NCBI lineage: Bacteria > Pseudomonadati > Pseudomonadota > Alphaproteobacteria > Hyphomicrobiales > Rhizobiaceae > Rhizobium > Rhizobium sp. WYCCWR 11152. The sequence continues at coordinate 37,513 of NZ_JABFCP010000006.1, read as the reverse complement.
CCTGCAAGGACTGGGTATTGCTTTGGCGCCGCCGTCGATGTTTTCCAGACATCTATCCTCGGGGTCTATAAGACAACCTTTTCCCACGACCATATCGCTGGGAAGCTATTGGCTGACCCGACTGCAATCAAGGCCGCCAACAGCAGCCATGCTCGCATTTTCCAATTGGATGATGTCGCAGATGTCTTCCGCATCGCAATGACAGCTTCCGGCGAGCCGGAGGCTGAGATCAACCCGACGCTCAAGGACTTGGCCGTCAGGGTTCCTGCCCTTCAGCCCGTTGGTCAAGGGAACTCCTCCGTCATGCTCCACCACCGCCGCTTTGCTTACGCCACACAGATGCCCGGCACGGCGACCTTCTGGAAGAGATGCGGGGAGGCGACCGCCGAGGACGGATAGTCCGAGAGCTTCGCCCGAAACTCCGGATGCGAGAAAGCCGCCCGGAAGTCGGCGGTCGATTCCCAGACGGCATAATTGAGATAAGCAGGACTTTCGCCGATGGCGCGATGCATCTGGGTCGAGATGAAGCCAGGCTGCCGTTTCATGAAGGCCGCATCGGCCTGCCAGGCATCAAGGAAGGCCTGCTCGTCGGCCTTGTCGAGCGTGAAGAGGTTGATGAGGACGATCGCGGAGGCATCGATCGCGATTTGGCGATCGATCGGGAAGGCAGGGTCCATCGGGCGCATGAGTGACATGGTCGACTCCATCTGAATTGGTTACATGATGTCAATCTGGCAATACGGATACATATTCAATTTGACACTATGATGTCAATATAGCTATATGGTGACAAATGCACGAACCCCAACGGACCCCGGCCGGAACAGCTTTGACCGACCTCATTCTGGATCTCTTCCGGCTCAACAACCGGATGATCAACGCGGGCGACAAGCTCGTCGACGGGCTCGGCCTGACCAGCGCCCGCTGGCATGTCCTCGGCACCGTCGCCACGGCAGGCCGGCCGCAGCCGGTCGCGTGGCTGGCGCGCGACATGGGCGCCAACCGCCAGAACGTTCAGCGTATCGTCAACGATCTGGAGAAGGAGGGGCTTCTCGCGTTCCAACCCAACCCGCACCACCGACGGGCACAACTCGTCGTGCTGACGGACAAGGGAAACCAGGCATATGAAACCGCCATGCGCCTGCAGGCCCCGTGGGTCGACATGCTCTCGGAAGGGCTTCAGGTCGAGGATCTCAAAACCACGCATGCCGTCATGAAGGCGCTCCGCAGCAAACTGGAAGGACATGGAGATGTTGAAGAGCAGGCCTGATCGCTATGGCGCAATAGCGGTCTCGATCCACTGGCTGAGTGCGGTTCTGATCCTGGCGCTGCTCGGCTCCGGCTTCCGGGCTGCCAACGCCATGGACGCCGCGACCAAGGCCGGGCTGTTGCGTTTCCACATTCCGATGGCGATCGTCGTCCTGCTTCTAACGGCTCTTCGCATTGTCTGGTGGTGGCGTTTCGATCGCAAGCCTGCGCCGGTGCCGGCATCGCCTCGCTGGCAGGAGCGCCTTGCGGGCTTTGTTCACGTCGCCTTCTACATTTTCATTCTCGGCATGGTCGCCAGCGGCATCGGGATGATGATCCTCAGTGGCGCTGCTCCCGCCATCTTCGAGGCAGCCGGCGCCACGCTGCCTGATTTCACCGCCTATCCGCCGCGTGGCCCGCATGGGTTCGGCGCCTTCCTGCTTGTCGGCCTGCTGGTCTTCCATGCCGGTGCCGCGCTCTATCACCAGTTTGTCCGCGGCGATCACCTGCTGCGGCGGATGTGGTATGGCGGCTGAGATCCCGCCGCGTTCGATGTCAAATGTTTGGCTTCTCGAAGATCTGTCAGGCGGCCGCGTTCGGGCCTGACTGAAGAGACGCAGATCGCCACGCCGGCAAGGAGCTGGCCAGTGCCACGCCCAATTCGACGATCGACGATCAGCGGGACCGGCTCGACGGTATGGTGACCGCTGTGCACCAAGAAGGCGCGATGAAGCGCCGCGCCGTTGCCGCCGAGACGCCTCTCAAATGATGTCACCGTCTGCGTGATGCCACCGCCCTTGCCTATAAGGGCAGCTGCTTGCCGGCCTGTTCGCTGACCATGTATTCGGCGTACCAGTCCGGCCAATTCTCGTCGTGTTTGCCGCCGTTTCGCTTCTCGTGTTCACCGTGCGCGGTCGCCGCACGGCGCATGGCTGACGCGAGATCGGTTGAGTTGGTGAATGTCGTCCCGTCGGCGTCGATGCGCCCCGGCAGGCGCGTGGTGACTTCCTGGAACAGCCAGCCGTTGCCATCGGGATCCTTGAAGGAGGCGAAAGAGCGGTAGCTGCGGTGATCGGGATCGCGGCCGGCAACGCGGAGCCGCCCGAACAGATAGGGTTCGTCCTTGCCGGCATAGACGCCGGCCGCGTCGTGGAACACTTCGCTCACCTCGACGCCGCGGGCGATGAGATCGCGGCGGGCGGCCTCGATGTCGGAGACGATAAGATAGAGCCCTTGGGCGGAACCGGGGGCGGCGGCCGTGACGTTCTTGCCGAAGATGATCGCGCAGCCGGAGCCCGGCGGCGTAAACTGGATCACCCGAAAATCGGCATCATTGGCGAAGTCGGCGTCGAGCCGCCAACCCAGGCCGTCGTAAAAGCGCTTGGCGCGGTCGACATCGGAAACAGGGATGACGACGACCTCGAGCTTGGTGTCGACGGGATGTGTTTTCGGGGTCTGCATGGGGGTTTCGCTGCGCAGTGCATTGCTCATCTTAAGCTCCTTGAGGTTTTGGATGCCTTGAGAATTGCTGACGCGTGACGACCGAAGTTGACCACGGCGCGGTGAGGCCGTCGAATCAATTATTCTGTCTGATTTGACCGGTATTGGAGGATTCCGCGGCGACGCTAGGCGCGCCGCTCCCGATCCGCGGGGGTTGGCAAGGTCATGTCGATCTGAGTGGTCGACGGCGGGATTGGCCCGCCGTCTTCATCGGCTGTTGTTGTTCTGCTCGTCGAGCCGCTTTCACGCAGCGAGAGCGGCGCGGGTTTTGCCGATCGTCAGAGCCGCCTTTGCTGCCTCGCGGCCTTTCTCGACGAAATGTGCGCGGTAGATCTGCTTATGGTGCTCGGTTTCCTGATACTGATGCGGCGTCAGCGAAACCGACAGCACCGGCACACCGGTATCCATGCCGGCGCGCATCAGCCCATCGACGACGGCCTGGGCGACGAATTCGTGGCGGTAGATTCCGCCGTCGACGACGAAGGCGGCGGCAACGACCGCGGCATAGCGTCCGGTTGCCGCAAGATCGCGTGACAGCAGCGGCATCTCGAATGCGCCGGGAACATCGAACACGTCGACCTGCTCGGGCGGAATAAGCTGATGGAAGCCATCAAGGGCGCGGTCGACGATGTCGGCGTGCCAGCTGGCTTTGACGAAGGCATAGCGGGTGGGTGTCATGGTAATCTCCTTTGGCGAACAGACACATCACCCAAGGCGATCACGAACGTCCCCGACAGCCGCAAGGGCGGCAGGAACGCACGTTCTCTTTCATCCGGACTATGACCGTCGGCTCAGGCATCTCACCTGATCTGCTGACCCTTCCGAAGAAGGCGCTCGCGGGCTGGCAATCTAAATTGCATACCGCCGGTAGGGACTTGCACCCCGCCCTGAGAACGGCGCGGACAATAGGGGGAAGGTGACCGGCTGGCAATAGGTCGAAATGCTTCGAGGCCAATGCAGGATCAGGCCTCCAGACGCGGCGGTTTCGCTTGTTCGTCGATCGCGACGGGCAAGCCCTCTTGCGGAGGATGGGCTCGCGCCTACATGCTCCCATTGAGGACATTCACGTCAGAATAGCACGGCAGGACGGGATGCGCCGTCTCTATCCGCGGCGGGCAGGGCCGTGGCAACCATGGGAGAGAGAGATGCAAGACCCCATCGTCGTCCGCCGCGAGACGCATATCGCGGCGCCGCCGGCCGCGGTGTTCGCGTTGATGACCGACCCGGAAAAGATCCTGCGCTGGATGGGAACGGAGGCGCAGGTCGAGCCGCAGCCCGGCGGGCTCTATCTCGTCAATGTTACCGGCGCCCGCTTTGCGCGTGGCTCGTTTCGTGAGGTGGTGCCGGTTCATCGCCTTGCCTACAGCTTCGGCTGGGACGGCAGCGAGGTGGTGCCGCCGGGGTCGAGCCTGGTCGAGATCGATCTGATCGAGCAGGGAGGCGGAACGCTGCTGCGGCTCACCCATAGCGGCCTGCCGAGCGCCGAGCAATGCGCCGGCCATGCGGAGGGTTGGGCACATTATCTCGGGCGGCTGACCGAGGTCGCCGCCGGGGGTGATCCGGGTCCCGATCCTTTTTACGGCAGGACATGAACAATTTTTGGCGGCGGCGGAGCGGCTCTGAAGCCCTTGCCGTTGCGACAACAGTGGTCAGCGAGCGCTCAGACCGGCCGTGCGGAAGCGCTTCTTTTTCTCCCGCAAACATGAACGCGCAGTTCATCTCCAGTTCAATTTGGCGGTCATAAGCTGTGGACGGCTGGATTGAAATGGAGTTCTCGATGAAGGCACTTTCTATCGCGGCTGCCTTGCTCGCTGGCAGCCTCTCGTTCGGCACAGCGCAGGCGATGCCGATGGGGACAATCAATGTCCAGAGCAATATCACAACGGTCGACTACGCGTGCGGTCGCGGCTGGCATCTGACGCGCTGGGGCGAATGCCGGCGAAACTGGCGCCGCCCGCCTCCAGTCGCTTTTTACGGTGGCCCGCCGCGAGGGGGCTGGGAACGGCGTCACCGGCATTGGGATGGCCCGCGCTGGCGCCATGAGCGGCGTTGGGATCGCGACCGCCGTTGGCGTGATGATGACTAAGGGGCTCGCTTAGATGGACGAAGGCCGGAGCGATTTTCGCCCGGCCTTTTCTGATGAGACAGGTTCGCCGACGCTGACCGGCAGCGTCCTCCCGATTTGTTCGATACGGTCAGATCCTGCTGACGAGCCAGTACTTGTCGTCGATCAGCTCCTCGAGTTCGACGGGATCCTTGACGCCGAATTCGAACCATTCGACGAGTTCCTTCGCCTTGCGGCTGCTCTCCTCTGCCGTCAGCTCGACCTGATATCTTTCGCACCATCGCCGAAGGATCGACGTCAGCAGCGTCATGTCATTCCCATCCAGCGGATCTTTCGGCCAGAAAATCGTACCCATCGCACCCCTCAATCACACGATGACGACCGACCTTATAATGGAATCAAAGCCGTGCAAGTTTAAAGTGTTTATTTTTCGTTTTCCACCGCGGTGAATGGTTTTCGACAGGGATGCGGACGGCCTTTGCGGGCGACAGGCTGGGTCGCTGGAAACGTCCCCACGATCACCTGGGGATGTCCTTGCGGACGTCCACGTGGGCGTGCGATGTTAAGCGATGGATCTGCCGTCTCCCCTTGCCTGGCTGGTTGACGAGGCCGGAGCCTCGCCCGGGCCCGAGCGGTTTCTGGCCGAACTCGGGCGCCGGCTGCTGGCCGACGGCCTGCCGCTTTCCGGCGGCACACTGACGCTTTCGGTGCCGCATCCGATCATTGCGCGGCGCACCTGGCTGTGGCGGGCCGAGACCGGTGCTGTCATCGAGGCGCTGGCCTTTGCCGCGACTCCGCAGAGCGAGGCCGGGCACGACTGGCTGACCGCGCTCGGGCCGGTATGGGAGGAGCGAATAGGGCCTTCGCAGGATAGTCCCATGCTCGGCTGGGCGGGTATCGACAAACGGGCAGGGGCCGGCGCATTCGCTCCGGCGGAAGCAGACCGGCTGCGCGAGGTCGCGCGTTTTGCCGCCGCACCGCTCGCAGCGCTCGCGGCGCGGGAGGCGCGGGCAGCCCTGCTCGAAGCCTATCTCGGCCGCCGTAGTGCCGCCCGGGTGCAGGCCGGCGAGCTTGCCCGCGGCACCGGCGAGACCATACGCGCTGCTCTTCTCTGCGCAGATCTGCGCGATTTCACCGCGCTTTCGGAGGTGACGGAGCCGCACGCGATGATCGCGACGCTCAACGCATGGTTCGACCGCGTCGCAGGCGCGGTGCACGCCTTCAGCGGCGAGGTGCTGAAATTCATGGGCGACGGCGTGCTGGCGATCTTTCCGGTCACGGGCGCTTCCGACGACGCGGGAAGGATAAGCCACGGAGACCGAGAAGCCTGCGAGGCAGCCCTCAGGGCGGTTGCTGCCAGCCGTGCCGGCATGGTCCATCTCGACCAGATACGCCAGTCGCAGGGGCTGGCGCCGCTGCCCTTCGGCGCGGCGCTGCATTTCGGCGAGATCCTGTGGGGCAATATCGGCGCAGCCGACCGGCTGGACTTTACCGCCATCGGCCCCGCCGTCAATCTCGTCAGCCGGCTGGAAGGGCTCTGCAAACCGCTCGGCCGAAGCGTGCTGATCTCGGGCGCGGTTGCAGCGAATACGGCGACGGCCCTGATGCCGCTCGGAGAGCACAGGTTGCGAGGCATTGCCCAGCCTTGCGCGGTCTTCACCTTGCCGGAGAATTGAGCCGCAAGGCTGGGTGCCGTGAGCGGCCTTCGTTTACGCAAAGAAATCTTTGCAAAGATATGTTTGCAATAGTAGGCTGCCGGCATGAAAAATCCGCGCCCGCAGCCTGCCCACTCAGTCACCGCACCCCGCACCCTCAGCCGGGTCGTGCCCGATCCGACCGCGCTGAAAGCGCTGACGCATCCTGTCCGGCTGAGCATGCTCGGCATGCTCAGGATCGATGGGCCTGCCACGGCGACGCAGCTGGCAGTGCGGCTGGGCTTAAACAGCGGCGCGACCAGCTATCACCTCCGCCAGCTTGCCCAATACGGTTTCATCGAGGAAGCGCCGCATGCTTCACGGCGCGACCGCTGGTGGCGCGCCAGCCACGAGCTCACCTCGGTGCCGGCAAGCGAGGCCGAGGGTGAAGCGCTCGATCTCGACATCGCCTTCAACCAGGCTGCACTCTCGCTGCAGGTCGGCCAGATGCAGCAGGCGCTGGAGGAATATGCTGAGCTGCCGGCTGAATGGCGCAAGGCGACGGCTGCCGACGACATGATAATCCCGATGACGGCGGCACAGGCCGAGGCCCTGACGAAACGGCTGAGCGACATCATCCTGGAGGCGATGCGGGCGGCCCCGCCGCTCGGGGAGGCGGCGTCGCAGGAATCCGGCATGGTTCCCTTCTATGTCATGTTGCACGCCTTTCCCTATCCGGGCCGCGTTCCGCATCGCGAAGGGGAGGATAAGCCGTGAGACGGGGCGGGCCGTTCCTGGCGCTCGCGGCTGCCGAGACATTCTCGCTCTCCGGCACGCGGCTTTCGACCATCGCTATTCCCTGGCTGGTGCTGAGCACGACTGGCAGCCCGGTGCTGACAGGCCTGACGGCAATGATGGAGATGCTGCCCTATGTCATCGCCAAGGCGCTCGGCGGACCGCTGATCGACCGCGCCGGCGCCAAGAGCATCGCCATCATCTGCGACACGGCTTCGGTGCTCGTGGTCGCTCTGGTGCCGCTTCTCGATCTCTTCGGCATGCTTGGCATGCCGGTGCTGCTGCCGCTCGTCTTTGCCATGGGCGTGCTGCGCGGCCCCTCCGATGCGGCCAAGCAGGCGATGGTTCCCGATATCGCCACACTCGCCAATGTACCGCTCGAACGAGTGACCGGCGTTGCGAGCGCCATCGAGCGGCTGGCCTCGACGGCGGGCGCGGCCGGCGCCGGCGCTTTGATCGGGCTGATCGGCCCGGGCCAGGCGCTGCTCGTCAATGCCGCCACCTTCGCCGCCGCTGCGCTGATCGTTGCCGCGGGCATACCCGGGACGCGACGCGCGCCTGCGCCCGAAACTCGACCGGTCGAACGGGCGTCCTATCTCGAGGATCTACGCGAAGGCTGGCGCTTTCTGCGCGGCGACGCCGTGCTCGTCAGCATCGTCGCTATGGTGGCGGTCACCAATCTCTTCGACCAGGCCTATCATGCCGTGCTGCTGCCGGTCTGGACACGGGATGCCGGCCATGGCCCGGAGCTGCTCGGTGCGATGTTCGCCGCCTTCGCCGGCGCCTCGATCGCAGGCGCGGCGATTGCCGCGGCGATCGGCGAGCGCATGCCGCGACTGATGGTCTATACGGTGGCCTTCCTCCTGACCGGCTTTCCGCGCTTTCTCGTTCCGGCGCTGGACGCGCCCATCGGCCTCGTCTTTGCGACGCTCGCCATCGCAGGATTCGCGTCGGGCTTCCTCAACCCGATCCTGTCGGCGGTCATCTTCGAGCGCATCCCCAAGCCGCTGACTGGCCGCGTCACCGCATTGAACACAGCCCTCTGCTTCGCCCTCATCCCCTTCGGCGGCCTCGCCGGCGGCGCGCTGATCAGCGGGCTCGGCCTTGCTGCGGCGCTGTTCCTGATGGGGATTGCCTATCTCGCGGCAACGCTTGCGCCGCTTGCGCTGAAGAGCTTTCGCGGGTTTGACAGGGCCTCGCCTGAAGCGTCCAGCTCTAGCCGTGGCCAAGCTCCTCAACCATCAGGTCGATGAAGCGGCGGACACGTGGTTCCAGCAGGCGCTTGTCGGGATAGAGCGTGACGATCTTTGCGTCATCGGTTTCGAGGTCGGCCAGGATCTGCCGAAGGCGGCCGGCAGCGAGATCGTCGGTGACGAGAAAATCGGGTAGCAGCGCGATGCCCAGCCCCGCCAGGGCGGCGTCGCGGATCGCCTCGCCGCTGTCGAGCCTCAGGCGGCTGCGGCCTTGCGCCTTGATCCAGGAACCGCCTTTCCCGCGAAAGCGCCAGCCCTGCCTTTGATTGCGGCCGGCGAAGATCAAGCAGTCATGGACCGCGAGATCGTCGATATCGCGCGGCTCGCCGCGCTCGGCAAGGTAGGACGGTGAGGCGCAGAGGCGCGCCTTGTAGGTGGCGATCACGCGCGAGACCAGGCGGGTGTCCGACACCGTCGCCGTCGCGCCGATCCGGATCGCCAGATCGAAGCCTTCCTCGACAATGTCGGCCAGGCGATCAGTGAAGCTCACTTCGACCTGGATGTCGGACCAGGCCCGAAGATATTTTTCAAGCAAAGGCAGCACGACGAGCCGCCCGAAAGCATCGGGAACGGCAAGCCGGAGAACGCCTCGCGGCGTGCTGTTCTGCCCCGCCACGCTCGCTTCCGCCTCGTCGACCGATACAAGGATCTGCAGCCCGCGCTCGTAAAACATCCGGCCTTCGTCGGTCAGGCTCAACGTCCTCGTCGTGCGGTTGAGCAGGCGCGCGCCGAGCCGGTCTTCAAGGCGGATGACAGCCTTGCCTGCCGCCGAACGCGAGAGGCCCATGGCCTGGCCGCCGGCGATAAAGCTTCCGGCATCGACGACGGCCATGAAGATCAGAATATCGTTCAGGTTCGTACGCGGCATCAGGCAACTCGAGCGGTTCGGCTACATCAATAAGTCGGGCAGTCATGGGATCGTTCAAGGCCCGGACCATCAACGCCCATCGCGGCAGTAAGGTCCCCACGCTTCGCTTCTATGTAGACGTCCCTTCGCCAATCAACCTGCTATAGCAGCCATCGCACCGGATCGCAGGTTGAAGATGGGCCCTGGAAAGCCGGACTACAGCATATCGCCGAGACTCCAATGGTTGTTCCATCGGACGTCGATTTCGTCGTCGACATTCTGATATCTGATGTCGGTGGAGAGGCGCAGCCGTCGGCTACGGTCCTGGTTGGTGGTCGAGGCGTGGATCATGTAGGGCGAGTGAAGCACCACGTCGCCGGCCTCGTAATCAGCGGCGAGCCAGCGGGTGTCGAAGCGCGCCGCCATATCGGGCAGGTCCTTCGAGATCCAGCCGCCTTCGGCCATGTGGTGGTTATAGGCGCTGATCCGCTCTTCCGCAGAAAGATCGCCGCTTGTGGCCTTGAACTCGGCTTCCATCTTGACGCCCAGGGCGTGCGAACCTTCGAGGTAGACCAGGCCACCCATCTCGGCGGGGATATCGCCGATCGGAATCCAGGCCGTTACCAGGCGGCTGGTGCCGCCACGGAGATAGACGAGATCGTAGTGGGCGGGTGTGGCCGTCGGCGATCCCGGCTGGACGAAACGCATGATCTTGCGCTTGTGGAGATAGGAGATACCCTGCAGGAAATCGTCCATGAAGCGGGCGAGTGGCGGTTGCGCGCAGAAGCCTTCATAGGCGGCGGAGCGGACGAGCGACATCAGGCGCCTGTCCGCCAGGCTTTTGTCGAAGCCACCGGCAGACGCCAAGCCCAGCGAAAAATCGCTTCCAGGCTCGACCAGCCCGGTTTCGGCGAGGCGTTCGAAGACCCAGCGGCGGAAATCGATCACATCGGCCCGCGGCAGAAGGCCTTTCAGCCAGACATAGCCATCGTCCTGGTAGCGGCGGCGGATGGCGTCGATGCCGATGCCGGGATCGGTCGGCGCGAGCCAACCGATCCGCTCCACGGGCAAGCTTCTGCCATTTGCGGCAAGAGGAAATTCCATCTTGCGAGCTTGCATGACCTCCGCAGCAATTGACATTTCACTCCTCCGTCGTTTGAGTTGACTTGTCATCAATTACCTGATCCGGCATGCCAACCGACATAGAGAAAATTTATAGCTGGACTTTTCGCTCACCATGAGAGACGTCGAGGCCATCTATAGAACGCCGCTCGGTGCGGCCGGCGGACTGGCAGTCACCGGCAGCGGCAGGCAGCATGCCCGCCGTGCGGTGACGGACCGGAAACTACCGAGTTTCGCCGTCGTCCTGGTGGAGCGGGGACAGGGTTGGCTGGATACCGCCGCCACCGGCCGCATGAGCCTGACCGGACCTGCACTGTTCTGGCTGTTTCCCAACCGCGTGCATTCCTATGGCCCCGACGAAGGCGGCTGGGACGAGCGCTGGGCGCTTTTCGAAGGGTCGTTCACGCGGGATTTCGTGAGGCTGAGGATCATCGCGGAGCGACATCCCGTTGTGGCCCTGCATCATCTCGACGAGGTGGTGCGGCTCTTCGGCAAGCTTCATGCCGATCTGCTTGACGACACCAACCTCGGGCAGGCGTCGGCGGCATTGATGCTGCATCGCATCGTTATATCAGCCGCCAGACAGGCAAGCGGCGCGGCTGATCGACGCCAGGAAAGGCTAGATATGGCCAACATCGTGGAAACGCTACGGCGGCGGGCGATGCAACCGTTGGACCTCGCAGCCTTTGCCGCCGAGCACGGCATGTCTCCGGCCACGCTGCGCAGGCGGTTCACGCTCGAAACCGGACTGCCTCCCAAGGCATTTCAGCTTCGGGTGCGCATGGACCATGCCAAACAACTACTGGCAACCACCGACGAAAAGATCGAAACGGTGGCCGCCATGATCGGCCTGGATGACCCGTTTTATTTTTCGCGGGTCTTTCACGAACGTGAGGGCTGCAGCCCTCGCGAATTCCGTGCGAGATATCCGCGGGTTTGAGAGCCGACAACCGTGGCCGGGGTGCAGCGCCAGCCGAGCGCCGGGGCGATGTGGGTCAGGCTCGCTTCGATGAGTTTTCTCGTCGATGAAGCCGATCTTGTCACCCTCGTCGTTGCCGTGCCGAAATGGGCGCGGTCGCGGTCGTCGACCAGCGCGAAGATGGCGGCTGCCCCAGACGCTTGGCTGGCGTATCCCGTGTTCACGAAGTCATGTATGATAATGGGGCGTTAGAGACGATCTTTCATCGCGTAGGGAAAATTTCGCCGCACCACCAATTGCAGGTCCGATACCGGGTGGTTTCGTTGTCCAATGCATGAACGTCCGGCTTCGCTCATTCGCGAAGCTCCGGGCGGGGAGGGGAAAATGACGTCCAGCGCATCGAACGCCGATCTTGCGCCGTCGAGACCGTCCATCGTCCATGCTGCGGTTCAATTGGGACTTGTCGCCCTTCTGGTCTATGTCTGTGCCAGGGTCATGTTGCCCTTCATGGGCATTCTGCTTTGGTCGGTGATCCTGGCGGTCATGCTTCATCCCTTGCATCTGCGCCTGTCCGGCCGGATCGGCAATCGCTGGTCGGCATTTCTCATCGGGATGGTCGGCGTTGCCGTCGTGCTGGTGCCGATGTTCGTCGTCGTCACATCGCTTGGATCTTCCATTTATTCGCTTGTTTCCGGCTTGCAGAACCACAGCCTGACAATTCCGCCGCCTCCCACGTGGCTTGCCGACCTGCCGGTGGTCGGGGCGAAGCTCTCGGAGGGCTGGTCGCTCACTGCCGCCAACCTGCCCTCGGCGCTCCGTCAATACGGTCAGATGCTGAGCAAACCTGCCGCCTGGCTCGCATCTTTCGCCGGAGGCCTCGCCGCCGGTGGCCTATCCTTCGTTCTTTCCATCGCGATCGCCGCCGTGCTTGTCGCCTATGCCAAGGGTGCTGCGGCCTTTGCCCTCAGTCTGCTGGAGCTCGTCACCAACAGTAAGGCGCGGGGTGCCCGGCTCATCCATCTGACTGCCACAACGATCCGGGGAGTGGCGGTCGGCGTGGTCGGCGTGGCAGTGATCCAGTCGATGCTCGTTGGCATTGGCTTCTTTGCGATTGGTGTTCCGGCGGCCGCCGCTCTAACGCTCGTCACGTTTCTCTTGGCAGTCGTGCAGATACCGCCGCTGCTGCTGACGCTGCCCGTCATGGCCTATGTCTTTGCCACGGAGGCAACAACACCGGCAATCATCTTCGCCATATGGTCCTTGATCGCCGGGCTGAGCGACAATTTGCTCAAACCCTTGATGCTCGGCCGTGGATCGGACGTGCCAATGCCGGTCATTTTGGTCGGTGTCATCGGAGGGATGATAGCCGACGGCCTTCTCGGTATATTTGTTGGCCCCGTGCTGCTGGCCGTCGGCTTCGTGTTGCTGATGGAATGGCTGCATCAGCGCCCGGCCGAGGACGGACCCCGGATCGAAGGTCCGGCCCCATGATTACAGTTATTAGCCTCGGCTTGCTTGCGATGTCGATATGCCTCGCACTGCAGGCACTGGCTTCAGTGCTGGCCGCGCGTTATTTTGCTCACGCGCGCACGCAACCGATGGGCCGAAAGCCCTGGCGAAGGATCTTCCTGCAATTCTCGGTTCTGATGATCGTGCTCATGCTGGGCAATATCTTCCAGGTCGTTTTCTGGGCGCTTTTATATCGTGCGCTCGGCGCCTTCGAGGACTTCGAGACGGCCATGTATTTTTCCGGCGTCACCTTCACGTCGCTTGGTTATGGCGATGTGGTGCTTGACGGCCGTATCCGGCTGCTTGGGCCGCTGCAGGCAGCCAATGGGCTCATGATGTTCGGGATCACAACGGCCCTGTTTTTCTCGGCTATCCAGCACGCCACAGGGAAATTGGCCGCGGCACACCGAACGGCGCATGAGCCCTAATGCATGTCGCCTAAAAGTGTGCAGCGGTTTTGGGACAACGACATGCATATAAACGAAGATCTAAAGCGCGTCGCGACGCGCTTTAGAGTGCTGGAGCTTTGCCGACGAAGACGGCTTGCCCGGGACATTAGCGCCAACCCATCGCAGGCGCGACGTGGGTCAGGATCGCTTCGATGACATGGGCGTTGTATTCGACGCCGAGCTGGTTGGGGACGGTGAGCAGCAGCGTATCGGCCTCGGCGATCGCCTCGTCTTCGGCGAGCTGCTTGATCAGGGCATCGGGTTCGGCGGCATAGCTGCGACCGAAGATTGCGCGGGTCTTCTCATCGATGAAGCCGATCTTGTCCTCACCGTCGTTGCCGTAGCCGAAATAGGCGCGGTCGCGGTCGTCGACGAGGGCAAAAATGCTGCGGCTGACCGAGATGCGCGGCTGGCGCGTGTGGCCGGCTTCTTTCCAGGCCGCGCGGTATGCCCGGATCTGGTCGGCCTGCTGGACGTGGAAGGGCTCGCCCGTCTCATCGTCCTTCAACGTCGAACTCTGCAGGTTCATGCCGAGCTTGGCCGCCCAGACGGCGGTGGCATTCGAGCTCGCGCCCCACCATATCCGCTCGCGCAGGCCCTCGGAATGCGGCTCGAGGCGCAAGAGGCCGGGCGGATTGGGAAACATCGGCCGTGGGTTCGGCTTGGCAAATCCTTCGCCGCGCAGCACCTCCAGGAAGACTTCGGCATGGTGGCGAGCCATGTCGGCCTCGCTCTGGCCTTCGGGCGGGGCGTAGCCGAAATGGCGCCAGCCATCGATCACCTGTTCGGGCGAACCGCGGCTGATGCCGAGCTGCAGGCGGCCGCCGGCGATGAGGTCGGCCGCACCGGCATCCTCGGCCATATAAAGCGGGTTCTCGTAGCGCATGTCGATGACGGCGGTGCCGATCTCGATCCGGTTGGTTCGGGCACCGACGGCTGATAGCAGCGGGAAGGGTGCGGCCAGCTGTCGGGCGAAATGATGCACGCGAAAATACGCCCCGTCAGCCCCGAGCTCCTCGGCCGCCACCGCAAGCTCGATCGACTGCAGCAGCGCATCGCCGGCGGAGCGCGTCTGCGATTGGGGCGAGGGCGTCCAGTGCCCGAACGAGAGGAAACCGATCTTCTTCATACCGATGCCGCACCTTGATCCGTTGTGTCTGGGGTCGATGGGTCATCGCACAATTTCGGCCCGAAAGACAATCGGAACCGGATGAGTTCGGCGTATCACTTCTGCGGCATTGGCCTGCCATCCGCCGCTATAACCGACAGAGAGATTGTTACGGCCGCGCTAAACCCCTGACATAAACGCGTGTTACAGCCTCCGCCGGCTGCGGCGTGAGCATGGAGTTTTGATGGACCAGCGCAGGGGCTCCTCATTCGAGGAAATCGACGTCGTCGCAAATTACCGGTATCGTCCGCCTTATCCCGATGCCGTCTTTCGAAAGCTTCTGGCGATAGCTCCGCGGTCGGAGCATCTGCTGGATATCGGTTGCGGACCGGGAAAAATCTCCCGCCCGCTGTCAGGTTCGTTTGCGAGTGTCACAGCGGTCGATCCCTCCGCGCATATGATTGTGCTGGGCAAATCGCTGCCGGGTGGCGGCGCTGAGAATATCGGCTGGATAGAAAGTTTCGCCGAGAATTTCCCGACCGATGGCCTGCGCTTCGATCTGACGGTCGCAGCAGCCAGTATTCACTGGATGGATCATGCCAGGCTGTTTCCGCATCTTCTGGCGAGTGCCGCGCCAGGTCACGTCATGGCGGTGGTTTCCGGCGACGACCCGTTCGAGCCTGCGTGGCTATGGGATTGGCATTCATTCCTGGGGAAGTGGGTTCCTGAGGTGACCGGCCAGCCTTTCGATCACAGCAGATGGTCCGAGGGCATGCGAAGCTACCAGAGCTATCTTGACCTGCATGGCAGCGAGGACTTCATATCGGAGCATCCCTTCGAGCAGAGCGTCGAGGATTTCGTCTCCTGCCAGCATTCGCGCGACACCTTCGCACCTTCGAAACTTGGCGATCGTATCGCGACCTTCGACACGGAACTCTCTGAATTGCTACGCGCCTATTCGAATGATGATCGGTTGAGCTTTGTCGTATGCACCAGGATTGTCTGGGGCGAAATCAAGCTGATCTGAGAAGAGACGATGTTTGGATTGGGCGTACGGCTTGCTCCCTCTTCTCCCCAGCGGGGGTCCGAACAACGGGTCGAGACCCGCGGCTCGACCCCGGTCGGTGGCCCGAAGGGTCGGATGAGGGGGCCGCACGGCAGGCCAGTCATTATTGCCCTTCGCTTACGCTCCGCGCATTCGCGGCTTCGCCGCTCACCCCCTCATCGCCTCGCTATCGCTCCGGCACTTCTCCCCGCTGGGGAGAAGAGATTCGTCGCAGCGCAGTGCCCTCTCTCATCCCCGGTCGCGGGCCATGTGTGCGGCCCGCGACCGGTTTCTAATCGGCGTCCCTACCGCGCAGCTTGAAACGCGACCTGGCCGTTGTTCAGGAAACAGGTTTTGTCGAACAGCTTCAGGTCCAGTGGGTTCGGCAGCCTGATATCGGCGATATCGGGCAAAGGTCTTTCGGATCGCTCGTAGGATCGGTCGATCTGGGAGATGAAGACCACGATCAGGCCGCGTTCGCGGGCGAAAGCCTTCAGGGTGCGGACCTGGACGGAGAGTTCGGGATTCTCCCGTTTCTGATCGAGCAGTTGGAGATAGTCGATGACGACGAGGGTGCCGCGCGGGGCTGAGGCCAGTTTTTCCGCGATGTAGCCGGCGCTGATGGCGTCGGAGCCGTCGAATTCAAACAGGTGTTCGAATTGCGCCCGATCTAGGCCGATGGCGCGAAAGCGATCCTCGACGTTTTCTTCCGTATATTCCAGCGAGAAGAACACACCGGGACGGCCCGATTTCATCGCCTCGACGGCCAGTTCGAGGCCCATCAGGGTCTTGCCGTGGCCGGGTCGGGCGCCGACGAGCAGGAGATCGCCGGGCAGCAATTGCTGAAACAGCTTGCCGGCGGGTGCTTCCGCCGCTGCTTTTGCCGCAAGCAGGCTCCAGCCGCCGTAGCCTTCTTCCAGGGCTATGCGGTCGAGCGCCTGGTGCAAGGGTATGTTATCGGCTCGGGAGAGCTTTCTGGCTTTACGCTTCAGGTGATAGATAGGCGCAGACATCTTCATTCATAAACCTCCTATTGCGAGCGGTTTTCGCAATCCCTCCTTATGCAAGATGCTCGAACAGTCGGTTCGGTTTCAAGTGGCCCCACATGAAGTCTGCTTTCCCGATGGAGGGGGGAGGCGTGGGCTGCGCCAGAATCAGATCATAGCGTGGGAACGGCCGGGCGAAAATCGCCAGCGTCGAGTCAGGGCGAAAAGCCGTGCTTCCCGCCCACCGCCGCTTGCTCATCGATTTCCTCAAGCAAAAGCAGAGGGAATTGCCGTAAGCGGCTGAGCGGGAGTCGGTTTCGGGCTCGAGGACACGGCGGCTTCAATAATAGGCCGATTTAAACGGGGTCACAGCGGCACCCATGGCCGAGGCGTCGCTTGCGATTTCGGAGATCACAAGCTTCGGGCGTGGGCGCGGCACGCCGTAGCGGGGGCGGTCGTAGATCTCGGTCCGGTCTATCAGCATCTGCGCCAGGGCGTAAGGGACCTGGCCGCCGAAGATGATCGACTGCGGGTCGTAGATCGCCCAGATCGCATTGATGAGGCGGTTATAGGCCGGCGTCACCTCATCAACCCACTCTGTCACTCCCGGCCATTTCCGATCGAAATGCTTGCGCATATAGCTGATCGAGGGAACGTCGACGCCGTTGCGGTTGAGTTTTTCGATCAGGTACTGCAAGGCCGGCCGGCGCTTGTTTTCCTCGGCGTCGTAGATGCCCGAGAATTCGCCGGCATTGCCGATGCCGTTATGCAGGAGTTCGCCGTTGGTGATCAGGCCGCCGCCGAAGCCGTAATTGAAGCTGAGATAGGCGAAGTGCTTCATGTAACGGCCGACACCGAACATGGATTCGGCGATGGCTCCCGTCTTGGCGCCGTTGTGCACCCAGACCGGCTTGTTGAAAAATTCCGACAACAGCGGGCCGAGCTCGATCAGCGACCATTCATGCAGTGGGAGGGGCGCATTGAAGCGGGTGCCGCTGACGTGAAAGCCGGCAATGGCAAAGCCGATGCCGAAGAAGGCCTCTTCGGAAAGATTGTTCGCCCTCTGGTGCTCGATCAGCTGCTCGCGAACGAGATCCAGCGCCTGGGCCATGGTGCGTTCGCGCAGGGCGATGCTGCTTTCGGCCAGCACATTGCCCGATATATCCATCAGGCAGATGCCGATCACGTCGGTGTTGACAGAGATGCCGCAGGAATAGGCGTAGCGGCCGTCGAGCCTAAGCGTCGGGCTCGGCTGGCCGCGGCCGGCGCCGGGCTTCGGCGAGCCGAAGGAAACGATGCCGCGCTCCTCCAGCTGGTCGATGATGCGGTAGACGGACTGCTGGGTGAGATCGGTGTGGGCGGTGACTTCCGACCGGGAAAGGCCGGGATTGCGCCAGATCAGCTTCAGCAGGTCGCGCTCGTTCGAGGAGACGACGCCGCCGCCTTCGCGCAGGAAGCGCGGCGCGATCAGCGGCTCCGGAAAATAGGCCATATCAAACACCTCCTTCGTCAAAAATTACTATCGAGGTGTAGTAATTATTGTTGTCTTCCTGGCCACTTAGCTCATTTACCCTATAGCAGCAGCCTCGTCCCACGACAAGAGTCATGTGTGCGTCACCAAATTGTTACACACTGTGTGTAGTAAATCGCCGTCACGGTGCTGGGCATGAACCCGGCTATCAAAACAGGCGAGGGCAAGATGAAGATTTCCATTCTCGCGGCTGCGGCCGCGCTGATGGCGGGCGCGTGTTCCGCGCAGGCCGCCAATATCGAATTCTGGTACGGCAATACCGGCGTTGTCGAAAAGGCGATCCAGGACCAGTGTAAGGCGTTCAATTCAGCGCAGAGCGAGCATCACATTACCTGCGTCGGCCAGGGCAGCTATGAAGTGTCGATGCAGAAGGCGATCGCCGCTTTCCGGGCTAAAAACCATCCCGTTCTCATCCAGTTCTTCGATGCCGGCACGCTCGACCTGATGCTGTCGGATGCCGTCGTCCCGGTTCAGGACGTACTGCCCGAGGTCAAGTGGGACAATTACATCGCCGGGGCGCGCGCCTATTACGAAACATCCGGCGGCAAGCTTTTCGCGCAGCCTTACAATTCCTCGACGCTGCTGTTCTACACCAACAAGACCGAGCTTGAGAAAGCCGGCGTCACCAAGACGCCGACGACCTGGGAAGAGATCATCGAGGCCGCCCGCAAGCTGAAGGCTTCAGGCCATGAATGCCCCTTCACCACCGACGGCGATACCTGGCGCGTGCTGGAACAGTTCTCGGCCCGTCACGGTCTGCCGATCGCCTCCGAGCATAATGGCTATGACGGCCTCGACGCCGAATATGTCTTCAACACCACCTTTGCCGCCAAGCATCTCCAGAACCTGGTCGACTGGCGCAAGGAAGGTCTCGTCAAGCTCGGGACCGATACCAAGGCCGGCAATTTCACCGCCGCCTTTAACACCGGCGAATGCGCGATGATGGAGAATTCGTCGGGCTCCTACACCGCGTCCGCCAAGGCTTTCGACGGCAAATACCAGATCACTGTCGGCATGGCGCCGATGTATGAGGGTCATGAGCGCCACAACACGTTCGTCGGCGGCGCCTCGATCTACATCATGAAGGGCCACGATAAGGCCGAGGTCGAAGGCGCCAAGGCCTTCCTCGATTTCCTGCGCCGTCCCGAACAGCAGATGTTCCTGACCGCCGCCACCGGCTACGTGCCCGTCACCAACGATGTGATGGATGCGATCGCCAAGAGCGGCGAAGTGAACGCGCCGAAATATGCAACAGCCGCCGTCGGCATCGAGTCGATGAACCAGCCGCGCACGCCCGATACCCGCGGCATCCGCCTCGGCTTCTACGTGCAGTTCCGCCAGGTATTCATGGAAGAAACCCAGAAGGCATTCGCCGGCCAGCAGACCATGCAGATGGCGCTCGACAATGCCAAAAAGCGCGGCGACGAGCTGCTGCGCCGCTTCGAGCAGACCTACAAGGGCGTGAAGCTGCCCTGATCGCAAGCTGATCCAACCCCACGCACGGGCGCTCGAAGCGCCCGTGCGTCAGGCACGGGGCGTTCTCGGCTCGCCCCGTGCCTCTCTTCCAATCCAGGATGCTGCCATGACGTCGGAATCTTCGCTCTTCAACCACCGCTGGCTGCCGCTTCTCCTGGTAGCGCCGCTGATGTTGCTGATCGCGCTGTTCTTCTATGTGCCTGTTTTTCAGGCCTTTTACTGGTCGTTCTTCCTGGAGCGCCCATTCGGCGGCGGTTCGATGTTCGTCGGCTGGGATAATTTCGCCCGCGTGCTGTCCGATCCCGAATTCTGGGAGGCCGGCTGGCGTACCGTCATCTTCATGGTGACCGCCTCATCGCTGGCGGTGCTGATTCCGCTGGTCCTTGCGGTCGCGGCCGACCGGAAGATCCGCCTGGCGCTGCCGGCGCGCAACGTGCTGGTCTGGCCGAAGGGGGTGGCGGGCGCTTCGATCGGCGTCGTCTTCGCCTTCATCTTCAATCCCTTCGTCGGCATCCTGGCGCCGCTCAACAGCGCTTTTCCCGGCATATGGGCGCCCGGCATCGACGGCACGGATGCCTTCATCACGCTGATTGCAGCCCATGTCTGGGGCGGCATCCCGTTCAATTTCGTCATCTTGCTCGCCGGCTTGCAATCGATCCCGAAGACCATGCACCAGGCAGCGGCGATGGACGGGACCGGGCCGTGGCGACGCATCTTCGACGTGCAGCTGCCTCTTATCATGCCGCAGCTCTTCCTGACGCTGGTGCTCGAGTTCACCGAGAGCGTCACCTCGGCCTTCGCGCTGATCGATACGATCACCAAGGGCGGTCCAGGCGGCTCGACGACTTTGCTCGTCTACAAGATCTATACCGACGGCTTCACAGGCTACGACCTTTCCGGCGCCTCGACCCAGACGGCGATCCTGATGGTCTTCGTCGTCCTCCTCACCGCCGCCCAGTTCCTCTTCCTCGGCCGGCGCATCAATTACGAGCGGTGACCCATGATCGAAAACGCACGTTCCCTCAACATCGCAGCCAGCTTCATCCTCGTCGTCGGCATCGTCTATATTCTCGGGCCGCTCTACCTGACGCTTGCGACCGCCTCGCAGTCCTATGAATTCATGCTGCGCAACGGGCTTGCCTGGTATCCCGGCACCGCGCTTTTTTCCAATATGGCGCGGGTTTTTGCCGAGACGCATATCCCGATCCAGATGGTCAACAGCATGCTGACCGCCTTCAGCGTCGCGATCTTCACCTGCATCCTGTCGTTCCTGTCGGCCTATGCGATCGTCTATTTCCGCATTCGCTGGGCGGGCGTTGTCTTCGCGCTCATTCTCGCGACCATCATGCTGCCGCTCGATATCCGCGTCATCACCACCTATCAGGTGGCCTCGAACGTGTTTTCGCCGCTGAATGCTCTGCTTGCCGTTACCGGCCTCAATGATTTGATCGCAAATATCTTCGGTGCGCCGGTGAAGCTCGAATGGAGCGTGCTGAACACGCATCTCGGCCTCGTCGCGCCGCTTGTGGCGCATGGCACCGGCACCTTCCTGTTCCGCCAGTTCTTCCTCACCCTGCCGAAAGACCTTTTCAAGGCGGCGCGCATGGATGGTGCAGGGCCGATCCGCTTCCTGTTCGACATCCTGCTGCCGCTGTCGCGAACGAGCTTCGCCGCGCTTTTCGTGCTCACCTTCCTCAGCGGCTGGACGCAATATCTCTGGCCGCTCGTTGCCGCTTCGACACCTGATATGCAGACGGCCGTCGTCGGTCTTGCGCGGCTCGTTCCCGATGCCGACGGCGAAGTCCCCGATTTCCCGATGATCATGGCCGCTACCGTTATCGTTTCCATCATTCCGCTCGCGATGATCGCGCTCCTGCAGCGCTATCTCGTCCAGGGCCTCGTTCTCACGGAGAAATAGCCATGAACGCCATCGACATGGCCATCCGCGCCGCCGCGGCCAACATCACGCTCTCAGGCGTCAGCAAGGCCTATGACGCCGAGACCATCGTCATCCCGTCGATGGATGTCGAGCTCAGGGCCGGCGAATTCACCGTCGTGCTCGGGCCTTCGGGCTGCGGCAAGTCCACGCTTTTGCAGATGATCGCCGGCCTCGAACGGGTGAGCGGCGGCACGATCGTCATCGGCGGCCGGCAGGTGCAGGATCTGGAACCGAAACATCGCGGCTGCGCCATGGTGTTCCAGAACTATGCGCTCTATCCGCATATGAGCGTCTTCGACAATATTGCCTACAGCCTCAGGGTCGCCGGTATGCAGAAGGCCGAGCGCATCGAGCGGGTCGGGGCGGTGGCGAAGATGCTCGGCCTTTCCGATTATCTCGGCCGCAAGCCCGGACAGCTTTCCGGCGGCCAGCGCCAGCGCGTGGCGATCGGCCGCGCCATCGTGCGCGAACCCAGCGTGCTTCTGTTCGACGAGCCGCTTTCCAACCTCGATGCGCAACTGCGCCACGACATGCGCGTCGAACTCGCCGAACTGCACCGGCGCATCGGCGCCACCACCGTCTTCGTCACCCATGACCAGGTGGAGGCGATGACGCTTGCCGACCGCATCCTCATTCTCAACAAGGGCCGGATCGAACAGTTCGACACGCCGAAGGCGATCTATCACCATCCGGCCTCGGTCTTCGTTGCGAAATTCATCGGCGCGCCGCCGATGAACATCCTGCCGGTCATCGGCGACGGCACGGCGCTCAGGCTCGCCGACGGGCAGGTGGTGGCGCAAGCGCGGCTTACCGGCGCCTATCAGCTCGGCATTCGGCCCGAGGATATCCTCATCGGCGACACGGCCAACGGACAGGTGGTCAACTCGGCTCTGCGGTTTCGCGAGGATCTCGGCTCGCATTCGATCCTGGCAGCCGAGCTCGGCGGCTCGGTTGTCAGGATCGCGACACCCTTCGGCGTCGAGATACCGGATTACCGCCAGCTCTCTCTCGATTTCCCTGCCTCCCGCCTGCATCTCTTCGATGCGGAAAGCGGCAAGGCCATACCAGGCGCATTCGGCGCAAACTAGAACATTTCCGTATTTTTCTCCGAAACACGGAAACGTTCTATCTTTTTGTTTTAACACAATTCCGGACGCAAAACCGCTGCGCAGTTTTGCTGGAATTATTCTAGAGGAAGCCCCATGAAATACATCGACCACATTGCCGACCCGTCGCGTTCCTGCGCCATCGTTGCCCATCGCGGTGCCTGGCATCAAGCTCCTGAAAACAGCCTTGCCGCGATCGAGAATGCGATTGCCGGTGGCTATGACATCGTCGAGGTGGACATTCGCCAGAGCGCCGACGGCGTGCTGTTTATCCTGCATGACGACACGCTCGAGCGCATGGCCGGCATCGATCGCGTCCCCGAGGAGATGACGATCGCCGAGATCACCAGCCTGCGGCTGCGCATGGCCGATGGCGGGCCGGGCCAGCCGTTCACGAGAGAGACCATTCCGACGCTGGAACAGGTGCTCGAAACCGTGCGTGGCCGCATCTTCGTCGATCTCGATCTCAAGGATCTCGAGATGATGGGCACCGTCGCTGCCAAGGTCAAAGAGATGGGCATGGCCGATCAGGTCGATCTCAAGGCTCGCGCCGGCACGCCGGAGGCGCTGGCTTGGCTCGCCAGGCAGCCCGGCATCGATGGCATTCCGTTCATGGGCCAGGCGTTTTTCAGGGTCGGGAGCGCCGAAGAGACCGCCAAGGCAGTCATCGCGGCGCGCCCCTTCATGTGCGAAGCCAAGTTCGATGAGCTTGAGACGCTGGCCGGCCAGCACGAGCGTCTGCGCAACGCCGGAATCTCGCTCTGGGTCAACACGCTTGATCCGGTCTCCTGCTGCGGCTTGACCGACAGTGCGGCACTTGAAGATCCGGATGCAATCTGGGGGCGGATGATGGCGGCCGGCATCAGCGTCATCCAGACCGACCAGCCGGCGGCGCTCAAGGCCTATATCGAGGCGCGCCGCGCATGAGGGAAGTGTCGGACGACATATTCTCCGCCGTGATGGAGGATATGCGCCGGGCGGCGGAGGCAGAGATCCTGCCCCGCTTCCTCGGCGTCACCGCCGAGGGCATTCGCACCAAGACCGCTCCCGACGATCTGGTGACCGATGCCGATCTCGGCGCCGAGCGGCGGCTCACCGAAGCGCTGTCCGCGCACTTTCCCGAGGCATTGCTGGTCGGCGAGGAAGCGGTCTCCGCCGATCCCTCGATTCTGACGCGGCTTGGCGACGCCGATCTCGCCGTCATCATCGATCCTGTCGACGGCACCTGGAATTTCGCTCACGGCCTGCCGCTGTTCGGCATGATCGTGGCGATCGTCTCCGGTGGAGAGACGGTGGCCGGGCTGATCCACTATCCCGTGACCGGCGATTTCCTCGCCGCGCGGCGGGGGCAGGGCGCATGGCACATCGCCCGCGATGGCACCAGGACCCAGCTCAGCGTCGCACCGCCAGGGCCGATCGGGGAAATGCACGGCTTCGTGCCGCTGCATATGTTCTCCGCCGAGGAGCAGCCGGTCTACGCTCGGAGCATGCTGCACTTCGCCCGCACGACCACATGGCGCTGCTCGGCTTATGAATACCGGGCGGTGGCAACAGGCGCTATGAGCTTTTCGCTCAACGCCGAGCTCAAACCCTGGGACCATGCCGCCGGCGCGCTGATCCATCACGAAGCCGGCGGCTATGGGGCATTGCTCAGCGGCGAAGCCTATCGTCCTGCGATGACCAAGGGCCGGCTGCTGCTGGCGCCGGATGCCGAGAGTTGGAAGGCGATCCGCCGGAGTTTTACGGTGGGGTGATAGCGGTTGTGGTTCGGCATTGCGCCGGCGTGAAGTTTGGCAGAAGCGCCACCCCACCCTCCGTCATTCCTGTGACAAGCGCAGGAATGACGGAGGAGAGGCAAGCAGCCGTCAGGAATTTGCCAAGCGATTGGGGATGAGTTCGGACTGCATCCAATGCGTTTCACTCTGAATGTGGTTGTCCCGCACATACCTGCCCATCCGAACTGGCATTTCCGCTTCAGGGAACGCATCAGCGATCCGAACGACAAACCCCTCCTGCTTGGTCCTGTCCAGCGAGGCCGCAGTATCCTCGAACAGGCCGGCTTTGTATGGCCCCCGATATAGTGTCGACACCGAAACGATGCTCAGTTCTTCGAACCGGGCCTGCGTCAGATCCCAGGATTGAACTTCGCCGTCGATAATCCACGCAAAGCCGAGGAAGTACGACGGAAGATCATCATAGCCGATCGAGTGCCGGGCGTAGAGGTTCTCGCCCACGATGCGTTCGCCATCTGCTAGTTGCGGGCTGATCCCGGCAGCAAAGGCTTTAAGCCAATCGCGCGATGAATGGTAACGGCTATCGGGACTACGGCATGAGACCCGCCCCGATGAATGGTCGTGTTCTCACCCTCCATTTTCTCGGTGATGACAAGATCGCCAATCATCAGCCCGTCAAGCATCACCATGACCTTATCGTCGCTTGTCGCTCCGGGCGAAATCGGTAGGTGATAGGTTCGTCCGTATTTCTTCATGATGATGAAGGCATAGCGGTTGGCGACCGCACAATGCAAGATCGCACCCGTCTGCGGATCGGCATCTTCAGCGGTTGATGCGATGATCATATCCGAACTCAAGCCAAAAGAGAGCCAATGGCCATAAATACTGGAGAACGAGTCGGTTTTCGCAATGGCGGCGGGCTTTCGTTTGCTATGATGAGGCGGACGGCGAGCGGCGTGAGCCTCCGCACAAGTCCTAGCGTGTCCTCTCATCCTTGGCTGCGGGGCCGTCGCATTGCAACCGAGAAGCTTGGAACATGCGCTACACGTTTGCCATAGGCGATATCCATGGCTGTATCGATCCGCTGAACAGGATGATCGATCGGATCGCGGCTTATGCGCCTGAAGGGACGGTCGTCTTCCTTGGCGATTATATCGATCGCGGGCCCGACGGCAAAAGTGTCCTCGACCGGATCATCGCGGGTCCATCGGACCCGTGGCGATGGATCTGCCTGAAAGGTAATCATGAGGACCTGATGGTCGCTGCCTATGCCGATAGCGACAGCAGAGACGTATGGATCGGCATGGGCATCGGCGGATTTGAAACCGAAATGTCCTATGGCGGCAGAGTTCTGCCCCAGCATCTGCAATGGGCGGCCGATCTTCCCCTCATGCACATTGATCGATATCGCATCTTCGTCCATGCGGGCGTCGATCCAGCATTTCCGCTGGAGCAGCAGAGCGAGCACGATCTTCTCTGGTTACGGTTCCCTCCCGGTGAGTCCAGCGACTATTGGGGCAAGCACCTGGTTCACGGCCATACACCGTCGCTGTCTAACCCGGTGACGACAGGAAACCGCACCAACATCGACAGCGGCTGCGTCTTCGGCGGCAAGCTTTCCTGTGCGGTGTTCGATGACGATATTGCCGGCGGGCCGATCGACTTTATTAAGGTGAGCGCATGAACTTCGGCGTGTCGGTAAGGGTATGAAGCCGGAGATGGCGGAGTGGGAGCATTGCGGAGCGGGGGAGGCCTATCGCCCCGCCATGACTCGTCAGCAGAAAGTTTGGCGAGACGCCACCCCAATCTCCGTCATTCCTGTGCTTGTCACAGGAAACTAGCCACGGCGCGTCGGCGCCGTGAATGACTCCCAGAAGGAAGTCGTTCTCCCACGCCCAAGGACTTGGGCGCACTGGATTCCTGTGACAAGCACAGGAATGACGGAGGAGAGATGTGGCGGCATTTAGCACGTCACTGACGACTCAGGCCCCGCCAGCCGGCGGCGAGCCGCAGCCAGGGCGCCAGGTGGAAGCCGCTCATCAGCAGGTACATGGGCACCATTCCGCCGATCGGGAAGGCATCCGGCGTCGTCATGCAGATCATGTCGGCGCTGCCGGTCGCGGCTGTCAGCAGCGCCATGACCCCGAATGTCGGGGCGCCGGCGAGTGATAGCCAGTCGGCGGTGTGGGCGGCGATCCGGCCGCCCGGGCTAGCGATGCCACTGCGCGGCTTAGCAGCTGATCCGTCTGCTGCGGCGGCCAGCGAGAGCCATTCGGCGGCGTTGAGAGCGGCGTTTCCGTCGCCTCGCGCTGGAGTGTGGGCGGAGAGCAGCATCGGCGTCACTCCTCGCCGTACCGGTCGTGGTGGCGCCACCAGATGCCGGTTTCGTTGCGGCCCTTCGGTGCGCGGTCGAGCCATTGGTACATGCCCCAGAGCCCGTCCAGCCCGCGCGCATAGCTGGAATAGCTATGGTAGACGGCGCCGTCGATAAGCTCGAAGGCGCTGACACCCGGGCGGTCGCGAGTATAGGTGGGAACGTCGGTGCCGGTCATGGCGGCGATCTGGGTGATCGGGGCCTCGCTGTCGCGCGGCTGCCATTCCTGGACAGTCCTGCCTGGGAGCGGTTCGGGGGCCGGCGGTTCGCGGCGGTAATTATAGTCTACATCGCCCTGGTGCTGCTGCTCGGCAGAGAACCAGACGCTGAAATCGCCGTTGAAGTCGCTGCCGAAGGAGGAGGCCCAGGGAAAGCTCCAGTCCATCCGCCGCTTGAACGCTTCGAGCTTTGCGAGCGGCGCGCGCGAGACCGCCCAAAAGGCGACATCGTGGTTTTCGAGATGGACGAAGACGCCGTTGAAACCGTCGGCGATCGAGGAGCAGGACGGGCATCCCGCTGTATAATCCGGTCCGAACATGAAGTGATAGACGATAAGCTGCGAGCGCCCGCCGAAGAGATCCTTCAGCGAGACGTTGCCGTCGTCGGTATCGAAGCGATATTGCTTGTCGATCCTGACACGCGGCAATTGCCGGCGCTTCATCGCCAGCGCGTCGCTCTGCCGGGTCAGTTCCTTCTCCTCTTCGAGCAGATCGAGGCGAGCCGCCAGCCATTGCTGCCGTGTTGCGTTCAGCTCTGTCGTCATGGGTCTTCTCCTTTGCCTGTCTCTCGTCGTAGCATCCGGCGCAGGCTTGCTTGCCGGTCGACGACAAATCTAAGGCCGGGTGGGGAAATGATGGGAGTGACAAGTGTGACGGGATTTGAATGGACTCGCTGATCACGGCGGCGGCGCGAGCGCTGGCAACAGGCGATGCGCTCGGCGCGCTGAAGCGGGTGGCGCTGCGCGACGATGCGCCGGCGCTGGCGCTGCGCGGCATTGCGATGGCGCAGCTCGGCGATCTCGTCCGTGCCAAGGCGCTGTTGAAGAGTGCGGCGCGTGCTTTCGGTCCAAGGGAGGCGATGGCGCGGGCCCGCTGCGTGGTCGCCGAGGCCGAGATCGCGCTGGTCTCGCGCGATCTCACCTGGCCGACCAAAGCGCTGGAGGCGGCGCGCAAGGTGCTCGAAGCGCATGGCGACAGGGTCAATGCCGCCCATGCCAGGAATGTCGAGCTTCGCCGGCTGGTGCTGGTCGGCCGGCTCGACGAGGCCGAGCGGGCACTGGAAACGCTCGACCCGACGCCGCTGCCGCCGGCGGCAAGGGCTGCCCACGAGTTGGTGGTCGCGGGTATCGCGATCCGGCGCCTGCAGACGAAAGCGGCGCGTGCGGCGCTTGACCGGGCGAGGCAGGCGGCGCGCGAGGCCGGTATGCCGGTATTGACGGCGGAGGTGGAAAATGCCGCCCGCGTGCTCAGCGCGCCCGTGGCGCGGCTGATCTCGCGCTGGCGGGAAAGCCCGCTGCTGCTCGAGGAGGTGGAAGAGCTGCTAGGTTCGGGCACGCTCGTCGTCGATGCCTGCCGCCATGTCGTGCGCGACGATCAGCTTTCGGTGTCGCTGGCAACGCGGCCGGTGCTCTTCACGCTCGCCCGGACGCTTGCCGAAGCTTGGCCGGCGGATGTGGCACGGGGCACACTCATCGCGCGTGCCTTCCGCGGCAAACATGCCGATGAATCGCACCGTGCCCGGCTGCGCGTCGAGATCGGCCGGCTGCGTGCCGAGCTGCGGGCGCTCGCCGAGGTCTCGGCGACGAAACGCGGCTTTGCGCTTTCGCCGCGCCGTGCCGGAGAGACCGCCGTACTGGCGCCGCTGGTCGAAGGCCAGCACGGGGCGGTGCTCGCCTTTCTCGCCGATGGCGAGGCGTGGTCGAGTTCGGCGCTGGCGATTGCGCTCGGTGCCAGCCCGCGCACAGTGCAGCGGGCGCTGGATTCACTTGCGGAGGAGGGCAAGGTGCAATCCTTCGGGCGCGGGCGGGCGCGGCGCTGGATGAGCCCGCCGCTGCCCGGTTTCCCGACGATCTTGTTACTCCCGGGACCTCTGCCAAGCGACTAGTATGGCCTGACTGATGAGGATGGCCCTGGTCAACGGGCAAACAGGATGGAAGAGATGAAAAAATCGGCTGCGACGATTATCCGTGAATATGGACCCTTTCCAGGCGCCGAGCGCGTCAACGGCGTCACCTTCGATGGTGAGCATGTCTGGTTCGCCTCGGGCGACAGGCTGAACGCGCTCGATCCCGCAAGCGGCGAGGTGGTGCGCTCGATCGAAGTTGCGTCCCATGCCGGTACGGCTTTCGATGGCGAGTTCCTCTATCAGATCGCCGAGGATGTCATTCACAAGATCGACCCGAAGACCGGACGTATCGTTTCCACCATCCCGGCGCCCGGCAATGGCGGCGATTCCGGCCTTGCCTGGGCCGAGGGCTCGCTCTGGGTCGGCCAGCACCGCGGCCGCAGGATCCATCAGATCGACCCGGAAACCGGCAAGATCCTCCGCACCATCGAATCCAACCGCGTCGTGACAGGCGTCACCTGGGTCGACGGCCAGCTCTGGCACGGTACCTGGGAGGGCGATGACAGCGATGTCAGACGCATCGACCCCGAAACCGGCGAGGTGCTGGAGCGGCTCGATATGCCCGAAGGTACCGGCGTCTCAGGCCTCGAATCCGACGGCGGAGACTGCTTCTTCTGCGGCGGTGGCGGCAGCGGCAAGATCCGCGCTGTGCGCCGGCCGGGGGTGGGGCCCGGTCCCGCAAAGCGGGAGTGATCGATCCAGTGGATCGATCACAGGGCCGAACGCGCTGAGCTATGAGAAGGGCCGGGAGAGGCAAGGATGGAAGGCGAAGTTGTCGATGCGGCGTGGGCGGGTGGACCAGCCGCAAGAAAAGCAAAGTGCGGCGATGTTTCGGCTGCCGTCAGTCGGGTGGCCCATCCACGGCTTTGCCTTCATGGCCATTTTTAGCGCCCGAGACCATCATAATTTCTTAACACTCGTCAATTTTAATCGCGGTTTAGTTGCCGATTCTATAAAACCTATTTTAAATCAATCTTTAAGAGCATTTTATGGGGCGGCATCATGCGGGCAAGCGCTGTGTTTCGCAGGACCAGGAAACAGAAGCTTCTTTCACGGATCTGCTTCGCGGCGCTGAGTTTCGGCTGTTCGTTCGCAACGCCGGCTTTAGGTAGCGCGGGAAAGCGTCGGGAGTTTATAGCGCGGCACCTTTCTCTCTCGATAGTGTCGGGAGCGGTGCTTATGGCCCTGTCCGCAGGGGCGGCCTCGGCCCAAACCGCTTTTTGGACCGGAGCAACAAGCAGTGACTGGACAGACGCGAGCAACTGGTCGACGGGCATCGCTCCCGTCGCCGGTCAACCGGTAACCATTAGTCAGCCGGGCACACCATCGCAGAGGCCGACCGTCCTCGGCGTCAACGGGCCGGTGAGCGTCTCGGTGGGGATCACAGGCGTGGGCCAAGGTGGTGCAGTGCCTGGGGTTCTAACGATCCAGAATGGTAGCACCCTGACAAGCACGGGCCAGGCGCGGCTGGGAATTGCGGCTGGAGGCACCGGCATCGTCACGGTGACAGGACCGGGATCGCATTGGAACGCGCTCGGACCTCTTGTACTCGGCTTTCAAGGCGCTGGCACGCTCAACATTCAGAACGGCGGACAAGTCGACGCGGGAACCACGACCCTAGGTAGCTTGGGCACATCTTCCGGCACGCTCAACATCACTGGCGGCGGCACGCTGCAGGCTCAAACCTTGCGGGGCGGCGCCGGCGCAAGCCAGGCCAATTTCGACAATGGTATTCTGCGCGCTACCGCCGCTAACGCGACCTTCATCAACGGATTTTCCGGCAGCGAGCTCAATCTACACGCCGGCGGGCTGACACTCGATACCAACGGCTTCACCGTAGGCACCGAC
Source organism: Rhizobium sp. WYCCWR 11152 (assembly GCF_013087615.1). Lineage (NCBI taxonomy): Bacteria > Pseudomonadati > Pseudomonadota > Alphaproteobacteria > Hyphomicrobiales > Rhizobiaceae > Rhizobium > Rhizobium sp. WYCCWR 11152. Next base: position 6,902 of record NZ_JABFCP010000006.1, on the reverse strand, counting down.
GCGGCGTCCGGCTTCACCGGCGTGGGCGGCCTGACCGTCACCGGTGGCGGTGTCTTCAGCCTACTGGCGAACAGCATCTATAGCGGCGAGACGCAGATCGACTTCGGCAGCAGCCTCGCCCTTTCCGGCGCCGGCGCCATCGCCAATTCCAGCCGGGTTGTCGCGGATGGCGCTCTTGACGTTTCGGGGGCAGCGGCCCCGACCATCCAGAGCCTGGCCGGCAGCGGCCTCGTGCAGCTCGGGGCGCAAACCCTGACGATCGCCAATGCCAACGACACGTTCGCGGGTGTCATCGCCGGCACGGGCGGGCTGACGGTCGCCAGCGGCAGACAGACGCTTTCGGGCGTCAACACCTATACTGGCGCCACGACGGTGAGCGGCGGCCGGCTCGCCGTCAATGGCTCGATCACCAGCCCGGTCACGACATTGGGGGCTGGTATTCTCGGCGGCACCGGCACGATCTTCGGCGATGTGACCAATGCCGGCGTGGTGGCGCCGGGCAATTCTATCGGAACGCTGACGATCTCGGGCAACTATATCGGCAGCGGCGGCACTCTGGAGATCGAGAGCGTGCTCGGCGACGATACATCCGCGACCGACCGCCTCGTCGTCACCGGCAACACATCAGGCACCACCGATGTCAAGGTGATCAACCTCGGAGGCGGTGGCGCGCAAACCGTCGAAGGCATCAAAATCGTCGATGTCGCCGGTACGTCGGCCGGCACCTTCTCGCTGCTCGGCGACTATGTGTTCGAAGGCGACCAGGCCGTGGTCGGCGGGGCTTATGCCTATCGACTTTACCAAGGGGGTCTCAGCACGCCTGCCGATGGCGACTGGTATTTGCGCTCAGCCGTTCTCGATCCTGCCGGCACCGCGACCGGGCTATTATATGCGCCTGCCGTGCCGCTCTACGAGGCCTATGCCGGCGTGCTGCAGAGCCTCAACGAGTTCGGGACGCTGCGCCAGCGCACCGGCGGGCGCGAGGTGGACGATGGTCAATCCGCTGCCGACGCCGGGAACGATGAGGTCAACGATCAGGGCAAGGCGATCTGGACCCGCATCGACGGGACGCATTCGCATTTCGAGCCGGAAACCTCGACGACGGGCACCGAATATGACGTCGACAGCTGGACGCTGCAGGCGGGCGTCGACGGAATGTTGCGCGGAAGCGGGGCGGGCGTGCTGATCGGCGGGCTCAGCTTTCACGTGGATACGGCCTCGGCAGACATCTCTTCGCGCTTCGGCACGGGCGACATCGACACCACAGGCTACGGCTTCGACGGCACCTTGACCTGGTACGGCAACAGCGGCTTCTACATCGATACGCAGGCTGGCGTGACCTGGTACAGCAGCGATCTCAAATCCTCGACGCTTCACACCACGCTTACCGACGACAACAACGGCTTCGGCTATGGGCTCAGCGTCGAAGCCGGCCAGAAGATCGCGCTGACGAACCGATGGTCGCTGACGCCGCAGGCGCAGTTTGCCTATTCCTCCGTGCGTTTCGATGACTTCACCGATGCCTATGGCACCGCTGCCTCGCTCGACGATGGCGACAGCCTGACCGGCCGTCTCGGCATCTCAGCCGATTATGACAGCGACTGGAAGGATGCCTCCGGAAAGATCAGTCGCTCGAAGCTCTACGGCATCGCCAATCTCTACTACGACTTCCTCGACGGCTCGGATGTCGATGTCTCGGGGACCAAGCTTATCAGTGAGAACCAGGCGCTCTGGGCCGGCCTTGGCATGGGCGGCTCGCTCAACTGGGCGGACGACCGATACGCGGCCTACGGCGAGGCCTTCGCCAGAACCAGCCTCAAGGACTTCGGCGACAGCAACGCCTTCGGCGCCAAGGTCGGGTTCAGCGTGAAGTGGTAGCGGGATGGCTGCCGGAGGGCGCCAGGTCGGAAGTCGACATCAAGGGTCAGGTTGTCAGAATTTCCATCGAGCGAGCAATTGATTTCATCACGTAACGATCTACTTTCGCGGCAGTGTCGACGCTTCGGTGTCGGTCGAGGGCTGCACGCAAAGCCGGTGCGACTGTGGGGGAGAGACTTTGAAACAACTGCGCACGACGCTCGGGCCTAAGAGCAAATCCGAACTTGGGATGATCCTCCCGCACGAGCACGTCTTCGTCGACCTCAGGACGCCGGACCAGCCCGGTTATGCCGAAGCAGTGACCGACGACGTCGTTCGGCTGATGGCCCCCGAGATCGAGCGGATCAAGAAGCTCGGGGTGACGGCATTGGTCGAATGCTCGACAGGCGGCGTCGGACGCCGTGCGGATATCGATCTTGCGGTGTCACTTGCGACGGATTTTCCGATCGTCGTGCCCACCGGCAATTACCGTGAGCCCTGGATTCCCGAATGGGTCCGCCATGCTTCCGAGAAGGAGCTGGAGGCATGGATGCTCCGGGAGCTGACCGAGCAGATCGACGAGACCGGGTTCCAGGCAGGCTGGATCAAGCTCAGCGCCGGCGATGACGGGATGACGGCGCTCGAGACGAAAATCCTGCGGGCAGCCGCGCGCGCGGCGGCGCAGACCGACGCCGTCATCGGCAGCCATACGATCAGGGGACGGGTCGTGATGGACCAGCTCGATGTCATCGAGGCGGAGGGCTACAGGGCCGACAGGTTTATCTCGATCCATACGCAGGAGGAAAAGGACTTCGCCTATAATGTCGCCGTCGCCGAGCGAGGCGCCTGGATCGAGTATGATCATGTCGGCCGGGCCGGGGACAACGAGGTGGCGGAGCTGGTGATCAAGGCGCTGGAGGCGGGCTGCGGTGATCGCCTGTTGTTGAGCCATGACCGCGGCTGGTTCGATCCGGCGCTGCCGATGGGCGGGACGCCCAAACCGTATACGCATCTTTCCACGGTCTTGCTGCCAGAGCTGAAACGGCGGGGCATAGACGACGGCACACTGGTGCGCCTGACCCACGACAATCCGTTCGAGGCTTTCGCCCGATAGGTGCGTGGCCCCGCGAAAGAATCCCGCATAATTATGTCGCGATACCTGGAATTGCTCAAAACCCGGTTCACCCGATTGCCCCCACTTCGGCGCCGCGAGAGCGGAGGTCGCCGACAATGCTGTGGGGACCGTTCAAAAGGCCGATCGGCAGGATGATGAAAGCGTTCGTGCCTGCCGACAAGTTCGCGATCCGCTCGATCAGCCTTGTAGAGCTCGTCGAAATGGGCGCCGATCGGTCCGATCCGGCGGCGCAGCTCGAGAAGATAGGCGATCGAGGCGGGGCCGACGGAATTGACCGTTTCGAGCGTCAATGGCTTCTGCATGGCCTGCATTTCCCCGTCGGCGGCAAGCGTCTTTACATCGCGCCCGATCGATACGCCGTATTTCGCAAGCGCCAGGCCGATGCTCGGCGCGTCGGGGCCGAAGGCATGCTGTCCTTCGCCGATGAGGAGCAGGCTCGCCTCGAAACCGGAAAGCTTTTCGATCGCTCCCTTTGCCGGGGATGTCGAGAAAATGGTCTTGAACTCATCCTGATCGGATGACGTCAAACCTGTAAAGACGGGCTTGATATCACTGTTCCTGAACTTGGTGGTCGACAGGGTGAGGCTGGGATTGACGTCGATCAGCACCGTCTTCGATTGATCGACTAGGCGTTTTCCCTCGGCCACGATGTCAGGAAAACTGTCGGCGCGGATGCGCACGTAGCCTAAAAGCACATGGTCATTCGCGGGGGATTTGGCGCGCCAGAAGAGAGCGTTTTCCTCGTCTGCCGTGAGTGGCATCCCCGGCAGGAAAACTACGGCTGCAAGCGCTGCAAATTGCCGGCGGGTGATGTGCATGGCTGCCTCCTCGCTGAGCCCGATGCATGGCGGCGCATTCGCATCGAACTAATCGCGTGAAAGAGCATTTGTTCCAACTCCCGGTCGAAAAGAGGATCGTCGAGAGAGAGGAGTCAGCCGGACTCGTTCAAGAATTCTCGGCGATATCAGCCGCGCCGCGCTCGTCGAACAGAAGCGCCATGCTGATCGCATCGATGAACCGACCGTCTATGCGTGCCGCACGCCGGACGATGCCTTCGCGTGCAAATCCCATCTTTTCGTAGAGAGCGATTGCACGAGTGTTGTCTTCGTAAACATCAAGTTCAATCCGGGCAAAACCACTTTTCTGGGCGGCTCTCAAGGTCGTCTCGATGAGCCTTCGTCCGAGACCCTTGCCACGATAGGCGGGAAGGATCCCCATTCCGAGGTTTCCGCGATGGGCGTGCGACGGGAAAAAATGCCGGCTGATGTCGCACCAGCCGACCACCTGGTCTTGCGCGGTGGCAACGAATTGCGGATTGCCTTTTGCAATCATGCCCTTCACGAACTCGCGCGTTTGCGGCAGGGGAGTTGCTTCCAGCATGGACAGGTATTTTTTCTCCCGCGCGACCACGTCGAGCGCATGATGAAAGCTGTCGATATGGGCGGCAGCGATCGGCTCGATCCTGATGCCTGATGTATCCGACGGTGCTGCATCCATGTGCTTCTCCTTCAACGATTGCGGAATGCCTATGGAGACCTGCCGCAGGCCCGCACGGGAGCGCATAATTCACGGTCCGTCAACCTTTGCGTGTCAATTTCTCGGCAGCGGGCGTCATCAAAAGGTTGCAGGTATTGAAGGTCGGGCTCACATCCCACATCACATTCGTCCTGGTGACGCTCACCTGCGCGGCGGCTGCGTTGCTGTGCGGATTTGCGTGGCTCGCAGCGGTGAAGGTCGATGATCTCTCGCTGCGCCGGCAGGCCGACTTCGTCGGTCAAGGATTGGAAGAGCAGATCGCGGCACTTCCCCGGGAGCAGGAAAGCGTCACCAAATGGGACGATGCCTTCCTTTATGCCAAGCAACGGAACCATGAATGGCTGCTCGACAATGTCGGCCGGTGGACGAGCCGGTATTTCGGGCACGACAGGACCTATATCTTCGACGATACCAATCGCCTGATGTTTGCGTTCCGCGACGGCGCGGATGCCATGCCGCCGCGGCTCGGTGACGACGACGGCCGAGACGTGACCGCTCTCGCCGGTGAGATGCGCACCGTTCTCGTTGAGCGGGCTGCAAAGCCCAGCGCCGAAGCGCTCGGTCAACTGGCCGCGGTTCGGACGATCATAATCGGCAACAGACCGGCGATAGCAAGCGTGCGTCCCATTCTGCCGAGCTCGGGCAGGATGCAGATCGAGCCGGGCCAGGAGTTCATCGCCATCTCGGTCAAGTTCCTCGATGGAAAGGCTGCCGAAAGCATCGCCCATTATGCGCGGCTCGAAGGCCTGCATTTCGCGCCTTCGAAAAGTGAGGACGAACGGGCGCAAGTGCCTGTGTCGTCCCATGACGGCGGCACGATCGGCTACCTCGTGTGGCCGCCTATCCTGCCCGGATTCATGCTGCTTCGGCAGATCGCGCCGGCGGGGCTTGGTTGCCTGGCGCTGCTGATCGCCGTCGTGTGCTGGCTCGGGCGAGGTCTGCATCGCACCTCGCTGACCCTGCTGGACAGCCAGGCGCAGCTCACCCATCACCGCAACCATCTGGAAGAGATGGTGGCTGATCGAACGGCCGAGATCGAAAGGCAGAGAGAGGAACTGGACCGCCTGCTGGTGCACGAACGCCAGGTGAATGCGCTCCAGCGCCAGTTCGTCGCCATGGCTTCGCACGAGTTTCGCACGCCGCTCGCCATCATCGATGCTGCCGCCCAGCGGCTCTGCCGCTCGACGACCAACGTCAGCGGTGATTACGTTCACGAAAAAGCCGGCGTGATCCGAAGCGCTGTCGTGCGCATGGTCGACCTGATGGAGAGCATCCTCGCCAGCGGGCGGCTCGAAACCGGACAGATCACACTGAAGCGCAGCGAAGGCGATCTGAAAACCCTGCTCGTCAGCTGCTGCGACAGGCAGCGGCATCTCAGCCGCACGCATGTGTTCCATCTCGATCTTGAGCCAATACCGGATGTATTGACGTTCGACCGCAGCGCGATGGAACAGGTCTTCACCAACCTGATTTCGAACGCCGTTAAGTATTCGCCCAACGCGCCTGACATTCATGTTCGCGCCCGGGTCGACGAGAAGACGGTGGAGATCGCCATCTCCGACAGCGGCATCGGTATGGATGCGGAGGATCTACCGAAGCTGTTCCAACCCTATTATCGCGCCCGCAGCGCCACGGGCATTGCCGGAACCGGCATCGGCCTCAATGTCGTCAAGCAGGTCATCGAATTGCATGGCGGCACCGTCGAAGTGACGAGCGAGCTCGGCAAAGGCACAACATTCACCCTTCTTCTGCCAATAGAATTTCTATTGTCGGATCAACACGTCGCAGCTTAAGGAAGAGCTCATGGTTACAGTCCTGTGCGTAGAAGACGAAGTCGAGATCCGGAACCTCCTCGTCGAAGAATTGAGCGAAGCCGGCTACAAGACACTCGAGGCCTCGAACGGCGCCGAGGGACTGGAAATGATCCTGTCGAAATGGCCCGATATCGTCATCAGCGACATTTCGATGCCGGTCATGGACGGGCACCAGCTTCTGGCAGAAATTCAGATCAACCACCCGGAGCTCTCCAATATTCCCTTCATCCTGCTGACGGCACTGACCGACCGGGAAAACACGCTAGCCGGCCTGCGCGGCGGAGCGGCGGACTATCTGACGAAGCCGCTCGACTTCGATCTGCTGCTCGCCAAGCTCGAAGGCTGCGTGACGCGCCTTGCCAACGACAAGGCGGTTCACCGGTCGTTCTGATGGTTGCTGGCGGGACCCAAGAAGCCTCATCCTGAGATGCCCCGCAGGGGCCTCGAAGGGCGAGGCGGGTGCGCAAACGTCAGATGGATGCAAGGAGCAGCGCTGCGGCGTGTCCTTCGAGGCTTCGCCCTTCGGGCTGCGCGCCTCAGCAACCGTGTTGTTGGGGCTG
>NZ_JABFCP010000005.1:0-128456 GCF_013087615.1 Rhizobium sp. WYCCWR 11152 | reverse complement strand
CTTTAGTGATCGGAGGGCTTCAGAGAGATCAAATCCCAAGATCGATATCCGTCGGGATGCGGCCCTTGCGGCCCACCAGACGCGCGCCAAAGTCGTCTTCGAGAGCCAGCCGTGAAAGGGCCAATTCCAGCAGCTCGGTGTCGGAGGTAACATGGGCCCGCTTCTTGGCTGCCTCGATCAACTCCGACGGCACTCGCCCCGACAAGCGGGTATTCTTCGCCGTGCCAAGGAGACCGACGGCCTTCGCTTGCTCGAGTACGAGCTTATTGCGGGCCAACGCGATTTTCGCTTCGCGTTCCGCAGCAGTTCGTGGTTGGGTACCCATAAGATTCTCCTGTGTTGAACAGAATATAGATTGCGTTGAACGGGAGGGCAAGGTTCCATAGCGGTGGGCAGGTTGCGATCCGGGCGTTCGCGGCAAACCACCATGGGAATGACGACGGGGACATTGATGGATTCTCTAGGGCCGTCGGCTGGGCAGCGCAGATCCTCAGAATGAAGGGCTCGACCGAAAACACAGCCATGGGTACTGAGCGCCGGTGACGAGCAAGGAGTAAAGATGCCGGAGCAGGAACCCCCTGTCCCGACTATCGGCGTGCCTATTGCATGGTTTGCTTGCCGGCTCGATGAAGACCGCCATATAACGCGCGATGACGTATGATTCGAAGATTTTCGTCGGCCTGAGGCCAACGAGCAAAAAATCAGCTCCGCTCCGCGAGCCTTACCAGTCGAAATGCCAGTGGGACGGCTGCGAAAGCGGCGGCGCCAATCGCGCGCCCGTTGGGCGAGATGCGGAGGGTTTGTACCTGTTGTTCTGCCCGCAACATGCGAGGGAATACAACAAGGGATATAATTTCGCGAGCAATCTGTCTGATCCGGTGACCGCCCGCTATCAGAGGGAAGCAGCAAACGGCAGCCGTAAGACGTGGGGGACCCGCCTTGATCAGGCGACAGAGATGCCGCTTCCTTCGACCGTTCGCTCCGGTACGGCAAAAGCCCTTAACGCACGCAAGATTGCTGCACGACATCAAGCTACGAAAGCTGATCTCCAGCGGCGTAAGCTCAAGGTATTGGAAGCAAAAGCCTTCGAAACGCTCGGTCTTTCGCAGGACGCGACGCCTGAGGAAATTAGACGACGCTACAAACTGATGCTCAAGATGCACCATCCGGACGCTAACCGAGGAGATCGAAACTCCGAAGATGAACTCCGGGCGGCAATCGACGCCCATAAGATCCTCAAGTTGAACGGGTTCTGCTAGATCTGAGACACGCTCTCTGCTGTCTATGATGAGGGTGAGCTGGAGGTTTTTGACAGATCGATGCAATTCAACTCGGCAGCTGCCGTGCCGACGCTGCCGATCCCGCTGCTCGCCAAAATCCCGGTCATCGGCGAAGCGCTGTTCAACAGCCCCGTCATCACCTATCTCGCCATCATCCTGGTCGGGGTGATGGTCGATATCTACCGTTCCACCCATCTCGGATCGGCATTGCAGGCGGCCGGCGACAAGCCGGCGGCGCTGGATGCCGCCGGTGTCGACGTGGTGCGGACCCGCTCGGTCGCCGTGCTGTGCACGGCCTGTTCGCCGGCCTCGGCGGCGCTTTCATCGCCATTGTCGGCGCCGGCATCTTCGTGCCGTTCAAGACCCATGGTAACGGTTTCATCGGCATCGTGCTGGCCATGCTGGCCCCGAGCGACCGGTCTGGGTTCTGTTCGGTGCGCTGCTGTTCGGCGCCTGCCTGTCGATGACCACGGCCCTGCAGGTGGCGGGTGTCGACATCCCCACCAACATCATCCAGATGACCCCGTTTGCCATGGTCATGCTGGTGCTGATCGTCGCCGGCCGCCGAGCCAATCTGCCGCTGGCGCTCGGCGCAAGCTACGTTCGCGGAGAGCGATGAGTCTCCCCGGCACTGTGCCGCTAGAAGTGATGGCCGCGCGCGGCCATGGGTGATCTCAGCGGTTTCGGCAAAGGCACTGCGATATCGGCACGGTCTTTTGTGGGTTTCGTCGCAACGCAGCTCATACTATTCCAGCCGGGCGAACGCGCAGACTTGTGATGGGGATGGCGCTGCAACCCGGCCTGGATCAGTTGTTCAGGCGCTGAAGCCTGAACAACGCCGTCGGTATAGGCCCGCCAGGCATATTTTGAGGCGGCGGGTGACGATCACGCGGAACGGCGCCGGAACCACATCCAGCCGCTCAGGCACATCCTCGCCGATGCAATGCAAGCATCCGCCGCGAGCGCAGATCAGGCTTCCGGGCTCGCCCGGCTTGATCTAGCCGCACCCATATCATTTTTCGCAGAGCCGTCGTCCGCCGGAATATGGCTGATAGGTGCAGTCGGACGGCCGGAAGGAGCGGTAAGTGCGCGAGCAGGCGGCAATGTTACAGGATTGCGGTGCGCCTTGGCCATCGGTTGCTGCTTCTGTCGATCGCACCCCATTCAGCGTTGGTTCGGCCGTCGCCTGGCGGATGAAGTCACGCCAAATATGGGCTGGCAGGGCGCCGCCCGTCACCCCCTTCATCGGCGCGTCATCGTCATTGCCAACCCAGACACCGACGACGAGCGATTCCGTGAAACCGACGAACCAGGCATCACGATTGTTCTGGCTGGTACCCGTCTTGCCGGCTGCAAACGTGCCCGGGTCTGCTCCACGCCCCGTACCGCGCTCGACCACCAACTGCAGGAGCCCGAGGAGATCGGACTGGTAGGGAGAAAGATCGACACTTGGCTTTGATTGTGAGCCAACCCGAAACGTCTTCGTCTGCCCTGCCGCTTGAAAGTCGGCGATGCCCCAGGGTTTAACAGGTGCCCTGCCGAGTTGAACGGACGCATAGGCGCTGGTGAGGTTAAGCAGATTTACTTCGGATGTCCCGAGCGCCAAAGACGGCGTATTGGCAAGTGGCGCATCGATGCCGAGTTCGCGCGCTGCGGCGATCACATTGTCTAGGCCAACTTCTTCGGCTAGCGCCACTGAAGCGGCATTGAGCGATCGCGCGAACGCCTCGGCAAGCGTTACCCAACCACTATAGTTGCCACTGGAATTTTCTGGCGACCAACCGTCGACGTCAATTGGCGCATCCAGAACCCGGTCAGACAAAGTGAGCCCGGCCTTCAATGCTGCGTAATAGACGAACAGCTTAAATGTTGACCCCGGCTGGCGCATCGCAGTGACGGCGCGGTTGAACTGGCTTGCCTTGTAGTCGCGCCCGCCAACCATGGCCACGACCGCGCCGTCCGGCGTCATCGCAACCAAAGCGGCCTGCGATGCTCCGACTGTCTTTCCTTCACCGTCCAGGGCTCTTTTCACGACTCTTTCGGCGATCTGCTGCAACTGCGGTACCAGCGTGGTGCGCACCGTCGTCGAACCTGGCGAGGAGCCGGCGATTTCGCTCGCTTGCGGCGAAATCCAGTCGGCAAACCAACTTCCCGAGCGCGGCGTCGGCGTCGTTGGATGTAGCTTGGCAAAGCTCCCCTTGGCCTCCGCAGCCTCCGGCGCGGTGATCTTGTCGTTCGTCGCCATTGCGTCGAGAACGACCATGGTGCGCTGCCGGGCGCCTTCGAAATTGTCGATGGGATTCCATTGGCTCGGTGCCCGCAGCAACCCCGCCAGCATAGCGGACTCCGGCAGGTTAAGGTCGCCGATATCCTTGTTGAAATAAATCCGCGCGGCGGCAGGCATGCCGGTAGCGCCCGCACCAAGATAGACACTATTGAGATAGCGCGTCAGGATTTCCCGCTTGCCGAGCTTCCACTCCAGCCAGACGGCAATGACCACCTCCTGTATCTTTCGTTTTATTGTTCGATCGCTGTCGAGGTACTGCAGCTTGATGAGTTGCTGGGTGATCGTGCTGCCACCCTCCACCACCGAACCAGCCTCCAAGTTCCGGAGAAGCGCCCTCCCTATCCCTCTGAGATCGACGCCGAAATGATCCATGAACCGCCTGTCCTCAATCGAAAGTACGGCATCGATTAGATGGGGCTGGAACTGGTCGTATCGCGCATATGACTCTTGATAAGGCCCTTGCCTTACCAGCGGCGCGCCGTCAGCGGTTTCCAGCACCACGATAGGCTTTAACGTTCCCTCACGGATCTCGCCCCAGGGCACGTCTTTTAGCGCCCACACCAGAATGCTTCCTACGAGGAGGCAGACAAGAAAGGCCGATCCCATAGCGAATTTCCACCAGCCCGCCAGAAGCGACCGTCGAAGGCGACTTTCACGAGGCTCGACAAGCCGATTGCGAATACCACGTCCGGCTTTGGCGAGAGCAGTGGTCAGCCATTTGGTTGGAGCTGATGTGGCTCCCAACCGCATCGACCTCCTTAGCTTCGTTCTCAAAAACAAAGCCATCGTCTTGGTCTTCGCCAACGCAGAACTTGCCTGTAAATCTTGGCGCAGCGCATGCAACAGATTGCTCGCGGCCTGCCGAGTTTGGCCGAAGGATCCGTGGGCCTGCGGGTTGTCGGCTTGGGTGGTCCCCGTGGAATCCGTCGCGGCGATTTGGCTTGCCAAATCTGTTTTCTGGACGCGACCCGAGCTCGAGTCGCTGACGCTTTCACCTGAGGCTTCGGGAGGACTAGGCATGGGTTACCGCTAAAATGCAAACGCAGCATGACCTTTATAGCCGGGCGATGCGGTGTGTTCCACCGCAAAAGGTGCCCAAGGCAGAAGTCCTTGAGCGGATGTAAGATGGCGTGGAGATCGACTCGAAAAACGTCACCGCCGTTCAGGTCGGCGACAACAAGGACGAGCGACTGCAGCAGTGCACCGTCTGATTGCCATCTAGGATGCCGGCGGCGCAAGACGCCGCCGGGACATGCCTGTTAAACCTGGATGATGTAGACGATCGTTAGCGCATCGGGATCGACGATGACGATCCGGCCATCAGCAAGGATGAAGAAGCGGTAGCCTTCATACTGCGGAACGATCTTCACGATGCGTGGCGGCAGCGGTTCGAGACGAACCTTCTTCGGGATCGTCGTTCCGACGGAGACCGTGAAATTCACTTCCTTCACCGGCGCAACATGGACCTCCTTCACCACTGTGCGAATTTCGGTCTGCTGCTCGACGGAAATGTTGACGTTGGTCTTGGTGTTGGACGTCTGATTGTTCGTCGTGGTGTTGTTGTTGACGCTGGTTTGGGAAGAGCTTTTGTTCGTCGTCGAAGAGTTCTGATCGGTCGACTGTTTCGACGCATCGCCGCTTTGCGTGGTGGCGGCGTTGCCCGAGCCCTCTGCAGGCTTGGCATTTTGCGTGCTGCTCTTCGTGCCTGAGGTGGCCGAGCCGCTTGTATCGGTGCTGCCGGACTTGGCGGCGGGCTTCTGTTCGGTCGTGGTGGCGCCGCCGGCGCCTTGCGATCCGGGCTTGGTTTCCGTCGAAGACTTGCCGGATGCACTTCCCTTTGTCGAAGAATTATCGTTCGAAGGCTGTTCGGCGCTCTTTTTCATGTCCGAACCCTGACCGGGTTTCTGCTGCGATGACTGGCCCTTGCCTTGCGGACAGGCTCCCGAAGCGTCTGGCGTGCAGTCGGTGCCGGTTCCGGTGGCGCTGGAGCCGGCCTTCGAGCCGGCGTCAGTGCCCGTCTGCGAACCGGGTTGGGTCTGGCCGCCGCTCTTGGTGTCCTGCTGGGCCGCCGCGGGCAGTGTTGCAAGCGGCGAGACGCTTAGTGACAGCGCTGCTACCAGCATGGTGAGATGGTTGCTTTTCATGATCAATCTCCGAGGTTTCGGGCACGCGATGCCGCCACGCATTTTCATGCGTCGGATGCGTGCCCTGACTGTTGTAAAGGGCGGATGAAGCCGCCGATGGTCACTGAATGACCTGGATCACCTTCCGGGAGGAAGGTTCGACGATCACACGCTGATCGTTGACGATCGCGTATGCATATTTCGGATCGTCGGGAATTGGTGTGACGACCACGGTCTCCGGCAGGGGCTGCCCGACGACGACCTTCTCCTTCACCACGACGCGCGTAGTCGGGGCGGGAGCCTGCTGAACGTAGGTCACCACCTTCGGCGGCGGCGGATCGATAACGCTACCTGCCACGCCGCCGACGATGCCGCCGACAGCAGCACCGACCGGGCCGCCGACAATCGCACCCGTTGCAGCACCGCCTACTGCTCCTGTTACCGTCGAAGACTGCGCATAGGCAGAAGTCGATGCCAACAGGATGCTTGCGGCGATTCCTACTACTTTGATATTCATCTGTTTTCCTCCTTGGGTGCGGATGGTTCCGCTGGGGAGCCAAACCGAAAGATCGAGGAAGTGTTCCAGACGTCGGACTTCAGGCCGGGGCCGGTCCGACCTTGGTCCTAGCGTAGGATCCGCCTGCCTACTGAGTGGGAAAACGGCTGAGCATCCGGTCCTGGACGTTCTCCCAGCCAACGATCATCGCAGCAAGCGAGATGGCTTTGTCGCGGTCTGCGGCCTTGGTTATAAAGCCTTCGAGCAGGACGACAGGGCCGAGCATCCTGATCTCGATGGCACTGCTGTCGATATCCGGATCGGCGGAAAGGGCTGCTTCGATTGTGGCGATGGTGGATGCCGAACTGTGGCCTTGCGAGCAGCGCTCTTCGTGATTGTAGTTATCGGGGCCGAACTTCATATTCTCCTCCTGTCCCGCCCCTCCACGGACCTTCACATTACCTCGCATAACATATGAGCAGCGTGTCCTGACGTCGCCAGCCGGACTTAAGTCCGGCTTTCCCTCGGCACGATCCGGCTTAGATTCTCCTGATCCTTGTTGAAAGGACGTCAGGGAGGTTCCAGCAACGTTGCCGACTCCAGTCAGAACCTCCCTGATGACGCTTCAATTTATCGACCAGTGTCGAGCGTCCGAGCTCCGCAACGGATGCGGAATGCTTCGCGTACGGTTAGAGGCGATGGATAGGAATGCAGGCGGCCGGTAATAGGGGAGTACGCGAAAGCGAGGACTTCGCTCCTCTGATGCTTGTGACAAGCGGCAAAGGCTAGGCGCCCTGGCGCCATCTGATTGCCGCTTCCGTCCGATTGCTGGCGCCAAGCTTGGACAGTATTTCGGTCATGTGATGCTTGATCGTTTTCTCCTGCAGGTTCAGCCGCCGCCCGATATGCTTGTTGGAAAGTCCTTCGGCTACCAATTCTATCACGTCGGTTTCGCGGGGAGTGAGTGAAGCCGGTCTGTCGAGAAGACTTTGTTCGACCTTGGCGCGCATGGTCGGCGAGATGAACCTCGAGCCTTCAACGACCGTTCGAATGGCCTCAGCAAGTCCGCGTGATCCGCTACCCTTGACGACGTATCCGGCTGCGCCTCGTCGTAGCGCAGCGACAACAGAGTCGATGTCCTCCGAGGCGGTCAGCATCAGGACCTTTGTCTGTGGGCTTCGCGCCAGGATCTCGGAAATCGCATCGATTCCTCCTCCGGGCATTGATACGTCGAGCAGAAGGACGTCAGGCCTTTGGGACACCGCCAGCGTGGCGGCGTCATCGGCACTTGCCCCTTCACCGACAACGACGAAATCCTCGATTTCGGACAGGCTGCGGCTCACCCCTTCTCGGAAGAGAGGGTGGTCGTCCACGATCGCTATCGTGATGACTGTCAAGCTGCACCCTCCATTTCCTCGGTCTGAAGAAAAGCATCCGACACCTGTCGATCGGCTATGCGATAGACATGGCAAGCAATTAGAAAACGTCCAGCGACACTGGAGTGGCGAACGAACGCTTTTATGGGCCTGCCTGGTCTCGATGATTTTGCCGCCCGCGGCGCTCCACGAACGCCGGGATGTCGATCCCCAAGTGTCTGATTCCGCCTCCGGCTACGAAGACAGGGGTTGTGATTTAGCCGCCTGGCCGAGCCGGTCCGCCACGAGCTCAAGGGCTGAACTCAGCTCGGCATCCACCTCCGTCAGCCGCATCAGGTGACGTCGAGATTGCGCGGTCTCGTCCGGGCGTTCGACATACGAAGGGACAATTTGCTGGTCGAATTTCGATCTGTTCAATCGCGGTGGATCTCGACCGTTCGCCGTTGCGGTCAAGAGGCGAAGACAATGTTGTCTCAGGCGCAGGCACTTCTCGAATGCAAGCCGAACCACGAAAGATGGTTCGCTTTTTAAGATCGACCAGATCGTCACAAGTGACAGATACGTGTTCCTGGCTTGGCGGAACTCCCAAAATGCGTATTTCTGGGTAGCGTTGATTGCGCTTCGCGTTGCGTATTGGGGGAGTTGAGGGTTTGCCGCCAGTGAACGCCTGATAACCTCCAGAGCGCCTCGGCCCATTTGCAGGTGATTGGACGACATGTTGCCTGGATACTGCCTGTATCCAACCAGTCGTTCAGGGATGACTTCGATTTGATAGCGCGCGGCCAGCCTGAGTTCGAAATCGAGATCTTCACAGCCGCCAATTCCTGCTGCTGCATAGGAGCTGTCAAACCCGCCAATCTCGAGCGCGACATCCCGACGGACAAGCAGCGCGCTGCCATTGCCGACATATTTGAAAGTCAGATGCCGGGCGAAGATATATCCTCTGGCGACATCGGGCCGGCAGGAGCGAAGGATCTCGTCGTCGCTATTGATGATGTAATGCAGCACATAAACCGCAGCCCACTGTGGGTTTAAGCGATTGAGCGCATTCACCTGCTTTTCGATTTTCGTGTGGTGCCAGAGATCGTCCGCGTCAAGAAATGCCACAAACCGACCTGTTGCTTCGCGGATGCCGGTGTTCCTTGCTGCGGCGACGCCGCGGTTTGGCGTGGACAGCAGGCGGATCCGCGAATCTGCCAGCGCCACTTGCTCGACCACCCTTGCCGTATCATCGGTAGAGCCGTCATTGACGACTATGATCTCCAAGTTCCGGTAGGTCTGGCACCCGGCGGATCGAAGTGTGCGTTCGATATAACGGGAGGCATTGAAGGCCGGGATGACCACTGAAACCAACGGCTGGGTGAAATGACGAACGTCCCGCCCATCCTTGTCTGACCAGCAAAGCATTCCAGATCTTTCATTCGGTCGAACAGACGCTTTTCGTCTCAGATGACGGTGCGTGTTCCTAGATGCAGTTCGAAGCGCTGACTAAATCTCAACCCTCCACATTGGGAGCACCGCCGCTGCACGCATCGCAAAACGCAGGGCAACATCGGTTGCACCCTAACTTCGTTGTCGGCGACTCAAAATGGACTTTAGTCCGATGGACTTTGCAACGTGGCCGTCCAGTTGCGCTGGTCACTTATGGTCGAGTCTGTGTTCGACCTTCTTGCGGCTATTGCCGACCTCCTCGACGGTCCTCTTTACCGCGACAAACGACCCCCGTCGAGATAGCCCCGCAGCAAAACCGTTCCGGCACCTCTGCCGGCGATCACCGATCTTGAGGAGGTGGTCGACCTGCTTCTTGCACCACTCTTCCAGCCGCGAAAAGGCATACGACTGCTTGGCGCGTCGCTGTCTTCGCTCGAACGGCAGAGGTCTGACACGACGGGATGTCCTGCAACCAACCGCGACTTTTCTCGTTCTAGGCGGAAACAGCTAATCCTGGGAGGATGACGATGAGGCTGGTGCCATTCCACTACGCAGGTCCAAAAGACCCTCTCATCTTCATAAACCCTGAACATGTTGTTGCCGTCCGGCATTTCCCTAGCAGCACCCACATTTATGTTGCCGGTCTGCAGAAAGTCGGCGGACCGAGCTATTATCCGGTCAGAGAGACGCTTGATGAAGTCGTCAAGCTACTAACGGCTTGACCGGGCCGCCACCCGAGACCCGGGAGCGATTGGAGCATCCAGTAAAGTTCAAATTGGGGCCAGCCTTTCACCCTGACGCCCAGGAACGACATCGATCGCCCGAGCAGCGGCACTGAGCACCAGGGTGAACATCGATGCGTCGCGGGCGAACCGCGATGGATGCCGAGTGCCTGGAACTTCCGTGCCAAGTCGATGTTGTAATTGGCATGAGCAACACGGAACAAAAAGCCGCGAATAGCATGATCAAACTGGTGCTAACTATCTTCGTCATTGCGATCATTCTTGCCGTGGCGTATCTCACTTTTTTTACCCCAGGAGAAGTTGAGCCACGACCGTCGGCTTCGCCAACGGTGAGAGAGGGCGGCCAGTGACCGCGCAAGCAACTGCTTTCGGGATCGGGGTAGGTGTCGGTCTGGGGGCGGCATTCGGTGCAACGATGCTCGACAGCGTCCCAATTGGAATTGCGATCGGCATAGCGGTTGGCGCGGCGTGCGGTTGGGCGGCTTCTAAGCGAAAGAAATAATCGGAAGCATCTCTTCCATCGCGCGGAGTGCTGCTTGTCCGCGTGGACTGGCGTCGATCGCGCATTGGACGACCTGCTTGCCACCCACGGGCGGCTGGCTCCCCAAATTGACGCGCACGACCCGCAAAGTACAGGCCGCTGACCTCCGCTTGGGTGACGCGTCAACCAAGCGGAACAGCTTGCCGGGGGTGGTCTATCCCGGTTCCACAGAAGGAGCAGATCGGTCACGGCGAGCAGTTCGACTAGAGGCCGCCTTCGAGAACGTATGCACTCAACCGATGAGGACTCACCATGAATAAGAACGATGAAGTCCGCCAGGAGATCAGCAGGCTTGCCGAAGCGGCCGAAGCCGATCCGGAGACGACATTCGATCTAAAGACGCTGGCTAGCTTTGGGCGAACTTGGACGAGTTCAGCGTGGAGGATCTAGAGGACATCCTGCGCGACGCCTGGAGGACGCGCGGATTGCCATTCAACGACAATGCAGACGTCTAGCGGTCATCTCCGACCATACTTGGTCGTCCGTGAGGGCCCACGGACTGGTGTGTGTGTTCGACCACATCGAGTTTTCGATGAGGCGCCTCGAGACGTTCGACGTCGATGATATCAGCAGGGCGTATCTCGCCGCCGCTTTCCAGCACTACGGACATGACGCCAGCTTTTCTGACAAGGTTGACTTGTTCATCGCGGTCAAGGACGGCCCACATCAGCCCTTTTTCAAACTTGTCGATCTTACTGCACGGGTTTGCACGCTCAATACCAGGTCTGTCAGCACCAGAATGATCACATCGATTCCGGGCCCACAGGTTGTCCTCGAGGCCCTTGTCGCGAGCAGAGTTCCTGGCGCTCGAACTTGCTCGGTCGATCGCAAACGGGTGTCATATCCCGGTTGCTCGTCCGCCAGGTTTGACGTCGATGACCCTCCGTCCGAAGCGCGGTGTTGGCGCGTGGAACGAATAGCGGCATCGGGACGTTTGGTAGCGCGAATTAGAGGAGAGTATCATGGGAAGTACCGCAGACAAGATTAAGGGAAAGACGAACAAAGTCGCCGGCAAGGCCCGGCAGGCAGCGGGCAAAGTGGTCGACAATCATGAGGAGCAGGCCAAGGGCGCCGTTCAGGAAGCCAAAGGTCAGGCCCAGGTTGCCAAGGGCGACGCCAAGGATACCGTGAAGAGGGTTGTCGATAAGGCCTAGTGCCTTTCAGCATTTGAGTTTCCCCCTAAGCCCGCGCTGGTCGCGGGTTTTTTACGAAAGAGATTCCCATGAAGCTCCTAGCAATCGCCGAAGCAGCCGTCCTTATCGGTCTTCTGACAGAAAACGCGTCCGCGCAGGCGGTCGAGGACCCCGCTGTCAATGCCTGTAAGAATACCGGCCTGCTCGCCCTCCGTGAGCGTTCTCCGGATATCACCGATCTCGTCATGGACATGGAAAGCCTTGCCATCAGCAAAGCCGACACCAAGATCGAGGACGTGGCGATAAAGACGGTGATCCTCGGAGAAGCCTATATCGCCCGAAAGGAAAAGACCGGAAAGCCGGACAGGTTCGTATGCTTGCTCGGCGACAAAGGAAAAGTCCTGCTGACGTTTTTTACCGCACAGTAGCTTCGGCAACGGTATCCCGCTGGACGTATTGGCGCGTTGGGACTCGGAGTGCAAATACCGGGCTGGGCGCGCCAACGCCGCCCGGAGACTAACACCGCCGGAGAGTTAGTGCCTTCTAGCATAAGCTGCTAGCCGCACTTGAATGGTCTCCTACGGCGGCGTTGTCGTTTCCTGCCAGAACGTTGCGGACATCTATCCTGCATTGGAGCGACTGCATCTTCGCCCGCCCCTCATTGAACATGGCGGGCTGGTCTCAGAGGCCTTGGCCGGCCCCAAACATCTGACGGCGCGTTATGTGGGCGTCTGCCGCTCGATCCGCGACGCAGCCGCATCACGAATGCCCGGGCGCGACCATCATGCCCTGGAAATTTCCTCGATGATCGATCTTTCGGACTTCGACCCTGCGCATCGCGAGCGGGCGCGAGCGGGTCTCGGGATCGCGACAGATGAGGTTCTAATCGGTTGGGTCGGCCGGCTCGATCCCAAAATGAACGTCGAGGACTTTATTGAGGCCGCCGCGCTGGTTCACGCCACCACGGAAAGTGCACGGTTCGTCATTGTTGGCGGACCGGACGCCTTCCTGCCGGAATATGCTGTGCAGCTCAAAGACCTGGCCGCCCGGCACGGGCTCGGTGGTATTCTTCAGTTTCTCGGCGACCGGAACGATATCCCGTTCCTGCTTGCCGCATTCGATATATTCTTCTGGCTTTCATCCGGCGAAGGCATGCCGCACGTTGTCGCAGGGGCCGGCGCCGCCTCCCTCCCGGTGATTGCGGCGCCCGACAACGGTGTTATGCAGCAGATCGATGACGGGCTGTCCGGTGTCTTCGTGCCCTATCGCAGTCCAGGCGTCGTTGCGAAAAATATGATCGCGCTTATCGGGTCCCCTGCGCGCCGTGACGCACTCGGCACAGCACTGCAACGGAAGGTCGAGACAAACTACTCCGTCGAGGCAGTGCTGCCGCAGTGGGAGCGGCTTCTGGCGGATGTCCATCGAGAGCGAAAGGCTGCGCGTCCTACAGGTCTGTTCCAATCATTCCTGCAAGGCGGTTTCGAATGTTCGACCCATCGGCTCCGGCCAAAAAACGGTGAGACGCAGGGCCATCGCCTCGACTTGATTGCCGCGACTGGTCACGATCACCATGCCGAGACGGACTATCGCCAACTTCAAGGCTTTGAGATCAGCACCGTGCGCGATGGCTTCCGATGGCACCTGATTGAAAAATCCGGCCGATACGACTGGTCGAGCATTCGTCCGATGCTCCAGGCGGCCAAGGCGACAAAGACCCAGGTTGTCTGGGATCTCCTGCATTATGGCTGGCCCGACGATCTCGACATCTGGTCGCCTCGCTTCGTCGATCACTTCGCGCGGGTTGCACGTGCATGCGCCGAGTTGGTCCGGGAGCAGAGCGACGGCATTCCGTTTTATTGCCCTGTCAACGAGATCTCGTTTTTCTCATGGGGCGGTGGTGGCGTCGGCTATTTGAACCCGTTTGCCAATGGGCGTGGATTCGAACTCAAGGTGCAGATGGCACGCGCTGCTATCGCAGCGATGGATGCCATTATCTCGGTGGATGCCCGGGCCCGCTTCGTTCACTGCGAGCCGGTGATTAACGTCATCGCGGATCCTACGCGTCCCCACGATGGGCGCATTGCCGAAGGACATCGCCAATCGCAATTCCAGGCCTGGGACTTGATTGTGGGAGGATGTGGCCGCAGATCGGAGGCGGCGAACGCTATCTTGATATCCTCGGTGTGAATTATTATTCCAATAACCAGTGGATTCACGGCGGCCGGCCGATCGACATTGGTCATCCGCTTTATAAGCCCCTCAGCCGAATTCTGGCCGAGACGTTCGCCCGTTACGGCAAGCCCATCCTTATTGCCGAGACCGGCATCGAGGATGACCGGCGCCCGTCTTGGTTTGACTATGTTGCCGACCAGGCTCTGGAGTCGATGCGGTTGGGGGTGCCCTTGGAAGGCTTGTGCCTGTATCCGATCGTCAATCATCCTGGTTGGGATGACGATCGGCCTTGCGCAAACGGCCTCCTCTCCGCCGATGCCGCTCCGGGAGGACGGGCGCCATTTGGCCCCCTGGCCGCTGCGATACGCGGACGAGCAAAAGAGTTTGCAACCTTTGCGCCGCATCACATTGGCGGCGCCAAGCTAGCGGCACCTGAACGCGTCTAACGGCCGGCATTCAAGATCGAAGGCGCCAGGCCGCCATCATTCTGTGAACACGGGACTCCTCGACTGCTGCTCAAGAAAAGTTGTCGACGGGAACCCTTACCGCTTCGGGATGTTTGCCTCTCACAACCATCAAGGAGATCATGACGATGACCGACGACACGCGCCGCCCGACGCCGCCCTATCCTGCGCAACAACAGGAGCCGCCGGGCCAGACAGCGGCCATGCAGCCTGTGCCCGATCATGGTGAGAAATCCTACCGGGGAAATGGAAAGCTCGAAGGCAAGACTGCTCTTATTACGGGTGCGGATTCGGGAATTGGTAAAGCTGTGGCGATCGCCTTTGCTCGAGAGGGCGCCGATGTGGTCATCTCGTATTTAAGCGAGGACGAGGACGCCAACGACACCGCAAAATGGGTGAAGCAAGCAGGTCGCAAAGCTGTTGTCATCCCCGGCGACATCAAGTCGGAGGATCACTGCAAGATGCTCGTGCAGCGGACCGTCGATGAGTTGGGCGGTATCGACATTTTGGTAAATAATGCCGCCTTTCAGCGCACTTATGCCGACATCGCCGATATCGATGCCGAAGAATGGGACGAGACCTTTCGCACAAATATCTATGCTCCGTTCTTTCTCGCGAAGGCGGCAATCCCGCATATGGCGCGCGGCAGTGCCATCATCAACACCACGTCCATTCAGTCGCGCCAGCCGTCACCCCAGCTGCTAGCCTACGCCTCGACGAAAGGGGCTATTTCCAACTTTACGGCGGGACTTGCGGAGATGCTCGGCGAGCGAGGCATCCGTGTCAACGCGGTCGCACCCGGCCCGATCTGGACGCCGCTCATCCCCTCGACGATGCCCGCCGAAAAAGCTGCGAAGTTTGGAGCAAATACACTCATTGGGCGTGCTGGACAGCCTGCGGAGCTTGCCGGTGCCTACGTTCTTCTCGCGTCGGATCTCGGCAGCTACATGACCGGAGCAATCATCCCCGTGACCGGCGGGGAAATCATGATCTGATCGCAGTGGCCGACCATAAGAAAGGCGTCAACGATGACGGCCTTTCAAGACCGTCCGCCCGCTTAGGCCGCCCTCTTACCCTTGGCGTTTGCAGATGCCTGTGCAAGCTCGTCGACACCGGCTCCCACCTTTGCGCGCATGCGCGGGAGGTCATCGGCGCGTCTTTGGCCCCCGCGTGGGTCTCGGTCGGAGCGGCTACGAGGTCGAACCTACCCGCAGGTCCTCGCACCAGACAGGATGTGGCCACGAACCTGCGCTCGGTCGTGCGCTCGCGGTTCGTCATTCGGGCTATCGCATTTTTCTTCCCGGTTGTGTCGGGTGACTGGAGCATACCTCGAATCCGCCGGCCATGCGTCGACCTCGGGCCATTGCATTAGCGGATCTTCTCGGTGCCGCTGGGTGTCGTCACTATGGTCGGACCGCCGCCATTGCCTTGAGGCGTAGGATCGCGATCGGTAGCTTCGGGCGGCCGGCTGCCGCCGCCAGCCGGGTTGTTGTCGAACGTTCCGGCGCCGTGAGGCTGGGCGTTGATTTGATCGGGGGCCGTCGATGCCGTGGGTTTCGGATCGGTGTCGATGCTTTCTCCCCAGATCTCCGCCGCGCCCCAGGCAACCATCGCCAGCACGAGACCACCGACGAGCACCGCAAGCACAGGCTTGCCGTATCGCCCCTGTCTCGCGTCTGTCGTGTTCTCGGTCACCTGCTCGGGCTGGCGCTGCGACTGGTGGTTCGAATTCGTCATCATAAAAACTCCCTGGGGTGGACCGCACCAAACCGCCGCCCGATGCGGAAGTTCCAAAGTTTTTCGCCGAAGCGCAGCGCCGATTGCGGCTCGGCAAAAATCTCCGGCACATTTGCCGCGCGCTGAGGTTGCAGACGGCAATTCCTGTGATGGAGACCTCCATGAAATCGTTCTCGCCTCCCTTCTCGTCTGCTTGAATGGATTTTCCGCCACGGCAGCAGACGACGCTGCCAAGCAGCACGCCACCGACTTCGCGGCGAAGGCCGCCATGTCCAACATGTTCGAGATCGAGGCCGCGAAGATCGAGATCGCGAGCGGAAAGGCTGATGACGCCAAACAGTTCGCGCATGACATGATCAGGGATCACGGCGTTCTGAATGATGCCGCGAACAGGACGGCATCGAACTGCCCGCCGCTCTCGACGCCGAGTATACTGCGAAGCTGGCCGCCCTCCGGCAAAGCGACGCCGCCAATCTCGATCAGGCCTATCTTTCCACTCAAGTGACCGCGCACGAAGAAGCCGTGAACCTCTTCGACAGCTATTCAAAGCAGGGGCCGGACGGGCAACTCAAGCGGACGGCTGAAAGGATCCTGCCGGACCTTCGAATGCATTTGACGCGAATCCGCGGCCCGGCATCGAAATGACGGTCGAGATGATCCGGAAGCCGGTTTTTTCATCACTGTCGGGCCATTGTCATAATAATACAATTGCCGCGGCCATTGCGAAGGCGGAAACGAGGCCAAGCGCAGTCAGGCCGAGCTTGATGACTTCGGAGCCCTTCCGCATTTCTTCATTCCGGGATTCATATTTGGTGTCGAGTATAACCGCAACAAAACCCGCTCCCATCCAGCACATGAGCGTCAGCGTCCCGAAAAGCATCGCCCACTCAGTTCCATTCATCGTCATTCTCCTGGTTTCAAAGAGCCAACCTCACGGCTCTTCCAATGTTCCAGCCCTCTTTGGAAACGCCGGGAACATTCGCCGCTGCGGCATGTTGGTTGTCCAACCAGATCAAGGAGACGTACGATGGCAAACGATCGGGAAGAAGCAGTCCGGCAGTTGGCTCACGCTAAATGGGAAAGGGAAGGCAAGCCCGATGGACGGCATGAGCAGCACTGGCAGGAAGCCGAAGCGGAATCGCAGGCGGACAGTTCACGGCCTCAGTTAGCGCAGGCAGGCGAGGACGGCCATGTTCAAGGCGGGGGGTAAAACGGATCGGATGGGTGGCAAATCGCGTGGTTCCGGCCGGACCGGCTCAAACAAGCCAGTCGAATGATTGCGTCTAGTTTCATAACCCCGCCATGGCTGCTACCACACTCGCTTGTCTGCGGACAAATCATCTATATACCAGCCCGTCACAATGGGGCGGAGGAGCGAGGATTTGGAAAATTTGGCCATCGAGCTCTTTGCAGGAAAGCGCGTACTGATCGTCGAGGATGAATATTTTCTGGCGGATGAGACACGGCGGAAACTTGAGAAAGCAGGCGCAACAGTTATCGGTCCGGTCGCTGGTGTGACTGCCGCTCTGGATCTTGTCGAGAATGAGCAGATCGACGCAGCAATCCTGGATGTCCACCTGGAAGGCGATTTAGTATTTCCGGTCGCCGACGAGCTTGAGCGCCGCGATATCCCATTTGTCTTCGCCACAGCCTTCGACCCGTCGGTAATCCCGGCAAGGTTCACAGGCTTCGCGCTTTGCGAGAAGCCAACCGAATTGGGAAAGATCGCGGAAGCGTTGTTCGGCCAAAGGGCACGCGAATATCACTAGATCATTCGCAGTCGAGGGCCTTCGTCAGATGACAGCGAGCCCGGTTGACCCTGCTCTTGATTGTCCCAATCGGAACGCCGCACCGGTCTGCAGCGGCCTCATAGCTGACACCCTGAACAAATACCAGGACGATGGCGGTTCGATAGTTAGTGGGCAAGGCAGAAATCGCAACCTCTAGCTCGCGGCCGCGCAACTCCCAGATCTGCGAGGGCGGCGACGACGCCCAAGCGGCGGAATCTTCGTCCCCACCGACCTGTTCTCGTTTGGATATTTTGAATTTGGTGCAGAATGTATTGCGCATGATCGTGAACAGCCAGGAGCGCAACTGAGTGCCGCGCTGATATTTCCCGGAATGCGCGATCGCTTTGGCAAGCGTTTCCTGAACAAGATCATCCATGTCGCTCGTCGAATGGTTGAAGCGTTTGGCGAAAGATCTGAGAGCCGGCATATTTTCAAGCAGTTCGGCGTCCGTAAAACCTTGACGATTATCAGTGGGCATTGGGGTTCTCCTCTGGTGAGTGAACTTCGCCTTGCCTGTTCCGTTCCACTCGGATCGCGGATTCTTATAGCCGCGCCCGCGCTCGCCGACGACGGAATCCGAGCCCCGAATTCGCGCAGTTCCAGCGCACTGTTAGCCATGCCGCAAGCAACACAAGAACAAAGGAATAGCAGCATGACCAACGAAGCCCACAGGCCGACGGTCCGGGGAACCACCGGTCTGGAACCGCCATTCAAGGTTTTGGCGAGCAACGTGGGATTGCTCCCACCTGAGTAGAGAGCCCTCGCTGGGAACCCCGGCGCGCGCCTAAAAATGACTTTAGCTGGTCATCGTCGGCGTGGTGTCGAGCGGTCGAAAAGAAATCTGCGTTTTTTTGTGCCCCAGGAACAATAGCCGACGGCGAAGGTTCGTTGGCATCACTCGAAGGGAACTAGCAATGCGCGTCGTACAGATGAAGATCCACCGCCTACTCCATTATATGGGGGCCTTCTAACCTAAACGCGTTCCGGTTGGCATTGCCGTCATCATTCTCGCTCCGATCTGGATCGACTTCCGGACCGGGACGCAATCGAGATCTATGTCATCGGTGTACTTGCGTCGGTTCTCTCAACCACCACCAAATCCGCGCTGAGGATAGCGCATTGTCCGTTTGAGGAGATAGAAGATGAAAGCTCTATGCTGGCACGGCAAGGGGGACATTCGTTGTGACAGCGTCCCCGACCCCAAGATCGAGGATGGGCGGGATGTGATCGTAAAGGTGACTGCCTGCGCAATCTGCGGTTCGGACCTCCACCTTATGGATGGTTATATTCCCTTTATGGAAAAGGGCGACATTCTAGGTCATGAATTTATGGGCGAAGTCGTGGATGTCGGACGCGCCAATAAGAAACTTAAAGTCGGCGATCGCGTCGTAGTTCCATTTACAATTTGCTGTGGCGAATGCCCGCAGTGCCTCAGAGGCAATTGGTCGGTTTGCGAGCGGACCAACCGTAATGCTGATAACGCAATAAAAGCTTTCGGCTATCAGACGGCCGGCCTTTTTGGTTACTCTCATCTGACAGGCGCGTTTGCGGGGGGGCAGGCGGAATACGTCAGAGTTCCATATGCCGACGTTTCTCCCATCGTGATACCAAACGGCATCCCGGACGAGCAGGCTCTCTTCCTCGGCGATATTTTTCCGACGGGATGGATGGCGGCTGCCAATTGCGAAATAGAGCCGACCGATATAGTCGCTGTGTGGGGATGCGGCCCGGTCGGCCAGTTCTGCATCAAGAGCGCATTTATGCAGGGCGCCGCACGCGTGATCGCAATCGATAATGTGCAAGAAAGGCTGG
The DNA here is from genome assembly GCF_013087615.1 of Rhizobium sp. WYCCWR 11152. NCBI lineage: Bacteria > Pseudomonadati > Pseudomonadota > Alphaproteobacteria > Hyphomicrobiales > Rhizobiaceae > Rhizobium > Rhizobium sp. WYCCWR 11152. The sequence goes on along the minus strand of NZ_JABFCP010000005.1, from coordinate 109,071 downwards.
CGCTGGCACAGCTCGCGGGAGCGGAGATCATCAATTTCGATGAGATCGACGGCACAATACCCGACCGCATTAAGGACATTACCCATGGTCACGGCGCCGACAAGTGTATCGACGCGGTTGGCGCGGAGTCTCATGCGACGGCGTCGTTCGATGCGGTGATCGATAAGGTCAAAGCCGCTACTTTGCTGGGGACCGACAGGCCCCATGCCCTCAGAACTGCGATCATGGCGTGCCGGCCAGGTGGCATTGTTTCAGTACCTGGCGTCTATGGCGGCTTTCTTGACAAGATCCCATTCGGCGCCGCCATGAACAAGGGCCTGACGATCCGTACGGGACAGACGCACGTGAACCGATACTCGCTGGACCTCTTGCGCCGCATCGAGGAAGGCGAGATCGACCCTAGCTTCGTGATCACACATCGCGCGACACTGGAAGACGGTCCCGAACTTTACGAGACGTTCCGGGACAAGAAGGACAATTGCATCAAAGTTGTGCTGACTCCCTAATTAGAAATGCACGAACGGTAAACGCGCTCCGCCGGACGCGAGCGCGTAAACGGTAATGACGCGGCTTCCCTCGTACCAAGCGATGTATGCGGTGCGCCGCGTCGTGCTATCCTGCCTTGAGGGGACCTAAGCCAGAGGCCTCACCCATGCCGTTTTGGTGGCCAGCCGTTGGCGCAGCACGTCCCTTTCCGTAACCATGATAGTTTCCCTGAAGTTCTTTGCCGTAACACAATCCACCTTCAGTCGGCTTGGGCAGCCCGGAACTTGCGCACTCGTGCATGCGATCCGCAGGTCTTGTCCGAGCACCACCGCCTGTGACCGCCACGAGACTGGTCCAGGAAAAGCCAGCCGCAATTTCGACCTTGGCACGCGCGCACAAGACGGCGTCCGTCTCGCGACGTCAGCAGTTCGGCAGCTGACTGAGCGACACGGCTTCTGATTGCATTCAAGTCCTTGGCATCCGCAGGACGCCACGCGATATTGCCCGCAACTAGGCCCAGTGATTGTTGCGACTGCGCACGTCGGGCCATGTCGGCGACAAAATCGAGATCTTCCTGGCTGACCGGGCTTTCATCAAACTCGGACAGGAAGAGCCGGTAGAGGACCTCCCGCAAGGCCTTTGCTTGTTCAAGTTCTTTTTCAGCGTCAGCAGCCGATTTGCCAGCCTTGACGAGCAAGGTGTCGCGTTCCTCGTCATCGATCACATCGAGACGACAGGCCCAGGCCACGAGGTCATCGTAGCTATTCAGGAAATCCCGGCCCCAACGTTCACCGCGACTATCGACCGTGTTGACGAAGTCGAGTGCCGGATGACCGCCAAGAAGGCTGATGTCGTAGATCGTCTTTTGCGTATTCATGACTTGAATATCGTTCTGCGGAACGATTTGAACAAGAGCGGGTTGTAACGAGATAAATAACTTTTACTCGTTACAATGATCGGAGCCCTCATGCTCACCTGCGTCAACAAAAATCAGCTGCGCTTTCTGATGCTGTGCATGATCTGGGGGAGCACCTGGATCGGAACGAAGGCGGGCATCGAGGCCGTTCCGCCTCTCCTGTTTGCCGGCACCCGTTTCACCGCGGCCGGTATTTTGCTTCTTCTATATACGCTGGCCAAAGGCGAGACTGCTAGCTTCAAGGTGCAAGACGGCTTTCGCTTTCTCGTCGTCAGCATCCTGATGATTACGCTCTGCTACGGCCCGCTGTTCTGGGGCATGCAATACATCGATTCCGGGACTGCCGCCGTTCTGGAAATGTCGCTCACCCCCATCGCACTCCTCGTGTTCGCTCTCCTGCTCAACGAAGAGACGTTGGATGGCCGTCGCATCCTTGCGATCGCTCTGGGGGTCTGTGGACTGGTCGTCCTGTTCTGGCCGGCCTCCGCCTATGTAAGTCTGCCCGCTGCTGAAGCCTTCCCAGGCGCGAGCCTATGGGGCGGATTGGCGGTTGCATCAGCGGCCTTCACCTATGGCTACGGCTCGGTGCTGGCCCGTCCACTTCTGCGAACCTATCCGGCCTTGTTCGTTTCAGGTGTGACGACCTTGGTCGGAGGCATCGTGCTGCTGATTGCAGCCCTGGCTTTCGAACCGGGGGCAGTTTCCGCCCTATCCGGCGACTGGGGCACAGTCGCCTGGCTCGGCTGGTTCTTCCTTGTGATCTTCGGCTCGCTGATCGGCTACACGACCTTCATGCGCCTGCTGCGAGATATCGGCGCATCTCGCGCAGGCAGCTATGCCTTCGTGTCACCGGTGATCGCTGTCGCCCTTGGCGCCGCTGTCTTCGCCGAGCAGATCACCGTAATGGATGTGATTGGCATCATCGTGATGCTGAGTGGCGCCTACCTCGCCATGTCAGGAGCGCCAGCAACCGAAGCAGCCGCTCTTGAAAGTGTACCCGACTGGAAACGGCCTCACGAAGATCTAGACAACGACCCCGAACGCCAAATTCGCGCGTTCATCGAAGAGGGTCGGCAATACCGTGAGCCTGCAACCGGGCCTGCCCTGAGCGACTGCGGTGAGGCTGAAAATCGCTCGGGGAGGCGTTAACATCCACTATTATGCGGCCGCACCTCCCCTCTCTCCGTAGCCCTCCAAGGCTCGCCGCTGAGTCTCCCCCAATCGGAAAGCGCGATACCAAGCCTTCAGTCGCGATGCGGTCAACGACCGATGGATCGGAGCTGCTTGAAATCGTCAGGGATGTGACATCATGCGGTTTTGAGAAAGCTATGTGCATAACGTGACGCGGAAGCCGACATGGCTCTCTACCGTCATGGAGTAGGAGGTAGGTTCTGGCGCAATCCGCTAAGCCATCTCATTCGCCAGGACGCGGTCAAGACAATCGCATGAATTGGCGGCGGCGGGTATCATTGATGTCATGCTACCGCCGCCTCTTATTCTTTTGGAGGCCTGCCTGCTTACTGAGCGCACGCCTGACCCTGTGGTGTCGCGTCGCTCAAACCACCCTGGGTCTGGACCGAGCCCGAAGCAGTGGAGCTTGCAGGATCACTACCGCCGCTGCAACCTCCTGGCATGGTCGAGCCCATTGGTCTATTCGACGTGCTGCCGGTTGAGCTTGGATCAGATGTCATCGGCTGCTCATCGGCACCGGCGGCATTGGGTTCCATCGTCGTTCCAGCTCCGGTGCTGGACTGGGCAAAAGCGCTTGTGGCCATCCCAGCCGCAAGCAGCGACACGCAGATGAGCTTGATATTCATTTTTCATTTCCTTCGTAGGTTACGTTGCGACTCCCTAACATCACGATCGCTCTTCTGTTCCGGATTATCCGACGCCGAAGGAGATGATAGGTTCGCCAAGGAAGACATATGGTGCGCGCCCCTCCACAAGCAATCTCTTCGCGGGTTTTCTCCCCCTGCGGAAGTCGGCGGCTTTTGCCCCCAATAAGAACGGCAAAAATGGCCGCCAACCGGACGTGCGTGAACCACGTTGTGGATGATGGAGCGCCGCTCGTTACTCTGAGGGCCGGTAGGATAATCCCACGCACGGGACCGCGTCCGTAACGCCAAGGGCTGCCGGGGTCGAAGGCAGCAACATCGCTTAAAAGTCGGGGAACAAAGCCGGCCACTCAAGGTTCGTGGGTGCGGCAACCGCCGCTCGTTCAGTCATGGGAGGCTTCAGTGTCAAACGAATTCACAGAAATGGATGGCAGGCCAAGGCCGTCATCCGAGACATCATTGCAATCTGGGGATGCAGTATCATCACCGCAACCTTCCTCGTCACTTGCGGGATTGAAGGAGAAGTTGGCTGATGACGTGACCGCCGCCAAAGACACCATAAAAGAAGGAGCGGATACCGCAGTCGAGAAGGTCAAAGAGGTGGTTTCCGATCAAACGAACTTCGCTGCCCGCCAGGTTGGCGGCGTGGCAACGGCGCTTGAGAAAGTAGGCGCTGAACTGGAAGCATCCGACCAACCGGAGGTCGGACGCTATGCCAAGCAGATCGGACGAAGCGTCCAAGGCTTCGCCACGCAGATGAAAGACAAAGACATCGGCGAAATCGCGGCCATGGCTGAGGAATTCGGCCGCAAGCAGCCGCTAGCGTTTCTTGGCATTGCAGCACTTGCGGGATTGAGCGCGAGCAGATTTTTGACTGCTTCCGCCAAGCGACCGCCAACACAAGCAACAAGGCGGACACCCCCGGCTACGCCCAGGGCGTCATCTGCGACGGGAGGCTACACCAATGGCTAAATCTCCTGACAGTGTTCCCCTTTCAGAGCTGATTGGCGGTCTCGTTGCCGATGTCACGGGCCTGTTACGCAAGGAAATAGATCTCGCGAAGACGGAGGTGTCCGAAAAATTCTCGCAAGCGCTCAACGGCGTAGAAGTGGTTATTTTCGGGCTTGTCCTTGCGGTGGGCGCTGTGGGCGTCCTGCTGAGCGCCCTGGTTGCAGGGGTTGCGGCCTTCCTGGTCACTCAGGGTTTGACCGAAACAAGCGCCGGTGCGCTCGCCTCCCTTATCGTAGGCGTGGTCATCGCTCTCATCGCGTGGGCGATGGTCTCTCGAGGCCTCACTGCACTTCGTAAAAGCAACATGAAACTGGATCGAACCGCGACCTCGCTTCGCCGCGACGTCGACGTTGTGAAGGAAAAAATCTGATGGAAACTTCAACCGAAAAAACATCCGCCGACCTTCAGAGAGAGATTGATCAGGATCGCCAGCGCATCGGAGATCGCATCGACGCTATTCAAGAACGGATGTCGCCAGGCCAGTTGGTCGATGAGGTCCTTGCCTACGCAAAGGGCAGCGGCGGGGGAGAGTATGTTAGCAACCTCGGCCAAGCGCTGAAGGCAAATCCACTGCCCGTCGCATTGATGGGTGTGAGCCTTGCGTGGCTCATGGCCAAGGGTACCCCGGCAAGCACGGCTGCCAGCCATCAGCCCGAACCTGAATATCCGCTATATCCGGCGAACGGCGCGGTCCGCCGTCTTGGCCCACCCGAGACTGAGAACGGATCGCGCTACAGTCACTTCGCAGACAGCTCTGGCAAGAGGCTTAAGGCGCTGACCGATGAAACCGGAGATCGTGCGGGTCACTTCGTCGATGAAGCAGGTAAGTCTTATCGCGGGTTTGCGGATGCCACCGGCAAACACGTCGATCAGATCACCGACGAGACGGGTGCAATGTTCGACGCGGCAACTGGCTGGGCAGCGGAGAGATGGGAGCAGGCAAAAAGCGCCGCAAGCGGGATGAGTGCGCGTGCGTCCGCGGCCGCGAGCTCGCTGTCTACCCAATCGTCTTCAGCGGCGACAAGTCTCCAAGAGCAAACCAGCAAGCTCAACAAGATAATCCTCACGCAGTTCCGCGATCAGCCGTTGGTGGGGGGCGCTCTGGCTTTCGCCGTCGGAGCGGCTATCGGCGCAGCGTTGCCGCACACCGACACTGAAGACGAGTTGCTCGGCGAGGCTTCCGATGCCACCACAGACAAGCTCAGCGCTCAGGCGCTGGACGTTGTTGACCAAGGCAAAGAGGTGGCAACGGAGGTCTACGAAAAGGCAGCTTCGATCGCCTCAGATGCCCACGATGCCGTCAAGGATCGTGTCGTCACTGAGGTCGATGGATTCAAGGCGGGTACGCAGGGTAGTGATCGCCAATCGAATTGACAGCCGCGACGGCGCGAATCGCTGAGTCACATCCTTTAATCGCGCATGCGTCCGGTAAGCGAATCGACGCTTGCGGAAACGTGAGCGATGGCGCCGCCATGAGCGCCGGCGGTGACGCGGCCTCGAATATCGTGCAACCCGGTGCGGCAGTTACTCGAGCATGCCCTCGGTCCATTCCGGCGCAAAGCCGATGCCAAGGCCGGCCGAGACCAGCGTTGCCGGTCAGGTCGTATTCCTCGAACTTTTCGTTGAAGTACCGCTCGGTGTAGGAGAGGTCCTTGCGATTGACGGCGATGATCTTTTCCGAGCGCAGGTCGTCGATGGCGATTTCCGCCTGCTCCGGCAGCCGGTTGGTACGGGCGACGCCAACAGATATCGCTCATGGGCGATCGAGGAGAGCGCAAGGAGCCGATGTCTTCCACCGGCCTGATGAAGCCGAGATTGATCTGGCCGCTTTCCAGGCCGCGGATGATTTCGCCGGTATTGCCGTGTGCGGTATGGATGCGGATATCTGGGTACTTTCGGGCGATCTTTGCCAGAAACGCTGGCAGCACACCGGTGGTCGTCGATCCTGATCTGCCTTATGCGGCAAAAAGCCGGAAACCGGGATCGACAGCCCCCGGCGCGCCGGTCCGCTCCTTGAACCAGCGATCGCCGCAGTGCCGCTTTGGGGCCAGATGTGAACGCCTTGTAGGATTCGAACTGGCGATCCGGTCATTCACGTGCAGCGCTACGCCCCAAATACGTCCGAGACGACATCGCCTCTTATACCCGAAGGCACTTAGCAGCCCAGCGAAGACCACAGAAACTAGAGGGTGCTCGTCCGCTATGGCGATCTTTCTGAGGTGGCAACCGCTTACACGCAAGCGCGGAGCATCACGCTAGAAGGTAGTCCTCGCGAAGTCAGTCGAGACCGAGGTGCTTCAGCAATCAGCAAGAATAGCACAGTCAGATTGGAGCTATCGTATGGCATCTTCTGTGGCCAGCGCGACCGAAAGCAAATGCTCGTCGCCATTCGGCAAGCCGGAAAGCAGCAGACCGACAGGCATGCCGGCATCGCCCACGCCACAGGGGATCGAGACACTGCAGCCGTCGAGGAAGTTGCCGATCAGCGTGTTGCGCAACGTCTTGGCATTGGTTTTCACGAAAAGCTCGTCGTTGATCAAAAGCGGTGCGGTCAGGGGCGCGACATGCGGCAAGGTCGGCGACACGACCAGTTCGCCCGGTCCGATGCTTGACGCAAATTCCGCCATCAGATGCTCACGGGTGGCCAATGTCTCGATATAGCCTGTCGTAGTGATCTTCTCGCCCAGCCGCGTGCGAGCAACCACGCGAGGGTCCATTCCCTCGGCCTCCGGTCCAGCCAAACGCTCCCGGTGCAGCACGAAGGCTTCCGCCGTCACCAGCGGGCCGTATTTCGCCATCAGCTCAAAGATTGCGGCATAGGCCGGAAACGCCTGCCGCCGAATTTTTGCCCCGGACTTTTCCAGCAGCTTCAAGGCCGCCTCGAAGGCCGACACCACGCCCGCTTCCGCATCATCGAAAACGATGGTTTCGGGAACGACGAGTGAAAGACCCTCGACCGAGCTACGGCGAACATCGGGTGCGCCGAGGCCGCGCATCGCCGCATCGATCCACACCGCATCCTGCACGGTATGGCAGAGCGGCCCGAGCGAATCGAGGCTTTTCGACAGCGGGAAAACACCTCGCATGAAATAGCGGCCGCGGGTTGCCTTGTAGCCGACGATGCCGTTGAAGGCTGCCGGGATGCGAACCGATCCGCCCGTGTCCGTCCCGATCGAAACCGGGACCAGTCCGGATGCCACCGCAACGCCGGAGCCGGACGAAGAACCGCCGGGCAACCGTGCACCATCGGTCGAGGCCGGGTTCTGCGGCGTTCCGTAGTGAGGATTTATGCCGAGCCCTGAAAAGGCAAACTCGCTCATATTGACACGGCCGATGCTGACCATGCCGGCCCCGGCAAGCGCCGCAACGACATCGGCGTCCCGAGTTGCGGGTACCGATGTCTTGAGCACGGTGGAGCCGGCCGTTGTTGCAAGCCCCTCGATATCGAAAAGATCCTTCCAGGCAACCGGAATGCCGTCGAGCAGGCCAAGCGAACGACCATCCCTGATGCGCTTGGACGAAGCTGCGGCTTCAGCCCTCGCCCGCTGTTCCAGCAGGTTGACGAAGATCGACTGGTCCTTGCAGCTGTTAATGGCGACAAATGTTTCCTCAGCGAGCGCCACCGGATCAAGCGCGCCGTTCTGGATCAGCACGGAAAGCTGGGCGACTGTTTTTCCACCGTGAGACGGCATCATGCATTCCCCTTCTACCGCCCGACAAGCTGCATCCACCGGCGGACGAGATAATTGTGTTCATCCATCGTCGTGTTCCAAACGGCGATGCAGTTTGCCCTTTGCCAGTATGACCCGCCGGCCCTTATGCTGCCCTTGCGAATTCGCACCGATCCATCCGGGCCGGGAAGATCGGTGGCGGCGGGGAGCCCCCCGTACCAGTAATCCCACTCTGCCGGCATCATGAACTGCCGGGAACGTTGCGGCGTCGAGATGTAATAACCCTGACGCGCGACGACGGCACCGGGCCAGCCTGATATCCACCAGTTCAGATATTCGTAGGCGACATCGAGCATCCGGCCACTCAGATCTTTTGACAGGCACAGACCGCCATGCCAGGCTCGGTAGCCCTCGACGGGGACCGCCTGCTCGACGGGAATGCCCTGCCCATTCAGAATGTTAATCCCCGTCGACCACATGCTCTGTACATCGGTTTCAGCATCGACCATCAACCGAGCGGCATCCTCTGCCGTTCGCCAGAACTCCCGGAAGAAACCGTCCTTCTTGCGTGCTTCCAGTAGATCGATCAGCCGGTCGATTTCGGCCACCGTCATATTGCCGATATTGTTGAACGACATCAGTCCTGCCGCCTGCGCGGCCAGCGCAGCATCGAAAATGCCGATGGCCGGCTCATCGACCAAGGAGACGCGGCCCGCCCATTTCTCGTTCAGCAGCGACGCCCAGGAATTCATCTCGACGGTATGCTTCACCACGTCAGTACGGTAGGCGAAACTGTCGAAATTGTGCGTCGTCGGCAACATCGAAATGCGCGGCGATGGCGTATCGCCAAGCGCGAGGTTCGGCTGTACGAACAGCTTCTTGGCCGGTACATCGCCCTGTCCCAGCCGCGCGTTAGGCCCGATATGCCCGGTCTTGGTGAGATCGTTGATCTCGGACCACAGCTTGATCCGGCTGGTATCGATCGGCTGCACGGCGCGCCAGTACCAGACGATATCCAGATTGTGGAAACACTGGTCGTAAATGTCGTAGCTTCCAGGCTCCTGCGCCGCCTTGTGCTGCGTCGTCAGGAAGTCGTTGTTATCGAAGGTGACGTCGATGCCGAGATCCTGCTCGGCCTGCAGACGTAGTTCCTCCAGCAGGGAGATTGCCGTGCCGAGCACGCGCAGCTTCGGCCGGCCCTGAAGATGAAGCGCAGGCGTGGCAGGTGGTTGCGGGTTTGGATGATGCTTGTTCATCAAGAGGTCTGGACGTCCTGTCGTGCTGACGGTGCTCCCCCCGCCAGGGAGGGCTCCGGTCCTGCGAGGGTGAAGGCCTCGAAGGACCGTTTCAGCAGACTGGCATCGAGTCCGTCAACAATAAAGACGATATGCGAGCGGCGATCGTCCGAGGGCCAGGCAGCCATATGCGTGGGCGGGTGAACAAGATGCTGCACGCCATGGATGGCCACGGGCCGGGCCTCGCCCTCAAGATTGAGGATGCCCTTCACCCGCAACACCCGTTCGCCGTGCCGGTGGAGTAACATGGTCAGCCAGACGCCGAACGCAGTCCAGTCTATGGCCCCCTCGACGCTCATGACGAAGGAGGTGACGGCCGCCTGATGGGTGCCGCCGTCGGCCGTCTCCAGCATGGCCGGTGTTTCGCAATAAAAGCCGCTCGGCGATTGAGCGATGCTGCCACGTGTGGCAACAGCCTCGTCAAACAGCCCCGCGACATCCAGCTCCTTATCCGCCGTTGATAGCAGAGCGGCATCGGGGTTGATCCGCCGCAGCCGCTCCCGAAGAAGGTCCAGACCGTCTTCATCGGCAATGTCCGTCTTCGTCAACACCAGCCGGTCGGCGATCGCCGCTTGCCGGTTGGATTCGATATAGGTATCGAGCTGGCGCATGCCGTTCACGGCATCGACCGTCGCGATGACGTTGCCCAGCCGGAAGTGATGCCGCAACACCGGGTCGGCCTTCAACGTCGACAGCACGGGAAAGGGATCGGCAAGGCCGGTGCTTTCGATCACCACGCGCTTGAAATTCGGAATGAGCCCACGCTCGCGCCTGGAATGCAGGTCGCGCAGCGCATCGGCCAGTTCACCGCGAACGGTGCAGCAGAGGCATCCCGATTGCAGCAACACCATCGTCTCGTCGATCCGCTCAAGCAGATAATGATCGAGGCCGACTTCGCCGAACTCGTTGATGAGCACGGCCGTCTCTGCCAGCGCCGGGTCGGTCAGCAGCCGCTTCAGCAGCGTCGTCTTGCCCGAGCCGAGAAAGCCGGTGAGCAGGTTGACAGGAGTAAAGGCCGGGCTATTCGCCATCGCGCGCCGCCTCCATCCGCCCGATGATATCGATATTCAGGGGATCGCAGATCCGGCCTGAAAGCCGCTCGGCAGCCGGCCAGAGATGGCCGAGATCTTCGATGATCTCGCTTTTGCCGGTACGCGTCGACAACACAAAGGACGCCCCCTGCCAGTCCGACAGCGTCATGCCGAAACCCGCCAGCACCCGGTTTGCCACCCGCACCCGGTTGGCACGCTCGCGCCGCCGGTCGATCCGCTCGACATTGCGCGTGAAAACGCCGGGCCGCGCCACCGCATCGGCCCAGTGTTCATTTCCTCCGAGAACCCCGCACAGCGAGCACATAGTATTTCCTTGAATATGTGAAAGGAGCCGACATCGCCCGCTCCTCGTCTTGCCGTTTACTTCTTGCGCGGAAAGCGCTTGGCGAAATCGTCGGCGATCTCGTTCATGGTAACGAACTTGACGCCCGGATGCTTGCTCATATGCGCAAAAAGCCGCTCCAGCATCATCAGCACCTGCGGACGGCCGGCGACATCCGGATGGATGGTGATCGGGAAGACGGCATAATCCATTTCGCGATAGACCCAGTCGAACTGGTCGCGCCACATCTGCTCGATATCGTGCGGATTGACGAAACCGTGGCTGTTCGGTGCCTTCTTGATGAACATCATCGGCGGCAAGTCGTCGAGATACCAGGAAGCGGGAATTTCGATCAGGTCGGTTTCCTGGCCGCGCTTCAGCGGGACCATCCAGTCGGACGGCTTCTTCGAATAGTCGATCTTGGTCCAGCTGTCGCCGACACGCACGTAGTAGGGCGTGAAGTCGTTGTGCATCAGCGAGTGGTCGTACTTGATGCCGCGCTCAAGAAGCAATTCATTGGTGACGTTGGAAAACTCCCACCACGGCGCGACATAGCCGGTCGGCCGCTTGCCGGAAAGCTTGGTGACGAGATCGATGCACTTGTCGAAAATTTCGGTTTCCTGCTCGCGGGTCATCGCGATCGGGTTTTCATGGGTATAGCCATGAATGCCGATCTCGTGGCCGGCATCAGCCACCGCCTGCATCTGCTCCGGAAAGGTCTCGATCGAGTGACCGGGGATGAACCAGGTCGTCTTGATACCGAAACGCTCGAACAGCTTCAGCAGGCGTGGGCTGCCCACCTCGCCGGCAAAAAGCCCGCGCGAAATATCGTCCGGCGAATCCTCGCCGCCATACGATCCGAGCCAGCCTGCAACGGCATCAACGTCAACGCCGAAGCTGCAAAAGATTTCCTTCGCCATGGGTTATGTCTCCTTGTGGTTTCTTATCAGAAAGTGTTTCAGTGGACCGGAATGACGGTGGCTTCCGCCGGGTTCCAGGATAGAAGAACGCCGGAGCCGACCGGAAAGGCCTCGGGCTGATATTTGTCGATGTGCGCCTCGAGCGCGACGGAGCGCCCGTCCGGCAGACTGGCCGTCAGGTGCGAGACGTGGCCGACCACGTCGAACCGCTCGATCCGCGCATCGACGACATTGCCGCCGATCTTGCCGACAAGACGCTCGCGCAACTGTGCATCGGCCGCATGTACTTCGATCGCCTCGGCGGGAATGACCAGATTGACCTTGGTCTTGCCGGGCACTGTGCCATTGGCGCGCCCCGACAGCATGCCGACAGGCGTAGACACGGCGGTGTTTTCCCCGTCGGCGCCCTGCACCTCGCCCTGAAAGATTGTGTTGCGGCCGATGAACTGAGCCACGAACGGCGTGTTCGGCCTTGTATAGAGCTGATGCGGCGGGCTGATCTGCTCGATGCGGCCCTGATTCATGACGACGATGCGGTCGGACAGCGCCAGTGCTTCCGACTGCGCGTGAGTGACGAAGATGAAGGTGATGCCCAGTGTCTTCTGTAGCAATTTCAATTCGTTCTGGATCGCCTTGCGCAGATTGGCGTCGAGCGCGCCGAGCGGCTCATCGAGCAACAGTATATCCGGCTCCACGACGAGGCCGCGTGCAAGCGCGATGCGCTGGCGCTGGCCACCCGACAACTTGTCCGGCTTGCGATCGGCGATATCCTCCAGGCCGAGTGTCGCAAGGATGCGATCGACCTTGGCATCACGCTCCGCCCTTGCCAGGCCCTTGACCTCCAGACCGTAGCCGACATTGCGGCGCACGGTCATGTGCGGAAACAACGCATAACTCTGGAAGATCATCGAGGTCGGCCGCCCCTGCGGCGACACGTCGTTCATCCGCACGCCCTTGATCATCATGTCGCCGGAGGAAATCCCCTCGAAGCCGGCGATCATACGTAGCGTCGTCGTCTTGCCGCAGCCGGACGGTCCGAGAAACGCGATAAACTCGCCCTTGGTGACCGAAAGGTTGAAGTCGATGACGGCCGGTGTGCCGTTGTCGTAGACCTTGCCAACATTTCTGAGTTCGAGGTCGTAGATCATGGGTGTCGCTCCGGACGGTCTGGGATACGTCTGATTGTGTACCCTCCCCTTGAGAGGGGGAGGGTAGAAAGAAGCTTATGCGCTCAGGAACTCATCCCACTTCTGGATGAGGTGGTCGTATTCATCCGGCCACTGGTGCCAATAGGCGACATTGGCCGCGCGCTCCTCAAGCGAACCACCGTCCCGAAGATCGCCTTCCTTGATGCCGCGCTCTTCCGCGCCGACCCAGGGCTTGCCCTCATACCAGAAGGCATATTTCTCCGGTGCCATGACATCCTTGATGTTCGTCGATGGCGAATAGTAGCCCTGCTCGGAAACCGCGATGCCGGGCTCCCCGGAAAGCCAGTAGTCGGCGTAGGCGATAACGGCTTCCTTGTTGGTCGTACCGGCGATCATCGTTGGGCCGATCGCCCAGCCGCGATAACCTTCCTTCGGCACCGCGTACTTGCAGGGCTTGCCCTGCGCCTTGACGGCCATGACCGCCGGCTGCCAGGCGTCGCAGACGACCATTTCGCCCGATGCCATCAAGTTGACGAGCTCGCCGAAATCACCCCACAGCGCGCGGAACTGACCTTCCTTCTTCTTCGAAATCAGGAACGCAGCCGCCTCGTCGATTTCAGCCGCCGTGGCATTGCCGGGATTTTTTACGTTGGAAAGGCCGAGGGTGTTCATCGCCATGATGGCTTGGCCGAAAGCGATCAGCGGGTCGGTGTTGAGGCCGGACTTGCCCTTCCACTTCGGATCGAAGATCGCCGCCCAGGTGTTGGCTTCCTCGGCGCTGACGACGTCGGGATTGTAGCCGATCGAATCGTAGTTATAGACGGCAGGCACCATGTTGAGCGTGGTCTGCGCCTCGTCGGCCCAGATCTGGCCGGTGATCTGCGATTTCACGTCCCACTTGTCGCTCGGCTTGGTGAACACCTCGCGAATGTTCGCCCAGTTCTTCAACGATGCGGCCGGGATCACTTCGACATTGTCGGTCATGACGATCGACGGCAGACGCTCGGCGATGATTTCCCAGCAATCATAGTCCTTCGAACCGGACAGGATCTTGGTCTGCGCATCCGGGAAGGTCGCTGCCGTTCCAGAGGTGCCGCCGACGCCGGACGCCTTCTTGAATTCTTCAAGAATGCGTTCCTGAACCGTGACCGAAAGGCCGATAGTGCGCAGCTGCTGGCCGGCAAGGTCGGCCGCCTGCGCATAGGCTGCGCGCGACGACAGCAGATGCGTGCCGCCGCCCATGGCAAGCGCCATGACGCCTGCGGACCGCTTCAGAAGGGAGCGGCGATTGATTTCCATGTTGGACATGTCTCTTCTCCAGTTGATTGTTATTCCCCGGAACCCCGTTTGATCGCGGCCCCTTCCTCAGTCTCCGCAGGCCGCTGGCGGCGATAACAGCCACCGCTCAAGCCTCAACGGTTCAGTAGCGCCCCACGAGGAGGCCTCCATCCACGACCAGCACCTGGCCGGTCATGTATCTCGCGTCGTTCGACGCCAGAAATGCGATGACGTCCGCGATATCGTCAGGCGTGCCGAGCCGCCCCATCGGGATGAATTCGGCAGCCTTTTCAGCCCCAGCCGGACCCAGAGAATTTTCTTCGGACAGAAGCTGCGCCGTTCGGATGTATCCGGGCGCGATGCCGTTGACCCGCACGCCGTCTCGCGCCAATTCCACGGCCAGACCGCGCACGAGGCCGATGACGCCGGACTTGGCCGCCGAATAATGCACATGCTCGTCCCAGCCATAGGCGATGCCCATGATCGAGGAAAGCGCGACGATGCTGCCGGATTTGCGCGAACGCATGCCGGGAGCCGCCGCCCGCGCCAGCCGGAAAATGCCCTTGAGATCGATGTCGAAGGTCAGGTCCCACTTTTCGTCGGTGAGATTTGCCAGCGGCGTGCGGTGTGCGATTCCCGCATTGGCGACGACCACATCGATACCGCCGTGGCGGGTTTCTATGTCTGCCACCAGCGCCTCGGTGGCCTCGGTCGATCGCACGTCGTAAAGCTGGAATTCCGCCGATCCGCCAGCCGACAGAATGGCCTGCGCTGTCTCCATTCCCTGCTTTTCCAGAATGTCGGTGACGATGACGTGGTCGCCACGCGCGGCAAGCGCCTTGGCCGTCGCCTGCCCGATGCCGATCCCGGCGCCGGTGACGATGGCAATACGTTTCGATGGTCCAGTCATGGTTTTGTCCCTCTCACAGCATCACATCGCCGGAATTCGGCCCGAGCGTCTGGCCGACGAACAGGCTCGCTGCCGACGATGCGAGGAAGGCGACCGTTTCGGCCACCTCCTCAGGCTCGCCGAAACGCCCAAGCGGCAGTTGGGCCTTCTTGGCGGTGCGCCAGTCGTCGGACAGCGCCATCACCAGCGGCGTGTTGATCGGCCCCGGCGCCACGGCGTTCACCCGCACGCCGCGCTTGGAAACCTCGCGGGCCAGCGCCTTGGTCATGCCGATGATGGCCGCCTTGGCGCTGGAATAATGCACAAGCTCGACGCCGCCGATCTGGCCGAGTTGCGAGGCGACATTGACGACGCCCCCCTCGCCGCGGTCCAGCATCGCCGGTAGCACCGCCTTGGTCATCAGGAAGGTGCCGCGCACATGCACGGCGAACATCCGGTCGAAATCCTTGACCTCGAGATTTTCGAACAGCGCCTGATGGGCGATGCCGGCATTGTTGACGAGGAGATGCGTCTCGCCATGCGCCGTCACCGCAGCGGCGTGGATGGCAGCCACGTCGTCTTCGGATGACACGTCCCCGGCAATGGCGGCAGCCGTTCCGCCTGCCGCCTGAATTTCACCGGCGACCGCATCGGCCCGGACCAGCGACAGATCGTTGACCATCACCGCGTAGCCCTCGGCTGCCAGCTTGTGGGCGATGGCCCGGCCGATACCGGAGCCGGCACCCGTGACGATCGCGGAGCGCTTTTGCGTCACCATCACGCCTCCTCCTGGATTGCCGTCTGCTTGGCGCGGCGCACGGACAGCGTCATCAGCACGGCGTAGGTGCCCAGCAGCGCAAAGGAGAACAGTGTGGTCAGCACCCCGAAGGCGAAGACATTCGGATGCACTTCCACCGAGAAAGTGCCGTAGATGGCCAGCGGCAACGTCAGGTCACGGCCCGAGGCAAACAGCGTGCGCGAGAACTCGTCGTAAGACAGCGTGAAGGCGAACAGCATGGCCGACAGCACGCCCGGAAAGATCAGCGGAAAGGTGATCTTGCGGAAGGTCCGCGCCGGCGAGACCCCGAGCGACCAGGCCGCCTCTTCGACGCTCGGATCGAAGCGGTTGAAAATGGCCAGCATAACCAGAAAGGCGAAGGGGAAAGTATAGACGACGTGCAGCACGAAGGCCGTGCCCCACCAATGGCGGTCGATGCCGAGCGAGTTGGCAACCAGCGCCATGCCGAGGCCGACGAGCACGCCGGGCACCATCATGCCGAGCACGATCAGATAGAACACAAAGCCCGAGCCCTTGAACTTGCGACGGAACGCCTGCGCCGCCGAAACACCGAGAACCGTCGAGACGATCATCGTCATCACCGCCAGCCCCATCGACCGGACGAGCGCCTGCTCAATCGGCAACGGTGCGATGCGCGAGGGCGGCGTCAGACCGAAGAGATGCTTGTACCAGTAGGTCGACCATTCGATGATTGGAAACTGCGGTCCGCCTTCCGGCCCTGTCTGGAACGACAGGATCGCCAGAACCACGAGCGGCCCGTACAGGAAGACGAGGAAGAGCGCGGTATAGGTGCCGAGACCGAATTTGATGCCGGTTGCGTTCATGATCAGAGCTCCTTCCTGAGATCGACGATCCTGAGCAAGGCAGCGACCACGGCGCCCATGAGGATCGTCAGCACCACGCCTGCCACCGCCGCGAAGGCCCATTTGAGCGACCCGACCTGGGTAACGATGATGTTGCCGAGCAGGTTGACCTTGCGGCCCGAAAGTGCGGCCGAGGTGGCGAATTCGCCAAGAACCATAACCGAGACGAAGATGCCGCCGACGACCACGCCCGGCATGGACAGCGGCAGGATGATGGTGCGGAAGATGCGGCCGAAGCTGGCTCCCAGATCCTGTGCAGCCTCGATCACCGAAGGATCGATACGGCCGAGCATGAAAGCGATCGGACCGACCATGAAGACGCAGTAGATCTGCGTCATGCCGATGATGACCGACAGTTCGGAAAATAGCAGGATCTCGATCGGCTGCTGGACGACACCGATCTTCATCAGGATCAGGTTGATCGCACCTTCCTTGCCGAGCATCGGCCGCCAAGCCAAGACGCGGATAAGGAACGAGGTCCAGAAGGGAATGACGCAGAGGACCAGAAGAACGGTCTGGATCGTCTTGTTCCTGACGAACAGACCGACGAAAAGGGCGGCCGGATAGCCGACCAGCACCGTCGAGAATAGCACGATCAGCCAGATGCGCACCGTCGTCCAGAGCGCACCCAGATAGGTCTCGCTGCTGAAGAAGGTGATCCAGCTCCTCAGCGTCAGGGTCGGTTCGATCTTGAAGGTCGTCTGCGTCCAGAACGAGACATAGACCATCATCAGGATCGGCAGCACCAGAAACAGCACCATCCAGATCACGCCGGGCGCCAGCAGCCAGAACGCGGGGCCGGAGAACTTCCGTTTGCTGGTCGTTTCGACCTGCGCTTCATCGCCAATCGCGACCATCGTCATCTCTCATTCTCCAGAATAGGCAAGGGCGTTTGCGACCGGACTTTTCAGGCAGGGCGTTTTCAGGCAAAGACAAGAGCGTCCTCCCGCTTCCAGACCAGCGCGTAGCGGCCTTTCTCGACATAGGTTTGCGGTGCGGAGCGGCTGAGGTGCGATTCCACCTCGAACACTCGGCCGTCATCGAGCGCGAAGAAAGAATTGATTGCCGCCCCGGAATATTCGCTGGCGACGAAAATGCCCTCCAGACGAACCTCTCCCTGAAGGATCGGCGCATTCTGCTCGCGGATATCGACCCGGTCGTAGCGGATCGCATAGGCAGGCTGCGATGCCGGCTGGCGAAAGCCCCCCAGCGCAAATCGTCCGGTCGGACTGACGAAAACATCACCTGCAACACTGCCGGAAAACAGATTGTAGCAATTGAGAAAGCGCGCGACGGCAGACGATGCCGGGCGGTTGTAGAGGAGATCGGAGTGAGCGGACTGGGCGATGTGCCCACGGTCGAGCACCAGCACCGTATCGCCCATGGCGAGCGCCTCGCTTTCGCTACCGGTGACATGCAGGAAGGTGACGCCGCAGCGCTCGCGGATAGCACGCAGTTCGGTGCGCATCCGGGAGCGCAGATTGGCGTCGAGCGCGCCGAGCGGCTCGTCGAGCAGAACCATCTTCGGCTCGGTCACCAGCGTGCGGGCCAGAGCGACGCGCTGGCGCTGGCCACCGGAAATCTGCGTCACGGCCCGGTCTTCAAGGCCCGTCAGTCCGACCAGCGAAATGATGTCGCGCACCCTGGCCTTGACGCTGGCGGCATCGGTGACCGGGTTAAGCTCGCGGTTGACAAGGCCGAAGGCGATGTTTTCCGAGACCGAAAGATGCGGAAACAGGGCGAAATTCTGGAAGACGAAACCGATACCGCGATTGTGCGGCGCGATGCCGTCAATCCGCTTGCCGCCGAACAGGATCGCGCCCTGTTCCGGCTCCTCGAAACCGGCAATCACCCGCAGAAGCGTGGTCTTGCCGGACCCGCTCGGGCCGAGAAGCGAGATATAGGCATCATCGGGCAAGGCCAGTTCGACCCTGTCCAACGCCTTGAGGTCGCCGTAGGATTTCGAGACGTTCATGAGTTGAAGAGCTGCCGACATCGCTATCCTGCCAGTTTCAAAGGCAAGGAACATTCTTCCGGCAAAGCTTCGCCCATACCCGAACCGCTGATAGGTCCCGGCAGGCAAGCAAAAGCCGTTCGCGCAAACATCACACGCGCGTCAAGAGATGTTCCTTGGCGTTTTTAAGAAAGTTCCACCTGTTACGCTTCTTGCGAGCGCCTGCATTGCAAAAACTATGACATGAATGATTTTTGTATTCAATAGGCTTTTTTACAAAATCAAGACATGTCGGCTCGGCGCACCCGAAGACACAGGGGCACCCTTCGAAAGCCAGCACAGCTTTTTCGTGCCGCAGACGATCTACGCAAGTCCAAACACACTTTGCACCTCATAAGAGAACTATTCCCAACAAAACTGGCAATAAACCGGAGCAGCTGATCAAGCAGCAGAATGCGGGTGCCTTATCAGGTCGACCTCAGCCCGAGGTCGCTACCCATTCATTCACTCTCTCGACAAAATGAATTTTATCGTGACATTGTATTCAATAATCATTTTATTTTTGCCCTGTCCTTACTCCCTGCAAATGCGTAAAACTGAATTTAGGACATCGGCCAGAGGGAAAGCGCCGGATTTCATGACCGAAGATCGAACCAGATCGACCGCACAGAAGCGATACGAAATCGCCGAGGATATTCTGCGCAGTAACATTATCGACGGCGTTCTGCCGGAGGGTCTGGTGCTGCTCGAAGGTCCCATTGCGGACATCCTGCAAATTTCCCGCGCGCCCGTTCAACGTGCGCTGCAAACTCTTGAAACCGAGGGGCTTCTGCATCGCTTCAGCGGCCGGGGCTATCTCGTCGGAGCGCCGAATCGAGGCATCGAGCCCAACCGCACCGATATCAAGGCGCTTGGACTGCACATTACGAGCCATGCCGACGAGGCACTCCAGAGCCGATCGTCCTGGGAGCGCATCTACAATACCGTCGAGGCGGATGTGGCCGGATGCGTCGTGTTCGGCCAGTACCGCATCGTCGAGATCGAGCTTGCAAACCATTTCAACGTCAGCCGCACCGTCGTGCGCGACGTGCTGACCCGGCTGCGCGAGCGCGGGCTCGTGCGCAAGAACCAGAGTTCGCATTGGATCGCCGGCCCGCTGACGGCCCAGATCGTCAAGGATCACTTCGTTCTGCGGCGCATGCTGGAGCCACAGGCTATCGTTGTCGGTGCAGGGCATATCGACCACGCCGTCCTGACCGATCTGTTTACCCGCCTCTCCACGCTGGAGCAGCAACAGCCGAAAGATTATCTCGGTGCGGTCGAGGCCATCCAGTCCAGCTTCATCGAAACCTGCGTTCTGGCGACTCCGAACGAACGGCTGAAGGATCTGATCCGCAACAATCTTCTGCCGGTGACGGCGACCGAGCGCCTGCTTCGCCGCCTTGGCCTTCCCGGCGATCCGGCGATCATCACCGAGCTTCGGCTGATCGCCGAGCTGCTGATGCGTGGCGCGGCGACGGCCGCTGCCGCTATGATGGAGAGCCACCTCGATGCCTCCGTCAACCGCACGATCGCCCAGATGAAGATCGTTGCGATCATTCCAGGCCCGAGCGTCACGGCCGATTATCTGACGCGGGTGATGGAATAGCGGCAACGCCGACTTGCCTTTCCCGCTGCCACAGTCGCCATGTCGCAAAGCCCGCATCGGATCGCCCCTTCCTAGGCCAATGCCGTGCGAAGGCTGGTCAACAGGGCTTGCCGGTCCGCCCGCGCCTTAAGCGCCTCGTCCATCGTCACCTTGACGAAGCGGGTGGGCGTATGAGGCTGGAGCTGGCCGATAAGATCCATGTCGGCGGAGATGACCGTTCCAACCATGAAGTAGCCGCCACCCGAGACGGCGTCCCGGTGCAGGATGATCGGTTCGGTGCCGCCCGGGACCTGAATGGAGCCATAGGGATAGCAGCTGTCGACGATGTTCGACGGATCGGAACCCGCGCCAAAAGGTTGCTCGCGCTCAACGAAATCGAGCTTGCGTCCGCCCTTGAAGCGATAACCCATGCGGTCGGCCTCGTTGGCGACCTTCCATTCGTCGGCGAAGAAGTTTTGCTGCGATTCTTCCGTGACGCGGTGCCAGTAGAGGCCCGGCAAAACGCGAAGCTCCGCCAGCATGCCCGGCTTACGGCGCAAATCCTCGGTGACCGTCCGACCCTCGGTCGCAAGACTAGCAGTGCTGACCGGAAGTTCGTCGCCGGCTGCGATCGCCCGGCCCTTGTAGCCGCCGAGCGCGCCGATCGGATAGGTCGAGCGGCTGCCAAGTGCTTCCGGCACATCGATGCCGCCCGAGACAGCGATGCAGATACGTGCGCCGGATTTAAGGTAGTCGAAGGTCAGGGTCTGCCCGGCCTTGACCTTGAAGGCGGTCCAGCCGGGTTGCGCGACGCCGTCGACCTTGGCCGGCATCTCGGCGCCGGTGACGGCAACCAGTGCATCCTCGGTGAATTCAAGCTTCGGCCCGATGAAGACGGCTTCAAGCCCGGCAGCACCCTCGTCATTGCCAACGAGCAGGTTTGCCGCCCGCATCGCATAACGGTCCATCGCACCGCCGACGGGTATGCCGAGGTGGAAATAGCCGGGCCGGCCGAGATCCTGGACGGTGGTGGCGAGACCATGGTGGAGAACCTTAATGGCCATTGAGCATGCCCTCCAGCGTGGCGTTGTAGCCGTCGATGTCCTTCTGGAACTCCCTGAGATCGAAGCTGACCTCGCGGATCGGCGGAGCAAACCGGCCCTTGTCGACATCCTCGACCGCCTGGTCGTAGGCATCGCGGCCGATCGGCTTGAACTTGACGATGTCGCCGGGGCGGAAGAACACCATGAAGTCTCGGAGATAGCTGGTGGTCTGGGTCGGATCGAAGATCGGCATCGGGGTGATGCCGAACATCTGGTAGCCGCCGGCACCGCGTACCGAGTAGATGCATCCGAAGCAACCGCCATGGCCGACGGTCAGTCTCGGGGTATCGGTGCGCGGGCGAAGGTATTTCGGAACCTGGATCTGCCTTTGGCGCTCGACCATCTGGTACATGAACGGCAGCCCGGCGACGAAACCAACCATGGAGACGAACCAGGGCGAACCCGAATGGGCGGCGACGAAATCATCGACCGAACCGAAATTGTTGATGCGGGCGGCGTAGTCGAGATCGGTACCCGCAGGATCCTGGTGGCGCTCGCGGAAGCGCATGAGCGTTTCGTGCGTCCAGGGATCATTGTAGAACACCGGAATTTCGACGATGCGGGTCCTGATCACCGGTTCGGCCTTGCTGGCGGCTCCTTCGATCGACTTTACCTCCCGCAGGATATCGTCGGGGTGGATGATGTCGGGATTGAACTTGATCTGGAACGATGCGTTGGCCGGGCAGATTTCGGTCACCCCCTTGATGCCACTTTCGCGAACCCCGGTTGCCATCGACAGGCTGGTGAAGAATGCTTCGAGCGACATCTCCTCACTGCATTCGATGAACAGATGCTCATCGCCCCCGAACGTATATCGTATGCTCATCAGGCAACCTCCGCGGTCTTGCCGGAAAGACCGGCGAATTCGGTTTCAAGCCATGTTTCGAGGAAGCGAGTGTGGAACGCGCCGCGCCGGACGCTCTCGTCGCTGGCAAGCGCCAGATGCAGCGGCACCGTCGTTGGAATGCCGGTAATCGTCAGGCCTTCGAGCGCGCTCTTCAGCCGCTCAAGGCATGCGTCGCGGCTTTCGGCCCAGACGATCAGCTTGCCGACGAGCGAATCGTAGAACGGAGGGATGGAATAACCTTCGTAGAGCATAGTGTCGAAGCGGATGGCTTCGCCCTCAGGAACTTTCAGCGTCTCGATCCGCCCTGGTGCCGGCATGAAATTGCGGGACGGATCCTCGGCATTGATGCGGCATTCGATGGCGTGGCCGCGCGCGACGATATCCTTCTGTGCGATCGACAGCTTGGCGCCGCCGCAAACCTTGATCATCTCCTGCACGAGGTCGATGCCGGTGATCATCTCGGTCACCGGATGCTCCACCTGGATACGGGTGTTGACCTCGATGAAGTAGAATTCGCGGGCGATCTCGTCGTAGAGATATTCGACAGTGCCCGCGCCGCGATAGCCGACCTCCCTGGCAAGCGCCACCGCGCTGGCGCACAGCTTTTCACGCACGTCCGCTGGCAGCAGGAAGGACGGCGCTTCTTCCCAGACCTTCTGGCGGCGGCGCTGCAGCGAGCATTCGCGCTCGAAGCAATGAACGAAATTCTCGCCGTCACCAAGGATCTGCACTTCGACATGACGTGCCTTGGTGATGACCTTCTCGAGATAAAGCCCGCCATCGCCGAAGGCGGCAGCGGCCTCCGCCGAGGCCTGCGGGAAATGCCTTTCCAGGTCCGCCATGTTGTCGGCGATGCGAATGCCGCGCCCGCCGCCACCGGCAGCCGCCTTGATCATTATCGGGAAGCCGGTCTTGTCCGCGATGGCGCGGGCCTCATCGAGGCTGGCGATTCGTCCGGCACTGCCGGGAACGGTCGGCACGCCGGCGCGGGCGGCCACCGCGCGGGCGGCGACCTTGTCGCCAAGCAGGCGGATCGCATCACCCTTGGGACCGATGAAGATCAGGCCCGCAGCTTCGACCGCGTCGGCGAAATCGGCATTTTCGGAGAGGAAGCCATAGCCCGGGTGCACTGCATCGACGCCGGTCGCCTTGGCGGCAGAAACAACGGCATTGATATTGAGATAGGATTTGGCGGCGGATGGCGGGCCGATGTTGACGGCCTCGTCGGCAAGCTTCACGGCCAACATATCGGCGTCCGCGGCACTGTGGACCTGCACGGTGCGAATGCCGAGCGCCTTTGCCGCCTTGATGATACGCACCGCGATCTCGCCGCGGTTAGCAACGAGGAGCGAGCGGATGGTCATGCGTCCACCTCTGCGATCACCTGGCCGGCCATCACCGGCTCTTCATTATCGACGAGGAAGCGGATGGCCGTGCCGTCGATGCCTGCCGGGATTTCCTGGAATGTCTTCATCACCTCGATCATGCCGATGGTGTCGGCACTTGCGACCGCGTCGCCGTCCGCCTTGAACGGGGCCGCGTCCGGCGCCGGCGTCCGGTAGAACGTGCCCGGCAAGGGCGATCTGATTTCGAGCTTGCTCATGTCTCTCTCCGCTTAAAGTCTCAGTGGCCTGCGATTTCCGAAACCGGCGCGATGCGGATGCCTTCGGCATTCAGCGCCGCGCGCATCTGGCGCACGATATCGAGCGCGCCAAGCGTATCGGAATGGAAGCAGATGGATTCAAAGGCGATGTCGACATCGCTGCCGGTGACCGTCCTGACCTTGCCTTCCCTGCAGGCGCGCACGACCTTTCGGGCGATCGCGGCGGGATCCGGACGCCCGGCATCGCGGGTAAAGACGATTGAGCCGGTGTCGTCGTAGTCGCGGTCCGCGTAGAACTCGCGCACGACCGGCTGGCCGGCTTCCTTTGCGACCCGGTAGGTTTCCGAACCGCCCATGCAGAAGATGTAGGCATTGGGCTCGACGGTGCGCATGTATTGCACGAAGATCTGCGAGAGCTCGGCGTTCACAGCCATTTCCATATAGAGAGCGCCGTGCGGCTTCACATGCTGCAGGCGGGCGCCGTGGCGACGGGCGAACTCCCGCAGCGCGCCGACCTGATAGACCATGTCGTTGACCAGTTCCTTGGCCGTTCCGGCAATCTTGCGGCGGCCGAAACCCTGAAGATCGTTATAGCCTGGATGCGCGCCGATGCCGACGCCATGCTCCGTCGCGAGACGAACCGTCTGATCCATGAGGTTCGGATCGCCGGCGTGAAAACCGGCGGCGATATTGGCCGAACTGATCAACGCCATCAGCGTTGTGTCGTCGGTATCGCCGACGCGCCACCGGCCGAAGGCTTCGCCCATGTCGCAATTGATGTCTACTGCATCGATCAACGTACTGTTCCTCGCCTGCCTGCATGGGGCCACGCTTCCGTCTGCCGCTTTTTTGACAAAATCAGGCTAGGACGAATTAATTCATTTGAAAAATTCTATTTTTTTATGCTTTCTATCTAAAAATCAGAATACAGTGCTCAGATTTGATGCACCCCAGAAACACGTAATTACAATCAGTTGAGACGAGCGTGCGCCTTTGCGTGCGGATCTATGCCGCTTTTTGGGTCGGCTCTTCTGATTTTCCGATGGCATGTTTTGGTTTATTGAATAGGAAGGCATCGTCATGGCGCTCAGTCTCCGGCAGCTTCGTTATTTTGTCGCGACCGCGGAACTCGGCCAGATATCACAGGCTGCGCTAGATCTTTCCATTTCGCAGTCCGCCGTGACGACGGCGATCAAGGAACTGGAGCAGACCGTCGGCGCCAGCCTGTTCATCCGTGCCCCACACGGCATGGACCTGACGGCGGCCGGGCGCCAGTTCCTGTCGCATGCCTATGACATCCTGAAAAAGGTGGATGAGGCAACGCACCTGAACGTCGTCAACAACGAAGTCGAGGGTACCCTGACGGTGGCGGCAACCTATACCGTCATCGGCTATTTTCTGCCCCTGCACATCGAACGGCTGCGGCGCCTCTTCCCCAAGCTCGATATCCAACTCTTCGAATTGACACGGGAATCGATCGAGGAAGGTCTTCTGACCAACCGCTATGATATGTCGGTGCTACTCACCTCCAACATCCTCAACCCATCGCTTGTGACGGAAAAGGTGTTGAGTTCGACCCGCCGCCTGTGGGTGCCGGCGCAGCATCACCTGCTTCAGGCAGATTCAGTGGGTTTGGAGGAAATCGCCGAGGAACCTTACATCATGCTGACCGTCGACGAGGCGGCCCATTCGTCGCTGAAATACTGGAGCGCCTCGCCCTACCAGCCCCAGGTGATCCTGCGCACGTCATCCGTCGAGGCGGTGCGATCCCTCGTCGCCAACGGCCAAGGCGTGGCAATCCTCTCCGACATGGTGCACCGGCCTTGGTCACTGGAAGGACGGCGGATCGAAACCATCAATGTGCGCGATCCGGTGCCGGCCATGGATGTTGGTCTTGCATGGCGTAAGAACATCGAACTTTCACCGCCGATGCTCGCCTTCCGATCCTATTTCCAGCAGGCATTCCACCTGCCAGGGAATGCGCGCTAAGACTATAGGTTTGTATTGCTCGCCTTGATGCCAGTCGAACCGGTGACGCCTCGCGATTTGCGGCGCGCCGACCGAACTGTCGCGACTGGGGCCTGGTTCTGACCCGTGGTGTCGGCGGTGGCGCTCGAAGGAAGGGCCCTGCGGTTGCCGTTCTTCGTCGAGAAGCTCGCCGCCAGCTTCCTGTCGGTGCTGGATTCGGAAGCACGGTCGGTTCGCTGCTCGGTACCAGCATCACGTTGGCGGCCATCCCTGGCATGGCGCGTTATTTCGCGGGCGTAGTGCAGGCACCGATGACTGCCTTCGTCATCATCCTGGAAATGACCGGCGACCACCAGGCCGTTATCCCGATCATGGCAGTGTCGATGATCAGCTGCTTTGCCATTGGATCCTTGCGGTCGAGCAATACGGAACGGTCAAAGTCATGCAGGCCGTTCCAACAAGCATTCTCTGCAAGGTGAGGCGCCCCGCAGCCACGGCCCCGCCGCGTGTCGATCCGGAGGTCCGGATACAACTGGCGAAAGAAGTGCCAACGTCCAGGCGCGTGGTTCCTATTCGATGATCCTCTTGCGGAAAGCGGCGGCGATCAACGCAGTGTCCTTATAAACGTTGAACTCGTCCTTTAAGCGACCGATGTGCGTGCGCACCGTATAGGCGGAACAACCCAGGATTATCGCAATTTCCTGGGCGCTTTTTCCCTCGCACATGAGCGTTAGTACTTCCTTTTCACGCGGCGTTACTCGAGGCTCCATAAAACCACATATGGTGCTGCCGTTGCCAATTTGACAGTCGGGAATGAAGATGAGGAGCGTAAAGTTTGCGGCATTGCAATAGTTGATAATGCAGCGCAATATAACTGTCACACATCTGTGCAGTGAGGGGCGCCGTGCGAATGAGGATTTGCATATATAAGTCGGATAGAGCACCTGACCTTACCCTCTTGCTGCGAGAGGGCTTACCCGTACCCCTTGATACAAAGATAGACAAATGGACCAAAATTAAGGTCGTCACTGACAGGGAGATGAGCGCAGACCTTTTGGTTCAAATTGGAGGTCCGGGGTATTTGGTAGTTCGCCTTGGCACGATTGTACGACATTAGGCAATTGCACAGCCGTTGCGGCCGCGTTACCAAGATGCCATCGTCGCATCGCGGGTCTTTGTCTACCGAAACACGCACCCTCGCGCTTGTGAGCCGAGAAGCCGCTTGCTGAGAAAGTCTGGCGCTATTGCGAGACGCAGGACATCAGCGGCAAGACGGTGACCGGCAAAATCAAATATTCGGACGTCACCCGGCGCGAAGCGCAGACGACGGCCACCACACTATGCCAGAGTGGCATGCTCATGCGATTATCGCGCGCCTAAGAAATGCGCTGGAATTCGAGTCAGGTTTTCCGCCGATCATCTGAAAAATCCACCGGATCAAACGGCCTTGAGATACTCGACCCAGCGCGGATCCTGCATGGCCACGCGAGCGCGCATGTGTTTCCAGGCGCCATATTTGTAGAAATCAAAATCGAGCGCCGAGACGACATTCTGGACCATGGCCCAAGTCGACCATTTCACATCGGCAAGCGCCCGATGCACGGCAAGACGGGCTTTCATTCGCGGATCGAAGCGGCCGAAATATTCCTCTATGACCTCTGCCTCCACGGCATCGGAGAAGAACATCTCGCCGCACCAAATGCCGATATCGTAGCAACGGTCGTTATTGGAGGCATATTCGTAGTCGATGAGCATCAGCGACTTGTCGTCGGCGACCATAAAATTACCCGCCATAGGATCGTTAAAGCAAGCAACGAGATCAATGCCGGAAGCTTCGAGAGCTGCGCGCGCGAGCCGGTATTGCTTGTAAAGCCAGGCAAAATCGATCGGAAAGGCACCGCCCAATTCGCGCACCTGCTCGATATGCTCGTCGATCATGTCAAATACCGTCTTGGTCAGCGGCAAGCGGCCTGAATCGTTGAAGGTGCGGTAGAGCCCGACGACGGCTTTGCGCACTGTCGGATCCTGGAAATCGCGGTTGGTGCAGGCACGCCGACCTTCGATATAGTCGGCGATCTCGACACCCTTGTCAGCGAGATACTCATAAATCTTCGGGCCAATGCCGAGGTCCTGCGCCCGGCGGCTGGCGTCCAGCGCCGCCTTGCGGTCGATGAACATCTCGGTGCCGCGGCCGGGCACCTTGACGAAGAAATGGCCCTGTTCGCCAGCGACCCTGACCCGCCAGTTCGAATTGCTGATACCGCCGTGCACCGGACGGTAATGGAGTTCACGTTCAGACCACGGCTCAATTTCGCGCAGCAGGGATTCGATTTCCCCTTCCGCCTCGTTTGTCGCTTCCCCCAATCGTTTTTCCATGGTTTGATCCCTCAGAGTGTGCGGAGCATGAATTCGAAACGCGGATTGCGAAGCTCCATTCGGCAGCGCAACAGGCGCCATTGTGCATATTTCAGGAATTCGATACCGCCGCGCGGCGAAACCCTGTCCATCAGCATGCCCCACATGCCCCAGAAGAGATCGTCAGCAATGCCGTAAAGGCGGCAGCGGTTGAGCGACGTCTGGCGAAATTGTCCCTCGAAGATTTCGAGCGCCGGCTGCATTTCGCTGTCGAACTGGAAGGCCTCGTTGAGCAGGATGCCGATGTCGTAGAACGGATCGACATTGCGGGCCTCGTCGAAATCGACCAGTTGCACTCTACCATCCGGCGCGATCATGATGTTGGAGGCAAGACCGTCGGCATGGGCTGGTTTTTCATCGAAGCCGGTAGCGATGATCGCCGCTTCGATATCTCCGACGCATTCGCGCATCCACCATCCGTCTGCGGCAACCTCTGCGATGCCTGCATCGGCAAGCGCTTTTTCGACGACGCGGATGCGGTCGAACACTGTCCACGTTTCGCCAAGCGGCCTGCTGCCATGCAGGGCGCTCTTGGCGGCGATGACACTTTCCAGAACATCGCGCTTGCGCAGGTCGTCCATTCTGGCGGTATGCCAGGCTTCCGACAGGCGGTCGAAAACGACCGCCGACATTTCCGGGCTGTGCCAAAGGGGCGCCGGCGTCAGGCCCAGGGTTGAAGCCTGACGCGCGGCGCTAACGGACCTCTCCAGATCGATGAAATCCGACTGGTCCGTATGGAGAATTTTCAGGAAATAGGTGGCGGGCGCATCTCCCCTGGCAACGAACCAGTTCTGGCTGTCGACGGCGCGGTGCGTCGGCGAGGCGACACCCGCAATGCCCGGCGCATAACGCATATCGGCGTTTGCCCAGCCCGAAACGGCGCGGATGGCGGCTTCAGCCGCCTTCTCATCCACTGTGGATGCTTGCCCGAGTGCCTTCATGCTCCCAATCCTTCAGTCGATGGTTTTCAGGATGTTGCCGTTGAGGCAGAATTTCCACAGCATGGCGCTGAGGATTTCCGCGCCCAGCAACCGGTCTTCCGGCGTGGTGAACTCCGTTGGGTGGTGGATGACGCCGCCGACGCTCGGCACGGCGATGACAACGGCCGGGGAAACGGCCGTCATGCTGACCGCGTCATGTCCGCCGATGGTGTCGAGCAACAAGGTTTCAAGGCCGAAGCCGGCAGCAGTATCCTGGGCCAGGGCAACCAGTCGCTCGTCCATGTTCCCGGCGCGGCGGCGGTCGATCGAGCGGACCTCGAAGCCGACATCCGCTTTCTTGGCGCAGAGGTCAGCTTTCTCGTTGAGCTGGGCTTCCGCCCAGGCCAACACATCGGGCTTGGCAGAGCGCAATTCGATGAACATCACCGCCTCGCCGGGCACGACGTTGGGAGAATTCGGATAGACCTCGAGACGACCGCAGGAGGTGTGCAGGTCGATCCCGGCTTGGTCGGCAAAACCCTTCAACTCGGCGATCAGGTAGGCCGCGGCCAGGAGCGCGTCATGGCGCTCGGCCATCGGCGTCGGGCCGGTGTGCGCCTGGCGGCCGATGAAGGCGAGCCGGTATTTGACGTTGCCCCAGAAACGGTTGAAGATGGCAAAGCGCATGCCGTTCTTTTCCAGCTCGGCCGAACCCTCGATATGCAGTTCGATCAGCGCATCGGGAATAACCGGGCCGAAGGTGCCGGCATAACCGATGTCATCAAGAGCGTGATTGACGGAAATGCCGTCGCCATCCTTGCGGGCGAGCGCGAAATCGAGTGTCAGTTCGCCGGCATTGACGCCGCTGCCGAGAAGGCTCGGCTGGAAGCGGGCGCCCTCCTCGTTGGTCCAGTTGACGATGCAGAAATTGACTTTCGGCGTGACCCCAGCCGCGGCAACCTGCTTGCGTATGGCGTCCATCGCCGCGCAGGCGGCAATCACGCCGTAGGCGCCATCGAAGCGGCCGCCGTTCGGCTGGCTGTCGAGGTGCGACCCGCTCATGACCAGAGGTGCATCCGGCCCGGCCCAATCGAGGAAGCCGTACATGTTGCCCATCGGGTCGATCTCCAGGCGCAGGCCCGAATTCTTCAGCCAGTTCGCCAGCCAGTCACGTGCCGCCTTGTCTTCCCGTGACAGGGTCAGCCGCGTCATCGCACCACCCGGCCCGCCGCCGAAGACGGAGACTTCCTCCATCATCCGGTGCAGGGCTTCGGCATCGACCTCAGGCAGGGATGCCGGCTCGTTGCGGGTTTCAAGCATAAATCACCTTCACTCGCGCCTCTTCCAACTTTTCAAGGAAATCTGCCCGCGGAGGCGCATCAGTGATGAGCAGATCAACGTCACGAAAATTATAGGTGCAGAAATTACCCTGGCGGCCGAACTTGCTGCTGTCGGCGAGCATCACCACCTGCTTGGCATGGCGGCGCAACGCCCGGCGCACCAGCGCCTCGTCCTCGCCGAGGTCCATGAAACCGAGATTGACATCGACCGTCACCGCGCTGACGAAGGCGATATCGAAGAGATG
Source organism: Rhizobium sp. WYCCWR 11152 (assembly GCF_013087615.1). Classification (NCBI taxonomy): domain Bacteria; kingdom Pseudomonadati; phylum Pseudomonadota; class Alphaproteobacteria; order Hyphomicrobiales; family Rhizobiaceae; genus Rhizobium; species Rhizobium sp. WYCCWR 11152. The sequence goes on along the minus strand of NZ_JABFCP010000005.1, from coordinate 78,564 downwards.
TTCGCGGATCACATTGAGCGTATCGGCGCCGAGAAACGCCCGGTAGCTCGGCCGCAGAACGCCGCCGACCGCGACCACGTTATTGGATTCCACCCCCGACAAGGTCTGGATGATATCCAGCGAGTTGGTGTAGATATTGATCAGCGGCCGATCGACTAGATAGCGCGACAGCGCCAGCATCGTCGTGCCGCTGTCGAGGAAGATCTTGGTATGGTCGCGCAGCTCCCTGGCAGCGAGGGTTGCTATTTTTGCCTTTTCACGGGCATTGACGCGCATGCGTTGCGAGATCGGCTGATCGGCATCCCGACGCGGCGTCACGCCGCCGCCATAGATGCAGCGCAGGTGCCCTTCCATCTCCAGCTGCTTCAGGTCGCGGCGCACGGTTTCCGGGCTGACGGAAAATTCCGTCGCCAGTTCCTTGACCGTGACCCGGCCATGCTTGGCCAGCTCTTCGAGAATGTGTTGCAGACGTGCCTGGGGATGGTCGGTCATGAGGGCTTTCCCGGTCACAAGCCCATGGGCAAGTCTGTCGAACAGGCGTGTCCCGCCGCAGTTGCTGTTTCTTTCATCCTCTGATCCCCCCGGGTTTCGATGCAATTTGCGGTTTCAAGCTGCGGTATGGGAAAGCGTGTTTTCCACCAAAAAGCAAGCAGCCAGATCCTTGTTGCCGCGGGCGGTCAGGACCGGGCTTTGCTTGTGACAGCGGCCGAATGCGTTCGGGCAGCGGCTGGCGAAACTGCAACCGGGCGGCAGGTCGATCGGGCTTGGCGGCTCTCCTTCCAGCAGACACTCTTCCGGCTTGTAGCGGCGCTCCTCCAGCGTCGGCACGGCGCTGAGCAAGGCCTTGGTGTAGGGATGGCCTGGATCGAAGAACAGCCGGCCGTTGTCGGCGATCTCGACGACTTCGCCGAGATACATGACCGCAACGCGATTGCAGACACGCCGTACCATCGCCAGATCGTGAGAAATGTAGACATAGGTCAGGCCGTGCTGGGCCTGCAACTGCTCGAACAGCTTCAGCAATTTGAACTGCTCGGTCTGGTCAAGCGACGACAGCGTCTCGTCCATGATCAACACCTTCGGCTCCAGCACCATGGCGCGGGCGACGTTGACGCGCTGGCGCTGGCCGGCACTCAAACCCAGCGGAAGCTCATCGTAGAGCGTACCGGGCAGACCGACCTCACGCATCACGGCGAGCACGCGGTCACGCAACTCCGCGCCCCTGACGATGCCGTGCGTCTTCAGCGGCTCCTCGATGATGGCGCCGATGGCGGTGCGTGGCGGCAGCGAATTGAAGGGATCCTGCAGCACCAGCTGAAAATCGCGCCGGAATTTCAAAAGCCCCTTGCCGGAAAGCCTGGTGATATCCTGTCCGTCGCAGAGGACCTGGCCGCTATCGGGCCGTTCCAGCCGGCTGAGCAAGCGCATGAGAGTGGACTTGCCGCAGCCGGATTCGCCAACGATGCCGAAGTTCTCGCCCGGAAAGACGTCGAAGGTGACGTTGCGCACGGCACGCACGGTGCTGTAGCTGGCAAAGGTGCCGCGCTTACGCACCCGGTAGGAACGCGTGGCATCGCGAATGCTGATGATCGGCTCGCGGGTCTCAGCCGGCAGGTCGATGGTAACAGCTTCGCTCGTCCAAATCTTCGGGATCTGGCTGATCAGCTCGCGGGTATAGGGATGCTCCGGCGTGTTGACGAGTGCCTTCGTTGCCTGCCGCTCCACGACCTTGCCTTCGGCCAGCACCAGGATCTGATCGGCAGCGTCGCTCACCAGCGGCAGCGACGAGGATATGAAGACGATCGCCGTGTCGAAACGCGTGGTCAACTCCCGCATCAGGCGCAGCACCTGGGCGGCGACCGTAACATCAAGCGGCTGGGTCACATTGTCGGCGACGAGGAAAGCCGGATTGCTGACCAGCGCATCGACGATCAGGGCGCGCTGCATCATGCCGCCGCTGAATTGCGATGGATATTCGTGATAACGCATCTGCGGCGAAGGGATGCGCACCGCGCCAAGCAGATCGATGACCCGCTTCCTGGCTTCCTCATGCGCAATCTCCGGTGCGACCGCGCGCAGTTTCTCGACGATCTGCTGGCCGACCGGCAGGGTCGGATCGAGAGCCCCCGCCGGATTAGCGCCGACATAGGCGATCTCACGGCGCAGCGTGCGCAGCTTCTGTGCCGGCAGATCGAGGATGTTCTGGGATTTGTAGACCACCGATCCGGAGGTGACTTTCAGCGGCGGATCGATCCAGTTGACGAGTGCACGCGAGAGCACGGTCTTGCCGGCACCACTCGCGCCGATGATTCCGAGAATTTCGCACGGGGCCAGATCGAAGTCGATATCGGAAATGATCGGACGCATGCTAGCGCCCGTTTCCAGGCCAACGCTCAGATCGCGAACCTGCAGAAGCGGTGTGCCAGTCACGATTTGCCTCCATAGATACGATTGCGAGCCCGTTCGAGCGATGCGCCCATCAGGTTGATGCTGGTCAGGCACAGACACAGGAACACGCCCGGCATGGTGGCGATCCACCAGGCATTGAGCAGATACTTGCGGCCGTCGGCGATGATGTTGCCGAAGGTCGGCGTCGGCGGCTGAACGCCCAACCCGATGAAGCCGAGGATGGATTCGAAGATCATCATCCGGGCGACATCGAGCACCGACACGAAGATGATCGGCGGCAGTACCAAGGGCGCCAGCAGGCGCACCATGATGCGGAAATCGGACGCACCATAGATTTCGGCGGCGCGCACATATTCCCGCTTGCGCTCGGTCATCACGACGCTACGGGTGACGCGGGCATAGACCGGCCAGCTCGACAGGCCGAGGACGAGGATGATCGCCGGGATCGTCGGACGCGAGACGCCAAGCACGGTGATCGCCAGGATGATCATCGGGATCGACAGCTGGGCATCGGTCAGGCGCATGATCGCCATGTCGACGCGGCCGCCATAGTAGCCGGCGATCGTGCCGAGCGAACAGCCGATAATCAGCATGACGAGAACGGTGGAAAGCCCTATCAGCAACGAGTAACGCAGGCCGACAAGGCTGCGCACCAGCATGTCGCGGCCGATCTGGTCAGTGCCGAGCGGCGCCGTCCAGCTCCATTTGTCGCCCATGAACGGCGGCGCATGCAGGCGCGTGGCGACACTCATCTTCGTGGGGTCGATGCCGCTCAGTTGCGGATAAAGCAGGGCCGCCAGAACTAAAACGATGAAAATCGCAGCGCCGACACGGAATTCGTTGGAGGCAAGGGCAATCCGCCAGATACGCCGCGCCACCGAAGCACCGCGTTGTGTTGCCGGAACCGGGTTTGCCGGCATGTCTGTCTCTGTCACGCTCATCAATATTCCAACCTTGGATCGATCATGGTGGCAATCAGGTCGACTGCGATGTTGATGAAGACGAAGATCGCGCTGGTGACGATGGCGATCCCCTGGATCAGCGGGAAATCTCGCTGCAGCACGGCGGTGATGGTCAAAAGTCCAAGGCCCGGATAGTCGAAGATGAATTCGACGACGAGGACGCCGCCCAGCAGGCCGCTGATCTGGATGCCGATCAGGTTGAGCAGCGGAACGGAGGCATTCCGCAGCGCATGGGCGACGATGATGCGGCTTCGGCTAAGGCCGCGGACATTGCCGACTGCAATGAAGGGCTCCATCATCACGGTAGCCACCGATCCGGTCAGCGTCCGGATCAGCACCGGCGCCAGTTCGACGGCAAGAACGATCGCCGGCAGGATGGTATAGGCAAAGCCGGAGTAGCCGATCGCCGGCAGCCAACCGAGCTTGACCGACAGAAGCATGGCAAGGACGATGCCGAGCCAGAAGTTCGGCAGCGATATGAAAATCGAGGAAATGTAGAAGGCCACGCGATCCGGCCATCGTCCGGGCGCCAGTCCGCCGGGAATGCCGACGAGAAAGGAGAAGACCAGGGCGAAAAATATTGCCAGTCCGCCGAGTTGCAGCGTCATCGGCAGGGTGTCGCCGATCAGGGTTAGCACTTCGGCGCGCTCGCCGCGGGTGGAATCGCCGAAACTGGAACCGCCGGTGGAAGCACCGCTTGCAGGCCGCACGAAGGATTGCCCGAGATCCCCCCTGACGACGCCGCTCATGTAGCGGCCGAACTGCACGAGGATGGGATCACGCAGGCCCATGTCCTTGGCGATCTGCTCGATCAGCGCTTCCGGCGCCATGCCGCCGGCCATCAGCCGGACCGGATCGCCGGGAACCACACGCAGCAGCGTGAAGATAAGCAGCGTCACCAGAAAGACGATCAGTGCACCTTGCGCCAGCCGTCGAACCAGAAAACTGAGAATGAACATGTCATATCCTGGCAGCAATCGGAGCGATCCGCCCTGAGCGGCGACGGTCTCGGTCGTTTGTTGACATCATGAGCGAAACGAAAATCTCCGCGGCGCCGGCCTCCGGTGCCGCGGAAAACGCAAGCCAGCGTCAGCCGAACGCAGCCTTCGAGGCGTCCATGGACCCGTCAGGATAGATGAAGAGACCGGCCAGCGACTTGTCCATCGCGTGGATCATCACCGAAGTGAACAGTGACAGGGCCGGCACCTTTTCGGCAAGCATGGGCATGGTTTCGGTCTGCAGGATTTTCTTGCGCTCATCGAGCGACGGGGCACTGCGCTCCTTGTCGAGTGTCGCGTCGAGTTCCTTGTCGACGATGCCGGTGATGCGCTTCGAGGTCGAATGGAAATGCGTGCGCAGCACGAGGTCGGGTTCGGGCGAACCGGTGGACCAGCCGCAATCGACCATATGGCCGGGGCCGCCGCCCGGACGATCGTAGAGGCGTTCGTTCCAGGCGGCGATTTCCAGAACGGAGAGCGACACCTGAAAACCTTGTTCCTGCAGCATGGCGGTGATGACCTCGCCGTACTCCTTGGTCTTCGGGTAGAAGCCGACGGAGGTGATGTATTCCAGCGGCGGCAGACCCTCGCCCTTGGGGAAGCCGGCCTCGGCCAGCAGCGCCTGGCATTTTTCCGGGCTGTATTCCGGATAGTTCGGCAGGTCGACATAGCCGAACTTCACCGGCGACACGTAATTGGACGAAGCATGGCCGGCCGAGCCCAGAATTTCGACGATCATCGAGCGGTCGATCGCGTGGCAGGCCGCCTTGCGGATGAGCGGGTTGTCGAACGGCGCCTTCGAGCAGCGGAACCAGAGATATTTGTTCTCGACCGAGACGACGCTGCTGATGGCGATCTTGTCGTTGCCCTCGAGCGAGGTCACCTGTTCCGGTTCCAGACGCTCGACGATCGAGGCCTGGCCGTTGAGCAGGGACAACATGCGTGTCGTGCTGTCGCCGACGAAATTGAAGCTGATGCCCGGAATCTTCGGCGTACCGAGGAAATAATCAGGATAGGCTTCGAGGATCGTGGCATTGCCTTCCTGCTTGACGAACTTGAACGGGCCGGTGCCGTTCAGGCGCTGCGTCAGCGGGCCGGTCGGGCCGCCGGCGACATCGGTCGCCGACATGATCGGCAGGTATGAGGCGAGGAAGATGAACAGATGGGCCGGATATCCGCCCTTGGAGGTATCGACGATGACCGTGTAGTCGTCAGGGGTGGTGATAACAAGCGTCTCGGTCGGGCCGGGATAGAATTGGGCCGGGCGGTCCGGCCTGGAGCCGTATTCGAAGGTCGCCTTGACGTCTTCGGCCTTGAAGGGTTTGCCGTCGTGGAATTTGACGCCTTCGCGCAGCTTGATCTCGAGCTTGTTCGGATCGAGAGGCTTGATGCTGGTGGCCAGTTCATAGACCACTTCATCGGGCTTTTCGACAGTCATCGGCGTCCGCGTCAGGAAACCCATGACGAAGCCTTCGATATTCTTCTGCGACAGCGTCGTGTGACCGGTCGGGTCCCAGTTGCCCGTAATGTTTTCCGCCGACAGGAACACCACCGCCTTACCCGATTGGGCAAAGGCCGAGGAGAACAGAAAATCCGGGTTGATCTGCAGGAGACCGGCACCCGTGCCAGCCGCACCAAGCCCGGCGAGGAAATTGCGTCTGCTGATGTCATTCATAAGCTGCTTCCCTTTTTGTGGTTTTATGTGGCTTTCTTATTATTCCACGATATCGGGCATTTTTTCCTTTTTCAATGGGCTCTCGTAAATTAGAAAACCGCAATGCCATACTCTCGTCGCAAGCCGACTCCGACGACTTGTATTCTGTTGATTATAAGTGCATTTTCGGAAAATTCGATCGCTGCGGCGCTAGCGAAGATCTCAAGAATGGTGAATTTTTCAGCATTTATCTATTGCTCAGGCAGAATAAGCGGATCAGATATTTCTATAAATATCACAAAATCACATTTTGGCGCCTAAAAAATACGCAGGGAAAGGCAACGCGCAAATCTCGCCATCTCCACCGACAACAGTTGCTCCTTTTGCGGCCATTCCCACATAGGCGTGTTCGATTCCGACCGTGCGACATAGACATGGCGATTCATATCGGCCAGCCCGATTGGCCCGGTGCGGAAAGCATATTTCTTATGAACGAGATGGTAGCACCGATCGCGTCCCCGTCTTTTCTCAGGTCACATCCAATCGTGAGGGCCGAAGATCTGCTTCGCCTGTCGCTGCTGCGGATGGCGTCCCAGGCCTCGAGCCATTTCTTGAAATCCTCCAAGTCACCGGCACCCCATCGCAGGCCATGCGGTTCGAACAGTTTAGCAACATGGCCCAAGCCTGCATTGCCGGACTGGGGCTCGCGTTGCGCCGCTTTTCCTCATCGACTCCGAGCTCGCAAATGGCCAGCTCGTTCAAGCCTTCCACATCAGGTCAAAAGCACCAGCGCCTATCATGCGGTCGCGCCACTGAGCAGGAAGGACTTCCGCCCTGTCGGGCGTTCCGCGCATGGCTGCTGGACGAGGTCGCCGCCTTGCCAGGAAGGCGAATCGGCAGATAGCGGCGGTTGATGAAGCCACAGCTGAGACACCTTCGACAAATCGGCGACATAATCGTTGATCGATGCCTCGGATGGGTCCGCAATGGGCGCCGATAGCGGGAGAGCATTTAAAAGCTCTTGAAAAGATTTGAACCCGAAACCCAGTCCTCTACCTTCGGCATCATTGAAAATTCCGGCTCTTGATCTTCAGCGAAGGATTGGGATTGTTGCCTGTACACCTGAACCTGCCCGTGCGCCTGAGGGATGTCGGAATTCCAAAGAACGGACTGCCTCTGCTGGCGGACAATATAGGACGCTATGTTGAAACCCCTTTTGATCGTCCGGATAGAGGCATGTTACGATGCTGACGTATCGCGTGTCGAAGAAGCCTTAGCAAACAACGATCTTTCCCTTCGAACTGCCGCGGTGAGTAAGTCGATAGTCTTGCGAATTCGGGCATGACGCCGAAGGTCCTCATGAACCGACAGCCAGTAGCTGCGGCGCAAGAGGAACGACGGCTGCAGGACCGGGACAAGCAGGTGTTTTCCTGCAGCAAGATAGGCCGGCAGAACGCCCATTGCCATGCCGCTTTCAATCATGGCGCATTGGGCAATGATGCTCGTACTCGTGAACCGCATCGCCGGCTTCAGATCCGCAATGTCGAGATAGGCAAGCTCCCTCGTGTGGAGAAGCCCCGCGATGTAGCCGCAGAGCGTGTGGCCGGTCAAATCGTCCAGCGTCTGGGGAAAGCCGTTTCGCCCGAGATAGTCACGGGTGGCGTAAAAGCCCAACTCATAATCGGTCAGCTTGCGTGTCGCCAGGCTGCCTTCTTCCGGGCGATCGAGCGAAATAGCGATGTCGGCTTCCCGCGAAGAAAGCGAATAGGTCTGAGGTAAAGCAACAAGCTCGATGTCAAGGTTCGGATAGTCTTGCATGATGGCTGCGATGCGTCCGCCGAGGTAACCTACTCCGAGCCCCTCCGGTGCACCGATCCGCACGCGGCCCGTCATGCCGGTTGTCGTCTCGGCACCGAGCCCGCCGATCTCCTGGAGGACGATCGATTCCAGCTTGACCGCCGAGCGTCTGAGATCTTCGCCGGCCGACGTGATGCGCAACCGCCGCCCGGCCCGTTCGAATAGCTGAACCCCAAGGCTCTCCTCGAGCTTGGCTAGACGGCGGCTAATAGTTGAGTGGTCAAGCGCCAGGGCCTTTGCCGCATCGATAACCCGGCCAGTGCGAGCGATGTGCAGAAATACCCTGATATTGTCCCAATCCATCTTTCCAGAACTCCTTTTTGCACATCGTATGTGCTTCTCCGCGCCTTGTCTTCAGTGGCGTCGCCGATAAACCCGTTTTGGATATCGATCGTAAGGCGGAGAAAAGCGATGGAGGGGGATTATGATTACATTGTCGTGGGGGCAGGGACGGCAGGGTGTATCCTTGCGAACAGGCTGTCTGAAAGCCCAAGGAACCGCGTGCTGCTCCTTGAGGCCGGCAGCAAGGACAACTGGATCTGGTTTCATATTCCCGTCGGTTATCTTTTCACCATCGGCAATCCCCGCTCCGACTGGATGTTCAAGACGGAGGCCGAAGCCGGCCTGAACGGCCGTTCGCTGTCCTACCCGCGCGGCAAAGTCATCGGCGGCTCCTCCGCAATCAACGCAATGATCGCCATGCGTGGTCAGGCGGCGGACTATGATGGATGGGCGAGCCTTGGTCTTGCGGGCTGGGGCTGGCAGGACGTTCTGCCCCATTTCCGGCAGATGGAAGATCACTTTATGGGGGAAAGCGCGCATCATGGCATAGGCGGCGGCTGGCGCGTCGAGGCCCCGCGTCTTTCCTGGCCGATCCTCGACGCCGTTCGGGAGGCTGCAGCGGAACTCGGAGTCGCCAAGATCGCGGATTTCAACACGGGTGACAATGAAGGATCCGGCTATTTTCACGTCAATCAGAAACGTGGTCGTCGGTGGTCTTCGGCAAGGGGTTTTCTGAAGCCGGTCTTAGCGCGGGCGAACCTGCGGCTTGAAACAGGCGTTCTGGTGGACAGGCTGGTCATCGAAGACGGTCGGGCAACGGGGGTGCGCTATATCCGCGACGGCGTCTTAAGAACGGCGACGGCAAGAGGCGAAGTCGTGCTGAGTGCCGGCGCCATCGGCTCCGTCCAGCTATTGCACCGGTCGGGCATCGGGCCGGCTGAATGGCTTGCTGCCGCGGGCATCGAACCGGCTCTCGCGCGGCCCGGCGTCGGGCGCAATCTCCAGGATCATCTGCAGCAACGCGCCGTCTACAGGATCAGCGGCGCCCGTACGCTTAATGAAACCTATCACTCGCTTCTGCGCCGTGGCCTGATGGGGATCGACTACGCCCTGCGTCGCCGTGGACCGCTAACCATGGCGCCGTCCCAACTCGGTCTGTTCATGCGCTCTGATCGGTCGCACGATCGCGCCAACATCCAGTTTCACGTCCAGCCCCTGTCTTTGGACAGGTTCGGCGAACCGTTGCATCGTTTTCCCGCGATCACCGTCAGCGCTTGCAATCTGAGGCCAACGTCGCGCGGCGAGGTGCGGCTGCGCTCAGCCGATCCCCACGCACCGCCGCTCATCGCCCCGCGCTATCTGACGACAGCGGAAGACAGGCGGGTGGCAGCGGACGCTATCCGCGCGACGCGGCGGCTGATGGCACAGCCCGCGCTGAGACCGTACCAGCCGGAGGAAGTTCTGCCGGGCATTGCCGTCGGCGACGACGACGCATCGCTTGCGAAGGCCGCCGGCGATATCGGCACCACCATCTTCCATCCGGTCGGGACCGCGAAGATGGGTCGCGCGGACGATCCGCTGTCCGTCGTCGATGCACGCCTGCGCCTCCACGGGGTAGCGGGTCTTCGCGTGATCGATGCGTCGATCATGCCGACGATCACCTCTGGCAATACCAATACGCCGACGGCGATGATCGCGATGAAAGGTGCTGCGATGGTCCTTGAGGATGCAAGCCGATAACCATGCACGGCCTTTCGTTCCGCTATTGTCACCGGACACGGAAACTGACATCATGGATCGGCTGGCTTCAATGAGCCGCTGATATTCCATGAGCAGGGTAGCTCTCGACCGGAAACGGGCGGGAGCTTTTTTATTTTTTGGTGGGCGATGATGCATTCAGAAAGTTGGCGGGTCGGTGTGCTGTTCTCCGAAACGGGTGTGACGGGAGCCGTGGAAACAACCCAGAGGGCCGCGACCTTGCTGGCGATCGACGAAATCAACGCGGCCGGCGGCGTGCTCGGCAGGACGATCGAGCCCGTCGTGTACGATCCGCAATCGACGCCCAATCTCTACAAGGAACTTGCAGTCAAGCTTTGCGACGAAGATCGGGTCCGGGTCGTTTTCGGTTGCCATATGTCGAGCACCCGCAAAGCTGTTCTGCCCGTCATCGAGGCCCGTGATGCACTGCTGTTTTACCCGACGCTCTACGAGGGATTCGAATACTCCCGTCACTGCATCTATACAGGTGCTGCCCCCAACCAGAACTCCGTCCAGCTCGTCGACTTCCTGACCGAGCACTATGGAAAGCGGGTTTTCCTGGTGGGTTCGAACTACGTCTATCCTTATGAATCCAACCGGACGATCAGCGACCTGTTTCTTCAGCTGGGCGGACAGGTCCTGGACGAGATGTATGTTCCCCTGAACCTCAAAACCGAGGACGTTGCCAAGATCATCCGGCACATTCGCGCGGTACAGCCGGATGTCATTTATTCGACGATTGTCGGCGACGGTATCATTCCCTTCTACACGGCGTTCAAGCAGGCCGGGTTCGATGCGGCGACAATGCCGATCGCGAGCCAATCGACCAGCGAGGCGGACGTGATCCGTATGCGGCCGGATGTGGCCGAGGGGCATATCACCGCAGCCCCCTTCTTCGCCTCTCTGGATACGCCCCGCGCCCGCGCTTTCGTCTCGGCTTACCAACAGCGATACGGCCTGCAGATGCTTCCGACCGCACCGGCCGAAGCGGCTTATTTCCAGGTTTATCTCTATGCGGCGGCTTTGCAGCGCGCCGGTGGCGACGGACTTGAGCAGCTTCTGCCGGCTCTCTATGATGTCGAGTACGATGCACCGCAGGGTGCGGTGAAGATAGACCGGACGACAAACCACACGCATCTGTGGCCAAGAGTGGCAAGGGTGAACCCCCAGGGCGGCTACGACATCGTCTACGATCCGTCGCTCCGGGTGGCGCCAGACCCGTTCATGCGAGAATATCGCCCGGACTTGACGCAGACTTTCCCGCATCGTGTTCAGGTTTGAGAGGGAGCGACGATGTCTTTCGCCCTTCTCAGAGATTTACGGGACCTCAAGGTTCTGGTCATCCACCCCCGGACATCCGAAGGAGAGTTTCTCGTCGATCACCTGCGCCGTATCGGTTGTACGGTCAGTTGCCTTTGGCCGGTGCCTGCCGAGTTGCCGCACGGCACAGATGTCGTCTTCCTCGCGATGGAAGATGAGGCGCGACCGGAAATCGAACGCCTGCTGAAGTCTTTCCCCAATCCTGCTCCGACCATGCTCGCCATCGTCGGGTACGAAAACCCCTCGACCTTGCAGATCGTTCTGGAAAGCGGCGCGCTCGCCATTGTCGAGAGACCGATCAAACCCTTTGGTCTGCTGACCAATCTCGCCATCGCCCGCAACCTCTGGCTGGAGCGGCAAAAGCTCGTCAAGGAAGCACGCAAATACAAGCGCAAGGTACTGGGAGACCAGAAACTTGCCCGGGCCAAAGCCATTCTGATGGCCAATCGCGGCACAAGCGAGAATGAGGCGTATCGCGAAATGCGCGACCAGGCGATGGCTCGGCGCGTGCCGATCGATGAAATCGCCAATTCGATTATCAACGCCGAACAGCTCTTGCGCCCGTCCCAAAAACATGATTAGTTTTTCACGTGTTTCCAACAAAACACCTCCGGCACATCCCTTCGTTTGACGAAGCCATGTGCCGCTGTTGCACGCGGCGCAGCCGTGATGCGGTGATGGCAAGGGTGCCCGCAGGCTGTGACAAGCCTCGCGGGTTTTTTGTTGTCTGCTGACAGTGACGTCAGTTCTCTACTCATTTCCGGCATGAAAGCCTTGCCGTTCGGCGGGCCGTGCCGCCGTGCGCGCCAATCAAAAAAGGGGAACCAAGATGGTGTTCAACAGACGAGAATTTCTGAAAACCGCAGCGACCGCTTCTGCCGCACTCGCCCTGCCGGCTCTGGGCAGCCGCGCCTTCGCAGCCGATGCCATCAAGGTCGGCGCTCTCTACTCGCAGACGGGCGGGCTTTCTGTCGCCGAGAAGCTTCTGGCAAACGGCGTCATGATGGCCGTGGCCGAAATCAACGCGACCGGCGGTGTTCTCGGTCGCCCAGTCGAGGTGGTCGTCGAAGACGGTGCTTCCGATCCGAAAACCTTCAGCGAGAAGGCTTCGAAACTGATCCTCAAGGACAAAATTTCGACCGTGTTCGGCTGCCACACATCGGCCAGCCGCAAGGCCGTGCTGCCGATCTTCGAGCGACGCGGCGCGATGCTATTCTACCAGACGCATTACGAAGGCTTCGAGTGCTCGCGCAACGTCGTCTATTCCGGCGCCGTTCCGAACCAGCAGCTCGCCAACTACATTCCCTGGATCGTCGAGAAACTGGGCAAGAAGAAATTCTTCATCGTCGGCTCGAACTATGTCTATCCGCGCGAAATGGCCAAGGTTTCCAAGAAGCTGATCGAGGCGGCCGGCGCCGAATGGGTGGCGGATGAATATCTGGAACTCGGCCATTCGGAATGGGCCGTCATGGTCAGCAAGATCAAGGAGTCGGGCGCCGACGTGGTTCTGTCCAACGTGGTCGGCGACTCCATCATCGCCTTCTACCGAGAGTTCAAGAACCAAGGGCTCTCGCAGGAGGTTCTGCCGATCTGCGCGACGGTCACCTCCGAAATCGAAATCGCCGCGATGGGCGCCGAATATGCGGCCGGAAGCTACACCTCCTTCCCCTATTTCATGTCGATCGACACGCCGGCGAACAAGAGCTTCATCGACCGCTTCAGGACCTTCGTCAACGATCCGAAAGCCGTCACCTACCATTCTCTCGAAGCAGCCTATTTCCAGGTCTTTCTGTGGAAGCAGGCCGTCGAAAAGTCCGGCGATCTTTCGGCTGACGCGATCAGGGCCGGCATTCGCGGCCAAACCTACGAAGCACCCGGCGGCAAGGTGACCACCGACCCCGACAACCTGCATTGCTGGCTGACGCCGCGCATCGGGCAATGGCAGGCGGACGGTCAGAGCAAGGTGGTGAATGCCTACCCGGCGCCGATCAAGCCTCTGCCCTATTCGGCCTATGGCGAGACGGAGAGCAATCTGTTCTGCACCAGCAACGGTCTCGACGCCGCAAAGCTCAAGGGCTGACCCCTCCCCGCGTCGTCCCGCCATCCATGGATGGCGGGATCATGTCTCGAAGGCCGGCCCTCTCTTCCTCCGCGAGCTGTCATCCTGCCGTCAGGATGGGAAGGCGCAGGAGAGTTCGGCCCGGCCTTCTCACGAACGGTGGCGCTATGCTCGACATTCTGTTTATCGGCCTCAGTCTCGGCTCGATCCTTCTTTTGGTGGCGCTCGGCCTTGCCATCACCTACGGCGCCATGGGCGTCATCAACATGGCTCATGGAGAGATGGTCATGATCGGCGCCTATGTCGCCGTCCTCTCCGGCATCTGGCTGAAGGCAAGCCTTCTGCTCGCCATCCCGCTGGCCTTCGTCGTGACGGCCCTGCTCGGTCTGCTGATCGAGCGGCTGGTCGTCCGGCGGCTTTATGGCCGTCTGCTGGACACGCTTCTCGCCACCTGGGGGATCGCCATCCTCCTGCAGCAGGCCGTGCGCCTCGAATTCGGCCTGTCCTTTTTCGGCATTCATGTCGAAGGTCTTGGGGCCGGCCTGCAGAACGTCGCGGTGCCTGCCTACCTGCAGGGCACGTTCAGGCTTGCCGGCGCTGACATCAACGCCTACCGCACCTTCATCATCGCCGTTACCGCCGCGCTGACACTGGCGACATGGTTCATTCTCTACCGGACGGCGGGCGGCATGCAGGTTCGCGCCATCATCCGGAACCCGAATATGGCCGCAGCCTGCGGAATCGACGTGAAACGCGTCAACGCCATGACATTTGCTTTCGGTTCCGGCCTTGCCGGCGTCGCCGGCGTCATGATGTCCGGCTTCAAGACGGTCTTTCCCGACATGGGCACGACGATGGTCGTCGACGGCTTCATGGTCGTCGTCACCGGCGGGGTCGGCAGCCTTTTCGGCACCATCCTGTCGTCAGGGCTGCTCGGCGAAATCAATGCGCTGGTCGCCATCGGTACGAACGACATCCTGGCACGTGCGGTCGTGTTCGGGGTCGTCATTCTCGTCATTCTCGTCAAGCCCAGCGGGCTGTTCTCGTTCAAGGGGCGCTGACATGAGCATCGAACGGAAATTCCAGGTCGCCGCCTATGTGCTCTTCATCGCGGTGATTTTTGCAGCGCCCGTTTTTGGCGACGAATTCTGGCTGAACCGCATTTCGAAATACCTGGTCTACGGCATGCTGGGCGTCGCCATCGCCCTCACATGGGGATATGCCGGTATTCTCAATCTCGGCCAGGGGCTATTTTTCGGTCTCGGCGCATACATGCTGGCCATGTCGCTGAAGCTGTCGAGCCTGACCAGTCTCCAACAGGGCTCCGACAAACCGGTTCCTGACTTCATGCTCTGGAATGCCGAGCCCGGCGCGCCGACGGAGCTTTGCTGCATCAATAAGGGCTCCTTCCTCTGGCTTCCGTTTCAAAGCCAGTCGGTGGGTCTCGTGCTCGGCATCGTGCTTCCGGTGGTGATTGCCGGAGCACTCGGCATGCTGGTTTTCCGCAAGCGCATTTCCGGCGTTTTCGTCTCGATCATCACGCTGGCGCTCGTTCTGCTTGTCCGTCTCGTCATGGTCGATGCGCAACCGGTGACAAACGGCTTCAACGGCCTGACGGATCTTGGTTGGCTGACGATCGGTGGCATCGAATTCGATCCCTATAGCCGGGCGACCTATTATCTGTGTGCCGCATGCCTGTCGCTGACGCTCATCGGTGCCCGCCTCATCGTTGAAACCCGCGCGGGCATGATCCTGCAGGCGATCCGCGACGATCATGTGCGTGCCCGGTATCTCGGCTTCGACGTCTCGCTCTACCAGGTGTTCTTCTTTGTCATTTCGGCGGGAATCGCCGGCGTTGCCGGCATGCTCTACGTGGTCGTCGCGGAGTTCGCCTCTCCGACCTTCATGGATCTGTCCTTCTCCGTGACGATGGTGGTCTGGGCTGCCGTCGGCGGCCGCTCCTCCCTGCTTGGCGCCTGCGTCGGCGCGATCCTGATCAACATGATCGAGGCGGAGGTCAGCGAGACCGAAGCGCTGGTCGAGGCATGGAAGGCGATCATCGGTCTCATCTTCGTGCTGGTCGTTCTGTTTATGCCGCGCGGCCTTGGCGGCGTTGCGCATGATGTGCTGCGATGGTTCGTCCGTCGGCGCAAACCAGGCAAGGCGTTTCCGGCATTGCCGCAGCAAAGCGAGGCATTGTGATATGAGCTCCATCGCATTGACCATCGACGGTCTTAGCGTCGACTTCGGCGGTTTCCGAGCCGTCAACAATGTCAGCATCACCGTCTTCGACGGCGAGTTGCGTGTGCTGCTTGGCGCAAACGGCGCGGGTAAGACGACCTTGATGGATCTGGTCAGCGGCAAGACCCACAGCACGCAGGGCAAGGTGTTCGTCTACGACACCGACATCACCAACTGGCCCGAACACCGCATCGCACGCGCCGGCATAGGCCGGAAATTCCAGATCCCCAGCGTCTTTCGCGAGCTTACCGTGCGACAGAATCTGGAGGTCGCCAATTGCCGCAACCCTTCGGTGCTTGCCAATCTTCGCTTCGGCTTTTCGCGCGCCGAGGCGAGCCGAGTGAACGACGTTCTGGCACTCATCGGCCTCGATGCCGAGCACGGCATGACGGCCGCCTATTTGAGCCACGGCCAGACGCAGTGGCTGGAGCTCGGCATGCTCATCGTTCAGGATCCCAAGGTGGTTCTGCTCGACGAGCCGACGGCCGGCATGACTCAGGCGGAAACCCGCAAGACTGCCCAGATCATCAACAATCTCAAAGGTCGCCATACGATTCTCGTTGTCGAACACGACATGGGGTTCGTCCGCGAAATCGCCGAGCGCATCACCGTTCTCCATCTCGGAGAGGTTCTGGCGGAAGGAAGCGTCGAAGATATCGAGCGCAATCCGAAAGTCCGTGAAGCCTATCTCGGTTCGAAAGGAATATCCTGATGCTGTCGTTGAAAGACGTGCACAGCTTTTACGGCCGCAGCCATATCCTGCACGGCATCACGCTCGATGTTCCGGCCGGCAAGGTGACAAGCATTCTCGGCCGCAACGGCACTGGCAAGACGACCCTGTTGAAAACCCTGATGGCACTGACCGACCGCATGACTGGCGAGATGCGTCTGCAAGGAAAGGACATGGCCGCATCCCCAACGCATGAAAGGGCAAGGGCCGGTATTGCCTACGTCCCTCAGGGCAGGGAGATCATTCCCGATTTTACTATCCGCGAGAACATCCTGATGGGCGCCTTTGCCCGCACCGATGGCAAACGCGAGATTCCTGCGCTGGTGCCAGAGCTTTTTCCATACCTGATGGCCAATCTCGATCGGCCGGGCGGCGTGCTTTCGGGCGGCCAGCAGCAGCAGCTCGCCATCGCCCGCGCGCTGGCCGCAGATCCGAAAGTGCTACTTCTCGATGAACCGAACGAAGGTATCCAACCCTCCATCGTCGAGGAGATTGAAAAGATCATCATCCGGCTCAATCGCGAGATCGGCATGACGATCATCCTCGTCGAGCAAAACGTCGCATTTGCGCGGCACGCGTCTCACCAGTTCGCAATGCTGGAGAAGGGTGGCGTGGTCGCGGCCGGCGCCATCGACAGGCTCTCCGACGCGCTTGTTCATCGGCATATGGCTGTCTGAAACAGACCGATATCCTTTCATAGAGACAATGGGAACAACCATGACATCGACACAAAGCTATACCGCGGCCACCATCCAGTTCGAACCGACCATGTTCGAAAAGGCGCGCAATATCAGCCGGCTGGCAGCCCTTTGCGAAGAGGCAGCGGAGGCAGGTGCGCGCCTGATCGTCACGCCCGAAATGGGCACGACCGGCTATTGCTGGTTCGACAGGGCCGAGGTGAAACCTTTCGTCGAGACTATCCCCGGAGCGACCACGGATGTTTTCCAGGCCATTGCCAGCAAACACCGCTGCTATATCGTCGTCGGCATGCCGGAAGTCGATCCGGCAAGCGATCTTTACTACAATACCGCCGTCCTGATCGGCCCAGACGGCGTCGTTGGCCGGCATCGCAAATCGCATCCCTATATCGCGGAGCCGAAATGGGCTGCCAACGGCGACATCGTCCACGAGGTATTCGAAACGGAGATCGGCCGGATCTCGATGCTGGTCTGCATGGATCTGCACTTCTTCGAGACGGCGCGCCTGGAGGCACTCGCCGGTGCCGACATCATCTGCCATATCTCCAACTGGCTGCAGGAGCGCACGCCGGCACCCTACTGGATCAACCGCGCCTTTGAAAACGCCTGCTATGTCATCGAAAGCAACCGTTGGGGGTTGGAGAGAACCGTGCAGTTTTCCGGCGGAAGCTGCCTGATCGATCCCGACGGCACGGTCGCCGCCTCCATCGATACGGGCGACGGGATCGCCTATGGCACTATCGATCTCGCTCTTGCCCGCCGCCGCGAGGTCCTGTGCGAACCGGTTTTCGAGTCTCGCCGGCCCGAACTCTACATGAACATGATGACCAACAGCTTCACCTGGAACCCGGGCGATTACTTCCGTCTCTACGGATACCAGCCGATACCGCGCGGACGCACATCGCGCGCCGCTGTCGCCCAGTTCGCCCCGTCCTCTGTCATCGCAGACAATATTGCCCGCATCACTCAACTGGCAGCCGAGGCGAAGGCGACGACAGCGCCGGACATTCTGGTTTTCCCCGAGCTGTCGCTGACCGGACTAGGGGGCCCTGAAACGCGGGCGGAGCCGCTCTCAGGCCCGACGGTATCCGCCTTCGTTCGTCTGGCAATGAAGCTTGGTTTCTATCTTGTCGCCGGATTTGCCGAGGCGGACGGAGACAAGGTCTATAACAGCGCGGTCCTTGCAGGACCCGAGGGTCTTGTGGGCAGCTACCGCAAGACGCATCTCGGCATTGCCGACAGCTGGGCGACGGCCGGCGACGAATGGAAAGTCTACGATCTTGCCATCGGCCGCGTCGGCCTGGCGGTCGGCCACGACGCGCTCTATCCGGAAGCCATCCGTTCGCTCGCGCTCATGGGATGCGACGTGGTCGCTTGCCCATCAGCCATAGCCGGCACTTTCACCGGCAGCCACAACGGCACGAAAATTCCGCATAACTATCCGATCCCCAAGGGCGCCGATCCCTACCACTGGCATGCGTTGCGCGTGCGCGGTGGCGAGAACAACGTTTATTTCGCCTTCGCCAATGTGCTGGATGCAGCGCGGGGATACCTGGGCAAGAGTGCTGTGTTCGGGCCGGATTCCTTTGCCTTTCCACGCCAAGAATCGGCAATCCTGGACGAGGACGGGATTGCGGCGGCAGCCGTCGACACCACCAATCTCGATACGCCGTATCCGACGAACATCGTCCGGCGAAAGGATCTTGTTGTCATGCGCCAGCCGCATCACTATCAGCCGCTGGTCAAATGGCATCAGTGAGAGACAGGCAGATGTCCACATTCACATTCGCAACCGTCCCGCAGATCATCGCGGGGCCAGGCTGCATCGCCAGACTTTCAGAGCTGACGAAAACGCGGCTTGGGCCGCGTGTTCTGGTGATTTCGGACGATGGGGTCGTCAAGGCGGGGCTGGTGCAGCCGGCCCTGGCGAGCCTTTCGGCAGGTGGCGCTGAAACATCCATCTTTACAGGCGTTGTGGCTGATCCGCCGGAAGCCATTATTCACGCGGCTGTGGCGCGGGCGATCGAGTTTGGCGCGACCGGTGTATTGGGCATCGGCGGCGGCTCGTCGCTCGATGTCGCGAAACTCGTGGCTCTTCTGGCCAAAAGCGGAGAAGCGCTCGGCAATATCTACGGGGTTGGAAACGTGACCGGGCAGCGCTTGCCGCTGGTGCTCGTGCCGACAACGGCAGGCACCGGATCAGAAGTCACACCGATTTCCATCGTCACCACGGGCGCATACCAGAAAAAGGGCGTCGTATCGCAGGTCCTGCTACCTGATACGGCCTTTCTCGACGCGGAGTTGACCCTCGGCCTTCCACCGGCCGTGACCGCTGCAACGGGGATCGACGCCATGGTGCACGCCATCGAGGCTTTTACCTCCGCGAGTACGAACAACAATCCGGTTTCCCGTGCCCTTGCCAAGGAGGCTCTTCGGCTTCTCGGGGCAAATATCGAGATTGCGGTCATGAACGGAAGCGATCTGGCCGCCCGACAGGCGATGCTGCTCGGCGCAATGCTGGCGGGTCAGGCCTTTGCCAATTCGCCGGTCGCTGCCGTCCATGCTCTCGCCTATCCGATCGGTGGCCGCTATCACGTTCCGCACGGCCTTTCCAACAGTCTTGTTTTACCGCATGTGCTGCGCTTCAATGCGATCGCGTGTGGTGATGCCTATGCGGAACTGGCACCTTGTCTCTTTCCTCACCTTGAGCCTGCCAGTCAGGCCGAACGGCTTTCCGGTTTCATCGAAGGACTGGCATTGATCCCTGTGCGCCTGAACCTGCCCGTACGCCTGCGCGATGTCGGAATTCCCAAGGACGGGCTTCCTCTACTAGCGGAAAGTGCGATGGAACAGACCCGCTTGCTGGTCAACAATCCGCGCACGGTGTCGCTGTCGGATGCCGCCAGGATCTACGAAGTCGCTTGGTAAAAACGTGCCGGACGCCAGGGTCGCTCCATATGTGACAACGCCGATTGCCGGCAGAAGCAGACATTCGCGCCGTCCCCGACGCAGTTTGCGAAAGGGGAGCGTTGATCATACCAGCGTTGCCAGAAGTCCAGCGCAGGTCAGGTGATGCAGCAGCTGATCCGCGACGCCCTACTCAATGCGTTAAGTGATTGATAAGCAAATTTATGGAACTATGGCTGTAGATCAGAACCAACGCGAAATGGAGTCGCGTCAGCTTTCCGCAGGAATGCCCCCGGCCGCGATGATGGCCTCGGGCGTGTCGACGTCGATCTGCGCCGCGTCGCCAATCTCGACCTCAATCACCGGCAGCCCGGAGGCTTTGATCAAATAGCGGGCGCCGACATCGCCCTTCAGCCGCAGAACCGCATTGTTCAGCGACCGCGGCAGGATAACGGGATTTCCGCGCTTGCCCTGCGAGACGGCACGAACGATCGATGCACCCTTGCCATCTTGAAAGGCCGTAATCAACCGGTTGAGATCGCTGCTGGTCACACCCGGCATGTCCGCGAGCATGACGAGGACACCGTCGGCACCATTCGCCTCGGCAGAGGCAAAGCCTATCACCAGGGAGCTTGCCATCCCGGACGCGTAATCCCGATTTGCGACGATGTTCAATGGGAGATCGGAGAGTGCCTTGCGGATGTCGTCCTGGCGGTGGCCGACGACCACAATGACGGATTCGGCATGACTATTGCTCGCAGCGAACGCCGAACGGCGGACGAGCGGCATCCCGTCAAACTCGGCCAGCAGTTTGGGGCCGCCGTTCGGGCCCATGCGCGTCGCCATACCGGCAGCCAGAACTACGATCGCCACTATTGGCTTTATATCTTCAGTCGCGATGGATTGTCCCAGCATCCAGGCGGCCTGGTCTTCTCCCACATCATCCGAGTTCATGCGCGCATCCGTCACGTGGCGAAGCTCAGCCTGCTTTAGCCGCGCGAGGTCGCAGTCTTTCAGAACATGGCCTTTCGAAAAAGTGCCTTCGGGCAACCTCAGCGGATGAGCAAGCACACGCCCGTTAGCGTCGTCGATGGATAACTGACCGAATTTCATGGTCCTCCATCCCCAGATAACGAAAGAGGGCGCGACCGAAGTGCTTGAATGACTTCGCCCAATATCGCCACGGCGATCTCGGCCGGATTGGAAGCCCCGATATCGAGCCCGATCGGAGCATGAATGGCTGAAAGCGCATCGGGGGTGAAACCTTCCAACGCAAGCCTGTCGGTCCTCGCAGCATGCGTCTTTCTGCTACCCAGCGCGCCGATGTAGAAGCAGCCCGTCCGCAACGCCTCGGCTAGCGGAAGATCATCGATCTTCGGATCATGGGTGAGTGCAACCAAGGCCGTGTAACGGTCGAGCGGATCGAGCAGAAAAGCATCGGCAGGCCAGTCGGTGGAGAGCGGCACACCAGGGAAGCGTTCGCTAGTCGCAAAGGCCGTGCGCGGATCGATGATGCGCACATCGAAACCGGCAAGCCCTGCTATCTGCGTCAGATACTGGCCAATGTGCACGGCTCCGATAATGGCGATACGCGGCGCAGGTAAATAGACGTTCAGGAACCCTCTGCCTTCGGTTGCATCGAACGCCATCGAGCGGCCGGAGCGAAAGGCGTCTTCGATCAAATCTGCGATCGGCCCGTCAAGCGGATCACCCTTTAGAACAATGCGTTCGGTATGACTGTCAAGATCAGCCAGCAGAATCGCAGCGATCCGTTTGCGGCGCGCAGCGTTTAGGCGTTGCAGGCTCGCAAGCTGCATCAGTCGAGCCTTTCGACATAAACGCGGATACGCCCGCCACAGGACAGTCCAAGGCGCCAGGCGGTCTCGTCCGTGACGCCGAACTCTAGCATCTGCGCCGTGCCACCGACAATCACATCGAGCGCGGCCGTGACGACCGCACCTTCGACACAGCCGCCGGAAACCGAGCCTTCGAAATTGCCGTCTGCGTCGACGACCAGATGGCTGCCAACCGGACGTGGAGCCGAGCCCCAGGTTTCGATGACCGTTGCGATGGCAACGGCGCGACTTTCATCTATCCATGTCTCGGCCGTCAATAGTGGATCGTTTGGATGTGATGCAGTTGTCATTCGAGCGAATCTTCCACGTAAGTGTCGTTCAAGCTTGCGAAGACCTGGGCGATATCCGTCTCCCTGACGCTATCGCCGACGTACCAGCTCAGGGTGTCATACAAGCCGAGGAAGGAGCCCTTTGTCTTCGCGAGAAGCGCCGTGGCTTCCGCACTGGAGATCGAAAGTGTGGCGACAAAGAAGTCAACCAGAGCGGCCTCGGCCTTCGGATGGGCAAATACCAGCGCCGCTGGAGAGTTGGGCAAAAGCACGGGCAGTACTGGACGTTCCGGCCGGCATGGTAAAATGGCCTCCAGAAGGATATCACGTGATGATGCACCCACTTCTATGACGAAAGCCTCCGCGTCCAGCACCCATGCGGAGCGGACGGCGTCGAAGTACTGGAAGTCCCGTTCAACGAGGGTAAGGGGCACCATCTTCGCCTCGCCGGGCTCCAGATACAGTTTGCAGAAGGCTTTGAGTTCCCGGATCGGCCGTTTTAAGCCGGGTTTTACCGGACGAACGTAGAGCTGAACGATCTCTTTGGCCGCGACAGACCCGGTGTTGCGGATAGTAACGCTCGCGGTACAGGCCACGCCCGGAGCGACTTCCTGTATGTCGATCCAGAGATTCTCATAGCTGAAGGTCGTGTAGCTGAGACCGTGCCCGAAGGGAAACGCCGGGGCGATTGCCTTGAGATCGTAGAAGCGATAGCCGACGAAAACACCCTCGCTATATAGATGGCGCCCATGCTCACCGGGATAGGTGTGCCAGCCCGGAATGTCATGCATCCGCACGGGCATGCTGGCAGAGAGTTTGCCGCAGGGGTTCTGCTCGCCAAACAGAACGCGGGCAATCGCTTCGCCGCCGCCCTGCCCGGCGTAGAACGCGGCGAGCACGGCATCGACATCCTCGAGCCACGGCATTTCGACGGTATCCGGCATCGAGAGCACGACGATAACCTTGCAACCGGATGCAGCCAGCGCATGAAGGAGGGCGTCGTGGCTGGCGGCCAGCTTCAGTGTGTCGCGGTCGTTGCCCTCGCCGTGCCGGCTCTTCTCGTTTTCCGCAAACACCATTGTGAAATCGGCAGAAGACGCCGCCTCGACGGTCGCCTCGATCAACGCCTGCATATTGACCTCTGCGGCAGAGGAGAATGGCAGATGCTGCACCTCGAAGTTAGTGCCTGCCCGCGCGGCAATCTGAACGAAGGGGCTGTCGACGCGATAGGGATTGGTCGTGGCCGAACCGGAACCTTGGATCACGGGGATGGTAGCGCCGTCACCAACGACGAGGAGTCGGCCGGTGCTATTCGGATCAAGCGGCAATGTCCGGCCTTCGTTGCGCAGCAAGACGATCGATTCCGCTGCAATCTCCCGCGACAGAGCGTGGTGCCGGTCGAGATCGGCGACCGTGTCGCGCCGCTCCTGCGTCTTGCATTTGCGCACGAACGCCAGAACCCTAGCGCAGGCGGCATCGACCACCTCGGGCGCGACATCACCAGCCTCGATCGCCGCCCGCAGGCGGGCCTTGCGTGGCCGGCTTTCCGGCATGTCGAGATCAGTCCCGGCAGCGACCGCCGCACCACGGTCCTTGATCGCGTGCCAATCGGAGACGACAAGCCCGTCATAGCCCCATTCCTCACGCAATACGGTGCCGAGCAACCAGTGATTTTCTGCTGCCTGGATGCCGTTCAGCCGGTTATAAGCGCTCATCACCGTCCACGGCGCGCTCTTTCCGATCACCCGTTCGAAGCCCGCCAGATAGATTTCGCGAAGAGCCCGTTCGTCGACATCGGAGCTGGTCGTTGTCCGTTCAATCTCGGAATTGTTGCAGGCAAAATGCTTCAACGAGGCGCCGACGCCATTGTCCTGTAGGCCCGAGATGACGGCTGCGGCAATGTCCCCGCTGATGAGGGGGTCCTCGGAGTAGTATTCATAAGCGCGGCCGGCAAGCGGCGTGCGGCGGATATTAATGCCTGGCCCAAGCAGGAGATGAACGCCAAAATCCTGGCATTCCACCGCCAGCGCCTCACCCATGCGGTAGGCCAGATCGACGTCCCAGGAACAGCCAAGCAGATTGCCGTTTGGAAAGCAGGTTGCAGGACGTGTCGTGCCGAACATGCCGCCTGATGCATCGGCCCGTTGGCCGACAACCGCCAGAAACGCCTGGAGGCTGTCTTCGTCATTGTCGCCGGCGTCGATCTGGGTTGTGGAGTAGCGAACGCCATGGGCACCATCGGTCATGACAATCGATGGAATACCGAGCCGTTCGATCGATGCGGTCTTCCACAGCCCGCGTCCGCTCAGAAGATCGACCTTTTCGGCAACCGTCATCTGGCCGACAAGCGACTTGATTTCGTCTTCGCTGGGCTGAAACATGCTATTCTCTCGATGTGTAGAAACAGTCGTGGTCTCTTCTCAACAGATCTTCTGCAGGAGTTCCATCAGCATCATCCGCTCGGCAAGCGTCAGCGTGCTCAGCGTTTCCTGCGAGATCTGCAGCGCGACCGACAGGTTGCGGGCCACTGTCACCTCGCCTTCCGGCGTCAGCGTCAGCACCAGCCGGCGCGCGTCGGTGGCGTCGGGGGCGGTGTGAACGAGGCCACGCTTCACCAGTCGATCGACGACGCCCTTGATGGTCGCCATATCCATGGCGGTCTCGCGGCCGAGATTGCCCTGCGAACAGGGCTGCAGGTCCTTCAGCCTGACGAGCGCCGCCCATTGGGTGGTGGTCAGCTTCTCCGCCATCAGGCTCGCAAAGATCGCCACGTGCCGCTGGTTGGCCTGGCGCAGATAGAAGCCGATCTGCTCGCCAAGCGCATACTGTGCCTGCTGGCCGGGCGCCTCGGTCGCTGCGGTCTTCTGTCGGCCGCCTTTGTCTTTGAACGGAACGTCCATCGGATCTCTCAAATCTGCCTGTTCATCGTGGTGACCGGCAATGGCGCTGCCGAATTTACTCTCGCCATAATTTCAGAATGGCTTCTGTCGTTAGAATTTCAATCTGCTCCGAAAGCCTTGGCGCCAGGATCTCGATGACCATGGCGTGCGCCTTCAAGTCGCCGCTTGCCAGTGCGTCCTCGGCGAGGATGACCCGGTAGCCGGCGTCGACCGCATCAAGAACGCTGGCGTAGACGCAGACGTCGGTCTCGACCCCCGAGAAAATCAGGGTGTCCGTTGCCGATCCTTGCAAACGCGCAGTAAACCCGGGCGAGCCAAAGACCGAGTAGGTCTCCTTGTCGACGATGGAGCCTGGAGCGGCGATCGCTGTAAGCGGCGCGACCAGATCCAGCATGGCGATATCGAGCTCATCCAGCGTCACTGATGACCAGCGACGATAGTAGGTCTTCCAGCGGCCCAAGGCACCTTCGGCATTTTGGGGCACCATGAAGCGAGCAAAGACAGTCTCAGCGGGCCGCGCTTTGCTCAGCGCCACCACATTGGGAAGGATGCCTTCGATCGCTGGCGTATACCACGCCGTTTGCTCAGCGAAGAGGCGTTGCATGTCGATGACGACATGCAACGCATTCCTGGAGAGTGGCGCGGGTGCCATCATCAGTCGGCCACCGGGACGGTGTGTTCCGCGGCCCAGGTCAGGGTGATGGTGTCGCCATCGCTCAGGACTTTGCCATCGCGGTTCTGTGCAAACAGCTTCAGCGGCAGACCGTCTGCGGTTTCCAGCAGATAGGACAGCACGGGACCTGCATAGATGACGGTGGTAATGCGTGCCGTCAGGCTGTTGCCATCCGTCGGACCCGATGCGATCGACATCTTCTCGGGGCGCACGGCGAGCGTGACGTTCGAACCGCTTGATGGCAACGTGCCGGTAGTCTGAACTACCGTCCCATCGGCGAGACGCACGGCGCCGTTGTCCACGGTGCCTGTGAGGAAGTTGGAATCGCCGAGGAATTCGGCGGCAAAGCGCGTCAGCGGTCGCTCATAGACGGTTTCCGGCTCACCGATCTGGACGATGCGGCCCTTGTCGAGGATCGCTACCTTATCGGACAGCGTCAGCGCCTCTTCCTGGTCGTGGGTGACGAAGATCGTCGTCAGGCCGCTTTCGCGCTGGATGCGCAATAGTTCGACCTGCATTTCCTGGCGCAGTCGCCGATCGAGCGCCGACAGCGGCTCGTCGAGGAGCAGCACGCTCGGCTTGATGACCATGGCGCGGGCAAGCGCAACGCGCTGCTGCTGGCCCCCGGACAACTGCTTGGGCATGCGATCGGCAAAGCCAGGCAGATGCACCATTTCCAGCGCACGGTCGACTTCCTTGCGGGCGGCGGCGCCCTTGATACCCCGGCGTTCGAGACCGAAGGCGACGTTCTGGGCAATCGTCATATGCGGGAACAGCGCGTAGGACTGGAACATCATGCCGATGTTACGGCCCCAGACCGGAATGTCGGTGACATCATTGTTGCCGATCGTGACGACGCCCTGGTCGGGCTTGATAAAGCCCGCGATGATGCGCAGCAGTGTGGTCTTGCCGGAGCCGGATGGGCCGAGAAGGCTGGTGAAAGAGCCTTCAGGGAACTCGGTGGTGATATCGGACAGGACCGGTGTGGTGCCGTAGGTCTTGGCGACGGAATTGACTTTAACGTTTGTCACTTGTGTCTCCGGGCTTGGCGAAGCGCGCAAAAATCAGGATGATCGTCATCGAGCCGAGCAGAAGCACGGTGGAGATCGCGTTGATTTCAGGGGTGAAGCCCTTGCGGATCGAGGAGTAGATCTGCACCGGCAGGGTGGTGTATCCGGGCGTTGCGAGGAAGTAGGAAATCACGAACTGGTCGAGCGACACGGCGAAGGCGAAGAGCGCGGCGCCAAGGATGCTCGGATAAAGCAGCGGTAGCGTCACCGAGAAGAAGGCGTGAACCGGTGTCGAACCAAGGCTCATTGCGGCTTCTTCAAGGTCGGCGCGGATTGTCTTGAAGCCCGTGCCGACGACCAGAACAACGTAGGGGATGGCGAGTGCCACATGGCCGATCAACAGGGCATGCATGCCGCGCCCGATTCCGGTCCAATAAAAGAAGATCAGCATGGCCGTGCCGGTGATCAGCCAGGGAATGGCAATCGGCGGCAGCAGCATCAGTTGCAGGAGACTTCTGCCGCGAAAGGTCCGGCGCGACAGCGCAACGGACGCCATGGTACCCAAAGCCGTCGCCAGAACCGCGGTGATACTCGCGATCACCAGGCTGTTCAGACCCGCCGTCAGAAGGATGCTGTTGTCCCAGAGCGCGTCGTACCATTGCAGCGAGAAATGGAATGGCAGCTCGTAAAGTGGCGAAGCGTTGAACCCCATCGCCATCATCACGAGAATGGGCGTGTAGAGGAAGATGAGGATAGCGATGAGATAGATTGGACCGAGCGTTTTCATGATCCCTTCCTCAAGCGACCGTCCCGCGGCGCAGGACACCGGAGAAGGTTGCGAAAATTGCGAGCACGACAGCCAGCAGCGTAAAGGACAACGATGCGCCCAAAGGCCAGTTGAAGGCCTGGGTGAACTGATCCTCGATCACCGTTCCCATGGTCACGCCGACACGACCGCCCAGAATGCGCGGTTCCATGAATGAACCGATGACCGGAATGAAGATCAAAACGGCGCCGGAGAGCAGTCCGGGAGCCGCAAGCGGCATCAAAATCTTGAACAGGATGGTCCACCAGCGCGCACCGAGGCTTGAAGCAGCCTCAATGATCGCGTCGTCGATGGCCACCAGCGCTATGTAGCAGGTCAGGATCATGTACGGCAGGTAGCCGTGAACGAGACCAACCACCACGGCATAGCGCGTGTAGAGAAAGCCGATGGAACCCGCGTCCGGAGCAATCATATGCAGCAGACTGTCGAGAAAGCCGTTTTCGCGCAGCACCATGGTCCACGAAAAGACGCGCACAAGACCGTTGGTCCAGAATGGCAGGAGAATGAGGATCAATAACATCTCGCGCGTCTTGCCGAAGGTCGAGCGGACCAGCGCCACGGCCGCCAGGAAACCAAGCACCGCGCAGAACAGCGTCGTCCAGAAGCCGATCAGCAGCGACGTGATACCGATCCCGACCAGATAGGGTTGATCGATGAACGCGCGGTACTGCTTCAGCGTAAAGACGATCGGGGCCTTGCCCATCGGTGTCGCCGACATGAAGCTGAACACGAACATGGTCAGCAGCGGCAGAAAGACGGCAAGTGTCAGCCATCCATAGGTCGGCAGCAGCAGCGCCGTCGTCGAAACCCATGGCGGGAGCGGGCGCCGGCTGCGCGGACCCGAAGGTCCGCGCTCTGACGCTGATATCAGACGATCATTCTGCATAGAAGGCTTTCACTTCCTGCCAGACATTGTTGAAGGCTTCGCGCCGGTCGTCGGGAATGCCCGAGACAAAGGACGTCGTCTTCAAATATTCGGTCTTGTGTACCAGGCGGGTGAGATCGTCAGCAGGAAGTGCTGAAAGGGCTGCCGAATTCGACGAGGCGGGCGCCCCGATCTTGGTTGCCCATTCGACATAGAATGTCGGATCGATCATCCAGTTGACGAAGGCAAGAGCACCTTCTGGATTCGGAGCCGATGTCGGAACACCGAGACCATCGACCCAACCGACGCCACCTTCCTTAGGCACTACGAACTGAACCGGAAGTTTGGAAACGCGCTTGGATCGCACCGAACCGCCCGACCAGAACAGCGACAGGTCGAACTCCTTGGCGGCAAACGACTTGTTCCACTGGTCTTCTGTCGACCACAGCAACTTGACGTTCGGCTTGATCGACTTCAGCGCGGCCGTAACAGCAGCCAGATCCTTGGGATCGTTGATGTCCTGCCCGCTCATTAGTGCGCCGACACCGACATTGATGATGGCGTCGTCGTCCATGGCAACGCGGCCCTTATAGGCCGGATCGGCGAGGGCAGCGTAGCTGTCGGGAACCGTCATGCCCTCGCGGATGGCAAGCGAGGTCATGCCCCAGACCCACGGAACGGCATAACCCTTGCCGTCCTTGCTGAAGTTCGGGTTGGCGCGCAGGGTCTCGTCGACTGTTGACGCGTTTGGAACCTTGCTGAAATCGATCGGCTGCAGCAGGTCTTCGGCAACCGCCTGGGCGCAACGCGCAGCGTTGAGGATAACAAGATCATAAGCACCCGGATTGGTGCGCATCTTGGTCAGCATTTCCGATTCCGAGCTGTAGTAGTCATGGACGACTGTGATGCCCGTCTTTTCGGTGAAAGCCTTCAGCGACCAGGCTTCGTCGGTGCCGTAGCCCTGCCAGTTGAGGACCGTGATGGATCCGGCCGAAAAGGCTTTCCGCGGCAAGGTGGAGATGCTGACGCCAGCAATCAGTGCTGCGGACATCAACTTCATTGTGTTGCGTCTGGTGAGTTCAGTCATTGTGGCACCCCTCTTGAAGATACACAGTTATGGACCATCATGACCCGCGGTCATCGACCTCAACGGATCGGCTAGCTAGAAAACAAACAACGTGCCAAAGCGCGCTCAATCATTTGTATACATACTAAAAGCAGATGGGCATTGTCCGTGGGGCGCTGACGTCTCGGCGAAATGAAGCGCGCGCTGCGACGCAGCGGCACACCACCTCTGTAAGAGCAGCACATCACTTCACTGAGCGGCCGGCATGAATCCACGGATCTCCTGCAAGCTGTTCGTTCAACCCTCTGACTTTAGCATCAGTCTTTTATTTTATATGTACACAAACTATCCGTGAGGAATCGAGACCTGTCAAGCACTGCCTTGCTTTAGTGAGCGCTTGACGATGAAAAATAGACGTCGAGCCGGCGATCCTCCGCGTGTTCAGCAATCATGACGCGTATTCCGTCGCCGCCCGACACATAGTTGATGTCCTGCCCGTTGATGCGGGCGGCAAGAACATCGCCCAATGCCAAGCCTGGCAACTCGATGAAACCTGCCTCGGAGACCGGAGCAATCGTGCAGGCCACCCGCCCGTTGGCGAAGACGATGCGCGACAGCGTGGTGCGCAGATCTGTCTTCAGTGCTGCGCGCCCGTTCAAAGTCATCACCAGTGTTCCGGACTTGACGACCAGCTCGAGCGTTCCCGACGGCGAGACCATAGGTCCGAGCACCACATCCCGGCCGGCATGGCCCATCGTCCATCCGGTCCACGGATCGAAGTCAACGATCTCACTGGCAGCCATCAGCGGCAGCATGGCGGCCCAGATGTAGAACGGATCGGTATCGCCCTGATCCATTGCCTCGCCGGTCACCGCGTTGTAATTTTCGGCGGCGATGCGATCGTAACGCCAGTTCTTCATGAACAGGTCGTAGCTCTGGCTTGCCAGCTTGCTCGCCTCCGCCACGAAACCGTAGCGCCGCAGGCCAAGCCAGACCATATAGTTGACGTTCGGCCAGATGCGCCCGCGCCAGTAGACGTTGTCGGCGAAGGCCGGATCGTCTCGCGTTGCGTTCGGCAGCACGAAATCGCCGCCGAAGGTTGTCTCGTCGCTCAGATGCTCGAGCAGACGCGCCGCCTGCGCCGGCGTCGCGGCTCCGCACAGCAGCGGGTAGAAGCTGGTCGGCGACAGCGAGCGCACGAAACCGCCGCGCCGCTGGCGATTGGCGAAGATGCCGCGGCTCTCGTCCCAGAGCGTCTGCGAGATCAGCGTCCGCTGACGCTCGGCCAGAGCGGCGAATTCGCGGGCATCGTCATGCTTGCCGAGCACGGCGGCCATTTTCGAAAGCATCTCGGCATCGAGAGCGGCCGCGCAGTTGAGGCCGAGATCGAAGGTCGACAGCGTCCGGGTGACGGGATCGTAGATCGCCTCGTCATGGGTCGCGGAATTGTCCATGCCGGTCTCGTTGCGCGCGGCAAAGGCCGTCCCCTTGTAGAGGCCCTCGCCCACGTCGGAGGTGCCGCAGGACAGCAGGCCGAAACCGTCCGGATCGCGGTTGTCCTGCCACCAGCGCCGATTGCGCACCAGCGCCTCGTAACTTGCCTGGATCATCGACCGCTCGCCGGTCCGCTGGTAG
This sequence comes from Rhizobium sp. WYCCWR 11152, assembly GCF_013087615.1. Taxonomy (NCBI): domain Bacteria; kingdom Pseudomonadati; phylum Pseudomonadota; class Alphaproteobacteria; order Hyphomicrobiales; family Rhizobiaceae; genus Rhizobium; species Rhizobium sp. WYCCWR 11152. Next base: position 47,589 of record NZ_JABFCP010000005.1, on the reverse strand, counting down.
AGCTGCCAGACGACCAGTGCGCCGAACGGCAGCTGGCTGCGATCGACCCAGGCATCGTTGGAGGTGACGATGCAGGCGATATTGCCCTGCGGGGTTGCGCCGGCCATCGCGGTCGCCATGTTCTCGCGCGCCAGATCGGCGTCGAACACGCCCGCAAGAAGGGCGGCGAAAATCTGGTCGTTGAACCAGACGGCGAATTTCCCGAGGTTCCAGATCCGGGTGACCGCCGTGTAGGAACGCGCGTTGGTTTCGTCCCAGATGGTGTTCCAGGCGACGACGTCGCGCATCGCGTCGAGCGCGCCCTCGAACACGCCGGTCTGCGCATCGGCGATTGCAGCTGGCGCGTCGGCGGCAAGGCATGCCTGCGCCTTGGCGATCGCCAGTTCGGCACTGTCGGCGACGCCTGCGGCATAGGCGCCCTGGCGCATCATCTCGAGATTGAAACGCAGGGCAATCAACGGCGCTTCGCTCCTGCGGGTGGCGGTATAGAAATAACCGTTTTCCTCGAAGTCGGCCCGCAGCGCGTCGATCGTCTCATGACCGGTGACGTGCACCGGCGCCTCGGCGGTCGCGACCGCCACGAAGCGCGTTCCGACCTTCAGCAGCGTAATGTTGCGGCCCGCGTCATGGACCACCACCTCGCCGCCATCTGAGGAGATTGCCAGCGTCAGCCAGAATCGCAGTCCCCACTCGGCCGATACCTTGCCGTTCCAACTGCCGCGGATGGCGAAGGGGTCTGTCTTCGTCGTAGAAAAGGCGACCGTCGTGCCGCTGAGCTCGGTCTCCAGCTCGATCAGCGAGCCGTCGATGGTGTGACGGCCGAGGCGAACCATATCGCGTCGCGGCTCGATCGCGGAGGTCGTCTTGCTGCGGGTCGAATAGAGAACCGGTGTGATCCGCACGCCGAGCGGCAGGAAGACCATTTCGGCCGGCCGGTTGGACCAGCTATTCCAGGCACGCATCAGGGGTATCGTCGAATGTTGTAGCATGGATCTGTAACTTCCGGTCAGTTTGCCAGCTGGATAAGCTTCGGTGCGGCGGACAAGCCGCTCTTGTCGGCGGTGTCACCGAGATAAGGCGTGTTGATGTAGTAGCGATTTGCGGCCGTGTTGGCGACGCGCAGTTCCAGCGAATGGACGCCTGGAAGCAGCCGCCCCAGAGCAAAGCGATAGGGGCGCCAGCCTCTTCGATCGATCTGCCGGCCATCGAGCAGCGCCGCGACCACCGTGTGGACCTCGGGCAATTCGAGGACCCACTCGGCCTCATCGCCGATTTCGAGCGCCAGCCGATAAATGCCGGTACCGGAGAACCCGGCAAAACCCTGCGTTTCCCACCCTGCAACCACCGAGATCGGCACGAATCCCGCGTCAGGGTCCGGCGCGAAGCTCCAGCCGTCGACAAGCGATATCGCCCGAGGCGCGGCAAGCAGCGGCTGGTGCTCGAGATGGCCTCGCACGGTGGTCTTCTGCGTCGTCTTGCTCAGTCGAATGCATTGCACCTCCTGGGGCGCGAGCGCGACTGTCAGGTGGCTGAAGGCGGTTGCCTTTCCCACGTCTCCCGTCGTCGCGGACCAGACCTCGCACGCGAAACCGTCGCCGAAGGAAATCTCACTGATGAGGTGCGATGCGCCATCGTTGAACAGCACGACCCGCCACCGACCAGCGGCCTCATACCCCACCCATTGCCAGGGTCTGCCCGCGGAATGACAGGCAAGATCTGGACCCGATGACCGAAGCGACTGCAACAGAGCGGTGATGTCGTCTTTGCCGGGCATTCCTTCGAGATGGATCGACGGGCCGACGGCACGCCCCGCTGCGCCATCGCAGACGGTGGAGAGCCGCTCGCCTGAAGACCAGACAGCACCACCCGCCGCTTTGAAGACGGCGAGCGTGTGCAAGGTCTTCGTCGTCTCGAGCACGGTGACGGACGGCAGAACGACAGCATCGAAAACAAGGCCGGACGCGCGCAGGCGGCCGTTCTCGATCGTAGCGGTCGCCAAATCGGCCTCGCTGACGAACATGAAGTCGCAGCCTTCTGCTAAGAGCCCTTTGCACCAGGCGCCGATATGGGTTGCATGGCTGTGGCGCGGCCCTTCTGCGAAAGCTGTATGAAGAGGATAAAGGATCGCAACCGGCGTGCGGGGCGTGGCCCCCTCGATGAAGGCGGAAATCCGTGCCGTCTCCTCGGCAAACAGATCGTGGTAGCTCCACCACGGCTCGAAATTGATGCCCGGCCCGAAATCGAAACGTGGATTGGAAAACGGCGTCGGATCGTCGTCGCGCCCGTCCGTCTGGTAGACGCCGTGCCAGAGGAACTGTCGGCTCCCGAGGCAGTGAAGCCGGATGGCCTGCGCCCGCATCGTCTCCAGGGTCAGTTCCCATTGCCCGGCGGCACGCACGGGCGTTCGCTCGGCGCTGGCATAAGTTTCGACGACGCATCGGCTGCGACCATTCGAACGGGCAACGGAGTCGCCGAGCTTCGGCGCCAGCTGCGCCACGAAATTGTTGGAATCAACGGCCGTCTCGTGCCGGTAGGCATCGATGCCGAAGAAATCCACGGCAAGCGCCACCCTGGGGTCGATGCTGGTAAAACCGCCGTTCAGCGACCACGAACTGACATGCGGCAGGATTTCGTGCCCAGTGAGGACGATCCCCCTGCTCTCGGCCCATCGGCGCAACGTGCCGGAGAAGGCCTCGTTCATCAGGGCCGAATAAGCGGCGTAGAATTGGGCGCGCAGCCGCAGGGTTTCAGGCCCGACGCCACGCACCAGCGCCATCAGGGCCCTGGCGAAGGTCTCTCCCGTGCCGCGCGACACGGCGTCCGGCAGGGTCGGCGCATAGAGCAGGCTGTTGCCGAGGTCACCGGAGATCTGGCTCCACTTGTAGAAACCCGCCGCCGGCTGGTCGTAGAATACGAAGCCGACGGGGTCTGGCACGAGAGCGCCAAGCGCCTCGATCAGCGGATCGAGTCCGACTTCGATGAACCGCTCCGCAGCCTCCGGCAGGAGATAATTGATCAGCCGCGAGGTCCTCGACCGGGCGCTGACGAACACCGTGAGCACCTGCCCCTCGGCGGGTACACCGTCGAACGCATGGGTGCAGGATATTCCGTCGCTTTCGATGATGGATGTCCGCGCCGTGACATCGACCACCTGATCGAGGTTGTCGATGCCGACCGACGGATGCAGCAGCGCTGCCTCGACGGTCCATTCGCACCACTCGACGATGCTGCCCTCATACTGCCACGCGACGATATCGGGGCCCATTGTCCGGGTGAACGGCGGATGGATGCCGCTGATCTCGCCCCGCGCCCCTCCCGAGGACGACCAGAACAGGTGGCGCTCGCGCAGGTCGTCGCGGTCCACGACCGTCCGGCCGCCGGCGTGACCGCTGATCCAGTTGTAATCGTCGTAGATCCCGAGCTTCAGTCCCAGCTTGCCGGCAATCCCAGCCGCAACACGATAGGCGTCCAGATAGGCCGGCGACAGGTAGTCATCGCGCGACATTGCGAGACGGGCCTGGATCAGGATCGTGCCGATCCCCTTCTGTTTGAAATCGGCGAGCTGCGCGTGGCAAACGTCCTCTGCCGGGATCGAATGCCAGAACCAGTAGGCCGACGGGCGAAACGCGGCTGTCGGGTTCTCGAACAAGTCGCGGCGGCCGATATCCTGCCCGGTTGGGATCTGCTCCAACTCGTCTCTCCCTAGTGGCTTGCTGCCGTCACGCGTTGCATGGCTTTGGTCGTTTCCGTCCAGGCCGGCTTGTCGGGGGCGAAGCGCGCTCTCAGATAATCGGCGAGATCCTTGATCTGGCCGTCGTTCAGCGTCTGGCGGAAAGCCGGCATCGACATCACCTCCGGGGCTTGGCGGCCGGTCGTCTGCGCAAGGATTGCCGGCGCCTCGACACCGTTCAGGATTGCCTGGATGAGATTGTCAGGGGTCGCCGCATGAAGGTTGCTGTTGAGTGCCAGCGACGACAGGATCGTGTTTCCAGAATGGCACGTGGCGCAGGCGCCATTAAACAGCCGCTCGCCCTTCGGCGAAATCCGCGCGGCGGAAGCCTTTGCCGCTTCACTCGCGGCAAGGGCGGCCTGGCTCTGCGCCTTGCTATCGGCCGGGGCCTCGTTGAGGCTTGCGAGATATGTGGCCATGGCGCGGATATCGCTATCCGGCAGCGGCTGCATGACCTCGACGACATGCGCCATCGGGCCGGCGGCACTGCCGTGATCGCGCGAATGTCCGGTGCGCAGGTAGTCATAGAAGGCGTCTGCCGTCCAGCCGACCGGGCCGTTGGCGAACGCATTCAGGGCCGGCGCCTCCCAGCCATCGGCAAAGCCGCCGGAAAGCCGGGCGCTGCCGCTCTTTTCCGCGCCGAGCGCATTTCGGTCCGTGTGACAGGCCGAACAGTGGCCCAAGGTCTCGACGAGATAGGCCCCCCTGTTCCACTGCGCATCGCGGGTCTCGACATATTTGAACGGCTGCGCCTTCAGGAACAGCGCGTTCCAGCCCGCCATCATCGCGCGGACGCTGTAGGGGAATTTGAGCTTCGTCTCAGGCGCCTTTTCGGCGACCGGCGCCTGCGTCATCATGTAGGCGTAGAGCGCCTGAAGATCGGCATCCTCGGCGCCGGCGAACGAGGTGTAGGGGTGGGCGGGATAGAGGTGATGGCCGTCGCGGCTGATGCCCTCGCGCATGGCACGTTCGAAGGCCGGGTAGGACCAGGCGCCGATGCCGCTTTGGACATCTGGCGTGATGTTGGTGGCATAAACTGCGCCGAATGGCGTGTCGAAGCGCCGGCCACCGGCAAACGGTGTTCCGTCGTTTCCGACATGGCAGACATTGCAGGCGCCGGCCGCGGCCGCCAGCCGGCCGCGCTCGATGGTGGCGGCGCTGTAGACATTGGCGTCCGGCTGCTGGATGGTGCCGATCGCCGGGCGCCATGGCGATGCCATGGTGACGATACCGGACAGAGCGGTGACGGCACCGATCGCCGAGAGGCCGACGTTCCACCACCTCCGCTTTTTCGCGACCGGGGTGGCCGGCGTTTCGTCCGTCTTGCCGTTCAGCGCGGCAAGGACCAGTTCCGGCGTCAGCGGCAGTTCGCGGAAACGAATGCCGGTGGCATCGTAGACGGCATTGGCGATGGCCGAGGCGCTGGGAACGGAGGCGGACTCTCCGACGCCGAGCGGCGGCTCGTCCTGGCGCGGCACCATCAGCACGTCGATATCAGGTACCTCGGGGAAGGTAATCAGCGGATAGCCGCCCCATTCCTTCGACTGCACCGCGGTCGAGGAAAATTCGACCTTTTCCTTCAGCACCCGGCTGGTGGACTGAATGATGTTGCCGTGGATCTGGTGGCGCACTCCGTCGGGATTGATCATCATTCCCGAGTCCTGCGCGCATGTCACCTTGGTAACCGCGATCTCGCCGGTCTTCTTGTTGACGGCGACATCGGCAACCCATGCCGCCCAGGCGGCGGCCTTGCCCGGAAACGGCCCGTGGACGTAGACGGCATAGGCAAATCCACGGCCGTAGAGCAGATCGCCTTCGCCGCTGAGCGTGCCCCATGTCGTATGCGGCACCCACTTCGCCCGTTCGGCCAGCGCGTGCACCAGGTTGACGGCGCGTGGGTCGTGGAGATAACGGAGCCGGTACTCGACCGGATCGACGCCGGCGGCGGCGGCCAGCTCGTCGACGTAGCATTCGTGGGCGAATGTATTCGGCATCGCCGACACGCCACGGAACCAGGAGGCGCGTGCGATCGGCGGCATGTCGTGCACGGTTACGCGCAGGTTGCCGTAGGCATAGGGTGGGATGGCGGTACGATCGCCCATCTGCACGACGTCGGAAACGGGCGGCAGCTTGCCGGTGAGGATCAGAGGAAGGGTTGGCGCCAGATTGGAGGGATAGCGCGTTTCGAAATCATAGGCGGACGGACCGCCCTCCAGGTCGAGACCGCCGCGCACATCCATGATCTGGGCGGCGCCCTTCGGCTCCCAGGCATGTTCCTGTTCGCGCGTCAGCTGGACCCGGACGGGTGCCTTGACGGCCCGCGACAGCAGCGCCGCGTCGGCTGTTACGTCATCGGCGCAGTTGCGGCCGTAACAGCCGGCCGCCTCCAGCCGCTCGACCCTGATCTGCTCTTCCGGCATGTCGAGCAGCAGCGCCAGATCGCGGCGCATGGGATAAGGGTTCTGGGTTCCCGACCAGACGGTCAGCCCGGCGTCATTGTAATCGGCCACCGCGCAGGACGGGCCGATCGAACCGTGCATCTGGTAAGGCCAGACATAGGTGCGGTTCATCGGCTGGGCGCTGCCGGCCAATGCCATGTCGACATTGCCGCGATCGGCAAGCTTGCGTGGCGTCGACGGATTGGCCCGCAGCGCCTTCTCCGGCATGTTCAGATCCGGCCACTCGGGCGGCGCGCGCCACACGACCTTCAGGCTCCCGGACGCCTCGATGGCGATTTCCTCGCGGGTCGCGACAACACCGACGAAATCACCGATGGCGACGACGCCGACCAGCCCGTCGATATGCGCGACCGAGGTCTCGTCGATCGAAATCAGGCTGTTTCCGACATGGTCGCCGTGATCGAAACCGGCATAGGGCGGCCGCACGACGCGGCCATGCAGCATGCCCGGCACGCGGACATCATGCACGTAGGTCCAGCGCCCCGTCGCCTTCTCGGGAATATCGACGCGCGGACGCGACGAACCGACCAGCTTGTAGTCCGAGGCCGGTTTCAGGGCCGCGTGCTTGTCGATCGACAGCCTGGCATGGCTGCCGGCGACGATGTCGCCGAAGCTCAACTGCCAGTTCTCGCCGCCGTCGGCACGGATGATGCCGTCTTCCAGCCTCAGTCGCTCAAGCGGCACGCCGACCTTCTCGGCTGCCTTGGCCAGCAGATGATGGCGGGCGGTGGCGGCGGCCTGCCGCAGCGGCACCGCGGTGATCTGGATCGTTTCGCTGGCGATGGTCGCGCCCTGGTTGGGTGCGGCGGAGGTGGTGCCGAGCACCATGTCCACATGCTCGAACGGCACGCTGAGTTCCTCGGCGACGATTTGCGCCAGGGAAGTGCGGATGCCTGTCCCGAGATCGACGTGGCCGTTGAACGCGGTCACGCGGCTATCGGCGCCCACCGCGATATAGAGTTCGGCCGCATCGCCGAGCAGTGCATCGTTGACGATCAGCAGCGTGTCGGCGGCCGACATATAGGCCGATTTCGGCATTTGGCGGTGGTCGGTCACGGGGAGACCTCCTTCGCGGCTTTTGGCGAGACACCGTCCGGCATGGATCGGCGCGCTCGCTCGACCTTGGCATAGGCGACAGCCCGCCTGGCCGCGGCGAGTATTTCCATATGCGTTCCGCAACGGCAGAGGTGATGGCGCAGCGCCTCGCGAATCGTGTCCTCGTCGGGATCGGTGTTGCGATTGAGCAGGGCTGCGGTGGCGATGATCATGCCGTTCAGGCAATATCCGCATTGAGCAGCGGCCTCGTCGATAAAGGCCGCCTGGACCGGATGCAGATGCTCGGGCGTGCCGAGACCCTCGAGCGTGGTGACACGGCGCTTGCCGACCGCACCGAGCGGCACCGTGCACGAGCGAACGGCGCGACCATCGACAAGTACAGCGCAGGCACCGCATTCGCCGAGCCCGCAACCGTATTTCGGACCATTCAGGGAGAGATCGTTTCTGAGGATATAGAGAAGTGGTGTTTCCGGGCTTGCTTCGACGCTCTCGACGGCGTCGTTCACATTCAAACTGAAGCAAACTGGCAGTGTCAAAGCAGGCCCTCCGCACCAGAGAACGAAACACAGACCACGCCTTTTTCCATTGGCCGAACCGCTACGCAGCAGACATCGCGCGGACGCCCACAAACCATAACGATGCGACAGTCACCGACTCTTCGCATCTATTGCCTCTTTTATTTTATTAAGAAGCGTATACGCTTTATAGTGACGAATGACAAGTCGGATTTCGCCGTTGCGATTTTGCTAGAATATTCAATTGCCGGGCGAATTTCCGCGCAATTTTGATGAAAATCAAAGCCTCGCTATTGCTATTTAGAGTGTATGCGCTAGAATTTTGCGAAGCCTCCAATCGTGGGAACAATGCGTCGAAAGACAGCTAGGAAGGGTCGCTATGTCTAACGGAAAAGAAAAGATCGCGATTATCGGCGCCGGCCTCGGTGGCGCCGTCGCGGGTGCGCTACTCCAGCACGCGGGTTTTGACGTCAACGTCTATGAACAAGCGCCGAGCTTCTCGCGCCTGGGCGCCGGCATCCATATGGGGCCGAACGTCCTGAAGATTTTCGAACGCATCGGCGTCGACAAGAAGGTCATCAGCATCAGCAGCACGCCGAGCCATTGGTTTAGCCGCGACGGCATTACCGGCGAATATACCGCGCGGGTTCCGCTCGAGGGCTACGGCCAGACCTATTGCACTGTTCACCGCGGCGACCTGCAGGCCATTCAGTGCGATGCGCTGCAGCCGGGCACCTTGCATTTCGGCAAGAAGCTGGCTCGCCTCGACGACAGCGGCACCGACGTACTGATCGAATTCGAAGATGGAACCTCGGTCCGCGCCGATATCGTGATCGGCGCCGACGGCATCAATTCGCGCGTTCGCGAAACGCTGCTCGGCGAAGAAAAGCCGAATTACAGCGGCTGGGTCGGCCATCGCGCCCTGATCTCGTCCGACAAGCTGAAGAAATACGACCTGACCTTCGAGGATTGCGTCAAGTGGTGGGGTCCGGACCGTCACATGATGGTCTACTACACGACGGCCAGCCGCGACGAATATTACTATGTCACCGGCGTTCCGCATCCGGCCTGGGAATTCGATTCGGCCTTCGTCGACAGCAGCCGCGACGAGATGGCGGCGGCGTTCGAGGGCTATCATCCGATCATCCAGGCGCTGATCGAAAGCACCGATGGGGTGACGAAATGGCCGCTGTTCAACCGCAACCCGCTCCCGCTTTGGAGCAAGGGCCGCCTAGTGCTGCTCGGCGATGCCTGCCATCCGATGAAGCCGCACATGGCGCAGGGTGCCGCGATGGCTATCGAAGACGCCGCCATGCTGACCCGCTGCCTGCAGGAAACCGGCATCAACGATTTCCGCACCGCTTTCGGACTGTATGAGACTAACCGCCGCGACCGCGCGACGCGTGTCCAGAGCGTTTCGAACGCCAACACCTTCCTGCTCAAGCAGGAGGATCCCGCGTGGGTCTATGGCTACGACATCTATGCCGAGCCGCTGAAGAGCGAGACCGCAGCATGAGCGGCGGTGCGTTGTACGGGGCAAACGTCTTCGCCAACGGCATTCGGCAACACTATCTGCGCTACGGCGGAAACGGCCCTGCCGTCATCCTGATCCCCGGCATAACCAGCCCGGCGATCACCTGGGGATTTGTCGCCGAGCGGCTCGCCGAACGCTACGACGTCTACGTGATCGACGTGCGCGGCCGGGGGCTGTCTTCGACCGGTCCAAATCTCGAATACGGGCTCGACACGATGGCAGCTGACGTCGTCGGCTTCGCCTCAGCGCTCGGACTTTCCGCTCCGGCACTGCTTGGCCACTCGATGGGTGCACGCATTGCAATCCGCGCCGCCGTTTCGGCACCTAGGGCGTTCTCGCGGCTTGCGCTGATCGATCCGCCTGTGTCTGGCCCCGGACGTCGCGCCTACCCGAGCAAGCTGCCCTGGTATGTCGACAGCATCCGCCTGGCGCTGAAGGGCATCGATGCGGAAGACATGAAGGCGTTTTGCCCGACATGGACCGACGAACAGCTGAAGCTGCGCGCCGAATGGCTGCACACCTGCTACGAGCCCGCCATCGTCACCGCCTTCGAGGACTTCCACAAGGACGACATCTTCTCCGATCTCCCGAAGCTCAACCAGCCAGCCATGCTTATGGTTGCCGGTCGCGGAGGCGTAATCGAGCCGGTGGATGAGGACGAAATCCAGGCACTTTATCCAGCGGTGGAAATCGTGCGCGTGCCAAATGCCGGGCACATGATCCCATGGGATGATTTCGACGGTTTCTTTGCCGCGCTTGGAGATTTTCTCTCCCGTTATTGAAACGGCGACGGGTCGACGATCCGCCGCCGTTTGTTTGGCACCCGCTTTTGCAACGCAGAGGATTCCACCCGTGCAGAAATATTACCGTATCGGCCAGATCGTTCCGAGCTCCAACACAACGATGGAGACCGAAATTCCCGCCATGTTGACGGCGCGCCAGTCCATCCGCCCCGAGCGCTTCACCTTCCACTCCAGCCGCATGCGGATGAAGAAAGTGGTCAAGGAAGAACTGGCCGCGATGGACGCCGAATCCGACCGGTGCGCCGTCGAGCTTTCCGACGCCCGCGTCGATGTTCTGGGATATGCTTGCCTGGTTGCCATCATGGCGATGGGCCTCGGCTATCACCGCCAGTCGGAAAAGCGTCTGACGGGTCGCACTCAGGAAAACAACGCGAACATTCCCGTCGTTACCAGCGCTGGCGCGTTGATCGAGGGCCTGAAGGTGATGAAGGCAAACAAGATCGCCGTCGTCGCACCCTATATGAAACCGTTGACCGAACTCGTGGTGAATTACATCCGGGAAGAGGGTTTCGAGGTCATGGATTGGCGGGCCCTTGAAATTCCCGACAATCTCGATGTCGCCCGCCACGATCCAGAAAATCTCCCGGCCATTGTCCAGACACTCGATCTGTCGAACGTCGATGTCATCGTGCTGTCGGCCTGCGTGCAGATGCCGTCGCTGCCGGTGATTGCCAAGGTCGAGGCCATGACCGGGAAGCCGGTTCTGACCGCCGCTGCGGCGACAACTTACTGCATGCTCAAGAAGCTCGGTCTGGAAGCAGTCGTGCCGGGCGCCGGCGCACTTCTGTCCGGCGCATACTGAAGAGAGACCAATCATGCAGAGCGCAGAAAGCAATTATCAAGGCGTCTGGGGTAACCGCATCGGCTTCGGCCAGCGCCCTGCCCTGCTCGTCATCGATTTCCTGAAGGGGTACACCACCGAGGGCGCGCCTCTCTACGCCCCGGGCGTGGTTGACGCGGTCGCGCAGACGCCGGCGCTCATCCAGGCCGCCCGCGACGCCGGCATCCCGGTCATCCATACGCGCATCCTCTATCTTGCGGAAAACTGCGCTGACGGCGGCATGTGGGTGAAGAAATCGCCCGTCATGAAGGGAATGGTCGAAGGCAATGTGCTGGCCGAGTTCTGCGGCGGCGTCGAGCCTGCCAAGGGCGAGCTCGTTATCGTCAAGCAGTATGCCAGCGCTTTCTTCGGCACCAGCCTTGCCTCGCAGCTGCATGCGCAGGGCATCGACACCGTGATCATGGCCGGCTGCTCGACCAGCGGCTGTATCCGCGCCACCGCCGTCGACGCGGTCCAGCATGGATTCCGTGGCATCGTCGTGCGCGAATGCGTCGGAGACCGGCACCCGGATCCGCACAATGCCAACCTCTTCGATATCGACAGCAAATATGGCGATGTCGTTTCGAGGGAGGAGGCGATCGCCGAAATCGCCAAGGTCAAGTCCGACTGTCCGTAACTGGACGAAACACCCAAGCCTTCAAGCAAAGATAAGGGAACGAGCATGGATCAATTCAGCTTCACGGAAATCTGCCTGCATCAGTTGAAGATGTCGGGCGTCCACGAGGGCGAAAAACTCATTGTCCTTACCCAGGGCAACGAGCGCCTCGATTACGCCGACGCCTTTATGGCGGCGGGCATGCGTCTTGGCGCCAAGATGTATCACATGCGTTTGCCGCCGGTGCCGCCGGCAGGTGCGTGGGCGGTCGGCCAGACAGGCCTCGCCGCCATGCCGGAAGCGGTAGAGGCCCTGAAGGCCGCCGACATGCTGATCGATTGCATCTTCCTGCTCTTCAGCCCGGAACAGATGGCGATCCAGGCGGCCGGCACGCGCATCCTGACTGCCGTCGAACCGCCGGAGATTCTCGCGCGCATGCTGCCGACAAAGGAACTGCGCGAGCGCGTCGAATTTGCCGGAGACCTGCTGTCCAAAGCGAAGGTGATGCGGATCACCTCTGCGCATGGCACGGATGTCACCTACAAGCTCAATACCTATCCCACCGTCACGGAATATGCGTGCACGGACGAGCCTGGCCGCTGGGATCACTGGCCGTCGGGCTTTGTATTCACCGGTGGTGATGACGACGGCGTTGATGGTACAATCGTCGTTGCTCCCGGCGATATCCTGCTGCCGCAGAATATCTACGTGCGCGACCCGATCATCTATACGATCGAAAACGGTTGGGTCACCGATATCCGCGGTGGCCTCGATTCCGAGCTGGTCAAATCCTACATGGCAGGTTTCAACGACCCGCGTGGCATGGGCATGAGCCATGTCGGCTGGGGCCTTAATCAGAACGCCAAGTGGCATCGAATGGTGCCCGGCGAATTCCCGGGCGGCATGGGCATGGAGGCACGCTCCTTCTACGGCAACGTGATGTTCTCCACTGGCCCCAACAACGAGCTCGGCGGCCCGAACGACACCGCCTGCCATCTGGACATCCCGATGCGCGGTTGCTCGCTGTTCCTCGACGATGAACCGATGGTTCTGGATGGCGACATCGCCGTCAAGGAAATGAAGTACAACTTCAAATAACCGAGATAGCCAAGCCGCTCCGCGTGAAATCGCGCGGAGCGGATGCGGCGCGACACGCCTTGACCGGCGCAACCTGCTGTGATGTTTGCTGCAGTCCGCGCTGCATTCGCGCCAAAGACGCCGCAAACCGATGGACCACGCCGACGATGACCGCAAAAGACACCGAACACCTGCCCGAAGCGCTTGCGCCTCAGAATGGCTACCACGTCACGGAGCAAGTCGGGCATCTGCTGCGCAAGGCCTATCAGCGTCATCTTTCGATTTTCCAGACCAATGCCAGCGATCCAGACCTGACATCGGTGCAGTTCGTGACGCTGTGCGCGCTGCATGACCTCGGTCCCAGTTCACAGGTCGAACTCGTCAAGGCCACCTCCGTCGACCAGGCGACCATCCGTGGCATCGTCGAGCGGCTGAAGGCCCGCGGGCTGATCGATCTCTCCAAGGACGAGGCCGACGGCCGCAAGGTGGTGATCTCCCTGCTGCCCAAGGGCGAGGCCCTGCTCGAGGAGATGTATCCCCGGGCACATCTCATCAGCGAAGAGACTGTTTCACGCCTCAATCCGGCAGAACGCATTGCTCTGTTGTACCTCCTGCGCAAAATCGCTGATGACGAGTGTGCAGAACTGTAGGTTGTGGATAGGATTCAACAGGAAACTCCTCAGATGGCACCATTTCGGAGAAATCTGCAATTGAAAGGGGCAGGTGGTCGCCTACGTTGCCTGACAGCCGCATCGACTGGGATTGTGCGGTCCAGGTGTGAGCGCATGTCTGAAGGGGAGTGTCTTAGCGGCTGAATAATGTCATAGGCGCGTTTATGAAGAGGTAGAGATCATCGACATTCTCGATGCCCTAATGGTCGGTTTTTACTATCAGCCGCGCTTACCGGTAAAGCTATTCGCCTTGAAGGATCTGAACCGGCGATTTAGTACAAAGAGGTGATTTTTCAGGCGGATAAGCCCGTTTGGGGGCGGGGTCCTCACTAAAAGCTTCCCCGCCGTGTCACCTTGGCGTCGCGACCGCAACTCACTCCATTACGGCCATGAACGCCGGGACCTGCTGTTCAAAGAACTTCGAGAACGAGGCGATACGGGGCGGCAGCACCTGATACGGGGGGTAGTACAGGGTCAACCATAAGTCTGGCGGCGCCCAGTCCCGCAGGACGTGGACCAGCCGTCCGGTCCGCAGATGCTCGGCCACATGGAACTTGGGCAGCATGGCGACCCCGACGCCGTCGGCCGCCATGCTCGCCAGCACCTCTCCGCTATTGGCGCTGAATGCCCGGCCCGCAGAAATCGTGGCGCTACCACTGCCGTCCGACAGCGTCCAGGTCTCCCGCTTGCTGTCACCGCTATAGGCCAGGCAATCGTCGGGAATGAGCTCGTTCGGATGTTTCATGTCGAAAAACCGGCTGCCCGGCGCTGCGACGAGGATACGGCGCACGACGCTGATCTTGCGCCAGATCGTGAACTTGTCCGAGGGTGCCGCGGAAATGCGGATCGCCAGATCATAGTCGTCGTCAATAATGTTCACGAGCCCATCCGCGAGCGAGATCTCGAAGCTGATCTTCGGGTAGCGTTCCTTAAAGGCCGACAGGATGGGCGGCAAGGCCTGCTGGCCGAACCAGGTCGGCGCGCTGATCCGCAGGCGGCCATGATCCGCCTTGTGGGTATTCATCACGTCCTTGCGCGCATTGTCCAGTGCCTGCACCGCCGGCTGGATCTGGGCCGCGAAGATCGCGCCGTCGGTGGTCAGCGACACCTGGCGCGTGGTCCGCACGAAGAGTTGCACGCCAAGGTCTTCTTCCAGGGCGGCGATCGCCCGGGTGACGGCTGCCGGGGTCATGTCGAGTTCGCGCGCAACCTGCGCGAAGTTCCGCTTTTCGGCGGCCAGCAGAAAGGTTCGAAGCAGCTTGTAGTCGTTCATCGATTATTACATCCATCGCAATTCATTGACAATTATTATTGCAATTCCGGCCGATGATCAACGGGCGTAGGTTTCAATCACACCAGACAAACCAACCCAGTCGCGGAAGGGCGAAACATCATGATCAAGGATATCAAGGGACTGCATCACATCACGTCGATGGCATCGGATGCCCGCCAGAACAACGCGTTCTTCACCGACACGCTTGGCCTGCGCCGCGTAAAGAAGACCGTGAATTTCGACGACCCCAACGTCTACCACCTCTACTACGGTGATGAAGCAGGCACTCCCGGCTCCGTCATGACCTACTTTCCTTTTCCCGACGTGATGCGCGGCCGTCCCGGCGTCGGCGAAGTCAGCGAAACCCAGTTCGCTATTCCCAAGGGCTCGCTCTCCTTCTGGCAGGATCGCCTGTCGGCAAAGGGAGCCGGCAACCTGCAGGCCGACACTGCCTTCGGTGCCGACCGCCTGCTGTTCAAGGGGCCGGACGGTGAGGGGTTTGCTTTGATCGAAGCGGAAGACGATGGCCGCAGGGCCTGGACTGGCGCCGGCATCGACGAAAGCGTCGGTATCCGCGGTTTTACCGGCGCGAGGTTTCGCCTGCATGATACCGCTGCTACGTCCGAACTGCTCGGCTTCATGGGCTACCAGCGCGCCGAGACGGATGGCGATGTCACCCGCTTCATCATTCCCGGCGGTAATGGTGCCGATACGATCGACCTCGAGCTTCTTCCGAAAACACCTTTCGCAAGGCAGGGCGCGGGTTCGGTGCATCATATCGCTTTCGCCGTCGAGAACCGCGCAAAGCAGCTCGAAGTCCGCAAGGCCCTGATGGATACGGGATACCAGGTGACACCTGTCATCGACCGTGATTACTTCTGGGCTATCTACTTCCGCACACCCGGCGGCGTCCTGTTCGAAATCGCCACGAACGAACCCGGTTTCGACCGCGACGAAGACACGGCACACCTTGGCGAGGTTTTGAAACTGCCGGCTCGCTACGAGCCCTATCGTGACCAGATCGAAGCCGGCCTGGCACCGCTGGCTGCCTGACGTCGCTTTCCAACAATAAGGCGGCATAACTTTCAAGACGTGCCGCCCTCCCTGCCCCATTACCTACCTGCAACCCAATCAAAGGAAGACACGAGATGTCCAGCAAGCTTCAGGTTCTCACCCCGCAGAACAGCCAGATCATCTTCATCGACCAGCAGCCGCAGATGGCCTTCGGTGTTCAGTCGATCGACCGCCAGGTCTTGAAGAACAACGTCGTCGGTCTTGCCAAGGCGGCCAGGATCTTCAACATCCCGACCACGATCACCACCGTCGAGACCGACAGTTTCTCGGGCAATACCTTCCCGGAGCTGCTCGCCGTCGTCCCCGACAATGATATCCTCGAGCGCACCTCGATGAATTCCTGGGACGACCAGAACGTCCGCGACGCGCTGGCCAAGCATGCAGCAGACGGCCGCAAGAAGGTCGTTGTCGCCGGCCTGTGGACCGAAGTTTGCAACACGACCTTCGCGCTCTCCTGCATGAACGACACCGACTACGAAATCTACATGGTCGCCGATGCTTCCGGCGGTACCTCCGTCGATGCGCACAAATATGCGATGGACCGCATGGTGCAGGCGGGTGTCGTTCCCGTCACCTGGCAGCAGGTCCTCCTGGAATGGCAGCGCGACTGGGCCCGCAAGGAAACCTACGACGCGGTCACGTCGCTAGTGAAGGAGCACTCCGGCGCCTACGGCATGGGCATCGATTATGCTGTTACGCATGTCCACGGCGGCGCCGAACGCGTCAAGCACGGCAAGCGGATCGGCCCGAACCCGGCCTCTATCTGATCTGAAACAGCCCCGCCCTGATCCACTTGGCGGGGCGATCTTTTTGGAAAAGGAATGCCCGGATGAAAATTTACCTTCTATCGCTGGCAGTCGGCCTTCTCGTCGGCGTCATCTACGGACTTCTCAACGTCCGCTCCCCGGCTCCGCCCGTCATCGCTCTCATCGGCTTGCTAGGTATTCTCGTCGGCGAACAGATCGTGCCGCTGGCAAAAAATCTCTGGAGCCGCGAGCCCGCTGCCGTTTCCTGGCTTCATCAGGTCAAGCCGCACATGTTTGGTCACCTTCCGAAGGGTGGGCTTAATGTAGCGAAGGCGACCTCCACAGGCGACGATTTGACATTGGGGAAAAGCTGATGACGACACGGCGCAAATTCCTGGGCGCAGCATCAAGCCTCGCCTTTTCAAATCTGTTTACACCGGCCAATGCCGCCGATCCCATCAAGACCGGAGCTGCTTCCATGCACGCCGATATCGTTTTTCACAACGGACTGATCACGACGCTTGATCGCGCAAATCCGAACGCCACCGCTGTCGCCGTGAAAGACGGCCTGTTCCTCGAGGTGGGAACCGACAGCGAGGTGATGACGCTCGCCGGACCGGATACGAAGATCATCGACCTGAAAGGCAAGCGCATGCTGCCGGGTCTGATCGACAACCACACCCACGTCGTGCGCGGCGGCCTCAACTTCAACATGGAACTCCGCTGGGATGGCGTTCGCTCACTCGCCGACGCGATGGACATGCTGAAGCGGCAGGTCGCGATCACGCCGGCTCCGCAATGGGTTCGCGTAGTCGGTGGTTTCACCGAGCATCAGTTTGCCGAGAAGCGCCTGCCGACGATCGACGAGATCAACGCGATCGCGCCCGATACCCCGGTCTTTCTGCTCCATCTCTATGACCGGGCGCTCTTGAACGGCGCAGCACTCCGCGCCGTCGGCTATACCAGAGACACACCGAACCCGCCGGGCGGCGAGATCACCCGCGATGCCAACGGCAATCCGACGGGCCTTCTGCTCGCCAAACCGAATGCGGGCATTCTCTATTCGACCCTTTCCAAGGGACCGAAACTTCCGTTCGAATACCAGGTCAATTCCACCCGCCATTTCATGCGCGAACTCAACCGGCTGGGCATTACCGGCGTGATCGATGCGGGCGGCGGTTTCCAGAACTACCCGGACGATTACGCGGTCATCCAGAAGCTTTCGGATGAGGACCAGCTGACGGTACGCCTCGCCTACAATCTGTTCACCCAGAAGCCGAGGGAAGAGAAGCAGGACTTCCTCAACTGGACGCAGTCGGTGAAATACAAGCAGGGTAATGATTACTTCCGTCACAACGGCGCTGGCGAAATGCTCGTCTTCTCCGCCGCCGACTTCGAGGATTTCCGCCAACCGCGGCCCGAAATGGCGCCGGAAATGGAAGGCGAGCTCGAGGAAGTGGTTCGCGTGCTCGCTGAAAACCGTTGGCCCTGGCGCATGCATGCCACCTATGACGAGACCATCTCCCGTTCGCTCGACGTTTTCGAGAAGGTCAATAAGGACATCCCGCTCGAAGGTCTCAACTGGTTCTTCGACCATGCCGAGACGATCTCGGATCGTTCGATCGACCGGATCGCGGCGCTCGGCGGCGGCATCGCTACCCAGCACCGCATGGCCTATCAGGGCGAATATTTCGTCGAGCGCTATGGTCATGGCATCGCCGAGGCCACGCCGCCGATCAAGCGCATGCTTGAGAAGGGCGTCAACGTCTCGGCAGGGACCGACGCGACGCGTGTCGCCTCCTACAATCCATGGGTTTCCCTTGCCTGGATGGTGACCGGGAAGACGGTCGGCGGCATGCAGCTCTATCCGCGCGCCAACTGCCTCGACCGCGAGATGGCGCTGCGCATGTGGACGGAGAAGGTCACCTGGTTCTCCAACGAGGAAGGCAAGAAGGGCCGGATCGAAAAAGGCCAGTTCGCCGACGTCGTCGTGCCGGACAAGGACTTCTTCACCTGCGCCGAAGACGAGATCTCGTACCTCACCTCGCAGTTGACCATGGTTGGCGGCAAGATCGTCTACGGTGCAGGCGACTTCTCGGCGCTTGACGAAAACAACGTCCCGCCTGCCATGCCGGATTGGTCACCCGTTCGCACGTTCGGCGGCTATGCGGCCTGGGGTGAACCGCAGGGTGCCGGCATGAATTCCCTGCGCCGGACCGCGATCTTCTCCTGCGGCTGCGCCAGTTCCTGCAACGTCCACGGCCACGACCACGCCGGTGCCTGGACGTCGAAACTGCCGATCGCCGATCTCAAGGGTTTCTTCGGCGCACTCGGCTGCGCCTGCTGGGCTGTGTGACTTTTCAACATAATCGATGGGCAGCGTTCAGATTGCTGCCCCACGGAACATTGTTGCGAGTATCGCAAGAGAATCTCAATTTTTGATGCAATTGTTGGCGGCAATCTTTGCGGCCAATATCGCTCCATCAGATGGAAACAACGCCGCCGCATGGACGAAGCGGCCAACATTGCAGGAGCCGACATGACTGATCACTCCCTCTCTTCCAACAGCTGGCGCCCGCGTATTGCCGGGGTCGTTGCCGCACCCGTAACCCGAACCTTTGCGCTCCTTGCCCTGTGCGCGGCCTATATCCAGGGGCCGCTGACCAAGCTTTTCGATTTCCAGAGTGCGATCGGCGAGATGGAGCATTTCGGTCTTCATCCGGCTGCCTTCTTCGGGGTCGCCGTGATCGTGTTCGAACTGGCGGCCTCGGCCATGGTGGTGTCGGGGATCCTTCGCTGGGCCGGAGCGCTGGCGCTCGCCGGGTTCACGCTCTTTGCCACGCTAATCGCCCTTCGTTTCTGGGAGCTGTCCCCAGGCATGGACCGCATGATGGCAACCAACGCCTTCTTCGAGCATCTCGGGCTCGCTGGCGCTTTCATTATTGTCGCCGCAAATGATCTGACCAAGGGAGCTGGCAAATGAGCACTACCAAATCCTCCGGGGGCAGCTTTGCTCCCCTTGCCCAGCCAATCTTCGCAGTTCTTTGGGCTGCAACCGTCCTCGGAAATACCGGCAGCTTTATGCGCGATGTCGCCAGTTCCTGGCTCATGACCGATCTATCGGCCTCGCCGGCCGCAGTCGCGCTGGTACAGGCGGCGGGAACCCTGCCGATCTTCCTCCTGGCAATACCTGCGGGCGTGCTCACCGATATTCTCGATCGTCGCAAGTTCCTGATCGCCGTGCAGATCTTGCTCGCGTCAGTCAGCGTAAGCCTCATGATCCTGGCAAATACCGGCATGCTTTCGGTCAGTGCGCTGATCGGCCTGACGTTTCTTGGCGGCATCGGCGCCGCGTTAATGGGGCCGACCTGGCAGGCGATCGTGCCGGAACTGGTGAAAAGAGAGGACGTCAAGAGCGCCGTCGCGCTCAACTCGCTCGGCATCAATATCGCCCGTTCGATCGGGCCGGCTGCCGGCGGCCTACTCCTTGCTGCCTTCGGCGCGGGCGTCACCTATGGCGCGGATGTTGCGAGCTATCTCGTCGTCATCGCGGCGCTCGTCTGGTGGCCCCGGGCAAAGAACGCCAATGATGCGCTGGCTGAAGGCTTCTTCGGCGCGTTCCGTGCAGGCCTGCGCTACACCCGCGCCAGCAAGCCCTTGCATGTCGTGCTTTTGCGCGCGGCGATCTTCTTTGCCTTCGCCAGTGCCATCTGGGCACTCCTGCCGCTCGTCGCCCGACAATTGCTCGGCGGTGACGCAGGCTTCTACGGTATCCTGCTTGGCGCCGTCGGCGCCGGCGCGATCGGCGGCGCATTGCTCATGCCTAAACTGCGCGAACGCTTTAATGCCGATGGCCTGCTTCTTGGTGCCGCTATTATCACAGCACTCGTCATGGGCGCTTTGTCGCTCGCGCCGCCGAAATGGGTCGCCATCATTGTTCTGCTCTTTCTCGGAGGCGCTTGGATCACGGCCCTGACCACCCTGAATGGCGCAGCGCAGGCCGTGCTTCCGAACTGGGTCCGCGGTCGCGGCCTGGCGGTCTATCTCACCGTCTTCAATGGCGCGATGACGGCAGGTAGCCTTGGCTGGGGCGCCGTTGGTGAAGCTGCCGGGGTGCCGGGGGCGCTGCTGATCGGCGCGGTGGGACTGCTCATTGCGGGCTTCATCATGCATCGCTTAAAGCTGCCGGCAGGCGACGCGGATATGGTGCCGTCCAACCACTGGCCAGAACCCTTGGTCGCCGAGCCTGTCGCCCATGACCGTGGACCTGTTCTGATCCTCATAGAATACCACGTCGAAAAACATCATCGCACAGCCTTCCTGCATGCGCTGGATGACATGTCCCACGAGCGGCGGCGGGACGGCGCCTACGGATGGGGGGTGACGGAAGACTCCGCCGATCCGCAAAAGATTGTCGAATGGTTCATGGTCGAATCCTGGGCCGAGCATCTTCGCCAGCACAAGCGGGTTTCAAATGCCGATGCTGACCTACAAGGCCAGGTCCTCGCCTATCACTCAGGAACGGACAAGCCGGTCGTACGGCATTTCCTGACAATCAACCGGCCGGGGGCCGCCTAGCAACGCGGGAGAGCGGCATCCTCCACTACCCTCGAATCATAGCCGTTAAAGGATCACGGTACGCGAAAATGACCGAGAACTTCCCCTCCATCACCCGCCGCAGCGCATTGCTTTCCGGAGCTGCCGCCGCAGCCGCCATGGTACTTCCCGCATCGTTTGGCCTGGCGGCCAACGCTGCTTCGACCACCACCTCAGCCAAAGGAGATAATACAATGGGCTACATCACCACCAAGGACGGCGTCGAAATCTTCTACAAGGATTGGGGTCCGAAGGATGCCCAGCCGATCGTCTTTCACCATGGCTGGCCGCTCTCCTCGGACGATTGGGATGCGCAGATGCTGTTCTTCCTGGCAAAGGGCTTCCGCGTCGTCGCCCACGACCGTCGTGGTCACGGTCGTTCGGCACAGGTTTCTGAAGGTCACGACATGGACCACTATGCCGCCGATGCCTTCGCCGTGGCCGAAGCGCTCGACCTGAAGAACGCCGTTCATATCGGCCATTCAACCGGCGGCGGGGAAGTTGCTCGCTATGTGGCAAAATACGGCCAGCCGGCCGGCCGCGTCGCCAAGGCCGTTCTGGTTTCAGCCGTTCCGCCGCTCATGCTCAAGACCGAGACAAATCCGGGCGGCTTGCCGATGGAAGTGTTCGACGGCATCCGCAAGGGCGTCGCCGGAAACCGTGCGCAGCTGTTCATCGACTTCCCCACCGGTCCGTTCTATGGCTTCAACCGGTCCGACGCGAAGGTCTACCCGGCCGTCATCCAGAATTGGTGGCGGCAGGGCATGATGGGCAGCGCCAAGGCCCATTACGATGGAATCAAGGCCTTTTCCGAAACCGACCAGACGGAAGACCTGAAGGCGATCACCGTTCCGACCCTCGTCATGCATGGCGATGACGATCAGGTCGTGCCCATCGACAACGCTGGCAAGCTCTCCGTCAAGCTAGTGCAAAATGGCACCCTGAAGGTCTATCAGGGTTATCCGCACGGCATGCTGACAACGCATGCCGACGTCCTGAACGCCGACCTCTTGGCATTTATTCAGGCTTAATTGGACTGTCCGGGTGGGGCCGTTTTCGCCGCATCCGGATCCGGCCGCACAAGCTCGACCCATATTGCCATCACCCCGAGTTCTTTTCTGAAGCTCAGCTCAAGAGCAGTGCTGCTCGATGGTTTTTTTCAGTGCCGGTTGCGCAAGCGCCACGCAGCCGGAGGCACTCCCTCGGCCCTCGTGAAGGTTGCGACGAATTCATTTTCATCCGGAAACCCGCACTCTTCAGCGATCCGGGCGATAGTTTCACCGGTTCTGCTCAGTTGCGATTGGGCTCTGCTCATTCGATACGACGCAATCCATTCCGAAACAGACTGCCCGGTCGTGCTCAAAAATCCGGAACAGAGCTCATCGACTGAAAACCCGCACGCTTCGGCGATCTCATCGACCGGTGTGCCGCCCGATAGGTTCGCAGCTATGTACGCCTTAATGCGCTTTTCCTGCAGCGCAGACAACTGACCGGTGCCCGACAGGTGCTGGATAGGGGACCGTCCGTAACGATGCGCAAGATGGGCACTTAACGCCAATCCGATATGAGGAAGCAGTGTGTCCCTGACCTCGTCCGGCATGTCGAACATCGGCATCAGCGCACCGCCGATGTTGCGGACCACCTGATCGTTAATCCCGCGGCAGGTCGTGAGGTCATCAATACGCGGCTCGCCTGCTTCCTCAGCGAGCTCGATAAAAAGCGCGCTTGGGATATGAAACGCGAGTGCTTCGAAGCGGCCACGAACCGAAATTGCGGCGCCATTCCTCAGACTGATGAGACACATAGAACCTCTGGAATAGGTCTTCAGGGGCGTCCGTGCTCCGTCCGGCAGGATGTCGCAATGATCAACGTCAACGAGATAGAGCATGACCAGAAAAGCGTCATCAGCTGGCAGGAAGATTGTATGTTCGCCATTGTCATAGGAGTGCTCGAGATGGACGACAGCGAGCTTGGCTTCGCAAAGAGGCCTGATTACCAGCGTCCGTACAGCATTAATCCCAAAACACGCCGCAATTCTCTCACTGACCGTCAACGCTTCACTCACATGTGTCTCGATCATCCTGGCTGGGAACTGTATAGCCGTCCCGACGAGATGCTGCGCTTCAAAGTTTCCTACACAGATTTCAAACGGCAATATTGAACAAAAGGATCCTCGCGGGGCCGATTTAACAAATTGTCGTGAGGCAACTTAGCGTGGGAAAGCTACCAAGCCGGCATGTCCGTGTTCGAGTGTCTAAAAATGAAAGAAGTGCGTCGTGGTCCAAGTTCTCCCCCTCCGCCACCAATCTTCCACTGGAAACGCGACCGACGGGTTCGGGTGCTCGTTGAAGCAGTTGTCGATCAACCAAAGCCTACCTGGTTCAGACATCGATATCTTTCGGAAGGCGACAGTCAACACTCAACTCGATCAGGTCATGACGCCGGCAAACGATCGGGGGTTTGTCGTCGGGGTTTCCTCTCTCGGTGGCCACACGCGGCGCATCTTCCACAAACATCATGCGACCACCCACGAATTTACCGAGAACTCGATCTATATTCGCGATTTCTCGGACGCCTACAAGGCGGATCTCCGCGGTCCTTTCGATTTCGTGTTGTTTGAAATTTCGCCAGCGTCCCTCGGCAAAATTGCCGATGATGCTGAAATGCCCGGCGTGACGTCGCTGTCAGTTGAAACCGCGTCAAAAGATATTGTGCTTGCCAATCTCGCTCGGGCGCTGATCCCGGCACTCGAAAAGCCAGACGAAGCCAACGCGCTATTCGTCGAGCAAATGACAACGGCCATCGGAACCTACCTGGTCCAGCGTTATGGCGGCCGGCCAACGGTAGGCTCTGATAGGTCGGGTAGCCTTTCGCGGACGCATGAGGATCTGGCGAAAGGTTTGCTTCTTGAGAACCTCGACGGCAACGTGTCAATTTCCGAAGTCGCGCAGATGTGCAATCTGTCGCGCGGCTATTTCATTCGCGCTTTTCGTGAGACGACCGGTATGACGCCCTATCAATGGGTTCTTCGTGAGCGAATAGACCGCGCCCGCAACCTCCTACGGACCTCAAAGACTCCACTCGCCGAAGTGGCCATCGCCTGCGGCTTCGCGGACCAAAGCCATTTCACGCGCGTCTTTGCAAGTATCGTCGGCACCACGCCTGGCAATTGGCGGCGCAACACCTGATCCAGACGAGGCCTCTTGGAGATTTTCGAACCGGAAGCTCTTGACCCGATTCGAACCTGAGACACACCAAATCCCACAGCTCCATCCGAGGTGCGCTAAATTGATTCACTTGCCCAATCTTCATGCGCGTGGCGAATTCGTATTACAAAAATTGTCTCATCATCTTCGATCCGATAAACGATTAGATGCGCTTTGAAGGGATGAATTCTAACGGGCGGATCAATCTCATCCCGTTCGCGCGCGATGCGCGGATTGACAGCTATCAGATCAAAAAATGCGAAAAGTTCATCGTGGTATCGGTTTGCCTGGCCTGCCCCGAACATGCGGACACCATGCTCGGCGATCGCAATAATGTCCTCTTCCGCTTCGGCAGAAAGCTTAAAACTCATGACTTGCTGGCACGAGCCATCGCTTCAGCAAAGAGTTCATCCTTTGATCGGATGCCGACACCACTTTGGAGCCCGGCCTCGACGAAGCTTTGCATGGCGGCGATCTTGTCGTTTCGCGTCTGGTCGCGTCGGATCAGGTCGCGCACGTAATCGCTAGCATTCGAATATCGCCCGGTCCTGGCCTGGGCCTCCACCCAATCCTTCATCGGGCCTGGAAGAGATACGTTCATCGTGGCCATTGATAACCTCCATTTGAAGTCAACATAACCGATTTTGGCAAAGTTTGTCAAAGGCTAGAACGCCTTTGATGAGATGCGGACCACTTCATCTCGACAGCATAACCTTCAACGACTTAGCGACGCGTCGAGGCATATGGGCGATTTACGGAACATTTTCCGCTATGGCACGTCACTATGCGGCTGCAGCAGGATCGCGCCTTTCCGTAGCAAATCTCAGCCGGGGCGCGAACGACGCTGGAGCGTAGCACCATAAGGTAACAACATGATCACCCGCCGTCATGAGGGCACAAGCGCCCCTCTGTGGCGGAACGAAGCACGTAGCAGCACGGATGCGATTTGCACGAACAGTCCGTGTACGAGCTTGGACATTGAACGCGAGCGCCGCTTCCTCACTTCGTTTTGTTCAACTCGACAAAATCTCCGGACACCTTGATAGTGATCGTCGCCCGCGGGACTCCGCCAGGGCCCAGAAGGCTGCCTCGAACTCCCCTCGACGCCGGGCTGGACAAGGCCCTTCTTAAGGCCGTCGTGTAGCTGTCGCCCTCGGCACGGAAGGCCATAGTTAATCATTTCGCCTTCGGCCGTCCAGCTGTAGGGCGCCATGCGCGTTTGATAACCTGCGGAACTAAACAACGCCTGTCGTCTACACCCCAACCTCTAGGTACTGAGAGATTCGAGCATGTGGTTTCGGAAGTCCCATCGGACATGTCTGATTCCGTGGACTTTGGATTCCGATCGGCACATCGTTGCCAATCCGGTATCAAACGGGAGAGGGCCGCAGGTCAATGAACTTGCGTTAACGGGAATAGACAAAATTTGGCCTCGCCACAGCGTTTTCGACTATAGCATAGGTCTCTTCAAGCCCCATAGTCGCAGCAATTCTGCTGGAGCCGAAATCTCTGCGGCAAAGACGTAAGGGTCTTCAGATCGTCTCGACTTCGTAGCGTCCCGCATTTTGATTGGAAGCCCGTGCCCCATGTTCCTGACCGAATAGAAAGCCAGCTTCAGACCGTCTGCGGCCCGCCACGATTGCAATCTGCCCCACGGTTTTTCCTCCGCACGTCCGCTGCTTTCGTCGATGCCCTGGACTTCGAGCCACTGTGCTATGCATGCGCTCGCGTTGACCGGGTTCACAGTCCTATCGTCCATGCCCTGCCAGATCGTTACCGCGGGCCACGTCTTGACCTCGGAAGAGATCTTCGTAACGGCTCGGCCCCAGCCGCCGGACGGCGGCGTCACGCCCGACTTCATTGCTCGTAACGCGGACATCGCATCTCGGGCCGATCCGACGGGCATGCCGGCAATAATCGCGGCGCCTGCGAACAATGGAGGATAGTTGGCAACGAGCGCGGCCGTCATCGCCCCGCCTGCAGACAGTCCTGCGATAAAGATCCTCGAGCGGTCGATGCGATGTTTTTCGCAAGTATGTTCGATCATCTGCTTGATGGAGAGCATCTCTCCACGGTCTCTGGCGACGGCGCTTGGGCGGAACCAGTTGAAGCATCGTTGCGAATTATTGGCGCTTCTCTGCTCAGGATAAAGGAGAACGAAGCCGCGGTCTTTTGCGAGTTTGGAGAAGCCAGCGGCACTATCCAGGCTTTCGGGTGTTTGTCGGCAGCCATGAAGCACGACCACAAGTGCGGGGTTTTTCGGCAGCCGCGCTGTCGGCACGAAGGTTTTCATGATTAGGCGGCCGGGATTGGTTCCAAATGCGGTCGTCTCGACCAGAGTCGGTTTCCCGGCACGGAGTGTCGGCGTCGCGCGTTTCGCCTTGTTTCGCGGCGCCTTGAGGGCCTTCTCGATCAGCCTGCTGAATTTCTTCTGGGATTTGAGGACCCGGGCTAGCGATTTGCCGAAACCGACTTTCATACGCCCACGCACTCGAGCTGCGACAACAGCATCCGCAAGCCCGGCTGCGCTGCTTCCCGCAGCGCGGTTTCCAAGGGGAACCATCGCGTCTTTCGGACATCCTTCTCCGGAAACTTGTCCGCGATCTTCGACACCTGGAGGAGATGCACGGCCACGTGGTACCGGTTGGAACTCGTGTCCTTCCGATAAGAAAACGTACCGAACACGGTCTTGTCGACGATGCCTGCGACCCCGGCCTCCTCGAACGCCTCTCTCAGCGCCGCGGCGCTGCTGACCTCACCACCTTCGACGTGCCCCTTCGGAATGCCCCATCGACCGTTCCGTCGGCTGCCTACAAAAAGGATTTCAACTCCACCGTTTTCGTTCCGACGGTAGCACAGAGCACCAGCCTGCGCGACATCGCGACCAGACATGGTTTTCGTAAGTTCGGTCTGGGCGTTTTCGTCGAGCATCGTCCGCCTCCGGTTTCGAAGCCCGCGCAAGCTAGCTGGGCGACGTTCGAGAGTCCAGTTTGCTTCATCACGTCGTGACGCGACCGAACTATGACAGGACCTCCAGCGTTGATGAGCGTCCAATCAGAATGGAGCCTGCCTTGCCAACAGAAATCGAAATCAAGCTCGACCTCTCTAACGAAGCCCTTGAGAGCCTTTTGGGTTCCGATCTTCTCGGAGAGCCTGACGACGCACTGCAGCAGTCATCGACCTACTTCGAGACGGATGATCGTCGGCTGTCGCAGAAGGGGTTCTCTCTGCGCATCCGCTCTACCGGCTCTTCCCACGTCCAGACTGTGAAGGCATCCGGGCCGGCGAAATCGCTGTTTGTCCGTTCGGAATGGGAGACTCCCATTGAAGGCAAGGAACCCGTCCTCGACCATACGAGCCCTCTCATGAGAGAGTTCGGACCGGAACTTGAGGTGGAAGCCGCTTTCACCTTGTTCATTGAGCGCAGCATCTGGAACATCGAGTTGAACGGCTCTCGGCTGGAGGTGGTCGTCGATCGGGGAGACGCAGTGTCTGGCAACAGGCGCTCGCCTGTTCAGGAAATCGAGGTCGAACTGAAGGACGGGGATCCGAAAGACCTGTTCGTCTTCATTCGCAAGATCGACGCGATCGCACCTTTCCGGTTCGGCATTCAGTCCAAGTCCGAACGGGGTCTCGCGCTTCTGGACAGGCTGCAATTCATGTCCAAGGCAGAGCGCCTCGATCTCGAGCGAAACATCAAGGCATCTGCCGCCTTTCGAGAGATCGCCACGTCCTGCTTTCGGCAGTTCCGTCTCAACGAAGAGATCCTTCTCCAGCGACGAAATTCCGAAGCCCTTCATCAGGCGCGGGTAGCCCTGCGGCGTCTCCGCTCTGCGTTCTCCCTGTTCAGGCCGCTCCTGATGGGCGACGAGCCGAAAAGGATCCAAGAGGAACTTCGCTGGCTCGCTGGCGTCCTGGGCGAAGCGCGTAATCTCGACGTCCTGCTGATGAAAGCGAAGGACTCCGACCTTAGGGCCAAGCTCAAGGATGCCCGCAACAAGGCCTACGGAGACGCTGTCGAGGCTCTAGAATCGGCGAGAGGGCGCGCGCTGATGCTCGATTTCAACGAGTGGCTTCAATGTGACACCGATCGCGCCGGCGGCGGTGGCGCAACTTCTGAGGACCCGCCAGCTTCGGAGTTTGCCGCGAAGGCCCTCGAGAAGATGCGTAAGAAGCTAAAAAAGCATGGCAGTGCGCTGGCAGAGACCGACGACGAGCATCGTCACCAGGTTCGCAAGGACGCCAAAAAGCTTCGCTACGCGGCCGAGTTCTTCGGATCGCTGTTCGCCGACAAGCGCGGCGCCCGTCGGTACCGGAAATTCATCGTAGCGATGGAGGCGCTGCAGGACCATCTTGGAGCACTGAACGATCTGGCAACCGGACCGGACGTGCTTGAGCAGCATGGACTGGCCGACCACCCTGCTCGAGATTCTGTCGTTTCCCACGAGGACAAGAATACGTTGATCCGCATGGCGCAGTCCTCAGTAGATGAGGTCATCGACACGAAGCGCTTCTGGCGCTGACATGAGGACGCCATGAACCTTAAGCGAAGGAACCTCGGTCTAGCAGGCACGGTCGAGAACGTCGATGAACATCGAGCAGACACGATGAATGAGATTGACGTCTATCCGAAGCCGATCCAGCAGTATGGTGCATTGTGTTTCCGAAACACACCCAAGGGGCCACAGGTGCTTCTCATCACGACGCGGGAGACGAGACGTTGGATGATCCCGAAGGGCTGGCCGATATCAGGTTTGAAGCCGCGCAAGGTGGCAGAACGTGAGGCCTGGGAGGAAGCTGGCGTGATCGGGAGGGCGAAGAAGAAGCCCTTCGGCGAGTTCCTCTATGACAAGCTGATGCAGGACGGAAGTGGAGCGCGACCGGTCGTTGCCGTCTTCCTACTGGAGGTCCGCCGTAGCCGAAAGCGCTTTCCAGAAATGGCGGAGCGAGATTCCGTGTGGCTGACGCCGTTTGAGGCCGCCCGCCGCGTAGAGGAGCCGGACCTTGAGCGCCTGCTGCTGAAGTTCGGACGAATGGTCGAGCGCGGGGGACGACTTCCCTAGCTCGACGGTCGCGGATTTTCGATCTCGGGAATTCCGGTTCCGCCTTTCGTCAGCCACGAGTTCCTGGAATGTGAACTTGTCTCTACTTCTCCAAGCTAGCTTCGACCTTCTTGCGGCTGTTGCCGACTTTTTTAACAGTCTCCTTGACCTTCGACGTCGAGACCCGCTCTTTTTCCGCCTCGTACCGGACCTCGTGATCCTGTCCTCCTTATAAGTTCTCGAAGGCGATCTGATAGCAAGAGGCAGGCGCACGTCATCGCAAGCCTTCTCTTCGGCGCAATCCCCGATCTATCCGCAAATTTGGAGATTGGTGTTAGTGTTGACTCTGGAGATCACTCAGCCGAAAACAGGCCGTGGCTTAAGAGGAATACCGATGGCTGACGAGAACAACATAGGACCGGCTGCTGTAATCGAGGCAACGGACGCGGACGCAAAAACACCTGCTGCCAAGAAGCAGAAGCCGCCACAGCGCCAGAAGACAACCTTCGAACCGGCGCAATCTGCATCAAATGCAACTGCTGCAAAGTCACAGGCCACTAAGCGAAGGTCCTACAGCGAGCAAGAAAAAACCGGCAAGCTCAAGCTGATCGAGACGCAAGTCACCGAGGGCAAAAGCACCCTCAAGGACGCGATCAAGAAGGTCGGCATTTCCGAACAAACCTACTATAATTGGAAACGGACTGGGATGCCTGTTGTTCACAGGAACGAGAAGCCTGTTCCGGCCGGTGATGAGCTGGCGGATCTTGTGCAGCTCGAAAAAGAGAACCAGAGGCTTCGCAAGCTTCTGGCGGAAAAATTGCGTTCGGAAAACTCGCAGCTGCGCAAGAGGCTCGGACTGAGCTAAGAATCGGCCACCCAGGCGGTCATTTTTTCCATTGGATCCGAACGGTTTCCACCCCAATCCCGGTGTTTAAGGCCAACGACTGCGCGAAATTCTTCCGCTGGCCCGCTCCTCAAAAAGCCCGTGTACTCCGTACGGTATTGTTGGTGCGAAGTATCGTCGCTATCTCGCGCGGTGGCTAGTTGAAGCGCGCTGCGAGGCAATATATGGGTCCGGGGGCGGGAACGAAGTGGCGCCGGTTGGTGCTGGCTGCACGCGATTTACTTGAGGTTGAAACCGGATGAAAACGCCACAACGGAAATTCATTGTCGAATTCAAATCGGGTCGACGACCCACGAAGGGGCAAACAAACTCAATTTGGGGTGACACTGATCTCAAGGCTTTTAATCGAGAAGTGGAAGATAAGGCGCCACATCCATTCAATTCAAATGCGGCACATGGTCTGCCTGACGAAGCCGGAGACATGGCATCTGATGCGATGAATTCGGGTTCCGCTCGCAAACACCCAGGCGAGGCCAATGTTGCACAAACTTTGATATCATCAAGCGACGGCGCAAAGGTCGACGTGCCAAAGCAACATGCGACTACCGTTCCGACTGCCAAAGTTGTTGCGCAGGTGCAGGAGAGCCAGACGGTTTTCCAGCCCGAGAGAATATCAAACGGCACTCTTCGAAAGCGTGTTAGGCGCGGCCCCGTTTCGACGGGGAAGAGCAAGCCCCGAAGCACGAAATCCGTGACTGCTCGGGTTGCGGTTTCCTTCGAGGAAGTAACTGCCCTCGATGCAGAAAACAAGCGGCTCAAGAGGCTACTGGCAGAACA
Organism: Rhizobium sp. WYCCWR 11152; assembly: GCF_013087615.1. Lineage (NCBI taxonomy): Bacteria > Pseudomonadati > Pseudomonadota > Alphaproteobacteria > Hyphomicrobiales > Rhizobiaceae > Rhizobium > Rhizobium sp. WYCCWR 11152. Next base: position 16,690 of record NZ_JABFCP010000005.1, on the reverse strand, counting down.
GCTTCTTGCACAGAACTTGCAGCTCACGAAGATGCTTGAGCGCTTTGATGTCGCGTAAAACTGCCCCGGAAAATGGCCGTCGCGCCAGATCCGAGCCTGATCGGCAATGAGGGTCGAGTGCTCGCCTGATGAGGGGACACCCTGCCGCGTCATCGACGATGTCTCTTAGGCGGCTTCGCCTCAAACGTACACGGTCCGCTTTTGCGTAAGACCTCGACAGGGTTTCCAGGAAAACCCTCGCAATGCGTCGACAGAGGATTGATTCGCAAGTCCGTTTGTGAATTCGCGCACTAACGCGCGATGATAGCCGTGGGGCTATCATGTAGAGCCGCCGCCGCGGGGGGCTTCCGTCTGGATTTCGTCGAGCCTTCGCGCGAACAGGCACCGCGTGCTGCGGTTGGTTTGTCGCAGATCGAATTTCAATAGTCATCTCGGCTGTGCCGCCGGTTCTCGGGACCTCGTTCATCGGTCACACAATCTTCAATTCCAAATTTTAAAGCATGCTCATATATTGCGGCAGGGATTGCAGCGTCAGTACCTTGAGGGGTCGAGCACAATGTGCTGGAATACATCGTCGGCATTTGCGCCGGTCGGGCTAGCTCTGCACGGTCCGGCAACGCACAAGATCGTACGCACGCTCGGCGACGCAGCGCATATCCTGATTAAGGATTGGCCATCCGATGAGGGCGAAGAATATGTCGCCGCCGTAAAAGCCTGTGTCGATGCAATTAGCGGGCAGATTGCTCCGGAACAATTCCGGGAAGCGCTTTTGCGTGCGGCCGATGAAGCGGGTATCGCTGCTCTAACTGTCGTTCGCCGATGACCACCAGTAGGAAAGCGGCGGCACAGTCTCAGCTGCCGTTGCCCCCGGATCTAAGCAGCGAATGCCGCCAACGACAGTTTATATCTAAGGAGACGGATTGAAGCAGAGGATCGTCTCAGATGCTGGCGTCAATGTCGACCTCCGCTTGTCCGCCAACCGGTTCGTCCAAGCCCCGCCAGGAGCAGGCTCACGATCGGTCGAATCGCTCGAGCATCTTTTCAAGCTGAACATTCTGCAAATGCAGCTTTTGCGCTAACTGACCTCTTAGTTGCCTGATCTCCTCGTCCACGCTTGCCACCTCATCGAAGAAGCTTTCACGAGAGGACGAGGATTGAGCACCTTGATCGCTATTTGCGACGTCAGTGCTCTCCGAACCCCTATCGGTTCGGGTTTTCTTCGCGCGTCCTTGCCGCCCTGAGGGTGGTGTTCGCGGAGACATTTTGCTTGTCTTGCCTTCCGGCGCAAACCTATGCGCATCAGTACCGGATCGACTGACCGCATGATCTGCCGGCGTCTGGACCTCTTCAACATCGACTGGCGGCGAGACTGCTCGGGCGACGCCGGGATCGCCGTCGGCTTCATTTGAAGTCGTCCTCGCCACGAGATCAACAGTTGCGTTCTCATCGTGGTCCCGACGACCAGATGCTTCCGTTGAGCCTGACGAAAGCGCCGACGTTTGCCCCGCGCCGCTTTCGCTCGCTTCGGTATCGGCACCAACGCCACTCTCTCGTGCTTCCACCGGCCGTCTTCGCGACGTCAACTGAGCAAGGAATTTCCATGGTGATTTCATAATGCTTCAACCTCGAGCAATCTTCACCACGACGTTGCCGCAGCTTTAGATCCGGGCTCGTGACGTGAGCCCGGCGAATTTCTCTGCTACCGAAGATGTAGTGGCTGAGGTCGATCTCGCAACCGCCTCCGCTATTTATGGTCGATCAATCGAGCGCGAGCCGCTTGCGCAGGTCGGCATTTTCCGCGCGAAGCTTATCTGCCAGGGTTTTGCGGAGCCTTTTATTCTCTTCTTCGAGCTGAATAAGATCTGCCATCTCATCCATAGACGAAACAGGCGCGCTCACGGTCGGCTCGGTTTGTTTCGGCGCCCTCTTCCTTCCGGTTTGCTTGACGGCGTCCTTCCCAGTGCTCTTGCTCGTGACTTGCGTTTCCCCCGCCGTCAGCTTCGCTTCCCCGGTTTGCTCGCCACGCGTCCTGCGACCGCTCGGCACCTTTGCCGTCTTCGCAAGAGATGCGGCTGCCGTTGCTTCGGCGGCTGCCTTCTGGCGTCGCGGTGCGCGCTGCTTTTTAGGCGCCGGCACTTTCACCGTCACATCCGTCTCTGCAACCTCGGACTTGAGCCCCGTATCGTTCTCGTCAGCCATCAATCGTCTCCCTCTAACGGCAAGAGTTCTTTTCGGCTGAGTGAAAGGGGGAGTCAACATGAACGCTAAAGATAGCTCGCCGTTTTGAAACGCAGCTCTACTGCTCATATATATATATATAGATATATATATAAAGATCGGCGAAGAAGCGGAAGCACTCTCGCTCGCCTTGAAACGGTTCGAACCGCCGGCACGCCTTTATGATCTAAGTAGCCTTCTGATTTATCTGAGATACTGTGGCGTAACGCCCTACTATGGAAACCATTGAAACTCGATCTCCTTCTCTTGTCGATTAGTCGGGCCGCCACTCGCCGACCTGGATGGCACCGGTTGCGGTTAGTTCGGTGCATACGAAATGTGAAAGCTCATCGCGCCTGATTACGGCGGCGCTCAGCCGGCCAGTCCGATATGCTCCGGTATCCAAAGCTATGCGATTTGAGTAAACTTCGGGTCGCAGCGACTTCGTGATCGTGTGACCGTGCAAAACCACATGGCCAAAGACGTCCATGTGGTCGAGGAAGCCCGCCCTGATCCAGCGCAAGTCGTATTCGCTTTGATTTGCAAGCTGAACACCGGGACGTATTCCAGCGTGAACAAAGCAGAAGCGCCCGATCTCCTTGAATGTCAGCGCGTTTTCCAGCAAGTCCGCATGGTGGGGGAAGACGCGGCGGATATCTGCGGCGATGTTCTCGAAATCAGGCACCGGGCGATTGGAATATGCGCTCACCGTTGCGACGCCTCCCCAGTCCATCCAGTTGACGGCGTCCTCATGGGTGAGAGCGCCACGAAGGAGTTCACGCAGGTAAAAATCATGGTTGCCAAGGATCAGCCGAGAACCCGGATAAAGCTCGAGTGTCGAATAGACCTGATCGAGTACCTTTGGACTGTAAGGGCCGCGGTCGATCAGATCGCCTAGGAAGATCACGACCGGCTTGGATTGATGATCACTCGAGGCAGCCGCGATGTATCCAAGCATGACCTCAAGAAGATCGGCGCGTCCATGGACGTCGGCAATGGCATAGATGTCGGACGGTAAGCTCTCGGTTGTAGTCACTATTTCTTCCTGCAAGTAAACATAGTGTGCGACGGTTTCCCTGGTGCTTGCAAGATATCGAGACTTGGAGCGGCGGGGACGGGACCAGGGCCAAGCCTTGGTGGTGGCAGCTCCTATAGGCCATGTCGGCCATGACGCGCCATCAAAAGTGAATGTTGGCGTGAAATTTCCGACCTGTCTTAGCCTGATTTGGAATGTCGTGACAGGATCACGTCACGCGCTAATGCGGCCTACGCCAGCACTGGCTTATCTCACTCACGTTCCGCTTGTTCTGTCCGTCGCTGTGGCAGAGCCGAAGATAGTTTTTGCCCTGATCTGATCGCCACCAGGGCGTCTCTTCGCCCCACGAGAAGGCGCTCATCCCCTGATCTTTGGTTAGCGAGTTACGGGGTGAATCGAGAGGATTGTTGCGGGGCGAGAAATGCCCCTGTTCACGTCGCCAACGCCTGCTGCCTCCGCCGCAGCCTGGGCCATAGGATCAACCAGCTCACCAAAGCAAGGTTGACGCAGTTCCAAAGGAAGCCATGCAGGAAAGCCAGGCGGTAAGAGCCGGTGGCATCGAAAATGTAACCAGCGGCTAAGCCCCCACAAGCCATGCCAAGTACGGTCGCCATCAACACCAGGCTAATCCGGATACCTGCCTCACGTGGCGGCAAATATTTACGAATAATCACGGCATACATCGGAACTATGCCGCCTTGGAATAGCCCGAACAGGCCGGAGATCACGTAGAGCGACGACTTGCTGTTGAAAAACAGATATAGCAGCAGCGCTGCCGCCTGCATTGAGGAACCGAGGATCAACATCGGCCCGGCACCGATCCGGTCGGCGACTGCCCCGGACGCCAATCGGCTGACCACACCCAGTCCAAGCATCAAGGCGATGATCTGCGTGCCCACCGCCACACCGTAGCCGAGATCCCCGCAATAGGCGACGATATGGACCTGCGGCATCGACATTGCCATGCAGCACGCAAAGCCCGCGACGACGAGAACGGCCTGCAGCGCATTTGAGCTCAGACCCAGTTCGTTGCGTGCTGCTTCGGTTGCGGCTTCGGCCTGGACATAGGTTCCGGTCTGTAGACGCCGCTTCAACAGCAGACCGATGGGCACCATCACCAGTGGGATGAAAATGCCGATTCCGACATGGGTTGCACGCCAGCCCTGGGTCGTCTGAAAATACTCGATAGCCATCGGCCAAACCGCCCCGGAAAGATAGCTGCCCGAGGCCGCAAAGGCGACTGCGAGGGCCCGGTGCTTGCTAAACCAAAGAGAGAGGTCGGATATCAGCGGCGCGAAGCCGGCAGCTGATCCAAGGCCGATTACAGCTGAACAGGCGGCGAATTGCCAGATATTGGTGGTAAGGGCGGCCATGATGTAGCCAATGCAAAGCAGGAACGCCCCGATCAGCACCGGCACAACGATGCCGACCCGATCGGCCAGGCGACCCATCACCACCCCGCCAAAGGCAAAGCCAAGCATCGTGCAGGTATAAGGAAGCGAGGCACCGCCACGCACCGTGTCGAACTCGACTTGCAGGGTTGGAAGAAGCACCACGACGGACCAATTGCCGATGCAGGCAACGGTGCCGAGAATGAGCGTGAGTACCAGCCGCCGCCAGGCATATCCAGAGTCGACGTCGCCAGAACCAGCCCCACCTGCCGCAGCCATCTTCTTTTCAAACATGGCCACGGCGAGAACTCCTCAGGGTCCGATTATGAACTGAACGCTCTCGCCTAATGCCAAGTGCATCCGTCTCGTATGACGAGCTTCGGCGCTTTGAATACCTGTTTGACGGGCCCTTCCTCAAGCCCCCGCCATCATCACTTTTAATCGCGCCGCAATCGTCGCAATCTCCGGTGGCGAGGCACTGCGGTCTTTACGCCTGTCGATTGACGGTAGAGAAGCGTATCATACGATGGGAGCGTGGCGACCGCCGTCGATCATGGCAGTTAGGTCGCCAAACCGCCGGATACCTCGATGAACTGCGCGTTGACCCGGCGATTGTCCTCGGAGAGCCGCGAAGCGATCATCGCCCGACATCGTCGCGGCGGCATCAGCGAGACGAAACATCCGTCATTCGGTCCCCATTAGCGACCAGAAGCTCTTGCTTTCCTGGGCGCCGAAATACCGCTTTCCCGCTCAAGCTTTTTGCGAGCAAGTTTACGGACACGCCTGATACCCTCGGCCTTCTCACGAGCACGTTTTTCGGAGGGCTTTTCAAAACGCTCCCGAAGTCGGGCCTCCCGGAATACGCCCTCGCGCTGCAACTTCTTTTTCAAAAAACGGAGCGCTTGCTCAACGTTGTTGTCACGTACCAGAACTTGCATTCTAAACTCCTAGGATCACTGACGCGCCTCATTAGATCCACGCGCATTAATGATCAAGGCTCGGAGACCGTTTGCCTAAATTCTCTGTCGTCTCTGTTTCATGGGCCACGATCGCGAATGGGGCTAGAGGTAAGCTCTGCCAGCGATTGAAGGGTCGGAAGTTCATATCCTTTCAAGGCGTCCTATTGTCGTCACGGGACTCTGCAGTCACGGATCCCCACATCTTGCCCGAACGTCGATCTGCTGACGTCGGCGCGCGAGCCCCGTCGGCACTTCGCATGTCGTCGCCGATCACGCCGCCTTGGAGGCGATCAAGCGGCTCGCCAAATCGTCGAAGCAGGCCGCTTGAACGCGCGGTCCGTCAGATACCATAGCGCCGATCGAGTTCTTTCAGCGCAGACTGCACCTCATCGATTCAAACTGGCTCTGGGGTTCCCGGCAATGCCGGAGGGCCCTCTTCGAATCGACAGCGTAAAAATCCGAGGCCCAGGCCGCGAGGATCGCCCGCTTATCATCGACGGAAAGAGCCGGCGCTCTCACCACATCGATTGGCCGCTGAAGCTGCATACCCTGGAGCAAGACCGCTGGTCCCATCGCCATCGCGTTGCTGGCCGCCTGCTGCAACATGTCGTGCGTCATCGGACCACCTCAACGAACGCGTGGATCCCTGTCACCTCGCAGACGAGACGCTGCGATCATATTGTTTTCCGGTGCGAGAAGATCGTGTTTCTCGGCAAAGGCGGCAAACAGGCCCCGCGCGGTCTCTGCCTCGATCTCACCGCGCAATGCTGCTCTGCATGCCCTGAGTGCGACCGAATGCGCCGCGTCTCTCAGTGAAGCCGGCCATTCGACGAGATGCCGATAGGCGTCCATCACGCTGCGAACCTCTGCCGGAAAGCCTAGGCCGACAAAAATGGAAACAGGCTGTCTGAACATATCGGGTTTCATCGCTCTCTCCGTCTTAACCCGGGATGTTGATGGGCGCCGTAGCCACGGCGCTTGTTCTACGAACGACGCGGTCAAGCCGCCTTCTGCGCTTCGATCTGCGCGGGAGCAGCGGAATTTAGTGCGGGAGCGCTCTGTATGGAGATCCTCCGAGGCTTCAGTGCCTCGGGGATCTCGCGCACGAGGTCGATCGAAAGAAGACCATTTCTGAGGTCCGCCCTATTCACCCTGACGTGATCGGCAAGTTCGAACCGATGTTCGAACGGCCGGCCGGCGATGCCGCGATGCAGGTAGCCTTCATTTGCTGTTTCCTGCTTCTTGCCTGTCACCGTTAGAAGATTGGATTGAAAGGTGATGTCGAGATCGTCCTGGGCAAAGCCCGCCACCGCAATCGAAATCCGATAGCTGTCATCGCCGGTCTTGGTGATGTCATAGGGCGGCCAGTCGCTGATCGACCGGGCGCGCTGGGCGTTTTCGAGAAGATTGAAGACCCGGTCGAATCCGACGCTCGAACGGTAGAGAGGTGCATAGTCGTAAGATGTTGCCATAGCCATATCCTCCTTCAAGCAACATGGAAACAGAAGCGCCGAACACGGCGCCTCCAGCAAGGCCAGCCCTTCTTCAGCGGCTGGCGGCAATCGATTTGGTTTATGATATTTCGCATTCAAGAGCGGTAGCAGAAAAAATTTGACACGGTCTCGTCACCCGGCCTCCGGCTTTATCAAGCTCATAAACGGCTGCGTTGGTCTGAACATCGCGAAGGCCCCTGTACGATGCATGCCGCAGATTGTCCGTCGGTCCAGCCTCGGAATTCGACCTCGGCGATCAGCGTTGGGTCCGTGAAGACAGAGTTCCTGGCTCGAATGGGACCACCGCGGCCTCGCTCACTTCCCGACTGCGCGTCCGCTGGTCGAGGATGAACCCCTCATCCTGATGAGCACGACCCATAGATCCCCGTGATCATGCCTTCGCTTTCAAGGAGTGCCATGGCCAAGCTCACACCAAGCGCCGCCGCCCAGCGTGAGCGAGAGGAATTGGCGCATCTGGAAAAGGGTATCCCATCAGCGGTCATGGCTCATAAGTATCCAACGAGTAAGGCGCTGTACGCCGCGCAGTGCCCGAGGGCAAGAGCTGTCTCGATCGTCAACCTGTCGCCGCTGGCGAGGGAAAAGCTAACTTTTTTTGCCGTGCTGCGATGGCTGAACTCCGAAGCCGGCACCAAGCAGCGGCGGGTGGAGAGGTCTGGCCCTCCGGTCGCACGACGTTCACGGCCGGCTGAACCGTTCTCGCAGGCACTTTGATCGTAGAGCACGTCGGCTTAATTCCTGCGCCTCGTCGTAAAACAAGATAAGTGGTCGACGAAGCATCCGGCATCACGTATGCCGTTCAAATGTCGCTCCGATGAATAGTGACGCATATGGCAAATTCGCGCCGCGGACCTGTCAATCCAACGGATGCTGCCAATGCGTTGCTCAAACCGGCGAAGAAAGCCGCGAATCCAGGCGTTGAGGCCGGCGCTGCCGAATACCAAAGAGCTTGTTTCGCCCAAGATTGACAGTGATGGTGCTTTCCAGGCCTTGGCCGGCAGGATCGTACCATCGATATACTGCGCGCCGCGGTGAAGGAAAGGCTCTAACCTGCCTCACCCAGAACTTGGAGTGATAATGGCGAAACTCAGTATCCGGCATAGCACGACCTACGGTTATCGGTATCCAGTTGCCCTTGGACCCCACCGATTGACCCTTCGTCCTCGGGAGGGGCGCGACCTCCTGCTCGCCAGTCACGACCTCGCTTCGACGCCAGACGCAAAAATAAGTTGGGCGACGGACGTGTTTGGGAATGCTGTGGCGACGGCTACATTTGCGGAGCCAACGGATTGCCTGAAAATCGACAGCAAAGCGGTGGTCGATCTGACGTCGGCAGCTTGGCCCGTTTTCGATATAGCGGCGTCCGCCATCACTTACCCCTTTTCCTATGGCGAGCACGAATGGAAGGATCTTGGTGGACTGCGAGAGCTCCAATATGCCGATCCTTCCGATCTGTTTCAGCAGTGGGTCGGCGCTTTCGTCAGAACCAGCCCTACCGACACTCTCTCACTCCTGAAAGACCTCAGCGGCGGCGTGTCCAACGAGATTGCCTATCAAAGCCGGGAGGCCGAGGGGACACAATCACCACTGGAAACCCTCAGGCTCCGGTCTGGCACTTGCCGCGATTTCGCGGTCCTTTTTGCTGAAGCCGCCCGACTTCTAGGTTTCGGCGCACGGATAGTGTCAGGATACCTTTTCAACCCCAATCACTTGCTTATAGGCTCAAATGGCCGCGGATCTACACATGCCTGGGTGGACGTATTTCTCCCCGGCGCCGGCTGGATTACCTTCGACCCGACAAATCGCAGCATGGGTGGCGCCAACCTCATCCCGGTGGCAGTGGTCCGTAATATTGCGCAAGCAGTGCCGATCTCCGGCGGCTTCATTGGCGCGGCCAATGCCTTTGTGTCAATGGATGTCGCCGTCGAAGTTTCTGAACTGTGAAGGCCCTTTGCCTCGGACCGGAAACGGTCTTAGATTTCTATTATCATTTTAGAGAACCGACCGTCTTCGACGGGCACCAGACCTTCGGCCGTCGATCCATCTCATCGTGGGAGTGACGGCGATACCGTGTACGACGATCGAAACAACGATGATCAGGAAAACGGTCGCCCATACGGTCTGAACACTCTGGAACTCGGCTTGACCCGTGGCGTATGCGAGATAATAAATCGACCCAAGCCCTCTAATGCCGAAGACGGCGATAATCATACTTTCGCCGGGCGGATGACCCGTCCCGATTAAACTCACCCAGCCTATAATCGGACGGACAAACGCGATCGCCAAGACGACGACGACCAAGACCCGCCAATCAATGCCTGCGAGAAGCTGTCCGCTTGCCGCGATCGACCCGAGGCAGACAAGTAGGACCATCATCAGCAAGCGTTCTATCTGCTCCGCGAAGTCATGCAGCTGCTGGTGAAAATCGTGGCCTCGTTCGCTCGCTCGGAATGCGACCGCCGCGAGGAACACCGCGACAAAGCCGTAGCCCCCGATCAGCTGGGTCAATCCATACGTGGTGAAGGTCATTCCAAGAGCGACGAAGCCGTCCTGCGTTTTCGCAAGACTGCTTCCCGTCAACCTGAATGACAGGAAGCCGAAGCCCTTCCCCAGCGCCCATCCCATCAGGGCCCCCGACGCCAGTCTCCAGAACACGTCCAGAAATGCCCAATGTTGAAAAAGGGCGGTGCCCTCTTTCTCGGCAAGGGCAAGGGCGACGGCAAGGTGGATGAAGGGGAAGCTCAAACCGTCGTTAAGCCCTGCTTCTGAGGTGAGCGCAAAACGGACCTCGTCCTCCTCTCCTGTCTGCGGTGGTCCGACTTGCACATCGCTGGCGAGAACCGGATCGGTCGGCGCAAGGCAAGCTCCGAGCAAAAGAGCAGACGCCGCTCCGAGACCCAGTATCCATGATCCGAGGAATGCGAGAACGACGATCGTCAGCGGCATGGCTATGCCCAGAAGCCGCCATGTCGTCATCCACCGCCTCCATCCAATCGGACGGTCTAGTTTAAGTCCTGCTCCCATAAGCGCGACAATGACGACGATCTCGGTCATCCGTTCGGTGAATTCGCGGTTCTCGAGGGGATTGAACCGCGGCAGAAGTGGGAACGGTGACCACGCAAGAAGCGCGCCAATGGCTAGGCAGGCGATCGGGAGAGACAGTGGCAGTCGTCTCATCAACATCGGCAACCAGGCTGTCAGAAGTACGACAACGCCAACGATAGTAAGAGTGATGATATAAAGGTCCATTCACTCTGTTTCCCGATGATCGATTTCTGCCGCGCTATGGCGTCCGAAGTAAACGATGGCGGAAACAAGGCGTTCCAAACGGCCCGCAGTGCTTTTCACAACTGGAAGGCCCGCCCTCAAGTACACTTCTGTTGGGATGTCGCCCGACGCCTACGGGAAACGCTCTTGGCGGCCCCTATCCGAGTTCGTAGAAAAAATCGCAGATCAGTTCTGCAAGTTTGAATGCGTCGACATCGCTCATATGGGCAGCATTTTCGATTGCGGCAGTCTCGATATCGTCACGGTCGACGGCCAGAAGATCAAGTATTCTGGCAAACTTGATTTTTAGCTCAATGTCACTTTCGAACTCGTCAAGGGTGACCGCGAGAATACTGTCATTTGCCTCAATCAACCGGGTTTGCATGCTCTCGGAAGAGGTAGCGAGTGTCCGAACCGCCGAGAAATTTGCCCTCGTGCATTTGGATATTTTGCGTCCATGTGGTTCCCTTTTTTGCTCTTAGCGCAGGCCTTGGACGTGAGGCTCAAGGGGGATGTACGATCTTGGTAAACTCCGGTCAACAGATGCTTATGGTCATCGACCAATAGCGACGTAATCGTACGGCCTTCGTGATGGAGGCCATCAGCATCCTGCGGATGGCGCCGATGCGTCCTTCAGACCGGCAACCGCGCCGAAGCTTATTTTTGCTTGCTGCCTTGCCGACGTCATATCGAGGCCGAGTCTTCGAATCTTATCACGCGCTCGGTCATCTCTATGTTTACGATGATATGCTGATTCGCGACGTGGAAGTTATCCAGCCGCGGAACCAGCCACAGCGCCGCAAAGCCATTGGTCGTGCTGACGGTCGGTGTTTCCTGTTGGGGCGCTCGAGGCTATCGAAGGTCTCGGGCAGAAGGTTGAAGGCCTCGGAGATGTTGGGCGCGATGCGCTGCCCGGCCTCCGTCGAGACAACTCCCTGCGAACGGCGCACGAAAAGCTTTGCGCCGAGCCGGTCTTCGAGAAGCTTGATCTGGTAACTCACTGCCGCCTGCGTCATCACCAATTCCTCGGCAATGCGATCCAGGCGTTCGCGGGAAATCATCATGGCAATGACGACGGGGACATTGGTGGATTCTCTGGGGCCTTCGGCTCGGCGGCTGCGAGTTGGAGCTGCAGAGAGCTGTGCGTTTCGGGGAACGCGAAGGTCGCCGAGGTCCGCGCTCATGATACCGCACAAGCCCATCCTCGGCGTAGCGACGCGCCAGCGCGGCTCCCAGATCGCCTTTGGTGGGGAAGTCAGCGGGGCTAGCTACAAGGGCAAATTCTTCTCTTGGCGTTAAGAACGGGGAACTGCACGTCGACGAGGGCAGTGCGGAGAAGAATTTTGCGGCGTTGCAATAGATCGTGACGCAGTGCAATATAACTGTCATGAACTTGTGCAGGTGGGCGCCGTGCGATGAGGATCTGCATCTATAAGTCGGACAGAGCGCCTGAGCTTACCCTCATGCTGCGAGAGGGTTTGCCCTTTCCTCTTGATACTGCCGTCGACAAATGGACCAAAATCAAGGTGGTAACCGACAGGGAAATGAGAGCAGATCTTCTGATTGAGATCGGCGGTGCGGGATACCTGCTAGTTCGACTTGGCGCCATTAGCCGCCATTAGGCGATAGCCCGGCCATTTCCGTCGCGTTGTCGCGACACCTCGTGGCATCCAAATTGCAAATAGGATTCCACCCCGCAGGGCAAGTGGTCGGGATCGTGCTCGACAATGATCGCGGCTCGGAAAAGAAGCCACGATTGCGATGAACCATCGCAACATTGGCCAACGCAGCTCAGGGCGCTCCGACATCAGGTCATAGAGCGCCCGCACGTTTTCAATACCATTGCCGGAGATTGAAAGGCTCTATGATACAGGGTAATTCTGTGATCAGCAGTGGAGAATCCGAGCCAGTAAAGCAACATCCGGGTGCTGAGTTGCACCGAACGAGCTAGAGCCTTTAAGACCGGTTGCGAAGTATCGCCAAATTAGCCTCCTGAGATCAACATGCAGTTCAAGCGCAATGAAATTCACGAACTGTCGATCTTTCTCGCGATAGTCCAGTACCGTAGTTTTCGGAAAGCGGCGGATCACCTAGAAGTAACGGCTTCCGCCCTGAGCCACAGCATGAAGGCGCTTGAGCAAAGGCTGGGCGTTCGCCTCCTTAATCGAACCAGCCGTAGCGTTGCACCAACCGCCGCCGGAACAGCCCTCGCCGAGAAGATTTCTGCCGGGCTCGAGCTTATCAACTCCGGATTGGAGGACTTGAACGGACATTATCAAGGTGGCGCCGGCAGCATTCGCATCAATGTTCTGAAAGATGCCGCCGTTCTGCTTTTGCGGCCAGCCATTCCGGTGTTCCAGCAACGCTTCCCGAATGTCGAGCTTGAGGTCGCCGTGGATGACCAGTTCATCGATGTCACCGCGGACGGCTTCGATGCCGGTATCCGGTACAGCGGCACCATCCCGGAAGACATGATCGCAGTTCCTCTCACTCCTCCTTTAAAGTGGGTCGCGGTCGCTGCCCCTGATTATCTCAGAAGTCATGGTCGCCCTGTCATGCCGGAGGACCTCAATTCCCACCACTGCATCCGGATACGGACGGGCCGGGGCCAGATCTACAAGTGGGAATTCGAACGCGGCGATGACCGGCGCGAGATCGACGTTCCCGGAGCGCTGATATCAGGCGAAACCGATCTTGCCATCAATGCGGCTCTGGAAGGCGCCGGGCTGTGCTATTGCCTGGAACGGTTGGCAAGCCCCTACGTTTCGTCAGGCCGCCTGGAAGTCGTTCTTCCCAAATGGGCATCGATAGGCCCGCCGTTTTCGATGTATTATTCCAGCCGGCGGCAGCTTCCCTTCGGCGTCGACGCGCTGATCAAGATCGTTCGCGGCTTGAACGGATTTTAGCGGCTGGTTCTAATCGATGAGCCTGGTTCATCGGTTCAGTGATTTCCACTCTATTGATTCATCTCTCTCCCGCGTTGTACCGCTTCCATCGAACCTTCATCAGGAAGCGGACACATCACATGAGCAAGCGGATCATCTTTACCGGCGGTAGCGGCAAGGCCGGCCGCCATGCGGTTCCATATCTGGTGGGGAAGGGACACAAGGTCCGCAACCTCGACCTCGTTCCCTTGAACTGCCCCGGCGTGCAGACGTTGATCACCGATCTCAGCGATAGCGGCCAGACCTTCAACGCCCTGTCGATGCATTTCAGCGGCGAGGGTCTGCAAACGCCGGGCGGACCGGCCAAGGTCGACGCCGTCGTGCATTTCGCCGCTATACCGAGCCTGCTGCTCAAGCCCGACAACCAAACTTTTTCGGTCAATGCGGTCTCGACCTACAACGTCATCGAAGCGGCGGTGAAACTCGGCATTCCCAAGGTGATCATCGCGTCGAGCGAAACGACCTACGGCGTCTGTTTTGCCGAGGGCGACAAGGATTTCCATTCGTTTCCGCTCGAAGAAGACTATGACATCGACCCGATGGACAGCTATGGGCTCTCCAAGGTCGTCAACGAGAAGACGGCCCGCGCCTTTGCGATGCGCAGCGGCATCGACATCTACGCTCTGCGGATCGCCAACGTCATCGAACCGCAAGAATACGAGCGTTTTCCGGGCTTCCTTGCCGATCCGCCATCGCGCAAGCGCAACGCCTGGAGCTACATCGATGCCCGCGATCTCGGGCAGATCGTCGATCTTTGCCTGCAGGCCGACGGCCTCGGTTTCCAGGTCTTCAATGCCGTCAACGACACGATCACGGCAACCGAGCCAACGCGGGATTTCCTCGGCAAATGGGCGCCGAACACGCCGATCCTCCGGGAGCTCGGCGAATTCGAAGCGCCGCTCTCGAACCGGAAGATCCGGGAGGTTCTGGGTTTCAAGGAAGAACACAACTGGCGAAAATACGTTACCGGCGCATGATGCAGCGAGCCGCATTTGCGGCACCGCCGATCAACAACTCGGAGGAAAGACCATGAAGACCACAAGACTTGGCAAGTCAGGGCTTGAAGTCAGCCGCATCTGCTTCGGCTGCATGTCCTTTGGCGAACAGACGGACGAACGCCCATGGGTTCTCGGGCTCGAAGAGGCGCGGCCACTCTATAAGCGCTCATGGGATGCCGGCATCAATTTCTTCGATACGGCCAATGTCTACGCGCAGGGCACGAGCGAAGAGATCACCGGCGTCCTGCTCAAGGAACTGGCGCCCCGCCAGGAGATCGTGCTGGCGACCAAGGTGTTCGGCCGCATGCGTCCCGGCCCAAACGGCCAGGGTCTTTCCCGCGCCGCGATCCTTACCGAGATCGACAACAGCCTGCGCCGCCTCGGCACCGACTATGTCGATCTCTACCAGATCCACCGCTTCGACCCGTTCACCCCGGTCGAAGAAACCATGCAGGCGCTCAACGACGTCGTGCGCGCCGGCAAGGCCCGCTATATCGGCGCATCCTCGATGTGGGCCTGGCAGTTTTCCAAGCTCCAGCATGCAGCCGAGGTCAACGGCTGGACGAAGTTCGTTTCGATGCAGAACCAGGTCAGCCTCACCTATCGCGAGGAAGAACGCGAAATGCTGCCGCTCTGCAGCGATCAGGGTATCGCCGTCCTTCCGTGGAGCCCGCTTGCCGGCGGCAAGCTGACCCGTCCCTGGGGCACCGAGACCAAGCGCGCCACCACCGACCGCTACAACAAGAGCATGTATGAGAAGACCGGCGATCGGGACGTCGTCGAGGCCGTCGAAGCCGTCGCCAAGGCGCGCAAGACGTCCATGGCGCAGGTCGCGATGGCCTGGGTGCTGCAGAAGCCGGTCGTGACCTCGCCGATCGTCGGCGTCAGCAAGATGAGCCATCTCGAAGATGCGATCGCCGCGGTCGACTTCGAACTCACCGGTGATGACGTCAAGGCGCTCGAAGCCCCCTACAAATCGCTGCACGTCGGCGGTTTCTGACGACAACGCAGTGCGGCTTTTGAGACACGCAAACGACATTGTAGCGTTTTTGAATTGCTGCATAGGAAGAGAACATGACGAAAGAAGCAATGGTCGCCGGCATCCCGCAGATGGGGTACGGCACATGGAACCGCTCGGCCGATGAAGCCCATCAGGGCGTGATCTGGGCGCTCGAAGCCGGATGCCGCCATATCGACACCGCCCAGGGCTACGGCAACGAGCAGGATGTCGCCCGCGGCATCAAGGACGCCGGCGTGGTGCGCAACGAAATCTTCATCACCACGAAGGTGAAGCCCGACAATTACGGCCCTGGAGCCGTCATGCCGTCGGTCAGGGAAAGCCTGGAAAAGCTCTGCGTCGACCAGGTCGACCTGTTGCTCCTGCACTGGCCGTCGCCGCATAACAAATATCCGCTTGCCGATTATCTCGGCCAGTTCGCCGAGGTTTTCGATTCCGGCCTTGCCAGGCAGATCGGCGTCTCGAACTTCACCAAAGCGATGATCGACGAAAGCATCCGCCTGCTCGGCAGCCGCACGATCACCACCAACCAGGTGGAGTGCCACGTCTATATGCAGAACCGGCCGATCATCGATTATTGCCAAAAGCTCGGTATAGCGGTCACGGCCTATTCACCGCTCGCGCGCGGCGCCGTCGTCGGCGACCCGGTTCTTGAAGAGATCGGCAGGGCCCGCGGCGCCACCAGCGACCAGGTCGCGCTGGCCTTCCTGATCGCCAAGGGGCATGTCGTGATCCCGTCTTCCAGCAAGAGGGGCCGCATCATGCAGAATTTCGAAGCCCGCAAGATCACGCTGACGCCGGCCGAGATCAAACGGATCGAAGGCCTCGAGAAGGGCATGCGACTGGTAAACGGCGATTGGTGCCCCGTTTGGGACGTGTGAAGGCAGTTCGCTGCCCCTTCGTTCACCGCCGTCGACATCGAAATGACAGCCGCCGTTGATGCCGCGGTTGTGTTCAAAGAGGAGATGAATATGGACTATCGCAAGCTCGGTCCCAGCGGGACCGTCGTCACCGCCTATTGCCTCGGCACCATGACCTTCGGCGCGGAGGCCGACGAGGCCGCCTCGCATAAGCTGCTCGACGATTATTTCGCCTGGGGCGGCAATTTCATCGATACCGCCGATGTCTATAGCGCCGGCAAGTCGGAAGAGATCATCGGACGCTGGCTGAAGGCGCGCCCGACCGAGGCCCGCCAGGCGATCGTCGCCACCAAGGGGCGCTTTCCGATGGGCAACGGTCCCAACGATATCGGCCTGTCGCGCCGGCATCTTGGCCAGGCGCTCGACGATTCGCTCCGCCGCCTCGGCCTCGAGCAGATCGACCTCTACCAGATGCATGCCTGGGACGC
>NZ_JABFCP010000043.1:0-779 GCF_013087615.1 Rhizobium sp. WYCCWR 11152 | reverse complement strand
CACGGGTAACGCCGCGGATCAGCGCACCGATGTTGTCGCCAGCCTGGCCCTGATCGAGCAGCTTGCGGAACATTTCAACGCCGGTCACCGTCGTCTTCGTCGTCGGGCGGATGCCGACGATCTCGACTTCTTCGCCAACCTTGACAATGCCACGCTCGACGCGGCCGGTCACAACCGTGCCGCGGCCCGAGATCGAGAACACGTCTTCGATCGGCAGCAGGAACGGCAGGTTGATCGGACGCTCAGGCGTCGGGATGTAGGCGTCGACAGCAGCCATCAGCTCGCGGATCGAATCTTCGCCGATCTTCTTGTCCGAATCTTCAAGGGCAGCAAGTGCCGAACCCTTGACGATCGGGATATCGTCGCCCGGGAAGTCGTAGGACGACAGCAGTTCGCGAACTTCGAGCTCGACCAGTTCGAGAAGCTCGGCGTCGTCGACCTGGTCGACCTTGTTCAGGAACACCACGATTGCCGGAACGCCGACCTGACGAGCCAGCAGGATGTGTTCGCGCGTCTGCGGCATCGGGCCATCAGCGGCCGAGCACACCAGAATCGCGCCGTCCATCTGGGCAGCACCGGTGATCATGTTCTTGACGTAGTCGGCGTGGCCGGGGCAGTCGACGTGGGCGTAGTGGCGGGCCGGCGTCTCGTATTCAACGTGAGCCGTCGAAATCGTGATGCCACGCGCCTTTTCTTCCGGAGCCGCGTCGATCTGGTCGTACGCCTTGTACTCACCGAAGTACTTCGTGATCGCTGCCGTCAGAGACGTCTTGCCGTGG
>NZ_JABFCP010000042.1:0-855 GCF_013087615.1 Rhizobium sp. WYCCWR 11152 | reverse complement strand
TGTTGCCGTTCTGGATCTCGTCCATGGTCTTGAACGAGGTCGTGAGCATGACGAAGAGCGGCATCAGATAGAGGACGGCAAAGACCAGCAGCAGGCCGTAGATGACGGCGCGGCCGATCCAGCGGGTGTTGTTGCTGTTCTGCGAGGTTGCTATCGGAGAGGTCACGCTGCTCATCGCGCCTTCTCCTTCAGTTCGGAATAGAGATAGGGCACGATGATCGCCGAGATCGTCATCAGCATGATGATGGCGCTGGCCGAGCCGACGGCCATCTCGTTGCGCTTGAAGGTGTATTCATACATGAAGTTGGACGGCAGCCAGGCCGAGCCGCCGGGGCCGCCCGAGGTCAGCGCCACCACGAGGTCGTAGGACTTGATCGCCATATGGGCGAGCACGATGAAGGCGGAGAGAAAGATCGGCCGCAAGAGCGGAATGACGATGCGCCGATAGAGCTGGAATGGCGAGGCGCCATCGATCTGGGCGGCCTTCATGATCTCGCCGTCGATGCCGCGCAGACCCGCCAGGAACATCGCCATGACGAAGCCGGACGCCTGCCAGACGCCGGCGATGACGACGGTGTAGATGACGAAGTCCTTGTTCTTGATCCAGTCGAAGTGGAAGCTCGTCCAGCCAAAATGGTGCAGCGTCTGTTCTAGCCCGAGGCCGGGATCGAGGAACCATTTCCAGGCAACGCCTGTCACAATGAAGGAGAGCGCCATCGGATAGAGGAAGATCGGCCGCAACACGCTCTCGCCGCGGATCTTCTGGTCGAGCAGGATGGCGAGGAACAGACCGAGCACCAGGCAGATGCCGATATAGAGAAAGCCGAAGATCGCCATGTTGGTGATCGAGGTATA
>NZ_JABFCP010000041.1:0-824 GCF_013087615.1 Rhizobium sp. WYCCWR 11152 | reverse complement strand
GACGAAGATGATGGTGATGACGAAGCTCGGCGCCAGCACGATCTTCGGCAGCGCATCCTGCAGCCGGCCTCTCAACGAGATCCCCGTCGATTGCCTCGGCGTCAGAACCGGATCGGTGGTCGCAACGGTGCTCATGGAATGTCATCTCCTCCCCGCATGATGGCCTGATCATCCCTGCATGATCGTCCGCGCATGATCGCGGAGCCTGAAGCTTCCCCGCGACACGCGGGGAAGCGTTTGTTATCGACAGTCTCAGCGGGCGTCGTCGATCGCCTGGACGAGCTGCTTGACGGCTTCGTCGGAGGTCTTGATCTGGCCGTGGACGAACTTCGAGACGACATCCTTATAGGCGTTGGCGATCGCCGGCGGTGCGCCGTAGCCTTGCGCCAGCGAGCCGAACAGCGTGCCGCCTTCGTTCGCTGCCTTCAGGTCGGCGATGCCCTTCTTGCCGCAAGCGTCGAAGTCGGTGTCGGGAACGTCGGTACGAGCCGGCACCGAACCCTTGACGACGTTGAAGGCCGACTGGAAGCTCTTCGACAGCGTCGCGGTTGCCAGCGCCACCTGGGCGGCCTTGCGGTCATCAGGAACGTTGAACATGCCGAACATGTCGGAGTTGTAGACCACGCTGCCGTCGGTGCCGGGGAAGCGGTAGCAGAGGAAGTCGGTATCCGGCGTCTTCTTGGCGGCGACGAATTCGCCCTTGGCCCAGTCGCCCATCACCTGCACCAGCGCGTCACCCTTGATGACCATGGCCGTTGCCAGGTTCCAGTCACGGCCCGAGAAGTTCGGGTCGACATATTTGATGATTGTCGCCAGATTGTCGA
>NZ_JABFCP010000040.1:0-809 GCF_013087615.1 Rhizobium sp. WYCCWR 11152 | reverse complement strand
TTCGTAGCACCAGTATCCGGCGCTCGATGCTACAAACGAAACGGGCCGCTACAGTGCTTGCAACACCGCGCGGCCCTCACCGAAACGATCAAGTGAGGATCGAATGGCTAATTCCCGTTTATGCTCGATTCCTGAATGCTACAAGCCGCGTTACGGCAATGGATGCTACTGCGAGCCTCACTATCGTCGCCTACTGAAGCACGGCGACCCGTTAGGCGGTGGGACTTCGAAGGGCGAGCTGCTGCGGTGGATCCACGAAGTGGCCTTGCACCACGTTGGTGACGAGTGCCTGATCTGGCCTTTCGGTAAGGGCGGCAGGGGCTACGGCAATCTCTGGATTGACGGCAAGATGGTGAATGCGCACCGGTACCTTTGCCAGATCGCGCACGGCGAGCCGCCGACGCCAGATCACGAAGCGGCGCACTCTTGCGGTAAGGGCCATGAGGGCTGTATCAGTCAAGAGCATCTGAGTTGGAAGACGCACTCAGAGAACATGGCTGATAAACTGATCCACGGGACGCATCGGCGCGGGGAGCGTAACGCCGGGGCCAAGCTCACTGAGGCGGATGTCCTGGAGATACGCGCCATGAAGGGCGTCGAAACGTTGCGTAAGACTGCAGAGAGGTTCGGCGTGTCACAGGAGGCTATTTCCGCCATCCACCGAGGCAAGAAATGGGCTTGGCTTCAGGCCGCCGAACAGGAGAAGGCAGAATGAGGAAGATCGAGAGCATTCAAGACGACATGAACGGCACGGTGACATACGAGATAGGCGAAGGCCGGTGGATCACGCTGGACGCAAGGATGCTGCG
>NZ_JABFCP010000004.1:0-128536 GCF_013087615.1 Rhizobium sp. WYCCWR 11152 | reverse complement strand
CCAAGGATGACACGCATCTCCGCCGCGCAGCCCCTTTATACAGCAACGGCAACGTACAAGGATGAGGGCGTTGGTGAATGCCGCCCCTAACCAGTCAGCGTTGGTGGATGCGCCCTCAAAAGAGGGGTCGGACGCAGCAAGAAGAGCGCGCTCGACCCGCTACCGCCCACCTTCCATCATCCTCTTCTAGCCAAGATGTCGCCCAGCACCGCAAATACGCACGGATCGAGCGTCTGAGACACGTTGAAGCGCATGAAATTCGTTGCCGATTGCGACAGGCTGAATGCGTTTCCGGGAGCCAGAACGATTCTCTTTTCGAGTGCGGCCCGCGCCACATCAGCTGCATCGATGCCATCAGGCAGCCGGCACCAGAGGAACATTCCAGCTTGTGGCTCCAGCCAGGGCGTTATGCCGAGATTCTTCAGCTTGACTGAGACCTCGCTCATCGCCCGGGAGAGCCGGTGTCTCAGCGTCTCCATGTGTTTGCGATAGCTGCCATCGCTCAAGACGTTCAGCACCAATTCCGCCGTCAGCCGGCCGCCGCCGAAGGAGATGGCGATCTTGAGGTCTGTCAGGCCGTCGATCCATTCCGGTTTCGCCACGACGAAACCGCAGCGCGCCGAGGCAGACAGGGTTTTCGAGAAGCTGCCGATATGAATGACCCGCTCGAGTCCGTCGAAAGCGGCCAGGCGAGGCGCCGGCGTGTGCTCGAAGTCGGCAAAGATATCGTCCTCGATGATGGTCAGGTCGAACTGGTCGGCGAGTTTTAGAACCCGGTGAGCCGTAACGGGAGACAAGGTTGCGCCGGTCGGATTGTGGATGGCGGAGTTGGTGATGTAGAGCCGCGGACGCTCATTGGCGACGACTTGTGCAAACAGTTCGATATCGGGACCGGACGCGGTGTAGGGCACGCTGACGATCTTTGCCCGATGGGCGCGTAGCAGCGCATGGAAATTGAAATAGCAGGGATCGTCGACCAGCACCGTGTCGCCGGGTTCCAGCAGGAAACGGCAGAGCAGATCGATTGCCTGCGTGCCGGAATCGGCCAGCATGATTTGATCCGGGGAGGCTTCGATCCCCCGTTCACCCATGCGGCGGGAAATCAGCTGGCGCAGTTGCGGCAAGCCGAGCGGCGAGCCGTAGTCGGCGAGCGCCGGCCCGTCGGCACGGGCAAGTGTTCTGAGCCCGCGGCGCATACCGTCTCCTGGCAACCAGGAGGGCGGCAGCCAGCCGCAGCCGGGCTTCAGGTCGGCTGCGCCGGCCTCCAGCGATTGCCGCGATATCCAGAACGGATCGACCGCGCGGTCAAGCTTCGGCCCGGCCTCGGCAAGCGCAAAGGGGGCTGCCTGATTGGCGACGTAGAATCCCGAACCCGGCCTTGCCAGGATCGCGCCTTCGGCGACCAACCGCTCATAAGCGTCGACGACTGTCGATGTCGACAGCTTCAACGTCGCGGCCAGCCCCCGCACAGATGGTAGCTTTGCGCCCGGCGTCAGGCTGCGCCCGGCGATACGCTGCCTTATCGTCGCGGCGACCATCTCCACGCGCGTGCGTCCCTCGTTCATCTGTATTGTTTCCTGCATCATTACAGTTTCGCGAAATTGTATCAGACTGTGACTGTCAGAACTATCCGTATTGGCCGATAAGGGGCAGAATGAAGGAGTGCAGCGCATCATGGACCGCATGGCATCGGGATGGATCAATGGTTTTATCGGGGTGGTGATCTTCAGCGGATCGCTGCCGGCCACCCGCGTGGCGGTGATGCAGTTCGATCCCGTCTTCCTCACCGTGGCGCGCGCGGCGATCGCCGGCTTTCTCGCTCTCGGCCTGCTGATTGCTTTCAGAGAGAAGCGGCCGAGCCGAGGTGATATTCTCTCCCTGGCCGTCGTGGCGCTGGGCGTCGTTGTCGGCTTCCCGCTGCTAACGGCGCTGGCGCTGCAGCATGTCACGTCAGCCCATTCGATCGTCTTCATTGGCCTGCTGCCGCTCGCAACGGCGATCTTCGGCGTGGTCCGTGGCGGAGAACGGCCGAAGCCGGCATTTTGGCTCTTTTCCGTTCTCGGCAGCGCGCTGGTGGCGGGGTTCGCATTGACGCAAGGGCTGACGGCCTCGCCGGTCGGCGATCTCCTGATGCTGGCGGCAGTCGTCGTTTGCGGCCTCGGCTATGCCGAAGGCGGCAGGCTTTCACGCACGCTCGGCGGATGGCAGGTGATTTCCTGGGCGCTCGTGTTGTCGCTGCCACTGACGGTCGCAGTCGCGCTTTTCCATCGGCCGGAGACCTTCTCCGGCATCGAAACGCCGGCGCTGCTCGGTCTTGCCTATGTCTCACTGTTTTCCATGCTGATCGGCTTCATCTTCTGGTATCGCGGCCTGTCGCAGGGCGGCATCGCCGCCGTCGGCCAACTGCAGCTGCTCCAGCCGTTCTTCGGCCTGGCGCTTGCTGCCACCCTGCTGCACGAGCCCGTGACCTGGGCCATGCTCGCCGTCACGGTCGCTGTCATCCTCTGCGTCGCCGGCGCCCGCAGGTTTGCGCGGTAGGGGAGGATCGTGACGCTTCTCTGTCCTCAGGTTCGGTCGAAAACCTCGGGCTGCAATTTCCCGATCTTCATCAGATGCTGCAGCGTGTATGATATCGACAGAGCGTCATCGAGCCCATCATGCGCCTGCAATGGAGGATGGTCGACGCCGTAGTAGTCGGCCAGTTTGTTGCTGGGTGTCTTTGCCAAATCCTCGATCGGCATCCCCGCAGCGACGAGCAGCTTGACGGCGTTGTCGAAGCGGCGGGCCGGGATGGAAGGCTGAATGCCGGCGACATAGCAGCTGATGGCCAACATGTTCAGCTCGTCCTTGCCCCAGGACCAAAACCGGGCGCCGCCCGAGAAGCTGTCGACGCCGGAAAGGGCATCCTCCAACGCCACGCCATGAGCGTCGATATCCTCCTCGGTGATGCCGGTTAGTTTGGTGAAATAAGGATCGAGCGGATACCTCTCGCCGAAGCGATCGATGGGCCGAACATAGGACTTGTAGGTATCGAGGATCTGAAACTCGCCTTCCAGGCCAAGCTTGACGGCTCCGATCTGCGCAATGACAGGATCGGGATCGTGGGCCGCGCACCAAAATCTGCGTTGCGAGCCTTCCAGGCAAAGAAATTCACAGTCGAATATGATCGCGGTCTTCATCGTTGAAACTACCCTCACGAATTTGGGCGATAAATTTAAGGAGGTATCCAATAGATGGAGTACCCCCAATAAAGGCAATGAGCCAGGCAATCGCCGTCGCGGCAAGCCGCAAGGACGAGGCAAAGGCCGCTACCGGCGCCTGGCGGGGCCGGGACGGCGGAAGCGTGGAGCGAAAGTGTCGGGAGGGGTGCGACGGATTGTCAAGGTGATTGGAATTGCGGCGGGGCTGGTGTTTGTCGTCGGCTTCAGCCTCATCGTTTGGTCGGGGTTCATCGCGAACGACCACATCGACCGCTGCTCGGACCAAACATCCGGACGCTACATCTTCGATGACGTGGCAAGGGCTAAAGCCTGCAACGATCCCTAATGATACAGCACCCGCTCGGATCGATTCTCCAGCCGGCGCTCGGATCAGTTGCCCGAGACCAGCCTAAGGCCGATCACGCCCGCCAGGATGAGAGCGATGCAGCAGAGTCGAATCGGTGAAGCGGCGTCGCCCAGCGCGACCATGCCGAGGATCGCGGTGCCGGCCGCGCCGATGCCGGTCCAAACCGCGTAGCCGGTGCCGACTGGCAGGGTGCGGAGCGACATCGACAGGAGATAGACGCTCGACAGGCCGGTTACGACGGTCAGCAAAGTGGGGATCAGCCGGGTAAAGCCTAGCGATGACTTCATAAAGAAGGCGAAGCCGATTTCGAGGATGCCGGCGATGCCGAGGAGCGCCCAAGCCATAGTTGTGAATCCCTTGATGGGCCGAACCTTGCGGCCGGCGCGCTCTATTCTGAGGGGAGCAGGCGCCCGCGCGAGCGCCTGCCTGGCTGCTTCAGGCCTTGGCGACAGCTGCCGGCGTCGAGCGGAAGGCGATGCCGAAGCGGTTGAAGGCGTTCATCAGGCCGATCGCATAGGTGAGATCGGCAAGTTCCTTGTCGTCGAATTCGGCAGCAGCAGCGGCGTAATCGGCATCGGGAATACCGGTTTCGGCGACGCGCGTGACCGTTTCCGCCCAGGCAAGGGCTGCGCGTTCGCGGGGGCTGAACAGGTTGCCGGCATCGCGCCAGACCGCGACCAATACCAGCTTCTCCACCGTCAGGCCTGATTTCAGCAGATCGCGGGAGTGCATGTCGATGCAGAAGGCGCAGCCGTTGATCTCAGACACCCTGAGATAGACGAGATCGACCAGCTCCTTCGGCAGGACGCTTTTCTGGATGGCGACGTAGACGCCGCCAAAAGCCCGGTATCCCTCGGGAGAAGCCTTTGCGTAGTCGATGCGTTTGCTCATGACGATTGTTCCTTTCTGATTGAAGGACTTCATCGTCGTGCAGCTTGGCCTATATCAGAAGGTCCATGAATGGCATTCTGGATTAGGCCATGATATCGCTCAAAGCAGTTTCGACATCCGCCTTGCGAGCGTTTCGGCTGTGCGCTGAGAGTCGATATTGGTGAAGTTGAGAAGCAGGGCCGGGGCGGCGTCACCCTCGATCATCCAGTCAGTCAGTGCCTCCGCATAGAGGCCTTCCTTGCGCATGCGTGCCACGAACTCCCGGTCCGACTGCCGGCCTAACAGCCGCAGGATCAGGTGCATGCCGCCGGGCTGGGAATCGATCTGCATATGGCCGGCGAGCACGCTTTCCAGGCCTGCTGCCGTCATCTCGCGGCGCTCGGCATAGAGCCTGCGCATACGTTGGATGTGCCTGGCGAAATGACCCTCGGTGATGAAGGCGGTGACGATTGCCTGCGTCAGCTCAGGACTGCCGGCGGCCAGCGCCTCGGTCATCTCCTCGAACCGCGCCACCTCAGCTTCCGGCACGACGAGATAGGCAAGCCGGAGGCTCGGAAACAGCACCTTGCTGAAGGTACCGGCATAGAGCACCCGTCCATCGCGATCGAGGCTCTTCAAGGCCGGAAGGGGACGGCTGACATAGCGATATTCGCCGTCGTAATCGTCCTCGATGATCCAAGCGTCGTTGCCGGCAGCCCAGTCGAGCAGCGCCTGACGTCGGGGCAGGGAGAGCGACACGCAAAGCGGGCTCTGATGCGCGGGTGTCACCACCGCCGCGCGTGCGCGGGGCGCCAGCCTGATACCGTCGGAGACGACCAAACCATCGCGATCGACCGCCACGGGAACGCTCGCGATCTGCATATGCCGGAACAGCTCCCGCGTCGGCGGATATCCCGGGTTTTCAAGCCAGACGCGATCGCCCGGCTTCAGCAAGGCATGCCCGATCAGCGCGATGGTATGGCGATAACCTGAGGTGACGAACACCTGAGACGGCGAACAACTGATGCCGCGCGAGACCTGCAGATAGGCGGCGATCTCAGCACGCAGCGCCGGCAGGCCGGAGACGGCGGGGTGAACCATGTCTGATGGCTGCATGGCGCGCGCGCAGCGCGCGCCGAGCCGCGCCCAGATCTTGCGGGGAAAGGCATCGAGTGCGGGCAGGCCCATCTGGAAGGGCATGATCGAGTCGGGACGAAAACTCGTCGGCGCGATGCCGCTATCGGCCGGCGGGATCGGGCTTGGAGCCGGCATTTGCGGTTTGAGATCCGGCGCGACGATGGTGCCGGCCTGGCCGCGGGCCTGGATATAACCCTCGGCGGCGAGCAGGGAATAGGCGGCCTCGATGGTGCCCCGGGCGAGGCCCAATTCCTTGGTCAGTGCCCGCGCCGAAGGTATTCGATCGCCGGGCTTCAACAGACCGCTGGCGATGGCGCCACGGAAGCGATCGTAGATCTGCCGGTAAAACGGCGTCGCCGCAGTTGGATCGAGCGGTGGGATATTGCCAGGCCTGGCGCCGGTCATGGGCTGGTCAACCTCTCAGATGGATGGTCGGATAATGATGCCATAACGGCCCGGCTGGCACAATCATGGCCCAGCTCCAAGGTTCCTTTATGGACCTTGGAGCTGGACCATCGGATTTGTAGAACTATTGCCACGTCCACGCTTCAAATCGGCATCGTGCTCCATCAAACGCGAGCGGCAGGATTTGGACAGAACTTGGAAATGGGTCAATGAAGACAATCCTACATGTGAGCAGCAGCCCGCGCGGGCAGGCTGCCGAGAGCTACCGGCTCTCGCAAGCGATTATCGGCTTTCTCCTGGAAAAGGTGCCGGAGGCGATCGTGGTCGAAAGGGTGATCGGCAATGGCACGATCGCCCATGTCGATGCGGCCTATGCGATCTCCCAGGCTTCTGCGGCGGACGTCTCCCGTGAGGGCTCGATGGCCCAGTCCGAGGAACTGGTCCGCGAGCTGGAGGCTGCGGACTTCGTCGTCATCGGAACGCCGATGCACAATCTGACCGTACCCTCGGCGCTGAAGGCCTGGATCGATCATGTCGTGCGGGCGCGGCGGACCTTCACGGTCGGCGCGGCCGGAAAAGTAGGCACGCTACGCGACCGCCCCGTCTTCATCGCCATCGCCTCGGGCGGGCGGTTTTCCGGGGAGCGCGCCCGCCAGCCGGATTTCCTGACGCCTTATCTGAAAGCCATCCTCGCCACGATCGGGCTGCACGACCTGACCTTCTTCTCCGTGCAGGGGACAGGTGCCGGCCCCGATGCCACAGCGGAAACCAGGATCGGTACACGTCGGGCGCTGGAGGAGCATTTCTCTTCGCTTTACGCTCACTCGTAGCTTGGAATCGACTAGGTATATGCAAATGCCTATGAGGAGATAGAAGGTTCGGATGACGATACGTTCAATCAAGTCCGTCGCCGTGTTCTGCGGCTCCAATATCGGCGCTTCGGAGGCCTTTGCCGACGGGGCCCGCGCCCTCGGCCGGGCGCTAGGGGAGGCGGGGATAACCATCGTCTATGGCGGAACGGTCAAGGGCCTGATGGGCGTCGTCGCCGACGCCGCCCTTGCGGCCGGCGGCAGCGTCCACGGCGTGATTACGCAAAGCCTGCATCAGCGCGGCCAATCGCATGCCGGCCTGACCAGGCATGAAATCGTCGAAACGCTGCGCAGCCGCAAGGAACGCATGGTCGCGCTTTCCGATGCCTTCATCGCGCTGCCGGGCGGCATCGGCACGATCGAGGAACTGATGGAGGTCTGGACCATGAACCAGCTCTCGGAGATCGACAAACCCGTGGGTCTCCAGAACTCCGCCGGTTTCTTCGACGCCTTCCTCGGCTTCATCGACCATATGGTCGAGACGAAGTTCCTGCCGGCCGCACACAGGCAATCGATCTCTGTCGACACGGATGCGAGCGCCCTGATCGACAAGCTGCGCAGCTATGCGCGCGTCGAGGTGCCGAAATGGCTATAGCTTCTATCCGACGATGCCGCAGGCCGGTTATTGGTGTTGTTGGGCAAGCGCGATAGGTACGCCGCAGCGAGCCGCGATGCAGATGGGGCTTTAATTCTTCCACTAAACTCCGCGAGGCATGTGAGTTTTGCCGCACCAAAAACATAAAGACTTCTATGACTCCAACAGCACGGTTGGGGCCTTTATTGGGGGCATAGAGCTCTGCCGCGAGCTGTCCTGAATTCAGACGGAGGCACCGCAATGACCGAAATCGGTCGGCTCCTTGGTTCGGGTAAAGAAGCCGAGGTCTTCGAATATGGCGCGTTGGCGCTCAAGCTGTACAGGCGAGCCGCCTCCAAAGCGTCGTCATTCAGGGAGGCTGCGAACCTGTCGATCCTTGAGAGGCTCGCGCTGCCGGCGCCAAAGGTTCACGCGGTCGGTGAATTCGATGGGCGCTGGGGCGTGTTGATGGATCGCGCGCCCAGCTCCTGTTTTGCCAACCAATTCGTCTCGACGGCAGGAAGAGCGCCGCTTGAAGACATGGCGCAGTTGCATCGAAGCATTCACGAAAAACCCGGCGACGGGTTGCCGTCTCTCATGGCCAGGCTTTCCGCCAGGATCCGGCGAGCCGAGGGGCTGGATGCTGCGTCCAGAAAGCGGCTTCTGTTGGAACTCGATTCCCTTCCGGATGGCGACAGGGTGTGCCACGGCGATTTTCACCCATGGAATATTCACGGCTCGGGGCAGGGGTTCATGATCGTCGACTGGCTCGACGCCAGCTGTGGCAATCCTCTGGCCGATGTCTGCCGAACATACGTCCTGTTGCACCATGCGATGCCGGACCGGGCGATGGGCTATGTCGAAGCTTACGCTTCGGCCACCGGATCGGAGGTCAGCAGCATTCTGGCCTGGATTCCCACGATTGCCGCCGCCCGGCTGACGGAAGGCGTTGCAAACGAAAATGCCGAGCTGCTGCGGTTGGCTGGCCTGAGCCCATAACTGTCGAAGCTCCAGGCAAGCGTTGGTCTCCGCTTTGCGCGAAACCGCATTGCGGCCGGCTATCGGCCTGGCGGATCTATTCGCTGTTTCCTCGGCCCTTTGCTTCCCGCACCAGGTCCGGCATTCCGTCATGCGGACCAAGGGCATGGGTGGGATGGTCATCCCACCAATCATTGTGCAGTGGTCGGCGGTGAGGGTGGAGTGGATAGAAGATCCGGTTTTCGGCCTTATGGCGCTCGCCGACGACGAGGAGGTGCACCTCGGCTTGCGTGTTGTTGAGGAAACTATGGGCGATCCCGGTGCCGGCGGGAAATCCGACGGCGTCGCCCTGTTTCAGTCGATAGAGATGGCCGTCGAGCCAGACGTCGGGCTCGCCTCCGAGAACGTAGATGAATTCTTCCTCGGCGCTCTCGGCATGCGGAAAGGATGTGCGCCGGCCCGGCGGCAAGCGCTCGTGATGAATGCCCAATTTCGCCAGGCCGAAATGGCGCCCCAAAGGCGCGCCGATGCTCATCAACTCGTCGTCATCGTCATAATGCGAGTCGTCAGGCCGTTCGATCTCGCTCCAGTGGACGACAAAGGAGGGGCGCTCCGACGTTGCCATGGTAATCCTCCTGATGTGAGAGGTTCAGATGATTGAGGACACGGACATGCTGCCGTGAATGGAAGGCGACCGCAAGGGCGAAACGGTGGCCCGCACGCAAGTGGTGTGGTTGGTCGTCGCCATTCGGCTCGGGGGAGCCCTTCGCACTAACCCTCTCTCCGTGAACGGGGCGAAGGGAGTTGCCATGCGAGGGCGGAACCTTGATCCGAGGATCCCTGCCGCGGCAGCCCCCATTCGGACGGAAATTTCTACGAATGGCTCACTTGGCAGGCACGACGAGCGGCGCGCCTTTGCGAACGATGTAGGTTGCCAATTCCGACGCCTTGCCGCTGCCGACGTTCTTTGCCGAGTGAACGACGCCGGAGGGTATGAACAGGGATTCTCCGGCCTTCAGGGTCACCGGCTCTCTGCCTTCGAGCTGGTATTCCAGCGTCCCTTCGATGACGAAGGCGACTTCCTCGCCGGGATGCGAGTGGTTCGGCGCGAGAACGCCCGGGGCGATATCGACGCGGACCTGAACGACCTCGTGGCCGGGCACGTCGATATCGTTCTTGATGAGATCGGTGCGCTGTATCGGCTGTTCTGCGTGTGCTGCAGCTGCGCCGCCGAGAACGAGGGCAAGCGCGATAGCCTGGATCATTTTCATTTCGTCATCCTTCCTGAATTGACCATTTCCGACCGGTTGGCCGTATCGGGATTTAAGTCGATGATTGAACCAGGGATGTGTCGGCAAACCCGCATTTTTGTAAGCCAGTGTATCTGAGGCAAGGCGGGGTTGGTCTGCGTGAGATAACTGTCAAAGATTGGGCCGGCATCGGTTCGGGCCAACGTTGCTTGTGATAGGGTGTGCCTGGAGCCCCCCTCTGCCCTGCCGGGCATCTCCCCCACAGGTGGGGAGATGACAAGTGGCTTGAACTGCCTGCTCGTCTACCGTTTCGCCGTGCTGGACTCTCATTGTTTGGGGAGGCCAGTGAGCCCAGCCAATCTCCCCACCTGTGGGGGAGATGGCCGGCAGGCCAGAGGGGGGCTTTGCACGGCACGCCTTACCCGACAAGCAATCCCACCGATCTCTCACGGCTTTACGCCGCCGACGACGAGCCCGCGGTCATGACACTCGCCAAGCTGGCAATGTCCGTGATGCCGCCGGAGGATTCGAAGTCGAATATTTTCTGGGTGACCAGAGCGGCGGCACCCCGGGCCCAGGAATTGTCCTCCCAGTCGGGCAAGAGGGGCGGGGCGGTTCGGAAGGTCCGGGCGGAAAGCGCTTCGCGCAGCGGCGTCAGGAAAGGATCGCCGAGGGAGACGGCTTCGCCGCCGGCGACGATGACTTCGGGGTCGGTGATGTTGACGAGATTGGCAAGGGCGGTGCCGATGCCGCGGCCGGAATCGGCAACGAGAGCGAGGGCGGCGGCATCGCCTGATGCGAGCGCAGCCGTCAGTTCCGGCAGTCCGAGTTCCTCGCGGCCGGTCGCTTCCCGCCAGCGCCGGAGCATCGAGATTTCGGAGTGATAGGCCATCAGACAGCCGCGCTTGCCGCATTCGCAGAGCCGGCCATTCTCCTCATAGAGCGTGTGGCCGAATTTGCCGGCAGCACCATTGGCGCCGCGGTAGAGCTTGCCGTCGATGACTAGCGCGCAACTGATGCCGACGCCGACGGCGAGAACCGCCATGTTGCGATGCTGGCGGCCGAGCCCGAAGAGCTGCTGGGCGATGGCATAGGCGTTAGTGTCATCCTCCAGCCAGACCGGCACATGGACGCGGCTCGCGACCAGTGAGGCGAGGGGGACATTGTCCCATTTGAATCGGTAGCTGCGCACGCAGGCCGTCTGTTCGTGGTTGATAACGCCGGGCATGGAAATGCCGATGCCGGCGAGCTTCGCGTTCGGCCGTCCGGCGAGCTTCACCAGTTGGGGAACGGTGCCCGCCAGCAGGTCGGCGACCTTATCCGGGTCATGGCCGTCGAGGCTTACCCGCATGGCGGCGACGGGGTTGGTGGCAAGGTCGGTTGCCACGCACTCCACCGAATCGACCATCAGCTTGAAGCCGATGGCGAGCGCGTGCTCGTAGTTGATATCCACCGGGATCGGGCGGCGGCCGGTGAGGCCGGGTACGGTCTTCCCTTCGATGACGATGCCTTCCTCCAGAAGGTCGGCGACGACGAAGGTGACGGCGGCAGGACTTAAACCAATCACCGTCGCGATGTCGGCGCGGCTCCTCGGCCCCTCGCGCCGGAGGAGGTTGAGGATGAGGCGTCGGTTCATGGCTCTCGCCGTGGTCTGGTCGCCTTTTAACTTCACGATGCATTCCTTAATTTTGTAAATTAATTATTGCGAGCTGCAAAGATCTATGCATAAGTTCGGCCGCGGATCAACTCAGCCAGGCGGATTATCGCTGGAATCGCCGAGCGGATCGCAGCGTTGAATGCCTGGTCGGTCGTTTCATGGAGGAGGCGACGGTCGGGAGATGTTGATCGATCAACTGGGAGGAATTCAATGACATTTTTGAAGCAATTTCCGTCGACCACCCGCAGGCGCTTCCTGAAGGGCGCGGGGCTGGTTTCCGCCGCAGCGGTCACCGGCAGCTTTCCGATCCCGGCGATCGCGCAGGCCCAGGAGGTCACGATGATCTCCGCCGAAAACAATGGCGCCGCACTCGATGCGCTGAAGGCGATCGCCGCGGGCTTCAGCAAGGAAGCCGGCGTCAACGTCGTCATCAACAATATGGACCACGAGGCCCACAAGACGGCCATTCGCAACTATCTCGTCGCCGGCGCGCCCGACGTCTGCTCCTGGTTTTCGGGCAACCGCATGCGCGCCTTCGTCAAGCGCGGCCTGTTCGACGATATCTCCGACCTTTTCGAGAAAGAGAAATATAAGGACGTGCTCGGCGCGACGGCAGGGGCCGTCACCGAAGACGGCAAGCAGTACGGCCTCCCCACAGGCGGCACGCTCTGGGGCATGTTCTATCGCAAGGATGTGTTCGAGCAGCATGGCCTGACCGTGCCGAAGACGGCTGAAGAGTTCATGGCCTACGGCGACAAGTGCAAGGCCGCGGGCATCACGCCGGTCGCGATCGGCACCAAGGAATTATGGCCGGCGGCCGGCTGGTTCGACCAGATGAACCTTCGCATCAACGGCCTCGACAAGCATATGGCGCTGATGAACGGCGAGATGAGCTATCTCGATCCCGCGCTGACGGCAGTTTTCGATCAGTGGGAGGCGATGATTTCGAAGGGGTTCTTCACGGAGAACCATACGTCCTTCGGCTGGCAGGAGGCCGCGGCGCTCCTGGCGCAAAAGAAGGCCGGCATGATGAACCTCGGCGCTTTCCTGCGCTCGGCTTTCACCGCCGAAGATCTGCCGCAGCTCTCCTATGCGACCTTCCCGGTGCTCGACGCCAAGGTCGGCCACTTCGAGGAGTTCTCGGTCAATTCGATCCACATTCCCGCCAAGGCCAAGAACAAGCAGGGCGCACGCGACTTCCTCGCTTATTTCTACAAGCCGGAGAATCTGGCGGCCTATCTGGAGCCGGGCGGCAACGTGCCGCCACGCAGCGATCTGCCGCCGAGCAAGGATCCGCTGGTGAATACCGCCGTCGAGACGATGAAGACGGTGCAGGGCACGTCGCAATATTACGACCGCGACAGCGACCCCGACATGGCGCAGGCGGGTCTTGTCGGCTTCCAGGAGTTCATGGCCAAGCCCGACCGGCGGAAGGCGATCCTGACGCGCCTCGAAAGCACACGCAAGCGCATCTACAAAATCTAGTTCTCCTCCCGGAGACGCAGGGAGTAGGGGCGTGCCTCCACTCCTAGGAGCGGGCGTCAGCCCGCTCCTGAGACCGCTTACAAAGTCGGCCAACTCGTCTTTCGTCATGCTCGGGCTTTTCCCGAGCATCTGCCGACGGTGCAGCAGATCCTCTGCACAAGGCCGAGGATGACGCCGAGTAAAGAATGAGGTTTGCCAACAAGCTGCGGGCGGAGCTGTGCTCCACTCTTGTAAATAATTTGAGGCTCTGGACATGTTGATGTTATGGCGCCGCCAGCGTTGGTGGCTCACCCCGACTTTGCTCATCGCGCCCGCGATCGTGCTGTTCTTCACGGTCATCCTGCTGTCGGCGGTCAGGAGCCTCTGGATCAGCCTGCACGACTGGGATGGCTTCGGCCCAATGGTGTGGATCGGCTTCGGCAACTACGTCGAGCTTTACAACGATCCGCAATTCTACGTGTCGCTGAAGAACAACCTGATCTGGCTGGTGATGTTCATGGCGGCACCACCTCTCGGGCTCGCCATCGCGCTGCTGGTCAACCAGAAAATCCGCGGCATGCGCTTCCTGAAGTCGCTGTTCTTCATTCCGCTGGTGCTCGCCTCGGTGACGGTCGGCGTCGTCTTCACCTGGGTCTATACGCCGGAGTTCGGGTTGCTCGCGCTGATCTTCAGGGCGTTCGGGGCGACGGCGCCGGCGGTTCTCTCCGACGAGCATTTCGTCACTTTCGCCATCGTGATTGCAGCACTCTGGCCGCAGATCACCTTCTGCATGGTGCTCTATCTCGCTGGTCTCAACAATTTGAGCGAAGAGCTGATCGGGGCAGGGCGCGTCGACGGGGCAAGGGGGTGGAA
This sequence comes from Rhizobium sp. WYCCWR 11152, assembly GCF_013087615.1. Classification (NCBI taxonomy): domain Bacteria; kingdom Pseudomonadati; phylum Pseudomonadota; class Alphaproteobacteria; order Hyphomicrobiales; family Rhizobiaceae; genus Rhizobium; species Rhizobium sp. WYCCWR 11152. The sequence goes on along the minus strand of NZ_JABFCP010000004.1, from coordinate 114,892 downwards.
CATGTTGTGGCACATCGTGCTGCCGCAGCTGACCCAGGTTACCTTCATCGCCATTGCCGTCACCGTCGTCGGGGCGCTTCGCTCCTTCGACATGGTGTCGGTGATGACGAACGGCGGCCCGTTCGGTTCGTCCTCGGTTCTCGCCTACCAGATGTTCGAGCAGTCGATCTTCTCCTACCGCTTCGGTTACGGCGCGGCGATCGCCTCGGTGCTGTTCGTGATCATGGCCGTCTTCATCGTCTGGTATCTCAGCCGCATCATCCATACCGAAGAAAGGGGAGGCTGATGTATCCTCGTCCCATTCCCGATGCCGCCGTCTGGCAGCGCCGCCTCTACGTGCTCGCCGTCGTCATCGTCCTCCTGCTCTGGCTCTGCCCGCTGTTTGCGATCATCCTCACCTCGTTCCGCTCGACCGAGGATGTGATGGGCGGCAATCTGTGGGGATGGCCGACCGGCATCGGCGTCATCGACAATTATACGGCGGTTTTCACGCAGACACCCATGGCCCGCTACTTCCTCAACAGCCTGACAATCACCATTCCCTCGGTGATCGGCGTGCTGGTGCTCTCCACGCTCGCCGGCTATGTGCTGTCCCGCTACCGCTTTCCCGGCAACATGCTAATCTTCGCGCTGTTCGTCGGCGGCAACTTCCTGCCGCACCAGATCATGATGATCCCGGTGCGCGACCTGATGGTCCGGCTCGACCTGATCGATACCACGGCGGCGCTGATTATCTTCCATGTGGCCTTCCAGACCGGCTTTGCGACGCTGTTCATGCGCAATTTCATCGCAGCATTGCCCGATGAACTGTTCCAGGCGGCGCGCGCCGAGGGGGCGTCTCCCTTCCAGACGCTATGGCATGTGGCGATCCCGCTGGTGCGGCCGGCGCTTGCCGCACTCGCCATCCTGATCTTCACCTTCATCTGGAACGATTATTTCTGGGCCGTGGTGCTGACTGTCAGCGACTCCGTCAAACCTGTGACCGCCGGCCTTGCCAATCTTCGCGGCGAGTGGGTCTCGGCCTGGAACCTGATTTCCGCCGGCACCATCGTCGTCGCCGTGCCGCCCGTCATCATGTTCTTCCTGATGCAGCGTCACTTCATCGCCGGCCTGACGATGGGAGCGGTGAAGGGATGAGCCAGCGCCTCGATATCAAGTTTTCAACAGCAGAGAGCCAGGACGCATGACCAGTCTCGAACTCCGACAGATCAACAAGAATTACGGCGCCTATCATGCGCTGCGCGGCATCGATCTTTCCGTAGCGCAAGGCGAGTTCATCGTCATGGTCGGCCCCTCCGGCTGCGGCAAGTCCACGCTTTTGAAGACGATCGCCGGCCTGGAGGAGATCTCCTCCGGCCAGATCCTGATCAACGGCCGCGACGTCAGCAAACAGGAGCCGGGGGATCGCGGCATCGCCATGGTCTTCCAGTCCTACGCGCTCTATCCGCATATGACGGTGGCGGAGAACATGGGCTTCGGTTTGCGCATGGCCAAGCGCCCGAAGGCCGAGATCGAGACGGCGGTGGCGCGCGCAGCCAAGATCCTGAGGATCACCGACCAGCTGGGGAAACGGCCGAAGCAGCTCTCCGGCGGGCAGCGGCAGCGCGTGGCGATCGGCCGGGCCATCACCCGTTCGCCCGACGTTTTCCTCTTCGACGAGCCGCTGTCGAACCTCGATGCGGCCCTTCGAACCCAGATGCGTGTCGAACTCAGCAGCCTGCACGCCGAGCTCGGCGCCACCATGGTCTATGTCACCCACGACCAGGTGGAGGCCATGACCATGGCAAGCCGCATCGTCGTCTTGAACCAGGGGGTGATCGAGCAGGTCGGCTCGCCGCTCGAACTCTACCGCAACCCTGACAACCTCTTCGTCGCGGGCTTTCTCGGCGCCCCGCGGATGAACTTCCTCGGCGTTACCCTCGACGAGGTGTCCGGCCGCAATGTCACGGTCTCCGCACCGGGCCTCGTGCCGGTGACGGTGGAGCTGGCGGAGGCGACGGTGCTGGCGAAGGGCGCCAGCCTGACGCTCGGTGTGAGGCCGGAAAACATATCGATGGTCGCCGACGGGGCGCAGGGCGGGGCGATCAACGGTGCGGTCCGGCTGGTCGAGCATCTCGGGCGCGAAACCATTCTCTATGTCGACGCCGGCAACCTGAGGACCATCGCCTCGGAAAGCGGCACCGGCAACATCACGGTGCAACTGAGCTACGTCGCGCCTTTTGCCGCCGATCAGAACGTGGCGCTGAAGCTCGACGCCAACGAACTCTATCTCTTCTCACCCGATGGCGGACGCACGATCAGCGCCCGCAAGTCGATCCTCGACAGATAACAGGAAACACCACCGTGTCCGACAAGACCCTCTCCGTATGGAACCCCGTCAACACCGACCGCTTCCTCGTCGGCGCCCCGCACTATCCCGAGCACGTCGATGAAAGCTACTGGGAGCGCGACGCCGAGCGCATGGCGAAGGCCGGCTTCAACGTGGTCAGAATGGCCGAATTCGCCTGGCATATTCTCGAGCCGAAGCTCGGCACCTTCGATTTCGATCTGTTCGACCGCGCCATCGCCGTGCTCGGGCGCTACGGCATCGACACGATCATGTGCACGCCGACGGCAACGCCGCCGCGCTGGCTGACCGTAGCGCATCCGGAGATCTTAAGGGTCGACGGCAAGGGCCGACCGATGAGCCATGGCTCGCGCCAGCATTGCGACACGGCAAGTCCGGTCTTTCGCGAACACAGCCGGCGCATCACCAAAGCGATGGCCGAGCATTATCGCGACAATCCTTTGGTCGTCGGCTGGCAGACCGACAACGAGCTGAACACCAGCATGCCGGAGAGCTTTTCGAGGGCGACGCTTTCCGAATTCCAGGCCTTCCTTGCCGGCAGATATGGCGAGATCGGCAAGCTCAACACGGCCTGGGGCGGCAATTTCTGGGCGACTGCCTATGACAGCTTCGACCAGGTGGTGCTGCCGATCGAGTTCGGCCCGACCTTCCCGAGCCCCGGCCATCTGCAGGACTATCACCGTTTCCTGGCCTTTTCGACGGCGCGTTTCCAGCATGATCAGGTCGAGATCCTGCGCGCCGTGAAGCCTTCCTGGTTCGTCTTCCACAATCTCGGGGGCCTCAGGGATATCGACTTTCGCGGCCAGTTCACCACCGATCTCGATTTCGTCGGCTACGACATCTACCCGATGCTCTATGACGAGTTCCAGCGGCTCGGAAACCACGCCAAGGTCCAGGCGCTGCACCTCGATATCTGCCGCGGCTTCTCCGGCAACTACATCGTTCCCGAGCAACAGTCGGGCTTCGGCAGCCAGCCGGGTTTCTGCACGCTGACGCCGGAGCCGGGCGAACTGCGCCGCATGGCGCTTTCCTCGGTTGCCCACGGCGCTGACGGCTTGATGTTCTTCCGCTGGCGGCCCGCCCATTTCGGCGCCGAGATCTACTGGATGGGCATCATCGATCATGACGATATCGGCCGCCACCGCTATGACGAGGCGAAGCGCTTCGCGACCGAAATGACGGCGCTGAAGGACAAGATCCTCGGCACCTATGTGCGCATGGATGTCGGCATCGCCGGCTCCGATTTCGACAATCAGGAAGCGCATAAGACCTATCCGATCGGCCTGCCGAGCCCGCAGGACGATGCGATCCTGCTGCACCAATATTGCTACGACCGCGGCATCGCCTGCGGTTTCATTCATCCCGAGGACGATCTTTCCAAGCTGAAGCTGCTCTATGTGCCCCATTGGGTGATGTGGAAGGACGAATGGACCGAGAGGCTGAAATCCTTCGCGGAGCAAGGCGGCACCGTCGTCATCGGTGCGCGCACCGGCACGCGCAACGAAGACAACCACGTCATCCGCGAGACCGCGCCCGGCACCTCGCTATCGCAGCTCACAGGCGTGCGTGTCGAGGATTTCGGCCGTCTCGCTGCCCCCGGCGCCAACGGGCTCTTCGATGTGATGGAACGTTCGGGCGGGCTTGTCATTCCGCCGAACAAGCCGGCGGAATCGCGCCGCCGCGAACGCCGCTTCAAGATCGGCAACCGCGAACTGGTCGGCGGCTATTTCTATGAAAACCTGGCGATCGCAAGCGATGTCGAGGTGGTAGCGGCCTGGTCCAACCGCTATGCCGAGGGCCAGCCGATGGCGACATCGCGCAAACTCGGCAAGGGGCAGGTGGTCTATGTCGGCACCTATCTCACCCCGGATCTGACGGCAGCTCTTGCCGAGCGGCTGTTTGCACCCGTCGGCATCGAGCCGCTGATCGGCGACCTTCCCGAGGGCGTCGAGGTGACCATGCGGATGAATGACGACCGCCGGCTGCTGTTCATCCAGAACTACACCGACCAGCCGGCCGCCATCGGCGGCGTTTCCGCTGGCCGTGATCTCCTCGATGACGAAAAGCCCGTTGCTGGTAGGCTCGATCTCGAAGGCTACGGCTGCGCGATCATCGAGCTCGCGGGGTGAGTTGCGCTCGCCAGGCGAAAGCTTGGCGAGGGCTGCTGCTGCATTCTCCGTCGTCCTCGGCCTTGAACCGAGGACCCATATCACGGGCGCTGACGGGTGCCATTGTCGATGCTCCGGTCGATCCCGAGCATGATGGAGAGGACTGCCAGCGGAAGGACTCATTCATAGCGCAGACGCGCCGATCACAACCTTGTCGGCGTCGTCCTTTCAGGTCGAGAAGCGAGTCATCGTAGGTCATGACCGTTCAATTAAGCCGGCATCCGGGACAGCTTCCAATCGTAGGAGCGCAAGAAGCTCACCAGTTCTCGCATGGCGGCGCTGGAGTGTCTTTTGCTCGGGTAATAAAGATACCAGCTTGGTAAAAGAGGGCTCCAGTCCTTCAGAACCTCGGTCAACCGGCCGTTCGTCAGGTGGGGTGTGGCGTAGTCCTCGAAGATATGGGCCAATCCGCATCCGGCGACAGCGGCCTGCAGTTCGTTGTGTGCCGAACTTACCGTCAATCGCCCCTCCGGCAAGACTTCCAGCGCGTCTCCGCCCTTTTCAAATTTCCAGGATACCAGCGTGCCACCGGGAAATCGTCGTCGAATACAGTTGTGGCCGGCGAGATCATTGGGGGTCAGGGGCAGGCCATGCTTTGCAATATAATCCGGCGACGCCACGATCGCGTATCGAAGCGATGGTCCCAGCGGCACTGCGATCATATCTTGTGCCAGTTGCTTTCCGAACCGAACGCCCGCGTCAAAGCCTTGCTCGACGATGTCGATGACCGCTGCGTCGCTGATGAGTTCGACCTTGATATCCGCGTATGTGTCCATAAAGGTGAACATTGCCGGACAGAGCAGGTGATCGATTGCGGGGCCGGGCGCATTGATGCGAAGGGTGCCGGACGGGTTTTCCTTTAACTGGTTAAGGTCATCGACTGCGAGACGGATGTCCGTCAAAGCTGGACCAAGGCGCTGCAGGAGACGCTGTCCCGCATCTGTCGGCGCAACGCTTCTTGTTGTCCTGTTGAGCAGACGAATGCCGAGCGCCTCTTCCAAAGCGTTGATTGTCTGGCTGAGTGCCGATGATGAAACGCCTCGCTCCAAGGCGGCGGCCCTGAATCCGCCGCACCTGACGATCGCCGCAAAAACATCCAGGCTATCCAAACGAAACTGATCCATTGCGAAGCTTACCTTATCAAGCTGCGTAGATTTATTCGTCTTATCAGCGCAGTGATTTGAGGTCATCTAAATACCTCACCCGCACATGCGGACTATCGACTGAAAGGAAAAGCAATGGATCGACTCACATTGAACCGGCGAACGGTCATGGTTTCAGCGGTTGCTGGAACGTCCGCTCTGCTGCTCGGAGGGTCCGCGGGATCAGGCAAGGCGCAGGTGCAGAGCCGGGACGCCCGTAATGTTGGATATTATCGATTTCGGGTCGGGCAGATCAAAGCGACAGTTTTGAGCGATGGCGTGATCGGCGGCCCACCGACGGTCTATGCCAACGATGCTCCGGAGGCCGAACTGCAGGAGGTCCTTCGTCGCGCTTTCCTTCCTACCGATCACATGACCCTTCAACTCAACACGCTGCTGCTTGAGGTCGGCGACAGGCGGATATTGCTTGAGGCGGGAGCCGGGGCCACGATGGGACCGAATGCCGGGCGTGTGTTCGACAATATCGCCGCCATCGGTCTCGATGCAGGCGATATCGACACGATCGTGGTGTCCCACACGCATCCTGATCACGTCGGCAATCTCAGCACTTCCGAAGGCAAAAAAGCGTTTCCCAATGCCACCGTCTACGCACCCCGGGCAGACTGGGATTTTTTTGTGCGCAACGATCCCGATCTCTCCTACATGCCGGTACCAAGGGACTTTCGTGACCGGTTCGCAGCGGCGATCAAACGGAGTGTCGAGCCGATCGCAAAGGACATCGAGCTCTACGAGGCAGGTGCGGAAATCGTGCCGGGTCTCACCACGATAGCTGCGCCCGGACATACGCCTGGCATGGCAACATTCTTGGTCCACTCAGGAAACGACCAACTGCTCCTCACTGCGGACCTTGCCTATCACCCGGTCGTCAACATCGACCATCCATGGCGACCCGGACCTGATAGAGACAAGGATACCGCGCTCGCGTCGCGCCGCCGCATATTCGATATGGCTGCGACCGATAGGCTCCTTGTTCTCGGATTTCATTACCCTTTCCCGGGGCTCGGACGAATGCTCAAGACCGACATGGGTTATGCCTGGGTTCCGGCGGGCTGGCAGTTTTGACCCGGGTGCGGCCGTCGAGAGGTTTCGTTCGATAGGGCTGCTTTGTGCCCTCATGTCGGCCGTCAAAGCTACATCATCCGACTTCTAAAAGCGGGCATCGCCTATAACCCGACTGGGCGCCCGCCGGCAAAGTTCTCGCCGGTCCGTTCCATCTTCGTTTCGCGGCTGTGCCGCGCGCTCTGCGCCGCCCGTATGCCACAAACTATCTGATCGAACTGAAGCTCAACGCGGCCGCCGCAGCATCGGGACGAGCGTCGGCGACGAACCGGCCTGGATTGCGCCGAGCGGCTCGAAGCCGTAGCGTCGGTAGAACGGAATGTTGCGCGGGTTCGAGGATTCCAAATAGGCTGGCGCGTGATCGCGATCGCACCGTGCGAGTGCGTACGCCATCAAGGCGTCGCCGTGACCTTGGCCTTGATGCGCTGGGTCGACGCCGATCAGGGGCAGGTACCAATGTGGTTCGCTCGGGTGGTACGCGGCCATCTGCTCGAATATGGCCGTGGTTTCGGGGGCAAGAGAGCGCGCAACCGTGCTCTCGAGCACCGCACCAAGCCCTTCCTCGTCGGAATGCACCCCGGGCGATAACCACAGCGCCGTCCCGGCGTAGCCGTCGGTGCAAAAGCCGCTTCCGTTAGAGAATGCGCTGCTCCCAAACGCCCGGATCATTCGGGGCATGGCCGCAAGGTACTGGTGTGCGTGCGGCCAGGTCCATCGCGCCATAGGATCCGCAGCAAATGCCAGCATGACCGTTTCGACCGCCAGATCTTCCTCGGCCGCGGCCATAACTCTCACTGTCGGCGATTTCACACTGCCCTCCTGACGTAGGTGGTCCGACGAGGCGCCCGCCCTCGTTCTCAGCTGCGCATCGTAACCCGGATGGCTTGGGAGCGATACCGGTTGCTGCTGGCTCAGCGGTTGGGCCGCTTTTGGCGTAGTCTTGGTCTGGCGCCCCATGAGCACGTCTCTCGGACAATCTGATGCGAACCATCCGGCCCAAAACCAGAGAGCATGCATCGGTGGACCCCGCACAGAAGCTATGGCCCATTGCCGCTGGCGGCAAACAATCAGCTAGTCAGGCCAGCCTGCCGCAGGCCGTCCACAATGCGTTCGAAATCGGCAGGGTTCTTGTAGGGCAGTACTTTGCGCCTGTGCTCCAGGGAATAATCGGGATTGATTCGGAACACTTCCGCCCACTCACCGCGCGCCTCCTCGAAGCGCCCCAAGTGACCATAGCTCGCCGCCAGCAGCACTCGCGAGACGTCTGTGTTTGGATTACGGACGAGCCGCCGCTTCAGGATGACGACGGCCTCCTCGTACCTGCCTAGCTGAAACATCGCCTGCGCGTAGAAGTGCAGGAACAGGTCCGGGTAATAGGGGTTCAGGGCCATTGCCCGTTCGAAATAGGCGAGCGCCTCGGCCGACCTTCCGGCATAGTGTAGTGCGTTGCCGAGATTCTCGTACCCCTCGACAAAATTGGGAGCAAGCGCGATCACGCGTTCGGCCTCGGCGATGGCCGCGTCGTGCTGTCGCGAGTGCAGTTTGACGACGCCGAGCGCCCAATGTGCGTAGGGATATTGATCGTCGAGCGCCACCGCCCGCGTGGCAGCCTCAATCGCCTGATCAAGCGATTTCGACGGCGATTGGCTCCACTGATTTATGTAGGCCAGCCCATGTGTGACGGCGAGGAACGCGTAGGCCGGAACGAATTTCGGGTCAAGCTCGATGGCGCGTTGCAACAGTTCCCGGCCCTGCGTGTTTTGCTCTCTCGTCAACCTCCACATGTGTTCACGGCCCCGAAGGAAGCAGTCATACGCTTCCAGGCTCTCGGTCTGCTCCGCAGCCAGCCGCTGCTGGTCGCCCTCTCTCAGGTTGAGCGCGAGTGCGCCGACAATCTGCTGCGTTACGTCGTCCTGCACGGCAAAGATGTCGGTCAGGTCGCGATCGAAACGCTCCGCCCACAGATGGCCGCCTGATGTCGCGTCGATCAGCTGTGCGGTGATCCGCACCCTGCTGCCCGATTTGCGGACACTGCCCTCCAGCACGTAGCGCACGCCAAGGCCGCGGCCCACCTCTTGGACGTTCACGTTCCGGCCCTTGAAGGTGAACGACGAGTTGCGGGCGATGACGAACAGCTGCGACAGCTTCGACAGAGCAGTGATGATGTCTTCGGAGATGCCATCGGCGAAGTATTCTTGCTCGACATCACCGCTCATGTTGGCGAAGGGCAGCACGGCAATCGAGAGCGCCGGCGGCGATGCGGCTGGCACGCGACTAGCGGCGGCGTAGGCGGTCACTGTTGACTTTGCCAGTGCGGCGACGCCGACCTGGAGCGAATAGATCCGAATCGGCTCGGCGATGTTCTTGAGCTGTGTGCTGCCGAGATCGGTGACGGAGAGATCGAGCCTCGCCTTGACTTGGCGATAGGCATCCTCCGACAGGCAAATGGCGCCCGGCGCTGCGACGCCCTCCAGGCGCGACGCGATATTGACGCCGTCGCCCATCAGGTCACCGTCGCTTTCCTCGACCACATCTCCCAAATGGATGCCGATTCGGAACTCAATACGGCGGTCTTGGGGCACGCCGGCATTGCGTTCGACCATGGCATTCTGCACCTCGACGGCGCAGCGGACGGCGTCCACCACGCTGCGGAATTCGACCAATGCCCCATCGCCTGTGCGCTTGATCACGCGCCCGTTGTGCACAGCTATAGTTGGATCGATCAGGTCGCTACGCAGTGCCCGCAACCTCGCCAGAATACGATCTTCGTCCGCGCTCGCGAGCCTGCTGTATCCGACCACGTCGGCGGCCAGAATTGCGGCCAGCTTGCGATTCTCGCCCATTGAGCCGTCTCCTCTTCTCCACTATAGCAGGAAGACAGTGGGCAAGACGGAACTTTCGCTTCTTTTCTGAGCGATCTTGGGCGATGTCTTAGTGGGCGAGCCGCTGCTGCGCAACATATCTCCCCGGATGGCAATTTCATCGCCGGCCATCGCACGTCTGGACACTGGAAGACCTCGCCCGCAAGGCGGGGATGTCCCGCACGAGCTTCGCCCAGTACTTCCCAAGGCGCGTCGGCGAAACGCCGATCTCCTACGTTGCCCGCCGGAGAATGATGTCGGCAGGAACGAAACTGATACAGGGCGAGGAAACAATGGCCGAAATTTCTGTATCGCTGGGATATTCGTCTGAGCACGCCTCTAGCACGGCGTTCAAGCGGATCATGGAACAGTCACCCCGCCGATATGGCCGAAGTCAAAAACAGAATGTGAACAATGATCAGTGACGTCTCCCTTCTGGCGCATAGTTCCCATCCCCAGCAAGGCTGCTGCTCCTCCACACCAAGTCCAACCAGGACCGCCTCCAGTCGACAAGCGTGTCGATGGTTTCAAAGAACAGCGACTTGGCGGGAGCCTCCTAACCGACCCTCGCTCGCTGGCGCAGCGGTCTGTGTTCGAAAATATGCAAAAAAAGAGCATTCCCGTACTCAAACAAAACGGAAATGCTCTCTTAATTTAGTGCGGAGCTATACTTGTCAGCTCCACACTGCTCGCACCTGAATTCGCGGCTATTCGTCTGATGTCGCCGGCGCGGCGTTCTCCAGCGAGGTGCGAATTTGATCAATCTTCCCGTTTGCGTCGCCAACCCCGAGAATGGTTTTGGCCTGGTTCAGAACCGCCGGACTGACTTCACCGGTTTTTGTTGCGGAAGCCAATGCGTCCTCCAGCGCCTCGTCCCCCAACAGAGGGTCATCGGCCGCGGGCTCGATTCCATTGTCGAGTTCATACTGGGCATAGGCCATGGCGTAGGCCGAGATCGCCGTCATGCGTGGGTCCGACGTATGCATCAACGCCTTGTAGTTTCGCTTCAAGGAGTTCAGGCCCGCAAGTTGCGCCGACAGGTTCTTTTCTTTCGTGCTGACTTTGGTCTCGTCTGCCTTGACGGACTTGGATTTGCTTGCCGCCTCGCTGGACTTGCCTTTCACGCCTTGCGATTTGGAGCTGCCATGGGTTGAACCGCTACCTTGGCTGCTGCTGCCATGGTTGCCGCTGTTTCCACCACCGCCGCCATGACCACCGCCGCCGCTATTGCCCCCACTGTTACCGCCGCCGTTTCCCCCGCTCTTTGCCAGTGCGGCCATGTCGATCCCGGCAATCGTTACCGGGCTTGCTGCAAGAGCCAGCGAGAGCAAGGCCAAGGACGCTAGGGTTGCTGTCCGCATCGTTTCCTCCGAACCAGATCATCAAGCGCCGGGCAGATGCACGGCTTGAGCAGGTAGGAGAGGTTAGACGTCGATCGCCCCTTGCACATCGGACCGAGGTCCGATGCCGATCCCGTCTATAGTCCTACACGGCTTCGTATACTTAACGATTCCTGGTCGGAACGGTCGACGGGACGGGAAGGCGAGAGACCGCGGAGCCGAGGCGTAACTTCGATATTTCAGATGTTTAATTTGCCCCCGGAACCGGGCAGTCCAGGTCCCCGTCGTTGCACCTCAGGTAAACCTTGAGCGCCTCCGTGCGGCTTTGAGTCAGGCCGTCGTGGCACGAACTGCTGACGAACGGATAGGCGGTGCCACCCTGGACCGTCGAGCTTTGGAAATTGCACTCGGCATCACGGAATGCAATCCATGCCTTCTGGGTCGCTACGAGAAGCTTGGTCGTGTCGGCATCATCCTCCAGCCGACCTTCGATCTCTTTGTAGACCTTGTTCATCTCCGCATCCGACTTCTTCAGGGATTCAGCAGCGCAGATGTTCATGTCTGACTGATTTGTCTTCGCCGCAGTTATCATCTGCAAATGCGAACGTTGACGTCGTCAGGACCAAAGTGGCGGACAGCAACAAAATTCTCATGATGGACCTCTTTCCGATTGAATGAATATCCAAACACCGCATGCCTCGTTGCTGGTTTTAACCCCACTTCTGCTCCCTTCCATCAAGTCGACGTCATCTCACCAATCATTTTCCATGGGTTGGTGACGGTTTCATTACCTTGGTACGCCGTGCTGAGCGAGCACGATACATTCCAGTCTTGCAGTCCATTTTCGATCAGCAGGTATGTCGGCCATACCTTGGGCATAACTGGAAGCAGCTCGCCGATCCGGGAGCCGCTGGCCTGTTATCGAAAAGATATGGACTTGATAGAGGACGCCTCGCTGAGTTTTGCGAGAGTGTCAAACCGAATTCAATAGAGAATCACGCCAAGCGCAAATCGATAAGCGGGTGTAACTTCTTGAGATTCGGCAGTGATTTCGCTTGCCAAGGATATTGGCTGGTGCCTTTGACGACGAGCAGGAGGTCGTCCATCTTTCTGGCTTCAATCGTCAGCTTGGCCAGGAGATTTATGCCAGAGGAATTGAGGAACTCGAGACCCGTCAGGTTGAACGTGACCTGTTTGTGCCCCTCATGAAGCAGGCCTGATATCAATGAATAAATGGGCGCGTAGGCGTCCGGTCCCGCCAGCCGGAATACGCCATCGAAATAGACCTCGTTTTTCTCAGCCCATACGCGGAAGTTTTCGTCGCTGATTTCCATTCTTCGCTCACAGATTGGAGGAGGGCGGCATTGCCACGGCTGCAGTTGTCGTCAGGATGACACGCTGGTCATTATTGTCTTCGAATGCCCATGCCATTTTTGCGTCGTAATCGCTCAGAAGGGTCAGCAACCCCAAGCCCGAACCGCTTTCTGCCGATATGGCATTGGTTTCGATTTGCTCAAGAAGAAGTTCCCCGGGGTCCCTCGATTGAAGGCGATGCAGCAGTTGCTGAAAGCGAGAGGATGTCACGCCATCGATCGTGTTCTTCACCCTTATTAAAAAAGTACCGTCCAATATGCCGGCTTCAATGAGGATCTCCCCAGGCTGTCGAAACTTGACGGCATTTTCGATCAACTCATTGCTGAGATATCCGATGTCATGATGCGCCTGCACATAGTCCTTCCTTGAACGTGAATACCGCAGAGCCATGACTTCCGCTATAAAGTCCGACGTCATTCCTGAGTGCTTCCATCCGAGCTGAAGCGGTCCGTCGCTTAACGTGAGGCGAGTGCTTGAATCTAGGCTTATGCCCGTCAGAGATTCGATACCATATACCGTTGGCGTCATGTCTCACCTATGTCGCACTGCGAGAAGCGTGATGTCGTCGTAAATCTTCTGCGATCCTATGAAGAGCATTAATGTCGCTATAATTCCGGCAACGACTTTCTCAGCGCTCTGGTCCTTCAAGCGCAGTGCTTCGCGGCATAGACGTTCGATGCCAAAGAGTTCTCCAGCGTCGTTTTCGGCTTCTGTTACGCCGTCCGTATGCAGGAGTATGAGGTCGCCCGTCTCGAAGGTTATTTCGCGGGTTTTAATGAAGGCAGAAATATCGGCTTCCAGCCCGATCGGTATACCCAGATCCATGGTGTCTATGCGCTCGACCTCGCCGTTCGCCCGCACGACGACAACTTCCTCGTGTTGTCCCGACAGGATCATCTCTTTGCCGTCGTAGTCAAGAAACGCCAGCGTGAGATGCTTATCGATTTTGGTTCTCACTATGTTTTTAAACAGGGCGCTGTTCAGGTCTGTGAGAAATTTGACTGCATCGGTGTTTCCTGCTTCCTGCAGGGCGCGGGCGACGGACTGAACCATCAACATCAGCACGCCGCTTTCGAGCCCGTGTCCGGTGACGTCGCCGATGCCAATCTTCAATCGGCTTCCGTTCTTCAATACGTCGTAGTAGTCGCCGCCGACTTCTTCTGCAGGTCTCATATAGGCTGCGATCTCAAGGGCCTGAAACTCCTCAAGCTCCTGGTGCAGCGGAAGAACCATGAGCTGGATTCTCTCGGCGACGGCGAGTTCCGTCCCGAGACGTCTGTTTTCTCGCTGGAGCTGTGCGTTTAGCGTCGAAATCTCTTCCTTTGCATCTTCGATTTGAGCTGTTCGCTCTTCGACAAGCTGCTCGAGATTTTCCGTGTGATAGCTGATCTGTTCGGCCATCCGGTTGAATGCTTCACCAGCCTCGCCGACCTCATCTTTGCTTGTTATGGCCACCCTGACCGAATAATCCTTCGCCTGAATCCGTTTGGCGGCATCTGCAAGTGCACTGATTCCGCTCGTTATTCGTTTCGAAGCCGCAATTACTGCTATAGCTACAACAAGCAGTGACATTAGGATCGCCAGGATTTGGTAGATCACGATCCGGTTGGTAGCTTCCGAAATTTTGGCTTGAGCCGCATAGAGGGAGGCCTGGATTTCTCGTTCAGGCACAACCACTCCAAGAGACATCGCCTCTTGCCGAACCGGGCCGCTGGACCAGAGATTGGTCGCGGGGAGTTTCTTGACGATAACGATATAGGGGACCTGGCTGCCGTCCCGCTGCAACGACAAATGTTGGATGCCCAGTTCGCGGTCAAGGGCCAGGCTCGCTATCGCCGGCTGGGAGCTTCCCTTCAGGGAGCGCTCCAGTCCGGTCACTCCGCTTCCGCTCGCATCGCTCGCAGAACGCAGACCGAGCGTTTTTTCGCCTGTGCTGTTGATCGCCACAACGTTTCCGTCGGACATTGCGAGAAATCCAAAGCCGGACTGGGCCACTTTCACATTTTCTACAGTCTGCGCGAGCTGGTCGAGCGTAATGTCCGCGCCAGCCGTCCCGGCGACATCCTTCCTGTCGGCTGTCCATAGTGGTTGAAAGAAAGAAACGATCAGTTTCCCGGTAATGGCGTCCGTATAGGGCGCTGTCTGGGTTATATCGTCCGCGACCGGCCTCGTTTTCATATCCTTGGCCCAGCCCTGCCAGGACTCATAAAGTCCGGGAAAAAAGAAGTCCCAGAAATTGGCCTCGTTATGACCAGGATAAAGGCGGTCGAAGGTCTGAGCCTGGTCGGTATAGGGCGCTGTTCTGAAGATTGGTCGTTCTTTCGATCCGATGTAATACATCTGCAGCTTTGAAGCCCCGTGCTGCAGCAAGCTAGGTGCGACAAGGTCTAGAACCGCGCTGGTCTGGATATCGGTCTGAACGTCGGGTCTTGGGTTGTGGTCTTCTCCGAGCAAGTAACTCCAGACGCTGACGACGGAGACTGAGCCCGGAGCGTTCTGAGACCAGTTCGCCTTTTGATCGTAGGACAGGCTGACGCTGCCGGGAGATGTGCGGGCGATCGCCGCGCCGACAACGGAATTACGCTCGGGATCGTCGATCTGCGCCTGGAGCACACCCGCCAAGGTGCTGACGTCGTTGTGAACCTGCCGCAGGAGCAAACTCACCTGTGCTGCGGTGGAATCGGCATATGTGCGGATGTATTCCTGGCTTGCCGCTTCCAGACCCTGTCCGACTTCCAGGGTGGCGTCGCGCGACAGCCTCTGAACATTCCAAAGCGCCAGTCCACCGCTGACCAGCAGATCAAAGAGGACAGCTCCACCGACGACCAAAATGAACTTTGCCCGAAATGAGCCTAGCCTTGCCGGTCTCTTCGATTTCCCGTCCATCACAGCGGCTTTCGGCCGGAGGCTGCCCAGATCGGCCAGCCTGCATAACCCTTGGGGTGAAGAGCAGCAAAGATATGATCTTTGAATCCTTGCCGGAACCTGCGAATGAAATCTGACGAGTCGCCCCGTCGAACGGCCATCTCACCCGCGTAGACATTTTCCCATGCTTCGATGATGTCTGCGAAGTCCTGGGGATCCCCATCAAGATTCGTGACCATAAATGAATCGACCTTGATGTTATCGAACCCCGCGTCGGCGAGGAGGTGGCGGCTTTTCGGCCCCATCTCGACATCCATGTCGAAGTGCCTGAACAGTTTGGCGACTTCTTCGTAAGTCCATCTTATGGATTCAGCATGTGGCTCGCCCAGACAATGCGAGTTTTTTTCGTTGGTGATGTAGACACGGCCGCCAGGCTTGCAGATGCGGTAAAGCTCCCTGAGCAGCATCTCGGGACGGTTGAAAATCTGCAGCGAATGTCGGCAGGTCACAAAGTCAAATTGATTGTCTCGCAGCAGCATTTGGGAAGCGTCGCCATAGGTGTACTCGATTCCCTGCAGATCGAAGTCGGCCGCGACCCTGCGGGCATATTCGAGGCTACGCACGGAATGATCCAGCGCGACAAGGCGTGCCGGTCTAAATTCCCGTTGAACCAAGGCGGCGAAATCACCAATTCCGCAACAGATATCTGCGATGACAAGACCGCTGCGCAGGCCGTGGCGAGGCAACAGTTCGCGTTCGTGCCTCCATGTCATTTTCGTCTGGGTGCGCAGAATGGGAATGAAAGTCTCATCCTCGACAAAGCTCTGGCCCGGATAAAATGCCGAATCGTAGACTTCAACCGACAGGCTTGGTTGTGATGCCGCCAGCGTTTGGAATAACGAGGTCGACCATGCCACCACGCTCGACGTAATGATGACGATCTTCCGTTCCGGTCTGATCCGGCAACTTGCCGCGAGTATATCGGCCAGGGCCGCGAAGGCAGTCATGTTGATGTGCGTCAGACGTTTGACATTGACGTAAACGACCCCACTGTATTTTTCCAAACTTTGCTGCACCAGCTTGAGGGCATCGGCAATTTCAGTGGCGCTTTCAGGCCGCATCTTGCCAGACAGCAACAGCTCCTGATTTGTCGGATCAAAATGAACAGTGAAGGGTAGGGGAAGCAGGCTCATCGGAAGTCCTCGACCGAGGGGAAATCCGCAATGATTTGAATCTCTTGTTCGCCGTCTTGCTCAATTCGGATCGTGGCGCGGAATATTGCTGCCAAATCTCTGAGCAAAATCGCCCCATCGGACTTCGTGACCACGAATCCAGAGCCGGCGCCCGGGACAGGCTGGTGTTCGCTTGCTCTCGCATCCATGTGCTTTCGGCCAAATGCTTCCTCGCAAGGAAACGCAATTCTCAGCCGATTGAATGTCGCATTCCGGTAGAGACTGAACCTTATCCTTCCCAGCTCGCTCGTCGAACGGAAAGCAAGTTCGATGAACTCGTTCGTCGCGACGGAAAGAAAATTGGAATATCGAGCGGGATCGCTGTGACCTTGGCCGAGAATGTCTGAGAGATATTCGGTAATCCCGTCGCAAAACTGCCATCGGGATTTGAACATCGCAACGTCCAGTTCCAGCGATACCATCGGCGCAAATGCATGGTCATCGAAGCTAGCTGCTTCCTGTTCCAATACACCCTCCCTTCTTTTGCCTGGGGCGTCAGGTTGATGCATGCCATAGCTAAAGGCACGGCGAAAATCGGTTGTTCACTGTGGTAGCGCTGGGCTTGCGGATGTGTCCGCCCGGGTGATGAATTCGCCAATCGCCTGGACCGGAAGCGGCCTGCTAATCAAATAGCCTTGAAGTCTGTCGCAGCCCACACTGCGCAACCATTCCGCCTGACCTGGCGTTTCAACCCCTTCGGCCGTCACCTGCATGTCGAGGTCATGTGCGAGGTTAACGATGCAGCGGACGATTGCCTGGCTTTTCAGATCGCTTTCGAGGTCGGTGATAAAGTATTTGTCGATTTTGATCGTGTCGAACGGGAATGTCTTCAGATAGCTGAGCGAAGAATATTCGGTCCCGAAATCATCAAGCGAGATTCGTATCCCTAGCACGTTGAGCGTATTCAAGGTGTCGATATTGTTGACGGTGCGCTCAAGCAGCACGCTTTCGGTTATCTCAAGCTCCAGACGGTCTGGCGGCAACCCGATCAAGTCCAGCGTTTGGGATACGCGATCGGTGAGGCCGTTTGTCAAGAATTCAGCCGCGGACAAATTGACCGCGACGATGTAGTTCTGCGGCCACTTCATTGCCTCGCGACATGCCTGCTCCAAAACCCATGCCCCTATTTCCGGCATTATTCCATCGGCCTCGGCCATCGGAATAAATGCCGTTGGTGGGATTTTTCCAAGTAGAGGGTGGTGCCATCTCAGCAATGCTTCGAAGCCGACAATGCTGCCGCCCTCGGCGATGGGTTGGTACTCAATAGAGAATTGTTGCTGGACCAGGGCCATGCGAAGGCTGCGGCGCAGCAGTTCGCGTTGTTCCAGCAACTCAAGCATTGAGGGATCAAACGGTCTTGCACGACCGCGCCCGTCCTTCTTCGCGGCGTAGAGTGCGACGTCGGACGCCTTCATCAGCTGCTCCGGACTTGTACCGTCCGGTGGAGCAGCAGATATGCCGATACTGGCACCGACAAATAGCGCGATGCCATCAATCGTGAAGGGTTTTTTGAATGCATCAACCAAAGCTTCTGCTAACTGGTGTCCTTTGGCGGGATGTCCTGGGCCTCTTGATATGACGGTGAATTCGTCACCCGCCAGTCGATAGGCCCTGTCGTCCCTGGCAAGGCACCCTTGAATGCGGCTTGCAGCGAGCTGAAGAAGCTTGTCGCCTGCCGGATGCCCAAGCGTGTCGTTGACGGGTTTGAAATCGTCAAGATCGAGTTGCATCAGGGACAGAGTCTCGTTCGAGCCTGCGGTCTCTCGTAACAACACAGCGAGGTCCTCGCTGAACTGGCGTCGGTTCGGCAGTCCAGTGAGCGGATCGTGGGTGGCCAGATGCAAAAGAGTTGCGCGCTCATCGTCGATAGATTCCTCGGACCGAACCACGGCAAACAGATCTCCGATCCGATAGATCGTCAGTCCGTGCGACGCGGGCGCGCCAAGATCCCCCGATATTTGCAAGGGTTGGGCACTGTCGCCCAATGAACGGAGGGCGAGTGTAATCGCCGATTTGTCCAATTCAGGAAAATGCTCCCAAAACGACGCTGCTGGTTTGACAGAAGCAGGCAGCTCATTGCCGAGCAAATTCTCGACGGGATTGAAATCGCGATCAAAGAACAAAAGCCGGTCGATTGAGCTCGAAGTTTTTGCCTCTGTTTGTCCGAGCGCCGAGGGGGCAGCATGAATTTTCCGCATGTCCGAGGCCCTCCCTAGTCTCATGTCATAACCAGATATTGTAGCAAATCAGCCCCCGCACAACTTGTGCACGCCAAGATTTACATTAGGCATTTCTGATTAACAATCCCCAACCTCTGCCCAACTCGCTCACGGATGGGCTTATGCCACGCTTTATTACCGCGACCCATTTGCATCCATCGCCTCGGCGGCGACCCTTCGATGAACTGAGGGCAGGGGATCTCACGCGCCCGATCCGCACTCGGTCATGAACCAGTCGATGAAGCGGCCGACCGGCTTTTTCGCCCAGCTGTTCGATATGACGTAATAGCCCTGGTTCTCTGCCGTGGCGATCTCGGAAAGCACCAGCAGATCGCCGCGTTCGATCTCGCGGCGGAACACCTCGACAGGGCAGAGCGCCACGCCATGGCCGGCGATTACGGCCGTCGCCAGCATGTTGAAATCCTGAAATATCGGCCCTCGAAGCGGCTCCTGCGCTGTCTGGCCGGCCTTGCGGAACCATTCCTTCCAGCCATCGACGGATTCGTCGTGCAGCAGATCGGCGCCGGCGATCGAGACGTCGTCGATCGTCCAGTTGCGTTTGGCAAGGTAATGGCGGCTGGTGACGGGCTGGTTGCGGCGGGAGAAGAGCAGGCGGCTTTCCCTGCCCCCGCTCAGATCCTCGCCCATGGTGATCAGTACGTCGAGGCTCTCGTCGTCGAAGCGTTCTTCGGCGCGGGCATAGACGATCCTGACGTCGAGATCGGAGGCGCTTTCCTGGAAGGAGGGCAGGGCGGGGACGAGCCAGCGCGATGCGATTGAGGGAATGCAGCCGACGGTGATGGCGCGCATGTCGTGATCGCGCCGCATATTGCCGGTCGCATGCGCGATCGCCGCCAGCGATCCGGAGACGGCCCGGTAATATTCACCGCCGGCTGCGGTCAGCGTAATGCCGCGGCCCGATTTCTGCAGCAGCTTGCGGCAGAGCCAGGTTTCCAGATGCTTGATCTGATGGCTGACCGCCGCATGAGTGACGTGCAGCTCGTCGCCCGCTTTCGAAAGGCTCATCAGGCGGGCCGTGGCTTCGAAAGCGCGCAAAGCGTTTAACGGCGGCAATTGCATTTGTAAAATTTCCTCACAGATGACGCAGAAATCATCATTTGAAAATTCCAGTGATTTCAATAGCTAATTGTTGCGGGCGATGAAAATGAATCATCACCGTATCTTCAATAATTTATCAGGGGAATCGGCGATGTTCGTCAGAAATCTGAAAGAGGTGGAGCTCACCGAGCGTTTCGTCGATTGGGGCAACGGCACGAGCCACCGGCTGCTGACCAAAGACGATGGCATGGGCTTTACGGTGTGCCATACCGTCGTTCGCGCCAATAGCGAGGCCTTGCTCCAATACCGCAATCACCTGGAGGCCTGCTACTGCATCAAGGGCGAGGGCGAAGTGGAGGATATGGACGGCAATGTCTTTCCGATCCGCACCGGCGATATCTACGTGCTCGACAAGCACGACCGCCATTATCTGCGCGGCGGGAAGGATCAGGATCTCGTTCTCGTCAGCATCTTCAACCCGCCGCTGACGGGCACCGAACGGCACGACCTGGACAACAAGAGCGGGTCGCAATACTGAACCAGAGCATGATGCCGAAAGTGTAAGCGGTTTTGCTCTAACTATATGATGTAGAATAGGATTCAGATTTTAGGCCGATCCGGCCTAAAATCATCCTGTTCTAGCCGATCTCTTTGTCGACTGCCGAGATGGACAGCAGAGCCCGGCAAATGACGGGCACTGCTGCCGGCGCGAACGACAGGACATCCGCTCCCTATTCGTGGCGACTTGAACGCTACGTGCAGCCTATTGCTGCGGTTGCTGTTGTTGCTGGCCCGGCGGCGGCGTGCCGATCTTTTCCAGTACCTTCTTGGCCAGAGCCGGGTCGCTCTGCGCGGCCGTCAGGATCGACGAATATTCTTCGACGGAGATGTCGGGAGAAGCTTGGACGGTATCGACCATCTGCTTCTTGGCCTCCTCCTGCAGCTGTTGCTTGGCAGCCTCGTCCTTCGTCGCGCCGATCTTGGCGGAATATTCCTGTCTCACCTTGTCGACCTGCAGATAGGCAACGGCGAAGGCTTCGATTTTCTGATCGCTGACGGGGGCGGCCGCACCGCTGCCGCCGGGCTGTCCCTGCATCGGCGGCTGCGCCTGTGCCGGGGGCTGCGCTTGTGCCGGCTGCTGTTGCGCCTGGGCCATGTCGACAGCGGATGCCGGGCTGAAAGCAAGCAGACTGAAGACTGCCGCGCTCAATGTTGCGACAGATGTGTAACGAGTGATCATGTTCATTCCTCTTCAAGTGCATGATTTTATCGGCAGCAAGACCGCCTCGGTCGATCGCTCAGCCACTCAAAGGCCGGGCGAGGTCGCGACGATGGAACCTTTAAGAGGGCACGGTGCGGCGGTAACGGGGCGATTTACTGACGATTGAGCGGCGGCTTTGTGACCGCCGGCCTGTTGGCACGTGCGGAAAATTCAAGTCATTGCCGCTGTGATACCCGGACTTTCGGTGGCGTTTATCGCTTATCTGGATGCAGAAATGCCGCCAGGAACGTGGCGACGGCCGCCTCGGCGTGGCGGTAAATCTCCTGCTTCGTCGGAATGGCCGCATCGCCCAGCATCATGACCCGGTTGACGGGGTCGGCCATCACCAGCCAGTTGAACTGTGATGCGGCTACCGTTGCATCGGAGAACTGCAGCAGCTTCTTGCCGGCCAATTGTTCGAAAGCGCTGCCTATGACCTCGATCGCCCGTGCAGGGCCGCGCGCGTAAAGCAGCTTGGCGAGTTCCGGGAAGCGTTGCGCCTCCGCAATCACGAGCCGGCGCAATTGCATCAGCCCCGGCGTCAGGACGATGGTGAGCTGGCGGACGGCGTAGTCGAGGAGATAGGCTTCCAGCTGAGCGCGGTTCTCCACCTGGGGGAGGCCGGTGTGAACGGCGGTATCTGCTTCTCCCATCATCTGTGTGAGTACCGCGACGAACAGCGCCTCCTTGCTGGAGAAGTGCTTGTAGACCGTCTGCTTGGACACGCCGGACCGGCTGGCGATCTCGTCCATACTGGCTCCGGCATAACCGGTGCTGAGAAAGACTTCGGCCGCGGCACCGACGATCGCCGCCTGTTTGCGCTCCGAACGAGTGCCGGCCCGCCCCTGGGCAAGGTCGGCTTCCATACCCGGTACCAACATTCTCATTCTCCGCTCCAACTCTACTTGACACGATCAAACTGAACCGTCTAGTTCTTATAACGGAACTAAACGGTCTAGTTTGATTTTGCGACTATCCAGCCATCCTCAACAGCGAGCGATGTCATGAACAACAAGACAACCCGTCTGACTTGTGCCTGCGGAACCTTTCACCTTGAGGTGCGCGGCGCCCCGATCATCAGCGCGGAATGTCACTGCAAGAGTTGTAGTGACGCGGCCGGAAGGCTGGAGTCGCTTCCCTTGCCGGAGGCGATCCGGACGATCCATGGCGGTACGCGCTATGTGCTTTATCGCAAGGATCGGATCAGCCTTTTGGCCGGAACCGAAAACCTGCAGGAGTTCCGCCTCGGCCCCAATGCTTCAACGCGACGTGTCCTGGCGTCCTGCTGCAACACGCCCATTTTTCTGGAGTTCAAGGGTGGCCACTGGCTTAGCCTCTACGGCAATCTCTGGAAGCAGGACGAGCTTCCGCCCCTTCAATTGCGCACAATGACCCAGAATGTGTCCGATCGCGCGAGCGTGCCCGATGACGTGCCCTCCGGCGCGCTGGCGACGGCCGGCTTCTATGGCAGACTTCTCACCGCGTGGATTGCGATGGGCTTCAAGGTCCCCGACATCGCCGTCAAAGGAGCTATCGATGCCTGACGACGAAAAAATCCTCATTGAAAGCATAACCTCGCCGCACCATACGGAGCGGGTCAACAAGGCCAAATACATGGCAATGCGCCACGCTCTGCTGGCCGCACTGCCTGAGCAGGCACCCGGACTGACCGTAGCACAGGCAAACATCGCCATCCTGCCGCATCTCTCCGAGGTCGAATTCCCGGCCGGCGCTAGAGCATGATGCCGAAAAGTGTGAGCGGTTTTCGGACGACATCATGCTCCAACTATTTAATTTAGAACAGGATTCAGATTTTAGGCCGATCCGGCCTAAAATCATCCTGTTCTAAGGCCGGATGGTGGTTGAAGGCCGTTCAACTGGATCTGGAAGCCAAGCGCATCATCCAGCGCGGACCGGGAAAGCCGGTCAGGCTTTTCAAATGCCTTTGATACATCTGTCGGCTCAGCCCAGCGAACGGATGTCGCGGGCGACCTTCGTTTGTCTGGTTAGGCTTCGGCTAAAGCAATTCTAGCAAACACCGCGCGGGAGAGCTTGTTTCGCAGCGCAGCCGCTCTATGTCCTCTCCCGTTTCAGCATGAGATTGCAGGCAGTATTTCACCGTAAATCCGGGTGCCGACGGCGTTGTCCGCCGGCTGGCTTGAAGGAGCTGAGCAATGAAAATTCTCATGGTTCTTACATCGCATGATCAACTGGGAAACACCGGCAAGAAGACGGGATTCTGGCTCGAGGAGCTTGCTGCTCCTTATTTCGTTTTCCGCGACGCTGGGGTGGAGATCACACTCGCTTCGCCGAAGGGCGGCCAACCTCCGCTCGATCCGAAGAGCAACGAGCCAGCATTCCAGACGGAAGACACGCGACGGTTCGAGCGAGACCAGGCGGCAACGGCTGCGCTCGCCAACACCCTGATGCTGTCCGAAATCAAGCAGGCGGACTATGACGGCGTGTTCTTCCCTGGTGGGCACGGCCCGCTGTGGGACCTGACGAACAATCGCAATGCGCTGTCGCTCATCGAGGACATGCTTTCGGCGAGAAAACCTGTGGCGCTCGTTTGCCACGCCCCCGGTATCCTCACGAATGTGAAAGCGCCGGATGGAAAGCCCATCGCCAAGGGCCGGGCCGTCACGGGGTTCACCGATTCCGAGGAAGAGGCCATGCACCTGGTCGAGGTTGTTCCCTACCTGCTCGAGGACGTGCTGAAAGAGCAGGGCGCCCAGTTTTCGAAGACGGCGGATTGGGGCGTGCATGTCGTCCAGGATGGCCTGCTGATCACCGGCCAAAACCCTGCCTCATCCAGGCAGGGCGCCCGGACGCTCCTCGATGCCTTGAAAAAGCAGGCCGCGGCTTAAGCGTTTCGACCGGTGGGCACGATTGCCGCCGCCGGGAGGCCGAGATCTTCTCATTCGGCTATTGCCGATCCCGGCCGCAGGCGCGCTACGACGACGTCTGCGGCACGACGGCGAGGCAGAGCCAATCGCAAATGTTCGAACACGGGATGGGAGGCATCTGACATGACCAGGAAATATACGGGGCAATGCGCCTGCGGCGCGGTGAGATTTGCCTTCGACACCGATCCGAACTTTGTCGCCAATTGCCATTGCCTAGACTGCAAGAGGGCAACGGGCGGCGAGGCCGCCACGTTCTTCGCCGTGCCGCAGGAAGATTTCACCGTGATCAGCGGCAGCCCGAAGGCGTTTCATTACATCGCCGATTCAGGCAAGGGGCTCGACCGCAACTTTTGCCCCGATTGCGGCGCCAGATTGTTCAGCAGCAACCTCGAGAGCTTCCCCGGCCTCGTCTTCGTGACGCTCGGCAGCCTGGACCGGCCCGAGCTGATCAAGCCGGGGGTCGAAATGTTCACCAGGCGGCGGCTCGCCTGGGCAAGGCCGCTCGATCTTCCGCAGTTCGATGGGATGCCCGGTTGAGCCGCGACCCCTAAAGCGCGTCGCAATCTTTCAGATTCGCTCCTTGCGCTTTAGGTCTTTGTTTTCACGCATCTCGTTATCGCAAAAGCGCAGCACACTTTTGCGCGACATGCTCAGGAGCAATTTTTCTTGAAGAAAAATTCGATCCGGTGTCGGATCGGTCAAGCCACGCCCGTCCTAGGTTCGTCCATTGCATAAATCCAGAAAGGATCACGACCATGCCGAGTACCATACGCCTGCACCGCGTTCTGGCGACCAGCCCGGAGAAAGTCTATCGCGCATTCCTGGAGGCAGACGCGCTTGCCAAGTGGCTTCCGCCGAACGGCTTCCTCTGCACCGTGCATCATTCGGAGCCGGTTGTCGGCGGCACGTTCAGAATGTCCTTCCGCAATTTCACGACGGGCAATAGCCACGCCTTCGGCGGCGAATATCTCGAGCTCGTACCCGGCGAGCGTCTGCGTTACACCGACAGGTTTGACGACCCCAACCTGCCGGGCGAAATGGAAGTCACCGTGACGCTGAAGAAGGTTTCGGTCGGTACAGAGGTGGATATCGTACAGGCAGGCGTGCCTGACGTCATTCCGCCCGAGGCTTGTTATCTCGGCTGGCAGGAGTCGCTGCGAAACCTCGCCAGGGTCGTCGAACCCGACATCCAGGAATAGCGGGAGGACCGCGCCGGCCGGGCGATAATCGCCCGGCATTGGCGCCCGGCATCGGCGACATCAATCAATCCCCATGCCGCGTTTGGCCAGGGCGTGGCGGGCGGCCGCAGCGCCCCAATCGTCGGAAAGGTCCTGCCCTTCGATTTCTATTTCGGCGATCGGCGTTGCCCGGATCAGCGGCACGGAGCCGAAAGGCAGGCCGTCGATGCGCCCGGCGTCGCGGCTCAGCATGATGCGGGTCATCGGGTGGTAATCCTCGGTCAGCCGGCAGAACAGGATGGCGCCGTGCTTCTCGACATCGCGGGCGACACGATAACTGTCTGCCACGAGGTCTCCGATGTTGATCAACAGGTTCGCCCAGTTTTCGATCCCGGCCGCATCCAGTGTCGCGGCGTCGAATTCCATGAAGAGCTCGCATTCGACGCCGTTCTCCGGCTCGGATATGCCGGCCCAAGGGGTCGACAGCCCGTCGGTGGCAAGTGTCAGCCTTTCCGGCGCATGGATGGCGAGGATACGGCGATGCGGGCCGAACCATTTCGTCTGGGCATGAATGTTGGCCGTTTCGCGCTCAGCAGCAAAGTCCTCCTGCACCTTGCCGCGGTTCTGCCAGAAGACGCGCCGGACAGCGGCGGTGGTTTCGTAGATCGGGTCGTCGGGCCCTCGCGGCACGATCGTCCGGTCATAGCTAGTTTCGAGCGTGATCTCTCCCCGTATGAAGGGGAACTTCGGCTTCTTCCAGCGAATCAGCACCTTATTGAAGCGGGGCATCCCTGATGCACCGAGCTTTTCAACGACATCGGAGATGATATCGAGCGGATGCCTGGATGCCTCCGGGACATAGTTTCCCTCGACATCGCGGTAGCCGCCCGTCCGGGAGGAGTGCCCTGCCTGCATCGTTGTGGCGGTCCATTCGCCGCTGACGGCGCCGGCCGGCGCCTTGCCGAGAGCCGGGGCAAGTTCCCGGATCGCCTCGTCAATCGAATAGGATGCCACGTCGCCTCTCCGCCTTCACCCAGAGATCGTATCCCCTGCGGCCGATCGGCCGCGAACAGAAGCTAGCGCGGAGGTGTCGCCGATCAATAGTGGCTGCATCGATCGGCGCGGGCAGGGTGGTGCTGACTTTGCTGGCATTGCTCTATGCGCCGCAGAGCTTTCGGAATGCGCTGATGGCGGCGGCGGCTCGCGCGCGGATATTCTCGTCCGACGGTTCGGGCAGCGCTAATTGCGCTCAAGCTCGTCATCTTCATGGTCATCACCCAGCCGGCGAACGCGGCGACGGAGAGCTGGTCCGTGCAGCCGGAGAATTGGTAAAGCCTTCGCACCCAATGGGAATATTCGCACGCGGTCAATGCCGTGATCACCTTGCTTGCCTTCTGCTGCGCCACGCTTGCCTCGCTACGGTAAGCCGCTTTGCGCGAAAATATTGCCGCGGGAACAGTTGCTGATCTTTTCGGTTTTCCTTGTTCCAACCAAGGAGGAACGAAGATGGGCATGACGACACCGAAAGACGGCGCCCCCGGCACCACCGACCAGTCTCCCCGCTGGGAAGGGCCGAAGGAAAATAAACCTCGCGGCTACATGAAGGCCAAGGATGATCCGGATCGCGACCGCGACGCGCATGGTGAAAACAATCGCGATCCCGACATCAAGAATATCGGTGACGCGCTGAAGCAGAAGGGCGAATGAGATGGCCGATCCCAAAAAAGACGCAGCCGGCCAGTTCGCCAAATCCCAGGCTGACCGAAAAAGCAGCGGCGTCGCCAGCGCCAAACCGACCGTCATCACTGGCTCTGAGGACGCCACTGTGAACAAGAACCCGCCCGGCAAGAAAAAGGCTGGGAAGGATTGGGACATCAATTACGATCCAGCCGATAGGAACGAGAGCCGATCGCACTAGCTCGGGCCGTCGCTGGTTCTCCTATGAGCCAACCCGGAGGCATTTCCGTTTTCTCCAGTCACGGAAATGCTCGATTTTTAGATGCGGACACAGTTCTTACCCACCGAAATAGGCGGGATGGTCAATATCGGCGAGGAGGCCGGGCTGCTGCGGCTGCCAGCCGAGCAGCGCGCGGCTATGCTCGCTCGATGTGGGCACATCGAAGCCGGCGAACATGGCGAACCAGCCGAAATGCTCGGCCGCTTCTTCCCGTGAGAGCGATACGGCGGGCACATCGAGCCGTCGGCCGATGACCTCGGCGATCTGCCTAAAGGCAACTCCCTCTTCCGCGACTGCCAGGAACGGGCCACCGACGGCGCCGCGCTCGATCGCCAGGCGATAGACGCGGGCGGCATCGAGCCGGTGCACGGCCGGCCAGCGGTTTTGCCCTTCGCCGATATAGGCCGAGACGCCCTTGCGACGGGCCAAATCGATCAGGATCGGCACGAAGCCGTGGTCCCCATGGCCATGCACCGAGGGCGGCAGCCGGACGGTGGAAGCGCGCACGCCGCGGGCGACAAGCGATACTGCGGTGATTTCGGAGGCACGGGGATAGGTTTCGGTCGAAGGCATCGGCGGATCCTTCTCGGTGCCGACGCGGCCGGGGGCAAAGCCGAGGCCGGCTGTGACCAACAGCGGACGATCGGAGCCTTGGAGGGCTTCGCCGAGGGCCTCGATGGCGCGCCGGTCGGCGGCGCAGTTCTCGGCGAATTTCGAGAAATCATGGTTGAAGGCCGTGTGGATCACGGCATCCGCCTCAGCCGCACCGCTCTTCAGACTTTCGAGATCATCGAGCGTGCCGTGATGGACTTCGGCACCGGCGGCTGCCAGTTGATCCGCTCCCTTGTCCGAGCGGGTGAGGCCGAGCACCTGATGGCCGGCGGCGATCAATTCATTGACGACGGCCGAGCCGACCCAGCCGGTGGCTCCAGTGACGAATACGCGCATGTGTTATCTCCGTTTTTGCTGGAGACACATATCCGTCGTGACTGTATCATGGTAAAGTAGTGACATTATCATGGTATAAAGGCTAACAGGATGGGTGAATTCGTCACCTCGGACAACCGGCTCGGCGCCTATCTGAAGGATCGCCGTGTGAGGCTCGATCCTGCCGCCCTCGGTTTTGCAGGGGAGAGGCGACGCACCCCAGGCCTGCGGCGCGAGGAGGTGGCGAGCCGCGCCAATATCAGCCCGACCTGGTACACCTGGCTGGAGCAGGGCCGCGGCGGCGCGCCGTCTGCTGACGTGCTCGATCGGATCTCTCGCGCGCTGATGCTGACCGATGTCGAGCGCGAGCATCTCTTCCTCATTGGCCTCGGCCGGCCGCCCGAGGTGCACTACCACAGGCAAGAAGGGGTGACGCCGAGGTTGCAGGGCGTGCTCGATGCGCTGGACCCGAGCCCGGCGCTGATCCGCACTGCGATATGGGACGTCGTCGGTTGGAACCGGGCGGCAACCGTGCTTCTGACCGATTACGGTGCGCTGCCGCCTGAGGAGCGCAACGTGCTGCGCTTCATCTTCCTCGATCCGCGCGTGCGCGCTGCCCAATACGACTGGGAAAGTGTCGCCCGCTTCGTCGTCGCCGCTTTCCGCGTGGATGCAGCCCGTGCCGGGGCTGCGGCTGAGGTCGAGCCGCTGGTAGACGAACTCTGTCGCAAGAGCCCCGAATTCCTGGCGATGTGGCGCGACAACGACGTGCGCACCCACGGCGAGGGCGCCAAGCACATCAAACACCCGGTGCTCGGGCTGCTCTCCTTCGAATATTCGGCCTTCCAGGTGGATGGGCGGCCGGACCTCAGCATGGTGGTGTACAATCCGGCGACGGCGGAGGATGCGGCGAAGATCAAGGGGTTGGTGGGCTGAGGCGAGGGCGGTTGGTCGATCGATGATATAGCGGTCTTCATCGCCTCAATCCGGACAAATCTGCCGTCATGCTGTGCATCGACGCGCGCAAGATTTGAGCCGTGCGGATGGGGATTTCAATGAATTCGTATCGTGCCGCGGTCTTGGTCGCCGCTTCGGCCTTGATGGTGCTGTCGGCGTCGGGGGCATCCGCCTGCAGTTGCAAAGAGATGTCCGATAAGGAGAAATTTGCCAGTTCCGATCTAGTCGTAAGGGGCCGCATGAAATCGGTGACGGTGGGCGTCGATGTGCCGGATCCGCAGGTGACGGGCGAAATACCGCGGATGACGCGCGGTGAGTTCGAGTCGAGAAAGTGCTGAAGGGGACTTTCAAAGGCAAAACCCTGTCGCTTTATACGGGTTTCGGTACGGGAGATTGTGGGCGTCTAGGGGAGTTCGTCAGCGCGACGTATTTCTATCGCGATAAGAAAAATGGCGTTTTCGAATTCGGCATGTCAAAAACCGAATTTGCGGGGCAAGCGTTCTATTATACGGGGATCTGCGATTATGCGAAGTTTCCAGGGGGGCCAGAGTAACGACGCACTGCAGCCTCTCTCGAGCGTTGGTGCGGGATCCACCACCCTCCCTCATGCTGAGGTGCTGAGCCGGTATGGCGAAGCCTCGAAGCGTGCGCCGCAACGCTGCTTCTTGCATTTAGCTGATCGCCGCACGCCCAGCCTCACCTTCTGGGCCGCTGATAGGCGCCCACTTCTCTTCCCTCATTCCTGTGCTCGTCACAGGAATCCAGTCACGGCGCGTCTGCGCTGTGAATGACTTTCTTCCAGGCAAGGAACCTCTTGCGCCCAAGGACTTGGGCGCACTGGATTCCTGTGACGAGCACAGGAATGACGGAGTTTGGAACAGCCTCCTTGATCATATTCTCCCCTTCCTTTTTTGGGCGAAGCCCCAAAACATGACAAAGCTGTAAAAACCTAAAATACCACTCCTGCTAGAAAATTAATTGACCTGCCCGGTTTCAGCTGCTTTCCTCCCGATAGACCAAGGCGAATGGATCTTGAAGGAGATATCCATGACAGAGCTTGCAAAACCTGTGACGGTCGATGATGTCAGCAGCGCTTCCGAGAATGAGGTGATCTCAGGCAATCTGCTGGATAATGATCTGGCCGGGGGCTCCGGCAACATGTTTCTCAACTTCTTCGACGGCGAGAGGGTGCTGGCCAAGAAGGATGGTGCGATCACCGATATCGAGGGTGAATACGGCACGTTCCACGTCAAGGCCGACGGCTCCTACACCTATACGCTGAACGAGGCCGCCAAGGGGGGCTTCGTTGAGGGAATGACGCTGACGGAGACGATGGGCTACAAGATTTCCGACGGCTCCGGCAATACCGATGTCGGCCATTTCACGCTCGACATTCACGGGGTCACGAGCCCGCCGGTCGCGGTCGACGACGGCTTCTCCTTCCGCGAAGGAAGCGAGATGGCCCGCAACGTGCTCGCCAATGATCACGCGGGAGAGGCGGGCACGCTCTTCCTGCGTTCGGTCGAGGGAACGAGCATTCCTGCCGGTCAGGGGCAAGGGCAGACGACCGACGTGGCGGGTGAATTCGGCACCTTCCATTTCGCAGGCGATGGAAGCTTCACTTACGATCTCGATCCGGCCGTGAAGGCGGGCCTCGACGATGGCGAGCATGTCACGGAGAAACTCCAATATTACAAGGTCTCCGACGGCGCCGGTCACGCGGATGCCGGCGTGATCACCCTGACCGTCGACGGCGTGACGGACGGGAAGTCTGTGAATACCGATCATGTCGAGGCCCAGGCCGATGTCGTGCGCCCCTTCGATGACCATTACGAACTCCAGGGGGTGGCGATCGATCCGCTGACGGGCAAATTTTACGTCAGTTCCGGCCATGGTTTCCCGGATGATTCCACGGTGAGCATTTACGACAACGCCGCCGCATTCGAGGCCGGCCACGCCAGCGGCGCCATCTCTCTCGGCGACTATGACAAGGGCGAATATGACATCGGCGGAACCTATTTTTCGGTCCGCGGCGGCGAGATCATCGGAAGAACCAACGAGGCGAGAGGCGAGGAGGACCCTTTCCCCGATCAGACCTATCTCGCAAAGTGGGATGCCGCCGACGGATCGCTCGATCAGAAGGGCGACCCGATCCCCGGCCTTGTCGGCAAGAACGGGGCGGGTACGTTCGATTGGGGCGGATTCACGGCCGTCAATACGATGCAGGATTCGACCGGCATTTACGTCGTCGGCCGCATCGATGATTCCACCTGGCAGGTCTCCAAAATCGATCCCGAAACGCTGAGCCCGATCGAATCCAAGACCTTCGCGGCGGGCGGGCTCGGATACGGCTTTGCCATCGACGGCACGTTCTTCTTCGGCGATTCCTCCAGCAGCGAGCATATCGGCACGGCCTTCGACTTCGAAACCGGGGTCAAGACAACGGTCGACGTCAACATCGCCATACCGGGAGACGACTTGATCACCAACGTCGTCTATGACTCAGCGGCGGATAATCTCTACATCACCAACACCGGGATCGACGAAATCTCCGTGGTGCACAATATCTCGGACATACTCTTCGCCTGACGGTCTTTGCTGGCCGAATGCCAACGCCGCCCCGCCCGTTTTCCACAGGGCGTGGCGGCGTTTATCCACTCAGTGCCGTGGTGAACAGAGCAGCATAACAGTGGCCACTTACTGCAGCGTGCGCGTCTGGATCTGTTCGGCGGCGTGAGGCGCGGATGCAGGCAGAGGGCTGCCTTCCAGACCGGTCGCCACCACCGAAACGCGGAACTTGCCGTCGAGGCTGCGGTCGAAGATCGCCCCGACGTATGCAGTCTTACCGTTCCGGACAAGGCCGCTCTTCAGCCAGTACGAGGCGTCTCCGGCTGTCCCGGCAGCAAGAGCGGCGGGCCGTGTGGAACATGGATGGCGGCCGACGCCTTCAGCCGGCCGCGTGGACCGGTTTCGGCCGATGATTTGGAACCATGATCCCGCCGTACTGTTTAACTGGAAGGCGCGGAAGCGCCGATAACGGGGATGCCGATTGCCAGCCAACCCGGTAATGACGATCGGCCTTTCGGTTCGCCTATGGAGGAACACGACATGCAAACGACCCGATCGAAACAACTGGCGGACGAATACCTGCGGCTTGGCGGTAAACGGCTGGCCAAGATCGATGACAATATTGTCAAGATCCGCCACTGGGATGATGACACGCCGGAGGCCGAGGCCTTCTGGCAGAAGCACATTGAGCCGTTGGATGACAAGCGCCGCGTAGAGGTCGAAACGCACCTTCCCACGATCAACGACAGATGATCGCGAATCAACGACCGGTGATCGCGGCGATTCCCCGGGGCGCAGGACATTGAAGCACGACAGCGCCGCGCGTCTGAAAAGACGTGGCAGGCTGTCGTGCTCGGATATGTCGCGCCGCTGCGCTTACTGCAGCGTGCGCGTCTGAACCTGCTCGGCGGCGTGAGGCGCGGATGCGGGCAGCGGGCTGCCTTCCAGGCCGGTTGCCACCACTGAGACACGGAACTTTCCGTCGAGGCTGCGGTCGAAGATCGCGCCGACGACGATATCGGCGTCTTCCTGCACTTCGTCACGAATGCGGCTTGCCGCCTCGTCCACTTCGAACAGCGTCATATCCGAACCACCGGAAATCGAGATCAGCACGCCCCTGGCGCCCCGCATCGAGATGTCGTCCAGAAGCGGGTTGGCAATTGCTGCTTCCGCCGCCTTCATCGCGCGGCTCTCACCGGAGGCTTCACCAGTGCCCATCATGGCGCGGCCCATGCCTGACATGACCGACTTCACGTCGGCAAAATCGAGGTTGATCAGGCCTTCCTTGACGATCAGATCGGTTATGCAGCCGACGCCGGCGTAGAGCACGCGGTCGGCCGTCATGAAAGCATCGGCGAACGTCGTTTTTGCATCAGCAATGCGGAAGAGGTTCTGATTGGGAATGACGATGACCGTATCGGCCGCCTGGCGAAGCGCCTCGATGCCGATTTCCGCCATTCGCATGCGGCGGTTGCCTTCGAAGGTAAAGGGCTTGGTGACCACGCCGACCGTCAGGATGCCGGCGGCACGCGCAGCGCGGGCGATGACAGGTGCAGCACCCGTGCCCGTTCCACCGCCCATGCCGGCGGTGACGAAACACATGTGCGAGCCGGCCAGGTGATCCATGATCTCATCGAGCGACTCTTCGGCAGCCGCATGGCCGACCTCAGGCAGCGAACCGGCGCCGAGACCCTCCGTCACATTCGCGCCAAGCTGGATGCGGCGCGTCGCTTTGGAGGTGGCGAGCACCTGGGCGTCGGTGTTTGCGGCGACGAATTCGACGCCCGCCAGCTTTTCCGCGATCATATTGTTGATCGCATTGCCGCCACCGCCACCGACGCCAATGACTGTAATATGCGGCCGTAGTCCCGAAATGCCGCTCTTGGCGTCCGTCATCGCGCTCTCCTTTGATGCTTCGTTCATGCCCACCCTCGTTTGCGGACGGCGAATCGTGCGTCAGGATACGCGAGCAACAAGGCAGAGGCGAGGCGAAAGACGTCTCGGCGAGAGGGTGATGATCGGGGAGGAGTCTGGTTGCGGCTTTAAGGGAAGGGCATCAGAGAAGGTCGAGCGTTGCGGAGAAGACAAGTATCGGCCGCCAGCCCGCGGAATTCGCCGTTCGAAGGACTGGCATGGAGATGGGCGATATCCATCTTCGCCGCCCGACCAAAGGAATCCTACCCCACCACTCGCACCGCCACCGGCAAACACAGCACACTTCGCAACCCCGCCGCCCCATTTGCCTCAAGCACCAACGACCCGCCGTAAAGCCCCGCAAGCTCGCTGACGATGCTGAGGCCAAAGCCGTTGCCGGGGACGTGTTCGTCTTCGCGGACGCCGGGCAGGAGGACGGCGGCGAGGCGGTCCGGAGCGATGCCCGGCCCGTCGTCCTCGATGATGATGCGGGCGGTCGGGCCGTCGCGGCGGGCGCGGAGGGTGACGTGGGAGGCGGCCCATTTGAAGGCGTTGTCGATCAGGTTTCCAAGCATTTCCTCGACATCGCTTTCGTCGCAGGCGACGCGCAGGCCCTTTGATATATCGGTGTCGAAGGCGATCTTGCGCTCGGCATGGATCTGGCTGATCGCGCGGTGGACATCGGCGACTGAGGCCGCGAGGTCGGTGCTGGCGACATTGTCCGAGGAGGCCATCACGCGGCGGGCGGCGGCGAGGTGGTGTTTGATCCTGTTGTCGATGCGGGCGGCGAGGCTCCGCAGTGCGCCTTGCGGATCGTTTTGCTCGTCGAGCGCCAGGAGCAGGCTCGCCACCGGGGTCTTGAGGCCGTGGGCGAGGTTGGCGAACTGCATGCGCGTTGCCGCGAGCCTTTCTTCGTTGGCCGCCAGCAGCGTGTTGGTTTTCAGCGCGAGCGGCGCAAGCTCGACGGTTGGCTCATCGGGCAGGCGGGCGCGTTCTCCCCGGTTGATGGCATCGATGTTGGCTGCCATGGATTTCAGCGGCCTGAGACCAAAGCGGATCTGCCAGAGCGTGCCGGCCATCAGCACGAGGCCGAGCAGCAGCATGCAGGGCACCAGCCAGAAAAGGGCGCGCAGTGCCGGGCCGACGAGGGCGATCATCGGCGCCGTCGCGGTGATCGTCAGCGTCATGCCGTCGATGCTGCGCACGGCCTGGCGCAGATAGAGCAGTCCTCTTCCGCGATCACCGCCCCTGCCTGATGTCGGCATGCCCATCAACACATGGCGCAGATCCTGCCGGGGCGGCGGCGCGTCTATCGTGCCGTTCATCAGGGAGCGGGAGGTCAGGCGCTGTTGCCCGTCGTCGATCTGCCAGTACCAGCCGGATGAGGGGCGATCGAAGGGCGGCGCATCGAGCGGCGCGGACAAGGTGATCTTGCCTTGTGCGTCGCGCGTCACGGCGCCGGCAAGGGCGCCGATCTGTGTGTCGAGGCGCTGGTCAACCTGCTCGCGCACCACCGTTTTGAGCGCCAGCCAGAGCACGATGGCGGCCACAACGAGCGCCAGGGTCACGAAGATGCCGGAGAACATCAGCAGCCGGCCGGCGATCGATTTCGGTTTGAGGGAGGGCGCCTTCATGATGCCGACGTCAGCATATAGCCGCGGCCGCGCACCGTCTCGATATGGTCGGCCCCGAGCTTCTTGCGCAGGCGGGCAATGATGACCTCGATGGAATTGGAGTCGACTTCGGCATCGCCGTCATAGACGCGCTCGGTCAGTTCGCGCCGGTCGACGATCATCTCTTTGCGCAGCATCAGGCAGGAGAGCACCCGCCATTCCAGCGCCGTCAGCTTCAGCGGCAGGCCGTCGAGCTCGAAGGTGCCGAGCTGGGCGTCGAAGACCAGCGCGCCGCAGACGAGCCGCGAGGCGGCGTGACCGGACGCCCGGCGCACCAGGGCGCGCAGGCGCAGCACCAATTCCTCCACCTTGAACGGTTTGGCGAGGAAATCGTCGGCGCCGGCCTTGAAGCTCGCGACCTTATCCGGCCAGCCGTCGCGCGCCGTCAGCACCAGAACCGGCAGATTGCGGTCGCCCTCGCGCCAGCCCTTCAGCACGCTGACGCCATCGATCTTCGGCAGGCCGAGGTCGAGGATTGCGACGTCGAAGAGTTCGGTCAGCCCCGCATGGAGGGCGTCCTCGCCGTTGCGCGCGATATCGACGACGAAGTTCTCCGATCGCAGCACGGCGGCGATCCGGCCGCTCAGGTCTTCGTCATCTTCGACGAGCAGTACGCGCATGGGGCAGGGCTTTCATCTGCGGGAACGGCCCGAAACTATCGGGCCGAGCTTAACTCAGTCTGAACGGAGAGGTTCAGGCAGGTGAGGGGGCGGCTCGGCTAGATTGCGACTATTACTGAAGCAAGGAGCAGATATATGCCGAACGAAGACCAGGACAACGAACATGCCGAGGGGGCAACGCCCGTGCCGCACCGGCGCTGGCTGGCGGTTCCCGTTATCGCCGCGGCCGTGGCGCTTGTCATCGGTGCTGCCGGGGGCGCGGGCGCCGTGAAGATGATGCGCCCCACGCCCGAAATGGCGCCGCTGACGCCGGTGGCGATTTCGGCCATGCCGGTTTCGAGCCTCGTCACCATCAAGGGCAAGGTCGCCGAGATCTACGGCAACAAGTTCGTGTTGCAGGATGAGAGCGGCAAGGCGCTTGTTGAAACCGGCCGGGCCGGCGAGGATGGCGATCTCGTCACCAAGGATGAAGCCGTCACCGTCCAGGGCCGCTTCGACGACGGCTTCGTGCATGCGAGCTACCTCGTTCGTCAGGATGGACGAACCGAAGCGCTGCGTCCGCCGAAAGGTCCTCCGCACAGACGATTTGCAGATTTCGATCACAGGCCGTGACGGGCGTGAACCAAAGCCGCGCTGCGGTGTTAACAGACACGCCTCATAACTCCGAAAGGAACGTTTCCATGCAACGACTTCTGCTATCAGGCCTTGCCCTTGCCGCACTGGCCGGCACCGCCTTCGCCCAGCAGCCGCCGGCTCCGCCATCCGCTGGGCCTCCGCCCGCAGCGGCTGAACCCGGCTCGCCGCCTCCGCCGCCGTCTCCGTCCGCTCCTGATGACGATGAGCAGATGACGGACCGGCCGGATGCGAGGCCGGGAGATCGCCCGGATTACCGCTGGCATGGTCGGAGAGGCGACATGGGTTTCCGTGGTTTCCGCGGTCATCGCCCGCCACCGCCACCGCCGTCCAAGGCAGCGCATTTCCGGATCGAGGATGGGAACACCCGGATTGATCTCAAATGCGCCGAGGACGAACCGATGAAGGCCTGCGCCGATCTGCTACTCCAGGTGATGGACCGCCTGCAGGGCCAGGACTGATCATCCGCGCTTGAGGCGGGTGCCACACGATGATGCAGCCGCCCGCGTCTCGCGGGCGGTTTTGCGGGTTTATCGGAGGCCGTGACACCGCCGTCGAGACGCCATCTTCTCGACCTGAAGGAAATGCTCCCGCCGCCCGAATTGATCGATCCCTTGTCATGGGGATTTAGCGTCGGCGACTGGTGGCGTCGGCTCACCGCATGACGCGGGCTGCCGATGTTTCCGAGTAGCGGTCGCCGTGGATCTCGATGCCTGAAAAAACCGCGTCGATCTCGGCCAGTTCTTCCGATGTGAAGGTGATGTCGGCGGCGGCGATATTCTCTTCCAATCGGTGCAGCTTGGTCGTGCCGGGAATGGGGATTATCCAGGGTTTGCGGGCCATCAACCAAGCGATGGCGACCTGGGCCGCGGTGGCGTTTCTGCGAGCGGCGATTGCCTCGATCGCATCGACCACCGGCTGGTTCGCTTTGCGGTTTTCGGCCGAGAGACGCGGATTGGTCTTGCGGTGGTCGTTGCCGCCTTCGAAACTGGTGTTCTCGTCCATCGTGCCGGTGAGGAAGCCGCGGCCGAGCGGGCTATAGGGCACGAAGCCGATGCCGAGTTCTTCGACGACGGGCAGGATTTCCCGTTCCGGGTTGCGCCACCACAGCGAATATTCGCTTTGCAACACGGTGACGGGCTGGACGGCATGGGCGCGGCGGATGGAACCAGCATCAGCTTCGGATAGGCCGAAATGCAGCACTTTGCCGGCGCCGATCAGATCCTTCACCGTGCCTGCCACCTCTTCGATCGGTACGGCAGGGTCGACCCGATGCTGGTAGAAGATATCGATGCGATCGGTGCGAAGCCGCTGGAGGGCTTCTTCGACGACCACACGGATGCGTACCGGCCGGCTATCCAGGCCGATTTCCGGCCGGCCATCCTTGAAGCCGAATTTCGTAGCGATCACCACCTCATCACGGATCGGCGCCAGCGCCTCGCCGACGAGCTCCTCATTGGTGAACGGCCCGTAGGCCTCGGCCGTATCGAAGAAGGTCACGCCCCGCTCATGCGCCGCCCACAAGAGCGCAATGGCATCGCCGCGCTCCATCGCCGGCCCGCGATGGTAATTCAGCCCCATGCAGCCGAAGCCGATCGCCGATATGTCAGGGCCTCTTTGGCCGAGCTTGCGCTTGATCATTTCAAGTCCTCCTTCCCAGGTTTGATCCCAAGATAGGGCAAAGTCCGGAGGCGATTAGCCGTGGATATCGGCATGAACTTATGAGGTCCGCTCATGAATTTCCCGGCTCGCTCGGAGAGGACGAACCGGGATCGGGTAAGAGAATCCCGGCAGTGTCTGCCGCTTGTGCCAAAAGCTGAGGGGCTGGCGTTATGACGCCAGGCGAAACGTGCCGCTGCGCATAGCCTCGATCACCGTGCGCAACGTATCTTCCCTGTCGTGCCCCTCCGTCGAGACGACATGTTGTTCGAACGGGCCAAGTGACGAGAATTGCTGATGGAGTGCCGCAATAGGGCCGGGATCGGTCAGCGTGTCGCCGCCACGCTCCCGGCAGCGCCGGATGGCGACATCGAGCGGCGGGCGCAGAACCACGTAGTGGAGGGGTGCCGCGATTTTCCGGAACGGTTCCAGGAACCATGGCCCGACGATGCCGTCGACGACGACGAAGTAACCGCCGGCGGCATAGCCTGACGCCGCCTTCGTCAACACGTCGACGACAACGATATTCTGTTCATGCGCTTCCGGCAGATAGGGCGGGATCACGCCGTTCTTGATGAAATGCCAGAAGTCGTCGGAATGAAGATGGACCTTCGGCGAGCCGGGCTCGCTGGCGAGCGCCTCGGCCATCGTGGTTTTCCCCGAGCCCGGCGGCCCGGTGAGAATGAGAACTTCGCCCGTGTGATTCATAGCATGGCAATTTCACACGAAGCAGCATCGTTTCGCAATTAGCCGATAGGGGGTGGTAATAGCCCGGCATGACCCCTTCGTTCCGAAGAAGCCGCTGAAGCCGCAGCTACTCCGGCAGTCCCGCCATCCTGAGAGCCTCGATATATAGATTGCGATCGTCCGGTCGCCGGAACGGTGGCAGCACGTCGGCGAGATTGGAAAGTCGGAGGGCTGGGTCCATCAGGCACAGGCGGGCGATCGTTTCCCGGGCTTGCGCAAGCCGCCCGGCCATGGCCTGGCTCGCCGCCATCACGCGCATCGCGCTCGGGTAGTTCAGCTGGTGGCGTAGCGATTTTCCTGCCCAGACGGCAGCATCGTCATAGTGGCCGGCGCAAAAATGCGCGAGACCGATATTGAACTGCCAGGCAAACAGGCGCGGATCCAAAGGGCTGAGACGCATGGCGAGTGTTGCGTGTTCAATGGCCCTATCAGGCTCGCCCAGGCACGCCTTCACCCAACTGCTGACGCCGAGCGCAGCCGCCAGGTTCGGGTTGAGGAAGAGTGCGCGATCGATGCAGGCCGCACTGTCATCGAGGTCGCCGCCGACATAACCGATGACATATCCGCCGTAGGTGAGCGCAACCGCATCGTCCCAGCCGAGTTCGACCGCTCTCCTCGCCAGCCGGGTCGCTTCGGCAGTCTCGTCTGCGGGATTGAGCATCCAGCCATTGCTCTTTCGTGTGGCGTAGCAGCGTGCCGCCCGTGCATGCGCTACGGCGAATTCCGGGTCACGCTCGATTGCCTCCCTGAAAAGCCGCAGCGCCTCGTCGATGACCGATCGGTTGGTGACCGTCCGGTCGAAGGCCGCCAGGCCGCGGAGATAGTAGTCGTAGGCGTCGAGGTTCTCTGTCGGCTTGCGTTTGGCACGCTCGATCTCAGCCTCCTCCACTTTCGGCGTTATGGCGCCGACGATGCTCGAGGCGACCTGATCCTGGAGATCGAAGACATTCGCCAGGGTTCCGTCAAAACGATCGGCCCAAAGATGTGTACCGGTCGACGTATCGATGAGCTGCCCGGCAATGCGCAGGCGGTCACCCGTCCGGCGCACGCTTCCTTCGACCACATAGCGCACGTCCAGCTCGCGCCCGACCTGCTTTATGTCGACCGCCTGACCTTTGTAGGTGAAGCTCGAATTCCGGGCGATGACATAGAGGTGGCGGAATTGAGCAAGCGCGATGGTGATGTCCTCGACAATGCCGTCGGCGAAATACTCCTGCTCCGCGTCGCCGCTCAGATTCTGAAACGGCAACACGGCAACCGATGGCCGGTCGTGATGTTTCGCCGAGGCTGAGATGGCCTGCGGCTGCAGCGCGAGGTCGGGGCTCGGTGTGGTCCGCTGATGTTTAGATCCCTGGCGCGATTGCAGCGAAGCGGCCAGGGAAGAGGTCTCTGCCTCGGGTTCTGCCTGAAGATGCTTCTTCAAGAACGCCCGACAGGCCTCGAACTGGCGCAAGGCCGCGTTTTCGTGACCCCTGAGAGCGTGGATCCGCATCAGCGCCCGATGGGCTGCCTCCATGGTCGGGTCCACAGCCAGCAGCCTCTCCGCCAGCGCTTCGCAGGCCGATTCTTCCGCCGCGCCCGGCTCGGAGAGCGCGAGGCTCAACCGCTCCACCAGCTGCAGCGCCTTGCGTTGATATGTGCTCTGGTAAGGTCCAAACCACTCATCCAGCCCGTCCGGAATGGCCTCGCCTGCGAGCACCTCGCCACGGTAGAGATCGGCGGCGAAGGCGAGATCGGCGGTCCGACCTGCCTCCAGTTTACGGTCGAAGATCGAAATGTCGGTTTCATCAGGACCTGTTATCAGCGCGACGGTCTCCTGATCCCCGTCGATGTAGACGGCGGCATCCCCGCCAGCCGGGAACGATCGTCTGATATCGACCAGCGCCTGGCGCAGGCTGTTGCGGGCCTGCTCATTGCTTCGTCCCGGCCAAAAGGTCTCGGAAAGCAGTTCCCTGCGATAGCCGCGGCGGCCTGCGAGCACGAGGGCAGCAAAGAGAAGCGACGTCTTGCGCGTGGTGAAGCGAACCTGCCGATGCTCCGGCGAAGTCACTTCGAGGCCACCCAGCAACCTGATGCGCACAGATTGTCCCCCAGATTTCGACTGCCGCCGCAGAATAGCATCTCGGCAAAGAGATTTAACACCGATTTAGCGGCGGCTTGTCGAAGTTTTCCCGGCCGTTCACGCTGAGCCGAACAGCGCGAAAACACCCGCGTGGCAGGCTCCCACTTGCAAATCTCACAGATGGGAGACTGAAAATGGCTCACACGGAAACTCATGCCGGCATCAGCGCGCCGGAAAGACAGGTGTTTGGGTCCGGGGCGAACAGCGTAGCAATCATCGTCGCTGCCCTGAGGAAGTGGCAGCGGAGCGTCGCAAGACGGAAGGCATTGGCAGATCTGACGCCCGACCAGCTGAGGGACATCGGTTATCCCCGGGATGACATCGGCCATCCCCAAGTCAATCGACCTGTGCTCGAAATCAAAGCAGGGCTGATGACGAAGTTGATGTCGATGCGATAGTCGGAATGTTCGACTGCGCGGACGCGTCGGCTGTCGGTCGACAAAGCGAGGATGCCGATCGATTTTCAGCATGCACAGCCCCGCCAATGATTGGCGGGGCTTTTGCTGTCTGGCGGGCAGGTGGGCTGCGGGTGTGGGCGAGTCCGCTCTGTCTGGGCAGGGACCGCTGATCTGGCATTCACCCTGCCATCAGTCGTCAGTTTTTCCGCCGCGGCGATTTCGACTATGATGGGGCGCTGGAACGATAGGGAGGGCACGGCATGATCGATCATATCACCATCGCAGTGGGTGACCTGCAGAAGAGCAAGTTGTTCTACGAGCGCGCTTTCGAACCTCTGGGTTATCGCCTCTCCTTCGGGAAGGAGGGTGTGTTCTGGGCCTTCGATGTCGGCGGCAGCCTGTTCGAGATCCAGCACACCGACGACAAGCCGCCTCTGACGCGGCTGCACGTTGCCTTCCGGGTTCGGAGCAGGGCGGAGGTCGAGGCGTTTTATCAGGCCGCGCTCGAAGCCGGCGCCCGGGACAATGGCGCGCCCGGCCCGCGGCCGGAATATGAAGAGAACTATTACGCCTGCTTCGTTCTCGATCCCGACGGATACAATATCGAAGCGATGCTCAATGAGCCGGCGACGCAAGGGTGAGGCGCAGGCTCCGCCCAAAGATTGCAATCGAGGGGAGGTAGATATGTCGAGTTTCAGGAACGCCGTCGTCTCTTTACCCGGCAAGGAACGCGTGGCGAGGACGCCCTTTGGCGCGAGGATCGTCATCCATGCCACGACCGCCGAGACCGGCGGCGCGTTCGGGATGTGGGAAACCTTCACGCCGCCCGGTCATGGTCCGGCCCCGCACACGCATACGCGGGAGATCGAAGTCTTTCGGGTCATCCGCGGGCTCTATCGATTCCAATGCGGCGACGAGGCGTTCGACGCGCCTGTGGGAACCGTCGTCGTTCTGCCGCCACATGTACCGCACAGCTGGCGAAACATAGGCGACGAACCCGGCCAGATGTTCGGCACGGTCACGCCAGGCGGCTGCGAGCAAATGTTCATCGATATCGAGGCTTTTGGTGCCGATACGCCTGAGAAAATTGCGGTGATCGAAGCGCGACTGGGGATCATCAACGACATCACGCTGGCCCTCGGATTGACAGGCCCGCAACCGCGCTGATCGTCCATCTGGGTGTCGATCGGATCCAGTTCAGCCCTGCGCCATCGCCCGCCACAACACCTCTCATTCGGGCGGCTCTTGGGCTTGGGCGTCGGCCTTCTTGGGTCTCAGCCGACAGTTTCGATGACAGCGGCAAGATCGGCAGTTGTGAACGGCTTAGTCAGCACCGGTCGGCCGGCAAAGGCGGGATCGATACCCGCTGGCCCATATCCGGTTGCGAAGGCAAACGGGATACCGCGCTGCTGAAGGATTGCGGCCACCGGGAATGACTGATGTCCGGCCAAGTTCACATCGAGAACGACGAAATCAAGATTTCCATCGGCGGCAACCTCCAGCGCCGAAGGCAAACGCGCGGCTGTCGCGACGACCTCGTGACCGAGGTCGACGAGCATATCCTCGATCATCATGGCGATGGTCATTTCATCTTCGACGACAAGAACACGCTTGGCCATGTCATTCGTTCCGAAGACAGTCTGCCGGAGCATCGAGGCTGAAGGAAAAACCCGTTTCGGCAAACGAAATCTCCACATTGCCTCCCGTCTCGGCGGCAAGGCCGCGCTGGATGAGGACCGTGCCGAAGCCCTTTCGCTTCGGCTGTTCGACAGGCGGTCCGCCATGTTCGTTCCAGTCTATGCGGTAGCGTTGCGTTCCGTCGATGATTTGGAGGGAACATTTAACGCTGACGGCGCCGCCATCATTCGACCATGCGCCATGGCGGACGGCATTCGTGCCGAGTTCGTGAAAGGCCATGGTCAGGGCCAGCGCCGTCTTTGCGGAAACCCGGATTTCGTCTCCGGTCAACTCCCACCGCCCGCCGTCCGGCCGATGTGGAACGGTCGCCTGGTCGAGCGTCTGTTTCAAGGAGGCGCTGCTCCACAATTCGCCTGTCAACAGATCATTGGCACGGCCGAGCGACACCAGCCGCGCCGTGAAACTGTCCAGTGCACGAGGGATGTCTTCGGCATCCCGGAAGGTGCGGTACGCAAAAGCCTGCACCATCGCCAGATTGTTCTTTACGCGATGGTTGAGCTCATGAACGACAAGTTCCAACTGCTGCTGTTTGTGTCGCCGCTCGGTGATATCGGTCGCGGCCCCAAACCATTCGACGATGGCGCCTGCGTCGTTCAGGAGTGGAACAGCCCGTGACAGCACCCACCCGGTGCTGCCGTCGGCCCGCCGGACGCGATGCTCGCATTCGAAAACACCCTTGCTTGATATGGCCTCGTCGATCACCGCCTGGATCGCGGGAATGTCCTCGGGAAATAAATAGGCCTCCTGCCACGCGACAGTCGGATCGGCCGTGTCGGCGAGAACGTTACGACCGTCGAGCTGCTGCATCTCCTTCCAGTCGGCACTCATACGATAGACGATGTCGGTCGTCGCGGTCGTGAACGCCCTGAACCTCTCTTCGCTCTCGCGCAGTCGGCGCTGGCCAAGGACGCTTTTCGTCGTTTCGACGACGATCGCGATGACGCCGGCGGGTTTGCCGCTTTCGTCGAGGACGGGCGAATAGTCGAGGTTCATCCAAGCGGGAGCCGGACTGCCATGGCGCAACAGCGTCAGCTCCTGGTTCTCGTAGGCGAGCGTTTTCCCCGACAGTCCGACTTTCATCACATTGTCATTGAAATCGGCAATTTCGCTCCAGCCCTCGCGGACCTTGGAACCGAGAAGATCCGGATGGCGGCTGCCTGCGAAGACGGAGTAGGCGTCGTTGTAGATCATCACACCGTCTTCGCCCCAGAGAAGAACGATCGGCACGGGTGAAAGCAGGAGCATATTCGTGGCCGTCTTCAGACTTTGCGGCCAGAGGTCGAGAGGACCGAGCGGCGTCTTGCTCCAGTCGCGGGTCTGGATCAGCCGGCCAATTTCCCCGCCACCGACAGGAAAGCGAGCTGTAAGTGGCTTAGGGGATTCGGAATCCAAGGCTCGCTCCAGAATTTGATGGTTTTTCTAATTAGCGCATCCTTTGATTCTTTCCACCCATGAGTGTCGCGGCATTCTGCAACCAACCTCATCTTTCGCGGCTCCTGCGGCGCGCCTCAGAACGAGGCTCTCCTCGGGTGCCGATCACCCTCTACGCCCGCGCCATCGCCCGCCATGCTGCCGGCGGGGTGGCGAAGGCGCGGGAGAAGGCGCGGTTGAAGGCGGCTTCGGTGGCATAGCCGGCTTCGTAAGCGATCGTCGCGATCGTCTGGCCTGAGGTGGCGAGCGCGACGCTTGCGAGGTAGAGCCGCCAGTCCCTGATATAGCGGATCGGCGAGGTATCGAGCATTGCCTGGAAGCGGTCGGCGAGGGCGCTGCGTGACTGGCCGGCGGCGGCGGCGAGGTCCTCCAGCGACCAG
This sequence comes from Rhizobium sp. WYCCWR 11152, assembly GCF_013087615.1. Classification (NCBI taxonomy): domain Bacteria; kingdom Pseudomonadati; phylum Pseudomonadota; class Alphaproteobacteria; order Hyphomicrobiales; family Rhizobiaceae; genus Rhizobium; species Rhizobium sp. WYCCWR 11152. The sequence continues at coordinate 70,176 of NZ_JABFCP010000004.1, read as the reverse complement.
TCACGTTTGGGATCGTCGTGAATGAGGGAGAGGCAGCGCGACAGCGCCGGGTCGGCGAGCGCTGCCAGCCAGCCGACCGAGCGCGGCTCGGCCATCATGATCTGATGGCGCAGAATCTCGATGAAGACGATTTCCGTCAGCCGCGGCAGCATCGAGACGCCGCCGGCGCGAGGCCTGTCGACCTCCTCGACCATCTGGCGGATGGTGGCGCGCAGCCAGTCGCCGTCATTGGCGGCTCGTGTCCTGACATGGATCAGCTTGGGCAGCGCTTGACGCAGCGGCGCAAAGCTCAACCCGTCCCATTGCAGATAGCCGCAGAGCAGCCGCACCCCTTGAGCCGCCTCACCATAGCGCAGCACGGGAATCTCACGCCATGGCTTCTGCGGAAGGTCGCGGGTTGGCAGGACCAGCGTGCCGTCTCTGCCCGCGCCGAGCTGATGGCCGGTGCCGAAGGGGAAGACCAGTACGTCGCCGGCCTCCAGCTCGCTCTCTTCGCCTTCCGTTTTCAACCAGCAGCGGCCCTCCACGACGATGTGAAACGGCATCGTGCCCGAAGCCTTGGCCGAAAGATTTGCCAGCGACGGCGCGGCATCGGTCTGCCAGTCGCCCGTCGGCATGAAGCAGAACTGCAGCGATCCCGAAAGGCGGATCGTCGACAGCAGCGCCGACAGCACGTCGTCGCGCGCAACACCCGCAGCGTCTGGATTTTCGGACAAGGCTTCACGCATTCCGGCCAAATACGCGCCCCGCGCACCCTCCTATGGTGTTCCCGCTCGCTCGTAGTGAGCGTTCACGTCAACTCACTGGGAGAATACTATGCAAACTCAAAGCGACAAACTGGTCGTGCTTGTTACCAAGGGCATCGAATCCGAACTGTCCTCCGTCGCCTTCACCATTGCCAATGGCGGCATCACCGCCGGGCTGAAGGTTTCTGTGTTCCTCACCAGCACCGGGATCGACCTGGTGCGCAAGGGCGGCCAGCGCATGACGCATGTGCCGCCGCTCGATCCGCTGTCGAGCCTGATCGAGAATTTCCAGCAGCGCGGCGGCACGATCTGGGCCTGCCCGCCCTGCGTCGCCTCTCGCGGTTACACGCAGGAGGACATGCTCGACGGCGTCGTCATCGTCGGCGCCAGCGCCATGCATGCCGAGATCAAGGAGGGTGCTGCAACGCTGTCGTTTTGACGATACACCGTCGGGATGGGCGGGAGTTCGGGCGGCGTCTCCCGCCGGCGTCGTCAGGCTTTGCGGACCGGCGACAGGCGCGGAAGAATACCAAGCGCCTATTCTTGCGCTCGGCAATATACTTGTGAGATTGTATCGATATACATGCGATAATGCCCGACGAAGGCAGCGCGGGGATTTCGATGACATCCGTGAAGGTCAATGAGCTGATATCGGTGGCGGGGCAGCCCGATGCCGCAGGCTTTGCTGCCTTCGCGGCTCAAGGCTTTGCCGCCGTCATCAATGCCCGGCCTGACGGCGAGGAGCCGGAGCAGCCGGGCAATACGGTGGAAAAGGCTTCCGCCTCCGCGGTCGGGCTTTCCTACAGTTTCGTGCCGGTGAAGGGGACCGAGATCACCGAAGCCGATATCCGCGCCTTTCAGTCGGCGATGGCGCAAGCGAAGGGGCCGGTTGTCGCCCATTGCAAGAGCGGCACGCGGGCGCTGATGCTCTATGTGCTGGGCGAGGTGCTGGATGGGCGGATGAAGCCCGGGGATGTCGAAGCCTTCGGTCAAAACCTGGGTTTCGATCTTGCCGGCGCGCGCCGCTTTCTCGAGAAGCGGACAGGGCAGGTGCCTCATGTGAAGGCCTTCTTCGAGCCCCGCACCTGCAGTGTGCAATATGTCGTTTCCGACCCGGCGACGAGACGCTGTGCCATCATCGACCCGGTGTTCGATTTCGACGAGATGTCGGGGGCGACGGGAACGGCCAATGCCGACGCCATCCTCGCTCATATCGAAAGTGAAGGGCTGACAGTCGAATGGATCCTCGACACGCATCCGCATGCCGATCATTTCTCCGCCGCGCATTATCTGCATGAGAAGACCGGCGCGCCGACGGCGATCGGCGCCCATGTCACCGACGTGCAGAAGCTCTGGAAGGAGATCTACAACTGGCCGGCCCTTAAAACCGACGGTTCGCAATGGGACCGGCTGTTTGCCGATGGCGACACGTTCGAGATCGGTGCGCTTAAAGTCCGCGTGATGTTTTCGCCCGGGCACACACTCGCCTCGATCACCTATGTGATCGGTGACGCCGCCTTCGTGCACGATACGGTGTTCACGCCGGATTCCGGCACGGCGCGTACGGATTTCCCCGGCGGCAGTGCTGCCGCCCTCTGGCACTCGATCCAGGCCATCCTGTCGCTGCCCGAGGAAACCCGGCTCTTTTCCGGCCACGATTATCAGCCGGGCGGCCGGCACCCACGCTGGGAAAGCACGGTGGCGGCGCAGAAGCGCTCCAATCCGCATATTGCAGGCATCGACGAGGCCGGTTTCGTGGCGCTGCGCCAGGCACGCGACCGCACGCTGCCGAAGCCGAAGCTGATGCTGCACGCGCTGCAGGTGAATATCCGCGGCGGACGGCTGCCCGAGCCGGAGGGGAATGGCCGGCGGTATCTGAAGATACCGCTGGATGCTTTGTGAGAGCGGGGGATAGTTGGCCGGTGACGACGTCTGGACGCTGCGCCGCCCGGGAAAAAGAGCTGGGTATCAGGAGCGACCTTTGCCATCGAGCAATTCTGACACCGGTAGCGGCAGGTCTGGATGTGCACGGCATAATCCGAGTAGATCTTCCCTTGCATCCGGGTAATCCTGAAGTGCAGCACGACGGTACCATTTGAATGCTTCTGTCAGATCGATCTCGCAGCCCACGCCGTGCTCTTTCAACTGGGCTAGCCTGTACTGTGCACCAGCATGATCCTGATCTGCGGCTTGGCTGTACCATCTGACAGCGTCTGCTGCATCGATATCGCAACCGTCGCCGTCTTCTCTCATCAAGCCCAGCAAATATTGCGCGTCGGCGTGGCCTTGATTGGCGGCTTTCTCAAGCCACTCGCAGCCTTCGGGCGCGCTCTGTGCAACTCCGTCCCCCATGAGATAGAGGCCCGCCAGGAGGAATTGCGCGTCGGCATGACCTTGTTCGGCGGCTTTCTGAAGCCATCCCGCGCCTTCTGTTTTATCGCGGGTGACACCTTCACCTCGTGCGGTGATGTGGCCCAATTCAAATTGTGCTTGCGCATCGCCTTGCTCGGCTGCTTGGCGAATCGCGTCTATCCTGGCGGCGGCGAGATCGGTGCTATCCGGATTGCTCATTGCTACATCAAACCTCGTTGAAATCGGTGGCGCCAAAACTATGTCGGGGCCTGCCTTCCGCAATCCGTCGTGACGCAGGTCCGGCAACGACTACGCCTGCGGATGTCCCAGCGCTTTTTCCAGCACGCCAGGCGGCAGCTTCTGCGCGAGGGCATCGCCAAGCTTTGCCTCGAGGTCCCGCAATTTGCCGTCGAGGGAGGGAAGGCCCGCGGGGCCGAAGGCTTCGATGTAACGATCGGCTTCACCCTTTGCCAGGAATTCGACCAGGACGTTGTCCTCGACCCAGAGTTTGACGATCCGGAAGAGGCCGGTTTCCACCTGCTCGGCGCACCAGCCTTCGCGGGCGGCGGCAGTCTCGATCGACGCGGCGTCTACCGCGGCGCTGACCAGCACGTGGGCGGTGACCGGCTCGAAGGTCGCCGGGCGCTGGCGGATGCCGAGCGGTGCGTCCGGATCGAAGACCGCGGTTGCGGGCAGGATTTTGAGGAAGGAGCCTTGCGTATCGCCCGATACGACGAGCCAGGCGTCATGGGGAAAGGGCGGGGTCGGCGCCCGCAGCGCGGTCGCCTCCATGAGCTCCGCCAGCACCCGGGCGACGCGACCGGGATCGCGCACGCCGAACGACATGTGATGAATCATCGCGCGTCTCCTTCCATTGTTGCCGGCTGGCGGGCCTCGGTCCCGCGGGAACGCCGGCGTGCATCGTCGATCAGGGCCTGCACGGCCCATTGCGCGGCCTTCGCGGCTTCAGCGCCCGACAGGCTCCAGTTATCTTTCATGCTCTCCCATCCCGAAGCAGAGCAGAGCGCTGTCACAGCGGCGAGCAGATGCCGGGCATCTTCTGCGGGAATCGTCCCGGTGACATCGCGCAGCGCGATCGAAAACTTCTCGCGCCGCGCCTCGGCATGGGCGAGCCTCACCGCGCGACCATGAGGATTGTGCAGCATCGCTCTCACCAGCGGCTCGTCGCGGTCGAAGGCAGAAAAGAGCTCGGGAATATGCGCCACTACTTGCTCAGGCGAAGCCGGCAGCGCCGGCACGGCGATCAGCGCATTCACCCAGTGCCAGAACGCGGCGAGCAGTGTCTCCTTGTTGGCGAAATAGCGATAAAGCGTGCGCTGCGGCACGCCGGACTGGCGGGCGACGAGATCGAAGGTGACCTCGTCGCTACCGGCGCGCAACAGGGCGGCAAGACCTTCCATGATGCGGTCCTGCGTGATGGTCGCCAACTCTTCGCGGGCCGTGGGTCGAGGCGGTGTCACTTTATTCATGGCAGTATTAATGCCATAATGGCAGCATTGCTGTCAAACGTCTTCTGGCAACCGGCGGTTTGCGCGGTGAGACGGCATGAAGCGCATTTGTCGGTGAGGCGGCATGACACGCGGGAATAGTTATTGACGCCGGGCGGGCCGGCGACGTAACTGGGGCGACGGTTCCCTGAAGATGACTCCAAGGGGATTAATAGGGAACACGGTGAGGATGACCCAGTAGGGACCGAGACCGTGGCTGCCCCCGCAACTGTAAGCGGATTGTCGATCATCTCAGGAGTGGCCAGCGACTGGCCATCTCTGAAGGGCTCATGGCCCTGCCACTGCGAGATATCGCGGGAAGGAGGATGAAACGACGGATATCCGCAAGCCAGGAGACCTGCCGTCAATCACGATCCAATCAACCGGGCGGGGATGCCCGGACAAGGAACAGATATGATTGACCTGCTGAACCTTCGCCGAATTCCGGCATGCATCCGTCTCGATTGGGCCTCCTGCGGCTAGTGCACGCCTAAGCGTGCTTTCGGTCCGCGCATATGCGCGGAACGGCCGTGATTTTCCCTTCATCGAGGTTTTCCATGCGCCAGATTCTCGCCACCATGACATTTGCCTTCGGGCTCGCCGGCTTTGCGGCACCAAGCCTTGCCGCGACCCGATATCCCTTGACCATCACCAATTGCGGCCAGCAGGTGACCTTCGAAAAGGCGCCATCCAAAGTCGTTTCGATCGGTCAGGGCATGACCGAAGTGCTCTTCTCGCTCGGCCTTGCCGACAAGATCGCCGGAACGGCCGTCTGGGTCGGTCCCGTCCTGCCGCAATATGCCGAGGCCAACAGCAAGATAAAGCGGCTTGCCGACAACGACCCGAGCTTCGAATCCGTCGTCGGGCAGGAGCCCGACCTGGTGACGGCCGAGTTCGAATGGCATGTCGGCGCGCAGGGCTCGGTCGGCAAGCGGGAGCAATTCAAGGATCTCGGGATCAATACCTATCTCGCGCCGGCCGATTGCGTCGCCAAGGTCAACACTGATGGCGGCGACGGCGTGCGCAAGGAGCTGTTCACGATGGACCTGATCTACCGGGAAATCGCCGAGCTCTCGGAGATCTTCGACGTCAAGGAGCGCGGCGATGCGCTGATTTCCAAGCTGAAGAAGCGCGAGTCGGATGCCGTCGCCTCGATATCAGGCGCGTCGGGCAAGAACCTGCCCGTCGTCTTCTGGTTCTCCAGCAAGGAGGTCAATGGCGACGCCTTCATCGCCGGCAAGAACAGCGCGCCCGCCTATATTCTGAAGACGATCGGTGCGAAGAACGTCGTCACCACGGAAGAGGAATGGCCGCTGGTCGGTTGGGAAACCATCGCCCAGGCTAACCCTGCCGTCATCGTGCTCGCGACCATGGACCGCCGCCGTTACGCCGCTGACGATCCCAAGGTCAAGGTCGATTTCCTCGAGAACGATCCTGTGACCAAGGAGCTGGACGCGGTCAAAAACAAGCACTTCGTGATGATGGACGCGCAGTCGATGAACCCGACGATCCGCACGATCGACGGTATCGAGACATTGGCGAACGGCATCAAGTCCTTCGGCCTGGCGCAGTGAAGGCAGTGTCGGTCAGGCAACAGGGATGGTGGGCGCTTGCCGCGCTCACCACGGCGGCACTTCTCCTGCTCGGGCTGATGGTCAGTCTTGCCGTTTCGATCGGCGAGATCGCGATCCCGCTTGCGACGACGGCGGAGGCGATTTCGAACCGTCTGTTCGGAACGGATTTCGAGCTCAGCCGCATCCACCAGGGCATCGTCTGGGATTATCGTCTGAGCCGCGCGCTCGTCGCGGCCAGCGCCGGCGCGTCGCTCTCGCTTTCGGGCGCGATCCTGCAGGCGCTGCTGCGCAATCCGCTGGCCGAACCCTACGTGCTCGGCATCTCCGCCGGTGCCTCGACGGGGGCCGTCTGCGTGATGATCCTCGGTTTCGGCTACGGTGTTCTCGGCCTGTCGAGCGGCGCCTTCATCGGTGCGGTCATTGCCTTTTTGCTGGTCGGCATCCTGGCGACGGGTGCGGGGGGAACCGGTGAGCGCATCATCCTGTGCGGCGTCGCCGGTTCGCAGCTCTTCAATGCACTAACCTCCTACATCGTGACGACATCGGCGAATGCCGAGCAGGCGCGCGGCATCCTGTTCTGGCTGCTGGGTTCGCTCAGCGGCGTGCGCTGGCCCGATGTCTATCTGTCGGTGCCAATCGCGCTTGCCGGCTTCGTCATCTGCATGGCCCATGTGCGGGCGCTCGACGCCTTCGCCTTCGGCACGGATGCCGCCGCCTCGCTCGGCATTGCCGTACGCCGCGTCCAGATCGTGCTGTTCGCCATGACGGCGGCGATGACGGCAAGCGTCGTCAGCATGGTGGGTTCGATCGGCTTCGTCGGCCTCGTCATCCCCCATGCCGCCCGCTTCCTCGTCGGGCCGGCGCATAGGCGGCTGCTGCCGGCAACGGCGCTCGGCGGCGCGATCTACATGGTCGGCGCCGATATTATTTCGCGCATCATCATCCCGCAGCAGATCCTGCCGATCGGGGTCGTCACCGCGCTCTTCGGCGCACCGGCCTTCGCCGTCATCCTCTATCGTGTGCGGGGGAAGGCATGAGCATCAGCATCGACGAGGTGAGCTTTGCCGCCGGTAATATCGTCATCGTCAACGGCGTCAGCCTGACGGTGGAAAAGGGCAAGGTGCTCGGTCTGCTCGGGCCGAACGGTTCCGGCAAGTCGAGCCTTCTCAGATTGATCTGCCGGCTGCGCAGGGTTCGCAGCGGCATCATCCGGCTGGGTGACGACGACATTTCCTCGCTGCCGCGCGCAGCCCTTGCGCGTCGCGTCGCCTTCGTCGAGCAGCAGTCGACGACCGATACGCAATTGACCGTGCGCGACGTGGTGCGGCTCGGCCGCACGCCGCATCGCGGGCTGTTGTCGTCCTGGGGTGCCGGAGACGACGCCGCCGTCGACGAGGCCCTGTCGCGGGTGGGTATGCAGGAGAGGGCGGGCCAGCTCTGGCAGACGCTGTCGGGCGGCGAGCGCCAGCGCGTCCATATTGCCAGATCGCTGGCGCAGGCGCCGAGCGAACTGCTGCTCGACGAGCCGACCAACCATCTCGATATCCAGCATCAGCTCGACATTCTCTCGCTGATTTCGAAGCTCGGCATCACCTGCATCGTCGCGCTGCACGACCTCAATCTGGCGGCGATGTTCTGCGACAGGCTGGCGGTGCTTCAGAAAGGCGAGATCGTCGCCTCCGGCGCGCCGGAGGAGGTGCTGACCGAGGATATGATCGGCCGGGTCTTCGGCGTTCGCGCCCATGTCCAGAAATCGGCCGTGCATGGCCGGCATCATATCCAATACGTCATGGATTGACGGATGGCCGGGAATTTCGATCTCAAGGAGGGGATCCGGGATTGTTGGTCGAGACGGTCGGAGACCTTCGACCTCGCTTTCGGCCACAGGATCGCCAGCGGTCACAAGGCCGGCGCTGTCTCTTCATGCATGCCGTCCTGCCAAAACCGCTGGGCATTTTCCGGCGACATGCATGAGTACAAAGATCTAAAGCGGCGGAAACCGCATTGCTTCCCGCAGCAACTTAATAGCCTCTGAGATCGAAGGCCCTCTGATCGGCGGCGGCTCTGCGCGTTCACAGAACTCTCGCCAGACAAACAGTGTCAGTTCTGCGCCATCCGTTGCGGTTTCCCCCGGTCCCTCTGCAAAATTCTCAAGCAGGCGATATCGAGCGTCCTTCCAGAACAACGCCTCCACCCATTCATATATCGGGATCACATGGAAGTGGATCGGATAACCGGGCGTGTGTCCATACCGGCCGATATAGACGCGCTGAGCATTCAATTGCCGTTTCAGCGTACTCTGAGCCCTTGCGAGCAATGGGCCGAATTCGGCCAAAGCGTCTTCAGGCAGATCCGACAGATCGTTGGTGTCGGTCTTGGAACTGATCATGAGGTAACCGGGAAGGGCGGAGTTCATGCGGTGGTTCACAAGCCATCCGGCCGTCTCGACAACGTGAAAGCGCTGAGGGATCTCCACGGACTGCCTCTTACTCCTGATGCCCCGTCAGGGGACGCTGTAACACATTGGATTGCTGCATAATTTTATCCTTAAATCGACTGCAATTTAAGGTATGGGTTGAGATAGCAGCCGGCAACGGTTATCTCCAGCCGACCTGCAAGCGGATCGTCCGCGAACGACAAGGCGCATAGCTCCCATGATCTCCGATTTCCTCGTCACCCATTCCGGTGGCTTTCATGCCGACGAATTGCTGTCGAGCGTCATCCTGACCCGGCTTTTCCCGCAGGCTCGTATCGTTCGCAGCCGCGCGGCGGAGTGGATCACGCCGGGCGAAGACCGGATCATCTACGATGTCGGCGGAGCCTATGATCCCGCTGCCGGGATATTCGATCACCACCAGCGCGGCGCGCCGTTGCGCGACGATGGCCAGCCCTACAGCTCGTTCGGCCTGATCTGGAAGCATTACGGCCGTGATTATCTCGCAGCCTTCGGCCTTCCCGAAGCGCATGTCGAGGCGATGCATGGCTCTTTCGACGCCAGCTTCGTGCTGCCGGTCGATCTGACCGACAATGGCGCGCTCAGCCCATCCGGGCCGCTGGCCGCGCTGACGCTGCCGGCGCTGCTGGAAACCCTGAAACCGGTTTTCGACGAAGCAGACCCTGAGGCCGACGATCGCGCCTTCCACACGGCCCTTGCCATTGCCCGCAGTTTCGTCGAGGCCAGGATCGCTCAGAGTGCCGCAAAATTGCGGGCCGAGGCGATCGTGCATCGGGCAATCGAGGCTGCGGGGCAGGGGCGTGTTCTGGAATTGCCGAGGGGCATGCCCTTCCGTCCCGCTATCGTCAAGGCGGGCGCCGATCACCTGCTGTTCGTCGTCCACCCGCGCGAAAAGGATTGGTGCGTGACCGGCATCCGCCGCGCCGAGGACGGGTTCGAGCTCAGGGCCGACCTGCCGGCGGCCTGGGCCGGGCTCACCAATGGCGCATTGGAGGCGGTTTGCGGCATAGAGGGCGCAAGCTTCTGCCATAACGGCCGCTTCATCGCTGCCGCCAGGACCCGCGAAGCCGCTCTCGCCATGGCCGAGCTGGCGGTAAAGGAGGCGCTTTCGATCGGCACGTAGGTCAAATGGCGGCAGTTGAGGTGGCGCGGGGCCTGCATCATATCCATTACGCCGTGGATTGAAGGATAGCTGGCCGGATTTTCGATCTCAACGAGCTTATCCGCGTCTCGGGTCCCCCGGACATCAGATGGCGTTCAAGTGGCCCCAATTGTGGGGCCGATTGACTTGTTGCCGCGAAGGACTAAGCTTTATGCCATAACAACCACTACTCCCACGCGAGAGATTGCGGAGGGTGCAAGTGGCTGGCAACCTTGAGGAGGATGAGGTTTGCCATGGATTACCGTGTTGTTCTGCTGATCGCCACATCCGTGATTGCTCTTTCCCCTGCTGACGCCGGGGCGCAGGAGGGCGATGCGACGGCGGGTGCTGCCGTTTTTAAGAAATGCGTGACCTGTCATGTCGCCGATTCCGATACGAACAAGGTCGGCCCGTCGTTGAACGGGCTGTTCGGCCGGAAGGCCGGAACGCATCCCAATTACGCCTATTCGGCCGGGATGAAGGCGGCCGGCGAGGGCGGTCTCGTCTGGGACGAGACGGTGCTGCGCGACTATCTGCACAATCCGAAGGGGAAGGTGAAGGGTACGAAGATGGCCTTCGTCGGGGTGAAGGACGACCAGGAAATCACCAATCTCATCGCCTATCTCAAACAATATTCCAAGTGATGGGCAACATTCCCCGCGACGGGCAATACTCCAAATGGCGGCTCGCGGCCCGGGGCGCATGCCTAAATTGCCGTAATTGCCGATATTTTCTATCTGTGCGATAATAAACACGGACTTTTTGCGGAATGCGGTTTCACGGGTCGACCTGCTCGAGGAGGAGCGGACATGGCTGTCGTGCTGATCCTCGTCCTGATTGTCGTCGGCTCCGTGCTGTTCCATGTGCTGAGCCCGTGGTGGTGGACGCCGATCGCGTCCAACTGGACCTATATCGACACCACCCTCGTCATCACCTTCTGGATCACAGGCATCGTCTTCGTGGCGGTGGTTTTGTTCATGGCCTATTGCGTCTTCCGCTTCCGGCACAAGCCGGGCAACCGTGCACATTACGAGCCCGAGAACCGCAGGCTGGAATTGCTGCTGGGAGGGGGAACGGCGGTCGGTGTTGCGGCGATGCTGGCGCCCGGCCTGATCGTGTGGAACCAGTTCATCACAGTGCCTGCCGATGCCGCATCCGTCGAGGTCGTCAGCCAGCAGTGGCTGTGGAGTTTCCGGTTGCCCGGAGCCGACGGAAAGCTCGGCCGCGCCGAAACCGGCGACGTCACCCCCGAAAACCCGCTCGGCCTTGATAAAAACGACGCAAGCGGCCTTGACGACGTGATCATCGAGGGCGGCGAATTGCATCTGCCGATCGGCAAGCCGGTGCACATATTGCTGCGCTCGGTCGACGTGCTCCATGATTTCTACGTGCCGGAATTCCGCGCCAAGATGGACATGATACCCGGCATGATCACCTATTTCTGGTTCACGCCGACGCGGACAGGGACCTTCGACATCCTCTGCGCCGAACTCTGTGGCGTCGGCCATGGGCAAATGCGCGGCACCGTCGTTGTCGAGGAGGATGCGGATTACCAGACCTGGCTCGGGCAGCAGCAGACATTCACCCAGCTTACGGCGTCATCGGGAGAGATGCCGCCGGCAAACTGACCCCCAGCGGTCGCAGACCGCTGGGAGACGAAGGGGAGAGAGATCATGGTCGAGATTCCATCCGACAGCGCAGGCGCCGTCCCCTCTGCTGAAGTCGAGGATGTCGAACTCTATCATCCGAAAAGCTGGTGGACAAAATATGTGTTCAGCCAGGATGCCAAGATCATTGCCGTCCAATATTCGCTCACGGCGATCGCAATCGGCCTGGTGGCGCTGGTACTCTCCTGGCTGATGCGGATTCAGCTCGCCTTTCCCGGCTATTTCACCTTCATCGATGCCGATCATTATTATCAGTTCATCACCATGCACGGCATGATCATGGTGATCTATCTGCTGACCGCACTGTTCCTCGGCGGCTTCGGCAATTACCTCATTCCGCTGATGGTCGGCGCGCGCGATATGGTGTTTCCCTACGCCAACATGCTGAGCTATTGGATTTACCTGCTCGCAGTGCTGATCCTCGCTGCGGGCTTTTTCGCCCCCGGAGGCCCGACGGGGGCCGGCTGGACCCTCTATCCGCCACAGGCCGTTCTCTCCGGCACGCCTGGCGGCAAGGACTGGGGCATCCTGCTGATGCTCTCCTCGCTGATCGTCTTCATCATCGGCTTCACCATGGGTGGGCTGAACTATGTGGTGACTGTGCTGCAGGGGCGGGCGCGCGGCATGACACTGATGCGCATGCCGCTCACCGTCTGGGGCATCTTCACCGCGACCGTGATGGCGCTGCTCGCCTTTCCCGCGCTCTTCGTCGCCTGCGTCATGATGATGTTCGATCGCCTGCTCGGCACGAGCTTCTTCATGCCTGCCATCGTCGAAATGGGCACGCAGCTACAGCATGGCGGCGGCAGCCCGATCCTCTTCCAGCACCTCTTCTGGTTCTTCGGGCATCCGGAGGTCTATATCGTCGCGCTGCCTGCCTTCGGCATCGTTTCGGACCTGATCAGCACGCATGCGCGCAAGAACATCTTCGGCTACCGCATGATGGTCTGGGCGATCGTCATCATCGGTGCGCTCAGCTTCGTCGTCTGGGCGCACCATATGTATGTCAGCGGCATGAACCCGGCCTTCGGCTTCTTCTTCGCCACGACGACGCTGATCATCGCTGTCCCGACGGCGATCAAGGTCTACAACTGGGTGCTGACACTGTGGCGCGGCGACATCCACCTGACGCTGCCGATGCTCTTTGCGCTCGCCTTCATCGTCACCTTCGTCAATGGCGGTCTGACGGGCCTGTTCCTCGGCAACGTCGTCGTCGACGTGCCGCTGTCGGACACGATGTTCGTCGTCGCGCATTTCCACATGGTCATGGGTGTGGCGCCGATCCTCGTCATTTTCGGGGCGATCTATCACTGGTATCCGAAGGTGACGGGACGCATGCTGAACGACGTGCTCGGCCATATCCACTTCTGGATCACCTTCCTCGGCACCTATGCGATCTTCTTTCCGATGCACTATCTCGGCCTGCTCGGGGTGCCGCGCCGCTACTTCGAGATGGGAGAGACGGCCTTCGTTCCGCCTTCGGCCCATACGCTGAATATCTTCATCACCGTCATGGCGCTGATCGTCGGGGCCGGACAGATGGTCTTCCTGTTCAATCTGGTCTGGAGCCTTTTCCGGGGCAGGGAGTCCGGCGGCAATCCGTGGCGGGCAACGACGCTCGAATGGCAGACGCCGCAGACGCCGCCCGCCCACGGCAACTGGGGCAAGGATCTGCCTGTCGTCTACCGTTGGGCCTATGACTACAGCGTGCCCGGGGCGGCCGAGGACTTCATACCGCAGACGGTGCCATCAGGCGGCGGCGTCACACGGGAGGTCCACGCATGAACGTCATGCTGATCTTCCTCGCCGCAGTCGCCGCCATTATCTTCTGGTGGCTTTCCGGGCAGCGGTTGACCTCGAAGCCCTGGCTCGAAACCGGGTCGGTGCAACTGCCGGGTCATGACGGTGCCGAGCGGCAAAGGCTGCCGGCGCCGGCGGTGAAAATCGGGCTCTTCGTGTTTCTCGGCGTCGTCGGCGCTGTCTTCAGCCTTGCCGTCAGCGCCTATTTCATGCGCATGGCGTCGACCGACTGGTGGGCGACGCCTGTTCCCCGGCTGCTCTGGGTGAACACTGCGGCACTGGCCTTAAGCAGCGCTGCCCTTCAATGGGCGAAAAGAGAAGCAGGTCATGGCCGCATGGAAGTGCTGCGACCGGCGCTTGCTGCAGGGCTTGCGCTTGCCATCTTCTTCCTCGTCGGACAGATCCAGGCATGGCGGGAGCTGACGGCGGCCGGGTACGTGCTGGCCGATAACCCTTCCAACAGCTTCTTCTACATGCTGACCGGGCTGCACGGCCTGCATATCCTCGGCGGGCTTGCCGTGCTCGCGCACACGACGGTCGGGGCCTTTTCAACGGCTGTGGCGACGGACAGGCTGCGCCTCAGCGTCGATCTTTCCGCCATCTACTCGCATTTCATGCTCGCCGTCTGGCTGTTGCTCTTCGCGCTCTTTGCCGGATGGGCGAATGATTTCGTCGATCTCTGCCGCACACTGCTCAGTTAGGAGATTGCAGATGGTACATCCCGTCCAGACACACGGCGAGCCAGGCCTCAGCCCGGTTGGCCTGCGCGGTGTCGCTGCCGATTTCAGCTCGGATCAGCGCGCCTTCAAGACCGCCTCCTGGGGCAAGGCGATGATGTGGATCTTCCTCTTGAGCGACACCTTCGTCTTCGGCTGTTTCCTGATCGCTTATATGACGGCCCGGATGTCGACGCCGGTTGCATGGCCCAATCCGAGCGAGGTCTTCGCGCTGCATATCGGCGGCCAGAACGTTCCGCTGATCCTGATCGCGATCATGACTTTCGTGCTGATCTCAAGCAGCGGCACCATGGCGATGGCGGTCAATTGCGGCTATCGCCGCGATCGCCGCATGACCGCGGTGCTGATGCTGCTGACGGCGGTTCTCGGAGCCTGCTTCGTCGGCATGCAGGCCTTCGAATGGACGAAGCTGATCACCGAAGGCGTTCGCCCCTGGGAGAACCCGTGGGGGGCGGCACAGTTCGGATCTACCTTCTTCATGATCACCGGTTTTCACGGCACCCACGTCACGATCGGCGTTATCTTCCTGCTCATCGTCGCCCGCAAGGTCTGGCGTGGCGATTTCGACGTGGAACGGCGCGGCTTCTTCACCAGCCGGAAAGGCCGCTACGAGGCCGTCGAGATCATGGGCCTCTATTGGCACTTCGTCGACCTGGTCTGGGTCTTCATCTTCGCGTTTTTTTATCTGTGGTGAGGTCGTCATGAGCGAGACAACGGCGCATGCGCAAAGCCAAACGGTGCATGCACAAACACACACCGGACAGCAGCACCCGATCCGGCTCTATCTCTTCGTCTGGGGCCTGCTCTTCGTGCTCAGCGCCTTTTCCTACATGGTCGATTATCTCGGCATCCAGGGTTATCTGAGGTGGGCGCTGATCCTTGTGTTCATGATGCTGAAGGCCGGGCTGATTGTCGCCGTCTTCATGCACATGGCCTGGGAACGGCTGGCGCTCGTCTACGCCATCCTGCTGCCGCCGCTGCTGGTGCTGGTTTTCGTGGCGCTGATGGTATCGGAAGCGGACTACACGATCTTCACCCGGCTGGCGTTCTTTGGGGCGGGGCCGTAGGGTCTGTTGGACAGGATCGACAGATCGGAGGCGGAGTTGGGCCATGAATCAGGAGATCCGACTTTTTGGCGCTGTTGCGGTTCGGCCCGCCGTCCTTGCTGTCATATCCCGGTTCGAAACGGCCACAGGATTCACAGTTGCGGTCAAGTGGGAGCTCAATCCTGTCGTCAAGAAGGAGATTGAAGCTGGGGAGCCTTTTGACCTCGTCATCACCAATCCGAACCTTGTTGAGGATCTGGCCGCCGTGGGAAAAGTCAAGGCGGGGAGCGAGGTCGCGTTCGGCCGGATAGCAATGGGGGTGGCGGCCAAGGCAGGCGGTCGGCCGCTCGACGTCGGGTCGGTGGAAGCATTCAAACATGCGTTGAAGAGCGCCAGGTCGATCGCCTACGCCAGTGAAGGAAGCAGCGGCGGCTACTTCTCCGGTTTGCTGGAACGCTTGGGAATAGCCGATGAGGTGAAGCCCAAGCTGGTGGCTATATCAGGAGGGCAGACAGCGCCGGCCGTAGGCCGTGGGGAGGCCGAGTTGGGCGTCGTTCCCGTGACTTCGATTCTCGCCGCCGCTCCCGAAGTGATGCTTGTCGGTCGGTTTCTGGCAGAACTCCAAAGTTACATTGACTTCGCTATTGGCATCAGCGCCGATTCAACGGACGCAGAAGCTGCCGGGCAGCTGTCGGAATTTCTGACGTCGACAGCCGTTGATGACATCCTGGCGGCAAAGGGCGTCGAGCGTTGCTGAAGGCGTGCTTGGCTGACGACGAGAACGCCAACCCAACCTCCTTCATTCCTGTGCTTGTCACAGGAATCCAGTGCGCCCAAGTCCTTGGGCGCGGGAGAACGACCTCGTCGTATGAGAGTCATTCACGGCGCGGACGCGCCGTGGCTGGATTCCTGTGACGAGCACAGGAATGAGGGAGGAGAAGTAGGCACTGTCACCATAGGGGCGTTGGAGAATGCCGCGCTCGGGCGCTGGAGGATGCCGGGCTTTTGCTTCCGTCCGTAGGGCAGCAATCGGGCGATCTCCGTTGCCGTGTATCTTCGATCAACCTGTCGAAGATGGGTCGTTCCCCTTCTTTTCCCAGGATCGCAGCGCACGCCAGAGCACCGTGTTGTCTGCATAACCCAGCACACGCGCAATCTCGGACATCGGTGCGGCATGTCGGTCGCCGAGATAGTGGGCGGCGAGTGTCTGGCGGTGCTGGCGAACGAGATCGCGAAGCGACACGCCTTCCTCCGACAGCCGGCGCTGCAGGCTTCGCGGCGACATCTTCAGTTCGGCGGCAAGCGTTGCGACCGTGATCGGTTTGCGGCCGAGATAGATGCCGATCAGGGCCTGGACCTTTTCCTTGACGGCATCGCCGGCGGCCGGCTCGTTGACCAGATCGCCGATATGCCGCTCCAGGATTTCGACCAGGCTTTTGTCTTCCGCACGATGCACACGGTCAGCCTCCGCCTTGTTCATGACGATCCGGTTGCCGGATTGGCCGAACATGATGGGCGCGCCACAGATGCGTTCCAGCACGCCGGCGTCGCGCGGGGCGTGATGCTCGAGCTGTATTTCGATCGGCCGCCAGCCACGGCGGAAGCACGAACGGACGAGCTGACAGGAGGCGGCAATCGTGAATTCGCTGTCCTGCCGGCGCGGCCACATGCTGGGATCGACGATCCGGTAGCTCCAGACAAAATCGCCATTCTCTTCGAACACGCCGGAACTGGTCGCGCCTTGTACCGCGTTGACATATTTCGACAGCCGCTCGAAGGCGCTGCGAATGGTCGGCGAGAGTGCGAAGAGCATGCCGATGGGGCCGATGTCGGCGGGCTTGAAGCCGGTGCCCATGCGAGCTCCCAGTGCCGGTTCGCCTGTTATCGTCGCGGCATCTTCGAACAGCGCGACATAACGCGCCATGGGCAGGACAGCGTAAGGATCTTCCAGTTGCGAGCGCAGAATGCCGTGCGAAGCCAGAAGAAGGTCGGTTTTCCCGGATCTTTTATCGATTTGTTGCACCAGCGGGATCAAGACGGAGGCTCGAATTGAAGCAACTGCTGGCATGCGGCTGATCAAATGCGATGCAACTGCCATTTTCAGCGTCTCCGGTGACCTTCGTGGCGCGAATTATCGATTCATTGGCATAAACTGCAATTTCGGGGCCAGATCGCCGCGCCTACCTTCTTGGCAACAAACAAGCAAAGAGGGGTTCTCCATGACACTGGAAGCAAGCATGCCCGCACCATCATTGCCGGAGCGTCGTCTGGCCAAGGACTCGGTGGGCCTCGCCCATATCGTGTTCTTCGTCGTTGCCGCGGCCGCGCCGCTGACGGCCGTCGTCGGCGCTTCGCCGGCCGCTTTTGCTTTCGGCAATGGCGCGGGCGTCCCCGGCGCTTTCGTGCTTGCCGGCCTGCTCTACCTGCTCTTCTCGGTCGGCTTCACCGCCATGAGCCGGCATGTGGGCGGGGCAGGAGCCTTCTACACCTATATCACCCATGGCATCGGCAAGCCGGCTGGCGTGGGTGGCGCCTTCATGGCGCTGGTCACCTATAGCGCGGTTCAGATCGCCATCTATGGCCTGTTCGGTTTCTTCATGGCCAATGTCATAGCGCCGCTTGGACTGGTTCTGCCCTGGTGGGCCTTCGCCTTCGTGGCACTGGTCGTCGTGCTGGTCTGCGGTCAGCGCAACATTGCCTTCTCGGGCGCGATCCTCGGCGTCTGCATGATTGCCGAAATCGCCATATTGCTGGTTCTGGATCTTGCCATCGTCTTTTCAGGCGGCGGACCGGAAGGCATCAGCTTCTCCTCCTTTGCGCCATCGTCGGTCTTTGCGCCCGGTCTCGGCGTGGCGCTGGTCTTCGTCATCGGTTCCTTCATCGGCTTCGAAGCGACTGCCATTTTCGGCGAGGAAGCCGAAGATCCGGAAAAGACCATTCCCCGCGCCACCTATGTCGCGGTGCTGCTGATTACCCTCTTCTATGCCTTCTCCACCTGGGCAATCGTGCAATTCTATGGTCCGGGCAAGGTGCAGGCTTCTGCTGCTGCCAGCCTCGACAGCTTCTACTTCACCGCCGCCAATTCCGTGCTTGGTCCATGGTCGAGCCAGGTGATGAACGTGCTGCTGATCACCAGCCTGTTTGCTTGCATCCTGTCCTTCCACAATACGCTCAACCGCTATTTCTTCGCCCTTGGCCGTGAAGGCCTGGCCGCCAAGGTACTTGGCAAGGTTCATACCAAACATGGCTCGCCCTATGCTGCAGGTCTTCTGCAAAGTCTTATCGCGGCTGTCGTCCTTGCCCTGTTCGTGATCTTCGGCGCCGATCCCTACACTGTCGTGTTCTCCTGGATGGCAGCGCTGGCAGGTATCGGTATCCTACTGGTGCAGGTGCTTGTCTCCGTCGCGATCATCATGTTCTTCCGCAAGACGCCGAACAGCTATAGCGCCTGGACCACGATGACCGCGCCAGTGCTGGCGCTCCTCGGCCTCATGGGTTCGCTGGTGCTGGTCAGCTCCAATCTTTCACTCCTTTCCGGCAGCGAAAGCCTGATCGTCAAGGCTTTCCCCTACGCCATGGTGCTGGTGGGCATTCTTGGCGCGCTGTTTGCGATCCGGATCAAGAGATCCAAGCCCGTTCTCTATGCCTCCCTTGGAAAGGTCTTCGAATGAGTGCCGTTGCTGAATTTGCACCCGTCGATCGCCTTCTGGTTCTCACGGTCGCGATCCTTGCCGGCGCGACAGTGCTGGTTGCCGTCGAGGCACACGCCTTCTGCTCGGTGTTCTGCATCCATGCAGACCAGATGATGATCGAGGCACAGATCTGCTCCGGTCGATCCTGATCACCGCAGCTTGCGACGCGCCATGTTGCGTCGTCTCTTCCAAAAACAAGAGGTATACCAATGGACGCCGTTGTCGCAGTTACCCATCCCCTCGATCCTCTGAGCCTCGACGAGATCGCTTCTGCCGTTGCCATACTCAAGGATAGGCAGCCACTCGCAGCCACCTTCCGCTTTCCGATCACCCGGCTGGAGGAGCCGGCCAAGGCCGATCTTGCCGCCTATCGCCTGGGCGACAGGCTGCCGCGGCTTGCCTTCATCCTGGCAATCGACATCAGCAATGGCGAAACCTTCGAAGGCATCGTAGACCTGACTGCCGACACGGTGTCCTCCTATATCCGGCTGCCTCTCGATGAACTGCCCTACGGTCAGCCGCCGATCATGCTGTGCGAATTCGAAACCGTGGAAGGCACCGTCAAATCCGATCCGCGCTGGATCGCTGCCGTCAAGAAGCGCGGCATTACCGACGAGGATATTCCGCTCATCCAGATCGATCCTTTTTCCTCGGGCTATTTTGGCCGCGAATTCGAGAAGGGAAAGCGCATCGTCCGCGCCGTGTCCTATTGGCGCGAGGATGTCCGTGACAACGGCTACGCCCATCCGATCGAGGGCGTGGTGGCGGTGGTCGATCTGATCACCAACCGGGTGGTCGAGCTCGTCGACGATGAGAAGATCATTCCGGTCCCGAGGAAGAAGCGCAATTATGGCCGCGAAACCTTCCCGGAACCGCGGCCCGATCTCACGCCGCTGCATATCGTTCAGCCGCAAGGGCCGAGCTTTACGGTCGACGGCTGGAAAGTCGAATGGCAGAACTGGAGTTTCCGTGTCGGTTTCACCCCGCGCGAGGGCCTCGTTCTGCATGAACTCGGCATCAAGGATCAGGGCAGGCTCAGGCCCGTCGTTTTTCGCGCCAGTGTCACGGAAATGGTCGTGCCCTATGCGGATCCGACCGCCAACCACTATTGGAAGAGCGCCTTCGATGCCGGCGAATATGGCCTCGGGCGCCTGGCCAATTGCCTCGAACTCGGCTGCGACTGCCTGGGCCATATTCACTATTTCGACGTGCCGGCGGCGGATGATCTCGGCCAGCCTTTCACCATGAAGAACGCCATCTGCATGCATGAGGAGGATTACGGCATCCTCTGGAAGCACTACGAATTCCGCAACGGTATTTTCGAAGTGCGCCGTTCGCGCCGCCTCGTCATCTCCTTCTTCGCAACCGTCGGCAATTACGATTACGGCTTCTACTGGTATCTCTATCAGGACGGCACGATCCAGCTCGAAGCCAAGCTCACCGGCATCATCCAGACGGCGGCGGTCGCGACCGGCGAAACCTATCCATGGGGCGGCATGGTCGATGACAATCTCGGCGGTCCGACCCACCAGCATTTCTTCAATGCGCGCCTGCACATGGATGTCGATGGCGGCGACAATACCGTGACCGAGCATGAGTTCGTGCCGCGTCCCTGGGGTGAGGATAATCCCTATGGCAATGTCTTCGATACCAGGAGCCGTGTGCTGAAACGCGAACTTGATTCCCCGGCACTCGCCAATGGCGAGACCGGCCGTTACTGGAAAGTCTCCAACCCCAACATAAAGAACAGCGTCGGCAAGGCGCCGGGCTACAAGATTGTCGTCATGCCGTCGCCGGTCATGCTTGCCCAGCCGGATTCGACCGTTGCCCAGCGCGGCGGCTTCGCCAAGAAACACATCTGGGTCACGGCCTTCGATGCCAGGGAAAAATATGCGAGCGGCGATTATCCGAACGTGCATGCCGGCGGCGACGGCCTGCCGGGTTATGTCAAGCAGAACCGCGAAATCGAGAATGCCGATGTCGTGCTCTGGCATTCCTTCGGCCATACCCATGTCTGCAAGCCCGAGGATTTTCCGACCATGCCCGTGGAATATGCCGGCTTCACGCTGAAACCGAACGGCTTCTTCGCATCCAACATCGCCATGGACCTGCCGCCGGAAGGAAACAGCCAGAGCGTCGACAATCGCCTGCAACATTCGCCTGATGACACCGGAAATGGTTCCTGCTGCCACACATAGCTGGACGGCTGTTCCTTTTTAACCGCCCGGAAGGGGCCTTCCCCGTCAGGTCAGACCTTCAGAAGAGGATATCTTCTGTTGCCGATCGATCGCTCGGCGGCTATGTTGCCGATGTCGGAAAAGGCATGACTTGGTGTGGTTGGCCCAAGTCCTTTCGGAAACGAAAGCTCTGTTCCTTGCCTCGTGCATGAGTTCTCCACGACGAACAACAGACGCTGTTCAAGCGTCCCATTGTTCGTCCGTGTGGTTCTCAAAACGACGAACTGCTCCGGTCGAACGACCATAAAGGAGTAGTTCATGCCCGATTTTCTGATGATTCATGACGTTGTGATTTCCGGTGCAGGTCCGGTCGGCCTGTTTCTGGCCTGCGAGCTGCGGCTGGCCGGCCTCTCGGTGTTGGTGCTGGAGCAGGCCGAAGACCCGCATTCGCCGTTGAAGCGGCTGCCGTTTGGCATGCGCGGCCTTTCCGCACCGACCATCGAAGCCTTCTACCGTCGCGGGCTGCTGGATGACATCATGGCGCCGCAGCGCGAAAAAGATCAATCGACTTCAGCGCATTGGATGCAGCAGCCGGGTCACCCGGGCGGGCATTTCGCCGGCATTCAGTTCTTTCACGACACCATCGACACCTCGACGTGGCCCTATCGCCTGCCAGGTCCGGCCGGTACCAGCATGGCGGTCGAGATGGAGCACTTCGAATCCGCGCTGGCCGCCCACGCAAGCGCGATGGGTGTCGAGATCAGGCGCGGGCTCGGTGTCGATGGCTTCGATCAGTCGGGCGAAGGCGTGACCGTTCGCGCGGGTGGCCAGATCTTTCGCGGACGATGGCTCATCGGTTGTGACGGCGGGCGCAGCACCGTGCGCAGGGCAGGCGGTTTTGAATTCGTTGGCACCGATCCGGAGTTCACCGGCTATTCCGTTCAGGTCGAGATGGCCGATCCGGAGAAGCTCGTCGCGGGCCGCCATTACACGCCAACAGGCATGTATACCTACCAAAAGCCCGGCACCATCGCGATGGTCGATTTCGACGGAGGCGCGTTTCACCGAACGCAGCCGATCACGCCGGAGCATGTGCAATCGGTGTTGCGGCATATTTCCGGCGCCGATGTCACGGTGACAGGCCTTGAGCTTGCCACCACCTGGACGGATCGCGCCTATCAGGCGACGGCTTACCGCAAGGGCAGGGTGCTGCTTGCGGGTGACGCTGCGCACATCCATTCCCCCTTGGGCGGCCAGGGTCTGAACCTCGGGCTCGGCGATGCGATGAATCTTGGATGGAAGCTTGCCACGACGATTCGCGGCGATGCGCCGGAGGGCCTGCTCGATAGCTATTTCTGCGAACGGCATCCAGTTGGAGCGCAGATTCTCGACTGGTCGCGCGCCCAGGTCGCACTGATGCGGCCGAGCCGGAGTTCGCGCGCGCTCGAAGCCATCATCCGCGATCTGATCGACACGCGTGACGGCGCGACATACTTTGCCGAGCGCGTCTGGGGTGTGTCTCTCCGCTACGATCTTGGCGGCAGTCACCCGCTGGTCGGCCGCAGCGCTCCCGATTTCGAGCTGGCCGACGGTACGAAGCTCGGCGATCACCTCAGGCAGGGCAAAGGCCTGCTTTTGGACTTTGACGCCGGTGCACCGCTGCAAGCGCTGGCAGGTCGCTGGAATGGGATCACCTATGTCGCCAGTGACGCCCGGGATCGGCTGGGACTGAGCGCGCTGCTCGTGCGCCCCGACGGCTTCGTGGCGTGGGCTGGTGAGGCTATGCCTGACAATGAGAAAGCCGCGCAGGCCGCATCGCGGTGGTTCGGCAAAGCCTGAAACTATGCCGCCCCGCCATTGAGGTTTGGAAGGACGTTTCTTTGGCCGTTTTTCTCGCTCTAAAATGCCGGACTGAGCGCATGAAGGCATAGGAGAAGAGCTGTGAAGGATGCCGCCGGAATGCAGTAATCGATGTACGGTTTTCGGCGGGTTTACAGATGTTGCTTCGGCAACGTATCCGCACTCTTCCCGGCAAGGCGGCGACGCTGTAGAGTGGCGATGCGCCCGACCGTCCCGCCCGGAGGCTCCTTATGGCTGAGATCCTGTTGTTCCATCATGCACAGGGGCTGACCCCAGGTGTGCGCTCGTTTGCCGACGATATCAGGGCAGCCGGTCACATCGTGCACACGCCTGATCTGTTTGACGGGCGCACATTCCCAAGCATCGAAGCGGGGATCGCCTATATCGGGGAGATCGGATTCGACGCCATGCGGGAGCGCGGCGTGCGCGTCGCCGACGAACTGCCTGCCGGGCTCGTCTATGCCGGGTTCTCGTTCGGGGTGCTGCCGGCGCAGAAGCTGGCGCAGACGCGGCCCGGCGCCCGCGGGGCTCTGCTCTTCTATTCCTGCCTGCCGATCAGCGGCGAATGGGCCTTCGGACCGTGGCCGGACGGCGTTCCGGTGCAGATCCACGGCATGGACAACGACCCGATTTTCGTCCGCGAGGGCGACATCGACGCCGCCCGTGAGATCGTGGAGAAGGTCGAGGACGCGGAGCTTTTCCTGTACCCAGGCCACCAGCACTACTTCGCCGACAGCTCGCTGCCGTCCTATGACGCGGAAGCGACCGCGCTGCTGACCCTCCGCGTGATCGAGTTCCTGAATCGCGTCTGACCCAGACATTCCGCGGGAGATCCGGTTTGGCGCTGGTGTAGCCGACCTGAGATGGGTGCCGTTCATGCTGCAGGGCGGGCTTTCGGCCCGGAGCGGACTATTCCGACACCACGCAGAAATTGTTGCCTTCGGGATCATTTAAGACCGTGTATCCATCCGCTTCCCGGACGAAGTTCGCACCGAGCGATAGAAGCCGCTCTACCTCCCTGGCCCGATCGGGGGTGGCAATATCGAGATGAAGTCGGTTGCGGGCGGAACGTTCCCCTGGGCGAAGGTGGAAGCAAAGGCGGGTTCCGGGACCTTCGACCATCACGGTCGGGTCAGTCTCGGGTGTCAATCCGAGAGCGGCCAGGCGGGCCAGTTCGTCGTCTTGATATGGCATCACGTCGTAGCCATCGAGCGCCTCCGCCCAGAAGCGGGCGACACGCGAGGGAATGTCGCAATCGATGACGATTTCTTTCAGCCTTGCCATGGAACCCTTCAAGAATTGTTGGGCCGGCGATGGCAAACGCGTTCGACGACCGCGCCGCCGACCGCCGGCAGCAATGCAAAAAGCACGAGCTGCGGTGTCTCCGGCAGCATCAACAGGCGAGATATGAGAAAGGCGACCAGCAATCCTGCCAGCGCCCCGGCTGCATAGGGCAGATAATCCTTCAAGAGAACCTCCGTCTTGTGCTGATCTCAAACAGAAGGGGCATTATTGGCTTGAGATAGAGATCTTCGCGGTATCGGCAATGGCTGGTTGCGGCCGAACCTCACGTCGTCCGATCGGCTTATACGGAATGGCACTACGTTGGTTTACGGGACAGGTCGATCTAAACAACGTGAGCCGGTGTACCTGTTTTGCAGGAGACGACCGATTTCTTTCGCGCTATGAAGACTGACCGCATATCCCGCCACATCCGACACTGAGGTCCTTCCCATGGCTTTGAAAATCCTTTTTGTTGGCGGTACCGGCCAGATTTCATATCCATGCGTCGAGCGCGCCGTGGTTCAGGGCCACCATGTCAGCGTCTATAACCGCAGTTTGAGAGGCAACCCATTGCCTGCGGGGGTTACCGCGATCGTCGGCGATCTCGCGGCACCCACCTATGCGGACTTGGCCAAGGCCAATTATGACGTCGTGTGCCAGTTCATTGCCTTTACGCCGGATCAAGTCGCGCGTGACATCGATGTCTTTGCCGGGCACTGCGGCCAGTACATCTTCATCTCTTCGGCTTCGGTCTACGAAAAGCCGCCGCGTCACTATGTGATTACCGAGCAGACACCGGCGATCAACCCCTACTGGCGCTATAGCCAAGATAAGATTGCCTGCGAGACGCTGCTC
Organism: Rhizobium sp. WYCCWR 11152; assembly: GCF_013087615.1. Taxonomy (NCBI): domain Bacteria; kingdom Pseudomonadati; phylum Pseudomonadota; class Alphaproteobacteria; order Hyphomicrobiales; family Rhizobiaceae; genus Rhizobium; species Rhizobium sp. WYCCWR 11152. Next base: position 45,282 of record NZ_JABFCP010000004.1, on the reverse strand, counting down.
AAGAATTCCCAAAATCTCGCCTGGACCATCGTCCGTCCCAGTCACACTGTTCGCACCGGCCTGCCCATCATGATGGGTGACAGCGACGTCATGGCGAGACGCATGCTGGACGGCGAGCCCACCATCGTGGCGGGCGATGGCCACACGCCCTGGACACTGACCCGCTCGGTTGATTTCGCGGTGCCCTTTGTCGGGCTTTTCGGCAAGCCGGCGGCGTTGAACGAGATCTTCCACATCACCTCCGATCGCGCTCATATCTGGAACGATATTCAAAAGACGATCGCCAGATTGCTTGATGTCGAGGCCACGATCGTACACGTGCCGACGGATACCCTGGTCCGGTACAATCCGGAGTGGCTTGGCCCGCTGCGGGGCGACAAGGCATGGTCGGCGATCTTTGACAATTCAAAGGTCAAACGCGTGGCGGGCGACTTCACCTGCGCCGAGAGCCTTGATGAAATTCTGGCGGAGCCGATCATGCATCTCAAGCAGCGCCTGGCCAAGAACCGTCCGCCAAGGGGCGATCTCGATGCTTTGGTCGATCGGATTTGCGCAGCACAAAGCGCTCTCGGCTAGGCAGGTCCTCGTAGAGCGCGTGCAGGGTATTTTATGATCCGCGTTCGCCTGTAGGGGCGCGCATTGCCAAATGCCAACCGGCGCACGGTTCGCCACAATGATCGCCGCCACTTGTCCTCGACGCAGAATCTGCACGGCCGCCCCGGACCGTCGGATGAGGGATGGCACGGCATATCGCTCACAAAAATCCCAACCTAAAACGCGTCCTAAAACATGATGGAGGTCGCGCCGGCTGAGGATCTCGGCAATGATGGCCATCCATTCGCCACTCCGATCCTATCAGGCCATGCTGTTCATTCCGCTTCCCTTCGTCGTTGCCCTTCTGCTGCTCATCCTCTTCGTCACCGTCCTCAGGCGGGACGAGGAGGCGCAGCCCAACCTGCCGTTTCTGGCACTGATCCTGCTCGCCCTGCTGCAATCCGTCCTCTCCGGCCTGCGCTGGGGGTATGGAGTGCAGGCGGTGGGTGTGATTGCGCCTGTCACCGCGGCGATGGTGCCGCCGCTTGCCTATGCTGGGGTTTCCAGGCTGGTGAGGACGAGCCGGCGGCCGCTGGCGGCGCGGATTGCGCTGCATGCCGTGCCCGCAGCCGTCATCCTCACGTTGATGGTGGTCCGGCGGGATGTGATCGATATTGCGCTGGTGCTTGTTTTCGTCGGTTATGCCCTGGCGATCCTGCTTCTGATGCGGCCGGGCGCCGATGCGCTTCGGCTTGCGCCCTTCGAGGGAGCGGTGCCGGCCTATCGGGCCATCATCTTCGCGGCGGTGGCGCTGTGCCTGTCGGCCTCGGTCGATATCTTCGTCTTTTTCGATTTCACATGGGCGCATGGCGAGCATGCGCTGACGCTGATCAGCGTCAGCAATCTCGCGGTTCTCGTCATCCTCGGCATTGCGGCAGCCGCCGCCAGCCGAAGCCGGGCGCCGGCCGAGATGGTGGAGGCGGTGCCGAAGTCCGAAACGACCGAAGACAAGGAGATGATCGCCACGGTCGATGCGCTGATGGAGGCAAGAAAACTCTATCGCGACGCCAATCTCAATCTCGACCGGCTGGCCCGCAAGGCCGGCATTCCCGCCCGCCAGATCTCGGCGGCGATCAACCGGGCGATGGACAAGAACGTCTCGCAATATGTCAATGACTACAGGATCGGCGAGGCCTGCCGGCTGCTTGCCGCGACCCAGAAATCGGTGACCGAGGTGATGTTCGAGGTCGGCTTCCAGACCAAGTCCAACTTCAACCGCGAATTCCGCCGGGTCACGGATATGACGCCGATTGGCTGGCGGGAGAGGAAGGGTGGATCCGGCGTCTCTTCGGCTTCGTCGTGAAGTGACGCCTGTCCTCTCTCCAGCCTCATCCTGAGACGCCCGGTAGGGGCCTCCAAGGACGGGGCGGGCCACCGGCGCTTCAGACAGCAAGCATGAGGCTGCACCCACGCAATCACCCGCCCTCGCGGTTCGAGACGGCGCTTCGTTCGTCACTGCAATCGATTCACTGGATCGATTGCTCCGCTTCGCGGATCGCTTCTCACCCTCACCATGAGGGCTGACCCGGGTGCTTGCCGCGCCAAGTACACAATCGCGATCGAGGACTATCGGAAACGCGTTCGAGGTCGCGGTTTTGCTGCCGTTGGTCATTCTGGCGGCATGAACACGACATCAGAACATGACCGAGACCTTGCCGCCAAGCTGAGATCGCTTTCGATCGAACCCGCGGCCTTCAAGACGGAACCGCCGGATCGTCAGGCCCGGCGGCGGGTGATTCCCGGAGCAATACTGGCCCTTGTCGCGACGGCATCGCTGGCGGTGGCGCTTCTCTATCGGCCCGAGACGCTGGAGCGCATCGAGACCGTGCTTGCGGGTCTTATAAGCAAGGACGAGATCGCAATATCCGTCGATGGAACAGACAGGCCCGCCGCCAGTCCTATTCGGGCTCTGCCCTCAGATACCCCAACGAAGAGGGGATTGCCAACCCGGGAAGTCACCGGCTCCGGCTACGTCGTGGCGCCCGATATTGCTACCGTCTTTTCCAAATATGAAGGTCGGATCGTTGCCGTCGAGGTCGAGGCGGGCGACAGGGTCGTACCAGGCCAGGTGCTGGTGCGGCTCGATGATGCGGGCGCCCGCTTTGCGCTTCAGGGCGCCGAGATCGCCCGGCAATCGGCGGAGCTGGCGCTGGCGGCGAAGACTATTGAATTGGGGCAGGCGCGGTCTTCCCTCAAGCGCACCGAGCGGCTTGCCGGGCGCGATGCGATGTCGGCGCAGACGCTGGAGGAGGCGAAGACGGCATTCGACGCTGCCGAGAATGCCGCCCTGCAGGCACGGCAGGACGTGGCCAAGGCGGATCTCGATATCGACAGGGCGCGCGAGCAGGTGGAAGCGCTGACCGTACGGGCGCCGATATCGGGCACCGTCACGCGGCTTACCGCACATGTCGGCGACACCGTGCTGTCGAGAGAGGACAGCGTCCGGGAGAATGAAAGCCTGCTTGCGGTTGCCGACATGGCAACCATGGTCATCGATGCCGACGTGGCCGAGGCGAATATCGCCTTGATGCGGTCGGGCTTGCGTGGCGAGGCGGTGCTCGACGGCTTTCCCGACCGGCCTTTTGCGGTCGAAGTATCGAAGATCGCGCCGATGATTTCGCGGGAGAAGGGGACGGTGACGCTTCGCCTGTCACTTTCCTCACCGCCGTCAGACATGCGCCCCGCCATGGCCGCGCGCATCCGCCTTCTGGTGGGTGAGGCCGGGGATAGCACAGACCATCAGCAAGGAGCAGAGCGATGACCGACACTCAAGAACCCTATATCGCGCTTCGCGGCGTCAGGAAGGTATTCAGGATCGGCGCGGAGACGATCCCGATCTTTTCCGGGCTCGACCTTTCCATAGCACGCGGCGATTTCGTCGCCGTCATGGGCCCATCGGGCTCGGGGAAATCGACGCTGCTCAACATGCTCGGCGGCGTCGACAGCCCCGACGGAGGGGAGATCAGGATCGGCCGCAGCCATCTCGAACAGATGGGCGAAGGCGCCAGAGCCGCCTGGCGCGCGCACAGCATGGGCATCGTCTTCCAGTTCTACAACCTGCTGCCGATGCTGAATGCGGGCGAGAATATCGAGCTGCCGCTGCTGTTGAAGCCGCTCAAGCGCAAGGAGCGGCGGGCGCGCGTCGAGACCGTCATGGATCTGGTCGGGCTCTCCGGGCGGCAGCGGCAGTTTCCATCCAGCATGTCCGGCGGGCAGCAGCAGCGCGTCGGCATCGCCCGCGCCATCGTCGGCGATCCCGACCTCTTGCTCTGCGACGAACCGACCGGCGATCTCGACCGGAAATCCGCCAATGATATCCTTGAGATGCTGGGCTTTCTCAATCGCGAGCTTCAGAAGACCATCATTATGGTGACGCATGATCCCGAGGCGGCTTCCTTTGCCCGGCGCACGCTGCATCTCAACAAGGGCGAATTCGTCGAGCAGGAAAGGTTGGCCCAATGACCTTCTTCCAGCTGATGCGCCGCAATGCCTGGCGCAAGCCGTTCAGGGCCACGCTTCTGATGTTCTCGGTCGGCGTCGCCTTCCTGATCTATGGGCTGACGGCGAGCTTCCTCAGCGGCTCGCAAGGGGCGGCCGGGGCGAGCGATACGCTGCTCGGCGTCTTCAACAGATCGGGGCGGGCGCAGCCGCTGCCGCTTGCCTATCTCAACAGGATCGCCGCCGATAGCGATGTCGCCGCCGTCGCCTACATGACGCGCATGCGGGGCTTCGTCGATGTCGAGAAGAATGTCGTGATGACGAGCGCGGTCGATCCACGATTGATCGCCGCGGCCAATGGCGACGAACTCGGGCTGACGCCGCAGTTGATATCAGCGCTGGAAGAGGGCCGTGACCGGGTGCTGGTCGGCCGGGCGCTGGCGGAGGCGCAGGGCTGGTCGGTCGGCCAGCGCATCGGGGTCACCAGCCACCTGACAAGGGAAGACGGCAGCCGCAACTGGAGTTTTGAGATCGCCGGCATCTTCGAAGGGGCCGACGCCAGCACCGACACCTATTTCATGATCGCCCGCTATGATGCCGTCAATGCGGCGCGCGCCCGCGGCAAGGATAGAGTCGATGGCTTCGTGGTGCGACCGCGACCGGGCGTTTCATCCGGCGTGCTGGCGGCAAGGATCGACGCGCTGTTTGCCAATTCGGCGGCACCGACGCGCACTCAATCGGAAAAGCAGTTCCTCGAGGCTTTCTTGCGGCAGTTCGCCGATATCGGCCTGATCGTCAGCCTCGTCGTCGGCGCCGCCTTCGTGACGATCCTGATGATCGTGGTCAACACCATGCTCTTTGCCGTGAGGGAGCGCAGCTTCGAGATCGGCGTCATGAAGGTGCTCGGCTTTTCCAGGGGGCGGATCATTGCGTTGATCCTCGGCGAGACACTGTTCGTCTTCGCCGTCGGCGGGGCGGGCGGGCTCGTTCTCGCCAAGCTCGCGACGCTGTTTGCCGGGCCGGAATTCGGCCTCGCCTTCACCTCGTCCGTGCTGCTGAAATCCGTCGCCATCATCGCCGGTCTCGGCCTCCTGACTGGATTGTTCCCTGCCGCCAATGCCATGCGCCTGCCCATCGTCAACGCCTTCAGATCGAGATAGTCCAATGTCATCAGCGCTCAAGCAGATCTTTTTCATGATCAGAGTCAATCTCGGCAGCCTGCCGCGGCGGCTTTGGATCTCGCTGTCGATGGTACTCTCGGTGGCGCTCGTGGTGGCGGTGCTTGCGGGTTTTCTCGCCATGGCCAGGGGCTTTGAGGCAGCGCTTCAAGGCGCGGGTTCGACCGGCATCGCCGTCATCCTCGGCGGCGGCACCAACCAGGAGACCGGCTCGGATGTGCCTGCCGAGGCAATCCGCAGCCTGACTGCCGCAACCGGCGAGATCGGCGTGGCGCGGAATGCCGCGGGCGGCCTGGCGCTGTCGCGCGAGATCGTTGTTCCCGTCGATGTCCTCAGGGCAAGCGACGGGGCGGAACAGACACTGTCGTTGCGCGGCATGGACACTACGGGGCCGGGTTTGCGCGATCGCGTATCGCTCTCCCAAGGGCGGTTGTTTTCGCCGGGAGCCCGCGAGATCGTCGTCGGTGGGCGCATCGCCGATGAATTCTCCGGCTTCGCCGTCGGCGACAAGGTGCGGCTCGGCGCGGTCGACTGGACGGTCGTCGGGGATTTCGCGTCAGGCGGCAGCGCTTTCGAATCCGAGATCTGGGCGGATCTGGAGGCCGTGCAATCGGCCCTCGACCGGCAGGGGCAGGTGCAGAGCCTGCGCGTGCGTCTCGATGGGGCAGGCGGGTTGCCTGTGTTGCAGGAGCATATCTCCGCATTTCCCGGCCCGCCGCTCACCGCCGTCTCCGAGGCCGATCTCTATGCCGCGCAATCTGAGCGTACCGCGAGCCTCATCCGCCTGTTCGGTTGGCCGCTGGCGCTGTTGATGGCGGTCGGCGCCACCGCTGGCGCGCTGAACACGATGATGAGTTCGGTCTCCGACCGCACGGTCGAAATCGCCACGCTGCGCCTGCTCGGCTTCGGCCGCCTGCCGGCCTTCACTGCCACCTGGGTCGAGGCCGTGCTTCTCTCGATCGCGGGTGCCGCCCTCGGCATCCTCGCCTCATGGCTCGCCTTCAACGGCTGGCAGGCCAGTACGATGGGCGCTAACAATACCAAGATGGCCTTCCAGCTCGACGTCACCGCCGACGTCGCGCTGACCGCCGGGCTGCTGGGGCTTGCAATCGGCATCATCGGCGGGGCGTTGCCGGCGCTGGCGGCGACACGGCTGCCGTTGACTTCGGCTTTGAGGGCGAGGGTGTAAGAGGCCTGCTGTCTGAACCTTCCCGGTGGGGCACGTCATCACGGCGACCCGTCAGGAGGAGCGCCGCCGCCTCATCTGTGCAGCCCATGGAAATTGTGGCATAACTGAACCATGGCAATGAATGTCTTGGCGGTCCATCGCGACACGGTCGGGACGGAACAGGCGGGGGGCAGTTCGCTTGCCGCCGCCTATTCCGTCGGCATTTTCTGCTGGCTGCTGTCGGCCGGCGTCTATATCGCTGCGAAATGGGTCTCTTCAGAAATGCCGCCCTGGGCGCTCTGCTTCTGGCGCGTGCTGATCGCCTTCGCGATCCTGATGCCGATCGTGCGCCGGCATTTCGCCGAGATGGTCGCGCTCGCGCGGGCTCGCGCCCTCGAACTGCTTCTCATCGGCGGTGTGGGACTGGCGATCTGCCAGGGCATGATTTTTGTCGGGCTGGAACATGCCGATGCCACCACCGCCGGCATCATCATCGCCCTGATCCCGATCATCACCATGATCCTTGCCCGTTTGATGCTGGCCGAGCCGATGGGACGCTGGCAGGTGATCGGATCGATCTTGGCCTTTCTCGGGATCGTGGTCATCATCATCAAGGGCAGTCCGGCCGCGCTGATGCGGCTCGACTTCAACCGGGGTGAACTGTGGATCGTCGCCGGCGCGTTCTGTTTCAGTCTTTATACCGTCCTGCTCCGCCGAGCGAAATTCGACATGAATCGCCTTGCGCTCCTGGTGATGCTGCTCGGTGCGGCGGTGCTGACGGCGCTGCCCTTCTACCTGTTCGAGCTATTCTCAGACGAGCGCTCGACGCTCAACGGCAGCGGGCTCATCGCGCTCGCCTATGTCGCGATCCCCGGCGGGGCGGTCATGTACTACCTCTTCAATCGCAGCATCGAGGCACTGGGCGCGGCTCGGGCGGGCGTCCTCCTCTACATTCAGACCATCTTCATAGCCGTGCTCGCCTATCTGATCCTCGGCGAGCAGTTGCAACGCTATCACCTCGAAGGCGCGGCACTCATCATCGCCGGCTTGCTTCTCATCATCCTGCTGAAGCCGAAGATCAAGGCCGAAGCGGCTACTGCATAATTCCTTAAATCGGGATCGATTTAAGGATAAAATTATGCAGCAATTCAAAGTGCTACAGCGTCCTTTGCGCGTCTGAAAAGACGCGCGGCGCTGTAGGGCCTGAAGTCTCGCCATCGCTGCGACATGGTTGCCGCTGACCTCGGCTTTGAGGGCGAGGGGTAGGGTTTCACCTTGGAGTGCGCCTTTCGCTTACGCTCAAGGCGTTCGTCGCTGGCGCTCCTCCCCCCCTGAGCGCAAGCGAAGGCAAGAATCACATGGCGCACAGACCGAAGGCGACGTATGCCTCGCGCAAACACGCCGCGATTTATTCACCTCGAAGTCGCCGATTTCTCGGCCCAAGTTGTAACTTTGGTCACACCAGGCAATTGCCTGTGGAATGAGGCGCGCGAACTCGCCCGCTGCCCCATTGACAACATCTTATCGCCTTCTTGCCATGGCCGGTTGCCCCCGCCGCATCCGATCGGCCGATCCTGGGCGATGCCGGCGGCGACATTAGCGATCCGACGAACAGGGCAACATGGCGATATGACAGTCTACTATGTGAACTCAGCGACTGGCTCCGACCGCAACGGTGGAACGGGCCAGAATTCGGCTTTTGCGACTTTGTCCAAAGTGGAATCCTTGAAACTGAAACCCGGCGACAGCGTGCTTCTTGCCAAGGGGAGCGTGTTCAACGAGCAGTTCGATATCAAATATTCCGGCAGCGAGAGTGCGCCGATCAAGATCGGCAGTTACGGGGCGGGTGCGGCACCCGTCATCCACAGCAGCGGCGACGGCATCCACAGTCTCTATGCCTCGAACATCGTCATCGAGAACCTGAAGATATCGAATACCGGCGGTTCGGGCATCTATGGCGGCAGTGTCACGAACTGGACGGTCCGCGACGTCGAGATCGCCAAGACGGGATTGTCGGAAAACGCAGGCGCCGTCACCTTCCGGAGCAGCAAGAATGTCACGGTCGAAGACAGCAAGATATCGGGCGTCAAAGGCGACGGCTTCTGGATCGAAAAGGTCGCCGGCGTCAAGCTTCTCAACAACACCGTCACCAGCGCGAGCGGCTCGACGGCCGATGCCGTGCAGATGAACGACAGCAGCAACATTCTGATCAAGGGCAATCATCTCGACCAGACGCATGCCAGCAGCCCCAAGGGCGTCATCGCGCTCGTCAGGCCCACCAATGCGGTTGTCGAGGACAATGTGATCACCGGCGGCGGCTTCGGCATCAGCGCGCAGGCGGGCAAGAACGTTGCCATCCGCGACAACGACATATCCGGATATCACGGTTACAGCTGGTCCTTCGCCGTCGGTCTCGGCGACCAGGGCAATGCGCGGGACTATGATATTTCAGGCAACCATATTCATGACGGCGCGTGGGGCGTTGCCGTCAGCGGGCCCATCGGTGCCAGCTATAGCCGCACGAATATCAAGGTTCACGACAACGTCTTCGACGACCTCTCACAGGCGGCGCTGAAGGTCGACAGGCCGGCATCCGGCTCCTTCACCAACAATACGATCGAGACCGGCACCAAGGCCACCAGCATATCGCCGGCCATTGCCGACGCGCATACCTTTACCGTCAGCGGCAACAAGACGGTAGCCAATGTCGAGACGACGCTTACCGCCGCCGATACCAAGGTTACCGCAGCGACGGAGGTATCCGCGGATTCGGCGGTTGTCGCCGTCCATGACAATTTGAAGATCTTCACCGATAATGGCGAGGCCCATCGCGGCAATCTTCTCGACAACGACAGTTCTGACAACGACACCCTGGTTCTGCGCCGCTTCGGCGACGAAAGTGTCGGCAAGCACGGCCTGACGCTGACCGGCGACTACGGCGTCATCCACGTGGATCGGGAAGGCAACTATGCCTACACGCTCGATGAAACGAAGCTCCCCGACCATGACGGTCATGTGAGCGAGTCCTTCAGCTACGGGATCAACGATGGAAGCTCGCATCATAGCGACGGGGATACGCTGACCGTCTTCATCCATCTGGATGGCTTGCTGAGCTGAGGTGAGTGTGCCGGGAGCCGGCGCTATGCCGGGAGGCGTTCCTTCCGGGGAGGCGTGGACTCCCCCCGGGGAAGCGTTGCCCTCGCCATCAAATGGCTCCGCAGTGTCCCTCACCCGGCTGCCGCCGGGTGAGGGTAAGGGGCTGCAATACGGCCTCAACCTTTCCGGCTTGCGACTGACCTGAAACAGGACGTCTCACCTCTGCGACCATACGTCGCCGAGGCGTACGATTATCGTTCATTCACCTTTCGGTCGTTATTTAGTAGATTGTTTTCGTATAAGTTGTCATCTCCAGAATACCGCCTCCGCCAGGCGTTCTCGGGACCAAGGCAGGCCCACAGGGTCTGCCAACCGTCGTGAGGGCAATATCGAAGGCCTTTTGACATGGCCTTTAGCCCCGACCGCATCCGATCCACGCGTCGCAGCCGATTCAGACGGCTGCGCGGGCAATTCGAGAACAAGGCGATATGACAATCTATTATGTGAATCCAGCGATAGGCTCCAACGGCAACAGTGGAACGAGCGAGGACACGCCGTTTTCGTCGTTCTGGGCGGTGGAAAACTTGAAGCTGCAGCCGGGCGACAGCGTGCTGCTCGCCGCCGGAAGCGTGTTCAACGACCAGCTCGACCTGAAATATTCCGGCACAGTGAGTGCCCCGATCACCATCGGCAGCTACGGGGTCGGCGATGCGCCAGTCATCCATAGCCCCGGCGATGGTATTCACAGCCTTTATGCATCGAACATCGTCATCGAGAATATCAAGATCTCGGACACCGGCGGGGCAGCCATCTATGGCGGATATGTTTCGAACTGGACGGTCCGCAACGTCGAGGTCGATCACACCGGACTGGCAGGCAAGTCAGGTTCGATCACCTTCCGGACCGGCTCGAACATCACCATCGAAAACAGCACGATCAACGACGTCAACGGCGACGGCGTCTGGATCGAGAAGATCAACGGCGTCAATTTTCTCAACAACACCGTCACCAATGCCCACGGCACTGCGGCAGATGCCGTCCAGATGAATGACAGCAGCAATATCGTGATCAGCGGCAATTACCTCGACCAGACGGGCGCCGCTACGCCGAAGGGTGTCATCGCGCTCGTTCGGCCCGTAAATGCCTTGGTCGAGGACAACGCGATTATCGGTGGCGGCTTCGGGATCGCCGCGCAAGCCGGCACCAACGTCGCTATTCACGACAACGATATTTCAGGTTATGGCGGCTACAGCTGGTCCTACGCCATCGGCCTCGGTGATCAGGGCAACACGCGGGACTACGATATATCAGGCAATTACATCCATGACGGCGTATGGGGCGTGGCGATCAGTGCCGCCGGCACGACCAGTTACGTTCGCGAAGATATCAATATTTACGGCAACGTCTTCGACGACTTGTCGCAGGCAGCGCTGAAGGTCGACAGGCCTGCATCGGGCTCCTTCCACGACAATGTCATCGCCAGCGATGTCACGCCCTACAGCATATCTCCCGCCATCATCGCCGCGAACACCTTCCCCGTCAGCAACAACACGACGCTCGACGAGGCCCAGGCGACGATGCTTGCGAGCAGCGATAGTCTCGCGGTCGGCGATACGACGCACACGGACACGGCGCCGGCGCTTGTCGCAACCCATGACAGCCTGAAAATCTCCTCCGATCTGGATGGCGCCCATTACGGCAATCTCCTCGAAAACGACAGCTCGGCCAATGGAACCCTGCTGCTTCGCCGCTTCGAGGGCGAATTCGTCGACAAGGACGGCGTGACGCTGACCGGCCAATACGGCTCCATCCATGTCGACAGTGACGGCGATTACACCTATACGGCCGACGCGGCAAAGCTCGCCGGACTCAGCGGAGACGTGAGCGACACGTTCCACTACAAGATCTCCGATGGGACTTCGCTACATTTCGACACGGATACGCTGAGCATCTCCATCCATGTGGATGACCTGCTGAGCTGACAGGGATGCCGGCAGCAAATGGCGTTGTATCGCGGGGGCATTCCGCCCAGCGCTTGCGAAGTCTCATTGATCGCCGAGCAGGATCCTGATGACGTCGACCTCGATTTCCGCGCAGATGATCTCGTATTCACTGATGATTGCGGGATCGGCCGATCTATCCCGACGCATGCGATCGAGGACGGCGCAGGCTTCGCCGTAGGCGCCGCATAATTCGTAAAAATGGGGCTGGCTCGCCGCAACTGCTCTGATCGTTGCCCGCGTCGCAGGCAGCCTCATCATCAGCCTGGCCAGCCCCTGTTCCGCGGCTTGCCGGGTGAGGTGAGCTACGCCTTCTTTCCTGACCATGCCGTCATTCCTCGCTGCCTGTGTTTTCCGATCCAGGGGGTACGCAATACTCACCCACCCCTGACTAGTACGCAGGAATGCTGCATCTGGTTTCATGCCGGATGAAGGTTTAGTGGCGCAGTGCCGCAAACAGCCGGTGCTACCAGCGCAGGAGGCGGGAGCCGAACAGCGCGCCGATTGCGCCGGTCAAGAGGATGCCGAGCGAATACCAGAGGGTGACGAAGGGCAGGCCGTTTTCCGTGCAGAACCAGGAATAGACCCAGGCGCCGGATGCGCCGGCGGCAATGCCGGCGATGAAGCCTGTAATGCCGAGGTTGCTCGGGGCGCCGCCACGGAGAACCCAGGTATTCGCGATCAGGATCGGCATGGCAAAGGCAAAGATCAGCAGCGGGCAATGCAGGGCGGAGGAGCCGAGCACCAGCACGGGGTAGCTTGCGGCCGGCGACAAAGCGAGCTGAATGACCGCCAGGACGGCGAGGGTAAGTATGATGGCCGCGGCAATCCCGAAAAAGCGGCCCTCCGAGCCATCCGGCCGGGACAGGCGGTAAACGGCTGCGAAGGCGGCGATTGCAAGCAAGGCATTGTAGGCGGACTTGATCCAGAAGACCGGCAGCATCAGCGCCTGCGCCATATCGGTGCGAAGGCCGAGAACGATAAGCATCAGCAGCAGCGAGACTGCTAAGGCCGGCAGGATGGCGAGCGCGAAGCGGCGTTCGAGCGCATGTCTCGGCACCGGCTTCAGATCCCGAACAAGGCTGTCGATCACGTCCTCAGTCTCTCTCACATCCCACCTCGCAATCTTGCCGCCAGCGCCTTGATGCCCCTGTGAACGCCGACCTTGACCGCCGATTCCGACTGTCCGGTGCGGCTTGCCGTGTCGGCCACCGACTGCCCCTCGAGCTTGACCTGACGGATAAGCTCCTGCTGGTGCTGCGGCAGGCCGTTCAACAGCCGTTCGACATCCATGCGCGCTGCAATCGCATCCTCCCTGAAATCGTCTTCGATCTCCTCGTCCAGTTCCATTTCCGCCTTGTACCGGCCGCCATGCTTCCGGTGGTGGTCGATCAGCTTGTAGCGGGCAATCGAGAAGAACCACGCGGTGAATGGCCGCTCCCTGTCATAGGTCGCCCGGCGCGAATGCAGCGCCAGCAACGTCTCCTGCACGAGATCTTCCGTGTCGGATTTCGCGGTAGTGCCGATCCGCCCGCTGTAATAACCGACGAGCAGGGTTCGCAACGTCACGAGCAGACGCCGATAGGCTGCCTCGTCCCCGTCGAGGGAAAGAAGCATCAGCATCTTCAGTGCTTGTTCCGAATGGGCGCTCGTCATGTCGTCTGCAATATCATTCGGGTGGATGACGCTTTGGTTACAGGCGGGTTCAAAAATCTTCCGGCAGCAATTCAAAGTGTACAGCGTCACCTGCGTGTCTCCAAAAGACGCGCGGCGCTGTAGCGCTATCACATAAGCGTGAGGCTGTAACCGCCTTGGCAAGGGGATCGAATTCAGGACTGTGAGCCGTCGGCGGGTGCCGGCGGACATGTCAATCGATCCGAGGAGACCCTCATGACCAAGATCCTTTCCAGCCTTGCAGCCTGCACCTTCGTCATCGGCCTGTCGCTTGCCGGCGCCGCCAGCGCCCAAAGCAGCGATGCCATGAAGAAAGACAGTATGAAGACCGACACGATGTCGAAGGATGCGATGTCCAAGGATGCGATGTCGAAGGACGCAATGAAGAAGGACACCATGGCGACCGGCAGCACCAAGGCCGATTGCATGCACAATGCCGGCATGGAGAAGGACACGATGAAGAAGGACACGATGATGAAGGCCTGCGACGCGATGAAGTAAGCTTTAGCCGCGGCCGCTGAAACTATTTGGCCGGCGGCCGCGTCCTTTCTCGCGAAGACCTTTCATGTCGATCCGGAGGAACTACAATGGCCACGACCGATGCCGGCATGGCGAGCGGACGCACGCTCTTCTACCGCCATGGCCTGCTGGTGCGCCTGTCGCACTGGGTAAACGTGCTGTGCATGACGGTGCTGCTGTACAGCGGCCTGCAGATATTCAACGCCCATCCGGCGCTCTATTGGGGCCAGTACGGCGCCGACAACGATCCGTCCTTCATTTCCATGGTGGCCGAACAGCAAGGCGATGCGCTGAAGGGCGTGACGCACTTGGGCGGATTGAGCTTCGATACGACGGGCATTCTCGGGGTTTCGAATGTCGACGGCGAGGCCGCGGTGCGCGGCTTTCCGAACTGGCTGACCTTGCCGAGCTACCAGGATCTGGCATCGGGCCGGCGCTGGCATTTCTTCTTTGCCTGGCTGTTCGTCATCAACGGCTTCATCTATCTCGTCTATGGTTTCGTCAGCCGGCATTTCCGCCGCGATCTGCTGCCGGCGGCCGAAGAGCTGAAGCCTTCGCATCTCGGCCATGAGATCGTCAGTCATGCCCGGCTGCGCTTTCCCAAGGGGGCCGAGGCCCGCCACTACAATACGCTGCAGAAACTCGCCTATGTCGCCGTGATCTTCGTGCTGTTGCCGCTGATGATCGGGACAGGGCTTACCATGTCGCCGGGCTTCAACGCGGTCGCGCCCTGGATGCTCGATCTGTTCGGCGGCCGGCAATCGGCCCGCACGCTGCATTTCCTGACCGCCTTCTCGCTCGTCGCCTTCGTCGCCGTGCATGTGGCGATGGTGCTGGTCTCGGGCGTGTTCAACAATTTGCGTTCGATGGTCACCGGTTATTACGACATCGGGCAGGGAGGAAAGTCATGAGCCGCATCATCACCAGGCGTCGCTTCCTGATCGGCGCGACCATGACGGCATCAGCGCTGGGGCTCGCCGGCTGCGATGCCCTCGTCGAAAACGATCGGACGAAATCGGTGTTGAAGATCGCCGAAGGCCTCAGCATGAAGACGCAACGCTTGCTGCTCGGCGACGACGCGCTCGCCCGCGAATTCACCGAAGCCGATATCTCGCCGACCTTCCGCGCCAACGGCACGAGCATGCCCGACAATGCCCGCTATATCGACTGGATGAACGAGCGGTTTTCGAGTTGGAAGCTCGAGGTCGGCGGGCTGGTCGACAAGCCGATGCAATTGTCGCTGGCGGAGCTGAAAGCCCTGCCGGCCCGCACGCAGATCACAAGGCATGACTGCGTCGAGGGCTGGAGCGCGATCGGCAAATGGACCGGCGTGCCGCTCGGCGCGCTGCTGCAGGCGGCGGGCCTGAAACCCGAAGCCCGCTACATCGTCTTCCACTGCGCCGACGAATATGAAAAGACGCTCGACGGCAGCGGCTGGTATTACGAAAGCATCGATCTCGTCGATGCGTTCCACCCCCAGACGATCCTTGCCCACACCATGAACGGCCGCGATCTCGAAGTCGCCCATGGCGCGCCGCTCCGGCTCCGGGTCGAGCGCCAGCTCGGCTACAAGCAGGCAAAATATCTGACCGGCATCGAAGCCGTCGCCGATCTCGGCCAGCTCTACGGCGGCAATGGCGGCTTCTGGGAGGATCGCGGTTATGAATGGTATGCGGGCATATAGGCGGGGTGCCCCGACCGACGAGGGTGCAGGAAGCTCCTTCGCTCAGGCAGCGAGGCCGATCGTAATGGTGGCGGACAGCACGCCGCTGTCGAGCTTTTCGAAATCGAACATGTGGTCGGCGGCATCCTCCGGGATGAGGCCGTCCTCGTCGTTGCGCGTATCGCGGGCAGGGCGCCCGAGATAGTCGGGATGCTCGCCGTAGATGATGTCGCTCAGCACATCGTCGAAATAGATCTGGCTGACGAGAAGCTCCTTGCCCTCGACGAGGATGCGGCAATGAACATGCGGCGTGCGGCCCTTGTACCATCCGGGATAGGCCGTCAAAAAGCTTGCCTGCCCCTTGGCATTCGTCAGCTGGCGGCCGCGGAAGGCGAGCCCGCTGATCGCCTCGGCATCGCCGAAGGTGCACATCTCAGCAGCCTCGCGGCCGGAATAGATGCCGCGATGATCGGTATGCCAGATTTCGATATCGGCATTTTCGATCGGCCGGCAGTCGGTTGCGTGGACGAGCCGAACGGCCAACCGCAAAGGCAGCCCAGCCTTTCCTTCCGAGACGTCCTGACGGGCGGGAATATTGTTGACATGGCAGGGGCCGAGGGTCTGGGCGACAGTCACGACGCAATTCGGACGAGTGCGAAAGAGCGGCGCGGGCAGCTTTTCCACGGCGATCGACTTTGTGCCGCCGCTTGCGAAATCCGTTCCCTTCCAGTCGAATGTCCTGGCGGCAACCGTGATATGCCGCCGTGGCCAGATTGCCGCCGCAGTCACCGATGATGCGACAATGGCCGCACCTCCAAGCACAAGGGTTCGCCTTTTCATCTATCTTCCTTTGCCTCAAGACGCAGGATTTAAGGAGGGTAGACCAGAAATTCCAATTAAATCTGAGCAGAAAAGCTTTATGCCTGTCAGCTCAGCGAGCTGGTCCTGGAAGGCCGGGTCCAGAACGTCGGCGGCGGGCCTGTGCCGTTCGCGGTGATACCAGT
The DNA here is from genome assembly GCF_013087615.1 of Rhizobium sp. WYCCWR 11152. Taxonomy (NCBI): domain Bacteria; kingdom Pseudomonadati; phylum Pseudomonadota; class Alphaproteobacteria; order Hyphomicrobiales; family Rhizobiaceae; genus Rhizobium; species Rhizobium sp. WYCCWR 11152. The sequence goes on along the minus strand of NZ_JABFCP010000004.1, from coordinate 28,948 downwards.
AGCCACCGCTGGTTCTGGCGGCGGTATCGTCGCTGACCGCGAGCCATGGGATCTTCCTTTCCTGTGGCCCTTGCTCCGGAGATCGAAGCCGGGAGCGTCGGTGAAGCAGGCATTTCCTCGAGCGTCAACGATCAGTCTGACATAGACAGCCAGTCGGTGTATCGCAGCGAACCCGCCCGTACCCCCTTGCGCGGAAGCAATGTGTTGTCGTTCAGTTCGACGCCATAGTAGCGCGCGCTCTCGTCGGTCATGACCTGACGCATGTCTTCGTTTGCCGTGAGATGCATGCGGGCAATTTCGTCGAGGCCGAATTGGTCAGGCCCGCATATCTCTATCGTGTCATTCCCCGCTGCTCCCATCGCCAATACGGCCAGAATTTCTGCAACATTATCGGCAGCTATGGGCTGTATGGACGCCGAGGGCAGCCGGAAGCCGTCTCCGTCCGCCGCCATGTCGACCACGCCGCCGATAAACTCGAAGAATTGCGTGGAATGGAGGATGGTATAGGGCCGCCGCGCTGCCCGGATGAGATTTTCCTGCACCATCTTCGCGTGGAAATAATCGCTTTCGACAAGGCGAGGCGTTCCCACCACGGAAAGGGCGATATAGTGGCCGACGCCTGCATCCGCGGAAGCCGCCAGCAGATTCCGGGTGGAGGCCTTGAAAAACGCCAGCGCGGAGCTGTCGCCGAATGACGCGGCGTTGGTGACGTCGATGACGACGTCGGCTCTTGATATGGCTGACCTCAGGCCTTCTCCCGTCACACTGTCGACTCCGCCGAGAGACGGGGATGCGCTGACCACTTCGATGCCTGCCTGTCGAAGATCCTCGACGAGCCGCGTTCCGATGCGCCCGCTCGCTCCCATGACCGTAATTTTCATCTGCTTGCTCCATCTGTTGTGCCGAACTGCGATCTGGACGCCTTGGCTGACAAGGACGCCTCGGTGGTCGCCGACAACCCCGCTCTTTACTCGACGTCATCCTCGGCCATGTGCCGAGGATCTGCTGCGCGGTCTGCAGATGCTCGGCACAAGCCCGAGCATCTGCATTTCACTTCACCGGCATGACAACCGGAGCGCCTTTGTTCTTCAGCAGCACGACGATGAACTTCGCCGGTTTGGACGTGCTCGCATTGCGGCTGACCAGATGAATGTCGGAAGGACCTTCGTAAAAGGTCTCTCCCGGCGATAAGGTGACTTCCTTTTCGCCTTTGACCTGCATCACGATCGAGCCCTCCAGAACGTAGACGAATGCATTCGCCTCATGTTTGTGAATGGGCGAGGAACCTCCCGGCCCATACTCGACCGATATCATCAGCCCTTCCTTGCCGGGATAATTCGGAAGGTCCTTTTTCATGAGCGGTGTGACGACTGCGCCGTCTTCGGCGGCAACCGCCAAAGTGCCGAAAAGGCAAACCGTGGCCGACACACATAACGATAACAAAGCTGAATTCATTGCCGTAATCCTTCTGCTCGTTGAATGCGGATGTGGGTTTGATGCCGTGATTTAGGTCGGCCGTTGGGACTGTCGAAACCAATCCGCAAAGCCGATCTTGCCGAGCCTCGCGCCCTCGCCGGGCACAAGCGAGCGATCGTCCAGTTCAGACCCGAAGTAGCGCGCATGAACGTCTGCCTCGACCCTCCTCGGATCGTTGATCGCTTTCAGATACCGGGCAACGATCTCGTGCATGGCGCCGCGCTCAGGTCCGGCAATCTCGATTGTGCCGTTAAGCGGCTTTGAAAGCGCGACATCCGCCATCACATCGGCAACGTCGTCCGATGCGATGGGCTGGAAAGCTGCGGGAGAAAGACGCGCGACGGTGCCGATGGTGGCTTCGTCGGCGATGCCCTTCAGGAATTCGAGGAATTGGGTGGAGTGGACGATCGTGTAGGGGATGGGCGATGCCTTGATGAGTTTCTCCTGGGCGAGTTTGGCCCGGAAGTAGCCGTTCTCAGGCAGGCGCTCCGTTCCGACGATGGAGAGCGCAATATGGTGCTTGACGCCGGCCTTGGCTTCCGCGGCGAGCAGATTGCGGCCCGAGGTTTCGAAGAAATCGAGGACCGCCTTGTCTTCCCACGACGGTGAGTTTGCAAGGTCGACGACGACGTTGGCGCCAGCCAGCGCTTCTGCCAGGCCCTCGCCGGTGATGGTATTGACGCCGGTGCTTGGCGAGACAGCCAGCACCTCGTGGCCTTTAACGCGCAGACGCGCCGCGGTCTTGGACCCGATGAGCCCAGTGCCGCCGATAAGAACGATTTTCATGACGAACCTCCCTGTTGACGCCCCTTCGGGTCGGCGTTGACGCCCTTTTGGGCCAGATGTCTCAGATCTAGATCACGCAAGTCGGAATGAGCCGCGAAAGACGTTTGCGGCTTGGACAAACCGAAGTCGCCGTATATCGTCGCCATGGCTGAGGTCAGCCGAGACCGAACCTGGCTTCGCGGTGCCGGGGAGAATCCTCCTTAATGCGATCAGGCGCAACTCAAATGGCGAGGGGCATGGAGATTCAGCGTCGCACATGACATGCGCCGGGTGGGTTATTGAGGCGTGATTGAGGTGAGGGCGGTTCCAAGCAAGATCAATACGGCTAGCCCTCAAGGAAATCGCTAGGTGTAGACCTAGCGTCGGTAGCACAAAGCAAAAATTGTCTCCGGCTGCCTCTGGAGCAGCCGTTGCCAGGCCGGCGGCGTTTGCAGCGCCACGCGTCTGTTCAGATGTGCAAGAACGCTGTAACACTTTGAATTGCCGCATTCTTCCCTAGATCGATTTCGATTTAAGGAAGAATGCCGTAGGCATCCAAGATTCGTTTCCGAGCCGGGGCAGAGGCATATGGAACCAACCCACTTGTTCGAGCTCGTCATCGCGATGTTTCTTGCGATCATCGCGCTGCACTATGCGGCCCACAGGCTCGGATTGCCGCCGTCCGTGGCGTTGCTGACGGGTGGTGCTTCGCTGGCGTTTGTGCCGGGGCTGCCGGCGATATCAATTGATCCCGGGCTGGTGCTGGTCATCTTCCTGCCGCCGCTGTTGATGGACGGCGCCTGGTCCATTGCCGCCGGGCGGTTGCGGCGGCATGTGATCGGCATCGCCTCGCTTGCCGTAGGCGCGGTGTTCTTCACCTGCGCGGTCGTCGCCGTTGTGGCCCACCTCATCTTTCCGTCGCTTCCCTGGGCGGCGTGCGCTGCCCTTGGCGCGATCGTTGCGCCGCCTGATGCGGTTGCGGCGCGCGCTGTGCTGCAGCGGGTCAGGCTGCCGCGGCGGCTTCAGATTCTGCTGGAAGGCGAGAGCCTGCTCAACGATGCCAGCGGTCTGGTTCTCTTCCGCTTTGCCGTTGCCGCTGCCGCAACGGGCGCCTTCAGCGCGGGGGAGGCGGCCGGCAGCTTCCTCGTGCTGGCGCTCGGCGGCGCCGTCGTCGGCATCGTTGTGGGAACGGCATGGGTCAAACTCGTCCGGCGTCTCGGCGACGAATATCTCATCATCGCAGCCTCGGTGCTGCTCGGCTGGATTGCCTATCTGCTCGGCGAGCAACTGCATGTTTCCGGTGTCATCGCCACGGTTACCGCCGGCCTGATCATGAGCTGGCACCAGCACACCGTGCTTTCAGCCGCAATGCGCATGCGCGGCATCTCGTTCTGGACGGTGATGATCTTCCTGATGGAAGCGGCGGTGTTCATCCTGATCGGGCTGTCGCTCCGGGATGTCGTCGAACGCGGCGGCGGCTTTGCCACCGTGATCGCGACGATGGGATTGCCGATGCTGGCGATCCTCGTGGCGCTCGTGCTCGCGCGTTTTGCCTGGGTCTTCGCCGCCGATTTCGTCATCAGGTTATGCACTGCCCTGGGGTTCACACGCGCCGCGCCGCTCGGCGTCGGCGGCGCCACCGTTCTCAGCTGGGCGGGCGTGCGGGGTGTGGTGACGCTCGCCTTGGCGCTGAGCTTGCCCGAGGGATTCCCGGGCCGCGACTTCATCCTCGTCACGGCCTTCGCCGTCATTCTCGGAACCGTGCTCATACAGGGCACGACATTGGGGCGGGTGATTGCCTGGGCGCGGCTGGTGGAGCCGGAGTCGGAAAGAGCGCGCCTGACGATGAGCCAGGCCGAAGCCGCCATGGCGCAGGCGCAGTTCGGGATCGTCCAGAGCCTGGCCTATGACGCGGAGGGAAAACTCATCCACCCGCAATTGCTGGAGCGCTACCAGCGCCGGGCCACGTCGATCGTCGACTATGCCGAGAAAACCGAGCAATACATGCCGGTGCTGCATGCGCATTTCGACGTCATTCTCGAAGCGGTGGCAATTGGACGCCGGGAACTCATCCGGCTCCACCGGGCCGGCGACATCGATGACGAGACGCTACGGGAGCTGGAACGGGATCTCGATCTCGAGGAACTGAGCGCGATCTCGGCCAAGGCGTGATGTTCAGCGCCTGGCGCTTTCGACATCATCGTCAACGCATTGCGATATCGAGGCTGATACCGGCGCGATCCTGATGTCGCCGCCGAGCGGTGTCCTGACCTAAATGGCGATCTGTTCGCCGAGTTCGACGACGCGGTTGGACGGCAGGTTGAAATAGTCGGAGGGATCGATCGCCAAGCCCTCCAGCGCCATGAATATGCGCTCCTGCCAGGGGGGCAACCCGGTGTTCGGTGTCCTGACGAGGTTCCGGCGGCCGAGATAGAAGGAGGTCCTCATGATCTCGAACTTGAAGCCGCCCTCCCGGCAGAGAGCCAATGCCCTGGTGACGTCTGGGTCGTCCATGAAGCCGAAGGTGATGTCGAGGCGCACGAAACGCGGCGAGAGCTGGCTGATCTTGATGCGGCGGCTGTCGGGAACATAAGGCTCGTCCTCGGTCCATACGGTCAGGATGACGTTCTGTTCGTGGAGCACGTGGTTGTGCTTGAGATTGTGGAGCAGAACATTCGGCGTGCGATCCGGGACGCTGGTCAGGAAGACTGCCGTTCCCGGAACAGTGACCGGCGAATGGTCCGACTTTCGCTCGATCGATCTGATGAAGGAATCGAGTGGGATCTCGTTGTTGGCGCGCAGTCTCTTCAGATAGGCCTGTCCTCGCGTCCATGTCCACATCAGGATCATGATCGCCAGCGCAAGGGCGACCGGAACCCAGCCGCCATCGTGGATCTTCAAGAGGTTCGCCGCCAGGAACAGGACTTCGATGATGAAGAGCGGTAGCAGCAGGACGGCGGCGAGCACGAGGGAGTAGCCCCAGACGGCTCGGAGAAACTGGAAGACCAGCAGGGTCGAGATGACCATGGTTCCGGTCACCGAGATGCCATAGGCCGTCGCCAGAGACTCGGAGTCGCCGAAGGAAAAGATCAGCATCAAGACGCCGACCAGCAGGAGAAGATTGACGCTCGGCACGTAGATCTGGCCGGTGTTGGTTTCCGACGTGAACTTGATCCTGAGCCTCGGCAGGAAGCCGAGGTGAACCGCCGAGCGGGCCAGCGAAAATGCGCCTGTTATCACCGCCTGGCTGGCGATGATCGTTGCCATCGTCGCCAGAATGACCACCGGCAGCAAGGCCCAGTCGGGATACATCAGAAAGAACGGATTGGTAGCCGTTTCGGGATGGCTAAGAACCAGCGCGCCTTGGCCGAGATAATTCAAGAGCAATGCCGGAAAGACGAGCACGAACCATGCTATCTGGATTGGCCGGCGCCCAAAATGCCCGAGATCGGCATAGAGCGCTTCGGCGCCCGTGACCGTCAGAAAGACGGCGCCGAGCACGATGAGGCCGACGCTGCCGGCATGGGTGAGGAACAGGAATGCATTGATCGGATTGAGCGCTTCCAGAATCCTCCAGTCGTCGCCGATATGGATCAGGCCGCCCGCGGCCATGGCCAGAAACCACAACACCGTTATCGGCCCGAAAAAGATCGAAACGGCGGCGGTTCCCTTCGACTGAACGGCAAAGAGAACGATCATGATCGCTGCCGACGCCAGCGGGACGTATTCGGCAAAGGCCGGCGTGACCAGTTTCAGGCCTTCCAGCGCCGACATGACCGACAAGGCAGGCGTGATCATCGCATCGCCGATGAACAGAGCCGCGCCGATCAGACCGGCGAAGAAGAGCACCGGCACGTTTCGCCCCATCTTCTTCATCAGGAGGGCGAGAAGCGAAAGCGTGCCGCCTTCGCCGTCATTGTCCGCCCTGAGAAGGAAGAGCACATATTTGAAGGTCACGATGATCGTCAGCGTCCAGACCATCAGCGAAATGAGACCGATTACCTCGGCTTCGTGTACGCCATCGGCGGCAAAGGGCCTCAGCGCCTCGCGAAGGGCATAGAGCGGGCTGGTGCCGATATCGCCATAGACGACGCCGACCGCGCCGATGACCAGTCCGACGAAGCCCTTTCGGCCAGCACCTTCACCCGTATTGTCTGCATGTGTTGACGTCATGGTTCCCCGCTCATGCCACTTGGCCATGGACACAAACATATGCCGCATTGCAGAACGGCAAGTAAATTGATGTGGGTGTGAATTTTTTGTGGGGATGGAGGCGGATGCGGGCGTGAGAAGCGTGGCAGCGTGAACGACGAGGCAATGCGGCTTGACGACTCCGACCCTGCAGGACGGCGTGATCCGGCTGTCGGTCGGCAGGAGCGACATGTCCTTCTTCAGCCGGTTTAGCGTGGTGTATTCAATTCGGGGAGCGGGCAAATTCCAAACAGCTTGTCGCGCTCCTCGCGATATTCTACGTCAATCAGCGAACAGGCGTGCAACTCCCAACGTCATCAGGCTTGACGCGGCCGGATTGAAGGTCGCTCCATTGCGGTATCGACGGGTCAGGGCCGCCGATCGCTGCCTCGAACCTGGCACGGTCGACCTTGATGAGTCGTCCTGACGATGTGATGCCCACCATCTCCTTTTTGCTGACATAAGCCAGGCTGGCATTCAGCCGGCAGAAGAACCGCTTATTGCTGTTCGAGATGACCCAGCCGTAGCCGCCGGCCTTGCCTTTGGTGAGTTTCCCGACGGCATAACCCTGCTTTTCAAGCTTCGAAAAGGATTCCGCCTGCGCAATGCTCGGCATAAAGGCAAAGCCGATCACCGCGCCGACGAGCAACCCGACAAAGCCCTTCCAGCCGGCACGTGCACCCGTATTGGTTATATGCGTCGACGCCATAGTTCCCCTCGTGCGACTTGCCTATGGCACAAACATATGCCGATCGCGGAACGGCAAGTAAATTGAGGTGAGTGCGAATTTTGTGGAGGGAGGGGAGGTGGACGTGGACGGAGCAGCTGCGCGTCACAGAAATACCAGCGGCCGCCAAGCACCCGTGAAGTCGGCGGCGGCTGTACGATGCTGACAGGGGCTGTCAGCAAGGGTGGTTGATGATCCTGAGAGCGCGGCTTTTTGAGCTAGAGCATGATGCCGAAAAGTGTGAGCGGTTTTCGGACGACATCATGCTCTAACTATATAATATAGAACAGGATTCAGATTTTTGGGCCGACCCGGCCTAAAATCACCCTGTTCTAGCGCCATTTCGTCGGAAAGTCCGGCTATCCGCGGGATCGCTCTGCTGCGATCCCGCCCCAATCGGAGCAGAGTGTCGAGATGAAGCCGCACCACCGTATTTTCTTCATTCAGTTTGCCGTGGCCCTTTCCTTAGGCGCGTTTGTTTCGCGGCTGCCCGACCTTCAGCTCAAGTTTAGCCTGACGGAAGGCGAGCTTGGCCTTCTGCTCGCCGTCCTGTCCTCCGGGGTTCTCTGCGGATTGACGTTCTCGGTGAGGTTCATCGAGAGGCTCGGTGCGCGCACCACCGCCTTCGTCACCGTCTTCGGTGCGTCGCTGTTTTTCGCGTTGATCCCCTGGATGCCTTCAGCTCTCTTGGCGGTGCCGTTGTTCTTCATTGCCGGCGTTTTCACCGGAGCATTCGAGATCAACGCCAATATCGAAACCGATCGCCATGAGGCGCTGCTTGGGTACCGCATCATGAGCCGGGCTCACGGCATGTGGAGCCTCGGCTTCTGCATCACCGCCCTTGTTGCCGCCGGCATGCGGCAGGCTGCCGTCTCCATCGAACTGCATACCTTCATCGTCCTGGTGACGGTCTTGATTGCCGGGTCGATCGTTTTCTCCGGGATCGAGAATGCGCCCCGACGGCAGGACGCTCACCCCGGAGATACGCCGATCGTCGCTTTTCCCACGCTCGGACTGCTCCCCCTTTGCCTTGTTGCCGCAGCTCCGCTTCTTGCCGAAGGCGCAAGCGTCGATTGGTCGGCGATCTATATGCGCGACGTATTCGCGGTCGAACCCTTCGTCGGCGGGCTCAGCGTGGCCATTTTCTCCTCGTTCATCGCCATCGGGCGGCTCGGCATGGATCCTGTCATCGACCGCTTCAATCCACGGCCGGTCGCAATCACTCTCCTCGGGATCGCGGCCATTGGTCTCGTCATGGTTGCGACGGCGACACATCCTGTTGTCGCGCTCGCAGGCTTTGGCCTGACAGGTATCGGCTGTTCTTCGGTCTATCCGCTTGCCATCTCGGCTGCGGCCCGACGCACGGATCGACCCGCACCCGTCAACGTTGCAGCGCTCGGGCAGACGACGTTCCTTGTGTTTTTCGCCGGGCCGCCACTGCTCGGTTTCGTTGCCGAACACTTCGGCATCCGCTTTTCGTACTGGGCGGTCGTCCCTGTTCTCGCTGCAGCACTGCTGGTCACCAGGGCACTTGCCGCGGATCCTGCCCCGGTCACAGGCCAACCCGAACCGGCGCAACCACACGGTTGACACGCCACGCCGGCCTCCGCTGTCCTAAGCTCGTTCACGTCCGCAACCGGAGGGGCAACCTCCGGCTTTCGCTGATGAATCGGGCGAGCGCAATGTATTTCCCATTGCGTCGAAGTATTATTAGCGGCCATCGTAAATATAGCTCGTATAGGTGAGGGGCTAATTCCGCGCACCGTCGTCAACCCTTGGCGAATGGTTTTGCTGCTCAAGCATTGCGGACGCAGTCCGCGTGGTCTGAATAGACCTGGTTGGGATGGCGAAACTTCCAGCCTTTCGGCTTGGCAAAACATATGTTTTGCAGGGTTTGCGATGTCGTGTCCGGCCAAAAGGCAGGCTCGCCTACGGAGCTTCCGCGCCTCGCTTCGGACAAATTTATGCCGCCAAAATGCCAGTATTAGTTGTTTCTAAATCACGCCATAATTCGCATCTACGTTGCCGCGCCTGTTTTATTCTTCGCCACATTTTGGAATTTCAACATTATACAAACAATGGTGGGTAACTATGAAGGTTATTCTCGTCATCGTCCTCACGGCGCTTGCCGTGCCCTGTGAGGCAGACATGCTCGTTACGGCATCCAAGTACAAAAGCATGCACGAACGTTCCATCTCCTTCCTCAGCATCAATCCGCGCAGAGTATCGTGGTGCGGGGCGTTCCTGGCCTTTGTCGCCAAGCGATCTTCGCGGCAACCGCCGCCCAACCCCAACATGGCGGCGTCCTGGAGGAAGTTTGGCAAACCGGTCGGTGTCCGCTCCGCCAGGCGAGGGGATGTCGTGGTGATCCGCACCGGCCGGCGCTTTCATGTGAGCCTGTTCGATCACATCGACCAGCGCCGGCAGTACGTCTACCTGTTCGGCGGCAACCAATCCAACCGGGTCCAGCTGTCGCGCTATCGCGCCAGCTCGGTGGTCGCCGTGCGACGATGATGTTGGGTGAGAACCCGGGTGAGAACTCACCCTCCTCCAAACCTCGGTGGCGGCGGGAAAACAGGCCTCACGCCTTGCGCGCCCTGATGTGGAGGAAGATCGGCGCGATGCGGGTATCGGCGACCATTGGCTCGGCGAGAGCCACCTCGACTGACGCCATGGGCTCGCCGAAAGCGTCGATCGTCAGTCCCGCTTCGACGATCATCGACACCCAGGTCGACAGCGTCCGGTGAAAACGCGGGACGACAAAGGGCGTCAGCGTCGCCCGTTCTTTCTCGGGGATGGAGGAAAAAATCCAGCGCTCGACCCGGCCGTCGCTCTCGTCGAAATAATCGGCGATCTCAACGGCGACGGGCTCGCCGGCCTGATTGCGGATGTTGCGGCGCGTCGGCGGCACGAAACAGGGGTGCAGGATCGAAAACTGCAGGAAGCCGCCCGATTTCAGGACCCGGTGGATGCCCTTCAGCACCTGGCGCTGGTCGGCCATGTCCATCATCGACATGAAGGCAGTGACGAAGTCGAAACTCGCCTCCGGGAAATCGATGCCCTGGCCGTCGCCGAGCACGTAGTCGATGCCGAGCGGCGCTTGCGTCTCGGTCTCGCGGGCATAACGAATGAAGGTCGGGGCGATGTCGAGCCCGGTCATGCGGGCGCCGAGGCGGGCGACGGCGCGGGTGTTGGAACCTTCGCCGCAGCCGAGATCGAGCCCGGCAAGGCCCGCGACCGGCGGCAGCATCTTCAGAAAGGCCGGCGTGTTCAGCGCGTCGCGATACTTGTCGTAACCGGCGCGGCTATAGATCGTCCAGGTCTCGGCATTGCTCTCCCAATGGGCGGCGACATCATTGGCGTTCATGGCTCTGCTCCTTGCTCGATCTGGATGGGCGGGGAGCTATAGGCGGTGCGGGTGACAATGGGAAGACAGGCCGTCCACTGTAAGTTGTTCACGCCTATGGATCATGACCAAGTTCGCGTGCACTATCATGCGATCGAGAGGATAGGGGGCTGCTGTGTCCGACGAAGTGATCATCCGTGAGCTGGTCGGCCTCGATCAGACGATGACAATTTTCCCGCTGTACAGCCAGGTTAGTCGCCTGAGTGAGGCCGTGGTTTGCCAACGACTTTCAGCCATGTTCGCACAGAGCAACTACCGCTGCATAGCAGCCTACATCGACGAACGGATGGTGGGTGCGTCGGGTTTCTGGACCGGCACTCAGTTGTGGTGCGGCAAGTATGTCGAGGCGGATAACGTCGTGGTGGACAGCGCTCTCCGCGGTCAAGGCATCGGCGGCAAGATGATGGCGTGGATCGAGGCGGAGGGGGAGCGGATTGAATGCGCGGTGATCCGCATCGCCATGGTGCTGGGCAGGGAGCGTACGCACCAGTTCTACGCGAGAAACGGCTACTTGGACGACGGCCTGTTGATGGTGAAAGCCCTAAGTCGCGGTGCGGCCGAGTTTCCGGAATATGTCTCTCAACAAGTTTGACTGTCGGCCCCACAGATTGGCCGCAAGTTGTCACCAGTGGCGCGCCCGCCTTCTTGTTCGGGGCGGCGATTCTGCGGTCGGATGACCGAGCTTAGAGATGCCGAGGCACCTTTGCCTTCAGCAGTTGCACGAGCGCGGGATCCATGAAATCATAATCATCAGGAATATGAAGGCAGACCAGCCGCTTGTCCTTGAGAGCTGACCGGTACTTGCCCTGGACTTTCGCACGGTGAGCCTTCTCCATAACGAAGACGATATCGGCCCATTCGATCAGTTCGTTCGATAACGGATTTTCGGCGTCATTGTTGGTGCCGGCCGAGGAGACCTCGATATCAGGCCAATTTGCGAAGACCTGTTCGGCCGTCGGGCTGCGAAGCTTGTTTTGACTGCAGACGAACAGGACGTTTTTCACGTTTTCTCTCTTCAAGTGAACAGAGCCGGCGATAGCACAATTCCGTGCCCGGGCGAACCAAGGCAGTAGTTGCGTCAGCCGCCGCTCACACTCTTGAACGCGGCGATGATGCTTTGGGCGGCGAGCTGTGCCTCATCCGATGTCGTCTGGAAATTGGTGACCGAGAGGCGCAGGACGTCGCGGCCGCGCCATTTGGCGCCGCCGGCGAAGATCATGCCGTCCGCCTGAATCTTTTCGATCGTCTTTCGCGTCAGCGCGTCGCCTTCTTCGGAGGGCAGGTCCGCTCCGAAGCGGATGACGAGCTGGTTCAGCGCGACCTCGTTCAGAATGGCGATGCCGGGCTCGCGCGCAAGCAGGTCGGCCACCAGCCGAGCCGAGGCACAGCACTGATCGATAAGGGCGGCGATGCCGTCGCGACCGAGATGTTTCAGCATCGCCCAAGTGGCAAAGCCGCGCGCCCTTCTCGAAAGCTCGGGCACGTAATGGGAAGGATCGCGTTCGCCTTCGCCGGCGAGCGGCAGATAGCTCGCGGCGATCGTCATGGCGCGGCGATGGGCGAGCTCGTTGCGGACGATCGCATAGCCGCAATCATAGGGCGTCTGCAGCCATTTGTGGCCGTCCGTCGCCCAGCTGTCGGCCGCTTCGATGCCGCGGCTGAGGTGGCTGATCTTCGCTGAAGCCTGCGCCCAGAGACCAAAGGCTCCGTCGACATGCACCCAGGCGCGCTTCGCCCTCAACAGCGGGATGATGGCAGCGAAATCGTCGAAGGCGCCAGTATTGATCTGCCCCGCCTGGAGAATGGCGATGACCGGTCCAGAGATCGTATCGAGCGTGCCCGCCAGCGCGGCGCGGTCTATCCGGCCTACCGGATCGGTGCGCACGCGCAGCACGCGATCATGGCCGAGACCTAGGAATTGCAGCGCGGAGAATACCGTCGTGTGGGCATCGTCGCCGATCAGAACGGTGATCTCAGGCGCCCCGAACAGGCCGTTGGCATCGGCATCCCAGCCCACCTGGCGCAGCACTTCGCCGCGCGCGGCGGCAAGGCAGGTGAAGTTCGCCACCGTCGCGCCGGTGACGAAGCCGACCGAGCTTTCGGCCGGCAGCTTCAGGAGATCGAGAAGCCATCTCGCCGCGACGGTCTCGACGGCGGCTGCGGCCGGTGCGGCGGCATGGTTTCCGGCATTCTGGCCCCAGGCGCTGGTGAGGAAATCGGCCGCGACGCCGACCGGATGGGAGCCGCCGATGACCCAGCCGAAAAAGCGCGGCCCAGTGGTTGCATGCAGCCCGGGTTCGGCGCCGTCCGAGAGACGCCTGATGACATCAAGCATATCGGAACCGGCCGCCGGCAGCGGCTCTTCGAAACAGGCAAGCGAGGCTGCGTAGTCATGGGTGGGCATATGGCGGGCGGGCGCTGCCTGCCGGAATCCTGCCGCAAGGCGGGCGGCTTCCTGAAACAGAGATGCAATTGCCGTCATGCGGATCCCCCTGCCGTCACCGATCCTGGAGGGCCTCACCCTCGAAGCAGGCTGCCGGCACACGCAATCTAGCCCATATCGCCGAGGCTGTCTTCGCCTGGCAGATCTCGGATCTGGGTTCCGGGGCCTTCCTTGGGCTTGCCGAGACCTCAAGACAAATTGAGCATCGGGGAGGCGCTTCCTAAATATCTACAATAACTACCTTATCCCGTTCTGTGCATTTTTGAAATTTCGCGGCTCTTGTTGAAAATGATTGCCTTCGCTTCAAGTATCGTTCAATGATGTGGAAATATCATTTGCGCCATTGTCAAGTTGGCGCTGCCAATCAGCGAGGGATATGCACTGAAATATTTCCTTCTCTACGCGCTGACATGCACGTTGGTCGGGATAGTTCTTCTCTTCATCATCCATGAAGTTGTACCGTTCACGATCGACAAGCCAACCGATCAATCGGTGGCCGACTCAACTGATGAGCCAGTTGCCGGGCCAACCGAGCAATCGGCGGCCCGACCAACCGGCGAGCCGTTGAACGCGGCAACCGACAAGCCGGTGCCGGGGGCAACCGACAAGCCGATGCCGGGGGCAACCGGCAAGCCGGTACCCGGGCCAACAACCGATCAATCCGCCGTCCAGCCAGCCGATCCCCTGGTCGTCCGATCCACCGGCCAGCCGGTCGACGGGCCAGCCCGTGAACCGGTCGTCGGGCCAACTGGCGAACCGGCTGCGAGGCCGACCGATCAATCGGTGGTCGGTCCGACCGGCGAACCGGCTGCGAGGCCGACCGATCAATCGGTGGTCGGTCCGCCCGGCGAACCGGTCGTCCGGAAGGGTGGCCGGCTGGGGAGTCCGGCGCAGTGACCGGCGCCTGAGATGACGGATTTCCGTTCGATTTCGTAACTTCGAACCTATGCTGAACTAGGAAGCCTCCTGGCACCGGTTGCATCGGCTGAGGCCATCTGTATTGACAGTACCTTTCATCATCTCGCAGGAGGTCCCGATGGATGGAAGTGGCACGACGATCAGGCATGTCAGGGCAGACGAAGTGGAGGCTTTCCGGCGCATCCGTCTGGAAGCGCTTCGCACCGAACCGTCCCTCTTTGCAAGCCGCTACGAGGACTGGGAGGCTCTTTCTCTCGAGGAATGGCGCAATCGCCTGAATGAGCCGGTTTTCATCGCCTTTCAGGGTGACGAACCCGTCGGCATAACCGGCCTAGTTCGGCAGCGGTCGAGCAAGATGGCCCATCGCGCGACGATCATCATGGTTTACGTGAGAAGGAGCCTGCGCGGAACGGGCCTTGCCGGCAAGCTGCTCGGCGCGGTGGCCGATCACGCGCGCGATATCGGCATCCTGCAACTGGAACTCTTCGTCAGTGCAGAAAACCCGCCGGCAATACGTTTCTATCAGCGGGAAGGCTTCTCCGAGATCGGCAGGATTCCCGGCGGGGTTCTGGAGGAGGGCAGGGAGATCGACGACGTCATGATGGCTCGCCGTCTGGTCGGTTAGTCTCACGCGGATGTTTCAGCGCATATCGGCTTGCCCAGCCTGTTGACCTCAAGTGGGGTTGGGGTTGCAGCATGCCGGCATGGGCTGGAGGTTTGGCTGTGACGAAAATTCTTAAAGACGAGGATCTGGTCGGCGGCGCGCTGATGGTGGTCGCGATCGATGCGCTCGAGACCGCTTTTCTCGCGAGGGCCGGCAATCGACTGATCTCTCCACCCCGGCACCATGTCTCATTTCCCGATCGAGGCGATCTCGTCTTCACCGTCGGCGGCATCCTCGGCAAGAAACCGCTTGCGGGCTTCCGGGTCTATGAAACATTCGACGGGGCGGAGCATTCGCAGATCGTCGCGGTGTGGTCGGCCGACGACGCGGAGCTCAAGGGCATTATTCTTGGAGAGCGCCTCGGCAACCTCAGGACCGGTGCGATCGGAGGTCTCGCCATCCGCCATCTCAGCGCGCCGGATGCCAGGACCCTGGGGATACTCGGCAGTGGAGCCCAAGCGCGAACCCAACTCGCCGCGGCTGCCGCCGTTCGGAACCTGGACCGCGCTCACGTCTATAGCCGCGACGAGAAAAATCGCGCCGCCTTTGCAGCTGAGATGCAGCAGGTCTTGGGTATTGAAGTGGAGCCTGCCGGCAGCGCCTCGGAAGCCGTCGATGACGCCGACATCGTTATCTGCGCGACGACGAGCCGAACGCCCGTCATTCATGCCAGGGATTTGAATCCCGGCGTGCACGTCAACACCGTCGGCCCGAAAACGTGTGAGGGATACGAACTCGGCCTGGATATCGCCAATGTCGCAGCCGTGATTGCGACGGACTCTTCCGAACAGACGCGTGCCTATGCTTCGCCCTTTTTCCTGGCCGGCTCCGGCAATGAGCATCGCATGGCCGACCTTGCCGATATCATGGCCGGGAAGGCGGCCGGGCGAGAATCGCCTGGCGATACGACGCTGTTTTGCTCCGTCGGGTTGGCTGGAACCGAGGTCGTCGTCGCCTCGGCAATCCTTGATATGCTGTGAGCCTGTTTCCCCTATTCACGGCAGACCCAGCACATCTCCCATGGCGTATTCGCCGGGTGTGCGCCCTGCGATCCAGCGGGCGGCGGCAAGCGCGCCGCGGGCGAACATGCCGCGGTCGAGAGCCGAATGCGAGAGTGTCACGACCTCCTCGGCGGCGGCAAACAGGACGCTGTGTTCTCCAACGATTCCCCCGGCCCGCAGCACGGCGAAGCCGATCTCGCCGGGCGGGCGTTCGCCGGTGATGCCGTCGCGCCCGCGCCGCTCGACGGATGCGAGGGAAACGCCGCGGCCCTCGGCGGCTGCCTCGCCGAGCATCAGCGCCGTGCCGGACGGCGCGTCGATCTTCCTGTTGTGATGGGCTTCGAGGATTTCGATATCCCAGCCATATGCGGGAAGGGCGCGCGCCGCCTGAGCGACGAGGCCGACCAGCATGTTGACGCCGATGGAGAAATTGCCGGAGCGCAGGATCGGAATCGCGCGGGCGGCTTCTGCGATCCGGTCGAGCTCATCCGGCTCGAAACCCGTCGCTCCGATCACCAGGGCCGGTCCGCCGGCCGAAGCGCACAGGCCGGCAAGTTCGGCAGCAGCACGTCCCGTCGTGAAATCCAGGATCACGTCGGCCGCTCCGATCGCAGCCGAACGTTCGATCAACCCGGCGCCCGCGGAGCCCTCGCGGCCGATGCCGCCGACGAACGCAAAATCCGGATCGGCCGCCAGCAGTGGCAGGATGGCGCGCCCCATGCGGCCGTTCGCGCCGGCGACGGCTATTTTGATTGGTGAGGTCACGGACTTTCCTTGGCTCGCGATATTTCCAACGGACGGCTGTTTGCATCGGCATTACGCCGGCGAATGGGATCTGCCACTACCGCACTTGCGCTTCCGCGGCAAAGCAGGGATCTCCTCTGGTCAGCTGAGGCTTACCAGTTGCCGGGGTCGGCGGTGTGATCGATGCTGGCGAATTCGTCGGCCTTTTGCCGATCCAGCTTCACCTCCGTGGCAGCCTTCGTCTCGTCGACGACCGAGTAGCGGTCGGGGATCGGTCCCGCTGATAGTTCCTGATACAGGAGCAAAGCGGCCTCCTCGGCGGTGTCGGCCTCGATCTCCCGGGTGATTGATACGGTGAACTTGTGCATGGCTTCGGCCCTCTCGATCGGTGCGCCGGCGTGTGCGTGGCTTGCACAGTCTGACACGAGTTTTGTGTCGATGACACTAAAACTGCTCGCTTAGAATTTGATTCATGCGACGGCTTCAGGTCTTTGTTTTTATGAATGTCGTGGTGCCAAGCCGCCGCACAGTTTTGGGCGAACTCAGCCGAGGAGATAGATCATGCGCCTGAATCAAGTAACAGTTACGATGCCTGACCTCGATGCGGGCTGGAACTTCTACTGCGCTTTCGGTCTCAGGCCCATCGTCGACGCTCGTCCTCGCTATGCACGCTTCGTCTGCCCGGACGGGGACAGCACCTTCTCCCTGCATCAGGGCGAAAGTGGCGGTGGCGGAACCACGGTGTATTTCGAGTGCGAGAACCTGGACGAGATGGTCGGTAGCCTCAGCGAGGCTGGTCTTCGTTTCGTCACCGGGCCGGAGGACAAGAGTTGGCTCTGGCGTGAGGCCGAGCTGTTCGACCCCGGCGGCAACCGCATCATCCTTTATTTCGCCGGATCGAATCGCACCGATCCGCCATGGCGAGTGGATAAGGTGGACCGCCCGAAGTAGGGTCTTGGCGCCTGCCTATCCCGGCCATTCTCCGAATTGACGAATCGCGGCCGCCTCGGCATCTTTGTTTCGGCGTGGCCTAACGCCGAACCTCCCTAGACCTTCCCCAGCAGGGTCTTCAACCGGAGGCAAAGGGACTTTCGTCTCGGGTCGTGATCCTTGGTCCTGATGTTTCGGGCCTGTTGCTGGGGAACGATGTCCGGAACGTGAGAGGCCCTGATATGACTGAGAATGGAAATTTCAAGCGGCGGGTGCGTGCGCGCGCCGCCAAGACGGGTGAATCCTACACCGCCGCCCGCATGCATGTTCTTCCCAGATCGACGAACGATGCACTGCCTGAGGCAAGACGCTTGCGTCTCGCCGTGGCGCAGACCACTCATGCAGACGATCCCCGCGATATCGGCAAGCTTCGCCAGAGCGGCCACGAGATGCGCCTGCTGATGCGGCAGGCACGAGAGGCTGGCGCGCGGCTCGTCCACTTTCCCGAAGGGACAACATCATCGCCGAACAAGCGCATCATGTCGGAAATCGGGCCGAGGGAGATCGGGCCCTCCGATTGGCGGCGGTTCGAATGGGCCGTGCTTCGCGAGGAGTTGGATGCAACACGCAGGCTGGCGCACGAGCTGGGGCTCTGGGCGGTCATCGGCTCGGTGCATCCGCTGACGGCGCCGCACCGGCCGCACAACAGCCTCTATGTCGTCTCCGACCGCGGCGAACTGGTGACGCGCTACGACGAGCGTCTACTGTCGAACACCAAGATCTCCTTCATGTACACGCCGGGTTCGATTCCCGTGACCTTCGAGGTCGACGGCATCCGCTTTGGCTGCGCTCTCGGTATGGAATGCCACTACCCGGAGATTTTTAGCGAATATGAGCGGCTCGACGTCCATTGCGTGCTGTTCTCGACAACAGGCGGTTCGCCGGCCAACGAGCCGTCCTTCGCCGCCGAGGCACAAGGGCATGCGGCGAGCAACAGCTACTGGGTCAGTTTCTCGGCCCTTGCCCATCCCGGTCAGGCTGATCCGGCCTCTTCCGGGGTCGTCGCGCCCGGCGGCCGATGGGCGGCGCAATGCCCTTCGGAAGGAACGGCTGCTATATCGCTCGCCGATATCGACGACAATCCCGGCGATCCTTCCCGGCCGTGGCGGCGCAAGGCGCGGAGCGGCCTCTACGAGCCGCACCGCGTGGCGGGCGATCCGCGTAGCGACGCGCGGAATATGTTTTAGATCGCGTCGCGTCCACCGCATGCCCGCCAAGTAAATGCAGATGACGCTGAATCTCCCGCTTGTAAAAGTATCTCCCGCGCCAAGGACTGGGCGCACTGGATCCCTGTGAAGAGCACGGGGATGAAAGGAGGGGAGGTAGGCGGCGCTCCACTAATTTAGCAGCGTTCGCAATCGTCCGCGTGAAATCGCTAGGACCGGGCTGGAGAAAGACGGTTTGCCTCTTATTTCAGTGGGCAATGCGAAACGAAGAGCGAAAGGACTGCGCAATGGCAAAGAACACGATCTGCGTATGGTACGACAAAGACGCCGAGGCTGCTGCCCGCTTCTATGCCGCGACTTTTCCCGACAGCGCCGTGGGTGCCGTTATTCGGGCACCGGGAGATTATCCTGACGGCAAGCAGGGAGACGTCCTGGTCGTGGAATTCACCGTTGCGGGTATTCCCTGCATCGGCCTGAACGGCGGTCCCGTGTTCAAACACAACGAAGCCTTCTCCTTTCAGATCGCAACCGACGATCAGGAAGAAACCGATCGTTACTGGAACGCCATCGTCGGCAATGGCGGCCAGGAAAGTGAGTGCGGCTGGTGTAAGGACAAGTGGGGTGTGTCCTGGCAGATTACGCCGCGCATCCTCTCCGAAGCGCTGGCGGCAGGCGGTGGCCAGGCAAAGCGTGCTTTTGACGCGATGATGACCATGAGGAAGATCGACGTCGCGGTGATCGAGGCCGCCCGGCGCGGCTGAGGCAGCTTCGCGCAAAACGATCTTTACCAGGGGCTCGCATCTGATGCGATCCGACGCGGTGGCGTCTTCGCGGTCGGCTCAAAACCAGAGATCGCGTACGCAGCGCCCCTTGGACGGAAGGTCTTCAAACGTATCCAGGCCATCGAAATGATCGATAGTCAGATCCTGAACGATATCCGGCGGCGCAAGCCGGATATTGACAGCCATGCGCCGACGGCCATCCTTTCGAAGCCGCAAGCCGCGCCAACTCAAGACACAGGCGCAGGAAGGGCAGAACAATATTTCGAGTGACGGCTCGTCCCTGTCGGCGCGGGTGTAGGAGGCGGTCTCACCGGTGAGAGCGATGCGCTCTCCTTCGTAGTCATAGGCCCACAGCGTGCCGTAGCGTCGGCAGAGCGTGCAGTTGCAGGCGGTAATCGAGCCCGGATCACCTTCGAGTTTCCAGCTTGCCTTGCCGCAATGACATGAGCCCGTCAGCATGAGCGTCGGTTCGATCCTGATTTCTATTCAAGGACGGCATCCTGCCTCAATCGCGCGATGACCACAATTGGGCGATCCGGGTGCCAGGTCTTATGCTATTGGCGGCTCAAGTGCCCGCCTTTATGGGGGCCGGACGACCCGCTGTCAGCGCGGGTTTTATCTATCGCGCTATCCATGGATGCCTGCAGGAGCCTTACGAGCCAGGCCACGCCTTCGTCACGTATTGCCGCCTTCGGCGCAGTCGCGTTTATGGCGAAGCGTCCGAGTGGCAGGGGAGGATTGACGCTGACGACGCCGAACCGCGCGGCATGCATTTCGACGAAGCGGCGTGGCAAGGCCGAGATAAAGTCGGTTTCCGCGAGCACGGCGAGCGCGAACATGAAGTTCGGGACCGTCAGGGCCACTTGCCTGGAGCATCCATGGCTGGCCAACAGATTGTCGACAAAGCCATGTGTATCGCCCAGATGCGAGACCACAAGGTGCTGCATTGCGCAGTAGTTGGCCAGGGTCTGATCTGTCAGAAAAGGGTGGCCCTGACGGGCCGCGATGACAAAATCCTCTTCGTAGAGCAGCAGGCTTGCAAAGCGGATTGGAAACTCGGCCTGAGGAATGATGGCGATGTCCATATCACGGGCTTCCAACGCGGCTAACGCATCGCGCCAAGCCAGATCAGGCGATGGCTCGCCCTGTCTGGGCAGCAATTGCCGGATGCTGATTGCGATGCCGGGAGCGGACTTGGCCAACAGGTCGAGCAACGGCGGCAGAAACACAGACGAAACACCATCGGGCGCGCCGATCGTAAATCGTCGCTGAGAGCGCGCTGGATCGAATGGCGCCGCTGTCGCCACCACGCTGCGAACGCGCGCCAATATATCGGCGATGGGTGCTGCAAGTTCCTCGGCCCGGTCTGTCGGAACGACGCCCTTCGGTGTTTTGAGAAATAGCGGGTCACCCAGCAGCATGCGCAGCCGGCCAAGGCCGTGACTGATGGCCGAAGGTGAGAGGTTCAACCGCTGCCCCGAACGCCCGACATGGCGTTCCTCCATGACAGTCTCGAACAGCACGAGCAGATTGAGGTCGATTCTGGATAGATCAATTTGGTTCAGCATATTGCTGAAGTCATATCATTAGATTCATTGCCCTGAAAGTGGGAGATAATGACCATTCCGGTACGGCCGGTCACCAATAGGAAGATCCGATGTCCTTTTTCAAAAGCAAAACGGCGCGCGGCGACAAGTCCGTGCACGAGGCCGCAACCCTTTCCCGGCGAGCCGCCCTGGCAATGGCGGTCGCCGCAACAGGGCGCGTCGCGCATGCCGCTCCGGCATCCGATGCGGCATTGCTCGCCATCATCCGCCGAACAGAACAACAGGGGGCGGCTTTCATGGCCGGCGACATGACACGGTGGGCGAGCCTCATCCGCCTCGATGACGATTTCACCCTGATGCAGCCTTTCGGTGGTTCCGCCAGCCATGGCTTCGACGACAGTCCCGAGCATCTGGCCGAACTCGCCCGGTTCTTCCGCAATGGCGGCGGAACGCTGGAGGTGGAAAAGTCCTATGTCAGCGCTGACCTGATCGTATTGGTGATGATCGAGCGCCAGCACGGTGAGGTTGGCGGCCTGCCGGACCAGAACTGGTCGCTGCGCGTCACGCAGGTCTATCGCCGGCGTGGATCGGAGTGGCGGCTCGCCCACCGTCATGCCGACCCCCTGGTTGGGAAGATCTTGCTGGAACAGGCCGCGGCCCTGGCCCGGGGCGAATGAAGTCCGTCCGGATTTGAAAACGATCGCCTTGCCGTGGGCTCGGCTCTCGCGGCAACGCCCCTTTCATAGATTTTCTGAAATTTATAATTGAGATTGCAGTCTGGAGATGATTTTCTGCGACCTTGCGTAGCTGAGTCCACGCCTCCTCCCGATTTTAATCCGAGTGGCCCATGTCGATTTCAGATGCGATCTATCGCCCTTTCGAAAGCCTGATCCGGCCGCTCGATATCCCCTACCGGCCGCTGCCGTCGAAGGGGCCGGTGGCGGTACTCCTGCATTTCATCTCGATGTTTCGGGGTGTGCTGATTGCGCTGGCATTTTGCTCTATGGTGTTCGAGGCGATCAACCTGACAATCGTCTGGGGACTTTCGGTCATCGTCGATGGCGTGACGCAACACGGCGCTCCCGCCTTCCTGCGCGATGAATGGCTGCTGCTGACCATTCTCGGCTTCCTGATTTTTCCGGTCATGCCGATCATGTCCTTCATGCTCAATACGCTGAACTCGCACACGCTCGGTATCGGCATGCCGGCTGCCATTCAGTGGCAGGGCCATAAGGCTGTCGAGCGGCAGGACCTTGCCTTCTTCCATGATCTCTATGCCGGCCAGGTTTCCTCACGGCTGCAGCAGGTCTCTTCCGCCGTCCAGCAGCAGATCCTCGCCGCCTTCCAGTCCATCCCACGCTTCCTGATGCAGCTGGTTGGCTCCGTGATCCTGCTGAGTGCGCTCGCGTGGCAGCTTGCCCTGCCTGTCGTCATCTGGATCGTGCTCAATGTCGTATTCACCGCCAGGATCGTGCCTACCTTCGTCGAGCGCTCGCGCCGCACTGCGAAGCAGCGCAGCCTGGTCGCCGGCGCCATCACCGATCTCTATACCAACATGCAGATGATCAAGCAGTTTGCGGCTGAAGATAGCGAGGCAGGCGCGATCCGCCGCATCATAGGAAAGGCTGTGCAGACGCAGCACAGCGAACAGCGCATCTATCGTTCGTCGGAATTGACGGTCGTGGTTCTCAACACGCTGCTGTGGCTGACCATGCTGGCGATTGGATTTTCCGGCCTCGTCAAAGGCTTTCTCACGATCGGCGAATTCGTCGGCTCGGTTTACATTCTCAACCGACTGTCGTCGCAGATCTTCGTCTTCCTGCAGATGGGCCAACAGATCTTCCAGGCAATCGGCACGATCAAGGATGCCATGCCTGTTATGACGACACCGCCCACCATCACCGACCGGCCGGGTGCGGCAGACCTCGCTGTCAGCAGCGGCGAGATCCGTTTCGACCATGTCCGCTTCGCCTACAAGTCCGGCAAGCCTGTCATCGATGATCTGTCGCTGACGGTCCTGCCCGGTGAAAAGGTCGGCCTTGTCGGCCTCTCGGGCGCCGGCAAGACCACGCTCGCCAACCTGCTTCTGCGCTTCTACGACATCAAGGACGGCGCGATCTTCATCGACGGGGAGGATATCCGCGCCGTCACCCAGGCAAGCCTTCGCCGCTCCATCGGGGTCATCGCGCAGGACGTCGCGCTGCTGCACCGTTCGGTCGGCGACAATATCCGTTACGGTCGGCCGGAGGCGACGAAGGACGAGATCGAAGCGGTGGCGAAGATGGCAAGCGCCGATGCCTTCATCGCCGATCTTTCCGACGGCGAAGGCCGCAGCGGTTATGAGGCCTTCGTCGGCGACCGCGGCATCAAACTGTCAGGCGGCCAGCGCCAGCGCGTAGCCATCGCCCGTGTTCTCCTGAAGGACGCGCCGATCCTGGTGCTCGACGAGGCGACCTCCGCCCTCGACAGCGAATCCGAAGCCGCCATCCAGGAAAGGCTCAACCTCGTCATGGAGGCAAAGACGGTGATCGCCATCGCCCACCGCCTGTCGACTATCGCCAGAATGGATCGGATCGTAGTGATCGATCACGGGCGCATCGTGGAGGAGGGCAGGCCGGACGAACTGGTCGAACAAGACGGCTTGTTCGCGCGACTATGGAAACGCCAGACCGGTGGTTTCATTCCTGAAGACATCGATGAGCCCTTACCGGCCTCGCCTGTGATCTGACCGAGTGGCCTATGACGGCGACGCGAGGCCTCCCTTCGGAAGACCTTTGCCCTGTAGGTTGAAATGCCCGCATTGTACCCGGATGGCGGGGTGACGGTGCCACATGCGCCTGTGTTGCTACGGGCGCCGCCATACTTACTCTCCCTCATTCCTGTACCCGTCACAGGAATCCAGCCACCGCGCGTCCGCGCGGTGAACGACTCAATGCTACGGTTGAAAAGTCTCTCGCGCCCAAGACTTGAGCGCACTGGATTCCTGTGACGAGCACAGGAATGAGGGAGGGGAGGAGATGCGCAGGCCGGGAGCTATGCGAAGCAGGCGGTTTTTGAAAGCTCGCCCTCTCAGGCATGATGCATCCGCGTACGGGATCAGCACCTTCTCCATCGCCGCACCCCTTGACGATGGCGGCGGCCGTCCTGCCTATTGCCGGCAAGGGAACCGGGGCAGGGTGGTCATGATCAATCCGTCGAGCAGGTCGGGCACGCGCGACCCCGATGTCACCATCCGTCGCATTCTGAAGGTCAACCATGCGGGCGAGTTCGGCGCTATCAGGATCTATGGCGCCCAGATCCTGGTGGCCCGGCGGCTGTTTCCCGAGATCGTGCCGACGCTTGAAGAGATGCGTCGGGACGAGATCGACCATTGCCGCCTGTTTCGCGAGGCGATGCCTGCAAGGGTCGCCAAGCCTTGTCGCGTCATGTCATTCTGGAGCCTCGGCGGTTCTGCGCTCGGCCTCCTGACGGCACTTAGTGGGCGCAACATGATCTGGATCTGTACCGAGGCGGTCGAAAGCACGGTCCATCGCCATCTCGAAGATCAATTGGCTTTCCTTCAGAAACGCGATCCCGAGCTTCATGCCCTCATCGCGTCAATTCAGGAGCAGGAACTGGCGCATCTCAGGAAGGCCGAAAACAGCCAGAAAAGACGAGGCTTGAGCCACGCCCTGTTGCTGCCCGTCGTTGGTGCCTTGACCGACCTGATGATCTGGCTCTCGACCTGGGGAGATTCGAGCTGGATGCGCGCCGAAATGGCGCGTGTGGGGAGAGGCTAGTCTCCACCGCGCAAACGGTGACTTGCTGCTGTCGGGCCTTTGGCCAAATGCGAGCGCGCTATTCGACGAGCCCGAAGATAGGGCCGTAGCCGCCGTGCCAGGACCAGTCGTTGCGGCCCATTGCCGGATTGTAAAATCCGACGCCTCGTCCGCCATCGAGAAACAAGGCATCGGAGCATTTCAGATGGTCGCGGAAGAGCCGTGCGAAATCGTGGAAATTCACCCCGTCTTCGCTGATCGCGAAGCGAACCGCGCCGCGCTCGCAGGTTCCGACACCGCTGCGGCGGGTCCGGTCTGTCGAGCCGACGATGAAGATCGGGTTCAATTTGTTGGCGATGACAAGCATCGGACCGGATTGGGTGGCGAACCGCACGTTGAGCCGACGCTTCAGAAATTCATCGGTCGGGAGTATGCCGGCGCTTGCTTCACCCAGAAAGAACACGCCGTTCGGCTTCTTATAGAAATTCGGCACCTGACCGGCGGAGCTTTCGGCCTTTGTCGTATTGGCGGGTTTCAATTCCCTGCCGTTCTCGACATAAAGTCCCATCGGCGAAAAATCGGCCCGGTACATCCCGGCGTTGACGGCCAAGGTCAGCGTTCGACCCTCGGCACGAACGGCTTCGGCAAGGCTTGAAAAAGTGCGGTACGGTGCGCCTTCGGCGTTCTTCCAGAATAATCGCAGGTCGGCTTTGCCCGGTTTTAGCGTGCAGACGACGTATTTCGCCTCTTCGAAGGTCTCCTTCTCACACTGTGCGGCATGCGCTTGATGCTGGGATGTCATTATTGCTGCCAGCATCATGGCGGCGGCGAGCACGCCGTGTTTCAGATAGGTCATGGTTGCCGGGGCCTCTCGTTCATATCGCCAATGAAGCGTTTATCTGTGAGATTGCAATAGTTTGGTGCGGCGAGCAGGGCAGTGACCGGCGTGGCGGGCTTGAAACCCCTCCCCAACCCCTCCCCACAAGGGGGAGGGACTTACCCAAGCCGCTCGCTCGTCACACGATTTCCCTGAGGCGATGGGATGGAAGGCGGTCGCTGCGGTTCAGCCCCTTCCCCTTGAGGGGAGGGGTTTCGAGCCCGCAAATAGCAAAGAGATCCACTATCGCCGCCCTAGTTAGTTTTGACCTGCTGTCGCGATCCGCTAATTTTTCGCACAAACCGCAAACTGATGTTCTTGTTATGTTCACATGCTTGCGATATGGATTCTTCCGATCTTGGAGCAGGGAAGGAAAGATCATGAGTGTCTACGCAACAGTCGGTGCAATCGATTCCGCCAAATCGAATGGGTTTTATGGTGCGACCTTGGCAACGATCGGATGGAGCAAACATCGGGAATTTCCCGGATGGAGCGCCTATTCCGAAGGCGGGAAGGGTGACGGTTTCGTTCTATGGGTTTGCAAGCCGATCAACGGCGAGCCGGCGAGCGCCGGAAATGGCTCGATGGTGGGTTTCATGGCCAAGTCCCATGCCGAGGTGGACGCTTTTTACGATGCGGCCATGACAAACGGCGGAACGGACGACGGCGCGCCCGGTCTACGTCCGCACTACGGGCCGAACTGGTATTCCGCTTACGTGCGCGACCCCACCGGAAACAAGATTGCTGTCGTCTACGACGGCTGAGGCCAGTTTGATTGCCGCAATTCGACGTCTCGGGGACTACCAAGCGGTACGGGCGGTGCCGAGCGCGGTCGTATGAGAGGATGAGACCTGGGCGACGTGCGCCTTAAGCGACACGACGCAGTTTCCCGGAACGCTGAGATTGTGCGACGTCAAGTGTTTCAGCAATGTCTCGGCGTCGCGCTTTTCGGTTAGCGGAAATGTCACAGTCATGCGAGTTCTCCAACGAATAAACTGAGCATCCGCACAAATTAATGTCTAAATTCTTTTGCGCTGCAACAAGAAAATTTTAACGATAAAATTAAAATCGATTAGCTTTCGGAGTGGCGATTTTAAAAATCGTTTGAAATTGGATTCGGGGCTTCTCCATGGAAGCCTTGACTGCTTCGGCCAGCCGCGAGGGTAGATGCCGTCAATGTGGGCATTGACCTATCCGACCATTGACCCTCGCAGCTTATGAGATCCGAACCGGCCCGTTTCGTCCGGCTCCCGCAGGTCGAAATGCGGAGGGGAAGGCGTTTGGAGCGTCGTGAGCGTTAGGTGCGCTGGCTGCGTAAGATCGGGCGGTCATCTGCCGTTGCGGGCGGCCCAGCTCCTGAGCCGCAAGCCGTTGAGCCTGATGAAACCTTCCGCGTCGTGATGATCGAAGGCGATGGCGCTTTCTTCAAAGGTGACGAGGTCGGCGGAGTAGAGTGACCAGGGAGAGGTGCGCGAGATGACCGAGGCGCTTCCCTTGTAGAGCCTCACAGTCACTTCGCCGCTGACGAAAGCCTGGCTTTGGTCGATCAAGGCTTGCAGCATTTCCCGCTCCGGCGCGAACCAGAAGCCGTTGTAGATGAGCTCGGCGTAACGGGGCATGATCTCGTCCTTCAGATGCGCCGCGGCGCGATCGAGCGTGATCGATTCAATGCCGCGATGGGCGGCGAGGAGGATCGTCCCTCCCGGCGTCTCGTATATTCCCCTCGACTTCATGCCGATGAAGCGGTTTTCGACCAGATCGAGGCGTCCGACACCATGCCGGCCGCCCAGTCCATTGAGTTCGCTCAGCAATGCGGCCGGTGTCATGGACTTGCCATTCACCGAAACCGGGTCACCTGCCTCGAAACCGATGGTGATGATCTCGGGGGCGTCAGGAGCATCGAGCGGATCAACCGTGCGCTGATAGACATGATCGGGCGCGACCTCCGCCGGATTTTCGAGGATCTTGCCTTCGGTTGAGGTGTGCAGCAGGTTGGCGTCGATCGAGAACGGCGCCTCGCCGCGCTTGTCGCTTGGCACCGGGATGTGATGCTTCTCGGCATATTCCAGAAGCTGCGTACGGGAGCGGATGTTCCATTGGCGCCAGGGAGCGATGACCTTAAGCGACGGATCGAGCGCATTGATGGCCAGCTCGAACCGGATCTGGTCATTGCCCTTGCCTGTCGCGCCGTGGGCGATGGCATCCGCGCCAACCTCCCCGGCTATGCCGACCAGACGCTTGGCAATCAGCGGCCGTGCAATGGAACTGCCCAGCAGATATTGCCCCTCATAGAGCACGTTCGCCCGTAGCATCGGAAAGACGAAATCGCTGACGAACTCCTCGCGCAGATCGACGATGCGGATGTCCTTGACCCCTGACATCTCCGCCTTGGCGCGCGCCGGCTCGAGCTCCTCGCCCTGGCCGAGATCGGCGGTGAACGTCACCACTTCGCATCCGTAGACCTCCTGCAACCATTTGAGGATGATCGAGGTATCCAGCCCGCCCGAATAGGAAAGCACAATTTTCTCTATCTTCGTCATCAACCCATCTCCATCTCGATGCTGGAACGATAGGCCAAGTCCTACGCAATGAGCTTGCGAAGCATCCGTAAAATTGCAAAAATTTAGCATGTCATGCCATTACAGCCCGAGTAGGAGCTATGAAATGCCAGTCGCCTTGGATCCGATCGATCGCCATATTCTGCGCGTGCTTCAGCGTGACGGGCGTATTTCGAATGTCGATCTGGCGAAGGAGGTAGGCCTGTCACCGTCGCCGTGCCTGCGTCGCGTGCGGCTGCTGGAAGAGGCCGGGATCATCGATCGCTACGTCGCCGTACTGGACCCTGCAAAGGTCGGGGCGGGACTGACGGTTTTTGCCCGCGTGTGGTTCAAGACCCAGGACGCCGAGGTCACGCTCCGGTTCGCCCAAGCCGTCAGGCGGTTTCCCGAGGTGATGGAATGCTACCTAACGACAGGGGAGTGCGACGCCGTGCTTCGGATCGTCACCGCCGATCTGCACAGCTACTGGCGTTTTCAGGCCGATCACCTGACGCGCATTCCGAGTGTCCTCAGCGTCAAAACCGACGTGCCGATGGAAACGCTCAAGCGAAGCTTCGAACTGCCGTTGAGATAGGCGTCGTAGCTCGATCCCTATCCCAGGGGAGAGGCGTTCCGGTTCCTTGCCAGCCAGACGAGGCCTGTGACCAGGAGCAGGATCATCACGGCATGGGTGATGTAATCGAGCGTGGTTTGCGCGGTCGTACGGCCCTCCCTCCGGCCTCATCCTGAGGTGCCCCGGAGGGGCCTCGAAGGACGGGGCCGGCCACCGGCGTCTCATCCGGCGATATCGGCATGCAGCGCCACTTGCACCTTCCCTGCCACCCGGCGTGGCTGGTGTTTCGGCGTTTGATGGATGCAGGATGCAGTGCTGCGGCGTGTCCTTCGAGGCTTCGCCCTTCGGGCTGCGCGCCTCAGCAACCGTGTTGTTGGGGCTG
>NZ_JABFCP010000039.1:0-1186 GCF_013087615.1 Rhizobium sp. WYCCWR 11152 | reverse complement strand
TGCCCTACCTGATCCTGAGCGGTCTTGCCGCTGAGCAAACCAAGGCCTACGCCGAGGAGCGTGTTCGATTTGTTGTAAGGCGTGTCGTTGCCGGCAAACCAGTTGCCCATGGTGGGGAAAGGCGGGAGAGCCATGATCTACCTCGTGTTGCTAATTTGCATAGCAATGATAAAATGCGAACGCGCCGAAGGCCTGGCAGCCAACGACGCGCTCTAACCACACCGATCACGGAAGGATCGAAGAATGGCTGAACTGACGTTCGCAGAAATTTCCAAGCTTCTCAAGTATGACCCGGAGAACGGTAAGCTGTTTTGGCTGCCGAGGCCTGCCGAATTGTTCGCCTCGCGTCACCCTAAACGATCCGCCGATTACAGCGCCCAACGCTGGAATTCTAGACTTGCCGGGAAAGAAGCTCTGAACTCCGTAAACGCCAGAGGCTACCTTTCAGGCAGTATTTTCAACAGGAACTATAAGGCGCACCGCGTAGCGTGGGTCTTAGCCACCGGCGGTTGGCCAGCCGACCAGATTGACCACATAAACGGCAACAAGACAGACAACAGAATTGTGAATCTGAGATCCGTTACAAACTCCGACAACTGCAAAAACAAACGCATAATCAAGTCAAATACGAGTGGCGTTTGCGGAGTGTCTTGGTTCGCAAGAAGTAGAAAGTGGCACGCGAGGATTGAGGTAAACGGCAAGACCGTGAACCTCGGATATTTCGACTGCTTAGACGATGCTGCCCGAGTGCGGAAACAGGCAGAGATTGATAATGGCTTCCATGCAAACCACGGCGGCGCCTAAAAGAAAGAGCCTAGCAAACCGGCGCCGGTGCTGGCGTACCCAAGCCCGGTGAGGAATGGATTTTGTCCGGGAGCCGATTGCGTGGTGGACCCGCCTAGCTGGCCAGCACCCGAGGCGATAGCCTGCATTCTTGCTAGATTCTCCCACGGCTTTTGCTGGTGTTCATTGAAAATCCTGAGCTTGTCGTTCATTTGGCGGGTAGCAAGGTCTTCTTGCATGGCTCCAACTTTCATCAAATCCTGGGCTGGTGCTTGCATGCCGCTGTAGGCTTGCCCCAGTTGGCCAAACCCTTGGCTCGCCATGTTAAAGGCGTTCGAGTTCGCCGCATCCTTGCGCTGCTGGAACGCCTGATACTGCCGAGCCCCAAGGTCGCCGATCGTGT
>NZ_JABFCP010000038.1:0-23436 GCF_013087615.1 Rhizobium sp. WYCCWR 11152 | reverse complement strand
TGCCGCCAAGCTTGCGGTTTGCCGCGGCATTGCCGGCGCCAGCGGACGAAGCCTGGTTGGAAATCAGCGTGACTTCCATGTCGGTCTTCAGTTCCTGGCCCTTCTTGGCGATTTCGCGGGCCATTTCCGACTTGCGACCGGCCTTGGACACAAC
Source organism: Rhizobium sp. WYCCWR 11152 (assembly GCF_013087615.1). Classification (NCBI taxonomy): domain Bacteria; kingdom Pseudomonadati; phylum Pseudomonadota; class Alphaproteobacteria; order Hyphomicrobiales; family Rhizobiaceae; genus Rhizobium; species Rhizobium sp. WYCCWR 11152. The sequence goes on along the minus strand of NZ_JABFCP010000038.1, from coordinate 23,282 downwards.
GTCCTGAGTGCCGGAGATCGAGATACGCTTGTCGGAGATCTGGCAGTAGTTGCCGACGCGGACGGTCGGAACGACGGGCTGGAAGACCCAGTCATTGCCTTCCGGCTGGTTGTTGTTCGGGTCGGGGTTGGCGAGAGCGTCCGTCTGCCATTCCGGATGAACGCCTTCCACCGACTTCTTGCCGATCATCGAGAGAAAGGGCGTTTCGTCGGGGGTGATGAGATAGATCTGGTCCGCGAGGGTCTCGCGATTGCCTACCGCATCGTAGGTTTCGAAGGTGTTTGATGGCTGTGCCATTGGCTGTGTCCTTTAGAGGAGGGCTTCGATTGCTCGGGCGGCAGCGTCGATGCTGCCGGACTTGCGAAGGCTCTCGAAACGGCCTTGGCGGTCTCTTTCCTGGATCGTCTGCGGGGCCATGCGCTGTTGCTGAACAAGCTTCGGCTTGGCCACGACCTGCTTTTGCACGGTTGCGGCTTTGGCTTTCAGCTTCTGATAGGCGATGGCGTCGTGAAGGATCTGCATATATCGGGCGTCGGCAATCTGGCTCACCTCTTCCGGGGTGACGCCGTAGACCTTGCCGCCGATTTCAGAGATGTCCTTCTTGAAGGCTTCCCGCTTCCCGTCATCCTTGAGATGCGGGAGCTTCTGAACGAGCAACTGCTTCTGCGTGGCCATGTACTCGGCTACTTCGGCATCCCGCTGCTCGGTCGTCTTCTGTTCTTCCTGCTGCTTTTGCTGCGCCAGGGAGTTCAGCATCTTCATGCGCTCTTGGTAGTGCGCCATGTCCTCGATGTACCCGACAGGGTCATTCGGATCGTATGATGGCTCCTTCGGAACGATCAGATGCCAGTTTTCCAGGATAAATTCGCGCTTCTGGCGGATTTCGTTTTCCGCTTCGCTCACCTTCCGCTGATGTTCTTCATGCAGGGCAATGCGCTCTGCCTTCAGATCCTCAGTTTTCTTGGTGAAAACACGCTGGAACATGTGGTTGGTCTTGAGATCGGCGATGCTTATCGTCGTGCCGTCTTCCAGGGTCACCGTTGCGGTGTCTGGGACGGCCGCCGGGGCAACGGGCTCCGTGGTCTCAGTCTCGCCCTCATTTCCATCGTCAAGTGCCGACAACAGTGCGTCGTCTTCGTCGCCCGCAGGCGGTTCGATGACTTCGGCTGCCGGTTTCGCCTTTGCATCTTCGACGCTGTCCGTATCCGGGACGTCTCCAAGAAGATTCTCAATGGCACTTACACCCTCGTCGAAAGACATCGACACAGGGGATGCGTCTACGGACCCGCTCGGGGCTGTCGTATCAGACATGGGTTATGTTCCTTGGTTTGGCTTAGACGGCCTTGAAGGCTCGTTTTTGCTGAGACGATTGGATCATCGCCTGCATCTCATCCGGGAAGACGTCGCAAACCTTGGCGTACACCTGCAGGGTGAGAATGAGTGTCTTGTCGTCGGCATTCGTGTTGACGAGCTGCTCGACGGCCGATTTGCGGATGCGTGCAAGCACCTCCAAGAAGACCGGATCTTTGGCGAGGCGCTCGGCTTCCTTGGCGAGAAATTCCTTGTCCATCAGCCAGGCTCTCCACCGGTTCGAACATCAGACGACACGGTTGCATCGTCGTTTTTCTGTCCCATCTCCGCCAATTCACGCTTCAACTGCAATTCAGCAATGAGCTGTTCACGCTTGAGGCTGATTTCGGCGATGAACTGCTCCTGCTTCAACTGGAACTCCATCTGCATCTTCTGCATCTGCATTTGCGCATCCTGCTGCATCTTCTCGCGCTCAAGCTGGATGTTCGCCTCGTTCTGCATGGCGGTCATCTGAAGCGTGGACTGCTGGTCTTGCTGCTTGAGCTGAAGCTCAGCCTGCGACTTCTGAACATCGGCCTGAAGCTTGGCCTGCTGCACCTGAACCTCTGGTGGCGGCTGCTGCGAAGCCTGCTCGGCCATCTGCTTGATCTTCTCAAGGTCTGCTTCGCCTATATCGGGATAGAACGAATCCGCATTCTTGATGCCGGCAGCCTCGACGATCTTGACCAGGGTCTTCCTGATCTTCGGCATCATCTCGATTGCCTTGTCGGCTAGACCACCCGCCTGGAAGCGATCGGTAATGGCTATCTGGCTTGCGAGGATGTTGTTCAGCATCGACATGTCGCGGTCGCGTGAGCCCGTGCCGAGGCCGACGTTGATCTGCGCGTCCATCGTGGCGTTCCACTGGCGCGGGTCCATCTCCACCCACTCGTCGCGCAGGCGTATCATCCTCGGGCGATCCTGGTGCTTGACGATCAGCTTCAGAACCTTGGCGAATACCTTCTTCCATCCCAATTCCGCTTGGTTGCGGGCGATAAGCTCGACCTGGGAATAAGCGCTGTCGTGCTGGTTCTGGTTGGCCGTCGCCGTCTGGTTCTGCAGCGTCTCTGGATCAAGCGCCATCGTTGCGCGGGAAACGCCCGTGCGCATCTCAATGACCTGATCCATGAAGCCGAGGGTGGCGAGCGCGTCCTGCAGGATCGAGGGCGTTACCGTATAGCCGACGGGCGCCGATTGCGGCTTGCGAAGAATAACCCCGCCGACGCTCGGGTTGACCAGCTCATCCATGTTGATGACTGTGCCGACCTCGATGTCCTTCTGCGGGTTGTTGACCTGATAGGCGTTGTTGAGAAGCTGGCGCCCTACCGACGTCTTGATCTGCTGAACGTCCATGACGTCGCCAGCCAGAGAACGCGATGTAAAGCGATGCGGGACAGGCTCGCAAGGAATCTGCGTAAAGGGAGAGTCGTCGTCCCACACTTCCCAATCAAGAAGTTCGCCAGCACCAGAAGCGCCAGCATAATAAGCCAGTACCGTTTCTGCGATGCCGTCGCCATTCACATCCGCCTTGATGTAGCATTCGTAAAGCTCGATGCGGTCCATCGACGGGTCGCCGTTGGCGTTACCGAACTGATAGGGATCGCGGGCATTGGCCTCAGGCGATAGCCTGGACGATGAGAAGTTATACCGCGGCAGGCTTTCGACGATCTCCTTGTCAAAGCCCATCTCTATAAGCTTCGAGCGGGTGACATGCGGATCGCGATGCGCCGTAAAGCGTGCCTCTTCGATCGTGATGGATTCGCGATCCTTGAGGAAGTTCTCAGGCTCGACGGTCTCCATGACGAGCCGGCCCTTGGAGGTGACGCGCTTGATCTTGACGTCATAGAGCGGGATGATGACCGGTTGCCCCGTATTTGGGTCGATGTCGGTGTAGGGCTCGCCTTCCTTCTGCGAGACGATCTCGACGTCCGGATCCTCAAGCAGCATGGCGAGGCTCTGGTCATCGAGCCCGCTATGGACGGAGTATTCGCACTCCTCGCTGTCGTCCCAATAGGTCTTGACGATGCCGTCCGCCTGGAGAAGGCTGTCATGCGTGGCATCCCACATGATGCGATAGCCGTTGTTGTCCTTCCAGAAGACATAGTTGGCATAGTCAGATGCCTGGTCGGTGAACTGCTCGTCACCAGGCTTTGTCGGCTCGTAGTCGACGATGCGATCGGAGGCAGTGAACACGCGGATGATGCCGGGCAGTACCCAGCCGATCACGTCGGCAACGTCTCGGCTCTTGAACTCGCTCCATCCTTCCTGATGCGGCGTGTCCGGCATCTGGCCGTTGTAATAGTTGATGGCACGAACGCGCTCGTCCACGACTTCGGTGGACATGAACACCTCTGCATCGCTGATCTCGGAAGCGATGAGGGCCTTGAGGTCAACCTCATCTATCTTCTTTGCGCGCTTTGCCATTCAGACAGCCCCAATTCTTTTTGGTATGGGCTTCGAAACGACATACCAGCGCATATCGTACCCTTGCTCCTTAAGGAGACCCCACGTTGCCTTCCCAGGCAGGATGATCGGGATCTGGCCAGACGGCGTTGCCCAATCGTGGATGTCCGTCTTCTCTGGCATATCAACGCCGCCTGCTTTCACAGCGCTCTCAAAAGCCATTCAGACTATTCCCTTATTGCGGCTGACTGGCATCGTAAAAGCTACCTCTGGAACGTAACCGTCCGTAAACGTGATGAACCCATCGGCGCCATGCGAGTGCTCGTCATGACGAGGATGGCCACGCCAGACCCCGAGCTTGTCATCCCAATCGCGGCTGTAGTTTTCGAGATGGACAATACCGACCGAACATTCCGCCTCATCGAAGCAGCACGACGGCAGCTTCATGCGGACGCCGTGGATGGCGTTGATCTTGTCCGGGTTGCGCTCGACGGTGGTGAAGATGAAGCCGAGACTTGCCGCCATCGTCTTGATTGTCTCTGCCCTGCCCGAGGTTGCCGTCTGCCGGCGGTGATCGACGTCATGAGGGGCATAGTGAACGCCCCATCTTGCATTGCGCTGCGCGGCCCACTTATCGAGCCAGTTGAAATAGTGCCCGAGGCCCATGCCGCTGTCTTCGAAGTAGCCGACGAAGCGATGCTCACCGGCCACGAGCTGATGCAGCCAGATCGTTTGCGTATCCCCCATGCCGAAATCCCAGAAGGTATTGACCGGGATGCCTGGCACATATGGAAAGACGCCAATCTTGCCGCGCTGCCTGAGCGCTCGCATGTCCTTGCCGAAGTAGGCGCCCTCTTTGGCGGCCTTGAACGCTTCGTCTGGCGTGGATGGGTATTCCTTCCACATATCGTCGCCCTGCTCGACGCTCTTTGCCGCGTACCACCACTTTTGCTCGTTGGTGAGGACGATGCCGTGCTCTTCCTCAAGGGCGCCGAAGTATTTGACGTTCTCCGCGGTGAGCATGTGAGGCTCGGAGACCTGATAGGTCGCGTCCTGCCACCAGGCGAAGAAGTGGAACCGGTATTCCAGTTCGCCCAACTCCTTGCCCTTGTCGAGCAGCGCGCGGGCTTGTTCCGTCTTGGTGTAGAAGTCGCCGGCCTGACCTTCAGCCGTGCTTTCGATGAAGACGAGCTGCTGAGACGCGATGGTGTTCAGCGTGCCCGACTTGATTTCCTTCGCCTTGTCTGGATGCTTGGCGCAGATCTTGCCGTATTCCGAGATGTGAACGAGGTTCTTCGTGCCGGATCGAAGCGAGACGCCGACCTCGACACCAGAACCATTGCCAAACTCAATCTCATATGCGTTGTCCGTCTTGATCGGGACGACGGCCTTGATTTCTTCCGGCATGCGTTGATAAGCGAAGCGGATGCGCTTGAGCAGGTTCTTCGCGTTGTCGATCGTGTCGGCTACAAGGCCGGCGGCGAAATGATCGTTGAAGATGCAGCAGTCCAGCGCCAGGATCAGGATGAACGTCGAGAAGCCCATTTGGCGGGCTTTGAGGATGATGTTCAGATAATGCAGATCATCGAGAAGCTTTGTCTGCGCTTCGTTCAGCTCGAACAGCACGACATTGCCGCGCTTGTCTTCGATGTAGTAGAGATGGTTGAGGCGCCAGCGCCGATCGGACCACTGGTCGATCAGCTCCTTACTTAGTGCGGGTGCGCCCATTGACCGCGTCCATGAGGTCTTTCACGCTGTTGCCGACTTCGTGTGTGACGCTCGATTCCATCGCAACCGATGAAAGGTCAGGCAACACTTTGTTCAGCAAAGTCTTTGCGCAACTGACTTGTTGGGCGTCGAGAACGATTTCGCCCATCACGCAAGACTGCATTCTGTTGATGATCTGCGCTGCCTGGATCTTGGCGCGGGTCTGATCATCGTGTCTGATTTTGGTGGTGCGGGCTGGCATTTTAGTTGTCCGCTACCACAAGGCAACCATGGCAGTCGCCGTCGACGTGTCATCAATCCGAACCGTGCGGATCGGTAGGACAGTGCCGGCTAGGACGCCAGTGAATGTCACCTCGGTTCCATCAGCACTGACAGCAACAACGTTGCCTGCTCCACCGACGAAAACAGCGCGCGTCCTGAACAAGAGTTCATTGCTGGCGTGAGGAGTGATGGCGGCGAAGTTGCCGGCCGGGTCGATGACGTTGCTGGTCTTGTTGGCAAGATCGATGGCGGCCATATGGATTTCTCCTGAAGTTCGAAGATCAGAGGTGCCCGGTGCTGACGCCGATCAACGGCAGGGCGCGCAGAATGATGATGATCACCGCAATCGCGATGACGAGGTATTCGGCCCACGACTTGAAGGGCTCCTCGATCATGGGAGCGCGGCGGATGAGGAAGACGACCAGACTGGCGATGAAGCCAACGATCAGGATCGTGATCAGAAGACCGATGAGACCAGATGCCATGTCAGTTTCTCCTGATTTGGAATATTATTTCTACTGGCCCGTGAGACCTTGGCATTCCGCGATAGGATTTTTCTATTCACTCTCGCCAAAAACGACGATCCGTTTCGCCCGCTCCATGAGAACAAGCGTTTCGCCAGCGTTGGCATTGCCAGAAATCCACGTCGAGCCGTCTTCAAGCTGCCCGAGAACCGCGATAGTCGTGAACGGCATGCCCTTTGCGGCCTCAAGGATGGCGTCTGCTTCGAAGCGGAAGCCTTCGCCGACTTCGATCAGTTCAAGCTTGACGACGTTGCTCACAGCGCTCTCCACAAGTCTTCACCTGGCGGCTGGTACGTCTGGCAAGATGAAGCCGCGAACAGCAGCAACGCGATCAGCCCCACTACCATGAGGATGAGGGCGACTCTTTCGCCGTGAGGGGTCATGACGCGTCTTCGTCGAGATACTGAGCAGGCGTTGAATTGAGAGGCGTGCGCTCGCGTTTGATCTCGCCGGTTTTGATGGCGTGCTCATAGGCTTGCTGTTCGGCGATGAGGGCATCGAGACGAGCCTGCTGAGCAGCGGAGATGAGCTTCTTGCCTGCTTTGGTCATCCCACTATCTCCGGGCCTTAGGCGAGCAACTCGCGAAACCACTTAACGTACTTGTCAAGCTCAGCTCCGGCGTCGGCCGCGTCGACGAACTCCTGCGCTGCTGTCTTGAATTCTTCGAGCAGGCCGGCGCTCGGTAGATCGATGGCTGGTGAGTTGACTTGGCCGAACAGGTGTTCAGAGGCCATGTCCAAGTTCCGTGCCTTGTTAGTCACGAGCGCGTAATCGGTGCGTTCCATCGGCGGTCTCCAAATGGAATTGTGCGAGCGGCCCAGCCTCACAGGTGGAACTGCCAATACGAAGGCGGCCAACATCACCACCAATTCAAACGTGGTGGGCTGGGTATTGCAGGCCCTCCAGGCCCTCTTGATCCAGTAGGAGAGATGGGCATACCCCGTGAGGAGAACTACCCAAATCCAAAATACGATGACATATGGGATGACGAGGAATACTACCATCATCAAACCCATTATGAAGGCGGCTATCCGCTCCAGCTGGAAGTATCGGCGACGAGAAGGCGAGACTTCCATTGGGAGTAACTGCCAAGGTTAGGTGCCAAGGTACGAATTGTTCGGGGCCGAGATTCTTGCGCCGCTAAAGGCACCATACTGATCGGTTTCGCGTCCCCTACGGCATCTCAGGGTCTTTCACCTACTCTGCCGCCACGCTCCGAGAATCTTACACCGCGCACTGTCGGAAGCGCGTAACGCGGAATGGGTACGGGATGTCCGCGGGCTTTCACCGGATTTTCTGCACCCCTGTGTGCAGACAACTTCCCGATCTGTACGGGAGACGGGACTTTCACCCGTTACGACCAGAGCCCTAAGTCTCCTCGCCGCCGCTATAAGCACTTCCCGATCTTGTTGAGTTATCCCGGAAATTCCGGGCTACTCGAATAGTTGCCCCAGCCTATTTCTAGGCTACCGCTACAAACGGCTGATCGGGCGGGGCTCCCCGTTGGCTCTGCTATGCAGACATTTCCGATGATTGAATATCCCAACCGATAACTGATTTGCGCTCTTGTCGCAAGTCCTTCCGCTTGGCGAAGGCGTTCAATCCCCGCTTAACCCACAGAAGTTGTTGCTCTCCCATGCCGCGAAGGTGTTCATAGTCCATCACTACCAGGTTATGAATCAGCGCGCGCACCTGCGGGCCGTCCTCTAGGCGCAATAGAATGCCGATCGCCTCCATCATCGAATTCGACGCCTTGCGCGCCCTATCCGTGACGCTCTCATTCTGCTCGCCATCATGGCCTTTGACCGAGAAGAGCGATTGCGCGCGTGCGCTCGGGAACGGAATGCCGGTGAGCCGGTGATAGCGGCTGATGATCTCAGCGTATTCGTCCCCGGCCTTGCGCTGGTCTTCGGTGATCCTGCCGTCGAGGAACATGCGGCCGAGGGTGTATCCCGCCAGCTGGCCGCGCACCGTGTCGTCGGTGACCTTCTCGCTCCATCCGTCGATGCGCCGCCTTGCCTCGATGGCGATGCTCATGACCTCCTTCTGCGTCTCGCTGCGCTTGATATCGCCGGACGGATACCGCTCCCCTTCTTTGCGTGGACGGCCGGCGCCGTTCGTCCGCTTTACCTTTATCTTGGATGCCTTGCCGCCCATGTGCTTGGTCCTCGCTATGAAATGATGTGGTTCCTGAATGCCGCCGCGATCAGGTGGATGCTGTTATCCGCTTGGAGCTTCTTCCTTGCGTTCTCGATGTGGTTTCGGATGGTATGCTCTGAAAGGGTGAGGATGCCGGCGATTTCCCATGCCGTCTTGCCGTCCGCCATCCACGTGATCACCTCTTTCTCTCTCGGGGTGACGCGAACCATTGTCACACCCCCTCATCGAGCGGATAGAGTGGCTCTCCAGCTGCTTTCATCGCCTTTATCTTGTGGACAGCATTGAGGACAGTCGTGTGATCACGACCAAATATGTTCCCGACCATCGGCGTCGACATGTCGTCACGCTGGGTGTAGACCTCGTACATCGCGACTTGGCGGGCTCGGACTATGCCCCTGTCGCGCCGTGGCCCCTTGAGTTCCGCGAAGCTGACGCCGGGGAACTTATCCAGCACTTCGATGATGATCGCCTTTACGGGCCTACCCTTCCCGACTGATGACCGCATCTCAGAGGCCAGGCGTTCAAGGCATGAGCGGACGATAGATCGCCACACGCTGACATGGCTGTCGAAATAAACATGATGCCTCTTCCAATCAGGCCAACTTGCCTCATCCACCACCAACTCGACCGGCTCAACCAGAGCCAGTTTGGCCGGCGGGCTGTTCCAGAGCCGCGCATGGGCTGCCTGGTATCTCTGATGCTGCTCTCTCAACGCTCCTGATACACTGTGCATGCCTATTCTGCTGCCTCCTTGTTGTTGTCTACGATTGCCGCGCCCTTTGGCGCATAGACTGCTTGCAACGCCCAAAACCACCGCGCTCCAGCTGGATATTTCCTGCGCTTGACGCCCGTGTAGAACGTGTCTTGGGCTACGTTCTCTTCGATGAGGTGGAGATATTCCTTCTCGACGATCTGCAATTGTCGGCGGGCGTGGTCTATCATTTCACCGTCGCCAGTCTGATGAGGTTAGAGACGCGCCGATCGCTCGATGTCTCCCAAGCCTCGTTGTTGCGCTGGACTGCCCGAGCGAGATACTCTTCGCGGGTTTCCTGATGCGGCATGGGGTTGTGCGGGTCGCTGAAGTTCTTGCCCTTCGTCACCCATTCGGCTTTGAAGCCCTGCCAGCCTCGGTTCAGATGCTCCTCTGCGGCAGCGACGGCGTTCCCGGTGGCTTCATACTCCCGGAGTAGGGCCTTCGCTCCACGGGCCGTCAGTGGGCATTTCTTGCCGCGGCGATGCGCCAAGATGTCCTTGGCGAGATCCTCACCGAGCGTAGGGCTAAGGATTTCCATAATTTCCTTGGTCATTTCACAATCTCCACATCAATGCCGAGCAGGCCCTTCATCATCTTGCGTTTGAGCTTGCCGACGGGCGTGTCGAAGCCCTTCACATCGATGCAGCGGAAGCGGCCGGCGGGGTTATCCCAGAAGCAGAAATCTGCGCGGAACGTCGCCATCAGCGTGCCGTTGTTGCCGAGGAGGGCGAACGGGCGCTGCATCTCGACGCCGGTCACCTCGCCTTCCTTCTCGCGGATCTTTAGCTCGGAGTAATAGGCGGCCTCTCGCTTGCTATCGAAGGTGATGCCGTCCAGCATCGTCTTCGTGGCGCCGTACTTGGACCGCTTGGGCTTGGCGAGGAGGGCGCGGGCTTCCTGTCGTGACAGATTGATCTGGGTCATCTGCGCCCCCTCGCCTTCTTCGGCTCGATGTAGGTGACGCGCTCGGCGAAATGCCAATGCTCCTTTGGGATGTCTCGCTCCATGCGCATGGCGTTATAAACGCGCGCTTCGGTCCAGCCTTTGGAGACGCCGCCAAGGTGTTCGGCTATGGCGAGAGTGTCCATTCCTTGTCGGAAGAGATCGATGCATCTCGGTTGGTTCGTCATTCTCGCCGTCCCTCGCGTCTAGATGGTGGGTGGGTTAGGCTGCGGCTTCCTGCGGCGCCGGCAGACGGGCAAAATCTGGAATACCAAGAATTTTGTCGTCGAAGCGCATCGGCATGAAGACGCCGAATATGTGCCGAACACCGGACCACCGGATAATCGTTGGCGCGCCACCAGATTGCTTTTGAATGATGAAGGCTGGCGATGCACCAGGGATCGTCTTCGTGATCTCCTGGCCGAGGGCGCCGAACTGTTTCAGGTAAGCGGCGTTGAAAGCCACGCCTATCGTTCCGGCAGGCTCGTCGGACATATCCGGTACGACCTTGCGCCAGTCTGGGAAAGTGCCATCGATCAAAACGTCATAGACAGTCAGGACGTCCGAAAACTCGCCAGAGGAGTTTATCTGCGAAATCTTCGCATTGCCGCTGCCTTCATGATCGATCTCGATCGTGCGAGAAGATCCCTTAACCGGCCGGTGCTTGCATTCCTGGAGCGCATATTTCGGCAGCTTGACGATGATCTTCTCTTCGCAGTGGCCGTTTTCATCATAGGCAACGAGAAGGCGATGCCCGTCAGTCGCGACCAGCAACGCGCCCTTCTCTGGGTGCGGCTCGATCGATACGCCATTGAGATAGTACCTCGTCTCTTCCCTGCTTACCGTCGTCCAGATGAGACGAAAAAGATTTGCATCAACCGTCGTTTTCATCGTCATTTCCCTTCGTTGTTGTGGTCAGACCCGATGATCCAATCTGCCCAGGTGATCCGCTTACCGGCGACCTTCCGCCAGTGCTTCGCCAGCCATCCCCGCATCGAAGGCGGCAATCTTTTCGTCCAGCGAAGCCAGACGGGTACGGAGTTCTCTTTGTTCACGCACGTGCTCCTCGATTAGCGCGGCCTTCAGGGCTTCCATCTCTTCACTGTCGATCCGGCGAGCTGTTCCCTCCCAGATCGACCTGACACGCCGAAGCGTGAATTGCTTTCGAACGCGACGGCTGATGAACTTGTGGGCTTCATAGAAAGCGCTCTCGACTTTCCCGTACCGCCGTGGCGGGAACGCGTCTCTCAAGAGGCCCTGGGCCATACATACGTCACTCATGCCCTTCTTCCTGTTTGGTTTGGTCGTGTCGTTGTTCGACAAGCCAGTGTTTTCGTTTGCCAGCACCTTGACGATCTCCTGTGCAAAATTGCCCTTGTTCACGGAGCCCACACAGAGATGTCGAAGCACATTCACATTGCTAACGGAGAGACCCAAGGCCTTGCAGGGCCTTATGAGGCCTCTCCGTCGCGGCCCGCCGGGGTTACCCAGGAACCTGTAATTCTAGTATTCAGCCAGCGCCCCGCCGCCCGGTTCGCTTTGGCTGATGCGATGGAGCCCGATGAGGGTTTCGAGTCCTTGGGCTCCATCGCCGTTCGATTGGTCAGCGAGTGGTCGCGACCGAGATTGAAGCTGGCGCCGTCAGGGAGGACAGACGACGCCAGCGCCCGCTAGCACTCAATCAAGAGGGGTGAGAGGCTGCCGGGGTTCGAAAGGGTGCGCTCAAGACGAGAGGCGAGGAAATCTTCAACCTCTCCTTCGTCGTCGACGCTGGGGTAATTGAGTTCGAGATTGCGCTTCAGGAGCTTGCCGAGGGCGCAGGAGAAGGCCAGAGCTGCGATTGATGCCAACACGTACGTCATATCGTGAACCTCTCCAGGATTTCGTTGTTGATCTGCTTCAGCGCTGCAAAAACGGCGGGGAAGTCTTCGATCGGGATGGCAATAATTGGCTGCTCTGGGTGACCGTCGACCGACTTGGCGATTACGACGTGTTGGTTGTAAGCGACAATGAGATCACGAACGCCGGGAACACAGGACTTGATGATTTGCTCGCTCATGCGTCGAGATCCTGAATGAAGCGTAGGGCCTGCTCTTTGGTGAGCTTCTTGGCTTTGCCGGAGGCGCGGGCCGTGATGGTAATGAACCCAACAAGCGCCCCAACCCACTGCATGGCTGGGCTATCGAGAGCGATGCCAATGCCGATCAGCGAGACGAAAAGCGCCAGCGTCGATGCATCACGCGCCCAGCTTTGGAAGACGGATTCCGTGATGACGATGAACTGCGTGGGTTGTTTCTCACTCATGCCCGCTCTCCTGTGCATGGCGATGGGGAGGGGCGATGATCTCGGCTGTGACGCGAAGGATCGTCCCTGGCGGGAAATCTTTGGCGAAAGCTTTGAAGCCGGGGCCGTGCGCGAAGCCGCTGAAACCCTTTTCCTTGCCCCAGTACAGGCCTTGGGAATGCTTGATTACCTTCACCTCGTCGACCGTCTTGCAATTGTCGGAAGACAGAACCTCATCGGGCTGCGAATGACGAACGCACTTCCACTTGCCGTTTCCGTAGCGCACATACAGGTCGATGGAGTGTTTGCGATTGTCTGCCTCGTAGCGGGCAAACTCATTGCATCCTGGGTGACCGCAGGTAACGCGAACGATGGATTTGCTCATGCCGCGCTCTCCTGCGACCGTTCCTGGGGAGTGGTGGTGGATGGAGGGGTTGGGAGAGGCATCCAATGAGTGAATTGGTCAGGCGAGAGGCATCCGCATCCGTTCGCGCGGTCGCCTGCGTCACGCCACCCGTCCATGCGAAGGTGATGCCATTGACCATCTTCCCCACAGTTCACAGGGTCGACTTCAGCGCCGAGAAGCCAACGGCAGTTCACTTGCCGATGCTTAAACTTGGAGTTCCAGAGATCGACAACGGTCCCGTCCTTTGGCGCGGTTTCGATGGGAAACCACACGCTAAAATCTGCCTCTTCGTAGTGGCCGGAAGCCATCTGCGGCTTGAACATGGCATCGCGGAGATTCTGCCTCTCTATGAGAAGCCAATCTATCTCGTCTTTGTAGCGGTTGATCGTTTTGAAAAACGAACGCCGCTCAGCCAAGATGGCGTTGGCAATTGCATTGATCGCCGACGCTCTCATGCCTTCAGTGCCGCCGTCAGTTTTGCCGTCCAAGAAGAGAAAACTATCCAGCACCTCTTCTGCCTTTATGAGGGTCATCGTGGGTATAGTGTCCCTGCTCATGCTTGCGCCCTCTCCTGGTCGACGAGCTTTGCCTGATGAACCGGGGCGCTAGAAAGCCAGTCCGCCGGCAATTTCCGCAGGTTCTCGTTCGCGAGGGCCTTCCTCTGTTTCTTGGGAATGGCATGAATTTGGGTGTAGAGGGACGTAAGCCCACCGTTGCGTTTGATCCTGCCGGAGAACAAAATCTCCGCTGCAGTCCAATAGTCGTCTTCGCTAGCGAGCATCGATGTCTTGATGCCGCGCGATCCGAGCAGCGCCTTGAGCGCTTCCGTTGCCGCGAAGTTATTGCCGGCCAGCCGTTGCCCGCGCTTGATCAGGAACTCTTCGAGGCGCCCAAGGAGCTTGGCGCCGTTCTTGTCGGAACGGTCGCTGAAGTCGAAGCCTCCGAAGTGCGTCAGCTGCGCGTCGGGAAGATCGAAGGCGACGTTTACCGCGGCCCAATACTTCGTGAAGTTGTCGTCGTTGAAGTTGACGTTCTGGAAGCGCAGCCGCTTGGCGCACAAAGGATATGCAGAGACGTTGATCATGCCGCGCTCTCCTTGTGTGAGACTAGGTCAGACAGAGAAATCTTCCCGCCCGTCGCCTCGCTGATCTGCTTGAGACGGCTGGTCGTCGTGCCCTCCCCAGCCATGATCCGATACAACTGCATTCGGCTCGTCTTCGCTTTGATTGCGAAGGCGGTAAGGCTCTCGCCTTCCTTCTGCAGATACTTCATGAGGGGGTGCTGATCTGTGTTCATGGCTCGTTGTAACACCGGATGAAACAGAAATCAAATGAAATCTGTCACAGGGGGCGTGACCACGCGTGACAAAGAGCGTGGTATATTTTTCTTATGGCTGAACGGACGTATTCCAAGACCTACATCAAAGAATGGCGCGAATATCGCGGCCTGTCGCTCCGGCGCTTGGCCGACCGGCTGGAGCTCGACGGCCCAGACGAGACCTTGTCTCATTCCAGCATCGGCCGCATTGAGAACGGCCAGCAGCCTTACTCGCAGCCGATCCTTGAAGCCTTGGCGTCAGCACTCAATGTCAGTGTCACTGATCTCCTGTCGGTCGACCCAACCAAAGAAGGCGAGGTCGTCGACTTGGTGAGGCTGATCAATCAGAATAATAATAGGGAGCTGGCTGTCCGGCTGCTAAAGTCCCTCACCGGGACGGACGGTTAGGCTTGGGGCTTGACCTCACGGTAAAACAGAACGAACTCGTTCATACCGTCGAACTGAACCTTCCACCGATATCCGTGCTTTTCGCGAAGGGCGTCGGCCAGGGCCTTAGCGTGGACCTCGCAAGCGTCTTCTCGCATGGAGCGTGCTGGCACAATAGCTACAACCGATCCCGCTGCCATGCCTTGGAGAAGTGTTCTTCTTTTCATTTTTTTCCATCCTCGATTAGCTCGGGGATATTACATCTCAGGCTAGAATTTTAGATATCGTTGTTTTTGCATTTAATTAGCATGGTTCACGGCCAGTTTAGATATTTGCACTGCACCATGGCCTGATTTGAAACGTTGGTTTTTAGAACAGTTTAGGCAATAAGTATCAATAAGACGGAGGGTGAGGTTATCACATCTATCCCGTCTTCTTCCATCGTGTAGGCATGTAGTCTTGGACACTAGCGCTTTATCGACCAGGCTGAATCCCGAAAGCCCTCGGGGTATCTTAGGGTCCCTGCACACCCGGTTAGTCGGCATTCGCGCCGGACCTCACCACATTCTTCGTTTATCGTCTGACATTGCCAGCCAGACAGGGCCGTCTTAGTGCCCGCGCTTCCTTCCACATGCTGTCCATATGCCGGTTAGCCCAAAAGCAGCGTCTCGACACGTAAGCTCCGAAAATTAGAGGCGATCGGCGCCGTTTGGGGAGTTTTTGATTGAACGTCACGCGTTGTTATTGTATAACGTTTTCGTTCTTTGGCGGCGGGCAAACTCTCCAAGCTTAAACCGCTACCAATCAGCCCTCGAAGCATTGAGCCGCTTCGGGGGCTTTCTCTTTTCTGCCACATCGAATCCTTCCCGTCAATAAATCGTCACGCCCGGTGCAACATTTCATTTGACATCTGTCACATGGCGTGAGACAAGAGAGGCACACAAGCAGATGAGGACACGGCCATGCAGCACTTCAACGTCGACCGGCCGACTTCTGCAGCGAACCGAGGAACGACGAAGATGACCGAACATCAAGAAATCTGGTGCCAACCAGCAGATCATCCAAAGAGGCAGTTCCTCGTGATGTTTGATGACCCGCAGATGGACCTAGCCGTCTTCGACAACGAGGAAGAGGCTCGCGCCTTCTGGGAAAAGGCAAATCTCAACTGGACTTGCTACCTCATGGGGACCCTGCCGCGCTCCACATCGACAGATGGAGGCAAATGATGGCCCTCGCTACCCGCATCGCCGCACATATGGAGAGCGCTCCCCCATACACAGCTGACAAGGAACGTCACGTTGAATGGTCCGGCGACGCCTACTCGTTGCTGGATGAGGCTCTCGCGGCCATCCGAGGACAGACGATGACAGACAGCAAGCAGATCGATGACGGCGAAATAAGCACTCTGCTGGATGCAGCGCTGTTAGCAATGAGCCGCTGCGAGCACGATGGAGGTTTTGATCGCGATATCGGCCCAATCGGCTGCAGCCTCAACGACAAGTGCGTTTGCATCGGCGTCTATCCGCTCGTTGCAAAGGCCCGGGCAATCGCCAAGGCAACCGCCTGATCTCCTTCGGCATGGTCCTTCAAGAAAGCAGATAAGGAGCAGAAGACATGACAAAGCATGGAGAGCCGATACGCTTCATCCTCGAAGTCGCCCTTCTTCACACTGGAGACGAGTGCTTGATCTGGCCGTTCGGGAAGAACTCCCACGGCTATGGCAAGGTCTGGATCGACGGCAAGAAGGCCATTGCGTCTCGTTACATCTGCGAGCTTGTGAACGGACCTCCCCCAACTACCGAGCATCAAGCAGGCCACAGTTGCGGCAAAGGACATCTCGGCTGCATCAGCCCAATCCACTTAAAATGGAAAACGCCGGCAGAGAACCAGGCCGATAGGCTGGAGCACGGCACACACAGCCGAGGCGAGCGTAACGGACGAGTCAAGATCACCGAGCCTGAAGCACGCGAAATCCTCGCGCTGAAAGGCGTAGTGCCGCCAAGCAAACTGGCCGAGAGATTCTGTGTGGCGATCCCGACTATCGGCAACATTCACTCCGGCCACACTTGGGCTTGGCTGTCCGAAGAGGCAACCGCCTGACCTTCGGGCCATTTCGAAAGCAGATCAACAGCTCTCAACAGGCAGAGTGAGGAAGACGAGATGACCGACGTACCCTTTGATGCAATCCTTCACATGGACGATCCGAACTTCGCTGAGAAATTGGCTGACGCTATCGGGTTGAAGCCCGGCGATACGCTGGAGATCCATACGCCTCAGTTTGAGCGCGTCGATGGAGTGAAGCCTATCGCGAACCCGGAAGAGCTTTTCGAAAAGCTGCATACGCTCCCCAAGGAAACGCTGAAGCAGATTGGCATGTGCCCATGGGATGAGAACGGCCTCTGGCTCTTCCCGCACCAGTGGTACGGCCACATTCCTCACGGGATGCCCCTCACCTGCATCGACGGGTCGGTCGAACCGTTCGAAGCCGGCGTAACCGATGACGACATGCGCTTCGGTGTTCTCGCTTACGGCATCGTCCCGGACTTCGCCAAAGCCTCCCCCACCCAAGATTAACACCACCCCTTCACCAGCCGAAGACATCGGCGCCGAATAGAGGCAAACGCAGATGGCAGACAGAAATCACCTGATCGAAGTTCTTCATGCCGATGGCCGTTCCGAATGGTTCTGCGGCTGGGATATGCGGAACGAGCCAGACTTCTCGACCGACCGCGACATGGCCGTGAAATACGACCTCACTTTCAATCGGGATGAAGTTCTCACCGACTACGAGCGCCTTTGCGAGATGGGCTTTGACGCTTCGATCGAGACGGCTGGCTTCGTCCGGCTCGACTACAGCGAGAACGCCCGCCTTGAGCATGTCTTCGCTTCGGTGATCGTGCGCGGTGCCACCCTCGTAGCGGCTGAATAGGAGGCTGTCATGAACGCTCAACGCAAGTCAGAACTGGCAATTTTGCACCAGCTCAGCGCCGCCGAAGAGGCAGGCAGCGTGCGCTACGGACTGACCCGCCACCCGGCGATTGCCGTAGCCATCCAAGACCGGACAATCGAGCACCAGATCTGGGCGGAGAAATACGCCGCATATTCTCGGGAGCAGCTCGGGATTTCAGACGGGGATTATATTTATGCGTGAGCCAATGAGCGAGATC
Organism: Rhizobium sp. WYCCWR 11152; assembly: GCF_013087615.1. Taxonomy (NCBI): domain Bacteria; kingdom Pseudomonadati; phylum Pseudomonadota; class Alphaproteobacteria; order Hyphomicrobiales; family Rhizobiaceae; genus Rhizobium; species Rhizobium sp. WYCCWR 11152. The sequence goes on along the minus strand of NZ_JABFCP010000038.1, from coordinate 5,599 downwards.
GACAACATCATTGACGGGTTTCAGCGCCTGTCTGACGCCGGCTATCTCCGCGATCTGGTTTTCTACGCCAACGATGCGGCCCGGAAGCGTTGCGGCTCCTGCTATTTCTGGATGATGAGCAAGCAATGCCCATCGGAGAAGAACGTCGGCGGCATGAGTCGTGGCCCGAGCATGGATGCATTTCCATGCAGCAAGTTCAAGATCACCGAAACATCAATCTCGATTGCCGCGAAAAAGCGGGCGGAAGCGAATGATTTCGCCAAACGGAAGGGCTTCGGCCTGCCCTTCCCGGAAGGGAGAGTGTCATGAGCCTTTGCCAATTCCGTACCGAGCGTGAATGCGGTTGCCCCGCTGATGCATGCGCCGTTCAGAAGCCCGTCACCCCGGCACCCTTCGTCATTTTCTCATGGCGTTCTCATCTAGCGGCGGTCGTCTTCGGATCTGCTGTCGCTCTCTCAGTCTACTTCGCAATGTCTGCTTGGAACGAGCAGCTTGGGAAGGATGCGAAAATCAATCAGGAGGCTAGCTTCCAATGGAAGCGGTAATGCTCAGAACCCGCGTCGACCAGGCTTTGAAGATCAGGGCCGATGCCCTCCGATATCTTCGCCGCGGCGATCGTTTCAACCACCGCCTGCTGATGAAGGAAGTTCATCTTCCTTTGCTTCAAGCTCGCCAATGGAAGGTAAAACAATGACATACCTTTATCTCGACATCGAAACTATACCAGCGCAGACCGAGGCGGCAAAGCAGAAAATAGCCGCATCCGTCAAGGCTCCTGGCAATCTCAAGAAGGCCGAAAGCATCGCCTCTTGGGAGAAGGAAAGCCGCGCGGCCGCTGTCGACGAGGCCGTTTCCCGCAGCGGGCTTAACGGCGCGTTCGGCCATATCTGCTGCATCGGTTACGCCTTCGACGAAGAGAAGCCGAAGAGCCTGTCCTGGCCGCTAGACTATTCCGACGAGCGTTTATTGCTTTCGGCCTTCGCTGAAGCGATGAGCGGCCAGAACCGCATCCCGACGATCGTGGGGCACAATGTCGCCGCCTTTGACGTTCGCTTCATCTGGCAGCGCGCCATGGTTCTTGGCATCCGCATGCCGGCATGGTTTCCCAAAGATCCGAAGCCATGGAGCCAGGATGTGTTCGACACGATGGCCGCATGGGCCGGAGCCCGAGACACGATCAGCATGAGCAATCTTTGTGATGCGCTCGGCCTTCCCGGCAAAGATGACATTGACGGCTCCATGATCGGCGATCTGTTCGCCAAGGGCGAGTTCGAGCGCATCGATTCCTACTGCCGCGCCGACATCGAGCGCACCCGCGCCATTCACCGCCGCATGCTCGTAGCATTTGGGGAGGCAGCATAATGTCCGATAAAACAGCACTCTGGGACCGCCTTGGCCGCACCGACCCAGCACATACGAAGAAGTTCAAGCGCGCCGGCGGCTTCGAAGGCACCGCGATCAAGCCGATGTGGTCCTACCGGATGATGACCGAGGAGTTCGGTCCATGCGGCAAGGGCTGGGGCATCAATCAGCCGAAGTTCGACGTCGTCCCGGCGACCGAAGGCGAGATCCTTGTCTACTGCACGGTATCTGTTTGGTACGAGACGCACGACCAGATGGCTTTCGGCGTCGGAGGCGACAAGGTTGTCGGCAAGAACAAGTTCGGCCTGTCGACCGACGATGAGGCTTTCAAGAAGGCTTACACGGACGCCGTTACGAATGCCCTGAAAATGATCGGCGTCGGCGCTGATGTTCACATGGGCATGTTCGATGACAGCAAATACGTCAATGCTGTTGCGAAGGAATTTGACGAGGGCAAGAAAGCAGCAGCGGCACCCGCCAAGCAAGACGCGCCAAAGGCGATCACCGCAGCCGATCAGAAGCGCCAGCTGGAAGCGATCAACGACGATTTGCTTGATGCTCATTCCGAAGTCGGCGTGAAGCGCCTCGTCGATATCTGGGCAACGATTGCCGAGCGCGACGGATGGTCATCCGAATACTGGAACGAAGCCCGCCGGCGGTTTGCCGCCAAGCGCGCCTCTTTCGATAAGCCGGTGACAGATGCCGAAGCCCTCCAGCATCCAATGAATGCGTGAGGGGATCATGGCGAAGAGAGCAGAAAAGCCAGTATATGCCTTTATACGCAAGGGGAACGCACTTATCCCCGAGATGGCGTACGACCTGCAGGCGCTAGACGGCGTAGCCCAGGGGCAGCGCGTCCGTGTCGACGTGAAGCAGTGGCGGAACATGGACAGGCTCAGAGCCTATTGGGCGACGCTTCAGGACTGCATTGACGCCACCGGCTGCGCTGTGAGCAAGGAAGCTCTCGACGCCTATATCCGTCCTGCCGTCAACTTCGTCGACACCATACGGCTTGCAAACGGTCACCTCGTAGGTATCCCGCGCGCCATCAATACCCGCGAGTGCGACGAGCCCGAGATGATCGCGTTCTTCCTCGCGGTCGAGGAGCGGCTTGCCAAGGATTTCGGATTCGTCAGCGAGAGGAAGATTGCGGCATGAACGTCTCCCGTCTCATCAAGCGCGCCATCACCGGCTGGCAGTCCTGGCGATCCAAGCGCCGTCTCTATCGGGAACTACCGGCATTGGCATATTTCGACGAAGCCGAGAAGGCTGCTCGTCGGTCGCACGGCAAGATCCGCGACATTCGCAAGGCTCGGGAAGCGTTCATGCGCGATGCGCTGGCAGGGAGGGGTTGATGGCCTACGTGCAGAAAACCAACTTGGAAGATGTAGCCCAGGCTATTCAGAACCTGAAATGGCACGAGATGATCACGATCTCACAATATCTGGCTAGTGTCGAGGCTCCCGACAAGGGTGATCGGGATTTTTGGGCAAGCATCCTGCATGACATGTCGTCCGACATAATGACGGCATACGAAGCTCGCTGCAATGGGGAAGGTTGATGCCACCCCGCATCGAGTTCGACAAGAAGACGCGCGGCATTGCATTCCAGCGATGCGCCGGCAACTGCGAAAATTGCGGCATGCGCCTCAAAGTCGGCGAGGCCGAATACGATCACATCATTCCCTACTACTTCACTCAGGATTCGTCGCTATCGAACTGCCAAGTTTTGTGCGTTCCATGCCATCGGGGCGAAGGCGCAAAGACCGCCGACGATCAGCACGACATATCGAAATCGAAGCGGATATGGCTCAAGCACAACGGCGCCTGGCCGAAGTCAAAAGCGCCGATCCGCGGCGGCGGCTTTCGCAAAACGAGGGACGTTTGATGATCGACCTCCGCATAGTTCGCATCCCACTGGATGACCACATCCTTGCCGTGAGAGCCGCGAAAGCTTTCCTTGAGAAATATTCCGATCGTCGCGGGGTGCGACACGGCGTCTCTTACACGTTTTCTCGATCTGATGGCTCGGAGGCGTGGATCTATGTCTACCGCACTGACAAAACCATGATTGCGAGAGGATAACCGATGACTGACGACACCACCCCTCAACTCTCCCCCTGCCCCTGCGGCGGAAAGCCTATAGCCCTATACGGCCCGAGATCTGTTGTCTTGTGCGAAGACTGCGGGGAAACAATCACCGTGGATACGGCGCCGTTTTTCGCCAATGCCGGCAGCCAGCGGGAATACGAGACGCATAAGACAATGGGCGTTTGGAATGAGCAGATGGGAGGGAATTGAGATGCGCGACCGGAAAGGCATCTACATCGCCAGCAAGACGAAGCATGCTCAACGTTGGCGGTTTTTGCGCGACTATATCGGCGAACCTATTATCTCGACGTGGATCTATGAAGCCGGTGCTGGCGAGAGCGGTGATCTTGCTGATCTGTGGCGTCGGTGCATCCTTGAGGCGTCAACAGCTCAGTTGCTCATTCTATACCGAGAGCCAGACGAAGTTTTGAAGGGCGCTTGGATCGAACTTGGCGCAGCGCTCGCATCCGGGGTGCCCGTGTTCGCCGTCGGCATTGAGGAGTTCACCATCAGCCAAGATGCGCGAATACGTCATTTTCATGACATGAAATCCGCAATCGCCGCATCAAGAGCGCTTCTCTCCGCTAAGGAGCCAACCCCATGACCATAGAGACGGAATTGCAGGCGACGCTGGCTTGGAATGAGGGGGTGGGGAGATGATGGAACCAAGCTTCTCAACGAGCTTCTTGCTCTTCGCCCAATATGGCGGCAAGGCCGTTATCCCGGTCGAGGATGTCTGCCGGGATTATTTCAATCACCTGACGCCTGACAAGTTCCTGCGCAAGGTTGGCGCAGGCGAAATCGCCATTCCTGTTGTCAGGGCTGAGACTTCGCAGAAATGCCAGAAGGGCATCTATCTGCAGGATCTCGCGAATTACCTAGACACCAGACGCGAAGCCGCCCTCAAGGAGTTCCGGCAGCTCCACCGTCAGTAAATTCTTTCATCCATTTCCACCCGGCGTATTTGTCACCAACCTGCCGGATGTGCGTATAGCGCTTGAGACTGTTCCAAGACCGGTGAGCTGAGACGGTCGCGACATGCGGGATATCCCATCCCATTTCGAACAGCCGCGATATCCCTTCGTGGCGCAAGTCGTGGAAATGCAGATCGGCGATGCCCAGAAGCTTGCAAGCCCTTGTGAAATTGGCCGAGATGGCATCTGCCGAATAAGGGAATATCTCTGGCTTCTTCCGCGGCATGCTTTCGATTATCGCCTGAGCCTCAGGCGTCAGATCGCACCAGCGATTATTGCCCTTCTTGCTGCCAGGGTGCTTCATATCCTCGACGAGCACTCGCTTATGATGCGGATCGTAAAACTCCCACTTTATCCGGGTTATCTCGTCCTGCCGGCGCGTGGAAAATAGCGCGAACAGGATAACTTTGACCATCGGCATGGATTGCGGCGTAGAGATGCTGCGATCAGCGAAGTAGGCGAGGATCAGATCCAGTTCCTTAATGGTCGGTCGGCGCGATCTCTCTTCACTCTTGCTTATGATCCCGAGCCGTTTGGTGACCTTGGCCGCGTCTTTGAACTCCTGCTCGTTGAGAGGAATCCCCCACATAGGTTTGGCAATCGCGAAGACAGCGCCCATGTGAGACATGTAGTTAGCGACCGTCTGGGGTTTTCGTTCCTTCGCCTCCTCCTCGTCTTCGGGCACCCACCCGTTGCGCAGATCGGATGCGAAGCTGGCAATGTCGGCGCTGACGATGGAGGAACTAGGCTTGGAAGCGAGCGGGTGCTTTTTGATCAATTCAAGACATTGCGCCTTGGTGCGGCCAATGTCCTTCCGGCTTTCGAGGAGATATTGGTCGATCGCGTCGCTCAACGTTTTGTCGTCGACTTTTATGCGATCCAAAGCGCCAGGCTGGGAAAGCTCTGTTTCGCGCTTCTTGAGCCATGCAGAGGCTGCCGGCTTCCTATCAAATGTTTGCGCCTCAGTGTGAGCGAGCTTGCCATCTCGCTTTATTCTGATTTGCGCAGTATAAGACTTTGAGCCGTCCTTACGACGTCTCTCCGCTATCGTCCCCATTGGTGCTACAAGCCGCCCCCTGATTGCTACGCCGTAGCATAGGCAAGAGACAAATAGGCGGCAATGGGCAAAAACGAGATGGAACGAGACAGCGGTGAAAATATGCAAGCCGTTGT
>NZ_JABFCP010000037.1:0-4868 GCF_013087615.1 Rhizobium sp. WYCCWR 11152 | reverse complement strand
CCGAACGCGTATTGTTCAGCGCCTCGAGTTGTCCGGAATTGTAGCCGCCATTGTTGATGACGCCCTGAAGCTGACCGGATAGACCGTTGCCGCCAAGGTTGGCGTTCGCCTGGTCGGTGATGGCATTCATGCCCTGCGTCGTCTTCTGGTCCCATGGGACGACGGTGGAATCGCCATAGACCTTGGCACCAATGCCCCTATCAAAGTAACTCTGCGCCGCGTTGATGCCCTGCGTGAGAGCGGGCTGCGCTGCCTTCCACGGCTCGCTATTTGATTGCGTCGTTGTCTTGTTGCTTCCACCACCTGGCATTAGTGCACCTCAACCGTTTCCCAGAGCGTGCGGACGCGCCCCGTGACATATTTTTCAATGAGACGCCGCCAACCCTTGCGGCCTTGAGCAATCAAGCGGTCAGTGCCGCCGATTTTGGCTTGGGAGACTGCGAATTCGTAGAGATCTCGCATCCATAGTTCGGGTCGCGATCCACACAGCCCGACGCAGCGGAAAACCTGCCCTGAAGGCCATGTTTCGAAGCGCCAAACGGAGGAAACGACGACTTCCCGTTCAAACCCGACGATGAGGAACGCGTCCCCACGTCGGCACATCTGCCACAGTTCAGCCGATGATGTAGCCCCGCCGGTTTTGTCGCACCCGATCTGCATTTTTTCGCTGATCAACTGCCAAATCTGGTCGACTTCCGCCGAATTCGCGATGGCGATCCTCATTGCGAGCGAACCGGGCTGACTTCGGCGATGACGGCCACGACATGCAGGGCATTGGCGCCGGAGGCGATCACCTGCAGCGTCCAGCCATCAGGCAGCTGAACATTGTGTTCCTTGATGAACAGCGTGATATGCGATGCGATCGGGAAGACGTCATAGATCTTGTAGACGTTCGTTCCATCGGTCATCTGGAGCGTGAAATTGACGCTGCCGGCGCTGTCGTTACAAACCGACATGCTGTCGAGAGAGCCACGGAGATTTGCGGATCCGGTGTAGACGTTGACCGCGGTCGTTACCGTCAGATCCTTGCAGATCGTCTTTACGTTGGCGATGAATGGGATGTTGACGCTCATTATAGGCCACCACTCGGAATGCCGCTGACGTTCAAGGCGCTGAGCGATGACCACCCGTCTTCAGCCGGGATGATGGCGCGGAAGGCGTGGAGCCTGGCGTCGGCCCGGAAATCGAACATGAACGACCTGCTGTTTCGTGTCTGCTGCGCGGTCCATGTCGGTGTGTCGTCGTGCGAGTCCAGCACGCCAGTCGCAATCGTAATCCCTGGGCTGTCGCTGATGGCGCGAACGCCTGAGACGAACGCCCTGCTTCCAGGAACGATTTCGGTCTGCCCTGTCTCGATCGTTGCCTGTTGCGCCAGTCCGGTGAAGAAGCCGAGCCGAAAGGAGGCGTCGAATCCTGCGAAGGATGGAGGGCCTCCGCCATAAGCCGAGCTGTCCAGCGAGAACGGCAGCAGGTCGATCGAGGACGAGATCGCATCGAGGTCTTCAAGCGTCTTGGCCGAGGTGGCGAACACGCCGAGACCGGTAACGATCGTGTCGGACTGAAACCAGCGATCCAATTGCCAGGCATAGCCGAGGATATAGCCGTTGCCGCTCGCGTCCTCGTAGCGCCACATGACCACCTTGCGGAAGGGATCATAGACGCCCTTGATCTTTGAGCGCGTCCCGTCTGTCGTTACCGTCTGTATCCAGCGGTCGACACGTTCAGCCCCGATCGGCGTTGCTGAAGCGCCGCGGTAAAAGCCGGTATCGGAGTAATAAACGAAATCCCCGCGGCCGATATCGACCAGCGACAGCGGCGCGGCGCATCCTCTTCCTTCGGCAAAGGGCGAAAAGGTGAACACATAGCCCGAGGAAGGATCGAAGATCATCGATCGGAAGCCGGAGCGAAAGGCCAGGGTGGCGCCGGAGCCGTTGACGCTGATCGCCTGCAGCTCTTCACCATCGGGGAAACTGTTCGTGTCGCAGAGTTCCTCGCCAGGAACCCATTGCTCCGAATTGTTGATGCCTGACCAGTGAATCGCGGCGGCGTCGTTATTAAGCTGGAACAGAGCCACGAAATCGCCGATCACCTTGACGAAGCGAGCTTTTGGTGGAGTTCCGGGAAGATCGGCAAAATCCGTGCTGGTGCCGATATCGTAATATTGAACAACATCGTTCAGGTTGGTGGCGATGATGCGGGCTCCGAACACGTCGAAAGACCACTCATCCCCATCTGGGACAGCGTATGGAGCACTGGTGCCGGAAACGTCAGTCAGCGTGCCGTTGTTGTTGACCAGAAAGAGGCCGGTCGCTGTCCCGCAGATCGTCACCTGCACTCCGGTTGACAGTCTCGCCGTGATCGAGCCACGCGGCGCGGTCGGGAGAGCATCAGCGAGAGCCACAAGCGACGGCATTGGCCCCCATCCATCGGCGATCGGCAGCGCGTTGACAGCGACAGCCGTGGCCGCGCTAGTGTAAGGCGCTTTATCGGGCTCGAACGGCGGGAAAGGCACAATCACGGCGTCTTAAAACTCATTCGAGTTCCAACCTTCGCGTATTCGCTCAACTGATCCGTGAGGTTCAGGCCATCGATCGTCGCCGCCACCATGGCCTGTGAGCGTGCGAGCAACGCATCATCCTTGTTGAACATGGCGAGGTGCATCAGCGCCGCCTGCAAATAGAGGCTCGGCATCTTGGTGAGCAGCCAATTGCTGGTGACCAGATCAGAAAGCGCGGGAATCGCTGCATAATAGACGAGATCCACATCCACGCCCGAGGTCGGGAAGACATAGATGGTCGATCCGGTGATGGAGAACGTCGTCGAGAGGCCGGCCGCCCCATCTGCATATGCACCGCTCGTATAGCTGCCGGTCGCGTAGGAAAGCGGGTTTGGCAGAGACGACATGGAGCGAGCCGTCTTGTATTGCAGGTAATCGCTCGGCAGCGTGCCTACGCCATCCGTCATGGTGAGAGAGGCTAGCGTCTGCATCTCACGGACACGCAGCGGAGCTATTCCCCTAGCCGGGACGCCCCAGTTGAAGCCGTCCGTGGCAAAGGCAATGCAGTTCGCTACTTCTGTCGTGCTGGCAGCATCGGAACGCGCCGCCCAATTAAGGACGGACGTCTGAAGGGCGGCATAATCCATCAGATTTTACCTTTGAACGTCCGGTAAGGGCGGGCATGTTCGGAATTCAGCCACCATTTCAAATGATCCCGATCACCTTCTTTGATCTTTTCCATGATCTGGTGCTGCGAGCTGTAAAGCACGTTCAGCGGGATGCGGCCGACGACCTGGCCGTCGCCCCAGCGCTTGCCTTCGCTCTCTGCATAGAGGCGCTTGTTGTCCTCGACGAGTTCGTCATCCGCGAGGAACTCGGTCTTGACGACCTGCCGGCCATCGGGAAGCATGGCGATCCAGTAACGATGACTGGACGTCTCCCGGAGGAGTGTCCAGTCAAGGTTGTCGACTCCGCGAAGATCAACGGATCGGGTCATTGCGTTCGGCGATCTTCTTTTCGATGACGGATTGCGCTTCTGCGACCGGGAGAGCGATGAATTCGCCGGCCGGAACCTTCGCACGCTCTTCTTCATTCGGCGGACGATAGACGCCGCCTTCTCCCTGGATCTGGAAGTCGGGGCTGATCGGGCGATAGTTCTTGACCAGCTTGACGGGGAAGAGCTTCTCGGAAGCCTTCACCTTCTGCTTGATCTTGTCCTGGCCGGCATCCTTCTTGAATTCCGGCTGCTCGTCGTCAACGGGGATGAAGCGCTCTTCTCCCTGGGGCTCATGGAAGCGAGTGCCCTGCCCTTCGGCCGCAGCCATCGTCTCGGTGCCCTTTTCCTCAATGGCTTTCTTGAGGTCGTTGTCGCTCATCTTGCCATCGACTGTGAGGCCAAGAACGCGGGCCTGCTTTTCGAGTTCAATGCGGCTCATGGCCGTATCCTTTCAAAAGGGGTGGGTTCCCCCGTAACCAAACGATTAGCGGGGGAATTTGTTTCGTTAGACCGTGGCAGAGAACGGCGTTGCTTCCGTGCCGGTGCCAGACATGATGATGTTGACGAACCAGAAGCCGGCCGCGACATCCTTCAGGATGATGCGATCGCCCTTGATGCCGCCGGTCGTGGTGCCGTTCAGGGTGATCGTGTCGGAGGTGGCCGCCGTTTCGAAGGCGACCAATGTATCGGCGGCGTCCTGTGCAACGATGGCAACACCGCTCATGACGTCGGTAGAGTTTGCCACCTTGACGATGTTCGAGTTCGACGTGACAGTCGTGTTGACGAAGAACTCGAACGTGGAGCCATCACCAACCGAAGCCGGCAGCGTGCAGGTGATGCCTGCTGCGCGGGTCAGGTTGAGCGTGGTTCCGCTGTTGCCTTCCGAGGTCAGCGTATAGGTCGCCGCCGTAAGGGTTTGAGGCTGCATACGATCCATGATGATGACTCCTTAGCTCGCCGACGTCATGCCGAAGATATCGGCGATGACCGCATGTGCGGCTTCGTTGTTGACTATCAGCGTGTATTCGACGAGCAGAACCTTCTTCTCCTGGTCGCCGGTCTTGGCCGGATCTTCGCGATGGATGTCGCGGAGGGTGCCGAGCTTGGCCATCGACGGATCGATGAGGAAGGCGTTGCGGGCGATGGTGGCGCCGGCACGTGCCATCTGGCGGTTCGGAACAACGGTCAGGGTGCCGAAGTCAGACAGATAGGCATCGGCCGCCGCGACGATCGTGGTCTGCGAGGTTCCCTTTGCCGCGAAACGCTGCTGCGCCACGTTGGCATCGCTCATGAAGGTGGAGAACACCGTCTTTGCGTAGGGAGACAGCATCAGGGTGGTGGGATTGCCGCCCGCGACGTATGCTGCCGAGATCG
>NZ_JABFCP010000036.1:0-1646 GCF_013087615.1 Rhizobium sp. WYCCWR 11152 | reverse complement strand
ACCGTGTCGGTCCCCGCGTCAGCATTCTCGGCGACGATATCGACGGCATTGTCGACGATGTAGGTGTCGTTGCCTGCCCCACCGATCAAGGTATCGGCGCCGACGCCACCGTCCAGTATGTCGTTGCCGGCGCCGCCGGTGATCGTGTTGGCGAGCGCATTGCCGGTGCCGGTGAAGTTGGCCGATCCCGTGTAGGTGAGGTTCTCGACATTGTTGCCGATCGTATGGCTGGCAAGCGCCGTCTGGACCGTGTCTGTCCCCTCGTTCGCATTCTCGATCACAAGGTCGGTCGCAATATCGACGACATAAAGGTCGTCACCCGTCCCGCCTGACATCGTGTCGGAACCAGCACCACCAATCAATGTGTCGTTGCCGACGCCACCGCTGAGATTGTCCGCAGCTGCCCCTCCGGTCAGGACATTGTTCAGCGCGTTGCCCGTGCCGGCAAAGGCTGCCGCTCCGATATAGGTGAGGTTCTCGACATTGGCGCCAAGCGTATAGCTTGCCACGGTCGTGCGAACCGTGTCGGTTCCCGCGGCCGCGTTCTCGGCAACGCTGTCGCCGGCATTGTCGACGATATAGGTGTCGTCGCCCGCACCGCCGATCAGCGTATCGGCGCCTGCCCCGCCATTCAGCACATCGTTGCCGGCGCCGCCGGTGATGGTGTTGGCGAGCGCATTGCCGGTGCCAGTGAAGCTGGCCGATCCCGTGTAGCTCAGGTTCTCGACATTGATCAGTGCAGCGATCGAGTAGGTCGCAAGCGACGTGCGGATTTCGTCGGTGCCGGCACTGGCCAACTCGGTGACGACGTCGCTCGCACTGTCGACCACATAGATGTCGTTGCCCGCACCGCCGTTCAGCGTGTCATTGCCGGCGCCGCCGTCCAGCAGATCGTTGCCAGCGCCGCCGATGATCGTGTTGGCGAGCGCATTGCCGGTGCCGATAAAATCGCCGGCGCCGATGAAAGCCAGGTTTTCGACATTGGCAATGTTGGTCAAGGCATAGGAAAAAAGCACCGTCCTGATCAGATCGGTTCCTTCATTCACCCCTTCGGTGACCACGTCGGCCAGATCATCGATGATATAGATGTCGCTGCCCGCTCCGCCGATCAAGCTATCGGCACCTGCCCCGCCATTCAGGGTGTCGTTGCCGACACCACCAGTGATCGTGTTGGCAAGGCTATTGCCTGTCCCGGCAAAGGCTGCCGTTCCGATATAGGTGAGGTTCTCGACATTGGCTCCCAGTGTGTAGGCGGCCAGTATCGTGCGAACCGTGTCGGTTCCCGCAGCGGCGTTCTCGGCAACGCTGTCGCCGGCATTGTCGACGATATAGGTGTCGTCGCCCGCACCGCCGATCAAGCTATCGGCACCTGCCCCGCCATTCAGCGTGTCGTTGCCGTCGCCGCCTGACAGCGTATCGATGGCAGCCGCCCCTGTGATTACATTGTCGAGATCGTTCCCGGTCCCGGCAAAGGCTGCCGTTCCGATATAGGTGAGGTTTTCGACATTGGCGGCAAGCGTATAGCTTGCCAGCACGGTCTTGACCGTGTCGGTTCCCGCGGCGGCGTTTTCGGCAACACTGTCGCCGGCATTGTCGACGATATAGGTGTCGTCGCCCGCACCGCCGATCAAGCTATCGGCACCTGC
>NZ_JABFCP010000035.1:0-1232 GCF_013087615.1 Rhizobium sp. WYCCWR 11152 | reverse complement strand
GAAGATCATTCAAAAACCCCTTATGGCAGCCTTACTGAAAGTGGAACAAGATTTGACCAGCTCCCAACTTTCTTCACCGCTGGAACTGCTTGGGTGGTCTGAATTCTTTGCGGACCAGGTCCAGCCCAGCGAAGCGGGCTTGATCCCCAGACGCATCGCTTCAGTTCACCGGGCACGCATCGAGGCAATCGATGTCACCGGGCCGGTCGGACTGGAATTTCCAGCCAATACCAGTACTGGTGACTACGCGGTGGGCGACTGGGTTCTTGCCGATCCACTGACTGACATGCTTATCAGACGTCTCGACCGAAAAAGCGTCTTTCAACGACGCCCGGAAGGCGGACGTGGCCAACAACTTGTTGCCGCCAACGTCGACACCCTGTTGATCGTGACCTCGTGCAATGCCGATTTTAATCTTGCTCGGCTGGAACGTTACCTGATCATGGCCAACCAGGCCGGGAGCAATCCGGTGATTGTACTGACGAAGGCCGACACCGCGGAAGATGCCGGCATGTTCCAGGCGCAAGCCGAGGCTTTGCAGCGTGACCTGCCTGTCGTTGCCTTGAATGGGCGCTCCGCGGACGCCGTTTCCCTGTTGAGGCCCTGGTGCGGCGTTGGCCAAACGGTTGCGTTGGTGGGGTCTTCTGGTGTCGGAAAATCAACACTGGTGAACACCATGACTGGGCCAGAATCTGACATAAAGCAAAAGACGGGCACCATCCGCGAATACGACGCGCAGGGCCGACACACCACCACGGCGCGATCCCTGCATGCAATTTCAGGCGGTGGCTGGGTCATCGATACGCCGGGAATAAGAACGCTTTACGTGAGTGATGTTGCCGACGGTATAGACACCCTCTTTGCTGAAATAACTGAACTGGCGCCGCTTTGCCGCTTTCGCGATTGCACCCATGCCCATGAACCGGGATGCGCGGTTCAGGCAGCCGTCGCAAGCGGCGCCCTGCTCGCCGATCGCCTGGAACGCTGGCGGAACCTGCTTGCAGAAAACCGCGACCGAACACCGGTCGTGAGCGGACCCCGCGGCAACAAGATCGTTCGCAAGAAGAAATATTGAAAGTGTTGAACGTTTGCGACGGTGCTGATCGGCGTCAGCCACAATCCGCCACCTGAATTGGCTGGCCTGTGGTGACAGCGTCAGCGCTCAATGAGTGGGATTGCGGTCAAGAAGAAGACCCTGCAAGCGATCGCTCCCGCTTGTGAGGGATATGTCT
>NZ_JABFCP010000034.1:0-861 GCF_013087615.1 Rhizobium sp. WYCCWR 11152 | reverse complement strand
GGTTCCATGGGGTTCGTCTTTTAAGAATAGTGTTGATCATGATGATGAGCTTTCGCATGGCGGCGACGATGGGGACCTTGGGCGGTTTGCCCGCGTCGCGCAGCCTTTTGTGGAAGGTCTTGATGGCCGGGTTGCAGCGGATGGCCGAGAGCGTAGCCATATAGAGGGCGCATCTGACGGTGGCGCGGCCGCCGGCGATATGGCGTTGTCCACGCCATGTGCCGCTGTCGTGAGCGATGGGGGCGACGCCGACGAGGGCTGCGAGCTTCTTGTCGTCGATGGCGCCGAGTTCGGGCAATTCGGCGATGAGCACGGCGGCACTGACCTCGCCAATGCCCGGCACGGTCAACAGCAGATTGCGGCGTTCGGCCATGTCGGGCTCGGCCTCGATGGCTAGCGCGATGGCGGCATCGACGCGGGCGAGCTGAGCCTTGAGGGCGGCGAGGGTCTCTGCAATCAGCGCTGCGACGGCCTCAGGCGCATGCTCGAGGCGGTTCTTCTCGGCGACCGCCATGTCGATGAGTTGGCGACGGCGGGTGACAAGCGCAGCAAGCGCGATGCGGCCGTCGTCGATATGGGGGATCTGTGCCGGCCGCATCGCTCTGGCGAAGTGGAGAGTGACGCGGGCGTCGACCTGGTCGGTCTTGGCCAAACGACCGCTGGCCCTGGCGAAGTCGCGTACCTGGCGGGGATTGACGACGGCGACGGCAATACCGGTGGCCATCAGCGTTCTGACGATCGCCATCTCGTAACCGCCGGTCGCCTCGACGACGACAAGCTCTGCGCCGGCCACTGCCGCAGTGAGTGCGGCACAGCCTGGCGCATCGTTGTCGAAGCGGACAACGGCGCGTTTGCCCTCGA
>NZ_JABFCP010000033.1:0-2500 GCF_013087615.1 Rhizobium sp. WYCCWR 11152 | reverse complement strand
CGTACCTTTTGTATAATGGGTCAACGACTTAGTGTAACAAGCAAGCTTAAGCCGGTAGGTGTAGGCGAAGCGAAAGCGAGTCTGAATAGGGCGATTTAGTTTGTTGCATTAGACCCGAAACCGAGTGATCTAGCCATGAGCAGGTTGAAGGTTGGGTAACACCAACTGGAGGACCGAACCCGCATCTGTTGCAATAGATTGGGATGACTTGTGGCTAGGGGTGAAAGGCCAATCAAACTCGGAAATAGCTGGTTCTCCGCGAAATCTATTTAGGTAGAGCGTCGAGCGAATACCCCCGGGGGTAGAGCACTGGATGGGCTATGGGGACTCACCGTCTTACTGATCCTAACCAAACTCCGAATACCGGGGAGTACTACTCGGCAGACACACGGCGGGTGCTAACGTCCGTCGTGAAAAGGGCAACAACCCTAACCTCCAGCTAAGGTCCCCAAGTCATGGCTAAGTGGGAAAGGATGTGAGGATCCCAAAACAACCAGGATGTTGGCTTAGAAGCAGCCATCATTTAAAGAAAGCGTAACAGCTCACTGGTCTAAATAAGGGTCTTTGCGCCGAAAATGTAACGGGGCTGAAGCCATGCACCGAAGCTGAGGATGTGTAGCAATACACGTGGTAGCGGAGCGTTCCGTAAGCTGATGAAGGGAGACCCGTGAGGGCTCCTGGAGGTATCGGAAGTGCGAATGTTGACATGAGTAACGATAAAGAGGGTGAGAGACCCTCTCGCCGAAAGACCAAGGGTTCCTGCTTAAAGTTAATCTGAGCAGGGTTAGCCGGCCCCTAAGGCGAGGCAGAAATGCGTAGTCGATGGGAACCACGTTAATATTCGTGGGCCTGGTGGTAGTGACGGATTGCACAAGTTGTTCATTCTTATTGGATTGGATGGGCAGCGGAGCGGTTCCAGGAAATAGCTCCACCGTATAGACCGTACCCGAAACCGACACAGGTGGTCAGGTAGAGTATACCAAGGCGCTTGAGAGAACTATGTTGAAGGAACTCGGCAAATTGCACGCGTAACTTCGGAAGAAGCGTGACCCCATGCTAGGCAACTATTATGGGGTGGCACAGACCAGGGGGTAGCGACTGTTTATCAAAAACACAGGGCTCTGCGAAGTCGCAAGACGACGTATAGGGTCTGACGCCTGCCCGGTGCTGGAAGGTTAAGAGGAGAGGTGCAAGCTTTGAATCGAAGCCCCAGTAAACGGCGGCCGTAACTATAACGGTCCTAAGGTAGCGAAATTCCTTGTCGGGTAAGTTCCGACCTGCACGAATGGCGTAACGACTTCCCCGCTGTCTCCAACATAGACTCAGTGAAATTGAATTCCCCGTGAAGATGCGGGGTTCCTGCGGTCAGACGGAAAGACCCCGTGCACCTTTACTATAGCTTTACACTGGCATTCGTGTCGGCATGTGTAGGATAGGTGGTAGGCTTTGAAGCGGGGACGCCAGTTTCCGTGGAGCCATCCTTGAAATACCACCCTTATCGTCATGGATGTCTAACCGCGGCCCGTTATCCGGGTCCGGGACAGTGTATGGTGGGTAGTTTGACTGGGGCGGTCGCCTCCGAAAGAGTAACGGAGGCGCGCGATGGTGGGCTCAGACCGGTCGGAAATCGGTCGTCGAGTGCAATGGCATAAGCCCGCCTGACTGCGAGACTGACAAGTCGAGCAGAGACGAAAGTCGGTCATAGTGATCCGGTGGTCCCGCGTGGAAGGGCCATCGCTCAACGGATAAAAGGTACGCCGGGGATAACAGGCTGATGACCCCCAAGAGTCCATATCGACGGGGTTGTTTGGCACCTCGATGTCGGCTCATCGCATCCTGGGGCTGGAGCAGGTCCCAAGGGTTTGGCTGTTCGCCAATTAAAGCGGTACGTGAGCTGGGTTCAGAACGTCGTGAGACAGTTCGGTCCCTATCTGCCGTGGGTGTAGGAATATTGACAGGATCTGTCCCTAGTACGAGAGGACCGGGATGGACATATCTCTGGTGGACCTGTTGTCCTGCCAAGGGCATAGCAGGGTAGCTACATATGGACGGGATAACCGCTGAAGGCATCTAAGCGGGAAACCCACCTGAAAACGAGTATTCCCTATCAGAGCCGTGGAAGACGACCACGTTGATAGGCCGGGTGTGGAAGTGCGGCAACGCATGAAGCTTACCGGTACTAATAGCTCGATCGGCTTGATCGTTCTCATTGACTATGCTCATCTCAAGGCGACCGCAAAGCGGTCGTCCTGACAAGGCGAAGGCGCCAGCCTTTGCCCGGTCCCGGCGAACACGAAGTGTTCGTCCGGTTGGAGCTCTAAAACGTGTTCAAAAACGAAGTCATAGGACTTCACCAGCTTCTCAAAACATATAGTTGCGCTTTGCCGACCTGGTGGTTATGGCGGGGTGGCTGCACCCGTTCCCTTTCCGAACACGGCCGTGAAACGCCCCTGCGCCCATGGTACTTCGTCTTAAGACGCGGGAGAGTAGGTCGCTGCCA
>NZ_JABFCP010000032.1:0-5956 GCF_013087615.1 Rhizobium sp. WYCCWR 11152 | reverse complement strand
GCTGCGCTTTGCCTCTCTCGGCTTTGGCATCTGATCAGCCTTCGAAGAGGTGCGACTGCTTCGCCCATTCGCGCCACGGCGTTAGCTCGTAGTGCGGCATATCCCAGCCGTCCGACAGATTGCCGTCGCCGTTCCAGTCCCCGCCCCATCGAAGCGGGATGCCCTGCTCCTTGCCGATGCGGAGAACGACCTTCGACAGATTGATGAAGGACTGGCGGTTATTCCAGTCGTAGGGCGCCGGGAAGAGATCGAAGGCGATGGCCGGCACATAGTTGTGCGCCGACTGCCCAAACCGCGCCTTGCTCTTGCCCGTGGCAAAGGCGCGCTCTTGCGCATCCCTTCCCCGCGTGGCGTCGAGGATCCGAAAATCGATCTCCTTGATCGCCGCATTGGCAATGATCTTCAGTTTCGGGTGGCATTTCGACAAAGCAGCGAGAGACGCTGCGCCAAAGCTGGGCATCGGGATATCTCCAGATTGTGGGATGTGCGGGAAGGCCCGCTTCCGAGTGGAGGCAGGCTATAAGATGTTACTGAACGGTAACATTATTGCGCGCAGTTCTTGCCGGTGAGCGCGATCTGGTGCTGGAGCGCGTTGTCGAGCATCTTGTACTCGACGCGGTAGGAGTCCGCAGAGAAGTGAATGCCGTCTGTCGTAGAGCCTGGGGCGGCTTTGCCGTCGATCGTCAGCTTGCTATAGAGATCGACGTATTCGAGGGCGCGAGGGGCGGCGATCTGGTCACGAATGACGGCGTTTACCTCTTGAACCTGTTCAGGAGACCGCTTCTTGACGCTCATCTTCTCGGGCTCGATCGGCGGGACGCTGACCACGATAACCGTTGTCCCGACTTGCTTCAGGCGATCCACGATTTGCTTGTAGCTGCGCTGGAATAGCTTCAGATCAAACTGGAGGTCCGGCCCGAGATCGGGGTTGGAACCCAGCATGACAATAGCATATTTCGGTGCGCCACCCTGGATCAGCGTCTCAAGGTATCTGGTCATGCCGGTTGCGGTTATCCCGCCAAACCCGGCATTGACGATGGTGCAATCTCCAATCTTATTCCAGTAGAACCCCTCGGTGATGCTGTCGCCAATCATAACCGTTGCGTCAGGGCCGGCTATGGACCTGTGCATAAGGTAGATCGCTGATCTGACATCCCAGTGGGTTTCTATGGCTTCCATCTGAGATTCTTCGCAGCCTTACCGCGAAAACGCAAGATGGTACTACTGAAGAATTACGCGATCAAGAAACGCCATCGTGATCTGGCTATGGCCTCGGTCTGGTGGGTGAATGCCATCTGACGATCCGCTCGGGTCGTAGAATTCGTTTACCTCAACAAGCTCAACCAGGCAGCCGATGGCCTGGAAGCGAGAAACGACTTCCCCGATCAGGATGTTTGCAGCGTCGGCGATTTCCTTCGTCGCGACAGAACCATAGGCTGCCCAATCCGCCACATAGGGGATATGGCTGACCAAAACAGGCGCCTTATTGTCGGGGGTGACGGTTCCGACAAAGTCGACGACGGTATGTGCCGCGGTTGTGGTCGGATGGATGGTGATGGTATGCGAACCGGCGCCGAGGCCAGTGATCAGTTTCGCGGCAACGCCTGCCTGTATGTCGGTTTTCCCGAGGATATTGAAAGGGGAATGAACGCCGTCAATCTCGATATCCAGGTCCTGATAGTACCCTGTCGTGCCGTTGGTGGCATACGAGCCGATGACGACATTATCCCCTGTGAACGTCCACGACAGGGAAGCCGACATATTGCTGTTCGTATAGAGGGGTGTTCCCCCGAGAGAAAACGCCTTGCCGCCATATGCGTTGGAAAGTGCTGTCCATGTCCCTATCTTCGTCATGAGAGAAGCTGGCTTATAGGAGCCGAGGAACGCAGAAGCCAAGAACGCAGTCAGACCTTGCTCGATCTCTGCGAAAGCAGCCACGCCCGTCCCGCGGATGTCGTTCAGGCCGGCCATCCATGTGTTGGCGATAGTTCTCGCGCCGATGGCATGATTTTCGTAGCCGTTTCTGGCCGCTGTTTGCGCTCCCATATGACCGACGCCGAAATTATAGAACGGGCCGCCGACAATGCCGCGAAAGCGCGGTGCGAAGCCAACATTGCTTGTCGCATTATTGCCAACGGTGAAACTGTCGCCGAAAGCCTGTACGCCCTGCCCATAGGTGATATTGATCATCGGCTAACCCTTCCAGAGATCGACGTTCTGCGGCCATCCACATCGGAAATCCATGTTCCCGTGCCAGAGGAGACGAGACCGATCAGGGTGACGTAATGGTATCCCTCAGAAAGCCCCGATTTCATAGCTTGCGCCGAGAATGGGACGGTGTCGGAATTTGTCAGCGTGGCTTGGGATCCGCCAGGTTCCGTAGTCGTTCCGTCAAAAGCCAATGATGTTCTGTTCTGGCCGTTGGCTGCGCCGCTGATTACACTACCCGCGGCATTGGCCTGGACGACCTCCCCGGACCAGTTCAGGAATTCAGACCGGATTTCGGAGTTCAGTTCGACATATGACGTGCTTGTGGTCGCCCGGTTTGCCGTGAAGTTGCTGAACAGGCTGACTCCGGGGTCATTATACCATGACCGGACAAAACGCTGTTTCACCGTGTCGGACCACGCAGGCCCGGTGACAGGCCGCGCCATGCCGACAAGCGTGCGGGTGGCATCTGCGGTTTTGATGGATATGCCAGTGGTCGCATCAACAGCGGGAGCCGTGGCAGACGCCTCAAGCGTCATGGTGGCGCCGCTCATGAAGGCGTAGATATAATAGAGCGTCGATGGTGTTAGGGCTGTTGGAGCAAGAGTGATGCCGGCCGATGGGATGGAGTAGTGAACTCCGTTGATGGTCAGCAACTGGCCGCTGAAGCGAGAGAGGAGAAGATTGGCGCCAGACAGGGAGAGCCGGCATTGACCGAACGCCATCGTTGCCTTTGGCTGCACGATCGACCACATCTTGTTCGTAAAGAACGCCGAGCCATTGCTGATGATGAGGGCCGAGTAGCCATTCGGGATGATGATTGTGGTCGCGCCGTCGATGGTCTCAGAGGCATTCGGATCAACCGTCACATCGCCACCATCGGCAACCACTATCACGTGCCAGTTGGCGACGAGCGTGGCGACTGCGGTCAGGGAGAGTGTTGCAGCGGCCGTGAAGCGGAGAACGGCGTTGTTGTCGTTAAGTACAGCCGTGTAATTGCCAGACTTGGCAGCATAGACGACCTTCCCATCAAGGCCAGCCTTGAGCTGTGCCATAATTTCGCGCTCAGAATTATTAATGTTGGATGGTGGGCACCCTTCACCAATGAAGATTCCGCCCGCATCTGTATTGTTGTTCGCAACAACATCCCAGTCGAGGAAGCTATTCTTCGCCATTTGATCCTACTTCCTTGAAATGGTAGAATCACGAACGCGCCAAAGGCTTGCTGGCCGATGACGCGCTCTAACCAAGCCAACACGTTCGAGGTGTCAGAATGGCTGATCTACGTTTATGTTCTGTTCAAGACTGCGGCAAGCCGTTTAATGCTAAGGGCTTTTGCCAGAAGCATTACATCCGGTTTCTCAAGTACGGCGACCCGCTGTTCACAAAGACCAGCCCTGGCGGATACGTTCAGAAATACTTCGAGGAGGTCGTCTGCCAATATGAAGGCGATGATTGCCTAATTTGGCCGTACTCCCGGTCTGGCTCATCCAAGGGCTATGCTAGTTTCTGGCACAACGGCAAAACTTCTCTGGTTTGCCGCGTCGTTTGTGAAAAAGCGAATGGTGCGCCGCCAAAAAACAACCATGCTGCTCACACATGCGGCAATGGTCACCTAGGCTGCGTGACGAAACGACACCTTTCGTGGAAAACCGTGAAAGAGAATTCCGAAGATAAGATTGCTCACGGGACGCGAAGAGCAGGGCAGGAGAACGGAAACTCCAAACTGACGGAGTCTGACGTATTAGCAATACTGACGGCGAGTGGCGTGTCACATAGCCAACTTGCGAGGCAATACGGCGTATCCCAACCCCTCATTTCTAAGATCCGTCGCAGAGAGATGTGGAAGCACCTCTAATAAAGGCCCACGCCGCCTTTGGACATGGCGCGGGAGAATTGACCGGATGAACTCGAAACTGACTTGCCGTAATCGTTCAGGCCCTTGTCGTTCTTGCTGTTTGCCGATGGCTTCGGCGCGTCCGGGAAGAACGAGTTTTTCGCCACGTTCCGACCAAGAAGACCGCCGGCAATTGCCCCAAGAGGCCCGAGCGTCAGGCCGCCAAGGAGGCCACCCAAGACGCCGCCGCCGAGAGATCGGTTCTGCATCTGCTTGCCCATCTGGTCGGCCATTGCCTGCATCTCTGCGGGCGTGGAATGAGCCATAGGACCGCCGAGCAATCCCTGTTGCTGCTGGACCTGCTCCATTTCCGCGGGTGACATGAGACCGGAAGAGGCCCAGGATGGCCCGGCGGGAGCCTGAACGCTGGCCGTCCTGATCGAGGCCGGTTCAGTCGAAATCATCGGATCGGTATAGGCCGGAGCAGTTGGTGCAGCGGCTGGCGCTACCTGACCGGGCCAGTTCGTGGCGGGCGCCATGAGACCAGGGAGAACGCCTGCGTCGAGCTGCTGATCGAGAAGGCCGCGCTGGAGCTGTTGCGGGGTTGTCGCGACTGGTGCGGTCAACCCGAGGCGACCATCGTCGAAGGCGCTTGGCTGCTGCGGCTGATCGGGTTCGGAGAGCAGGTCGGAATAGTCGAAATAGGATGATGCGGGTGATGCGGGCGCTGGGTTGCCGAACCGGGATTGATCGAAGGTCTTGGCAGGAGCGCCGAAACGTCCGTTATCGAAGCTGACAGGAGTCACGTCGGACAATGCCTCCCTTTGAACGGGTGAGGATGTGGCGGGGAAGGAAGGAGCCTGATAGGAGGCTGGCGACAGGAGCGCGCTAAAGGGATCTTCGCTCGGGCGCGGGCTTGGCGTCGGCGGGTCGATAACCGACATGATGCCCATCTGCGGGCCGTAGTTGTTGCGGTCGATCGAGTGGAGCTTTGAGCTGTAATTGGGATCTGTCGCATAGGAGCCATAGCGACCATCTTTCAGCCCAGAAACGGCAGAATCAAAGTCATCCGCCATATAGCTCGAAGGGAAGTTCTTGTTGAGCGTCGATGACCAGTCGAGAAGCGAGGAAAGCGGATTGTCGTAGGCCCGGAAATTGGCCCTGGTAGTGACATTCTTGCCGTTAACGTTTTCCCATGTGCCGGCGTTCTTTACCGGGCCCTTCCATGAGGAGCCGGCCTTGACGCCGAAGTAGTTGTTCCCTACCGCGCTCTTGCCGTACCCGGTCTCAAGGGATGCCTGAGAAGCCGCAAGACGCGCCTGTGCATCGGATAACCCGGCCGCACGCGCATTATTGTAGACGCCGGAGTAAAACTCTTGCTGCCGTGACGCCATAAAAGCCTCACTTCCTGTGGAAGAATGTAATCTTTCAATTCCGGGGAATTAAAAGTTATATTCTTCGCGGTTGATGTGTGGGAATCTGTCAGCATTCGCACGAACACATGAGGATGCTTACGGATGGATAAGATAGCAGTCACAGTTCCTGAAGCGGTTCAGATCAGCGGTATCGGCCGAACCAATCTCTACAAGCTTTTCAAGGACGGCAGCCTTAAACCACGCAAGGCCGGCAACCGAACTCTTGTTATTGTCGAGGAGCTGAAGGATTACCTCAGAAATCTTCCGACTGAGGAGAAGTAAATGGGCCTGCAAGCTGAAGGAGACACCCAATGAAGATCCCCGACACAAACCCCGTTACAGACAGCATCATGCAATCTTTCAACGTTGACACTTGGGCCAAGCTTGAAGCTGTTATCGCTGCCGCGCTTGAAGCTGCTGCGAGAGGTGATATCAAAATCGAAGATGCCAAAACCATTATTGACGTGGGGATTGAACATGCTCGGATGTCGTTTCC
>NZ_JABFCP010000031.1:0-1988 GCF_013087615.1 Rhizobium sp. WYCCWR 11152 | reverse complement strand
CAGCTTTTGTGTTCTGACGATCTGGCTGGCCTATTGTTTCCGCCTGAACGAATGGACGGTGCTGACCGGCGTGCAATGGTTGCCGGTCGTCGTTTCACTGTGTATGGCCCTTCCCATCTTCATCGTCATGGGCATGTATCGGGCGATCTTCCGTTATGCCAATATGGCTGCTTTCATTACTGTTCTGAAGGCGATTGCGATCTACGGCGTCGCCTTCATGACGATATTTACAGCACTCAGCGTCCCCGGTGTTCCGAGAACCGTCGGCATCCTCCAGCCCTTCCTTCTGTTGATTGCGATCGGGCTGTCGAGGTTGAGTATCCGCTACTGGCTCGGGGATGCCTACCAGCGCATCCTTCACAAGAATATGCTCGCCAAGGTGCTGATCTATGGGGCAGGGACAGCCGGGCGGCAACTGGCCGGTGCCTTGATCAACAGTGCCGAACTCAATGTCGTCGGCTATCTGGATGATGATCCGCGTCTCAAGGGCGGCGTCATGGGTGGTTTACCGATCTACGACCCCTCGGATCTTCCGGTGCTTGCCGAATCTCTCGGCGTGCACAACGTGCTTCTTGCTCTTCCCTCCGCATCGCGGCAGCGTCGCAACGAAATCCTGGAGCACATCCGTAAAGCCAGGGTCAATGTTCGCACGTTGCCGGATCTCACTGCCCTGGCTCAGGGACGCATCGCCGTCTCCGACATCCGAGAGCTGGAGATCGAAGATCTGCTGGGAAGAGAAGCGGTCGCGCCGCGCCAGGAGCTACTCGACAAGTCGATGCGCAACAAGGTGGTGATGGTCACCGGTGCTGGCGGCTCGATCGGCGGCGAGCTATGTCGTCAGATTTTGCGCACCGGGCCTTCCAGCCTCATCCTCATCGATCAGAACGAGTTTGCGCTTTATAATATCCATGCCGAATTGCAGAAGCTGGCCGAACTATACAAGCATGAAAATATGCAGATCGTTCCGATTCTGTGTTCCGTCCGCGATCAGGATCGCATGGAACATGTCATGCAGAGCTGGCGACCTCAGACGCTCTATCATGCAGCCGCTTACAAGCATGTTCCCCTTGTCGAACACAATGCCGTGGAAGGCATCAAGAACAATGTGATGGGTACGCTGGTCGCGGCACGCGCGGCGAATAAATGCGGCGTCTCGAATTTCGTGCTGATCAGCACAGACAAAGCCGTGCGTCCGACAAATGTGATGGGCGCCAGCAAGAGGCTGGCGGAGATGGTTCTGCAGGCGCTTGCGGCGGAATCGGCGACCGACAGAATGCGAACGAATTTCTCCATGGTCCGTTTCGGAAACGTCCTCGGCTCCTCCGGATCCGTCGTGCCGCTTTTCCGGCAGCAGATCAAGGACGGCGGCCCGGTGACGCTGACACATCCTGATATAACTCGTTATTTCATGACCATTTCGGAGGCTTCTCAACTCGTCATACAGGCCGGCGCGATGGCCGAGGGCGGAGATGTCTTCCTGCTCGACATGGGAGAGCCGGTTCGCATCGCAGATCTCGCCCGCAAGATGGTCGAGCTTTCCGGGCTGGCCGTCCGTGACGAAGACAATCCCGAAGGCGATATCGAGCTGTCCGTTACCGGCCTTCGGCCCGGCGAGAAGCTCTTTGAAGAACTGTTGATCGGGGATAATCCAGAAACAACCGAACATCCTCGGATTATGAAGGCGCGCGAGGATTTCCTGTCCTGGCCCGAGTTGTCGAGAAGGCTCAACGCGCTCAACGCGGTGTTGGACCGGAACGATATGATCGCTGCACGTGCGACATTGGCGGAGCTTGTTTCCGGCTATTCGTCAACGGGTGAGGTCTCGGATCTGGCTTTCACCGGCGCCGAGCCAATACGGCTGCCTCAGACAATTCAAAGCACGCTGTAGCGTGCTGCAGGCTCAAGGGGTGCCGGACGTCAGCTCCGAACGACTGGTGCAAAGCCCGTGCTGCCGCGATCCGCACAAATAAGGGCAACCATGTAGGCGA
>NZ_JABFCP010000030.1:0-2748 GCF_013087615.1 Rhizobium sp. WYCCWR 11152 | reverse complement strand
CCCGCCGGGGTGCGCATCGTTGAGAGGCGTGGCAGGTTCTGTTTCGTAGCTTCGCAGGTCCTTGCAAAAGGAATACTAACATTCTCCTCACTCTAAAGGAAGACTGAAGTTGGACGACAAATTCCACAAGGACCTCGACCTGCATGAAAGCGAGTGGTCCAAAGCCGGGAAGAAAGAACCCTTTTGGGGCCCGGGGGCTTTCTGGTTTTTCAACGTGACTTTGCCATTGTTTATTCTGGCAATCGTCCTGTCTCAGATATCGAAGTTCATCTATCGCGCTGTGCTTGGCTACTGAGCCCAGACGACAGCGGGCCGATCAGCGGCATCACTCGATTGGAGATAGCCCCGAGAACAGGGGCATTTCCGCTTGCGGCTGCGTTCCTGACAGCAGCGATCGCGCGGAGAGATGCACGATCGACTAGCTTGGCAGCTCCAAAGCCAGCAGCACCAGGGGCGGCCATCCCGATAGCGCCACCGACAGGGCCGCCGATCATCGTGCCTATCGTGCCGCCGACGCCTGCCCCCATGCCTGCCGAGACCGGGCCGCGCGGCGCAAACTTGGCGATCCATTTCGTCAGTGCGGGGCTCGTTTCTGCCTTGGCCAGCTTGCGAATAAGCCCGATTTCCTCGGCCGTGAAGTTTTTCACCTTGCCCTTGACAATCTGCGTGTAGAGCTGTGACGCCTTGTCGCGCAGCGCGTTTTCCATGCCGGACTGTGAATAGCGCCCGGATTTGACGTCCGCTAGGTCAAACAGATCCTCAATCATCTGCGTCTTGGATCGCTTGGCCCAAAGCTTGTCGGCCTCACGGAAGGTATCGAGCGCCTGCTTTGGGCCGGTAAGCTGGCCTGGATTGGCATTTTCGGCGAATGAAGTCAGGATATCGCGCATCCGCATAAGCGTCCGCTCATCGCCCGGTTCTGCGCCTCGGATTGCGAGATCGATTTCTTGCCTCAACTCGTGGAAAGTCTGCAGGTCCATCGGCTTGCCGCGGAGTGCCTGAACGTCAGCGACGATGCCGGCGGTCTTGGGGCGAAGGGCTTCATTGATCCGGCCGCCTGCGAACGTCATGTTCTGGACGATGCTGTCGGTTGCCTGCGGCTTGATGCCAACGCCAGATTGATATGCTTGGTCGTAGAGAGCCTTTGAGGCGACCTTCAACTCCTCGCCGCTCGGAGCGGCATTTGCGGCCTTGACGGCAGCCCGAGAGGCTAGCATATCCCCGGCCTTTGACAGAGTCCCGCCAATCCCCGCTCCAAGGAGGGCTCCGACAGCCGCGCCGGTCGTCCGATCACCTGGTTTGGCCTCGCCAGCGCCTGTAACGCCCCCATATGTGCCGGCTTCCAGCGCGGCGGCTCCAGCGCGCCCAACGACAGGAAGATTGCGGCCTGCAACGATGTTTGGAAGGGCGCGCGCCATGATGAGACCGCCGCCGACGTCGCCGGCAAGGGATGCACCGGGGTTCTGCTGGCGCATGGCCGTCTTGTTGGCGTCTGCCTCGGCTTGAAGTTTGCCATAGTCGCCTTTGTTCACGTCGCTGCGAGCAAGAGCGGTCAACTCGTCATCCCAACCGAAGAGCGGGGAACGCTGCGCTGCGCTTGCCCCGGCGTCGATGGACTTAGCGATCGGGCCGAGCGGGTTCATCGAGCCCGCATAGATGCCGCTGCTGTAGAACTCGTCACGCTTTCCCTTGGCGTCGGCTACTCGCTGAGCATCGATCGCCTCGCCCGGCTTCTGCGTCATGGCCGACATGTCGGAAGCGAGAGCCTGAGTGTCAGCGCTCGCGGTGCTCAGATCCTGCTCTGGAGCCCCATAGGTGGCCTGCATGGCCTTGACGATGACGTCATCGGTCGTCCCATCCGGGAACTCGACGATTTCGCCATTCGGGGCTTGGATTTGGACCGGCATTTATTCGATCCTTCCTGTCGCTGGATTGTAGCGGCGGACTGTGCCAGGGGCTACTGGCGGCGCGATGCCGGGAGGTGCCTGTACTTGGCCGCCACTCTGCTGGATCTTGGCCTGAGCGCGCGCGATACCCTGATCGATGATCTTCTCATAATCATCAAGCGCAGCGTTGAATGCCCCTTCCGAGGTCGCGGTGTTCATGCGGGTGACGGCCTTCGTCGCCGTCTCGCCTTCAGCATTCGACAGAGAGCCAAGTCCGCGCATTTGCTGGATAGCCGTTGCGAAGGCCCCAGATTTTGCTTGGTCAACCTTTGTTTGGAAGTCATAGCCAGCGGTTGCAGGGATTGGATTAAGGATGGATGACCAGCCGGTACCGCGCTCACGATTTGGATCTGTCTTCAACTCAGTAATCAGATCCTTGGCATTTATGCCAGCTTGCAGGTCTGCCGGGGCGGCCGCGATTAACTTGCCCTGAGCAGTACCGATTTCCTTCTGGGATTCGGCCTCGGCAAGGTTCTTCGGCATATTGTTGACCACAGCGCCCGTTCGGCTGTTCTGGCTGATGATCGCCGTGCCGGTGTCGAGGTTCTGAAGCACGGGTGTCGGCTCGAAGCTTCCGGTGTCGAGCGGCTTGAACTTGCCGCTCTTTGATGCTTGGCCGATCACAGTCTTGCCGTTGGCGTCCTTGCCCCATACGGGGTTGAGACCCCACTCGTCATCACCGGCAGCCATCCCCGCCGGCGGCGCAATCCACTGCCCTGTGCTGGTGTCATAGAGGTTCTTGCCGGCTGTGATAAAGTTGTTCTTCGGTTTCTGAGCCTCAAGCTTCTGCTGATAGGCCAGT
>NZ_JABFCP010000003.1:0-477990 GCF_013087615.1 Rhizobium sp. WYCCWR 11152 | reverse complement strand
TCTGTTGCCGTGGTCGCCGCTCGGCGGCGGCTGGCTGACCGGCAAGTACAAGCGCGACGAGATGCCGACGGGTGCCACCCGCCTCGGCGAAAACCCCAATCGCGGCGGCGAGTCCTATGCGCCGCGCAATGCGATGGAGAGAACCTGGGCGATCATCGCTGTCGTCGAGGAGATCGCCAAGGCGCATGGCGTCAGCATGGCGCAGGTGGCGCTCGCCTGGACGGCGGCGCAGCCGGCAATCACGTCCGTGATCCTCGGCGCCCGCACGCCGGAACAGCTCGCCGACAATCTCGGTGCCATGAAGCTCAAACTCTCCGACGACGAGATGGCGCGGTTGAACGAGGTGAGTGCGCCCCAGCCTTTCGACTATCCCTACGGCAAAGGCGGCATCAACCAGCGCCACCGCAAGATCGAGGGCGGCCGCTGAGCCTTCCGTCTGCAACCGGATGAGTCGTCTCGCCCGGTCTGCAACCGCCAATGAAAAAGCCGCCATGTTTCCATGGCGGCTTTTCGGCCCTTCTGCTTGGGAGGCGATTTTAGGCCGGAAGCTGGAAGATCACGTTGGCGATCAGGACGATCGCCAGGCCGCCAGCGAGCGCGACATAGGGCAGGATGCCGGCTTTCCTGACGCCGAGATCCTGGCCGACGAGGCCGAGATCCTCCATCGCGCCGGCCGGGAATTTGCCGCCGTCGCGCACATAGTGGCGATAGGCGAAGACCGGCAGGATCAGGGCGGCGAAGATGAAGCCGACCCAGAGCGCATTGGAATAACCCCAGACCTTGGCACCGGCGCCGAGAAACAGCGCGTTGACGAAGGCCAGCACGGTGTTGAGGCCGATCAGCCAGGTCGGCGCCTTCCAGGGACGTTCGATATGGCCGGAATCCATCCGGTGGATCCAGCCGGAATTGAGGTTCAGGAAGTTGAAGATGATGTAGCCGACATTCGAAACGGCGAGCACGAAGAAGTAGCCGCCGACATCCGAGGCGATCGCCAGCAGGAAGAGATTGAAGGCGAAATCGGTCCACATCGCCCTGGTTGGCGCGCCGTGTTCGTTGACGTGGTCGAGATATTTCGGCAGCCAGCCGTCCTTCGAGCCCTGGTAGAGCGTGCGCGAGGAACCGGCCATCGCCGTCATGATGGCGAGGAAGAGCGCCATGATCATCAACACGACGAGCAGCTGGGTAACGACGCGGCCGGCGCCGATCAGGCCGCCGAGCGCTTCGGCAACACCGGTGCCATCGACGATGCCGGGGGCCAGCATGCCTGCATGGCCGAGAACGCCCTGGAAGGCGAAGGGCACGAGGAAGAAAAACAGGCAGCAGGCAAGGCCTGAATAGAAGATCGCCTTGAAGGTGTCGGTCTTCGGGTTCTTGAGTTCGCGGGTGTAGCAGACCGCCGTCTCGAAGCCGTAGGTCGACCAGGCGGCGATATAGAGGCCGCCGAGGAAGAGCGTCCAGCCGCCGTTGCTCCAGGTGCCGTCGGCCGCGGCATAGGCGGCTGTCGGCGGCACGAGGCCGGTGACGTTGGTGGCAAGGATCTGGCCGCTGACGATCGGGTAAAGGCCGATGATGAGCAGCGGCACCAGCACGATGATGGCCAGCCATTTCTGCACGCTTGCCGTCTCCGAAATGCCGCGATGCTGGATCGCGAAGATGATCAGCATCAGCATGCCGCCGATGAAGAAGGTGGCGTTGATATTGGCGGTGGCGAGGAAGGGAATGTTGAAGCTCAAGAGCGACCAGCTGCGGATCGCCGGCGTCAGAGCGGCGATCCCGTCGGTGCCGAGCAACGCCTTGACGGCGTCATCCGGCGTGGTGCCGGCATGGGCTGCGATATATTCGGCGACGCGGGGGCTGTCGGCCGTGACGGAAGCGGCATGCGCCGAGATCCAGTCGAGGACCATTTGCGAATCCGCCGCCGGAATTGGGTAGAAAGCGTTGAGGATATAACCGGCGGCGATGGCGCAGCCGAGCGACAGCACCGGCGACCAGGCAAACCAGTTGCACCAGACGGACAGCGGCGCGATGAATTTCGAGTAACGCAGCCAGGCAGTGGCGCCGTAGACTGAAGCGCCGCCGGATTTGTTGGCGAACATGCCGGCGATTTCGGCATAGGTGAAGGATTGCAGGAAACCCATCACCATCGAGATGATCCAGACGACGAAGGCGAGCTTGCCCGTCGTGCCTGCGATGCCGCCAATGGAGAAAAGAACGAGCGGCGGCACGCCCGCAGCCACCCAGAATGCGCCCTTCCAGTCGAGCGCGCGTACAAGCTTACCTTCGGTGCCGGATGCAATCCCGGCCTCCACAACGTCTGTCATCGGTGAAATTCCCCATTCTATTTGTTCCGGACGTATCTTCGTACGTCTCCCTGAACGTGTCTCCCTGACAGTCTCAAGCCCGCCCGGATGATTTTGGCGATCCGTGTTCCCGACGGATTCCCCGAGTCTCAACTCTTTATGCATAGTGAAGATATTTTCTTTTTAGTCAACATCACTTTACTTTCCCCGGGCATTTTGTAACCTGCATGGGTGGGTGTCCGAGGACGCCCGATCCTCCCATGAGGGCAGTATGCGAGAACTTCATCCTGCTATGACAGGCCTGCGGCCGGCCGCTCCGAGCCTCGTGCATTATCCCGGCATTCCCACCCTGCCGGAGGGAACGGAGCGCTACAGGGCAAAGGGCGGCGGATCGGTCGTTATGCGCGTCGAGCCGGGCGACCGGGTCAGCGTCATCGACAGCGAGGGCGGCCAGGTCTGCGAGATCTCCTTCCTCGACGAGAAAGGGCGCTTCCTGGCGGCCGGTCTCGGAACGGCATTCAGCAATTCAGCCGAGGGTTTGAAGGCCATTCTTCAAGCGGAGGATGAGAGTGCTGCCCGCACGCGTGCAGCGCTTCAGCGTCGCGGCGCCGATCTTGCAACGGCCGGCGCACTCAGCATTTTCGGGGCGGGATCGATGCCTGGCAGCCGGGCGGATTTCACGATTTCCCTGAGGGGCCTGCTGATCGTCGCGGCACCCGCCAGCGCCATGTCGCCGGAGGCGCAGGATACGGCGACGCCGATCGAGATCAGGATCATGCGCAGCCTGCTGATCCGCGATTATGCCTCCGCCTTGCCGGAACCGGCCGCTGATCCGGTCGAGGATATCCGCATCCGGGCGGCGACCGCCGCGGCCTATTTCGTGCGGGCCGGCGAATTCATCCAGATCATCGACGTCTATGGACGCCAATGCACCGATTTCCAGGCTTTTGCCGCCCGCAAGGTCGACAAGGGCCTCGATCTTGGGCTTGATTCCACCGTCACCCGCACTCTGCTCGGCCGCAGCTATCCGACACCGGGTCTCCCCTCCAAGGCCTTCGACCGCGACTTCGAGCCGCTGGTCGAGATCGTCCAGGATACGGTCGGGCGTCATGACGCTTTCGCGACCGCCTGCAATTCGCGTTATTACGACGACATGGGTTATCCCGGCCACGTCAACTGCACGGATAATTTCAACGCTGCGCTGGCGCCCTACGGCATTGCCGGCCGCAAGGGCTGGGAAGCGCTGAACTATTTCTACAACACCAATATCGACCACAACAACCAGCTCTATCTCGACGAGCCTTGGTCGCGTCCGGGCGATTACGTGCTGATGCGGGCGCTGACCGATCTCGTCTGTGTCTCCTCGTCCTGCCCTGACGATATCGACGCGGCGAACGGCTGGGATCCGACGGATATCCACGTCCGCACCTTTTCCGGAAAAGAGAAATTCTCACGAGCGGTGGCCTATCGCATGACCCCAGATGCAGACGCCGAACTGACGCGCGAAACCGCCTTCCACCCCCGCCTCTCCGCCTTGACACGGGACTACACCGAATATCGCGGCTACTGGCTGCCGAACCGTTTTTCCAGCGAAGGACCGGTCGAGGAATACTGGGCCTGCCGCGAGCGCGCCGCCGTCATCGACCTATCGCCCTTGCGGAAATTCGAGGTGACGGGACCGGATGCCGAGGAACTGCTGCAATATTGCCTGACACGCGACGTGCGCAAACTGTCGACCGGCCAGGTCGTCTATTCCGCCATGTGCTATGAAAACGGCGGCATGATCGATGATGGGACGCTGTTCCGGCTCGGTGACAAGAATTTCCGCTGGATCGGCGGCGATGATTTCAGCGGCATATGGCTGCGCCAGCAGGCGGAGAAGAAGGGCTTCAAGGCCTGGGTCCGCTCTTCGACCGACCAGATGCACAATATCGCCCTGCAGGGGCCGAAGAGCCGCGATATCCTGAAGGAGATCATCTGGACGGCGCCGCGCCAGCCTGATATCGGCGAACTCGAATGGTTCCGCTTCACCGTCGGCCGCATCGGCGGCTTCGAAGGTACTCCTGTCGTCGTCTCGCGCACGGGTTACACCGGCGAGCTCGGCTACGAGATCTTCTGCCATCCGAAGGATGCGCTGACGGTGTTCGACGCCGTCTGGGAGGCCGGGCAGCCGCACGGGTTGAAGCCGATGGGGCTGGAGGCGCTCGACATGGTCCGCATCGAGGCAGGCCTGATCTTCGCCCATCACGAATTCACCGACCAGACGGACCCGTTCGAGGCCGGGATCGGCTTCACGGTGCCGCTGAAATCCAAGCAGGACGATTTCATCGGCCGCGAGGCGCTGATCCGGCGCAAGGAGCATCCGCGCCATCTGCTCGTCGGGCTCGACATCAAGGCCAACGAGGCCGTCGGCCATGGCGATTGCATCCATATCGGCCGCGCCCAGGTCGGCGTTATCACCAGCGCCACGCGCGCGCCCATCCTCGGCAAGACGATCGCGCTCGCCCGCATCGACGTGATGCATGCAAGCCCCGGCACCGAGGTCGAGATCGGCAAGCTCGACGGTCACCAGAAGCGCCTGCCGGCGACGGTCGTGCCGCTGTCGCATTACGACCCGCAGAAGACGCGGCCGCGCTCGTAACGCATGCTTTCGAGGTTGGGAGACGGCGATCGGCTGTTGATATTGCCGCCGACGCGCACGACCAACGAGATGCAATCTTATGGCGAATAGACGACTCGAAAAAACTAAAAGTTGACATATCCGGCTTTGATGATTATATCTCGGTGGTCGATATTGCTTGTTTGACTTTTGTTATCGCACGCTGGCAACGTGCCCTGGACGAACTTCCCTCTTCAAAATCGAGATCATCATCCGTCGTGCTTCCGCACGTGCGGTCGTCAATTGCTATGAAAGGGTTTGTTATGACCACTGGCACAGTTAAATGGTTCAATTCCACCAAGGGCTTCGGCTTCATTCAGCCTGATGACGGCGGCGCTGACGCCTTCGTTCACATTTCTGCCGTCGAACGCGCCGGCATGCGCGAAATCGTCGAAGGCCAGAAGATCGGCTACGAGCTTGAGCGCGATAACAAGTCGGGCAAAATGTCCGCTTGCAATCTCCAAGCTGCCTAAACTGAAATCAGCTTTCCTTTGACCGCGGATGTACCGGCACTGTCGAAAGTATGATACTATCAAGGTCAGGCAAGTTGCCTGGCCTTTTTGCTGCGTTCGCCAAGCAGGCTCATAAATCCAGGATTGATATGACAGAGTCACACAGCAAATCACGCAAGCAGGCGGAGATTGCCTTCGGAAACGCGCAATCGCAATTCCTGGCGCGAAGCCGCGCGGTCGAAGAGATCGATTCGACCGTACGTGCCCGCGAGGAAAAAACCTTGCGGTTACGCGAAGCGCGTGAGGCCAAGGAATTGCAGGATCGCTTGACAGGGGTTATTGCTCCTGCCGTGAAGCGAAAAAAGAAAATCTGACACTGCATAATTCCTTAAATCGGATTCGATTTCAGGATAAAGCGATGCAGCAGTTCAAGGTATTACAGCGCCCTTTGCGCGTCTTAAGACGTGCGGCGCCGTAGGGTCGAAGTCAAACAGTCAGGAAACAGATTTGAAAAACGCCAAAAACAACGAGCTTTCCGATCGCCGCAGCGCCGCTGCCGAAGCCAAGGCCGCTCTCCTCAATGCGTATCGCAGCGCCAAGGATTCAGCCGAACCCACCAGGCTGGCAAAGCAGGCGGAGCGTCAAGCCATTGCCGCGGCCAGGGAAGAACGTCGCGCTCAGCGAGAACGGGTCAAGCTCGAGGAGCTGGAGCGGGCTCAGGCCGCCGAGGCCGAACGTCAGGCTGCCGCCGAGGCCGCAGCACGCGCCGATGCCGACGCGCGCGAAGCGGCTGACAAAGACCGGATCGCCCGCGTGATTGCCGACGAAGCTGCCCGAAAGGCCGAACGCGACCTGCGTTACGCCAATCGCAAAGCCAGGAAGTCCTGATCGTCAGCGCCGCCTGTTGTCGCAACAGGCAGCGCTCTTTTTCAAGCGGCCTGCACGGCTGCATTCAGCGGGATTTCGACGTCGATTTCGAGCGTCGAAACGTATTCGTTGCGATCGATCGTCACCTGCAC
The DNA here is from genome assembly GCF_013087615.1 of Rhizobium sp. WYCCWR 11152. NCBI lineage: Bacteria > Pseudomonadati > Pseudomonadota > Alphaproteobacteria > Hyphomicrobiales > Rhizobiaceae > Rhizobium > Rhizobium sp. WYCCWR 11152. Next base: position 471,560 of record NZ_JABFCP010000003.1, on the reverse strand, counting down.
CTTGTCGTGGTCGAGCTGCACATGCTTTGCGATCACCGCAAGGATTTCCTCGCGCAGCAGGGAGACCAGGTCCGACCCCGCCGAGGAACGTTCATGGGCGAGAAGGACCTGCAGCCGTTCGCGGGCGGCGGGTGCGGTTCTCTGCTTGTTGAAAAGACGGAAAATATTCATGCTGCCCTCCGTCCGAAGATCTTACCGAAAATATTCCTCTTTTCCTCTGGGATCGCGATCGGCACCGTCTCGCCGGCGAGACGGCGAGCGGCGTCGAAATAGGCCATAGCAGCCGCGCTGCGGCTGTCTGCCAGCGTGACCGGCGCACCGATGTTGGATGCACGCAGAACATCCATGCTTTCGGGTATGATGCCGAGCAGCGGGATGGAAAGGATTTCCAGGACGTCGTCGACCTTGAGCATGTCGCCGCGTTCGGCGCGGTTGGCGTCGTAGCGGGTGAGCAGCAGGTGCTTTTCCATCCGTTCGCCGCGCTCGGCCTTGGCGGTCTTGGCATCCAGCAGGCCGATGATGCGATCCGAATCGCGCACCGACGAGACTTCCGGGTTGGTGACGACCACGGCAACATCGGCGTGGCGCATGGCAAGCGTTGCACCGCGCTCGATCCCGGCGGGGCTGTCGCAGATGATCCAGTCGAAATAGCGCTTCAGGTCGTTGATGACGCGCTCGACGCCCTCGGCCGTCAGATTGTCCTTGTCGCGCGTCTGCGAGGCCGGCAGCAGGAACAGCGTTTCCAGCCGCTTGTCGCGGATCAGCGCCTGGGTAAGCTTGGCATCGCCCTGGATGACATTGATCAGGTCGTAGACGACCCTGCGCTCGGCGCCCATGACGAGGTCGAGATTGCGCAGGCCGACGTCGAAATCGACGACGACGACTTTTTCATTGCGTTGCGCCAGCGCCGCTCCCAATGCGGCGGTCGAGGTGGTCTTGCCAACCCCGCCCTTGCCTGACGTGACGACGATCACTTTCCCCATCATTGTCTCTCCTTTGCCGTGGCCCCAGTAATTCTAAGTGTTAAAGCGTCCTTTGCGGCTCTCGAAGAGACTCGCGGCGCTGTCGTCAGATCAGTTTTTCCGCCATGATCGCGTCGTCTTCAAGCCAGAGCTGAACAGCCTGTCCGCGAAGATTGGGGGCCATGTCTTCCGCCATTTTGTAGATGCCGTCGATTGCAACCAGCTCGGCCTCGAGCTTGCGGCAAAAGATCCGCGCCGATGCGTTTCCGATGGATCCCGCCATGGCTCGGCCACGCAAGGCGCCATAGATATGGACGGAGCCGCCGGCGATGACCTCGGCACCCGAGGCGACCGATCCGATGACGGTGACGTCGCCTTCCGGAAAGATCACCGATTGCCCCGAGCGCACCGGCTCCCTGATGACGATCGATTGCATGGCCGGGCGGGTCTCCGCCGCTGCCTGTTTGCCGGGCGGATCGGCAGGCTCCTTTGCCTGAACCTCGATATCGGAAACCGAACGACCGCCTTTGAGTGCCGGCGGCATGCCGGATCCGAGGATCGAAGGCCGCGCGCCCTCGATGCCCATGATGCTGACATTGCGCTTGGCAAGTTCGGCGATCAGGTCCTTCAGCTGCGGCCGGTCGATTTGCAGGTCCGTCAGATCGAGCACGACAGGCCGTCCCAGGAAGAAGCCGGCCGAACGCGCGGCCAGATCGTCCAGCCTGATCAACCAATCATCGATCGGAAGATCCGGGGACAGCATGACCGCGAGGAATGAGCGGCCCTTGATGCGGATAGAGCGAGCGTCTGTTAGCACTTTGGTCATCTATGTGAAGAAATCGTTGACCATGTCTACCGCTGCTATGGTTAACAAAAAGTTAACGCAGTCTTAATATCACCGGCAATCATTTGAGATTCGTCAAGCGCGGGATTATCGCAAGTCATTGGAAAACCGTTGTAATCTGCGGAGGCGCCGAACGGTTAATAATGCGGCTTTGAACGTGAGCCGCAAATCCGCCGCTGCCTGGGAAAAGCTCAGCCTTCCGTCTTGCGTTGTGCGTTGGAAATGGCGCGTGCGGCCTCTTCCGAGGAGTTGGCGAGCGCGCGCATCTCGGCGGCAAGCACCGCAAAGCCCGACCCGGCCGTGCCGGCGCGGGCGGCCTCGATACCGGCATTGACGGCGAGCAGCTTGAGGTAACGCAGCGATTGCAGGATCTCATTGGTCTTCGAGGCGGTGACGCGCATGTCGGCGGTCTGGTCATCGATTCTCTGGTAGAGTGATTCGATGTTGATGATGCTGCCTTCGAGATAGAGAAGCTCGCCCTTCTCGTCCCAGATGCCGCCGCCCGTCTCGGTCACCCAGATGAGATGGCCCATGGCGTGACGGATGCGATATTCCATCGTCCAGTCTGTGCGCCTCTCCAGCGCCCGTCCGACGATCTCGTCCATCAGTGACACGTCTTCTTCGTACATGATCGAGGTGAAGGTCCGCGTGCGGTTGCCGATGATTTCGTCGACGGGATAACCGAAGATGCGCTCGATGCCGTTGGTCATCTCCAGCATCGTGTAGTTTTCATCGGCACGGCAGCGATAGAGAAAACCACTCATGCGCCCGAGAATGCTCGTTTGAAAATCCATGAAGGCGACATCCGAAGAGAAGAGTTGCAGTCGTCTCGCTCAAAGGCGCGGCTCACAATAGGCCGGAGGAGAGTGCCCGAACACCCTCCTCCGGCAATGCAGGCTCGCCTCGTCAGTTGCGCAGATATTCCTCCATGGAATCGTCGAGCGCCTCGACCCAGGGCGTGTGGTGCGTCGGCGACATGTTGCCGGTCATCAGCGATCGGTAGGCATGGTCGCGGAAGCCCATGATGTTGTGGGCCTTGTGGTGTTCCCACTCCATGAAGGTCTGGTTGGTCGCCTCGATGTCGAAGCTGGGATAATCGGTTTCGGCAAGCAGTTCCTTCACATAGTCACCCTGATACCAGATCATCTGCTCGGCATCCTCAAGTGTTTCCTCGCGGGCGCGCCACATGTCGAAATTGGCCTTCAGCTCCTCTTCCGGCGGCAGGGTGATGCGGCCCATCATCACGTCGCGCGCCCACCAGGCCTGCACGTCGAACATGTTGAAGGTGTAGAACTGGTCCTGCATACCGATATAGAAAAGCTGCGGGTTCTTGTCGAAGATCACCCCCTTGTAGAGGCTGTCGGCCCAGAGGCGGTTGGCGGTCTTCAGCCGGAGATCATCGGGCAGGAAGGGGAAATGGTGCTGGTAGCCGGTGCAGAGGATCACCGCATCGACCTCCTTGGTCGAACCGTCAAGGAAATGCGCGGTGCGGTTTTCGAGCTTGGTCAGCAGCGGCCGCTCTTCGAAATTCTCCGGCCATTTGAAACCCATCGGCTTCGACCGGTAGCTCGTCGTCACCGATTTCGCGCCGTATTTCCAGCATTGCGAGCCGATGTCCTCGGCCGAATAGCTGCGGCCGACGAGCAGGATATCCTTGCCCTTGAACTCAAGCGCGTCGCGGAAATCATGGGCATGCAGCACGCGGCCGTTGAAGGTCTTCACACCCTCGAAATAGGGCACGTTCGGTGTCGAGAAGTGACCGGAGGCCACGACCACATAGTCGAACTCCTCGTCATACATCCGGTCCTCGATGCGGTTATGCGCCGTCACCGTGAATTTCTTCGTCGCTTCGTCGAAGCGGACCATGCGCACCGGCGTGCTGAAGCGCACCCACTGGCGGACATTCGCCTTCTCGACGCGGCCCTTGATGTAATCCCAGAGCACCGCGCGCGGCGGATAGGAGGCGATCGGCTTGCCGAAATGCTCCTCGAAGGAATAATCGGCGAATTCTAGGCATTCCTTCGGGCCGTTCGACCAGAGGTAACGATACATGCTGCCGTGGACCGGCTCGCCATATTCGTCGAGCCCGGTGCGCCAGGTATAGTTCCAGAGCCCACCCCAGTCCGACTGCTTTTCGAAACAGACGATCTCCGGGATTTCGGCGCCCTTTTGGGCGGCCGATTGAAAGGCGCGCAGCTGCGCCAGCCCGGAAGGACCGGCACCGATGACGGCTACTCTTGTCATGAAGCATTCCCCTCTTGATTATATCGTTTTATCTGGTGCATCGCTACACCTCAGTCCGGATAGATGCCGGGGCTGGTCGGCGCCCCGTCGTCATATTTGGAAAGCCAGTCGATCGTCGTCTCGCGGAAGCGGGTGAGGCCCTTGTAGTCGATGAGCTCAGGCGGCAGCGTTTTCAGCACGCGCGGAAAGCGTCGCGCCCATTTCGGCACGGTAACGAGCTCTTCCATGTTCATCAGGTAGCAGCGGATGACGAAGAGGATGGCGTTCGAGCGCGGCAAGCGCCAGAGGCTCTGCAATTCGACACGCAGATGCACCTTCTCGCCGACATTTTCCGGGGTCACCGTCGTGCGGTCAGGACCCCATTTGTGATAATTCTCGGGGCTGGTGTCGAGGCGCGGATTGATCGTCATCGTCCAGTTGAAGCGTCGTGTCGGCTTGCCTTGCTGCAGGTTCAGCAGGAATTTCAGCGCCCTGTCGAAGACGCCGATCTGGTGGGCGAGCGGCACCGGCCCGTGCCATTCCATGAAGTTCATGCCGATATCGAAATCGAGCGACCAGTCGGCCTGCGTCGTCACCATGCCGGCATCCATCCAGAGATTGCTGTCGCGTTGGTCGACGATGCAGAAGTCGCCCTGGGCCTGGCGGGTGATATATTCGAAGGGCTCATAGGGCAGCGTCGAGGCATCGCCAAAGGTGAAGCTGTCGTCGATGCCGAGCGGGCGGTTGATCCAGCGCCACTGGTCGCCGTTGCGGATCAGCGTGAAATGGTCGGGGTAACCCGCCGCCTGCTCTTCCATCAAAAGTTCAAGCGTGTCCCATTGCGCGCTCATCATGTGCGGCAGGGCCTGATAGCGTAGCGGATCTTCCTTCAGGACGAGGCCCCGGTCGTGCATCTCGGCGACGTAATGCTCGTCGACGTCGATCAGGCTTTCGTAGACGGTTCCCGCCCGGCCGTGCACATGCGGCTCCATGTTGACCGAATACATGTATTCGTCGCGGTCGAAGGGAAACGGGAAACGCCGGATGTTCTCGGGGCTGTTCCTATAGCTGAAATCGTTCCGGAAGGTTTCCTGCTTGAAGACGATTGCCATGTCCGGTCTCCTTGATCCACTTCAGATGCCGCTAGAGATCAAGATGCAGCGTGTTTCCCTCGAAGCGGGAAACGCAGATCATCACCTTGCGGCCGGATGCTTTTTCTTCGCTCGTCAAATAGACGTCATGGTGCAGCAGCTTGCCGTCGCAGGTGACGACCCCGGTCTCGCATTGACCGCAGGCGCCGCCGCGACAGAGGAAGGGCGCGTCGACGCCCGCCGCCTCGATCGCCTCCAGCATGCTTTCGTGATGGCCGACCTTCACGGTCTTGCCGGACCGCAGGAGCTCGATCGCGAAGGGCTTGCCTGGTAGAGACGACAGGAACCGTTCCGAATGCAGGTTCTGCTCCGGCCAGCCGGCGTCAAGGCCGGTTTTCAGCACGCCGTCGATCATGCCGGACGGGCCGCAGACATAAAGATGCGTGCCGAGCGGCTGGCTGTCGAGCAAGCGGGTCAACGGAATGGTGCCGCCTTCGGCGTCGCAATAGATCTTGATCCGATGTCCGCCGTAGCGCTCGACGAGTTGCTGCCAATAGGCACCGCGGTCGCGCGTGCGGATGGCATAATGCAGCTCGAAATTGGCGCCCTCGCGGGAAAATTGCTCCATCATCGCGATGAAGGGGGTAATGCCGATGCCGCCGGCTATCAGAAGATGCTTGCGTCCGCGCCAGTCCGGCTGGAACAGGTTGACGGGATAGCTGACCTTCAGCTCGTCGCCTTCGCTGAGCTTCTCATGCATGAAGGTGGAGCCGCCGCGCGAATCCTCGACGTGCAGCACGCTGATCTCATAGGCTGCGCAATCATGCGGCGGCGACATCAGCGAATAGGCGTTGCGGCGCATATGGCCGCCATCGTTCATCAAGACGATGACGTGGGCGCCGCCGGAGAAATAAGGCATCGGCTTGCCGTCAAGACGCTCGAAACGAAAGCGCTTGACGCGCTCGGCGATCGGCGTGATCCGCGCCACGCGGACAGGAATTTCAGTGCCACCGCTCAAAGGAACAACTCCTCGGGGCCAGGCGCGCTGCCCGGTTCTTCCGCATCGATATTGACGCCCTGGAAGGCGGCGAGCCGGCGCGAATAATGGTCGCGCACCAGAAGCGGCAGCCCGCAATGGCTGCAGGCAAACGGGCTGGTGGTGACATCGTCGGTGATGCCCTTGCAATGGACGCATTGCACGCGCCGGGCCAGCGAGCCGCGATGCTCGGTGATGACGGAGGCATGGTCCATGCCGTAATCGAGCGCCACGAGCATTGCCTGGCCGATGAAGCCTTCGGTGCCCGAAAGATAAAGCCGCGTGCCCATATGGGCGGTGGCAAGCGAACCCTTGAATCGGAAGAGCAACGTTGCGATCGTTGGGGCCGTGAAGAACATGTCGGCACCGAGGCGGCGCAGCGCCTCGTCCAGGCCGGATCCTTGCGAGCCACGGGCGACATAGAGGATTTCGCTGCGGGAAAGCGCCGTTTCGTCAAACGCCGGCTGCTGATCGAGGAGAGCCTTGGCGCCCTCCCCTTCGAGCGCGAAAATGTGCCGCCGGGCGCGCGGCTGGATGGTCAAGCCCGTGTAGACTGGTCGGCTCTTGATGCCTGCAACGAGCATTCGCGTGCTCCTTAACCTACGGCGGTCCTCTTCTTCTTCTCCGGATCGTCGAAAGGAAGCGTGTGGGCGGTGGCGCCTGCCTTCACGGTCTTGCCGCGGACTTCGAGTTTCGTCCCATGCACCGCCTTGTCAACGTCCAGACGGGCAATCGCCATGGATTTTTTCGTCAGCGACGAATAGCTCGGGCAGGTAATGACACCGACCTTTTTGCCGTCGGCAAAGACTTCGTCACCGAGATCGGCCGGTCCGTCGGCATCGATCAGCATGCCGAAGATCTTGAAGCGTTCCTTACCCTTCAGGCGAGCATGTTCCTCGGCGCCACGGAAGCCCGTCTTGCCGGGGCTGACGGTGAAGTCGAGGCCGAGTTCCCAAAGACTGTCGCCGGGCGGCTGATCGGCGAAGGGATACATCTGCGAATTATCGTAGGGGTAGAAGAGCAGGTAGCTTTCGACCCGCAGCATGTCGAGTACCGAGAAGCAGCAGGGGATGATGCCCATCTCCTTGCCTTCCTCGACGATCCGGTCCCAGACCATGACGGCGTCCTGGCCGCGCACAAAGATCTCGTAGCCACGTTCGCCGGTATAGCCGGTGCGCGAGATCATCACCGGTGCGCCGAACAGCGTCGTCTGCATGTGGTGGAAATATTTGAGGTCGCGGATGCCGGGCACATATTTAGCGAGATAGTCGACCGCGATCGGACCCTGCAGCGACAGGTCGTGCAGGTCGTCATCGAAGAGGACCGCGCAATTGCGGCCCGCCGCCTGCTTGACGAGCTCCTCATGGCCGGAGCCGGAGCCATGCACCAGCATCCAGGAATTCGGGCCGGTGCGATAGACGATGCAGTCGTCGGTGAAGTGGCCACGGTCGTTCAACATGGTCGCATAGACGGACCGGCCGGGATAGATCTTCGTCAGGTCGCGGGTGGTGATGGAGTCGAGCACGGCAATGGCGTGCGGGCCGACCAGGTGCACCTTCTTCAGGCCCGAGACATCCATGATGCCTGCCTTGGTGCGGACGGCGATATGCTCTTCCGACATGTCCTTGTCGTAGGTCCAGGCGGTGCCCATGCCGCTCCAGTCCTCAAGCTTCGATCCCAGAGCGCGATGCCGATCCGCCAAGACGGAGAAACGCCATGATAAAGCCATTGTCCGTTCCCTTTTATTTCCTCTACGGAATATTTATTTCCTGACTATATTCGTCTTTCGCGCCGTGGCAAGCCCGCCCGGCATGCATTTCCCAAAACTTTTGGCGCCCCTGCTGCATCCCTCACCAAATGAATGAGGGATGCGGCTGCGCTTTTGCCGTCCCCCAAACCGTCTCTAACCCATGCGTTCGGAGGCGTAGCTGCCGGGGCTTGCCGGGAAGACCACGGTGCGGTTGCCGTTGATGAAGGTGCGGTGATGAATATGGGCGTGGATGGCACGCGCCAGCACCTGGCTTTCGACATCGCGGCCGATCGAGACATAGTCGTCGGGCGACTGCGCATGGGTGATGCGCGCCGTGTCCTGCTCGATGATCGGGCCTTCGTCGAGATCGGTGGTGACGTAATGCGCCGTCGCCCCGATCAGCTTCACGCCGCGGCCGTAGGCCTGCTTGTAAGGATTGGCGCCCTTGAAGCTCGGCAGGAAGGAATGGTGGATGTTGATGATCCGGCCAGACATTTTCTGGCACATCTCGTCCGACAGGATCTGCATGTAGCGGGCGAGCACGATCAGCTCCGTGCCGGTCTGCTCGGCCACTTCCATGATATGGGCCTCGGCCTGCGCCTTGTTGGCCTTGGTGACCGGAATATGGTGGAAGGGAATGTCGTGGTTGACCACGACCTTCTGGTAGTCGAAATGGTTGGAGACGACGCCGACGATATCGATCGGCAGGGCGCCGATCTTCCAGCGGTAGAGCAGGTCGTTCAGACAATGGCCGAAACGCGACACCATCAGCAGCACCTTCATGCGCTTCTCGCTGTCGTGAAAATCGTAATCCATCGCGAAGGGCGCGGCGACGGCCGCGAAACCGGCGTCGATATCGGCGCCCGAAAGCCCCTCTTCCGAAATGAAGCTGACGCGCATGAAGAACTTGCCGGTATCGAGATCGTCGAACTGCGAGCTGTCGATGATGTTGCAGCCCCTGTCCGCCAGATAGCTCGAAATCGCCGCGACGATGCCGCGCGTCGACTTGCAGGATACGGTGAGTACGAAGTTCTTCATGCCGTCACTTTCTTCGCCATATCAAGTGCAGGGGTCTCAATCACGCCGGAGCTTGTTCGCCCCGGCGCGTTTGCCTGTCATTCGACGCGTCCAGGCCACTCAGATATCGAGCGTGCTGTCGCGTTCCCACTGGGTGAAATGCGAGCAATAGGCATTCCATTCCTGATGCTTGAGCTTGAGATAGGCGGCGGAAAACTCGGCCCCGATCGCCTGCTTCAAGCCCTCGTCGGCATCATAGGCGCGCAGCGCATCGAGCAGGTTGAGCGGCAAGCGCGGCGCGTCCTTCACCAGATACCCCTCGGCATACATGTCGATATCGTAGTGCCGGCCGGGATCGGCTTGGCTGCGAATGCCGTCGAGGCCGGCCGCGATGATGATCGCCTGCAGCAGGTACGGGTTGACCGCACCATCAGGCAGGCGCAGCTCGAAGCGGCCCGGTCCCGGCACGCGCACCATATGGGTGCGGTTGTTGCCCGTCCAGGTCACGGTGTTCGGCGCCCAGGTCGCGCCCGATGTGGTGCGCGGCGCGTTGATGCGCTTATAGGAATTGACCGTCGGATTGGTGATCGCGGCAAGCGCGGAGGCGTGCTTCATGATGCCGCCGAGGAAGGTTTTGCCCTGAGCGGAGAGCCCAAAGGCCATTTCCTTGTCCGCAAACGCGTTGACCTTGCCATCGATATCCCAGACCGAAATGTGGGCATGACACCCGTTTCCGGTCAGGCCCTTGAAGGGCTTCGGCATGAAGGTGGCGCGAAGGCCGTGCTTTTCGGCGACCGACTTGACCATGAACTTGAAGAAGGAGTGCTTGTCGGCCGTCTGAAGAGCGTCGTCATACTCCCAGTTCATCTCGAACTGGCCGTTCGCGTCCTCGTGGTCGTTCTGATAGGGCTTCCAGCCGAGCTCGAGCATGTAATCGCAAATCTCGGCGATGACATCATAGCGACGCATCACCGCCTGCTGATCGTAGCAAGGCTTTTCGGCTGTATCGAACTGGTCTGAAATCACCGAGCCGTCGGCGGAGATCAGAAAGAACTCGGGTTCCACGCCGGTTTTCACCCGGAGCCCTTCTTTCGCAGCTTCAGCGACCAGTCTTTTCAGCACCACGCGCGGTGCCTGTTCGACAGGCTGATCGTCCATGACGCAGTCGGCGGCAACCCATGCGACGTCTTTCTTCCAGGGTAGCTGGATGACGGAGGAAGCATCGGGAAGCGCGAACAGGTCGGGATGGGCAGGCGTCAGATCGAGCCAGGTTGCAAAGCCCGCAAAGCCGGCGCCATCTTTCTGCATATCGGCAATGGCTTCTGCCGGGACCAGCTTGGCGCGTTGGCCGCCGAACAGGTCGGTATAGCTGATCATGAAATATTTGATGCCTTTGTCTCTGGCAAAAGCAGCAAGGTCCAGTGTCATTCTCGTTCCCCTTTGGATTTCTTGGAGACACTTTGCTTATGGATGCGAGACGGCCGGGACGTTTGCCCGGCCGGTAGAAATCAATAGCCTCCCTTGCCGGGATACCAGTTTGTGCCGGCGAGCGGGATCTGGGCCATGGCGGCCGCTTCCATCGTCAGCGCGCAAAGATCTTCCGGTTCCAGGTTGTGCAGGTGGTTCTTGCCGCAGGCGCGCGCAATGGTCTGGGCTTCCAGAGTCATGACCTTCAGATAGTTGGCGAGACGGCGGCCAGCGGCGATCGGATCAAGACGCTTCATCAGTTCCGGGTCCTGCGTCGTGATGCCGGCCGGGTCTTTGCCTTCGTGCCAGTCGTCATAGGCGCCGGCCGTCGTGCCGAGCTTCTGGTATTCTTCTTCCCAATGCGGATCGTTGTCGCCGATCGCAACGAGCGCTGCCGTGCCGATGGCAACGGCATCGGCACCTAGCGCCAGTGCCTTGGCCACGTCGGCGCCCGAACGGATGCCGCCCGAGATGATCAGTTGCACCTTGCGATGCATGCCGAGATCCTGCAGCGCCTGGACGGCGGGGCGGATGCAGGCGAGCGTCGGCATGCCGACATTCTCGATGAAGACATCCTGCGTCGCTGCGGTGCCGCCCTGCATGCCATCGAGCACCACCACGTCGGCACCAGCCTTCACGGCAAGCGCCGTATCGTAATAGGGACGCGCGCCGCCGACTTTCACATAGATCGGCTTTTCCCAGTCGGTGATCTCGCGCAGCTCCAGGATCTTGATTTCGAGGTCGTCCGGGCCGGTCCAATCCGGATGGCGGCAGGCCGAGCGCTGGTCGATTCCCTTCGGCAGGTTGCGCATGTTGGCGACGCGATCGGAGATCTTCTGGCCGAGCAGCATGCCGCCGCCGCCGGGCTTGGCGCCTTGACCGACGACCACTTCGATCGCGTCGGCGCGACGCAGGTCCTTGGGATTCATGCCGTATCGCGACGGCAGATACTGGTAGACCAACGTTTGTGAGTGGCCGCGCTCTTCATCGGTCATCCCGCCGTCGCCTGTCGTGGTGGAGGTTCCGGCAATCGTCGCGCCGCGTCCGAGCGCCTCCTTGGCATTGCCGGAGAGCGCGCCGAAGCTCATGCCGGCAATGGTGATCGGCGTCTTCAGGTGAATGGGCTTCTTGGCGAAGCGCGCGCCGAGGACGACCGACGTGTCGCACTTCTCGCGGTAACCTTCGAGCGGATAGCGCGAGATCGATGCGCCGAGAAACAGCAGGTCGTCGAAATGCGGAACCTTCCGTTTGGTGCCGGCGCCGCGGATGTCGTAAATGCCGGTCGCCGCAGCGCGGCGGATTTCCGCCAGCGTGTAATCGTCGAAGGTCGCGGACTTGCGCGGCGGGGTATAGGGGTTGTGATAGCTCATGATGGTCCCTCGCCTTAATATGCGTCAGCGTTGTCGATATTGAAATTGTAGAGCTTGCGGGCCGAGCCGTAACGCTTGAATTCCTCGGGCCTCACCTCGGTCACGCCCGCCTTTTCGAGAAGTTCGGCCAGCTTCGTCAGATGCTCGGGACGCAGCTCCTTTTCGATGCAATCGGCACCCAGGCTCTTGACCGAACCGCGCACGAAGAGCTTCGCCTCGTAGAGCGAATCCCCAAGCGCATCGCCGGCATCGCCGAGCACCACGAGGTGGCCCGACTGGCCCATGAAGGCGGACATGTGGCCGATATTGCCATGAACGACAATGTCGATGCCCTTCATCGAGATGCCGCAGCGCGATGCCGCATTGCCCTTGATGACAAGCAGGCCGCCGCGGCCGGTTGCCCCGGCATACTGGCTGGCATCGCCCTCGATGACGACTGTTCCAGACATCATGTTTTCCGCAACACCCGGACCTGCCGAACCGTGAACGGTGACGGTTCCGCCGTCGTTCATCCCGGCGCAATAATAGCCGACGGATCCCTTCACATCGACGGTGACCGGCGCATCGATGCCGACGGCAACCGAATGGCTGCCGCGCGGATTGACGACTTCGAAGGAAAGATCGTTCGAACCGTTCTGGATGTTGTGCAGGGCGCTATTGAGTTCACGCAACGGCGTAGTGGCAAGATCAATGACAGGCATGTTTCGATAACCCTTGGAGAATACGCATGAGGTGCCGGTCAAGCGACCTTCTGGTGATCCCAGAAATAGACGGTTGCAGGCTCCGGCTCCCAGACCCGGGCGTTCTCGATGCCGGGCAGATTGACGAGCGCCCGGTATTCCGAACCGAAGGCGACATACTGGTCCGTTTCGGCCATGACAGCGGGCTTGCAGGCGATCGCATCGCGCACGACGCCGAAGCCGGACTTCGTGCCGACGACGAAGGTGAAGAAGCCGTCGAGGTCATCCACCGCGCCTTCCAGCGCCTGGCCGAGATTCTTGCCCTTGGCCATCTCTGCCGTCAGATAGGCGGCGGCGACCTCGGTGTCGTTTTCGGTTTCGAAGGTCATGCCTTCGCGCTTCAGCTCGCGGCGGAGATTGTTGTGGTTGGACAGCGAGCCATTATGCACCAGGCATTGGTCGGAGCCGGTGGAAAAAGGATGGGCGCCGAGCGTCGTGACGGCCGATTCCGTCGCCATGCGTGTATGGCCGATGCCGTGGGTGCCGGCCATTGAATTGACCGCGAAGCGGGAGACGACATCCTTCGGCAGGCCGGTTTCCTTGTAGATCTCGATCGCGTCGCCGCTGCTCATGATGCGGATGTTCGGACGCAATTCCGCAACGACTGCCTTGCCCGTATCGAGCAGATCCTTCGCAAGCGTGATGACGGCATGCGTGCTCTTCACCTGGATGGCGACCGATGCGCCAACCGCCTGGCCGAGCTCGGCCTCGAGGCCGGCGAAATCCTTCTTCGGATTGGCCGACTGGATGGTGATCTTAGCATTGTTGCCGCTGGCGTCGCCATAGATCGCGATACCGGCGCTGTCCGGCCCCCGATCCGTCATCGTCACCAGCATCGAGGACAGCAGTGCCCCGAGCTCCGGTTCGAGACTTTTATCCTTGAGGAAGAGCCCCACAATTCCGCACATGACCAGACCTCCGTTCGTGTTGAGAAAGGACTAGCAGGTCTGTTTTGGGTTTTCAACTCGGAAGAAAGATTTTTTCTTTTAAGGCAAGTCAGCTTTTCGAGCTCTGCTGTGGATAGCTGATGATCGAGAGGTACTTGCTCGGCAGTTTCACCAGCTGCTCCGGCCCATGCGGCGCATCGGCGTCGAAGAACAGGCTGTCGCCCGGCTGCATCTGGAAAAGCTGGTCGCCGTGGCGGTAAACGACTTCGCCCTCGAGCATATAGAGAAACTCCATCCCCTCGTGCTGGAAGGTCGGGAAGATGTCGGAGTCAGTCGTCAGGGTGATGAGGTAGGGCTCGACGATGACGCCGCTGGTATTGTTGTCGATATGACCGAGCACATTATATTGGTGGCCGGCGCGGGTGCCGCGCCGTTCGAGCTCGATGCCCTGGCCTGCCTTGACGAAGACGGCGTTGCGCGGTTCCTCGAAACGGCGGAAGAAGGCCGTCAGCGGCACGCCAAGCGCCCGCGACAGCGATTGCAGCGTCGTCAGCGACGGCGAGATGTTGCCGTTCTCGATTTTCGACAGCATACCGAGCGAAATGCCGGTCGCGGCCGCCAGATCGGTGACCGTGATGCCGAGTTTCTTGCGATAGGCGCGCACCTCATGGCCGATCGCCATTTCGAGGTTGTTTTCCTTCGGCTCGCGGACGGCGTGCGGGTCCTGGGAAAAGGGAGCGCGTCCACTATTCGCCTGTTCCGGTTGCTCTGCCGCTGCTCGCTTGGATTTCATGGATTTTCCCCTGCCGCCTTCTCTTTTGTCCAAAGGCAACCCTATCGTCATAGTGAAAATTTCTCAACCGTGAAGAAAACCTATTCCCGTCGCGCCGCGCGCGGAGCGACGCCGTAGACGGCACGGAACATGCGGGAAAAATGGCTCAGACTGGAAAAGCCGGTGGCCACCGCGATTTCCGAGACGGAAAGCGGGCTCTGCTTCAACAGGCGGTGGGCATGCTGCAGCCTGATCCTGCGGTACTGATCAAGGTAGGTGGTGCCGAGATGGGCCGAAAAGAGCCGGTCGAGATGGCGGGTGGTGACGCCGGCGATGCGCGCCATGGCGGCACGCTCGAGCGGCATCTCGATCGTCTCTTCCATCCGTTCGAGAACGCTGAGCAGGCCGGAATGATGGACGCCATAACGCTGCGCCAGCGAAGCGCGCTGGGGTGCAGCGGGTTCGTTGACCTCTGTATGAAGATACCAGTCGCTGACCCGGCGGGCGAAATCCGGCCCCATGCGCTCGGCGATCAGCACATGCATCATGTCGAGCGGTGCGATGCCGCCGCCGCAGGTAATCCTGTTGCCGTCGATCATGAAGCGTGCTTGGCGCGGCGTGAGGTCAGGGAAGGCTTCGAGAAGGGCTGCGGCATGTTCCCAGTGGATGGTGAAGTCGCGGCCGCCGAGCAGTCCGGCGGCGGCCATCAGATAGGGACCGCCCGAGATGCCGCCGATCCTCACCCCTTCGCGCGACAGCTGCCGCAAGCAGGAAAGCACACCTGGATATCGCCAGTCGCGGGGCAACCCGCCGGCGCAGACGAAGGCCGTTCCGAGCCCCGCGCCCCTGACGGGCAGAGGTTCGGCGGGGACGCTGACGCCCGAGGAGGAGAGCGCCGGTGCGCCATCCGGCGAGAAGATCTGCAGCCGATAGATCTCGCGTCCGGCCAGAAGATTTGCCGCCCGCAGCGGTTCGGTCGCCGAGGCATAGGACATCAGCGCAAATCCCGGGATAAGGATGAAGCCGATCGTCTGGACATTTCTGCTATCAAGCGAGGACATGTCTCTTTCTTAGCGATTTATGTCCCTAACGTGCAAGTCTGTCCGCTTCTTTCTGACATCATGCAGCTGTTCATTTCGGATTGACCCATGCGCTATTCCGCTCTTTCGATTTTCCTGAACGGCCTTCGCGGCAACAAAGGCTGGGCGCCGGCCTGGCGCGATCCGGCGCCGAAGCCACATTACGACGTCATCATCGTCGGTGGCGGCGGTCATGGTCTTGCCACCGCCTATTATCTTGCCAAGGAATTCGGCGTCACCAATGTCGCCGTCCTCGAAAAGGGTTATCTCGGCTCAGGCAATATCGGCAGGAACACGACGATCATCCGCTCGAACTACCTGCTGCCGGGCAACAATCCCTTCTACGAGTTGTCGATGAAGCTGTGGGAAGGGCTGGAGCAGGATTTCAACTTCAACGCCATGGTCTCGCAGCGCGGCGTGCTCAACCTCTTCCATTCCGACGCGCAGCGCGACGCCTATACGCGGCGCGGCAACGCCATGCGGCTGCACGGGGTCGACGCCGAGCTTCTCGACCGCCAGGCGGTGCGCCAGAAATTGCCCTTCCTCGATTTCGATAATGCCCGGTTCCCGATCCTGGGCGGGTTGTTCCAGCCGCGCGGCGGCACGGTGCGCCATGATGCGGTCGCCTGGGGTTATGCGCGCGGCGCAGATAGCCGCGGCGTCGACATCATCACCCAGTGCGAGGTGACCGGCATCCGCCGTGAAAACGGTGAGGTGACCGGCGTCGAGACCAGCAAGGGCTTCATCGGCTGCGGTAAGCTGGCGCTTGCCGCGGCCGGCAATTCCACCGTCGTCGCCGATATGGCCGGCCTTCGCCTGCCGATCGAAAGCCATGTGCTGCAGGCCTTCGTTTCGGAAGGGCTGAAACCGTTCATCGACACGGTCGTCACCTTCGGCGCCGGGCATTTCTACGCGTCCCAGTCGGATAAGGGCGGCCTCGTCTTCGGCGGCGATATCGATGGCTACAATTCCTATGCCCAGCGCGGCAATCTCGCTTGCGTCGAGCATGTCGCCGAAGCCGGGCTGGCGTTGATTCCGTCGCTGTCGCGCGTGCGGTATCTGCGCTCCTGGGGTGGCGTCATGGATATGAGCATGGACGGCTCGCCGATCATCGACCGCACCCATATCGACAATCTCTATCTCAACACTGGCTGGTGTTACGGCGGCTTCAAGGCCACGCCCGCCTCCGGCTTCTGCTACGCCCATCTGATCGCCCGCAACGCACCGCATCAGACCGCCCGCGCGTTCCGGCTCGACCGCTTCGCGCGCGGCTACCCGATCGACGAAAAGGGCGTCGGCGCCCAGCCCAACCTGCACTGAGGACATTTAAGATGGCGAGCCTGATTTCCTGTCCCCATTGCGGCGCCCGACCGAAGGAGGAATTTTCGATCCGCGGCGATGCCGGTCTTGTCAGGCCGGCGCCGGATGCCGGTGCGGATGCCTGGTTCGATTATGTCTATCTGCGCGACAATCCGCGGGGCCGGCACAGCGAATACTGGCACCATTCGTCAGGATGCCGCCGCTGGCTGATCGTCGAACGCGATACCGTCACCCATGCGGTCCATGGCGTCAGGGATGCTGCCCTCTCGAAGCTCGGCGGAGAACCGGCATGACGAGCTTCCGTCTTTCCTCCGGCGGCCGGATCGACCGCGCCACCTCGCTCGGCTTCACCTTCGACGGCAGGGCGCTCGAAGGCCATCCGGGCGACACACTCGCCTCGGCGCTGCTTGCGAACGGCCTCCAGCTCGTCGGCCGCAGCTTCAAATATCACCGCCCGCGCGGCATCCTGACGGCGGGGGCTGCCGAACCGAACGCACTGGTGACGACTGGCAGCGGCGGGCGCACCGAACCGAATACGCGCGCCACGATGATCGAGCTTTATCAGGGGCTGACGGCAAAGAGCCAGAACCGCTGGCCCTCGCTCGGATTCGATGTCGGCGCGGTCAACGGGCTGCTGTCGCCCTTTCTCAGCGCCGGCTTTTACTACAAGACCTTCATGTGGCCGGCTGGCCTCTGGGAAAAGCTCTACGAGCCGGTGATCCGCAAGGCGGCCGGCCTCGGCAGGGCCTCCTACGAAGCCGATCCCGATTCCTACGAGAAATGCTGGGCGCATTGCGACCTGCTGGTGATCGGCGCCGGCCCTGCCGGTCTTGCCGCAGCACTCACCGCCGGCCGCGCCGGCGCGCGCGTCATCCTTGCAGATGAGGGACCCGAACTCGGCGGCAGCCTGCTTTCCGAGACCGGCGCCGTCGACGGAAAACCGGCAAACACCCTTCTCGGCGAGCTGCTTGCCGAGCTGGAGGGCCTGGAGAACGTGCGCCGCCTGGCGCGCATGACGGTGTTCGGCTGGTATGACGACAATGTCTTCGGCGCGGTCGAACGGGTGCAGAAGCATGTGGCGATGCCCGATCCGGATCGTCCGGTCGAACGATTGTGGCGCATCGTCGCCGGCCAAGCGATCCTTGCGACGGGCGCCGAAGAGCGGCCGCTCGTCTTCGGCGGCAACGATATTCCCGGTGTGATGATGGCAGGCGCCATGCGCAGCTATCTCAACCGGCAGGCGGTCGCACCCGGCAGAAGCACCGTCATTTTCACCACCAACGATGCCGGTTACCGCACCGCCGCCGACCTTGAAGCGGCCGGCCTCGCCGTCGGGGCGATCGTCGACAGCCGCGCGGATGCGGCCGAGAGCTGGCAGGGCCGCGCCGACGTGCTGAAGGGCGCCCGGATCATCGATGCGTTTGGCGGCAAGCGCCTGCGCGGTGTCAGCGTCGAAACCGCAACCGGCACCCGTCGGATCGAAGCGGACGCACTTGCCATGTCCGGCGGCTGGAGTCCGATCATCCACCTTGCCTGCCATCGCGGTGCCAAACCGCAATGGTCGGACCAGGCCTCGGCGTTTCTGGCGCCTGTCCAGCAGGACGGTCTGACCGTTGCCGGCTCTGCTGCCGGCCTTGCGCAAACGACGACCTGCCTCGGTGATGGCGCCGCAAAGGCAGCGGCCGCGTTGAAGGCGATCGGGTTCGCAGCGGCGGAGCCGGCCTTTGCCCCGGCTTCCGAGACGGCTGCACGGGCCAAGCCGCTCTGGTCGGTCAAGGGCTCGAAGGGCAAGGCTTTCGTCGATTACCAGAACGACGTGCATCTCAAGGATCTGGGCCTCGCCGTTCGCGAGGGCTACGGCCATGTCGAACTCGCCAAGCGTTACACGACATCAGGCATGGCGACCGACCAGGGCAAGCTTTCCAACATCAACGCCATCGGCATTCTCGCCGAGGCGCGCGGTGTGTCGCCGGCCGAGGTGGGAACGACGACCTTCCGGCCCTTCTATACGCCGGTCTCCTTCGGCGCTTTGACCGGGGCATCGCGCGGCAAACATTTCCAGCCGGCGCGCAAATCGCCGCTGCATGGCTGGGCCGAGAAGAATGGGGCGGTCTTCGTCGAAACCGGCCTCTGGTACCGTTCCTCCTGGTTCCCGCGCGCCGGCGAGGCGACGTGGCGCGAAAGCGTCGACCGCGAGGTGCTGAACATCCGGAAGAATGCCGGCCTCTGCGACGTCTCGACCCTCGGCAAGATCGAAATATCAGGCAAGGATGCCGCGACCTTCCTCGATCGCATCTACTGCAACGGCTTCGCCAAGCTTGCCGTCGGCAAGGCGCGTTACGGCATCATGCTGCGCGAGGATGGTTTCATCTATGATGACGGCACCACCAGCCGGTTCAGCGACGATCATTTCTTCATGACGACGACGACGGCGCTCGCCGCCGGCGTGCTCACCCATCTCGAATTCTGCGCCCAGACGCTGTGGCCGGAACTCGACGTCTGCTTTGCCTCCTCGACCGATCAATGGGCGCAGATGACTGTCGCCGGGCCGAAGTCACGCGCCATTCTCCAGGAGATCGTCGACGAGGATCTGTCGGATGCGGCCTTCCCCTTCATGAGCGCCCGCAAGGTCTCTCTCTTCGGCGGCCGCCTCGAAGGCCGGCTCTTCCGGATTTCCTTCTCCGGTGAACTTGCCTACGAGCTCGCGGTGCCGGCCGGCTACGGCGAAGGTGTCGCCGATGCGGTCATGGCGGCGGGCGAGAAACATGGCATCTGCGCCTATGGCGCCGAAGCGCTCGGCGTCATGCGCATCGAAAAGGGCCATGTCACCCATGCCGAAATCAACGGCACGGTGACGCCTGGCGACCTCGGTTTCGGCCGCATGGTTTCATCAACCAAGCCGGATTTCATCGGCAAGGCAATGCTTGCCCGTGAAGGACTGCATGACCCCGAGCGGCCGCGCCTAGTCGGCGTCAAGCCGCTTAATCCGGCGACCGGCTTCCGCACCGGCTCGCATATTCTTGCCGACGGCGTTGCGGCGACGCTCGAAAACGACCAGGGTTACGTCACCTCAAGCGCCTTTTCGCCGGGGCTCGGCCATACGATCGGCCTGGCCCTCGTCAGGCGTGGGCCGGAGCGCATCGGTGAAAAGGTGACGGTCTGGAACGGCCTGCGCAACGAATTCACCGATGCGGTGCTCTGCCATCCCGTCTTCATCGATCCCGAAAACGAGAAGCTCCATGCGTGATCTTCCGCAACACAAACCGGTTCTGGCCGGCACGGCTTATAATGGCATCTCGGAGGCAGGCATCCGGCTCGAAGCCTTGCCGGAGGGCCATCTCCTGCATGTGCTCGGCGCAATCGAGCCAACCGCGCTCGCCGCGGAATTGGTGAAAGCAGGCTTTGTAAAAAGCTCGATCCGCAAGGCGGGCTTCCGCCAATGGTTCGTTGCCGGCGACGAGCCGCTTGTCCCCGCCGGCCTCGATGCCCTCGCAGCAGCGCTTGCGGGAAAAGCCTTCGTCATGGATCAGAGCCATGGGCGTGTGCGTATCGGCGTTTCCGGTCGTTCTTCGCGGGCGCTTCTCTCAAGGGGGACTGCCGTCGATCTCGATCCTTCCGTTTTTCCGGAAGGCCATTCGGCCATGACGATGGTCGGTCATCTCTCCGTGCAGTTCGTCCGCACCGGCGATGACAGCTTCGAACTCACGGTCCTGCGCAGCTTTGCCGAAAGCCTCTGGGACGATCTCGTGCACATGGCGGCGAGCGCCGAAAAGGACGGCGTCTGAGAGAGACGGTTTCGATCGTTCTTAAGCTGTATGCAGCGCGGCGGCACCGACCCATTCGGGGCGCTCGGCGCCTTGCAGCTCTTCCACCGCATCGGCGGCAAAGCTCGGCACGACACCGGTCCACAACAGTGCGCCATCGGGATTGGAATGGCCGTCGCCCTCGAGCTTGTAGATGCTTTCGACGATATACTGGCCGTCATTGTTCAGGCCCTTGATCTCGGAAATCTCGATCACCCGGCGCCGGCCGGTGCGCTTGAAGCGGGCGATCTGCACGACGACGTCGACCGCCGAGGCGATCTGGGCGCGCAGCGGCCGAAGCGGCATGTCGATATCCGACATCAGCGCCAACGTTTCCAGCCGGTGCAGGGAATCATAGGGCGTGTTCGCATGCACCGTCGAAAGGCTGCCGCTGTGACCCGAGGTCATCGCCTGGATCATATCGAGCGCCTCGCCGCCGCGGCACTCGCCGACGATGATCCGGTCGGGCCGCATGCGCAGCGACGAGCGGAACAGGTCGCGGATGCTGGCGCCGCCGCGGCCGAAACGGTCGGGCTTGGTCACTTCGAGATAGACCACGTGTTCCTTGCGGATTTGCAGTTCCGACGTGTCCTCGATGACGATGACGCGCTCGTGGTCGGCAAAGGCTTCCGACAGCGCGTTCAGCATCGTCGTCTTGCCGGTGCCGGTGCCGCCGGAGATGATGACGTTCTTCTGCAGCCCGACGGCCGCCTGCAGCAGTGACAGCGATTGCTCGGTCAGGCTGCCCTGGGTGACGAGATCGTGGATGCTGCGATGTTCTTTCAGAAAGCGGCGGATGGAGATGCAAAGCCCGGTGCGGGACGCGGGCGGCTGGATCATCTGCACGCGCGAACCATCCGGTAGCCGCGCCTCGACGCTCGGTTCCTCCGGCGTCAGCCGCTTGCCTGAGAACTGTGCGATGCTGCGCGCGGCCGATTCCAAATCCTCACGACTGGCGAAACGCGTATCGGCGCGTTCGAGCTTGCCTCGCCTTTCGACGAAGATGTCGGATGTGCCGTTGATCAGGATTTCGGACACGCTCGGATCATCGAGGAGAAAACGGATCGGCCCGAGCAGCTTGTCCAGCGCCCGGGTCAGGACCTGGAAGGTCGCCTGTTCGGCAGCGTCGTCGGAAACGGCCTTCATTAGAGCGGCATCCCGACCAGGACCGTGCTCATGCCGAACAGCGTCGCCATCATCTGAACCGCGGTCGGAAAGAACATCATCAATGGAATGAGGACCAATCCAAGTATTAAGATGCTGCTCATCGTTTCCATCGTTCTCTCTCCGGATCGACTGGCGGGCGATACCCACCATTTGACGAAAGCTTAATCCAGATCGCCAAATAACGCCATGGCCGGCCCCCGCGGAGGCAGTCATTATGATCGCCACGCGCCGTTTCTTCTATCGCTTTGAAAGAATTGACCAATTATGGAGCAGTAGACGAGGCCTCGCTGGGTCGTCAAAAACTTCGTATCCGCAGGTAAAAATGCAGCCGCTTCAAAAGCTTAGTTAAAATAATTGGGCGTCAACTGCGATTTTGCAGCCGATGCCTCCAAGACAATTGGAACCCTTCGTTTCGTTTGCTTGACGGAGGGCTGGCCTTAGGCGCACTCTTGGGTCTTAATGGTGTTGCTCAACAAACGTTGGCCGCCGGGGAAGAAAAGCTGAAGCAGAAAATATCATTGGATCGAGCAACATGCTCGTTCGGATCGATAGCGTATGCTTGGTTCATCTTCACCACGGCTTCGAACCGAAACAAACCTGGGAATGAGGAGTAATCACATGTTTGGTAAACTCAAGACTCTCGCAATTGCACTTCACAAGGACGAACGCGGCGACATGGCCCAGATCGTCCTGGCCGTCGCCCTGATCGTCATTCCGCTGATGCTGATCCTGCTCGCATTCGGCAAACAGATCGGCGAATGGTTCAACGAAAAGAACACGGCGCTCTCGGATGCCGAGAGAATTCCTGAGCCGGGTCAATAAGCGGGTCGGGATCATGGATACGACCTATGATCTGACCCTGATGCCTGCGGCGGCGGCTCTTGCCGTCGCCTGCGCCATGACCGCGGCGGTGCTCGACCATCGCCACGGTCATATCCCGAACGCCGTCACCTATCCCTGCCTGCTTGGCGGGTTCATGTTGGCGGCAGTCAGCGGCGGTCTCGCAGGGATAGGGCTTGCCTTCGCGGGCCTCCTTGCAGCCGGCCTGATCTTCATCATCGCCTTCGCAGCCGGAAGCTGCGGCGGCGGCGACGTCAAGCTGATGGCGGCGCTCGGCGCCATTCTTGGCCTCTGGCCCGCCATCGACGTCACACTTGCATCGCTGATGGCCGGCGGCGTGATCGCCGTTTTCTCCATGGCGCGGCGTGTTCAGTGGGGCGTGCTGGCCCGAACGGTCGGACTGTTTGCGCTTCTCCTGCCTGCCGGTTTCCGCGATGCCGCTTCGGT
Source organism: Rhizobium sp. WYCCWR 11152 (assembly GCF_013087615.1). NCBI lineage: Bacteria > Pseudomonadati > Pseudomonadota > Alphaproteobacteria > Hyphomicrobiales > Rhizobiaceae > Rhizobium > Rhizobium sp. WYCCWR 11152. The sequence goes on along the minus strand of NZ_JABFCP010000003.1, from coordinate 448,745 downwards.
GCTGAAGCCGCGTGAAACCCATCATACCGTCCGCTTCGGCGTTGCGGCTGCTCTCGGACTTCTCTGGTGCCTTTTCATGCCCGATTTCACCCCTCTTTCACTCGTGAGGTAACGGCAATGCGCGCGGAACTCGAACGCCCCATCTTCGACGGTGCCTTCTGGAGTTCGATCCTGCACTCGCGGACCTTCTGGGTCCCTCAGGATCACGGCGCGCTCCTCGGTACCTTTACGATCGCCATGATGCTGCTTGCCTCGATGCTGCTACTGCCGCGGCTTTCCGCCCGCCGGCGCCGGATATCGGAGCTGCACGGCGATATCTCCGGCAGCACGACGATGATGGATTTCGTGCTTGTGACACCGGTCTTCGTCTTCTTCATGTTCGTGGTCTTCCAGTTCACGATCCTGGCCAAGAACCACCTCTTCACCCATTATGCCGCCTATGCGGCGGCCCGCAGCGCCCGCGTCTATTTCTGCCCGGCTTTTCCGATCACGCTTAGAAGCATCATCGACGTCAAGACCTGCGATGACGACGCTGCCGCCGGCAAGGCCGATCTTGCCGCCCGCCTGGCGCTGATCCCGGCTGCCCCTTACGACCAGCTGAGATGCGTCGGCGCCTGCCAGCCGCCCGAAGACGCGCTGAAGAGCCTTGCCGATGCCTCGGGCCTTTCGAAGAACTGGCGGGCGATGCGCAACCAGGCCCGCTACATGTTCGATCCGCAGAACGTCACGGTGACCGTCGACCGCGCGCCGATGGCGCTCTATGCCGCCATCAACCGCTCGCCGCATGTGCCGGTCACCGCCAAGGTGGAAGCGCGCTTCCTGCTGCTTGAATATGCCGGCTGGGTCTTTGCCCGCGGCCAGAGGAAGGACGGCCGCTACTACACGATCTCGACGGCGGAGGTGAACCTGCTATGACACCGACCCTTATCAAGCGCCTGCACCGCGACGAACGCGGCTTCCTGTCACCGATCATTCTCTACATGACGATCGCGCTCGCCCTGATGATCGTCTGGATCCTGAATACGGGACAGATGATCTACGACAAGCAGCGCACGCAAGACACGGCCGACGCTGCTGCTCTCGTCCATGCCGACTGGGAAGCCCGCTATCTCAACATCATGGCGATGAACAACGTCGCCTCGTCGCAGGCAACGGTCGTCATGGCGACGTCAGTGGCCTTCCAGCTGACGACGGCGGAGCTGGCCCTGCGCTCTACCGCCATTCTGGCAAAACTCGCCCAATATTCTTTCACCGAAGGCTTGGGCCCGGCGTCGCTGCTGCCGCCGATGCCGCCGATGCCCCATTGCCCGGGCTGGCAGAAGGTCCCGATCGTCGGCGGCATCATCTACGGTGCTTGCCTGGCGTTCCAGGGGGTCCGGGCGATAGGAGCCACCAAAGCGCTTGCGTATACGGTAAAAGCACAGCTCGATTATGATCCATGGGGCCTTATCGAAAAGTCCAGCGACATCATCGACGCGATGAACGACCTCAACGACTACCTTGTCGAGAGCTTTCCGCAGCGGGTCGGCAACGAAGCCCTGCATCTGGTGCGCCTGAACAAGTCGGATCATGTCGTCTTCCATCCGCCGTGCGAGTCCTGCAACAACGCCGGAGAGGGCGCCGGGGGCAACCTGCCGGTCGATCGCGACGGCATCAATCCCGCCTCGGCCTATGCTGAAATGTGCCTCGCCATGACCTATGGCACCCAGGGGCAGGACCCGTTCCTCATGCGCGGCGAGTTTGCCAATCGCGGCTTCCCCAACGGCAAAGGTCCGTTGACCGCAGGTGGGGTCGACGGCAGCCATATCCGCGACTGGGTCAATCACGAGAGCGGCATCGACGATGCTTTAGTGGACTTCTACATCTTTTATGAAGCCTTCGGCCCGGCCTATCTGAGCAAGATCCCGTTCAAGGCGATCATCGAGCAATTTGGCGATCTCAGCTGGTGGCAGGAACTGCTGCTCGATGGCAGCTTCTTTATCGCCGAGGAATTCTTCGGCATCGAATTCGGCATCGTGAACCCCTTTCAGCTGCCGATCGACAAGCCACCGCGCTATTCCGACAAGCAGACAAAGGACGAGAACGATTTCACCCGCAAGTTCGACACGATCTGGAATGGGGTCTGCAGCCCGGCGGGCGCTGCGATTTCGATGGCAGGCGCACTGCCCGTCGTGTCCTTCCCGAAGCCTTACTGGCTGAAGGGACGCACACCTTTCAACTTCACGCCCTTTGGTGGCGAGCAGCTCGACGATTACCAGACGCTGGCGATCGTTTCCCGCGCCCCGCGCGCCCGGCTGCAGATCCGCATCTTCAAGGATAAGACGCCGTCCGCCTATGCGCTCGCGCAGAGCTGGGTCCACAATTACACGGCCTTCGACCTCTACACCCAGGACTGGCTCGCATCGCTTGCGCCTGCCACGCTTGCCGACGATATCGGCGAGGTTTCGAACACCATCAAGCAGAGCCCGGCGGCCGATAGTTTCACCGGCCTGACCCGCGTCTTCGACCGAGGAGGAGCCAATGCCTGGGCTGCCGTCAACACACACTGAGCCAATGAGCGGTCCTCCCGGCCGCGGGCTGCTGATGCGGCTGCACCGCGACAGGCGCGGGCTCGCCTCGATTGAATTCGTGCTCGCCGCGCCGGTCATCCTGCTGATCGTGATTTTCGTCATCCACGCGAACAAGATTTCCACCAAGAAGGTCGGAACAATGGTGGCGATGCGCAACGCCGCCTTCGCCGAGGCGAATGGGCTGGACTGCACGTCGGATTTCTCGAACGCCTTCCCGATCCCGGCTTTGCCGGCACTGCCCGGACGCGACGCCATGAGCTGCTCGCGCACGCCATCGCATGAAGGCGGCGGCGACCCTCAGCGCAGCTTTGTCTGGGACGACGTGCAGAATACCCTCGAGAGCGATGGCCGCCAGTTCGGCGATATGGTCGGCGACCTCGCCAATGAAAAGCCGCAGCTCGTCACAGCGACGGCCGACCGGGTCTACAAGTTCAGGGATTCCGACGATCTCGATACGATCAGGAGCATCCGCTGGAAGGACGCGTTCACGGTCGACGATTCCACGCTGTTTGCCTCGCACAACAACGATACCACGCGCCGCGGCTACGATCCGACGCTGCGCCGGGAGATTCGCGGCGTGGCTAGCGATTCCGGCGATCTCTTCGATGGCGTCTTTCCGGGAGCGAAATAAGATGAGACAGGGTTCACGCATCTCCTTTCGTCTCGTCGGCCATCTCGCTGGTTTGGTGCTCGTCTTCGGGCTCGCCGCCGCCATGGCCACACCTGTTCGCGCCGAGATCTACAAGGATTTGAGGGTGACGCTAAATTCGATGCTGGCCAGTATCGTCGGCGCGCCGGAGCGGGCGCCGCGCGATCTCGTCATCAACGGCCAACCGCTGGAGTTCACGCCCTACCAGAGCGATCGCAGCATTTCCGATATTACCGACGAGTGGCTGCGGGTGCTGGCCGTCAATACAAGGCCTGCCCTGCCGAAAAGCAACGACAAGGAAGAGCTGACTGCCGTGATCGCCGCCAACATGCTGATCGTCCCGAAGACGAGCCGCATCCGCGACGATCTCGCCGTGGTGGTGCGGTTCTTCGATGGCGACGGCGAGGCAGCCCTCGACTATCTCCGCCGGCAGGACCCTGAAAATCCTTCGGCAAGAGCGCCGATCCCAGGCGTCTCGATCATGATCCGCCGTCCCGCCGATGCGCCGAGGACCGAGGTGCTGATGAGCCGCTTCGAGGATGTCGCCTCGACGTTGCCGGCCTTCGCGGCTCCGGCCGATATCAACAAGCTGCCGATGTCGCTGCGTCCGCCGGCCGGTGTCGAGGTGCTGAGCGATATCGGCGATCGCGACAAGGGCCACACGTCGCGCACGGTCGTGTCGAAAGGCACGCTGTCGGCCTCGCGCTGGTCCGATCAGCGCGCCGATCTGCTTGCCCGCGACGGCTTCACCATCGAGACGCCGCCGGCGCAGCGCGGCGGGGTCACTGCCCTTTATGGTCGGCGCGGCAGCGTCGAGGCCAATGTTCTCTACACGCGCAGCAAGACCGACGGCCGGACCGTCGAAGTCATTCAAATCAGGCAACCCTTCGTAGGGGGAATAACACCATGAACTGGAAGCTCATCGCGGCTGTCATCGTCGGGCTCATCACCGGCGTTCTGCTCTATTTCTGGACCGAGAGCGTCAAGAACGAGCAGACGGCCTATGCCTTCATGCGGCTCCAGCCCGACAGGAAGGTCACACGAGGACAGGCGATTACGCCCGACATGCTCGCCGAACCGGTGATGCTGCCGGAAAGCTTCGGGGCGCTCGCCAAGCTCGCGGTTCCCGCTGCCAGCGCCTATCAGGAATGGCTGAAGGACAGGACGGCTGCGAGCGACATTCCGGCCGGTTCGGTGCTGCTCTTCCAGTATTTCGACGATACCGACGGTGGACGCCTGACGACGATGATCGCGCCGGGTAAACGGGCGCTGACCCTCCCCGTCAACGCAGCCGCGGCCGTCGGCCATTTCGTCGAGCCGGGCAGCTATGTCGATATCCTCGGCACGGTCGACGAACCGGTCGAGCCCGTGGCGCCGGCCGCCTCGACCCAGCCGGGAGCGCCCGGCCAGCCCGCTGCCGTGCCAGGTCAGCCCGCCGTCCCGGGTCAGGCGCCGGCCACAGCCGGACAGCCGCAGGCTCCAGCCCAGCCGCAGTCGCCGGTCGAGCAGATGCTGAAGAACTATCTCACCCAATATCCAGGCGCCGACGAGAACGACGTCAACGCCTACCGCAAGCAGGCGCAGGACTACAAACTCGGCATAAGCTCGCGCACCCGTGTCGTCACCCGCACCTTCCTGCAGAATGTCAAGGTTCTGGCCGTCGGCGCGGCGACGACGGCGGAGGGCGCGGTCACCAAGGCCAACAGCACCTACAACAATGTGACCGTCGAAGTGACGCCGTCGGAAGCCGAAATGCTGATTTTTGCCATGGGCCAGTCGAACGGCAGCCTGAACCTCGTGCTGCGCAATCCGGCCGACAATACCGTCGAGGACCTGCCGAGCATCAACTGGACGCGCATGTGACCGCCGCGGGGGAATGAGCCATGCTGTTGAAGATTTCCTATGAGGACGGCAGCGGTCGGGAGGTCATCCCGCTCTCGGCGAACGAGACCTATTTCGTTGGCGAAAGCAGCACGCTGACGCTGCCCGCCGGAGCGGGTGTCGTGCGCCTGCGCGGCAGCCACGTCTCCTCGCCGCAATTCGTGCTGCGGAAGTCGGGCCAGGGTTGGTCGGTGCAGCATCACGGCCGCAACCCGACGCGCGTCGACGATCAGCCGCTTCGGGCCGGCATGCCGGTTGCGGTCTCGGCCGGCATGTCGATCTGGGTGCCGAACGTCACCATTGAGCTTGTTGAACCAGCCGCGGCCGCCGAAGTGGTCACGCAATTTCCCGATCAGGAACGTGTGCTCGCCCTGCAGATGGAAATTCACGAACGCCTGCTGAAGGACACGCAATATGACCGGCTGGTGAAATCCGCCGATTTCGGCCGCGAGGAGACGCGCGGCCGCATCCGCGAACGCCTCGACATGTTCATTAAGGAGGCGCTCGACGCTGCACCGCAGGATCTCGTCATCCTTGTCATCAAGAACGCCGTCTATCGATGGCTGGCCAAACGCATTGCCCGCACGGGGCGGCGCGACGCCTCGTCGAATGCCGCAAGCCTGTCGCGCGAGGAGCAGGACAATCGCCGCCTCTTCGACGTCGGCAAGGCGCTGATTTCGGCGCTGCAGCTCAAGCTGAACTTCGAATCCACCCGCTCGGACTTCGCCCAGCTCGACACCCGTTTCAGCGCCGCCTTCCAGTCCCGGCAGGCTCTTTTCAACGCCGGCGACCGCTATGAGATCGCCCATATGCACCTGCGCTCCAGCATCGAGGAGCTGATGTATCGCTGGGGGACGATCTCCGAGCTGATGGATCTCGACGTCATCTCGGAAATCATGGTGACGCGCTATGACGAGATCTACGTCGAAAAATTCGGCCTGCTGGAGCGTTATCCTTTTGCCTTCGCCAATGAACGGCAGCTGATGAAGGTGATCGAGCGCATCGCCGTCGATTCCAACCGCTCGATCAACGAGAGCGAGGCGATGGCCGACTTCCGCATGCCGGATGGTTCGCGCGTCAACGCCGTCATTCCGCCGCTGGCAGTCAAGGGCGCCTGCCTGACCATCCGCAAGTTCGGCGGCAAGTCGCGGCTCGACATCAGCAAGCTGGTGACCGCCGGCGCGCTCAGCGAGCCGATGCGCGCCTTCCTCGAGGCGGCCGTCCGCTCCCGCAAGAACATCGTCGTCTCCGGCGGCACCGGCTCCGGCAAGACGACGCTCTTGAACAGCCTGTCGCAATTCATCCCGATCGGCGAGCGCGTCGTTGCCGTCGAGGACACGTCGGAACTGCAGCTTGACGGCATCCATGTCGTCTATCTGCAATCGCGGCCGAAGACGGCGGAATCCGAGACCAGCGTCACCATCCGCGACCTCGTGCGCAACGCGCTGCGCATGCGTCCCGACCGCATCATCGTCGGCGAGTGCCGCGGCGCCGAGGCGATCGACATGCTGCAGGCGATGAACACCGGCCATGCCGGCTCGATGACGACGGCGCATGCCAACACGCCGCAGGACATGATGACCCGCCTGGAGGTGATGGTGCTGCAGGGCCAGAGTTCGCTGCCTGTCATGGCGATCCGCCAGCAGATCGTTGCCGCCGTCGAGCTCGTCGTGCAGTTGAACCGCCTGGCGAACGGGCGGCGCGCCGTGACCGAAATATCGGAGGTGATCGGCATCGATCCGGATACCGGCCTCATCATCGTCGAGCCGATCTTCAATCTCGTCGGCCGCGCCGGTGGCCAGGCCGTGCATGCCTTCACCGGCTACCTGCCGAGCTTCGTCGCCGAGCTCGTCGAGTTCAACGACGACGGCGAGATCGAGAAACTGGATATGTTCGTCTGAGGGGGAAGCGATGAATATCAGCATTCTGCAGATTTTTACGGTCGCCCTCGGCGCTGTGACGGCGGGACTGCTCGTCTGGGGCGCGCCGGTGCGCTGGCCGGCGCCGCTGCTGCGCGCCACGGAGCGTGACATTGCGCTCGCCAGCGAGGCGGCGCAGGTCTTCGGGCGCGATGCCGTTCCGCCCTATACGATGATCCTCGCCTACGGCATCACGGCGATCGTCGTCTTCATCGTGATCTCGCTGATCTTCGGGCCGATCTTCGGTTTCGTCGTCGCCATCCCGGTCGCCTTCTTCCTGCCCAAGGGCTTGATCCGTTATTTCCTGCAGCGGCGCTGGCTGCAGATCGAATCGCAGCTTCCCTATGCCGTCGACCAGATCGTCTCGGCGGTGCGCACCGGCAAGCCGCTTGCCGTCGCCGTCAATGCGGTGGCCGATACCGGCCAGATGCCCGCTTCGCGCGAATTCGAGCGCATCGCCCGCGAACAGAAGCTTGGCATCGGCCTGGTCGAGGCGCTCGACCGCCACGGCCGCACTGTGCCGAGCCTGCACTTCAAGATGGTGGATGCGGCCCTCGGTCTCTTTGCCCGCCAGGGCGGCGACATTTCCGAGCCGCTGACGGAAATGTCGAAATCCTTCAAGGAAATCTGGAAGCTCGATCAGAAGATCACCACCTCGTCGTCGCAGGCGCGGATGAATTTCCGCGTCGTCAATGGCGGCGCGCTGTTCATGATCCTGCTGATCTTCTTCGGCCAGCCGGAACTGATCGACAAGGTGTTCGGCAACGCCATCGGCATCGTCATCGCGATCGTCGGCGCCATCCTCTATGCCACCGGTTTCTTCTGGATGCGCTCGATGATGAAGGTGTCGGTATGATGTCTCAGATACCCCTCGCCCCGATCGCCGTCGTCTTTGCCGGGATCACCGCTGCGCTGCTCGTCTGGTGGATCGGCGATCTGCTCGGCAGCATTCAGGTGGTGCGCCGGTCCGCCGGCGGCGATGGTCCGCCCCCGAACATTGTCGACAGCATCGGCATGCGCACGCCGGTCGAATTCGTGCTGACGCATTTCGAGCCGCTGCTGGCCGATTACGGCGCGCAGCTCGAGCAGAAGCTGATCTATGCCGGCCGGCCCTTCGGCGGCGTGACGGGACGGGAATATATCGCCCTTCTCGTCGTTTTGAGCCTGTTCGGTTTCGTCGTGCTCGGCCTGCTGTTCGGCATTGCCAGCGGCAGCGTGATCGGCGGGCTCGTGGCCGGCCTGATCCTCGGCCTGATCCCCGCCATCTATTTCTGGGTCGTCGCCGACGACAAGGCGCAGGATCGCAAGGAACGCATTTCGCGCGAATTTCCCTACTTTCTCGATCTCGTCGTCATGACGCAGCAGGCGCAGGCGACCCTGCCGGAAAGCCTGAGGCTTTATGCCGAGGCGGCACCCGGCACTGTCATGAGCGAGGAGATCGAACAGACGCTGAAGGACGTGGCGCTCGGCACCGGCATGATCGAGGCGCTGCAGCGCCTGGAGCGCCGCATGACCGCCGAGGAGGTAATCCGCGTCATCCGCGCCGTGATCCAGGGCGAAGTCGAGGGCAGCAACCGTGTGGAGCTGTTGCGCGAACATGCGCGCGACCTGCGCTTCCGCCGCTGGGAAAAGGCCGATAGGGCCAGTGAAAAGTTGAAGGCCAAGATCGTCATGCCGGCGATGATGATCGTCGTATCGATCCTTCTTCTGGTGCTGGCGCCTGCAATTGTCGAGATGATGTCGAGTGGGATGTTCTGATCATGGTCTTTTCCTTCTTTCGCGGAAACAAGCCTAGCCTTCTGCAGACCGGTCCCGGCGGCCAGAGCCGCAGCCATGTGCTCGACCGGCCCGAAATGTCGATCGGCCGGGCTGGCAATGCCGATATCGTCGTCGACGATCCGTTCCTGGCGCCGATCCATGCGCGCATCGAGCGGCAGAGCGACGGCGGCTTCATCATCCGCCGCATGGGGCTGAACCCGATCATGCTGCGCGGCGAAGCCCTGTTGCAGACGGCGTCGCTGAAGGCCGGCGACAGCTTCCGTCTCGGCAAGGACGTCGAATTCCAATTCGTCGTCAAGGCCGCCGCCAAGGAAGCGCCGAAGAAGGAGGCATCCAAGGCAAGTGACGACAAGCCGAAGAAGTCGCTCCTCAAGCAGCCGGCCTTCCTCGCCGGCATGGGGGTCGTCTATCTCGCCATCGTCGGCATCATCGGCTACGTGATCCTGTCCGACAGCGGCAGCTCCGACGGTGGCCCGACGGCAGAACGCATCAATGCGGAAGCCGCCCGCATTCCGACATGCATCAAGAACGCCCGGCGCATGCGCCAGGTTTCGGAAGCAAGCTTCAACGGGGCCGTCGGCGGCCGTGTCGGCAGGGACGGCGACGCAACCTATGCCGCCCTTTCGCTGGCGACCGAACCATCGGACGATGCCGCGCTGGCAAAGGCCGCCGAGCCGATCGTCGAGGCCTACAAGCGCACGGCGCTCGCAGCCCTTGCCTCGGAGAACCGCGGCAACAATACGCTGGCCCAGAGCCTCTACCAGCAGACCTACGATCTCGTTCCCGACGTCAACTGCTCAGCCGCGCGTTTTGCGCTGCAGCGGCGGGCTGCGGTGAAGCCGCCGGCGCGGCGTTGATCGCCGGTTTGATGGGCATTTGACCGGAAGGAGTGCTTCGAACCTAATGAGACGCTCTCTCGCCAAACAATAAGCCCAGCAATAGAAGGGAGCCGAAGGATAAAGCGCAACCTGTCTGGGCGATGGCGGCTGCCTTGCGCAATGAACGAAACTCTTCAGCGACGTAGTACCTGTCGAAGCGGTTGCGCTTGCGTGCTTGCCGTTCCCGCCAGCTGAGGCCCTGATCTTCCGGCTTATCTACCAGGCAGTCGGTCTTACAGAGCACCCTGATTATCACCCAGAAAGCGACGGCGAAGCTCACGGCAAATGCAACGAAGCAGGTAAAAGATATTAACTTCACGACGAGCGGTTGAACGACCATTCCCAGCACACCCCATGCATATAAGTGCGTACACCTCGAGGATCAGCCATCAGAACAAACCTGTCAATTTTCGCTCGCCACGCACTGCGACTTTTAACCTTGGCTAATCTACAGTCTTAGAGCTCAAGGCTAAACCGCACAGCGATGTCGGTCTCGGCGGGGTTTAGCCAAACCGATCCACCAGGAAATCGATCACTGTCCGCAACATCGCTGTCGGCCGACGGTTCGGCGCATAGATGAGGTACATCGGTACAGGCTTGTAGGACCATTCCGGCAGCACCTGCTCAAGCCGTCCTTCGGCGATATCGGCGGCGAGCAGCAGTTCCGGTTGAAGCGCAATTCCCGCGCCGTGGAGCGCAGCGATGCGCAGCGCCGCCCCCTGGTTGGTCGAGAATTTTCCGGAAATCAATACATCGCGCATTTCGCCTCTCGGTCCGACCAGGTGCCAGCGATCCTGCATGCGCCAATAGGAGTGGCCGAGGCAGAGATGGTTCGTCAGAGCCTCGGGCGAGGCCGGTCGGCCATGGCGGGCAAGATAGTCCGGCGAGGCAGCGAGAATCCGCCGGTAGGGCGTGAGCGGGCGGGCGACCATGCTGCTGTCCGAGAGCGGACCGATGTGGATGCCGAGCTCGAACCCCTCGCCGACGAGGTCATGGACATTGTTGTCGAGCGATAGCTCGATGCTGACGTCGGGATAGGCGTTCTGGTAATCGATCAGCGTCGGCACCAGGACCTGCGTCCCGAAGCTGACGGGTGCCACCAACCGAAGCCGGCCGCGCGGCGCCGATTGCAGCTCGCTCGCCGAAGCCTCGGCCAGCGCCACTTCGGAAAGGGCGCGCTTGCAACGCTCGTAATAGAGCTGGCCGACCTCTGTCAGCTGATGGCGTCGCGTGGTGCGATGGATCAGCTTCGCCCCGAGCCGGGTCTCAATGGTCTTGATGTGCTTGGCAACCATGGCAGGCGACACTTGCGCGATCTCCGCGGCGGCCGCGAAACTGCCATTGTCGATGACCCTGACGAACATCGCCATGCCGGCCAGCTTGTCCACGATTGCCTACCTGTTGGTTTCGAATGACGATACCAACAGCTTATTTATCAACCGGAGAATTTACAACATGGTCATCATGCCCGCGTCAAGACGACGGACATCGCCAACCTGACCAAGGAGACACCATGCCCATTCTTCACCTGCAGATGCATCCCGGCCGCACCGACGATCAGAAGCGCGCCTTCGCGCGCGAAGTGACCAAGGCCGCAGTCGAAACCCTGGCGTGCCCGCCGGAATCGCTGGAAATCCTGATAACGGAGATCGCCAAGGATTCCTGGGCGGTCGGTGGCAAGCTGAAATCTGAAGCCTGAGAGACGACCCGCAGTGTCGAAGGCTCGAGCTGCGGGACGACGCCGCCATGGTATCGGACAGGGAGCCGGCACGCGGCTCCCGTGCTGACCGGCGCGGACGATTGGTTGACTTTACTGGCTGCTGCAACTCCACCGCCCGCAAGCCTATGGCAGCCGACTTCGCCGGGGAATTTGCCTTTTGGTGCATCTGAGCCATGGCGGAGTTCGGCCCTGAACGGTCGTTGGTGAGGAGTTTAGTTGCTTCGCTCGGGGCTGAGATTAGGTGGAATACAAAGTACGCTTACTCCATTGCTAGCTCGAAAACTCAACGATTTTTCCACCAAGCTGATTTCGATCCTCGACGCCTTGTCTAGGATGAGCGTCTCGGGGGCGCCGTCACTCCCGGAACACGCCCTGCGGACGACCTTGATGACAGGGCCGTAGACGACCAGATAGCGGCCAAGGTCGACGCAATTGGGCTCTCCTGTAGTAATCGGATTACCGCTAGCATCACATCTCTCAGCATAAGGGAAATTTTTTGCTGTCATCGAAAGCCGAATGAGGGCTGCGCTCTGGCTGAACATTTCCCAGAAAATATATACGACGATAACGACAGAGGCGAAGAGGCCACTGAGTCTGAATAGACCAAGGGACAAACTAGGACCGGCTTCATCATCCTGCATTTTGTGCTTTTCTAGCTTTGGGACTAATGTCCGCGGCTTCTGGCGCAAACATGATGTCGAAAGCCGAGTAGCCCCTCGACATTCGGACTATCTTTGCGCGCTTGAGGGAAGGTCCGGTCGACGCTCTCCCATTCCCTGCCGGACGAGTGATAGAGTGGCGATACCCGCCTCATCGGCCGCACGCAGAAGTGCTTCCCGGAATTGTTCCGGGGCAATCTTCCCGCTCAATGCGTCGACGCAGGCTTTGACGGCAGCCACATATTCCTCGCCGTCATCGCAGGGCCAGTCGTTGATCAGGAGACGCGCCGCGTCGCCCAGCGTCCATACGATCTTGCGAGATGCCGGGCCTCGCAAAGCAAACCCAACCGGCGTGAATGCTGATGATGTGTTCCAGCACATTGTCCTCGACCCCTCAAGGCACGGATACCGCAGTCCCCACGTTCAATATACGCGCGTATTCTGAAATTTGGAATTGAAAAGTGTAGAGGTGTACGGCTTGAGCGCGAGCTGCCGGATGAAGAAGAAAGGGCGCTCTAGAACCTTATGTCGGAGCGCCCTGCGCTGCGTCGACAAGTGTTGCACTGATGTACGCATTCCGGGTTCACTTGCAGATTACCCCGCCCAAGTGTAAGCACGGTTGGTCAGAGAGTGGCAGGCCCAAGACCTTTTCCACTTTCTAGGCCACCTCCTCATCGCGTTCCCTGATTGGCAAGGCATCATAGTAAAACAGGCGATTGTAGCCCGAGACATCCGCTTGAGGTCGAATTCGAACTTTTGATCGGCGAAAAATCGGCGCGAGATATTCTTGATGTAGACACTCAGGGACGCCGCATCGACGAACATGTAGTTTATAGCTGAAGGGCCCGTGGATCCTGTGCTCCGTACATGCTTTCTCACGAATGGTTGTCGCCAGCCAGCTATCGGCGAGCGGAGAAATGGGTCAAACGCGAGGCTTAATCCGTTCCGGTACATTGTAACCTTGAACGGTGATGGTGATCTCCCTGTTCGCATCATCCTTGTGCCCGAACAGATAGGTCCAACTACTTTCCGATCGCTTCCTGACCAGCTTTTTGAAGTTCGGGTGGCTCCGGCTAGCCTCGTCAATTTTCGCAAGAACGCCGCTAAAATCTTTGTTTCTATTGAAAACGAGAACGGCTGCCTTCGTGTCTCGCCAGCTTAGATAGGAAAGCACCTGATCCAAAGTTTCAAGGTAGCCCTTTTCACCAGTCCAAAACTTGCACTCGCCAATGAAAATGTTTTTTCCATCAACTTTGATGAGAATGTCGGATTTTCCCTCGTAGTTGAAAGTCTCGCCAGTCGCGTTGCCTGCAAAATGCCCGTTGAGTTGCACCAGAAAGTGGGTCCTCAAGCTTTCCTCATCGATTTCTCTGAAGGCGCCCGGACTCTGCTCCATCACACCGACCATGTTTTCCATAACCGACAGGATATGCTCGTAGTCTTCGCCGGCAAGGATTGGCTCGGGCTTATAAGGTTCGCGAGAAGCGAGAGGTTTGGCGGTGGTAGGTCGAATGTTCCTGCGAACTGACGGAGCCGCGAACGTCGGACTTGCGCCGGGACGCTCCTTCATTTTGAACCCTAATCCTGCGACCAGAGATTTGTCCTTAAGCAGTTTCTCTTTTCGACGCTCAATCGCCTGCATAGCCAAGCTTTCCAGGCTGGCATTGTAGGACTTTGCGTCGTTCGCGAGCCAACCAAGGTGCTCGTTTGACCTTGCCCCGTTGAAATAATCCATTTTGAAGTAAGCTCTGGCCCATTGAGAGGACCAGAGGATGAAGCGCAATCGTTTCACAGACGAACAGATCATCGGCATATTGAAGGAGCACGAGGCAGGCACGCCGGTCTCGGAGCTTTGCCGCAAGCATGGCGTCAGCGATGCTAGCATCTATAAATGGAAGGCCAAGTTCGGCGGCATGGAGGTGTCCGAGGCCAAGCGGCTGAAGACGCTTGAGGACGAGAACACGAAGCTGAAACGGCTTCTGGCGGATGCGATGCTCGACAATGCTGCCTTGAAAGACCTTTTGGGAAAGAAGTGGTGACGCCCGCGGCCAAGCGGAAAGCTGTTGCGCATCTGATGAGCCATCATGGGATGAGCGAACGGCGGGCGTGTAAAGCCATTGGTTTTTGCCGAATGACGGTCCGTTATGAGACCAGGCGCGACGATGATCATGAGCTTCGCGAGCGAATGAAGGCGTTGGCGCATGAACGTCGCCGCTTCGGATATCGACGCATTCATGTGCTGCTCCGGCGGGAGGGTCACCTCGTGAACCACAAGAGGCTCTTCCGGCTCTATCGGGAGGAGAAACTGACGGTGCGCAAGCGCGGCGGTCGCAAGCGAGCGATAGGCACGCGAGCGCCGATGCTGGTGCCGATGGTGGCCAATGATCGCTGGTCGCTAGACTTCGTGTCGGATCAGTTCACCGATGGGCGCAGGTTGCGGATTCTGACCGTCGTCGATGATTGCACGAGGGAGTGCCTGGCGCTCGTCGCCGATACATCGCTTTCCGGTCTTCGCGTCGCACGGGAGCTTGACCGGATTATCGAGGTGCGCGGCAAGCCGAGGATGATCGTCAGCGACAACGGCAGCGAGTTCACCAGCAACGCGATCCTGCAATGGGCGGACCGGACCAAGGTTGACTGGCATTACATCGCGCCTGGAAAACCGATCCAGAACGCTTTTATCGAAAGCTTCAACGGGCGGCTGCGAGACGAGTTCTTGAATGAAACTCTGTTCTCGTCGCTTGCTCATGCCCGGTCTGCGCTTTCAAACTGGCGTAGCGATTATAACGATCAACGCCCGCATTCAGGCCTTGGCTGGCTGACACCGGCCGAATTCGCTCAGACACTCAACCCGCGACGTGATGCGGTGCTGCGCAGCCGAAATGGCTCCGCACCGCAACCCGCCGCTACCGAACCAACAACAGCAACCAAAAACCGCTGGAGCGAACTCAAAACTGGATAAAACTTGGGGGCAAGGTCACTCTCAGAGAAGAGGTGCTCGATAAACTTCTCTTGCCTGCTTAGCAGTCCACCAATTCGGCCGCGCTAAGCCGAAGACGAATTTGCTTATTCTATGTCAGTGATATCGCTGAGTGTTTGAAGCAGCGGAAGGAAGTTCGAGCAATCGACCTTGCCCCGGTTCGCTCGGATGACTTTGGTAGCAAACTCGCCCTTACCATATTCGTCCGGACCGAGCTTCTCCCCCTTCTTCTGCATTATTTTGAAAGATTTTGTGCCCAGCTTCTCCTTCATCCATTTAGGCGGAAAGAGTTTTTCGATGTAGAAGTCTTTCTTTCCGGCACTTGGAATGGGCACAACGTAGAGGTTCTTTCCAACGTGGTAATATGGTTGAGATCCGTCGATGACCCCTTTGGATCCGATCGCCTCCTTGATATACGACCACATGCCCGCGCTCTGGTTGTCGTTATCAACGATGATGATGACCGGCTTTGTCGCCTCCACCTTGTGAAGTTTTTCAAAGCGATCTAGGTGATAAGCGGCAAACTTCGGTAGATCGCCTCCACCACCGGCGAGATCAAGCAGATCGCCTGCCATGTCAGTGTGGCGGAGGAAATCAACGTGCCAGTGGTCGCCCTTCGAGGTCTTGGTAAGCGGCGAAACATTAAGAAGTTTAGCGACCTTGGGATCCGTGATGTTCCATCGGATTGCTTCCTTCAGATATATATAATCCGTCTTTCCTTCGCAGATCACGAGGGGCTTCGGATTGGTGTGAATGCGGTGGTAATGAAAGAAGTCCCGCATTAGCCTAAGATAGTGAGGAGCCGGATGGCTCTTCGTGAAGCTTCGTATAGCCGCATGATCGGACTGGCGGCCTTTGATATCGTGAACATGACAGAGCATGCCCCATATCTGATGCGAACTAAGCTCCTTCTCCGGAAGCTTCAAAATTGCTGGCGCCTCAGCCTTGCCGGCGGTCATCATTGCGTGCGCACAGAACCGAACACCCTTGTAGTAGTGTCGGCCGACGTTGACCTTCCGGTTCACAGTCAGCCCCGTTGTCGACTGCCGCTGATCTCCGAACTGCATTCGAACTTTCTTGGCATTGAGCTTAAAGCCGCTAGACGTGACGGCTTTTTCAAGCGAGGAACCCGCAATCCAGCCACCTGCATCCGCTAATCCGATTTGTTCGGGAAACTCCGGAAGATTGGTGGAGAACGTTATGTCATCTGCATACCGCGAATAGGTGCAACGATGCTTTCTGGCGATTGCCTGAAGGCGGTAGTCCAGCGCTTGGCTTATAAGCTCCGAAATGATGGGGGAAGACGGGGCACCTTGCGGCAAAGCGTTATCAAAGCACGCGGTCTGAGCCAAAACGGTGGCCACGGTGTCGTTTAATGCGAAGTGCTTGTTCTTAACGAAATACCCTCGAACCCTGCCGAAATTGAAACTCGGAAAAAAGTCCTCCAAGTCGGCATTAAAAACATGCCGTTTCCCCGTATGACGGAAAGCATTCGTGTAAATGGATAGGTCGCGTTTTTTTTGAAACCCATGGGAAATCGCGCGTGCCGGAAACTCAGGCTTCCCGTGTATATCAAAATAGCATTGATAGAGAAGTCGGCTTAGGCGGGACTGAATAAATTTCAGGTTCTTATTGGGAGCATTGATCAAGCGGCTTGAGCCGTCTTTCTTTGGGACCTGGAAAATATGGTATTTAACGCCAGGGTCAGTTTTATAAATCTGTTTGGAAAGAAATTTCGGCTCCACATCTAAAAGAAATGCGACACCTGAAAGATCGATGCAGGATTTTAGCTCCTTCAAGCCGTAACGATAGATTTTCTTTGTCATAGATTGGCGATCCGCAAGCACTCTTTCGTCGTCACACGGTTATTAACCGTCAGTCTTAAGGTGCGTAGGGAAAATCCCTCTGTACGCTCTTTATAGCCGCCACAATGCATGGCGGAAAAATCTGCCTGCGGATCTAAGCCTTGCGTAACGAGCGTGTTCGCGATTCGCAAGTGGCTTCACAACCAGCGCGATAAAACCAAAAATAGTTACAAGGTTTCCGCACAGCAATCATCGAGAGCTGTTATAGCGGCTATGCCAATGGAAGCCTCGACAATTGGAATCTCCGAGCTTTAAAGGTAGATGACCCCGCCGAACCTAGCTTTGCGAGGGAGCCGTTAACTTTCCCTTTTCGGTTGCGACGCTTCTGTCGCTCACCGCAATTCGGCGGTGACACGGAAGATGCCGCCGGCCGAGGCGTCGGAGCAGACGACGAAGGTCGAGCCCTCCTGCGCCATGAAGGCGACATTGCCGCCGGCCTCGCAGGGGGTGGCGCTCCATTGCAGGATGATATCGCCGTTATCGGGCAACTTTTCCGGCATGATCTTCGCCGCACTTGCCATCCATTCCGTCGCCGACGGCAGGTGGACGGGCGCGTTCAGCTGCTTCGACAGCCAGGCGGTATAGTTTTGCGCCACGGCAAGCGGCACGTCGTCGGCCGGCTGCTGCGGATTGTCGGCATAGGCCTGTGCTGCGGCGGGATCGGAATTGGCGGTGTAATATTCCGCCATCTCCGCACGCGTGACCGCCTTCGTCTGCATGCAGAAGGACTTGTCGATCTTCACGGCGCCATTGGCAACGCCGAGCATGCCGCCGAGCTCCTTCATCGACGAGGTCATCAGCCGGACATTGTCCAGCGAATAACTTCCCGCCGGGACGGTCTCGAAGGCAAGGGTCTGCGAAACCGGGCAGAAGCCGCGCGCCGACAGCGCCTCGAGATCGGCCAGGATCGGCTGGTAGGCAACGACCGCGAGCTTATAGGCCTCGGCGGTGTAACGGCCGTCGGCCTCGCCGATCTTCGGAGCGAGTGCAGCAAGCGTCGGCTCGGCGGCACCGGCACGGGTTGCAATGGAGGCGCTGAGATCGGTGACTTTCTGCTTCAGCGCCGTCGCCTCATCCTTCGCCGCCATGACATCGGCGATGACGGCGTCGAACAGTTTGGCGGCGTCGCCATAGCCTGTGGTCGCGGCCGGCATCTGCCATTGTTCGGCCTTGGCCTTGGCCTCGGTCATCAGGCCGCTCGCTTTGGCGACGTCGGGGCTATCGCCGGCGCCGATGCGATTGACGGTTTCGCGCTTTGCCGCCGCGTCCTTCTCGGCGGCCGTCAGCGCGGTCAGCGCCTTGGCGAGATCGTCAAACGTCGCTTTCGACTCGTCGTAGGCGCCGACCGCAGCATGCATCTGCTTTGCGGTGGCGGCATCGGCAGCAGTCTTCATCTTGGCGTCGGCCTCGGCAAAACCTGGCGCCTTGTCGCCGCCGGCGGCCGAAGCGGCAGCCTTCGCCTTCTCGGCATTCTCCTTCGAGATGCCGATTAGCGCATTGCCGAGATTGATGGCGGCCGTCTGGAAGCCCGGAAGCGCCTTTTCGTAATCTTCATCCTTGAGCAGGGCATCGGCCGATGTGAGCGCCGAGGCGCCGGTGTCGTAGGAGAGCTTTGCCTGGTCGCTAGCCGGGCGTTCCGGCGCCTTGGCGGCGATCGCCTTCTGCTTGCGGCTTTCGGCCTCCTTCTTCCATGTGCCGACATCGGCGACGAGTTTCGGATCCGGGCGGAGCAGCTTCGGGATGGTAACGGCACCGACGCCGATGCAGATCAGCAGCAGTGCTGCGATCATCGAGATTTTGACCGGCGTCCATTTTTTCGGCTTCGGGGCGTCCTGCTGCTGCGGCATGCCGCCGCGCGGGTCCCACGACATCGGCTGGATGCCCGTCGTCACCCGGGCGAATTCGCCCAGCGCGTCGGCGCCCGTGCGCGGTCGCGCGCTCGGGTCGCGGCTCAGCATCCTTTCCACCAGGCTTGCAAGACCTTCTGTAAAGCCGGGGATCAGCACGTCGAGGCGGGGAAAGATGTTGGAAGGGTCGAGATGGATGTTCTTCCAGCTCTGCTCGCGCTGGTGCTCGTCTTCCCAGACCATGACGCTGTCAAAGACACTGGCATAGGTCTGTCGCGGCAGGAAAAGCTTGTAGGCGATCATGCCCATGGCGTAGATGTCGAGCGCAGCGGAGGCGGAAAAAGTACCGCTGGCATAGATCTCCGGCGCGCCGAATTCCGGCACATAGGGCGGGATGATGTGCTCGCCGATCTTCGAGATCAGGTGCAGGTTGCCGATCCGCACCGACAGGCCGGAATAATCCTCGGAGACGTAGATGCACTGGTCCGTCAGGGCATTGTGAGCGTAACCGGCGCCGTGCAGCGTCGCCAGGCCCTCGAGGATGTGGCGGCCGATCTCGACGGCGCGCTCGTAAGCCACCATTTCGGTTTCGTCGAGATATTGGTGCAGCGTTTTCGACGGGCGCTTCTCGACGATATAGAAATTGTCGTCTTCCGGCGATGGCGGGATGAGGTCCTCGATTTCGACGAAGCGCCGGGCCGTCAGCGATTTGGCCTCGTTGATGGAGGTCCAGACCCGCTCGAAACGAGCCTTGTCCAGTTTCAGCGCCATATCGGGCGCGACGATGAAGACCGCATGGTCCATCCGCTTGTCCTGGGCCGGATAGACGATGAACTCGTTCTCATAGACCGGCTCGCCGATCGTGTAGCGGGCGATCAGATCACTTCTCATGCACTTGTCCCCCTGCATTCATTGTATTCAGGAAACCGAATTCTATTCGCCTGCCAGTAATGGATCGCCGATCAGGCCTGCGGCGAGCAGCAGGCCAGTTCTTGTATCGCGAAGCGCGAAGGCAAAACGGGCATCGGCCACGACGCGAATAAGCTTCGGATCGATGCTGCGTTCCGTGATGACAGCCGTGGCTGCTGCCGCCTCCGTGCCGTTTTCGTCAACCTTGATCATCGTCTTCTGAAGGACGCGCGACAAGCGGATGTTTTCCTTGGTGAAACCGGGGAAACCCGCATCCTTGGCCTTCTCGGGCGCCACTCCCATCGCATTGAGTATCGGCATCAAATCACGCCCGTCGTTCAGGGAAAAGCGGGGCAGGAAGATTTCGCCCTTGGCGGCTTCGAATTTTTCCCCTTGCAGCCAGGAAGCGAGCGCCTTCAGGTCCGCGCCGGCCACACCCTTGCCGGAGCGCGCCGCCACCACGACCATGCTGTAGCTCTCGCTGGCATAGGCAAGGTCGACGGCGGTGAATTTCTCGTCGGAGCGGAATTTCTGGCCATCGCCGGCAAGATGCATCATCGGCACCGAAACCGTCGAGCCATCCGGGCGCTGAAAGGGGCTTGCCGGGCTCTCCTTGTCGAAGGATGTCTTCCAGCGCGCCTTGAAGGAAAGTGCGCCGAGGCTGACGAAGCCGCCGCCGGGCGGTGCGTCCAGGATGACAGGAATGGCGCCTCGCGTTGCCTGTTTGACCCAGCCGTTGATGTGCTCGACCGATTTCGGCCCGTCGAGATCCTCGATCGAGGGCTTGATCCGGTGGCCGGCGAGCATGGAGAGCGCATCGGGGACGAGCACCAGCCTGTCGTCGAAGACGATCGCGACCGCCGTCGCCAAAGGCGCATCCGCCGCTGCGGGCTTCTCGGGGGTCATGGCGTCGAGCACCGTCTCCAGTCCCTTCACTTCGCCGCCGAAGCCGAGGCTTTTGGCGATCGACGCCTTGCCCTCTTCGGAGGCGCCGAGGCCTGCGAGACCGAGGGCGGCGGCAAGGCTTGCCGGCGACACCATGATATTGGCGGCACCCTCCTTTGCCAGCGTACGGTCGATAAGTTCGGCGGCAAGCCCGGCTTGTGCTGCAAGCATCGCCTTGCTGTCGCCGGAGCTGCCGGCATGGGCGGCCGGGGCAAGCGCCATCAGGGAAGCGGCAAGGCCCGCCAGCAGAGTGGATTTCGGCATGGTTCGCTCCTGTTCAGCGGATGCGATAGAATTTGGAATCGAACGACCATTTGCCTTGGGCGCCGGTCTCGTCGTCGCCGACGATCCTGAGGCTTCGGGCGAGATCGTAGACATAGTTGAAGGCGGCGCGCTGGCCGACGAGCGGCGTCGGCACGTCCGGCAGGTCGAGCACTTCGATCGGCTTGTCGCTGAGGATGGCAACGACCATGCCGACACCGGCCGGTCCCTCCACCACATATTCGAAACCGGTATAGGGATTGCGCGCATCGGGCACGACCACCGGCCGGGCCGGATCGAGCCGGTTGTCGCCGCTTTTGGCAGTCGGCTTCAGGCCCATCGAGCGCTTGTTCGGGTAAAGCTGCGTCAGCTTGCCGGAGGCGTCGATATCGACCAGGATCAGGTAACCGGACTTCTTGGTGGAGACACGCATCGCGACCTTGTCGCCGATTCTGACCGCGGTGCCGGGCAGCACGTCGACGGCGACGCCGGCCTCATTGTCGCTCTTCAGCGTGTTCTCGACGGCGGCGAGCGGCGTCTTCGCCTCCTCGCCGGTGATGACATCCCGGCCGAGCGCATCCGGCTGGCCATAAAATTGCGGCACCGGCGTGAAGCGGCAGTCTCCCGCATGCGTCCGGCAATATTCGTCGGATTTGCGCCGGACGTAATCGAGCAAAGCGGCATTGCTGACATTCGGTTTGTCGGCTGCGCGCGCCACGCCATCCTGCACGCCTTCGATGAAGCGGCGGGTGAAGACGCCGAGCGGCGGCTTGGCCTCGCTATCGACGAGTGCCCACTGCCCTGCGTTGACGGCCGACCAGACCATGGCGTTTTCGCCTCCGAAGGAGAATTTCGCCTCCTTGCCCGATTTGTTCGGCGGTTCGAGCGCTGCCAGCGCCGGGCCGAGGCAACGCACGGTGCCGGATGGTGCGGCCACCGCGCTGCGGCTGCCGGGCCCGACATGGCAGGCATCGATCAGCAGCGTGACGCGGCGGTCCTTGAGGCTGTTCAGCCGGGCGGCGATCTCCGTTTCGCGGATCTGGTTGGTGACGGTCACCTTGCCGCCCTCGCGCACCAGCTTGGCATCGACTGCCACCAGCGTCGGGCTGGTCGTCGCCTCGGCGCCCATTTCTTCCGAGCCTTGGCCGCTGAAATAGAGAAAGACGCGGCTTCCGGGCGTCGACTGGCGCACCAGCCAGTCGTCGATCTCGGCAAGGATTGCCTCGCGGGTCGCCTTGCGGTTGGTCAGCGTGTGGATCTGCTCCGGGCGGTAGGCGAGCGTCTTGGCGAGGAAGACCTGCATCGCTTTCACATCGGTGGCGGAACCGGTCAGCTTCGCCTCGCGCATCTCGTAATCGTCGATGCCGATCAGCAGCGCGCGGTCGCCGGGCGAGCTTTCGATCACCGGCGTCTGGACGACGGGCGGTTGAACGGCTGGTTCGTCAGCGACGGGCTTGTCAGCCGGCGAGGTATCGCCGGCGGGCGTGTCGGCAGCAGGTGTTTCGGTCGTGCCGGCCGGCGCGGTATCGCCGGCGGGCGGAGTGGTGATGACGAGATTGGCCTCTTCCTGTCCGGACTTCCTCTGCTTCGTCCCGCCACTGGTGGTGGTGGACGCGACCTGATCGCCGGCAGCAGGCCCTTCAACATTCGGCACGTCGCCGTCGGTCTTTGCAGCGATCCAGTCGCGGAAGGCGGCCACACGGGTATAGACGCCGTAATGTTCGGCCTCGGCGCAGCCGGCGCCCCAGCTGACGACGCCGAGCTGGATCCAGCGCTTGTCGGGACGCTGGGCGACGAGCGGTCCGCCGCTGTCGCCCTGGCAGGCATCCTTGCCGCCTTCGGCATAACCGGCGCAGACATTGCGCTCGTCGATCGGGTTCATGCGCATCGAGCTGTCGCGATAGGCGGCGCGGCAGTCCTCGCGCGGCACGATCGGCAGTTCCACTTCCTGCAGCTCGGTCGGCAGATATTTGTCGTCCCAGCCGTGATCGGCCTTGGTGTAACCCCAGCCGGTGACGACGGCCGGGTGGCCCGCGGCCTCTACCTCATCATCCGAGGCCGAGGCGAGGATCGCCGGCTTCGATTTAGCGGGCTCGCTCAGCTTGATGAGGGCGATGTCGTTGGCAAAGACCTTGCGGTCGAAATCCTCGTGGATGATCACCTCTTCCACGGCAAGGCCCGGCTTGTCGGGCCCGTCCACCGCGATCACCTTGTCGATCTTCGACTTGCCCTCGACGATCAGTAGGTCGCGGGCGAAGAGATCCTGCTTGCCGGAGCGGCCGCTGGTGACGCAATGGGCGGCCGTCAATATCCAGCGCGGCGAAATCAGCGAGCCGCCGCAATGGCCGCCGAAGCGGCCGCGTTGTTCGGGGTCGGGCGCCAGGATCTTCACCTGCCAGGGCCATTCACCCTTCTTGGCTGCCTGGCCGCCGATGACACGTCCGCCATCCTCGCCGGCGAAATCGGTATCCTGCTGCGCCAGCACGGGAGTAGCCAGAAGCAGCATGACGGACGCAATATTGAGGACCTTGCTGATCGACGTACTCATAGCTTGGCTCCGGCGGAGGTATAGAGGACCGTAAATCCGACGCGCGCGCCCTCGGGCAGGAAATCGCCGAGGCGCTTGGCGATATTGCCGGCAGCGCGGCGCCTGTCGTTCTGCTTCAGGAATTCGATAAGTTCGGGCATCGGGGCCTCAGAAGTGACGGCGACGAGCAGGTCGGTGCCGAAAGGTGCGACGACGGAAAGGTCGAGATCGAAGGTCTGAGACATCTCAGCATCGACCTCCTTCTCGCCCGGATAGAGGAACTGTACGGTTCCATCGCCGGTGACGTCGAAGAGTGCGAGCTTGCGGCCCGATATATCCGACACCGTGACGCCGACGCGCTCACCTTCGCGATGGACGGTGTCGGAAGGCGTCACGCGCACGGTCTGCGGGTTGGTCTCGGAGAGCCGCTTCAGCGCATCGAGCGCGGCCATCCGGTCGACAACGAAAGGCATGTCGCCGGCGCCGACACCGGAGGCGACGACATCGCCGCCGGCAATCGCCTCGCGCTTTTCCGGATCGAAGACAAGTTCGGCATCAGCACCCCCCGTCAGCTTGAACGGCGTGACGGCGGGATCGATCCCCTGCAGCACCGGCTCGGAGCCGAGAACGGCAATGCTGATCGGCGCGGGCTCGGCGGGCAGCGGAGTGTTTGATTTCTCCGCCGCCGCCTGGGCCCCCGCCCCTTCGTAATGATAGACGACGGCGCGATCGAGATCGGTTCCAGGCGGGCTTTCGGTAAAGATGTTCTGCCGCTGGTTGGTGAACTGATAGACCGCCTGGCGCACATATTCGAACAGTTCGCGGCGGCTGACGGCGCCGTCGCCGTTCCGGTCCGCGGCCCCTTCGAAGGCGCGGGCGGTGGCATAGCTCAACGCACCGCGTTTCTGCGGAATGCCGGGAATTGATATCTCGGGCGACTTGGTGTTGTCGTCGACGGCGGCGAGAAAGGTCAGCCGCTTGAAATCAAAGCCGGTGGACAGCGCATCCGCCGTGGTCGAAATCGGTGCGAGGTCGTCCTCCTCGATCGTATAGGAAGGCGCCTGGCGCCAGGTGATTTCGGCGCCGCGCGGATCGACGTCGCGGGTCATGCCGCCGGCATGGCAGGTATCGGCGATGAAGACCACATCGGCGCCCTTGGCCTCGAGCTTGCGGATCAGCGTCTTGAATTCGTCGCCGAAGATACGCTCGCGCGATCCCGGCAGCCGGGTGTCGAAGCCTGCAAGAATATAGACCTCGTCGCGGCCGCTCGGTTTCGAGCCCT
Source organism: Rhizobium sp. WYCCWR 11152 (assembly GCF_013087615.1). Classification (NCBI taxonomy): domain Bacteria; kingdom Pseudomonadati; phylum Pseudomonadota; class Alphaproteobacteria; order Hyphomicrobiales; family Rhizobiaceae; genus Rhizobium; species Rhizobium sp. WYCCWR 11152. The sequence goes on along the minus strand of NZ_JABFCP010000003.1, from coordinate 424,074 downwards.
TGACGCGTTCCGGCTCGCTCGACCCATGACCGGCGATGCCGAGCACGACGAGGTCGCCAGGCCCTGCCCGTTCCGTCACGGCCTCGATCGCATGGAAGATCCCCTCGCGGTCGGCAGCGCCATTCTTCAAGAGCGTCATGTCCTCGACGCCGACCGAGCGCAGCGAAAGCGAAAGGTCGTCGGCGTCGGCGACGGCGCCGTGCAGCGGCGGAACGTTGCGGTAGAGGTCGATGCCGATCAGCACGGCCCTGACCGCACCACGCTCGGGCGCCTCGATCACCTTTGCCAGGCTGTCGGTGGCCGCCATGGTGAGGAGGGCAAGTGCTGCGGCCATGGAAACGAATGCGGTCATGGCCAGTTCCCCCTCGCCCGGCCTATTCGCGGCGCCATTCGACGCGGCGGTTCAGTGCATCGACATCGTCTTCGGTGAGGTTTGCGGTTGCCGTGACGTCCACCGGCTCGGAAGCTCCGCGGCCTTCGGCGTCGATTGTCGCGTCGAGGCCATTGCTCTTCAGGAAGTCGGCGACGGCCTGGGCGCGGCGTTCGGAAAGCTTCTGATTATAGTCGTCGCCGCCGCGCCGGTCGGTATGGCCGACGAGTATGATGCGGCCGGGCTTCTGTTCCTTCAGCGCCTCCAGCAATTCCTGGGCGGCTTCGGTGCCGATCGAGGTGAAGCTCGACTTGTTGAAGTCGAAGGTGATCGGAACCGGAATGGAGACCGGCACGATGCCGCGCACATTCTCCGAATAGATGCCGCCGAGCACGCCGCTGCGGTGGTCCTTCTCGGCCGGCACGAAGCTGCCTTCAGGATTGTCGCTCGTCGGGTTGGCGGCAAGGATGCGGGCCTGGGCGGCGCGCTGGATGAGATCGGAGATCGTCTCGGCGGGCGGTGCCTTCGGCGTGCGGGTCTCGTTCTTGATGATCTCGATCGCCTGCTGGTAATCGGCGGCGGCATCGGCGAAGCGGCGTGCGGAGAAATAGATCTCGCCGAGCGTGGCGGATGCCTGCCAGAGCACCTGCGGGCTGTCGGCGGCGACAAGCAGCGGCTCGTAATCGGCGACCGGCTGGTTGGCGGCCATCATCTCCTGGGCAGCGGAAAGCCTGAGGGCCGCGACGCGGCGCTGGGCATTCACCTGGAACTGGCCGCAATCGGCGCTGACGGCGATCGCATCGGCCTCGGCCGCGGCAGCACCGATATCCTTGGCGGCGACGGCCGTGTTCAGCTTGTCGAGAAGGGCGGTGCAAACAGGCGTATCGGCGTTCGCTACCTCGATCTCCTCGCCGGCCTGGGCAGGTTCGGCCGAACGGCCGAGGTTTAGCTGCGGCATCTTGATGCTGAAACCGCCGGGAAGCTTGAACTGCGGCATCTTGATCTGCGGCATCGGCAGTTTCGGCATCTTCGTCTGCGAAGACTGGCTCGGCTGCTTGTACTGCGTGGGCTGCTTATATTGGGTCGGCCGGGTGGATGAGGTGGTGTCGGCCGGACCGATCAGCTCCAGTTCGTCGGCGGCAAGCTCCTGACCGGGCGCCAGGTTGGTGACGATCTTGTATTTCTTCGGCGGCTGCTGTGTTGCCTGCTCGACAGGCTTCGGCGCGACCTTTTTCGGGGCAGCCGGCTTCGGTTTATCCACCACCGTTTCCGGCTTCTTGGCGACTTCCTGTTTCGTTACCGGCTTCGGCTTCGGAGCGGCCGCAGGTTTCGGCGCAACGGGCGGCTTTGCAGCCTGCTCGACCGGTTTGGCTGCGGGGGCGGCTGCGACGGGCGGGATGGCAGCCGGACTATCGACCGTCGTCAGCATCAGCGTCTTGCTGCTGATCTTGGTGCCGAGGCTGCGGGCTTCTTCAAGGCTGCGGGAAACGGCATCCATGCCGCCGTCGATCGAGCGGAACATACCGCTGCCGCTGCCGCCGAGATCGGCGAAGATGGTCAGCGGCTTGGAGGAATAGAAGACTTTGATCTGTTCCTGGCCGACCGGGCCTGAAACCTGCAGCTTGGCGCCGCTTGTCGGATCCGGCACCTGCACGCGCTTGCCGGCGCCGACAAGGGCGTCGGTCTGGTACTTGTTTGGGAAAAGCTTCACGACCGCGCCGTTCGGCGAGACGTTCAGCACCGTGACATAGGCGTTCTCGGTCGACTGGATGAAGAGGCCGACAACTTCGCCGATGGCGTATTTGGCTTCAGCGCGATCGAAGGTGATGCTGACAGGCCCGGTCTGCGCTGGCGCTTCGGTCAATGTGCGTTCGTTCTGCGCCTCGACGGCGGGAACCACCGAAAAGAACGAAAGAAAGGTGGCTGCAGCCAGGATGGCTTTGCGGTTCGGCATTGAAAAACCTCCTCTTCGAACATCTCACACTGTGTTGAAGATGAGAATAGCACTGACTGGCGAAATTGGGATGGTTTCGCCTGTCTTGCTTGAGGGAGGGTTACAAATTATTTGGAGCCTGGAAGAATCCGCCAAGGCAAAGACGTGAGCAAGACTCACGCTTCGGAATAACCGGGGCCTGTTATAGTCCGTTCAACTGCGAGGAGGCGGTTAGTTCTTGGGTTTTTGCCCGGCTGATTTCAAAATCGAGATCAGGTCGCTCATTCCCTCGGGCGAGGAATTGTAGAGCCAGAGAATATCCGGATTGTCGACCGTGAATTCCTTGCCGGGACCCGAGCCCATGTCGCGGCCGGGCGAGGTCGCATCGGGCAGCTTGTCCTCGCCGGGTGCAAGCCCCTTGGCGCGTTCGTGTTCGGCGATGATCGCGGTCGCCGCGGCAAAGGCCTTTTCGTCATGCTGGCGCAGTGCCGCAAGCGAGGGGTTTCGCGCCGCTAGCGCGTCCTCAGCCGGGCCGGAATGCGCGAGCTCAGGTACCTGCAGCGCCAGCAGCAGGCCGATCGACAAGGTTATGAGCCAGGATTTCGTCATCGTCGTCACATCCGTCTTATTGGCGCCACTGCGCGACAAAAGCACGTCGCATTAAAATTGATTCATGCGACGTGCTTTCGCTCTTTGTTTTTATGCATGTCGTTGCCCCGGAACTGCTGCACCCTTCCGGGCGACATGCATAAGCGCCCCGAGAATAGGGAGAGGCCGGAAGGAAGGCAACGGCGCTCGGTGCCAATCGATTGGGAGGGTTGAAATCGGCTGGCAGCGGCGCTTTCGCTCTTTGTTTCATGCATGTCGTTGACCCCGGCCGCACACTTCCGGGCGACATGCATCAGAGGATCTTCAATTGCTGCAGGCTAAGGCGCAGATCGCGCAGCATCTCGCCGAAGATCTCCTCGATCATTCCGGTCGACCAGACGACCATGGTGCCGTAGGGCGAGCGCTTGCGCTGCATGAAGCCTGCCGTCTCGAAATCGATCAACGTCTTGCGGCAAGTCTCGCTCGACATCACCGCGACAAGGAAACGGGCGAGGTTGGACTGGTCGATCGCGCCTGATTTATCAGCCCAGTTCTGGATCAGCCGCGGCTTGGTGTCGGCGGTGAACATCGAGGCGAGCGCACGATCCTGCGAGAGCCCCAGACGCTGCAGCTTGGCCGGATCGCGGGTGAGCGAAACCACGTAATCATTGTGCAGATCGGCGAAGCGTTCGATATCCTCGGCGGTGTTGATGCCGAAGACCTTCATCGAATAGAGGAACTCGGCCATCAGATAGGTCGGCTCCGAGCGCAGCTGCGCCAGATGCTTGTCGTCCTTGCTTGCCGAGGCGGCGCAGACGCGGTCTGAGAAACCTATTCTCGCCGCGCGAACCTGCTCCAGCAAGCTTATGTCGAGCGCCAGTTCGTCACCGTTCCATTCCAGCATAAGCATTTCCTGCCGATAAATCTTCGAGACGATGATCTTGTACTATCGCCGGCGCAGATCTCCAAATCGTTTGGAAAGCAACGGCTTGCTGAGAAGTCATATCTAGCCTACCATTTTTGAAAGACGTGACGGTCTTTGGGGGTCGAGGCAATGCGTAGTTTTGGGTCGCATATCTTGTTTGCCGCGGCACTTGCGGTCGCCTCGCCGGTTTTCGCGAAAGATACGACGATCATCGAGCTTCGCGGCGGCGACGGCGCGCGTTCGGTCGGCATCATCTCTTCCAACGAGGAAGCGGAGGCGTCCGGGCCGGCGGCGATCACCGTTGGCGACGACGGCACCATCTACATCCTCGACCAGAACAACGGCCGCGTGCTTGCCGTCGACGCCGAACGTTCGCAGGCCGATCCCGAGATCCTGCCGCTGCCGGAAAATGCCACGCCGGAGGATCTCGCCGTCGTTCACAACGAACTCTACCTCTGGTCCGACGGCGTCGTGCCGCTCGAGCGCTCCACCGATGCCGACGGCCGATCGCAGACGCTGCGCGCCGTCGACGGCGGCGCTGACGCCGACGACTACACCCGCTCGGTCTTCGCCTCCATGGGCTCGGTATCGCCGGGACCGCTGAACAGCATCATCGACGAGATCGGCCGCAGCACCAACCGGCCCGAGGCCCGCCCGCCGGTCATTCAATATGTGCCGAGCCGCGGGCTCGGCGATATCGTCGCCGAGGTTTCGGCGGCCGCAAACGACAAGGCGGAGATCCTGCTGCGGCGCAGCAGTTCGGAGGAGAATTTCCTTTCGCTGCAGCTGACTTCGGAAGGGCGGATCGGCACCGTCGAACTTCTCGACATCGACACGACAGGCAGGCCCTATGCGCTGGTCGAGCTCGTGCCCGCCGACCGGCCCGAGCGCACCGGCATGCTGGTGGTGCGCTTCACGCCGAACGGGGCGATGGACCGGGTTTACGATCTGCCGATCGAACCGGGCACGGTATTTTCCAGGCGCTTTGTGGCGATCGGCCCGCGCGGCGACGTGCTTTATCTGCGCTCGCAGGAAAGCCGGGCGCAGGTGCTGCGGCTCGACGGTCGGGAGCCCGGCCGCAAGCTCGCCGTCGCCCGCCCGGCCAAGCAGCCGGCGGCCGGCAAGCCCGGCAAGACGCCGAAGGTAGCGATCGTGCCGAAATCGCGCAGCGACGTCATCGAGCGGGCAATCGGCTTCGAGACGCTGAATTGGCTGGTGACATCAACCGCCTATGGCAGGGATCCCGGCCCGGGCTGCGTCAACATGAACCGGCTGCGCCGCCCGATCTACCTGATCGGCAAGCGCGGCCAGACGGTCAAGGGTGTTCCCTACTGCTGGGGCTGCAAGACGCCGCTCGAGAATTTCGTCGGCGGCGTGGAAAAGGGCCAGACCGCCGGCAATGTCTGCACCAAGAGCGCGCCGCAATCCAACATTCTCGGCGTCGACTGCTCCGGTTTCGTCAGCGACGCCTGGGGCCTGAAGATGCACGTTTCGACGCGCGCCATCCCCGGGATCACCAAGCGCCTCTCAGACCCCTGGTCGATGCGGCCGGGCGACGCGCTGAACAAGCCGGGCTCGCATGTGCTGTTGTTCATGCGCTTCACGGCCGATAAGAAGGTGGAGGTGATGGAGGCCTCGCCGAATGCCTGCAAAGGCCGTGTCTGCCGCAATACCTATTCGCTCGGCAGCCTGTTGATGCGCGGCTACCAGCCGGTGCGCTTCAAGGGTCTCGACGGCTGAACGGTGGGAGTCACGCCGCCAGCAATTCAAAGTGTTACAGCGTCCTTTGCGCGTCTTTTCAGACGCGCGGCGCTGTAGGCGCCAGCCGCCGCTTCGCCATTGCTAAAAGCCCATGCGCCGCGACGTGCTCGGCATAGTCCCGATAGGCGGGATCCCGGCTCAGCATGCGTTCTTCGGCGCGGGCGCGCATGACGTAGATAAGACTGACGATCGCCAGCATCCCTGCCCGGACAAGCCCTTCCGCAAGGCCACTGGCGATGAAGCTAGGAGCCGCAAACAGCCACCAGGCGATGTTCTTCGAGACATAGGCCGGATGTTTGATGAAGCGGTAAGGGCCTGATGTGATGATGCCGCGATGCGTGAGGTTTGAGAATCTCGGCCCGAAGGCAACGGTCGCCCAGACATAGATGACGGTGCAGAACAGCGTCGCGACGCTCCAGAGGATGAAGACGGCCGAGCCTTCCCGGATCACGGTCTCCCAGCCCGGCCCCTCGCCATAGGGCACGAAGGCATGCGAGATCGCAGGGAAGAACGGCTCATAACAGATGAGGCAGACGAGCCAGCCGAGTGCCGTCGTCTCCGTTGCCCTGACATGCCATCCGAAAAGCTTGAAAGTCGCGACATAGCCGCCGGCGGCAAGCACGATGTCGAGAAGAAAGGCAAGCTGCAACAGGCCTTCGAACCAGGCCGCCGAGAGCGGTGGAAACGCCCAGGCCGGCTTCTCGGCAAGATCGGAAAGAGCCGCCATGCCGCCCGAGAACATCAGCACGAGAAAGAAGCATTTGATCGCGAGCAGGCGCAATGCGAACAGCACGTCCTCCTCGCGAAAATCCTGCATCAACACCGCGCGCCCGACCTGATTGAGATAATCGTCGGGCTCCTCCGCGACCAGATCGGTGACCGCGACGTAGAGAATGGTGACGCCGGCAAGTGCGATGGAAAGGGGAATAGTGGTGTGCCCAGCCTCGATGATCCATCGGACCGCCGACGACTGCGTGAAAAACGGAAAGATCGAACAGGCGATGACGACCACGCCAAGGAGCGCGGCGAGGCCCACAAGCTTCGTTCCGATGCGACGCCAGAAGATGGCGGGAGCCTCGTTTCGTCTCTTTCGCGATACCCAGGTCGAACGAGCAGCGAATGTGCCGTCGACGGCGATCCACGCCAGGAGAAGGCAGAACACGGCAAGCGCCATTGCCTTGCCGGGCTCAAGCTGCAGATAGGTCGAGAGCGCGATGCCCGTTGCTGCTCCGATGAACGTCACAGCTTGGATCATGACGGACCCTACCTTACCAGGAAGGACCGCCGCTCGAAGAGTTGCCGGAGCTCGACGACCCGCTAGAGCTAGAGCCACCGCCCATGCCGCCGCCAGAGCCACCGCCGCCGGAATTCCCACTGGAACTGTTCTCTGAGCGGACGAAAGCCGGTTGATTGTTCTGTGCGGCCACTCTTCTAATAGTGGGCGTGGTTCTCCTGGTGGGCGTGGCGCTCCTGGCCGCCGGCTCTTCGCTGGCAAACAGCGTCCTGGCGCCAGGATCGAAGATGCAGCTCTGCAGGATTGCGCCGGAACCTGTGATGAATGTCGAGCACAATAGGATGCGGATGATTAGCTTGCTGTTCATGTAGGGCGCCCCCGGACCGCCGTTTCAGAAGAGATCGTACCTCGGATTTCGCTTTACCCATGTCGCTTTTGCAAGCTTGACGAGCCTGTCATCGAGCGACTTGGTCTTCGGAATTGCCTTTTTTTCCTGAGCGGTCAGCTCGGCGGCAAAGGCGGCCTCCGCTTTCTTCTTCGCGGCGCCAGGCATTCTCTTTAATTCCGCCAGCGCCTGGTTCTTGGGATCGCCGCTGCCCGGCATGTTGATGGCGGTCGCCAGCGCGAAATAACGCGCCGCGATTGCAAGGCTGTCGTCGTCCGCGCCCTCTTCCTTCGCGAGCATCGCGCGGTCGAGTGCACCCCAGTAGTCGCCGCGTTCTGCGCCCATCTCCAGCCACTTCACCGCTTCCGCCTTGTCCGCGGTAACCCCGATCCCGTCGCGGTACATGCGTCCGAGATTTGTCGGAGCATGGGGCTGACCGCCCTCCGCCGCCCGCGTGAAAAGATCGAGCGCTTTCGGGAGATCCTCCGGAGCGCCCTTTCCGAAACGGTAGACGAGCGCAAGATTGTTCAGCGAATAGATGTCGTTGCGCTGGACGCCGGCTTCGTAGAAGCGGATACCACGATCTGGGTCGGCCGGAACGTTGACGCCGTTCAGGAAGATATAGCCGAGTTCGTTCATCGCATAGGTATGGCCAAGATCGGCGGCCTGCAGCATCAGGCGCAACCCGAGCTGCTGATCGGCCTTGGTGCCGCGGCCGTGATAGAGGGCTTTGCCGTAGCTGTGCAGGGCGAAGGGATCGCCCTTGGCCGCGCCATCCTTGGCGATCTGGCTTGCCTTGGCCGCATCGCGCGGGACGGAGGCGCCGAACTCATAAAGCCTTGATAGTTCCTGGATCGCCCGGACATGCCCGGCATCCATTGCCTTCCTGATCGTGGCGAACGCCGTTTTGGTATCGCGGTTGGCAAGCTGGGCACGGCCGAGCTGATAGATGAAGCGCGCCACCTCGGGATAGGCCTTCACCGCGTCCATGCAAGCGGGCAGTGCTTCATCGGCGACGATCTCGTTCGGCAGCTTGCCTGCCGTCACGCCCTGCAGGTCGAGCGGAGCCGCGGCCGATGTGTCGCAGGCGTTGAGCGTCGGCTTGAAAGTGATAGTCGCCGGCGGCAAGTCTTCGTTGGCGGCTTGCAGCGTCAGGGCGAAGGGCTGGTTCTCAGTGCCGATCTGCGGCTCGTAGGCAAGCGCCGGGATATCGGCGGCTTCAAGCACATGGCCGAGCCCGATCACCCGGTCGCCGGCGCGCAACGTGCCCTTGTCGGGCAGGGCCGCGATATTGAAGGTCATTTCCGCAGCCGTTTCAGGTGCTTCAGGCAGGCCCGCCTTGACGGGGCCGACGCCGATCGTCGTGTCCACGTCGCGTGGCAGTGTCTTCAAATAGGCATCGGCATCGGCCAGCCGCACTTGCTTTTCCTGTTCGAGCTGGGCGATCTTGGCGCCTGCATCCGCCGAGACGGTGATCGCGACGACACCTTGCGTCGCCTGGCCATAGGGGTCACTCACGGTATAGCCGATCAGGCCAACGGTTCCGGCGGCAACGCCTGATGAATCATAGGTCAACGCAGTTAGTGCCGCGGCTGGCATTTTCGCGCCCTGCTCGACCGGCTTGCCGTCGAAGCTGAGTTTGCCGATCTTGGGAAGCTGGTTGAGGGTGACGAGCAGCGCGGAGCCGGTTTCGTCATGCGGCGGGGCGATCGGCAATTTGGTCGTGGCCGCACCCTCCGGCACGCTCACCTGCTGCATCGGTTCAACGCTTGGCGGCGGCGGCGCCGGAATGAAATAGAAGCTGTCCATCAGCGAGGAGTTTTCCCAGGGGACCTGCTTGCCGCCCGTCATGGCGATCACGTCGCGGCGCACATCGGTTAGGACCTGGCGGATTTCCTTGTTGGGTTCGCTCGCCCGCTTGATGAAGGATTCGGAATAGGGGCTGAGCGCGCCGGTGCCATCGAGCGCCACCTGGCCGGGTTCGGTCGAAAAGGCGATCAGGCTGCCGAGATCGCTGTCGATACGCGCAAGTCCGCGTGTGGCGCCGACCGGCTCCAGTTTTTCCGCCATCCAGAACTTCTGGGCGTTGAAGGGATTGTTGCGGCAGGCGTCGAGGAAGATCAGCTGCACCCGCGAATTCTGCTTGAGATGGTTCAAGATGAGGTCGAGAGGCATGGTCTGCGTCTCGACGTCATAGGGCGTCTCCAGCGTCGCATCGACCGGCACGATGAAATTCTGGCCGCCCACCTGGATGCCGTGGCCCGAATAGTAGATCAGGCCGGCCTCGGCATTGTTGGTCGAACGCAGGAAGCGGCGCACCGTATCTTCGAGCCCGATGCGGTCGACATTGACGCCGATCGTCACATCGAAACCGGCGGCGCGCAACGTGGTCGCGACCTCTTCGACATCATTGGCAGGATTGGGAAGCGAGGGCAGCGTCTTGTAGACCGAGTTGCCGATGACGAGGGCGACGCGGCGCCCGCTCTCCTCGGTGATGGCTGCATGTACCGTGCCTATCGATAGCAGCATTGCTGCGATGATCAGCAGATAAGCGCACAGTCTCTTGACGCAGTGAAACTTGGGCATGGCTCGATCGCAAACATTCTATTGTCTAAGTTCAATAAAATTTGCTGGCCTGCTGGTGCTGGGCCCCCTCCGCATTCACATTTCAAAACTATTCCCCGGCGCTCTAAAAAGCAAGCTTCGCCGCCTCCAAGTGAATTGGAGCAGTCCCGTCAGATTGGAAGCCCGTCGTCGACAAGAAAGACTGTAAAAATCAGGAATTTAACATGCGGCCGGTGAAGGTTCCTTAGCCTCGAAACGTATAGTTGCTGATCGAGGCCGGTTTCATCTCGATGGAGAAGCCCGGCAGGGTGGGCGGCATGTAGGCGGCGTTCTCGATCAGGCAGGGGTCGAGGAAGTGTTCGTGCAGGTGATCGACATATTCGATGACGCGGCCTTCCTTGGTGCCCGACACTGCGACGTAATCGATCATCGACAGATGCTGCACATATTCGCAAAGGCCGACGCCGCCCGCATGCGGCCAGACCGGCAGATCGAACTTGGCGGCAATCAGCAGCACGGAGAGGACCTCGTTCAGCCCGCCCATGCGGCAGGAATCGATCTGCACGATGTCGATCGCGCCCTCGGCGATGAACTGCTTGAACATGATGCGGTTCTGGCACATCTCGCCGGTCGCGACCTTCACCGGGCCGATCGCCTGGCGGATCTTGCGGTGGCCGGCGACGTCGTCGGGGCTTGTGGGTTCCTCGATGAAGAAGGGCTTGGCGAAGGAAAGCGCCTTCACCCAGTCGATCGCCTGCCCGACGTCCCAGACCTGGTTGGCGTCGATCATCAGGTAGCGGTCGGGGCCGATCACCTCGCGGGCGATCCTGAGACGGCGGATATCGTCTTCCAGGTCGCGGCCGACCTTCATCTTGATATGGTTGAAGCCGGCACCGATCGCCTCCTGGCAGAGGCGGCGCAGCTTTTCGTCGCCGTAGCCGAGCCAGCCGGCCGAGGTCGTGTAGCAGGCGTAACCCTCCTTTTCGAGGATGGCGATGCGTTCCGCCTTGCCCGCCTCGGCGCGCTTCAGGATCTCGACCGCCTCGGCGCGCGTCAGCACGTCGGTCAGGTAGCGGTAGTCGACGATATCGGCGATCTCTTCCGGCGACATTTCGGCGACGAGCCGCCAGACAGGCTTGCCGGCCTGTTTGGCGAGAAGATCCCAGACGGCATTGACGACCGCGCCGGTCGCCAGATGAATGGCGCCCTTTTCCGGGCCGATCCAGCGCAGCTGGCTATCGCTGGTCAGATGCCGCCAGAAGGCGCCGGGATGGGCGAGAACTTCTGTGAGGTCGGCGCCGACGACAAGGTGACGCATCGCTTCGATCGCCATGCAGCAAATGTCGTTGCCGCGGCCGATGGTGAAGGTCAGACCGTGGCCGGCAAGATCAGGCGCATCCGTATCGAGAATGACGTAGGCGGCCGAATAATCCGGATCGGGGTTCATCGCATCGGATCCATCCAGGCTTTGCGACGTGGGAAAGCGGAGATCGAAGACACGAAGGTCGGTGATGCGGGTCATGGTGTTTCTCCCGATTATAATGAGCCGATTATAGAGAGCCGATTGCAGTGGCCGGGCCGGCCGGCAAGACTGCCGGGCCGGCCGCATCCGCTGAAATCAGATTGTCCAGCCACCGTCGATGGCGATCGCCTGGCCCGACGTGTAGGTCGCGCCGGCGAGATAGACGGCGAGATCGGCGATCTCTTCCGGCGAGCCGAGCCGGCCCATCGGCTGGCGGGCGATGAAGGCAGCGCGCGCTGCATCGTAATCGCCCTGCGCCCGCATGCGATCCTGCAGCGACGGGCTTTCCACCGTGCCGGGGCAGATGGCGTTGCAGCGGATGCCCTGACCGACGTAATCGGCGGCGACGGCTTTGGTGAGTCCGATCACCGCCGCCTTGGTGACGCCATAGGCGAAGCGGTTCGGCACGCCCTTGATGCTGGAGGCGACGGAGGCCATGTTGATGATCGCCCCGTCCTTGCGCTCGATCATGCCGGGCAGCACGGCGCGGATGGTGCGGATCATCGCCTTGACGTTGAGGTCGAAAGCGAATTCGAGATCGGAATCCGTCATCTCGAGGATTGAGCCGGCATGGACGAAACCGGCGCAGTTGAACAGCACGTCGACGGCTCCGATCTCGGCGACCAGAGCCTTGACCGCATCCTCTTCGAGCACGTTCAGCTTATGGGTGGAGACGCCGGTTTGCGCAGCAAGCGTCGCCAGCGCCTCGGTGTTGATATCAGTCGCGTGAACCTTGGCGCCGATTGCGGCAAAGGCTGCCGCCGTCGCCCGGCCGATGCCCTGGCCGGCGGCGGTGATGAGAACGGTCTTGCCGGAAAGTCTGTTTGTCATATCACGGGCCTTTTCTGGGATGTCTACGCTGGACGATGGAGTGCGGTTGATGTCTTGGCGAAGCTCGGTCGTGATAGAACGCATCATCGTCCGCCATTCGCTCTCTTTGCGCGTTTCGACCGGGTTCTGGCAAGATGCGCGCGGCTCTCTCCATTAAATGGAGGAGTTGCCACGGTTGCAAAGGCGGGCCGGCGCCGGATCCCACCGATCGGCTGCATTTTAGTCGACCTTCGCCGGCTCCAGGGCCGATGACCATTCCCATGCGCTGCATGGTCTTCCTCCCTGTCGCCGCCCTGTTCTTCAGTGATGATTTGTCTGTTTATAGACAAACAGACGATTGGCCAAGGGTCAAGTGCGAAGTTTTCCTTTTCCGGCTGCGGTTCTGCGTATATGCAGGGTGATATTCACAGGGGGAAGGAATGGAGACCGACGAGTCCGACCGCTACCGCGCTCCTGCCCTCGACAAGGGCCTCGATATCCTGGAACTGCTCGCCGGCGTTGACAGCGGTCTCACCCAGGCCGAAATCGCCAAGCGGCTCGACCGCAGCCCCAACGAATTCTACCGCATGCTCGATCGCTTGGTACGCCGCGGTTACGTCACCCGGCTGGATGGCGACCGCTACTCGTTGACGCTGAAGCTCTTCGGCCTTGCGCAGCTGCACGCGCCGGTGCGTCGGCTCGCCTCTTACGCCACCCCGCTGATGCGCGATCTTGCCCAGCGCACGCGCCAGGCCAATCACCTTGCCGTCTTCGATAGGGGTGCTGCCGTCGTCATCGCCCAGCAGGAGGCGCCGGACTATTGGGGGTTTTCGATCCGCATCGGCGCCCATATCAGCCTCTTCGACACCGGGTCTGGGCACGTGCTGCTGGCCTTCCGCAGCGAGGAGGAGCGGGAGATGATGGTCTCCGAACATGTGCGCAGCCGCGCGGGCGTCGAACTCGGGCCCGAATTCTACGACCGTCTCGACCAGATCCGCGAGCGCGGCTACGAGATGATGGCGAGCGCCCAGACATCCGGCGTCTACAATCTCTCCGCTCCCGTTCTCGGGCCGGACCGCCGCTGCATTGCCGCCCTCACCTGCCCCTTTATCGCACTCGTCAATGCGCCGTCCGCTCCCGATATCACTCAGGCGATCACATTGGTGCAGAAGGCGGCGGCCCAGCTTTCGCTGCTTGCCGGCGCCGATGTCGTCAATTCCGGCTGACGGCTGGGAATTTCTATTTGAATAATCCATTCACCAGGGATAGTTTCACGACACCATTCTGGGAGGAAGAGCGTGTTCATCGACACCCATCTGCATATCATCGATCGCTCGGCGCTGCCCTATCCCTGGCTCTCCGGCGCGCCTGATCTCGATCATGATTTCCTCTACGAGACCTATGCGACCGAGGCCCGGCGCTGCGGCATCACCACGGTGCTGCATATGGAGGTCGATGTCGATCCCGCCGCCATGCAGGCCGAGACCGATCACATCGCCAGGATCGCCAAACGGGAAGGCAGTCTGATTGCCGGCGCCATTGTCTCCTGCCGGCCGGAAGAGCAAGGCTTTGCCGCCTATCTCGAGCGGCAAAAGGCCGATCCCTTCGTCAAGGGGTTCCGCCGCGTGCTGCATGTCGTGCCCGATGATGTCTCCGAAGGCGCCCTGTTTCGCGAAAACATCAGGCGCATCAGCGGCAGCGGCCTGACCTTCGACCTTTGCACCTTGCCGCATCAAGCGGACCGTGTGACCGCCCTCGTCGATCTTGCGCCCGACGTGCAGTTCGTACTCGACCATTGCGGCGTGCCGGATATCCGCTCGGATGCCTTTGAGCCGTGGAGGGCCGGCATATCGGAGATCGCCCGGCGGCCGAACGTCGTCTGCAAGATTTCCGGCGTTATCGCCTATGCCGATGCGAAGACATGGACGGCGCAAACGCTGCAGCCCTATATCGAACATGTGACCGCAAGTTTCGGCTGGCACCGCGTCGTCTGGGGCAGCGACTGGCCGGTCTGCACGCTCGGTGGCGGCCTCTCTACCTGGGTCGCGGCGACCCATGCGATGCTTTCCGGCGTGAGCGAGGCGGAGCGTTCCAAGTTGCTTTTCGCTAACGCACAGCGCCTCTGGTCGCTCTGACGTCACAAAATAAAGCGACCGGTCTCCTGGACGTGCCATTTCGGCATGTTTTTTGTACCATTCCGGGACAAAAAGGGCCCGATTTTCGGGTTTAACTCTATCTACATGCAAGCAATTGCTAGCCTTATTTATCTCGGCTAAAAGTTGTTGACACGGATATGGCGAATAACCCCTTGTCCGCTGCCTTCAGAAGGGAAATGAGATGAAAGAAGAACCGCATTCCGTCGATGTTCACGTCGGAAAGACGATCCGCATCCAGCGTCTATTAAGGAAAGTTTCTCAGACGGAACTGGGCGATCGTGTGGGCGTAACGTTCCAGCAGATCCAGAAATACGAAAAGGGTTCCAACCGCGTTTCCGCCAGCATGCTGGTCGAAATCGCCGGCGCGCTCAAGGTCGATGTCAGGACGTTTTTCGACGATCTGTCGACCCCTGATACGGCCAACGACAACGCCGCTCCCAGCGAGGAATTCGTTATTTCGCGCGAAGGCGTGCTTCTCAATGCGGCGTTCTTTTCGATCAAGAACGAAGCGCTTCGCAAGAAGATCCTGAAGCTCGTCCAGGCGATTGCCAACACCGGACAGCTGGATACTGAAGCGGCCGAATAGACCGGTTATCCTTCACGCGCTCCGAACGGACCGCATGAGGATCAATGGCGGTTGATCGAGATCAATAGCAATCGATCGGGCTCAATGGCGATCGATCAGGATCAGATTCTCGCTGGCATCCTTCATTGCGATCTTGGCTTTGCTGCCGAGCAGCTTCTCGAGATTGACGTCAAGCTCCCTGTCGGGGTCTATGCCGTCCCAATCGATGACGACCTGCAGCAGCGCCATGTTCGTCAGATGCGTCAGATTGCGCAGCTGAAGCTTTTCAGCCTCATCCTTGGCCGCCGACAGCAGCCGGAAGATCCTTGCATATTCGCTGCCGGTACCTTCGTTGTGTTGTTCAAACATCGTTCCCGCCCTCTTTGGTCGTGGAACCCTACGATTCCATCATTACTGCATCTTCCGCCGCGACCGTTATTCAAGCGTTACAGGAACCGCATTGCGCGTGACTTCGGCGTGCAGGAGCTCCCAGTGCGAGGTCGCAGCAAAGCGCCAGTCACGGTTGGCAGGGCGGAATTTGTCCCGGCGCAGCCATTCCAGCACCAGTAACGCGTCGTTGCGCTTGCGCTCGACACGGCTGCCGCGGATGGCGGCGAGGATATGGTCGCGACGCGGCTTGCGGAAATGGCACTCGTCGGCCACCTTCGCATAGGTGCGCTCGGAGAAATGCAGGAAGCGGCCGGCCAGCAACAGCTTCTTGCGCTCGCCGGGCGAAATCTCGCCTTTGGCGTGAAGCGCATCGATGGTCGGCTCGAAATCGACCCAGGGAACGGAAAGCGGCAGCCAGCCGAGCTCCTGCGGCGCATGCACCAGCGCGACGGCCTCGTCGTCGAGCAGCCGTCCGGACTCGTAATCTTCGAAGATCGAGCCCAGCCCGACCATGCCGAAGGGCTCGCATTCGGCTGCCCGCAACGCGCCCATGCTGGCGCCGCCGGCAACGGCGACATCGTGTTCGAGTGCGTAAAGTATTTCCTTGTGCCAGACCGAAGGCAGATCGCCGAAATAGCCGTCGACGAGACCGATCGCGGTGGCGCCGTCCTGAACGGCCTTCAGGATGTCGCCGGCGGCGGCCGGCGGCCGGAAATTGATGCGAGGAGACATGGCCCTTGCCGCGGCAAGATCGCTGCCAAGGCTCGGGCCGACGAACAACACCTTCATGATTCGGCTCCTCTCATAGTGTTGACGGCGCGCAGGCCGAGCTGGACGTATTGGCCTGAGATATCGACCTCCAGTCCCGGCACGATCACCCTGACGACCGAGATCGGCAGGCCCGGGTGCGGAAATGGCACGACGACGATCTGCTTGATGCCGGTCGCCACCAGCCGGTCGGCAATATGGCCGATGGTTTCCTGGATTGTCGCCGGGCGGCGATCGCGGGCCTGGAACGAGCGCGTCCGGCCGTCGCCCTCGCAGAGTTCGACCACCTGCTGCATCGCCGCACTCCTGTCGAGCCGCTGATAGATGCGCGGCGAAAAATCGTCGCGGCTGCCGGCAATCGCGGTCAGCCGGCTCTGCGCCGCTTCGGTGATGGCGCGCAGCGCGGCGCGCACGGGATCGGGGTGGCAGCCACAGCCACCGCAGACATGCGACCAGCGCGCGTCGACACGGTCGGAAAGGTTGCCTGGCATGATGACGGCCAGAAAAGCAGGCACGCCGATATCCGTCGTCATGTCGAGCAACAGCAGTTTCATGCCGGCGCGGGTGATCCGGTCGGTCATGACGTCGATGACCGCATCGCCGAAGGAGGCGGGGTCGATGCGGCTCTCCTTCAGGCGCTCGGGCGATTTCAGCTGGGTCAAGGCCCAGGCGTCGCGCTCCACCAGCTCGCAAAGCCCATGCAGGACCGCTTCAGACGGCGTGTTGCCGGAGGCAAGCCCATCGCTCGACTGCTCGAAGCCCGGCGGCCTCTCGCCGCGATGGTCGAGACCGACGAGCCACCAGGGCACGAAGACGCTGCTGCCGGAAAGAATGTCGAGCCCGGAGCACCAGGGAATGGGACCTCTGCCGATTTCGTCGGGCGCGCAGCGTGCGACATTGTCGAGATCGATCATCGCGGCACGCTCCGCCCGCATGCTCTCGACCGTCGCCTGCGTCAGGTCGGTGGGGGCAATTTCGGCGATCCGCGTCTCGACTGCTTCCATCGCCGCCGAGGCCATGGCGGCATCGTTGTCGATACCCTTGCCCTGAAAGACCGACAGCGTATGGCTGTTCGGCCTCGTTGCGAAGGCGACGGGGATGTTCACAACGTCGAGTGCGGTCAGCAGACCGACGCGCGTAATGCCGAATTCGCGCATATGCGGCCTGATGGCCGCCAATGTCTGAGCCGGCGTGACGGCGCGGTCATGATAGTCGCTGACGCCGGCCGATGATCGTTTGAGGTCACCGGCAAGCGCTTCAAGGTCGGTGAAAGCAGACATACCGATTTGTTCCTTAGCGGAACCTCAGCGCATGTGTCAGGCTCTCGAGCGCATTGGCGGAAACGGTGAGCTCGTCCTGCTTCATGGCTGCCTTGGCGGCTGCAGAGAAGCGCAGTGACTGTGTCTGAGCTGCGGTGGTGTCAGCATTCGTCTTCATGTTTCATCTCCGATTGGTTAGGCAGCGCCTTGCTGCCGTTAACCTTCGGAGGGAAACATTGCCTGCGTCATTTAAGCGTTACAGGCTTCATTAAAAGGCGGTGCATCAGGGAAGTCCGGCAAGTTGCAGGCCCTGTATCAGCGGTTCCGTATAGGCGGGATCGCGATCTGGGACGAAATGACGGATGTCCTCACTGCGGAAATCGGGGAAGTTTTCCAACACTATCCTGGCGTAATTCCCAGCCTTGCCCCTATCGCCTGCCATGGCATGCGAGGCGGCGAGCAGACGGGCCGTTGCCTGCTTCGCCTTCACCGGTTCCAGCGCCTCGATCGCCATTTCATATTCTTCGCGCATGAAGTGGATGCCGCCGAGGTTCCAGTAATAATAGTCCGGCGGCAGCGGATTGAGTTTGAAGGCAGCGCGGCTGAGCTCCAGAGCTCGATCGAAATCGCCATCATGGGAAAGCGCGTCGGCATAGTCGGCCAGGATGTCGGCATCGTTGGGATTGAGATCCTGGGCTTGCTGAAAATATTCCAGGCTTTCGTCGAAGCGGCGCCGATAAAGCGCCACGAAGCCGAGCTCGCGATAGGCCCGGCCGCTGTTCGGGTCGGACTGCTGTGCCTGCCGGGCAGCGCCGTTCGCTTCGTCGAGCAGTTCCTTGTCCCGCATGCCGCGGATCAGCCATTCCATGCCGAGCGCGCGTGACATGCCGGCATGGGCGGCGGAGAAATGTTCATAACGATTGAGCGAGGATTTGAACCATTTGCGCGCCTGGCGCAGATGCTGCAAGTCGGTCTGGGCGATCAGCCGCTTGCCTTCCAGGTAGAGACGGTAGGCGGACGGCGGCACGTCGC
Source organism: Rhizobium sp. WYCCWR 11152 (assembly GCF_013087615.1). NCBI lineage: Bacteria > Pseudomonadati > Pseudomonadota > Alphaproteobacteria > Hyphomicrobiales > Rhizobiaceae > Rhizobium > Rhizobium sp. WYCCWR 11152. The sequence continues at coordinate 405,811 of NZ_JABFCP010000003.1, read as the reverse complement.
CGATCGGCATCGCCAGTTCGTGACGCTCGATCGTGTCGGCAAGCGAGGATACGATCCGTCGCGTCAGATGCGCGAAGGATTCGCTGATCTTCTGCATGACCAGCGGCAGTTCGATGGCCCAGATCACCTCCGATGTCGTCGTCCGCGTCAGCCGGCAGGTCGCATAGACATCCTCGTCGCGGCCCTGGATGGTGACGTAGACCGCATAGTCGAAGCTGAGGTCGAGCGGACCGGGCACGGCACGGGACGGATCGATCGAACGGCTGAGGATTTCCAGGCTCGTATGCGCCGCGATCACCTTGAAGCCGCGCTGCTGGCTGAGGCCGATGGTGACGTCTTCGAGAAGCGCCCTGCCGACGCGCTCCATCAGCGGATCGGTGAAGATGCTTTCCGGCGGCAGGATGATGATACGCGGCTGACCAAGCGGACCGACGGAAAGGTTAGGCGCCGACTGAGGATGTCCCGACGTTGCCTGTGCTGCCGGCACCAGGTTAAGTTCGCGGGCAAGAGCGGTGGTGCTTTCTTCCGGCTCGGTGTCGAAGTCGTCCTTCAGCTGGCTCTTGCACTTCAGATAGGCCTGACGCGCCGCTGCCGGATCGTTCATCCTGACATAGGTGCGCATCAAGGCGCGATAGGCCGTCTCGCTGGCAGGGTCGAGTTCCAGCAGGCGCCTGGCAAGCGTGACCTGCTCTTCATCCGATCTGTCTTCTGATGTCTCGACCAGCCGGGCGAGATGGGCGGAGCGCAACTCGTCGACCCGCTGGCGCTCAAAGGTCAGCCAGTCCTCGGCGCCCTGCGTCGGCGATTTGACGCCTTCGAGCAAGTCGCCGTTCAGCAGGTCGCCGTCTTCGGGTGCGAGCGGCCTTTTCTGTTTCAGGATATGAACGTCGACCTCCCAGCCATCGGCAAGGCCGATATGTGTTCGGGTCGCGGCAAGCAGCGGTGGAAGGCCGGCGGGAATGCTTTGTTCGATGCGCGCCAGCAGTTGGCGAAGGCTGCCCGCCCGCTTTTCCGGCAGCTCCGATTGCCAGAGTTGTCGCCTGACGGTTTCGCGGTCGAGTTCGAAATTGGGTTCGGCGGCGAGCATGGCGAGGAGAAAATAAGACTTCTCCGGCAAGGGGAGTTCCTTCCCCGCCGCCATCAATCGCGGTCTTCCGAGCAGGCACAGCCTGTTCGTCAGCATCTGCCGGATGTCCATCGCATCTCGGTTCTCACCCCTGAAAGCCAAGGCGCACAAGCGCACCGGCGGTCAAGAAATCATGTTAAAGCTATAAAGCCGCCGCGCATAGCGGCTTTGCTATAAAAAGAAGAAATTTCAGCGACTATTTGCATTTTCGCGTGTCGCTCGCCGAGAAGATGCTTTGCCGATATTTTAGATGGCAGACGTTTTGCGCTCCCTGGCGGCAGGTTATTAAGCTGTCGACGGTCCTTGTCACCCGCTATTCCCAACCAAGTCGCGGCCGCGCTACAGGCCGAGCGCCTTGATGTGCTCGATCGAACGCCGGGCGAAGCGGCGCCAGTCGGCCGGATTGTCATGCTCGGTGACGATATGCTCAGCTTTTGTCTCGCGGAAGAGTGGTACGAATTTTTCCCAGTCGATGATACCGTCGCCGGTCGCAGCCCAACCGTCTTCCGTGGTGGTGCCCTTCGGCGCCATGTCCTTCATCTGGATAGCGATAATGCGGTCGGCGAACCTCTTCAGTTCGGCGGCCGGATCGGCGCCGGCGCGGGTGATCCAGCCGCAATCGATCTCGAACCCGACAGTGTCGCCACCACCAGCGAAGATATGGTCGATCGGCCGCGAACCGTCGGCCAGCGCAAGGAATTCGAAATCGTGATTGTGCCAGGCAACCTTGAGCCCGTGTTCCTCCGCCTGCTCAGCGCCTTCAGCCAATTGCGCGCCGAGGTTCTTCCAATAATTCGCCGTCGTGCCGCGCTTTTCCGGCGCGACATAGGGCGGGATCATGATGGTGGCGCCCATCGTCAGCGCGATGTCGATGAAGCGCTGCGGCTCCTCGACCAGCCCTTTCAGCGGCATGTGAAAGCAGTGGCATTTCAGCCCGGCGTCGTCGAGCGCCGTGCGGAAAGCCTTGGCATCGGCCTCGTAGGCCGGAAGCCAGGGTTCGATCGCGTCGTAGCCGAAAGCCTTCAGCTCGGGAAACTGGGCAAAAAGCGGCGGAAAATTGCGCGAAGAGTAAAGCTGGTAGGAGATCGGATAGGTCAAGTCTTTGCTCCCATTCGTGCCGGCCTCAGCTTCGGCCGGTGGTGCTTTCCCGGATGACGAGATCCGGCTCGATCATGGTGACACGCGGATCGGGCAGCGCGTCCTTGGCGGCGACGAGCCGCATCAGTCGCTCGACGGCAAGTTCGGTGACGATATCGACGGCGTAGTTGACGCTCGAAATCGGCGTCGCCGCATGTTCGGCGAATTCGATATTGTCGAAGCCGATGATGGCGACATCTTTCGGCACGTTCACGCCGTTCTTCTGGCACCAGCGCAAGGCGCCGATCGCAAGGGAATCATTGGCGGCGAAGACGCCGGTCGGCCGGTTGGCGGTGCTCATCAGCTGGTCCATCGCCCAATAGCCCTTCATCACCGAATGGCCCTGCGGGTCGGCCGTCAGCACCGGCTCAAAGGTGATGCCGGCTTCCGAAAGCGCCTGTAGGTAACCTTCGCTCTTTTCCAGATTGCCGAGCGGATTGGCGCTGTCGATGATGCCGATCCTGCGATGGCCGGTATCGATCAGATGCCGCGTCGCCTTATAGGCGCCGCGCCTCTCATCGACGCAGACCGCGTCAATGCCGGAATCCGGGTCGCCGACGAGCAGCACGATCGGATAGTTCGACTGGCGGATCTTGCGGATATGATCGAGCTTGCGATGGCTGCGGGGATAGATGAGCATGCCGTCGACCTGGCGCGAGCGGAACATCTCCAGCGCCCTGATCTCCTCCTCCGGATCGTTGTTGGAGGTGGCAAACAGTGTACCGTAGCCCCTGTCGGCGAGCTCCAGCTCGATCGCCTGCGCGGTGCGCATCAGCGTCGGATTGGTGATGTCGGTGAGGATAAGGCCGATCGTCTTCGTCTCGCGGCTGACCAGCGACTGGGCGATATGGTTCGGCAGGTAATTCAGCGCCTCGGCGATGGCGCGGATCAGCTGGCGCGTTTCCTCCGGGATGCGCGGACTGCCGCGAAGCGCCAGCGAGACCGTGTTCACGGAAAATCCGGTCTTATCGGCAATGTCTTTGAGGCGGACGCTCGATCTGGTCATCGTGAGGGCGGCTATATGTCCTGATGCTTAATCTTCCTTCCATAACCTTCCCCAGTGGAAAGTAAAAGTTTCCACTGGGGAAAGCGGAAGCTTCCACGGGGACAGCCACGGGATACCACCCCATGGCTTTCCTCGATCCCCATTATTTTCCTTCGGCATGCAGCCGTTTGATGCCCTGATACTGCAGGCAGTCAGGATGCATCTCCATCAGCTCGATGCGGTTGCCGTCGGGATCCTCGATCCAGGCCTGGCGATTGCCGTCGAGCCCCGGCTTGATCTCGGCGGTGAGCTTGATGCCGCCCGCCTGGATCCTCTCGGCCGTCGCATCCAGATCATCGATGGTGAAGCACATATGGTTGACGCCGTTGGCGTTCCAGCCGGGCGCCCGGTCGTTTTCAGCACCAGGGAAAATTTCGAGATAGTGGTCGTCGGTGATGCGGAGATAGACGAGCCAGGTCGAGCCGTCCTCGTTCTTCAGGCGCAGCATCTCGGGAAAACCAAGGCGTTCGCGGTAGAAGTCGAGCGAGGCGTCGAGGTCCTTGACCTTGATGGCGACATGGCCGTAGCCGGTTATTCCAAGCATGTTTCCTCCTCACGGGCGGCGTCGGTCGCCGCCGTCAACGGTGTTTCGATCAACAGAAGCCAATTTTGAATTAACGATAATACAAGATCACAATTGTACGCACCGCGCGCAATTGTCAACCGCCGGCGGATTCAATCCCAATCAGGCCCCCAGTCGGGATGGATGGTGCGCTGGTTGCGGTCGAGCGTCTCTATGAGGGTGATCTCCTCCTGTTTCAGCTGCAGTTCGCCGGCTGCGAAATTCGAACGGATGCGTTCGGCCCGGCTCGACGTCGGAATTGCGCAATAGCCCTTGGCGAGTTCGAAGGCGATGATTACCTGCTCGACCGTGGCAGCGTGATTGTCGGCGATCGAGCCGAGCACCGGATCACCCGAAAGCGTGCCGCGGGCTATCGGCAGATAGCAGGTGACGAGGATGTCGTTCCGCTGGCAGTATTCCGCAAGTTTCTTGTTCTGGATCAGTGGGTTGAGTTCGAACTGATTGTTGACGATCCGCCCCTTTCCGCCGATCGCTTTTGCCTGTTGCAGCAGTGCGATGGTGAAGTTGGAGACGCCGATCAGCCGTGTCAGGCCCCTCTCCTGCGCCTCGACGATCTGTGAGAGATAGACCTCCAGGGGAATGGCGCCGTTGGGCGCTGGCCAATGAATGAGCGTCAGGTCGACCTGGTCGATCCGCATCGCTTCCAGGCTCTTTTCGAGCGAAGGGATGAGCTTGCCTTCGCCGAAATGGTCGGTCGAGATCTTCGTCGTCATGAAGACCTCGCGTCGCGCAATGCCGGACCGGCGCAGCGCTTCGCCGGTCTCGAATTCGGTGTCATAGGTCTGCGCGGTATCGAGATGCCGGTAGCCCGTTTCCAGCGCGCAGAGGATGGCACCTATGCCATCCTTGCCGTTGCGGCCATAGGTGCCGAAACCCAGTTTCGGTATAAGTTTCTGATTTTGCATATGATATCCCTTTCATTTCGGTCGTGTCCGGTCCGCTTTGTAGAGCTTATCGCCAGTTTCGAGCGATAGCAGGCAAAAATCGCCTGTTGACGCATGGGTATTTTTGATCTTAGTTTAACGATAATACAAGCGTGCTTCAGGTTTGGTCCGATGTGGGAGCGTTGGGTCTGGGAGGAAGAGATGCAACTACGCTGGAGCCGGATGATGCCCCAGCTGGCTCTCGCGCCGGCTGTCGCCGTCACCTTCGTCGCATTCATCGGCGCAATCGGCTGGACGGCATGGCTATCGCTGACGCGCAGCCGCCGCGTCCCGGAATATGAGATCAATTGGAGTGAGTGGACGCGCCAGTATGAGCGGCTCTTCAACGATGCCGGCTGGGCGATCTCGCTGCACAATCTGGTCATTCTTGGCATCGGCAGCGCCCTTGCCATCGTCTTCGGCTTCATCCTCGCGGCGATGATCGATCGCGAATGGCGCGGCGAGAGCTTCTTCCGCACGGTCTTCCTCTATCCGCTCGCCGTCTCGCTGATCGTCACGGGCGCTGCCTGGCGCTGGATCTTCAATCCGCAGCTCGGGCTTCAGAATTTCCTGCACGACCTCGGCTTCACCTCCGTCAGCTTCAACTGGCTGGCGAGCCCCGAGACCGCGATGTACGCGATCATTCTCGCCTCGATCTGGCAGAGTTCCGGCTTCTACATGGCCCTGATGCTATCAGGCCTGAAATCGATCAACACCGAAATCTGGAGCGCCGCGCGCCTCGACGGCGTCAGCTTCTGGCGGCTCTATCTGGAAATCATCATCCCGATGATGAAGTTCACCTTCATCACCTGCGCCATCCTGCTCTCGCTCGGTGTCATCAAGGCCTATGACGTGATCGTGGCGATGACCAATGGTGGGCCTGGCAATTCGACCTGGGTTCCGGCCTATTTCACCATCAACGCACTCTCGGCCAAGAGCAATATCGGCTATGCCTCGGCCGCCGCGATCACCATGCTCGTCATAACCGCGCTGATCTTCCTGCCGCTGGTGCTGATCACCACCTGGCAACAGCGCCGGGCGAACGGGGGTTCGCGATGACCATGGTGACGCAAGCAGCAGTGCTGGAAGATGCGATGAACACTTCACCCGGCCCACGCCAGCCTTTCTTCCCCCGCAAGAAGAAACGCATTCCCGGGCGCTCGATCGTCATATTGCTGTTTCTGACGATGTGCGCACTGTTCTTCTGCGTGCCCCTCTATGTCGTCGTCGTCACCTCGTTCAAGACGATGGACCAGATCCGCGAGGGCGCGATCTTCTCGCTGCCGCATGTCTGGACGCTCGAGGCCTGGGACCACGCCTGGAACAAGGCCTGCTCCGGCATCAACTGCAACGGGTTGAAGGTCGGCTTCTGGAATTCGGTGCTGATCCTCTTTCCGTCGCTGATCCTGTCGATCGCGCTGTCGATCGTCACCGGTTATGCGCTGGCGCTCTGGAATGTGCGCTGGGCGAATGCTTTCCTGTTCCTGCTCTTCATCTGCGCCTTCGTGCCCTTCCAGGTCATCATGTATCCGCTGATCCGCATCACCGCGGCGATCGGCATCTACGGCACACTCTGGGGCATCGCCGTGGTGCACGCGGTGCTCGCCATGCCGGTGCTGACGCTGATCTTCCGCAATTATTACAAGGATATTCCGCAGGAGATCATGCGGGCCGCGATCATCGATTCCGGTTCCTTCTGGCGGATTTTCATCGAGATCATCCTGCCGATGTCGGGCAATATCCTGATCGTCGTGCTGATCCTGCAGATCACGTCGATCTGGAACGACTATCTGATTGGCGTCACCTTCGGCGGGCTCGGTACGCAGCCGATGACCGTCATCCTTGCCAATCTCATCACCGTGTCCACCGGCGTCGTCGCCTATAACGACAATATGGCGGCTGCCCTGCTCACCGCCATTCCGCCCCTCGTCATCTATTTCCTCGTCGGCAAGTTCTTCGTTCAGGGGATCACTGCCGGCGCGATCAAGGGTTGATCCATGCCGCGTGTTTCCTTCGAACATATCGTCAAGTCGTTCGGCACGGTGACGATCCTCGACGATCTCAATCTCGCGGTCGAGGATGGCGATTTCCTGGTTTTGCTCGGCCCCTCCGGCTGCGGCAAGACCACGCTGCTCAATCTGCTCGCCGGCCTGCTCGAAGTCTCCGACGGCCGCATCATGATCGGCGAGCGCGACGTCACCGATCTCGACCCCAGGGATCGCGGCCTGGCCATGGTCTTCCAGTCCTACGCGCTCTATCCGACCAAAACCGTCTACGGAAACCTGAAATTCGGCCTTGCTGCGAGCCGCCTCGACCGGGCGGAGGTCGAGCAGCGAATCGCCGCTGCCGCCAGGCTGCTGCAGATCGAGCCGCTGCTTGCCCGCAAGCCCGGGCAGCTCTCCGGCGGCCAGCGTCAGCGCGTTGCGATCGGCCGAGCCCTCGTCAAGCAGGCCGGCGTGATCCTCTTCGACGAGCCGCTGTCCAATCTCGATGCGAAGCTTCGCACCGAGATGCGCCTGGAGATCAAGAAGCTGCACGACACGCTGAAGCCGACCGTCGTCTATGTCACCCATGACCAGATCGAAGCGATGACCATGGCGACGAAGATCGCGGTGATGGATGGCGGCGTCATCCAGCAATTCGGTACGCCCGATGAGATTTACGGCAAACCCGCCAATCTTTTCGTTGCCGGTTTCATCGGCGCGCCGGCGATGAACCTCCGCCCGGCGCGGCTGAAGGTGGATGGCCATTGCGTCAAGGCGGGCTTCGATACCGGCGATGTCATCGATCTCGGCGACTATGGTTTTTCGCAGCGGCCGGAAAGCGGCGCCGGGGTCGTTATCGGCCTAAGGCCCGAGCACTTCGTCGTCGCCGATCAGCCGATTGCCAATGCAGCGGCAAGCTTCGAGCTGCCGCTCAGACATGCCGAACGCACAGGCTCCGATGCCACCGCCTATCTCGGCTTCGGCGATCAATTGCTGGCGCTGCGCGTCGATCCGGACCGCGCCGCCGGCCTCAACGCCGGGGAGAAGCTGCGCGCCGATTTTCCGCGCGGCAAGGCAAACGTCTTCGACGCCCGCACCGGGCGACGCATGTGAATGAGCAACCAAAGGGAGGAATGGAAATGATGAACAGGATACTCGCCGGCATCACCGCCGCCATGCTTGCGGGCGCCGCCCCCTTAAGCGCGCAGGCGACCGATCTCGTGATCTACCACACCTGGTCGGCGCCGCCTGAAGTGGCGGCGCTGAACGTGCTCAAGAAGAACCTGGAGGCCAAAGGCGACAGCTGGACCGACCTCGCCATCCCGCATGACACCGGCTCCAACGTCAACCTGATGAACCTCGTTGCCGGCGGCAACCCGCCGAACCTGTTCATGGAGTCAAATCCCGGCGTCTATCGCGATCTGACGAAAGCCGGTCTCGGCCGGCCGCTGACGGATTTCTTCAAGGAGCATGGCTACCCGGACAAGTATCCGGATGCTGTGGCCCATTCGATGGTCGTCGACGACCAGGTCATGAAGGTGCCGACCGCGCTGCACATCGACGGCATGGTCTATTACAATATGGATGTCGCCAAGAAAGTCGGCATCGATCCGACGGCCTGGAAATCGCTCGACGAAATGTTTGCCGACTTCGACAAGATCAAGGCGGCTGGCGTCATTCCGCTGGCCGTTGGCGGCCAGCAATGGCAGGTGGGTTACCTCACCCATGCGCTGGCGGCGACGATCGGCGGACCGGACTTTTTCAACAAGATCTATGGCGAAAAGCCCGATCCCGCCGTCTTCGATACGCCGGAATTCCGCCAGGTGTTCGACTATCTGCGCAAATTCCAGCAGGCGGCCGACGAAGGCTCGGCCAACCGCGAATGGAACCTCACCACCAATCTCGTCATCACCGGCAAGGCGCTGATGCAGATCCATGGCGACTGGATGAAGGGCGAATGGCTGGCGGCCGGCAAGACCGCCGGCAAGGATTTCGGCTGCATCCAGATCCCCGGCGCTAAAGCCGTGGCTGCCAGCGTCGACAGCTGGGGCCTGCTTGGCGGCCAGCCTGCTGACAAGGACAAGGCCGAACTCGACTTTGCCTCGATCGTCGTCGATCCGAATGTCCAGGCGGAATTCGCCAAGGCCAAGGGTTCGACCCCGGTGCGCCTCGATGCGCCGCAGGACAGTCTCGACGCCTGCTCCAAGGAAGTGCTCCGCATCGTTGCCGATCCGAAGCATCAGGTACAGAACCCGCACGCCATCAGCGACGCCGACTGGGAGAACTCGATCTGGGACGTGGCCTTCAACTTCTGGAGCGATCCCGACATGAGCGTCGACGACGCGATCGCCAAGATCAAGGAAAACTACAAGACCATTCTCGGCTAGAGCAGCGGTTCGACGCTTCTCCCGAAGGGGCGGTCCGTTTCCGAAACGGCGGGCCGTCCCGCCCCATCGCAGAAAGGAATACCGATGGACAAGCGTTTGCTTGATGAAGATGCCGTCATGCAGATCTGCTTCGTGACCGACGATGTGCAGAAATCCGCTGCCTGGTTCTCGGAACTGACCGGCAAGCCGGTTCCGCCGGAAGGCAAAGCCGCCGAGCCGGATGAGGCGCAGGCGATCTACAACGGCAAGCCCGCCGAGGTCGGCTGCCGCATCATCATGTTCAAGTTCGGCAACATCGACGTCGAGTTCCTGCAGCCCGGTCCGGAGAAGAGCGCCTGGCGCGATCTGCTGGAGGAGAAAGGCCCCGGTTGCCACCACATCGCCTTCAAGACGAAGAATCTCACCGAGCGAAACCGCTATCTGGAAGACAAGGGCCACCGCCTGCTCCAGCGTGGCGAATTCGACGGCGGCCACGGACGCTATGCCTATTACGACACAGTACCCGATCTGGGCGTCATGATCGAACTGCTGGAATTCGACAGCGACAAGGAAGTCCAGCCGAAGCAGGCCTGAGGGATTACAGCACCTGTGCAATCCGTCTCGGGCTTGTTTCCGTTGCGGTCGCGGCCTCGACGAAATCGAGCCCGATATCCAGCACCGGGGCGCTATGCGTCAACCAGCCGACGGAAATGAGGTCGACACCGGAAGCCGCGATTGCGGCGGCCGTTATCGGCGTGACCCGGCCGGACGCTTCGGTGATGGCTCGGCCGGCGACGATGGCGACCGCCTCGCGCAGCTGGTCCGGTGTCATATTGTCGAGCAGCACCGCATCGACGCCGGTCTCCATCGCTTCTTGCAACTGATCGAGGGTGTCCACTTCGACCTCGATCTTCACCATATGGCCGACGCCTGCCCGCGCCCGGCGGATCGCTTCAGCGACCCCACCGGCGATGGCGACGTGATTGTCCTTGATCAGCACCGCGTCATAAAGCGCGAAACGGTGGTTCATGCCGCCGCCGGCCCGCACCGCATATTTCTCCAGCGCCCTCAGACCCGGCGTCGTCTTGCGCGTGCAGGCAACTGATGCCTTGGTGCCGCGGATGGCGGCGGCGATCCCTGCCGTCACTGTGGCGATGCCAGAGAGGTGACCGAGGAAATTAAGCGCGGTGCGCTCGGCGCTCAGCAGGCCACGCGACGGGCCTTCGATGGTGGCGATCACGTCGCCAGGCTTGACCGCGTCGCCATCCTGAAGATGGCGGCGCATGACGATCTCGGGATCGACGAGAGAGAAAGCGAGTTCGGCGGCATCGAGACCGGCGATCACGCCCGGCTGACGGGCCGCCATCACCACCGTCGAACGGTGATCGCGAGGGATGACGGAGGCCGAGGTGATATCACCGGCAAGACCGAGATCTTCAAGCAGGGCCGCCCGCACCAGCGGTTCGACGATCAGGCGCGGAAGGGGAACGAGGCTCATCTCAGGCACTCCTTGCAAGGGCATAGGGCGGCGTCGCGCGGGCGATCTCCAGAACGTCGGAAAGGTGCATCTGGCGCCGGTTGGCATTGGCGAGTTTCAGCGGAAAGTCGGTGCGGGCATGGGCACCGCGCGATTCCATCCGCAGGCTGGCAAAGACGGCAATCAGTAGCGCAACGATGGCCGGATCGGCGGCAGGGCCGTTGCCTTCGGCAAGCGGCAGCAGGGCGGCGATCGCCCCCTGAATGGCGCCGGCATTGCGCAACACGCCGAGATGGCGCGAGACGATCGGCCGCACGAATGACGCATCAGCTGGCGCCGGCAGTCTCTCGGGGAAGATCGTGCCGGCGGCACTTGCTGGCACGTCTGATATGTCGCGCGCTGCTCGCATGCCCATCACCGCCGCCTCCAGCAGCGAATTGCTTGCAAGCCGGTTTGCGCCGTGCAGGCCGGTCGAGGCCGCCTCACCGGCGACCCAGAGGCCTGGCACCGAGCTGCGGCCATTTGCATCCGTGGCCACGCCGCCCATGTGATAGTGAACGGCCGGGCGCACCGGAATGGGGTCTTTCGCCGGATCGATACCGGCCTCGCCGCAAAGGGTCGAGATGACAGGAAAGCGCATGGCAAACCGGCTGCCGAGAGCATCGCGGGCATCGAGAAAGACTCGTCCGCCACGGGCGATTTCGGCGCTGATCGCCCGCGCCACCACGTCGCGGGGTGCAAGTTCGGCACCTGATGTGCGGGCCATGAACCGTTCGCCTCGTTCGTTGACGAGCAAAGCCCCCTCGCCGCGCACCGCCTCGCTGATCAGTGCCAGCGGCCGGCGGCGGGAATCAAGTGCGGTCGGATGGAACTGGACGAATTCCATATCGGCGAGCGCGGCACCGGCTCTTGCTGCAAGCGCGATCCCCTGGCCGAAATTGCCCGTCGGATTGGTGGTCGCGTCGTAAAGCCCGCCGATGCCGCCGGTGGCGAGCACCACCCTTGAAGTCGGCAGAATGGCGGCGCCATTCGCGGTCGCGCAGAGCAGGCCGGCGACCTGATCGCCATCCATCAGAATCCGCCGCGCCTCGAAGCCTTCGAGCACTGATATAGTTGGCGTTTTCATCACCGCCTTGATCAGCGCGGCGATGATCGCCGTACCCGAGCCGTCGCCTTCAGCATGGACGATGCGGCGGCGATTATGGGCCGCCTCCAGCCCGAGCGAGAGTTCGCCGGCGGTATTCCGGTCGAAGCGAACGCCGGCCTGCTCCAGCGCGACGATCGCCGCCGGCGCCTCGGCGATGATGCTGGCGGCAATGGCCGGATCGCAGAGCCCGTCGCCGGCGGCAAGCGTATCGGCAAGATGCAGTGCCGCGCTATCGTCGGCGCCCATGCTGGCGGCGATGCCGCCCTGCGCCCAGGCGCTCGACGTCTCTGCGCCAAGGGCCGCGCGAGTGACGATGACGGAGGGTTCGGGCGCCAGTGTCAGCGCGGTCATCAATCCGGCAAGCCCGCTGCCGACGATCACCGTGCGTCCAGCAAGATGGTCGAGAAGCTCGGTCATATCGCCAGCATCCTCTCGACGGCGCGGCGCGCGGCCACGGCAATTGCTGGATCGACGGTGACCTCGTGGCGGTTTTCCTCAAGGGCGGCGCGGATATTGGCCAGCGTGATGCGCTTCATATGCGGGCAGAGATTGCAGGGGCGAATGAACTCGACATCGGGATGGTGCACGGCGACATTGTCGCTCATCGAGCATTCGGTGAGCAGCACGACGCGCGCCGGCTTCTGCCTGCCGACATAATCCGACATCACGGCGGTGGAGCCGGCGAAATCGGCTTCGGCCACCACTTCGGGCGGGCATTCGGGATGGGCGAGCACGGTGACGCCGGGATGGTTTTCGCGCAGCTGGCGCACGTCCTCGGCGGTGAAGAGTTCATGCACCTCGCAATGGCCATGCCACGCAATGATCTCGACGTCAGTCTCGCGGGCGACGTTACGCGCCAGATATTCGTCCGGGATCATCAGCACCTTCGGCACGCCGAGCGATTCTACCACCTGCTTGGCATTGCCCGAGGTGCAGCAGATGTCGGAGGCAGCCTTCACCGCGGCCGAGGTATTGACATAGGTGACGATGGGCACGCCGGGATGGGCCTGGCGCAGCAGGGCGATATCCTCGGGCGTGATCGAATCCGCCAGTGAACAGCCGGCGCCGAGATCCGGGATCAATACTGTTTTCCCGGGGTTCAGCAGCTTTGCGGTCTCGGCCATGAAATGCACGCCGGCAAGCACGATGACATCGGCATCGACCTCGATCGCCTTGCGGGCGAGCGCCAGGCTGTCGCCGACGATATCGGCCACGCCGTGGAAGATCTCCGGTGTCTGATAGTTGTGCGCGAGAATGACGGCGTTGCGGCGGCGCTTGAGCTCGAGGATCGCGTCGACGTCATTTTCGAACGTCATCCACTCGGCTTTGGGAATGACACGGCTGACGCGCTCGTAGAGCGAGGATGCGGAAACAGGGTAATTCATGACCGGCTCCTAATTATGCTCTCTTTGAGCATATCATAGGCAAAGAGATATTCTCACGGTGAGCATATGTCAATTGCGGGAGAGCGGTAATTTCGTTCCTGCCAGCGCCCGTTCCTCAAGCACGGTGTGGCGAAAGCGAAAAAGCTTGGCCGGCCGGCCGCCGGTTTCGCTTTCGGTTCCGCCGGTTTCCTCGACCAGTTCCTGCTGTTCGATGAGGCGGCGGAAATTCTGCTTGTGCAGCGTCAGCCCCGCCAAGGCTTCGATGGTGCGCTGCAGCCTCAGCAGGGTGAAACTGTCAGGCATCAGCTCGAAGACGACGGGGCGGTATTTGATCTTGGCGCGCAGCCGGGCGATGCCGGTTGCGAGAATACGGCGGTGATCGGCAAACATCGCGCGGCCGAGATTGGCCTCCGTCCCGCATCCGGCTTCCGAGACGAGCCCCGCCTCGTAAAGCAGTTCATAGCGCTGCAGGGCCAGATCCTCGTTCCAGCCGCCGCCATCGAGGCCGAAGGTGAAATCCGCCCGGCGATGGCGATGGTCGCGCCGGGCCGGATCGGCATCGGCCCAACTCCTCAGACGCGCCATGATCTCGTCAAGCACGGCCGGCCGTCCCTGCCGATGGTCTTCCCAGGGGAAATATTCGTACCAGCCGTGCCATCCCGGCCGACCGGCGCCGGATTGCTCGTTGACAAGGCCGAGATAGCTGATCGAGATCGTCCGCCCACCTGGAATGTCGTTGTTCCGGTCACGGTCGGCGAAGGTATAGAGCTGTTCGAGATAGCCGACGGGATGTTCCGTCTGCTCCTGCACCCATTCGCGCAGGCCCGATTGCAGGGTGCGATGCCCCATTTCGAAAGGCCCTGACGGCAACGCATTGCCGGAACGGATGGTCATTACGCGCGGCTCGTCCCCCGTCACCGCGACGAGCACCGCAATCAATTCCGCATGCGCAAAGCCGATCGTCACAGGGGACCGAATACTCCGTTCCGAATGAATCGAACGGATAATTCCTGACACAGGCCGGGACGGAAGCCAATGGAGAGGAAGCGACTTTGCCGCGCTTCCCACATCATCGAGGCAATAGAACTCGTTTGCGCTCAGCTATTGCCCGTCTCGCATTTCAGCCGCTGCACGAAGATTTCCAGTTCCGCGTCGTCGATACCGACGAGATGGCGCTTTTCCGGATAGGCGCCGGTCCTGACGTCCTCGGCAAATTCGGTGAAGGCGGCGATGCGCTCGCGTTGCAGCCGGTCTTGTTCGGTGGCGAAGTCGCGATAGATCTTGGCGTGGCGCGGATAGTGGCCGCGATTGGCGCCGAGCACGTCGTCGGCGAAGAGATATTGGGCGTCGCAGCCGCTGCCTGCTCCCATGGAGATCATCAGCATCGAGGTGTTGCTGCTGATGGCGGCAGCGACTTCCCCTGGGACGACTTCGATTTCGGCGGCGAAGGCGCCGGCCTCTTCCAGCGCCTTGGTCTGCCGCCAAATCTCGGCGGCACTCGCCGCCGTCTTGCCGACGGCGCGGAAGCCGCCGGTCCAGGTCGCCTTCGAAGGGATCAGTCCGAGATGGCCGCAGACCGGGATGCCTTCATCGCGCATGCGCCGGATTGTCTGCAGGCTTGCGGCGCAATAGACCGCATCACCTCCTGCCTTCAGCGCCGCAAAGGCCGCACGCAGATAGTCCTCGGCCGAGACATGATCGCCATATTCGAGCCCCGGAATGGCAAAGGGTGTGGGGGCGATTTCGCGAAAGACCGGCCCGAGCAGCGAGGGCGGCACCGAGACGATGTCGATCCCCGCCTTTTCGGCGGCGTCCGCCTCCTCCAGCGAGGTGACGCGCAGCATGGTGAGCTGGCGCTTGCCTTTTTCCGCAAGCAGATCGGCGACGGTTGCGCGTCTATGTTTTTTCATCATCAATTCCTTTGAAAATATCGGGCGGCTTAGGCGGCCAGCAGGGATTTCAGTTTGATGTCGCTGGCTGCGAGTGCTGCCGGGTTCGGATGGGCGCGCGCTGCGATCAGCATCTCGGCGAGCCTGATGTCGCGTGCCACCGCATTGCCCGGCCCGATGCCGCTTGCAGCGATCAATCGTCCGCCGGCGTCGAGATGGAAGAGAATGAAGGCGCCTGCACCGAGCTCGCGTCGCTGATGCGTGGCGGCCCCTTCGGCAAGGCCTGATATCTGCAGCGTCATGTCGTATTGATCCGACCAGAACCACGGCACCGCCGAAACGGCCTCGTTAAGGCCGAGCATATTGGCCGCCGCCAATGTGCCCTGCTCCTGCGCATTGCGCCAGGATTCGAGCCGCACCCGCCGGCCGCCATAGATCGACAGCGGAAAGGAGCAGCAATCGCCGGCCGCAAAGACATCAGGTGCGGAGGTCTGGAGATAGGTGTCGACGGCAATGCCGTTGTCGATTGCCAGCCCGGCCCTTTCGGCGATCTCGATATTCGGCCGTGCACCGATGCCGACGAGGACGAGATCGGCTTCAACCACCTCGCCGGTCGACAATTTGATCAGGGCTTTGCCGTTTTCCGCAGTCAGCGCCTCGATGGAGACGCCGCAGCGGATATCGACGCCTTCAGCGCGATGGCGCTCGGTGATAAGATGAGCGATCTCCTCCGGCACCCCACGCTTCAGCACGCGTTCCAGCCCCTCAATGACGGTGACCTCGGCACCGAGCAGCCGCGCCGTTGCCGCAAGTTCCAGCCCGATAAACCCGCCGCCGATGATGGCGATGTGCCGCCCCGGCTTCATCGCATCGCGCAACGCCGCCGCATCGTGATGCGTCCGCAGCGCGCGAATACGCGGGCTGCCCTGCGGCGCGCCGGGGAACGACCGCGCGGCAGCACCCGTCGCAAGCAGAAGCTTGTCGTAGGAAAGCACGGTACCGTCCGAAAGCGTGACGGTCCTGGATGCGGTGCCGAGATCCGTTGCCTCGAGCCCGGTCAGCAGTCGGATGCCGTTTTCGATATATTTTTCCGCCGCGGCGATGAATTTCGGATCGCTTGCACCGGTGAAGCCGGCCTTCGAAAGCGGCGGCCGTTCATAGGGCGGAAGCGGCTCGGCGCCAACCAGCGTTATCTCGCCGGCAAAGCCCTTCTCCCGCAAGGCGAAGGCAGCGCGCGCACCGCATTCGCCCGCTCCGAGGATGACGTAGTGAGCCATGCCGGCCTCCGTCAGAGCGAGATGAAGACGGCGCCGTCTTCGATCTTGACCGGATAGGTCTTGAGATTGACGCAGACCGGCGCACCCTTGGCTTCGCCGGTCTTGTAGTTGAAGCGGCCGTTATGCTTTGGACATTCGATGATCTCATCCATGACAAGCCCGTCGGCGAGATGGATATGTTCATGCGTGCAGAGCCCGTCGGTCGCGAAGAATTCGTCGTCCGGGCTGCGATAGACCGCGAAGGTGCGCCCGTCGTGATCGAAGCGGATGACATCCTCTTCGTCGATCTCATCCTTGTCGCAGACCTGGATCCAGTTTCCGTTCATCTTGTCCTCCCTCGATTGTCTTTATTGCGCGGCCGGGGCCAGCTCGTTGTGGAATTCCTCGCGATAGGGCCGCGCGGTGGCCGGCAGTTCGCGCTTCAGGAAATAATCCTCGTTGCGCAGCTGGCGTAGGAAGGCCGGGATCATCTCGCGATAGCCGGACCATATCGATGGGTTCGGCGCCGGCAGGTCGTGTTTGATCATCGCGTGCAGTTGGGGCAGCGCGTGGTAGGGCACCATGGGAAACATGTGATGTTCGACGTGATAGTTCATGTTCCAGTAGATGAAGCGGCTGATCGGGTTCATATAGACCGTGCGGCTGTTCAGCCGGTGGTCGGTCACATTGTCGGCAAGACCGCCATGCTGGAGCAGTCCGGTCAGCACATGGTGCCAGGCGCCATAGAGGCGCGGCAGGCCGATCAGCATCAGCGGCAGGATCGAACCCATGGCGATCGTGGCCGCGATCGTCGCGATATAGATCGCCAGCCAGATGCGGGCGATGCGGATGGCCTTCGGCTGCTCCATCTCCGGGATGAACGTCTTTTCCGCCGCGCTGACGCCGCCGAAGGCATTGCGCAGCATGTCGATGATCGCATGCCAGGCGTCGAGGATGCCGAAGAAATTGAGCACCAGGCGGAAGAGATCGGGCGGCCGCATGACGGCGATCTCGGGATCGCGGCCGACGATCACCGTATCGGTATGATGGCGCGCATGGCTCCATCGCCAGGTCACCGGATTGCGCATGATCATGAAGCAGGCAATCTGGTAGACGGCATCGTTCATCCAGCGCGTCTTGAAGGCGGTGCCATGGCCGCATTCGTGCCAACGACTGTCGGAGGCCGAGCCGTAGAGCACGCCATAGGCGAGGAAGAAGGGCAGCGCGATCCACGAGCCCCAGAAATAAATGCCGAGCCCGGCAAGGACGACCATGCTACCGACCCAGAGGGCCGTGTCACGGATCGCCGGTGCATCGGAGCGCTGCATCAGCGCCTTCATCTCCTTGCGGGGAATGTCGGTGTGATACCATTCGGCTGCCGCCAGCCCCGTCTCGACGGCGGAGCGGCCGCTTTCGCCGAGAAGGTCGTAGTCACGCTTCTTTGTCTGGGTCGCCATTATCCGCCTCCCGTTGCCCTGCCTGGGAGAATAGGTTGACTTTGAAAAGCGCTCAATGCAGGCTTGATATAATCTATCAAAATCCGTCATGAATGACTTGCATTCATGATTGAATCCATCAGGAACGCCGATGCGCCGTCCCACCATATCCGATCTCGCCCGCGCCTCCGGCGTCAGCGTCGCCACCGTCGATCGCGTTCTCAACGCTCGCCACCGCGTGCGCGAGGAAACGGCGCGACGGGTCTATGATGCGGCGCAGTCGATCGGCTATCACGCTGTCGGGCTGATCAAGCAGCGCGTCTTCGAGGATCTGCCGCAATACAAGCTCGCCTTCCTGCTGCAGAAGCCGATGCAGCCCTTCTATCAGAGCTTCGTGCGTGAGATCGAAACTGCAGCGCGGGCGCTGACGAGCGCGCGCATCCAGACGCAGATCGAGTTTCCGTCCGCCGCGACACCGGCTGCGATCGTCGAAAAGATCAAGACGCTCGGCGCCCGCAACCAGGCCGTCGCTCTCGTCGGCCCGGATTATCCGGCGGTGACGACGGCGGTCGAGGAGTTGAAGGAGCGCGGTATTCCGGTCTTCTCGCTGCTTTCCGACCTCGCCACGGGCGTGCGCGACGCCTATGTCGGCGTCAGCAACCGCAAGGTCGGGCGCACCGCCGCCTGGACGATTGCGCGCACGGCGAAGAAGCCCGGCAAGGTCGCCTGTTTCGTCGGCAGCCACCGCTTTCACGGCCATGAGCTCAGAGAAATCGGCTTCCGCTCCTATTTTCGCGAGAATGCGCCTGAGTTCGATGTCATCGACACGCTGATCAATCTCGAGACAGCCGAAATCACTCATGAGGCGACGTTGACGCTGCTGCAGAAATATCCCGATCTCGTCGGCCTCTATGTCTGCGGCGGCGGCATGGAGGGGGCGATCTCGGCGTTCCGCGAAGAAGGCGTCGGCGGCAAGATCGTCCTGGTGGTCAACGAGCTGACCCCCGACAGCAAGGCCGGTCTTGCCGACGATATCGTCGCCATGGCGATCGGCACTCCCCTGCCCGCTCTCTGCAAGGAGCTGATGGTGCTGATGACGGGCGCCATCGAAAACGGTGAAACGGCTGTTCCCGGGCAGCTCTTCCTGCCTTTCGATATCCATATTTCGGAGAACATCTGAGGAATGATGGAATTCCATCAATCCTTTCGAAATTCTCTCAGCAATGAAAGCCGGCGCCGGCGATGGCGGATGGATTGCGACGCGAATTCCGATAGAGATTCGCTGACCCATTCACGAAGACTGCTCCGCCCCGACGCGGAGATCAGGAGGAGATGCCGATCATGACGTCGATCCGTTTTGCGCTCAACCATATGGCCGCGCCGTCGCTTGCCATCGACGATTTTTTCGCGCTGGCCCGATCGCTCGGCATCGATGCCGTCGAGATCCGCAACGACCTTTCCGGCAATGCCATCCTCGACGGCACCAAACCTGAAACGATCAAGGAGGTTGCCGCCAGCCATGGCGTGACGATCATTTCGATCAACGCCCTGCAGCGCTTCAACGAGTGGAACGCGACCCGGGCCGCCGAAGCGCAGGAACTGATCGATTATGCCGGCACGTCCGGCGCCAAGGCGCTCGTCCTCGTTCCGAAGAATGACGGCACCGGCTGCGCCGATGGCGAACGGCAGGCCAATCTGCGCCAGTCTCTGGCGGCGCTGCGGCCGATGCTAGAGGACGCCGGCATTATCGGTCTCGTCGAGCCGCTCGGCTTCGAGATCTGCTCGCTGCGCTCGAAGACCGAGGCGGCCGAGGCAATCAGGGAACTCGGCGCGGAATCGACCTTCAGGCTTGTCCACGACACCTTCCACCATCACCTTGCCGGTGAAGCGGCGACCTTCCCTGAGCTGGCCGGCCTCGTTCACATTTCCGGGGTCAGCGATCCTTCCGTTTCCGTTGCCGATATGCGCGATTCCCATCGGGTGCTCGTGGACGGCGACGACCGGCTCGATAATGCCGGGCAGATCAGGGCGCTGCTGCAGGCGGGCTATAAGGGTCCGTTCTCCTTTGAACCCTTTGCAGCGGAAGTTCATGCGGTCGAGGACCCGGCCGGTGCGCTTCGGGCCAGCATGGATTATCTGTCCGCGCGGGTTTGAGACCTGAGAGAAACGTCCTGATACCGCCATTGGTGTCGGGACTGGGCGGGGGACGAATGTCACGATTGGCCGCGCTGGCGCGGCCAATCGCCTGAAGTTATTCCCGGCCTCTGAACCGACGCTGATAGGCCGGATCGTAGAGCGAGCTTTCGCGGAAATCTTCCACTGCCAGCGATGGGCCGACGAAGATGATCGCCGTGCGTTCGATCGGTTCGGCCGCAACCTTTGCTTCGATATCGGCGAGCGTGCCGCGCAGGATGCGCTCGTCTGGCCAGGAGGCCTTGACGACGATCGCGACAGGGCAGTCGACGCCGTAAAGCGGCGTCAACTCTTCGACCACTTGCTTCAGCGCGTGGATTGCCAGATGGATTGCCAGTGTGGCGCCCGTTGCGCCGAACTTCGCCAGGGTCTCGTCGTTGGGCATCGGTGACGCGCGGCCGGAAACGCGGGTCAGCACCAGGCTTTGGGCCACAGCCGGGATCGTCAGTTCGCGCCCAAGCGTCGAGGCTGCGGCGGCAAAGGCCGGAACGCCTGGCGTCATCGTATAGTCAATGCCGTGTTTTTGCAGCCGGCGCACCTGCTCGGCGACTGCACTCCAGACCGAGAGATCGCCGGAATGCAGCCGGGCGACATCTTGGCCCGCCGCAGCGGCGCGAAGATATTCCGCCTCGATCTCGTCGAGCGACATCGGCGCCGTATCGACGATGCGCGCACCCGGCGGACAATATTGCAGCAGTTCGGGCGAGACGATCGAGCCGGCATAAAGGCAGACCGCGCACCGGGCGATGAGATCGCGGCCGCGCACCGTGATCAGATCCGCAGCACCCGGCCCCGCGCCGATGAAATGCACCGTCATCTCGTCATCCTTTCGTCCAGCGCCACTGCGTTACCGGCATGGCCGGCCGCCAGCCGCTCATGCCGCCGATGGGCTGGGCGCGCGATATTTCGATCCGCGTGAGGAAGCCGCCGCGTTTGGTATGTTCGGCGAGCAGCACCGCCTCCATTTCCAGCGTCACAGCGTTGGCAACGAGCCGCCCTCCCCGCTTCAGCGCGGCAATCGCAGCATCGATAACACCCGGTTCGCTGCCGCCGCCGCCGAGGAAGATCACATCCGGCTCCGGCAGGCCCTTCAGTGCATCGGGCGCCGTACCCTCAATGACGGCGAGATGCGGCACGCCGAAGGCGGCTGCATTGCGGGCGACCCGCGCAGCCCGCTCCGGCGATTGTTCGACGGCGATTGTCTTGAGGCTGGGTTCGGCGAGCATCCATTCGATGCCGATCGATCCCGATCCCGCGCCGATATCCCAGAGCAGTTCGC
Source organism: Rhizobium sp. WYCCWR 11152 (assembly GCF_013087615.1). Lineage (NCBI taxonomy): Bacteria > Pseudomonadati > Pseudomonadota > Alphaproteobacteria > Hyphomicrobiales > Rhizobiaceae > Rhizobium > Rhizobium sp. WYCCWR 11152. The sequence goes on along the minus strand of NZ_JABFCP010000003.1, from coordinate 384,584 downwards.
CGTGACGGGGCGCGAGTGCGGAAAGCGTCATCGCCCGGATTTCGCGTTTGGTGATCTGCCCATCATGCTCGAACAGCTCATCCTCGAGCCCGGCGGCAAAAGGCAGAATGCGCGCCCCCTCCCCTGCCGCAACATCGACGGCGCACACATTCAGGGGATCGATGTCCAGGAGATCAAAATCCGTCGCCGTAGCACTTCTCTGCCGTTCCCGAATCCCGCCCAGCGCCTCGAGCACTGTAAGCCGCGACTGACCGAAGCCAGCAGCAGTCAGCAGGGCAGCCAGATCGCCAAGCTCCTTCTCGTCCGAGGTCAGCGCGATGATGCGTCGTCCGGGGTGCAGATGCGGCCGGATCAGGTCGATCGGCCGTCCATGCAGCGAGATCGTCGCAACGTTCTGCAGCGGCCAGCCAAGGCGGGACGCGGCAAGGCTGAAGGTCGAGGGCGCCGGGATGGTGCGCATCTCTTCCGCCGCCACATGGCGGGAGAGCGTTGCGCCGACGCCGTAGAGGAAGGGATCGCCGGAGGCGAGCACGACAACAGGCGTGCCGCGCCTTTCGAGGATAGCGTCGACCGAGCGCTCGAAGGGGCTCTGCCAGGAAAGCTTTTCGCCTGTGATCAGCGACGCAGCGAGTGCATGGTGCCGCGCACCACCGAAGACGGCAGGTGCGGTCGCGATCAGCCCCCTCGCCTTCTCGCCCAGCCCTTCTGGACCATCTTCGCCGATGCCGATAATAGTCAGCCAGCGCTGGCTAGAGGCAGGAGAGACATCAGACATGGGAAGACCCCGCATCTTGATCCTCGGCGGCACCAGCGAGGCGCGGCTGCTGGCCGAGGCGCTGGCGGCGCGTGATGATTGCGATGTTCTGCTGTCGCTTGCCGGTCGCACCGAGAAACCGGCCGCGCAGCCTGTTCCAGTTCGCATCGGTGGTTTCGGCGGCGCTGCCGCACTTGCCGATTTCCTCAAGGCCGGCGGATATCGTCTGTTGATCGACGCCACGCATCCCTTCGCCGAGCGCATTTCGGCCAATGCCGCTTTCGCGGCCGAGACCACCTGCATCGCCGCGATCGCTCTGCGCCGTCCCGAATGGCATCGCATGGCCGGCGATCGCTGGCGGGACGTGCGGAGCATTCCGGCTGCCATCGAAGCGCTCGGCCCCTCCCCCCGCCATGTCTTCCTGGCGACGGGCCGGCAGGGTGCCCATTATGCGCAAGCCGCACCGCAGCATCACTACCTCGTTCGCAGCGTCGATCCCGTCGAACCGCCGCTTGTGCTTGATAATGTCGAGTACATCCTCGAGCGTGGTCCGTTCACGCTGGACGGTGAATGCGATCTGCTGAGGCAGCACCACATTGACGTCATCGTCGCCAAGAATAGCGGCGGTGCGGCCACCTATGCGAAGATCGAGGCAGCCCGCCTGCTCGGTATCGAGGTGATGATGGTGGCGCGCGCGCCGGCCTCGATCGTCAAGGCGGTCGACACTGTCGAGGCGGCGCTGGCGGCGATCGATCACCTGTTCCCCCCCGCCGTGAAACGAGGCGTATAGACGAGGTCCAGTCTGCCTGGCCGTGTGACGATGCGTGTCTCGGCGGAGCCGATGATGATGCAGGTCGCCATATCGGCAATCGACGCATCTGCCTGCGACAGCTGCTGGACGGCGATACGTTCGTCGGGACGCCCGGCCGCGCGCCCGAAAATAACCGGCGTTGCTGCAGGCAGATGGTCGCGCATCAGCTTGAAGGCTTCGCCGAGCTGCCAGGGCCGCGCCCGGCTGATCGGATTGTAGAGCGCGATGACAAAACCTGCCTTTGCCGCCAATACAAGACGGTTTTCTATTATATTCCAAGGCTTTAGATTGTCAGACAGCGATATGGCGCAGAAGTCGTGGCCAAGCGGAGCGCCTGCTCTTGCCGCCACTGCCAGCATCGCCGTGATGCCGGGCAGGATGATGAGATCGACCACGCGCCATGCGGCCGGCCCGTTCTCGATCGCTTCGCAGACCGCGGCGGCCATGGCGAAGACGCCGGGGTCGCCGCCGGAGACGACGCAGACCGTGGCGCCATCGGCTGCCATGGCGAGGGCTGCCCCTGCCCTATCAAGCTCCTCGCGATTGTCCGAGGCATGCCGCAACTGATCGTGGCGGAGCTGCAGCCTGTCGAGATAAGGTCCGTAGCCGAAGAAATCCGTCGCCGCATCGACAGCGGCCAAAGCTTCCGGCGTCATCTGCTCGGGGTTGCCGGGACCGGTGCCGATCACGAAAAGCCTGCCGCTCATCGGCTGCCCTCCCAGCCCGGCACCAGCACGATCGAAAAGTACGGTGCATCGCCGTCGGTCCTGTCGGCAAGCTTTTCCATCGCCGCATTCGCCATGGTGCCGCGCTCGACATAGACGGCTTCCGCAAGCCGGCCGGCCGCCGCCAGCGCCCGGCGGATCTTCGGCAGGTTGCGGCCTACCTTCATGATGACGGCGGCTTGCGTATCGGCAAGACGGCGCGTCAGCTCGGTCTCGGCCATCGTACCGGGCAGTACGGAAAGCACGTCGTCGCCCTGAACGATCGGCATGCCCGCCAGCGACCAGCAGCCCGACATGGCGCTGATGCCCGGGATCACTTCCGTCGGGTAGCGCGTGGAAAGCCTGACATGCAGGTGCATATAGGAGCCATAGAAGAGCGGATCGCCTTCGCTGAGAACGGCGACGGTCAGCCCGGCATCGAGATGCCCGGCAACAGCTTTGGCAGACTGGTCGTAGAATTGGGTGATCAGGCGCTGGTAGCGTTCGTCGTTCTTGTCGATCTCCGTGGTCACCGGATAAAAGAGCGGCAGCAGCGTCACCCCGGATTTCAGCAGCGGCTCGACGATCGCCTTGCCGTTGCCGCCCCTGCCCTGCTTGGCGAAATAAGCGATCACATCAGCGCCTTCGATGGCGCGGACGGCTTTGAGGGTCAGGAGGTCCGGGTCGCCGGGACCCGTGCCGACGCCGATGAGACGGCCGCTTCTGGTCATAGGCCTGGCCTCGCCAATGCATTGATGGCGGCTGCCGTCATGGCGCTGCCGCCGAGCCGACCGCGGACGATGGCAAAGGGTACGCCGTAGGAATTATCTGCCAGCGCATCCTTGGATTCGGCGGCGCCGACGAAGCCCACGGGCATGCCGAGGATCGCCGCGGGTTTCGGGGCGCCGTCGCGCAGGAGTTCGAGCAGATGGAAGAGGGCGGTCGGTGCATTGCCGATCGCAACAACGCTGCCGCCGAGCCGATCGAGCCAGAGATGCATGGCGGCGGCCGAGCGCGTATTGCCGGTCTCGCGCGCAAGCTCCGGTGTCGCGGGATCGCGCAGCGTGCAGATCACCTCGTTCAGCGCCGGCAGCCGCGCCCGGGTGACGCCCTGGGACACCATTTCCGCGTCGCAGAAAATCGGCGCCCCACCCTTCAGCGCATCGCGCGCCGCGCTGACGAAATCGGCCGAGAACAGGAAATGCTCCGCCGCCTCGACCAGCCCGCAGGCATGGATCATGCGCACGGCGATTTCGGCTTGATCGTCGGTGAAGCGCGAAAGATCGGCCTCGGCACGGATAATGGCAAAGGAACGCTCGTAGATCGCATCGCCGCTGCGGATATAATCGTAGTCTGGCATTCCTATTCCTGTCGCAGCGCCTTCGAAACGCCGGTTGCGCCAAGCCGTGTAAGGCAGGCGGCGGTCGATTCGCCAGCGCCTTTGTTATCTTCGATGGCCCGGGCGAGCCTCTCTATAGCGAAATCGATCCGACCGCCAGCGATCCGTTCGTCCGGCAGATCCGCAGCAAGCCCATTGAGGATGAGGCCATAACCTTCCGCCGAGCCCGTCAGGGTCAGCGCCGGCCGGGCATGAGCGCAGCCCTTGGCGCAGCCGGATAGATGCAGCGTCAGCGAACCGTCGAAAAGGGCAGGTGTCGCGGCAATGAGGCGGCGGGCCAGGGTTCGCGTCTCGTAAAAAGCCGAACCGCAGGCGCCGGCGCCGGCACAGGCGGCGATATGCTCGGTATTCTCGCCGGGCTGGGTGCTGAAGCCATGCCTGGCGGCGGCGATCTGGATAGCCGGCACTGTATCGGCGGAAAGCCCGATGAGGAAGAAACCGCGACCGGGCGCAAGCCGGATGGCTGTTGCGCCGCGGGCCTCTGCCAAGTCAAGCAAAGCGATCAGATCGGAGGCTCTCATCTGCCCCAATTCCGGCCTGACGCCAAGTATGGTTTTGCCGTCGGCGAGCTTGTGCGAGCCGGCAAGCGGCATCCCTGCCGCGCGGGACGCAATGGGTCGAATGCCATCCATCGCGGGAAAACGCGCCCGCAGAAGCGCCGGATCGATATCCCGTGCTCGCCTGCCCTGCCCGAGGGCCAACAAGCTCAGAATTTCGCCGACGGCCGATATCGCCGCCTCCGCATTACCGATCGCGACCGGCATTGCGGTTTCAGCGTCGCGATTGATCGCGACCAGCCATTCTGCGCCGGATTGCGCGACAATACGGATATCGGCGGACAATGCCGACAAGCCGAAGGCCCCACCGCCGTCGGCGACGAGCGAGAGTTTTGGCGCGAGGCGCGGCGACGCAAGCTGATCACGGAGCATGCTGCGCAAGGCCATTTCCATTGCCGCCGGATCGCTGATCTCTTCCGGGTCGATGCCGTGCAGTGGCGATGTCTCGATCGCCGGCCCGTCCGGCACGGTGATCCCGGCTGCATCGATATCGGCAGCGAGCTGTCCGAAGGTCTCAGTCCGAAGGCCTCGGATCTGCAGATTGCCGCGGGCGGTGATTTCGAGAATGCCGTTTCCATGTGCTGCGGCGGAGCGGGCAAGGCTTGCGAACTGCGACAGCGTCAACGCGCCGCCGGCCGGCCGCAGCCGTACCAGCAAACCATCGCCGGTCTGCATGGGCGCGGCAAGGGCGGGGCAGGCGCCGCGCCTACGCATCGTCACCGCCGGGCGCTCGTGCAGATCCGCCTCGCCTGTCCTGTCGCTCGCCTTTGCGGCCTCAATGCTCATTCTCGATCCTCTGGCCATTTCTTACATGATCGCAACCGGGCCGGCAAAGCATGATGGAAAGGCTTCGGAGTGGCTATTCGTCGAAATCCCGTCCCTTGCGCAGGAGATAGATGTCCATGATCCAGCCATGCCGCAGTCTGGCCTCGGCCCTCAGCGTCAGAATGTCGGTGGCGATGTCGCCAAGCCGTCCTGATCTGACGATCTCGTCCTTGGTACCGAGATAGGCGCCCCAGAAGATCTCGGCATCGGGATCGTCGATCTTCGCAAAAGCCTGTTCGCCGTCAAGCATGACGACGGTGCTGTCGGTCAAAAGTCCGTCTTGCGCCAGCCTGCGCCCTGTGGTGATCTCGATTGGTTTGCCGACGAGGTTGACCGGGATTTTGTGGCTGGCCGCCAGCGCCTGGATGCTGGTGATGCCGGGAATGACGCTGTAATCGAAATCCAGGCTGCTTTCCCGGCGCACGCGTTCGATGATGCGGATCGTGCTGTCGTAGAGACTGGGATCACCCCAGACGAGAAAGGCGCCGCTGCCATCATCCGGGAGACCGGAGATCAGCTCTCCATAGATACTGGCGATCTCGCCGTGCCAGGTATCGACGCTTTGCGCATAGGTCTTGTCTGCCGTCTGCCTTTGCGGCACCTCGAATTCTGAAATCCTGCCGGCCGGCCGGGTGATATAACATTCGCAGATATCCCGCCGGATTTCGGCGAGCTCTTCCTTGCCGGCGCCCTTGACTGGCAGGAAGACCACGTCGGCTGCGTTCATCGCGTTGATTGCCTGTATGGTGAGGTGCTCCGGGTTGCCGGTGCCGATGCCGATGATATGGATATGCTTCAAGCGGATACTCCCCGTTGAGTCCTGGCGGTCTTGCCGAAAAAGCCGGCTCGCCGCAAGGGTGGGAAAGGGAGTTGGCCGCGGCCAACCGAGCCTGTAGGCGGCATCTGAGCCCTGTTGTTGCTGCAAATCCCGAATCGTGTCACCTTCGATACGCTTTTTGACGCTATGTTGACAGAAAAGCGCATCGAAAAGGATTGAGTGTTTTGGACAACATTAGCGTATCGACGACAGATGTACGGATCGAGCGGCATGCCAACCAGCTTTCTCGGCAACTGAAGCTCCTCCGCGACAAGCTGTTTCCGCCGCTCTCGCAAAAGACGCTACGAACATTCTCCTCCGGCGAGGCGGCTCAGATGATCGGCGTCTCGGACGGCTATCTTCGCCAGCTTTCACTGGATGGCAAGGGACCGCAGCCGGATCTTGCCCAGAATGGCCGGCGTTCCTACACACTTGGCCAGATCAACGAATTGCGCCAGTATATGGCCAAGCTCAAGCCGAAGGACGCACTTTCCTATCAGCCGTGGCGCCGCCCTGGCGAAAAGTTGCAGACGGTTGCCGTCACCAATTTCAAGGGCGGCTCGGCCAAAACCACGACGACGCTCTATCTGGCGCAGTATCTGGCCCTGGCTGGTTACCGGGTGCTTGCGATCGATCTCGATCCGCAGGCTTCGCTCTCTTCCATGCTCGGCGTCCAGCCCGAATTTGATCTTTCCGAAGGGGACACGCTCTATGGCGCAATTCGCTATGATGCGGACCGCAAGCCGCTGAAGGAGATCGTCCGCAAGACCTATTTCGACGGTTTGGATCTGGTGCCGGGCAATCTCGAACTGATGGAGTTCGAGCATGAGACGCCACGGGCATTGAACGACCGGCAGCGACCTGGCGAGCTGTTCTTCCGTCGCGTCGGCATCGCCATTGCCGAGGTCGAGGCCGATTACGACATCGTGGTGATCGACTGCCCGCCGCAGCTCGGTTACCTAACGCTTGGCGCTGTTTGTGCCGCGACATCGCTGCTCATCACCATCCATCCGCAGATGGTCGACGTCGCTTCCATGTCGCAGTTCCTGCTGATGACCTCGGATCTGCTTTCCGTCGTACGCAAGGCAGGCGGCGACCTACAGCATGATTTCATCAAGTATGTCGTCACGCGTCACGAACCCTTCGACGCGCCGCAGTCGCAGATCGTCGCGCTGCTGCGCAGCCTTTTCAGTGACGACGTGTTGACGGCGACCATTCTCAAATCGACGGCGATCGCCGATGTCGGCCTGACCAAGCAGACGCTCTACGAGATCGAGAAGGGGCAGGTGCGCCGCTCGACCTATGACCGGGCGCTGGAATCGGTCAATGCCGCCAACGGCGAGGTTCTCGCCGGTATTCACAAAGCGTGGGGCCGCACATGAGCAGACGCGATCGCCTGAAGGGTCTTTTCGACGATACGGCGCAGGAGTTGGCCGCGGCCAACTACGAGGAACCATCTTCGCGCGGATCGGCCGGGCCGGTTCGGACGATGGCGTTGACCCTTGGCCGCATGGAAGAAGAGAGTAGGGCGATGCAGGAGGCCTTGCTCTCCGGTGAACGCATCGTCGAACTCGATCCTGATCTGATCGATTCCTCCTTCGTCCGCGACCGCCTTGCCGACCAGCCCCTCGATATGGAAGACGAGTTGGTGCGGTCGATCGCCGAGAACGGCCAGGAAGTGCCGATCCTCGTTCGCCGCCATCCCAATGATGAGGACCGCTACCAGATCGCCTACGGCCATCGCCGCCTGCAGGCGGTCAAGCTGCTCGGCCTCAAGGTGCAGGCGATCGTCCGTAAGCTCGACGATACCGATGTCGTCATCGCGCAGGGCATCGAGAATTCGGCGCGCCGCAACCTTTCTTATATCGAGCGCGCGGTCTTTGCCCTTAATCTCGAGCTCAAGGGTTTTGAGCGCCCGGTCATCATGAAAGCGCTGTCGACGGACAAGACGGAGCTATCGAAGCTGATATCCGTCGCAAAAGCCATCCCCGCCGAAATCGTCAGGTCGGTCGGAGCTGCGCCCGGTATCGGGCGGCGCCGTTGGATGGCGCTTGCCCAGGACTGGAATGGGATGACGGCCGCCCGACTTGCCAAGCTCGTTGCCTCGGGAAGTTTCATGGCGGAGGAGAGCGACCGCCGTTTCGAGCTTTTGGTCGCCGAGCTCGCCAGGAAAGAGGCAAAGCCCGCAACCACGGAATTTGACTGGAAGCCGAAGAGCGGCGGCAAGATCGCCGGCCGAATCAAGAGCGCCGGTAATTCCTTCACGATCGCGTTGAAGACCGGCGATGCGCCGGATTTCGGCGCTTACATCTCACGCCGTCTCGATGAGCTTTACGAAGCCTATCGGGCCGGCAAGTTGCAAGCAGGAGAGTAAACCGCAAAAGAAAAAAGCCTCCGAACGTTGCCGCCGCGGAAGCCTTTCTCATATCTGGACAATCTGAGAATCGCACTTCCTCGAATCACTGTCAAGCGTCTTCGGCATCCTTTTGGGTGGTAGGTTTCTTTTGCCTTGAGAAAAGGTGAGGGACATGGAGCCTCAATATGTATCGACGCCCTTTGGGCGGCGGTCGATGACGCTTGGCATGCTGGCAAGTCAGCAAAGCGTCAGCAAGGTCGATCCGGACGCATCGGTCGACAAGTGGAAGATTTTTCGCGCGCTCTGCGAAGCAAAGGACATGGTCGGCGTATCTGACCGCGCCCTGGCTGTTCTCAACGCGCTGTTGACCTTCTACCCGAAGAACGAGATTGCCGAGGCCAACGGCTTCGTCGTCTTTCCGTCGAACGAGCAACTGTCGTTGCGCGCGCACGGCATGGCCGGCACGACGTTGCGGCGGAACCTGGCGATGCTGGTGGAAGCCGGCCTGATCATCCGCCGGGATAGCCCGAACGGGAAACGTTTTGCCCGGCGCAACGGCGAGGGCGGGCTTGGAGAGGCCTTTGGCTTCAGCCTGGCGCCGCTCCTGGTACGCGCTCGCGAGATCGAGGCGCAGGCGGCTCAGGTGATGGCCGCCAAGCTCGAATGGAAGCGCCTGAGGGAGCGCCTGACACTTTGCCGGCGTGACATCACCAAGCTCATCGAGATCGCGCTGGAAGAGGAAATTGCAGGCGAATGGATCGAGATGCAGAAGTATTTCAATCTGCTTTCCGCAAGCCTGCCGCGCCGCCCGTCGGCCGCCGAGATGGAAAGCCTGCTGGCCGATCTCGAAGCTTTCCGGGAATTGATCGTCAAGACGCTGGAATCGAAGTCGAAAACAGAAAAATCAGACGCCAATGATAACCAAAACGGTCGGCACATACATAATTCAAACCCACACCTTAACTCTGAACTTGAACCAAGCTTCGAACCGAAGCAGGGTGCAAAGCCGGAGGAAGAACCGCGGCATTGGCGCGAGCCGCCGAAATCCTTCCCCCTTGCCATGGTGCTGCAGGCCTGCCCGGAGATCATCGCTTACGGACCGGGCGGCGGCATCGGCAGCTGGCGCGATCTGATGGCCGCGGCCGTCATCGTCCGTTCCACGCTTGGCGTCAGCCCCAGCGCCTATCAACTGGCCTGCGATGTCCTGGGGCCGGAAAACGCCGCCACGGTGATCGCCTGCATTCTGGAAAGGGGCGGACATATCAACTCGGCCGGCGGCTACCTGCGTGACCTGACGCGGCGGGCGGAGCGCGGCGAGTTCTCGCTCGGACCGATGCTGATGGCGCTTATGCGGGCAAATGGTCCAACGGCGAGGAAAACGGGATGAGCGGCTATGAAAAAGCTTCGCGCCAGCTCAGACGGTTAGAAGGAGATGCGGCCGGTCGATCAGCCAGGTTAACGGCTTCCATTTCCCAAGGTTTGTTGAAATACGCTGTTAACCATGTCATACATGGCGGAAGGAAACACGTATTTTGCTTCCATTTGTGAAAAACCGTAAAGCTTAACAATGCGCTACGATATCGACGGTACGATGCTTCAAACCCTGCTTCCAGCCCTTACCGCGGCGGAGGATGCGGTGGCGCGGCTGGACGAGCGGGTGTCGCGCTCGCCGGTCGGCGAGGGATTTGCCGACCGCAGCCATTTCTTCGATGCCGCCGGCGCGCTCTGGGTGGCCGGCGAACTCGTGCATGTCGAGGATCTCGTTTTGCATGATGCGCATATGGATAGCCGCGCTCCCACCCACGAACTGACGATCGCCCATTCCGTGCTGCGGGCACGTCGGCGCATCTGGACCGGCGAACCCGCCTGGGCACTCGGCGTCGCGGGTCTTGCGACGCTGACCGCGACCGGCGGGGAAGGGGAGGGGAAAGCGCCGGAGGCAAAGAGCGTCGCCGCTCCACTCGAGACCGACGAAGAGGGCGAGGATGAGGAGGGGCCGCTCGCTGCCGAGATGGCGGAGATCGATGCGCTTCTTGCCCGCTCGCAAAAGCTGCTCGACATCCATACCGGGAAAACGCCGGAAAGCGAGACGGTCGCCGTTACCCCGGCAAGGCGCAACGAGGATCCCCTCGGCTTGCTCGGTGACGACGAGTGGGACGAGGAACAGCGGCTTGCGGAGTGGCGAAGCGTGCAGCCATTGGGCGATAGCTTGCCGCCGGTTCTCGGTGCTATCATCCTCTTCGAAGCCTGGGAAAGGATCGAGCCGTTGCGGCGTCAGCACTGGCTCGGCGGTCTTCTGGTCGCAAGCCATCTACGCGCCCGCGGCAAGGTCGCCTCGCATCTCTTTTCTTTCTACGGCGGGCTGAAGCTGGTGCGCCATGAGCGTCGTCGGGCACGCGATCGCGTCACGCGGCTACAAGCCTTTCTGGAGGCGATGCATCTGGGTGCTGTGGCCGGCCTCAAGGAAATCGACCGCTTGACCTTGGCGCGCACGCAGATGGAGCTGCGGTTCCGCGGCCGCCGTTCGAACAGCAGCCTGCCGGAACTTGCCGATTTCATCCTGTCGCGGCCAATGGTCTCGGCGGCGATGATCGCCCGTCAACTGCGCATCACGCCGCGCGGCGCGCTCAACCTCGTCAACGACATCGGCATTCGTGAAATCACCGGGCGCGGCCGCTATCGCGCCTGGGGTATCATCTAGCGCATAACCCCGAAAATCGGAACCGATTTTCGGAAAGGATTATGCGGAGATTCAAAGTGATAGAGCGTCCTTAGCGCGTCTGCAAAGACGCGCGGCGCTCTAATGTATGTCGCCCAAAAGTGGGCAGCGGTTTTGGGACGACGACATGCATCAATCAAAGACTCAAAGCGAGTCGCATGATTCCGATTTGACGCGATGCGCTTTAAAAACGGAAACGGCCGGGCGTTGGCCCGGCCGTCTCGTTTAGGTGAGCACCCAGTCCGCCATCCTGTCACAGACTGCAGACCAGGCGCTCTTGCGCTTCCTTTGCCCCCAGAAGCGCAGTCCTATTCCCGCTCGCCGGTGAAGTTGAGCAGAAGCTGGAAGATGTTGACGAAGTTCAGGTAGAGCGAGAGCGCACCGAAGACTGCGAGCTTCTGGTTCGATTCCTGATCAAAGTTTTCCGAATACTGTTCCTTGATGTTCTGCGTGTCGTAGGCGGTGAGGCCGACGAAGACGACGATACCGATCACGGAGATCGCGAACTGCAGGGCGCTCGAACCCAGGAAGATGTTGACGACAGAGGCGATGATGACGCCGAAGAGGCCCATCATCAGGAACGAGCCCATGCGCGAGAGGTCACGCTTCGTCGCATAGCCGTAGAGGCTGGTGGCGCCGAACATCGTCGCGGTGATGAAGAAGGTCCGCGCGATGCTCGCCCCGGTGAAGACCAGGAAGACGGAAGCGAGCGACAGGCCCATCACGGCGCAGAAGGCCCAGAAGGTGATCTGGGCAGTGCTGGCCGACATCGTCTGGATCTTGAACGAGAAGAAGAAGACGAAGGCGAGCGGGGCGAGCATCACCACCCACTTCAGCGGCGAGCCGAAGATCGGCACGTAGAGTGCCGGCGTCGAACCGACGACAAAGGCGACGAGGCCTGTGATGACGAGGCCGAGAGCCATATAGTTGTAGACGCGCAGCATATGCTGGCGCAGGCCTTCGTCGAACAGGGCCTGGGAGCCGGCGACGGCGCCGTAGCGGGAATTGATCGGGTTCATGCTGATCTCCTCGGTTTGAATTAATAGAGCGAGCGGGCGAGCCGTTCGGCCGCCTGGTCGAGATTGAGACCGCTATCGTCGGCGATCAGCGCATAGGCGACCTCGCCGATCTGCCAATAGGCGGCTTCTGCTTTTTCCAGCGTGAGATGACTGACCGGCTTGACCTCGAAGGCGCCCGGACGGACGGCGAAAAGCGACAGTTGCTTTCCGTCTGATTGTTCGATCGCCATCTCGACGCTGGGGCCGAATTCGGACGGGAAGATCTGCACGTCGGCGACCTTCCAACCCTTAGGCAGCTCGGGCATCACGATCGCGGTGGCGGCGCGAATGTCGTCGGCGCTATAGGTGGCCGGCGTCTGCGGAGGCATCGATTGGCGCAGGGCCGCGGTCTGATAGGCGCGGACGGCATCCTCGACATAGGCGGGTGCCGGAACGGATGCCACCACCTCGGTCGCCGAGAAGGCGCCGAAGGAATTGTGCGCCACCCAGCCGGCGGCGATCAGAATACCGACAGCGGCGACGCGCTGCATCGAATGGAAGATGCGACCATAAGAAAGGCCGCGTTCCAGCCGCCGGGCGGCATCGCGGGTCTCGGGGCGGCCAAAGGCACTTTCGCCGGCCAGCGCCAGACGCAGTTCGCCCTTGACGCTGAGGTCGGCCATGACCTTGGCGGCGATCGCCGGATGCTCGGAAAGATAGGATTCCACCTGGATGCGGCGGGCGACATCGAGCTCGCCATCCACATAGGCGTCGAGATCGGCATCGAGGATCGGATCAATTGCTTTCATTGCCGTTCCCTCCGATGATTCTCAGATGCGAAACCCGCGGCGTCTTCTCCTCGAATTCGCGCAGTTGAGCGCGGGCGCGGGAGATGCGCGACATCAGCGTCCCCACAGGAATGCCGAGCGCCTGGGCGGCCTCCTGGTAGGAAAGGTCTTCGATCGCAACGAGATGCAGCGCCTCGCGCTGTTCCTCCGGGAGGTCGAAGAAGGCGTCGCGCACCTGCTGCAGGCGCACGGCATGTTCCTGGCCGGCCGGCAGCGACTGCTCGGCTTCGACAGCCGCCTCGTCGTGACGGCGCGTCAGCGACCGGTTCCGGCGAAGACGATCGATATGGGCATTGTGCAGGATGGAGAGCAGCCAGGTGCGCAGGTTGCCGCCACTGCGGAAGCTCTTTCGCTTCTCGAAGGCGCGCACCAGCGCATCATGCACCAGATCCTCCGCCTCGTCCGAATTGCGCACCAGCGAGCGAGCGTAGCGCCTCAGCGCTGCAAGCTGTCCGATGACGTCGAAGGGGCGTTCTCTGCGTTCCATGATTGAGTATACGGAATTGCGGCGGGTTTTATTCCCGGCGGACGTAAAAAAATCATGCGGACCGAAGACCGTCGCCGGATCATCATCAAAATAGTCTTCTCAAGCGGACAGGTGCCTCAAGTCCGCGATTGTTTATGACAATTACATGACAGATCATGACGCCGCTGATTTGCAGGGGAAAATCAAGAATGAAGGAAAAGAAGCGGGTCTACGAAGCTCTCGTGGACGGCGCCATGGAAGGGCTGACGGATGAGGCGCTCTACGCTTTCGTCAAGGCGCGTTGTCCGAAGGCCACCAGCAAGAGGATCGTCCGGGCTTCGCTTCTCGCCCTGTTGGATCCTCATCTCAGGGATCGCAATATTCTCGACGTGATCTATGCGCTGGCGATCAAGCATCGGCTGGATGACGGCGTACTGGATGACGGCGAAGACGAAGGACCCGACGAGCGGCCTCAATCCTCGCAGGCGGCCAACCAGAACATGCCGCAGCCTTCCTGAGGCAGGTCTCGCCTGAAGCGAGGCGCTCGCTTCCTGAAATGATCAGCCGCCGTCCGAAAGCTCTTCGAGGATCGGACAGTCCGGCCTGTCGTTGCCGTGACAGGCATGTACGAGATGCTCGAGGGTGCGGCGCAGTTCCGTCAGTTCGCGGATCTTGCGGTCGATCTCGGCGAGCTTGGTCTCAGCAATATCCTTGACGTCGGCGCTCGCCCGATCCTTGTCCTCGTAGAGCGCCAGCAATTGCCGGCATTCCTCGACGGAAAAGCCGAGGCCGCGCGAGCGTTGCAGGAAGCGCAGCTTGTGGATGTCGGTTGCGGCATAGTCGCGATAGCCGTTTCCGCCCCTTTCGGGACGGATGAGGCCGATATCCTCGTAGTAGCGGATGGTCTTGGAAGGCAGGCCGGAGCGTTCCGATGCTTCGCCGATATTCATCGCCATCTCCTATAATTTTGCAAAGCGCAGTCTGAGCGCATTGGCAATGACCGAAACGGACGAGAGGCTCATCGCTGCCGCGGCGATCATCGGCGAAAGCAGCAGGCCGAAGATCGGATAGAGCAGGCCGGCCGCGATCGGCACGCCGAGCGCATTATAGCCGAAGGCGAAGCCGAGATTCTGGCGGATGTTTTTCATCGTCGCCTCCGCCAGTCGCCGCGCCCTGACGATGCCGTTCAGATCGCCCTTTACCAATGTGATGCCGGCGCTTTCCATCGCGACGTCGGCGCCGGTACCCATGGCAATGCCGACATCGGCGGCGGCAAGCGCCGGCGCGTCGTTGACGCCGTCACCGGCCATGGCGATGATGGCGCCCTTGGCGCGCAACTCGTCGATCAGCTCCTTCTTGCCTTCCGGGAGCAGATCGGCGCGCACCTCGTCGATGCCGAGACTTTTCGCCACCGCACGCGCCGTGCGCTCGTTGTCACCGGTCGCCATGATGATCTTCAATCCGCTCTCATGCAGTGCCTTGATGGCGGCTGCTGTCGTCGGCTTGATGCGGTCGGCAACGGCGACGAGACCGGCAAGCGCGCCGTCGAACACCACGAACATCACCGTCTTGCCGTCGCCGCGCAGGGCTTCGGTCTTCTCGGCAAGTGCTGCCGGATCGATGCCAAGATCGGCGAGCATTGCCGCATTGCCGAGCGCTACCGTCGTGCCGCCGGCACGGCCCTGAACGCCCTTGCCGGTCTTTGCCTCGAAACCGGTGACTTCCAGGAAAGGGACGCCGCGCTCCTTTGCGCCGGACACGATCGCTTCGGCCAGCGGATGTTCCGAGCCGCGCTCCAGGCTTGCCGCCAGCAACAGCAGTCTGTTTTCCTCGACTCCGCCGAAGGCGACGATATCGGTAAGCTTCGGCTTGCCTTCAGTCAGCGTGCCGGTCTTGTCGACCATCAGCGTGTCGACCTTGGAAAAACGCTCCAGCGCTTCGGCGTCCTTGATCAGCACGCCTTCCTGCGCGCCGCGCCCGGTCGCGATCATGATCGACATCGGCGTTGCAAGGCCGAGCGCACAGGGGCAGGCGATGATGAGAACGGCGACGGCGGCAAGCAGGCCATTCGCCATGCGCGGCTCCGGCCCGATCGCGGCCCAGACGAGGAAGGCAAGGACGGCGGCGGCGATCACCGCCGGCACGAAGACGGCCGACACCCGGTCGACCGCACTCTGGATCGGCGCCCGCGAGCGTTGCGCCTTGGCGACCATGTCGACGATGCGCGACAGCACCATGTCGGCGCCGACTTTCTCGGCGGCCATGACGAAGGTGCCGTTCTTGTTGATCGTGCCGCCGGTCAGCGGGTCGCCCTTCGACTTCTCCAGGGGCAGGGGCTCACCAGTGATCATCGATTCGTCGACGGTCGACTGGCCTTCGAGGATGGAGCCGTCCACCGGCACCCGCTCGCCGGGGCGCACGCGCAGCCGGTCACCAGTCTGGATATCGTCCACCGGCACGTCGCTCTCGCTACCCTCGGCATCGATGCGCCGCGCCGTCTTCGGCGCAAGGTCGAGCAATGCGCGGATTGCCGAGCCGGTGCGTTCGCGGGCTTTCAATTCCAGCACCTGGCCGACGAAGACGAGCGCGACGATGACGGCGGCCGCCTCGAAATAGACGGGCACGGCCGCACCATGGCCATGGAAGCTCATCGGGAAGATGCCGGGCGCAAGCGTGGCGACGACGCTGTAGACATAGGCGGTGCCGACGCCGAGACCGATCAGCGTCCACATATTCGGGCTGCGGTTGACGACAGACGCCCATGCGCGGCGGAAGAAGGGCAGGGCCGCCCAGAGCACCACCGGTGTTGCCAGCAGCAGTTCGATGAATGTCGCCTGCGGCTCGCCGATCGCGTCCCGCAGCGGCAGGCCAAACATCGGTCCCATGCTCAGCGCCAACAGCGGCACGGCGAGAATGGCGCTGACCCAGAGCCGCCTGACGAAATCGACGAGTTCCAGGTTCGGGCCTTCATCAGCAGGCGGAATGCCCATCGGCTCCAGCGCCATGCCGCATTTCGGGCAGTCGCCGGGACGGTCGCTGACGACTTCGGGATGCATCGGGCAGGTATAGAGCGTGCCCGTCGGCGCCGGCTTTGCCGGTGGGCGCTTGCCGTCGCGATAGGCTGACGGGTCGGCTTCGAACTTCGCGTGGCAGGCGGCCGAGCAGAAATAGAATTTTTCGCCGTCGACTTTCAGAAAGTGTTTCGCCGTCGAGCGATCGACGGTCATGCCGCAGACGGGGTCCTTCGCTGTCAGATAATCCTCAGGTGCAGCCGCAAACTTCGTCCGGCAGCCCTCGGAGCAGAAATGATGGATGCGGCCGTCATGGTCGAGCGAGGGTTTGCCGGCCTGCGGATCGACCGTCATGCCGCAGACAGGATCACGGATCATGGCGCTTACTGCCTTCTCCTGTTCATGGCCGCAATGGCAATGATTATCGCCATCGGCGTGGCTGTGATGGTGATCGTGTTCGTGCTTGATATCCATGACTATCTCCTGTGCCCGGAGGGCGCTTGGATAGTCTTATCAACCTTCCAGCGACTGGAAGGTCAAGAACTATTTTCATGGGCGAGATTTTTACGGCGGCTGATCCTCAGATCGGGGTGATCAGCCCGACCGGCTGGCTCCCGAGCAGGCTGGCGACCGAAATGCTTCCCCCGGGCTCGATCGTCTTTCCGGTCACCAGATCCGCCTTCAGACCGTGAAGCGGGGAGGGGACGGCAATCGCTGTATCCTCCCAGAATTCCGGACCGGCAAAGAGCACGCCCGGATCGAGCCAGCCGAACATCAGCCGCGGCGCCGCGATGATGGCGAAATCACCCTTATGCACCCGGGCAAAAGCAAGCACATGGTCGCGCCGGCTGCCCGTCACCTTCAGCGGCAGATAGTCGCCTCCAGCAAAGAGCTCTGCCTGCCGCTGGCGCAGCTGCAGGCCGATCCAGACGAGGCGCTGCTTCAGCGCCGCCGCCGGCAGCTTGGCGATCGGCCCGGCTTCATCAAGCCAGGCCGTCAGCCGCAGATGATCGACCGGCCGGCGGTTGTCGGGATCGACGAGGCTGAAATCGAAACCCTCCGCACCCTGGTAGATATCGGGAATGCCGGGGGCCGTCAGCTTGAGCAGCGTCTGCGACAGGCTGTTGAGGTAACCCGCCGCGATGAAAGGCTGCAGCACCCTTTCGAAATCCTCGAGGAAGACGTCGTTGTCAGGCGAGACCAGCGCCGCAGCATAGGTGGTGACCGCTTCCTCGTATGCTGCATCCTGCTCTGTCCAGCCGCTGCGCAGTTTCGCCTCTCGCACCGCCTTGACCGCATAATCGGTAAAGCGTTCGCGGAGTTCTTCGGTCTGTCCCCGGTCGAAATCCTCCGGCCAGATGCCGGCCAGCGCCTGATAGAGCATCCATTCGACATTGGGTTCCGGCGCTATGCCATCCGGCCGATCCTTTAGCCACGGCCGGTTCATCTCACGCCACCGCTCGACCGCCTGGGCAAAAACATCGGCGCCCTCGCTCAGGGCATAAAGCCTTGCGCGCGCATCCTCGCCGCGTTTGGTGTCGTGGGTGGCGCTTGCCGAAAGCCCATGCGGCTGCAGCCTGGCCCGCTCGGCCATGCGGCGGTGGAATTCTTCCGGGCCGCCAGGCGCCTTGCCCGGTTCGCCGCCGACTTCGTTTGCGGCAAGCAGCCTGTTATAGCGGTAAAACAACGTGTCTTCCGTCGCCTTCGCCATCACCGGTCCACTCAATTGCTGGAAGCGGATACGGAAGTCGTGGGCCGGGTCACCTTCGACCTTGCCTTCTAGAAGCGTCAGCACATGGTCGCATGCACGCCGATCGTCGAGCCGCTCCATGGCTTGCGAGGCGGTCGCCGCAAGCACCGCTGAATCCTGCCAGGAAAGCGGGCCGCCGTCGCCATAGGTGCGGTAGACCGGAAAGGCGATCAGCAACTCGCTGAGCGCAGTGGCGATCTCGTCTCTTTTCACCTCGGGAAAGATGCCGGCCGCGATCGACACCAGCCTGTCGGTCTCGCCGGCGAAATTGCGCTCGACCATCAGTCGCTTGGCAATCCGCCGGCTCTCCTCGAGATCACCCGTCTCGCCGGCGATGCTGCGATAGGCATCGTCCAAAATGCGCAGACCGCCGGCGTCGATGAACAGCTCGCTGAGCGCGGCGATGAATTCATATCCCGTGGTGCCGGCGACCGGCCAGCTCTCCGGCAGGACCTCGCTGGCCCCGAGGATCTTTTCGACGACGATATAGGTGTCCGGTCCGGCCGCCTCCCGCAACCTGTCGAGGTAGGCCTTAGGCTCGGCGAGCCCGTCGACATGGTCGATGCGCAGACCCTGGACCTTGCCATGGCGCACCAGCTCGATCACCAGCCGGTGCATGTCCTCGAACACGGGGGGATCTTCGACGCGGATGCCGACCAGTCCGGTCACCTCGAAAAAGCGTCGATAGCTCAGATGTCGTGCCGCCTCCTTCCAATGGGTCAGCCGCCAATGCTGCCCCTCATGCAGGCTTCTGGCGAAATCGCGATCGGCCGAGACGTCATCGAGCTTCTGCCGGAGGGCTGCCCGGTCGCCGCCTTCAAAGAGGATATCGCGCATCGCGCGGTTGAAGTTCTCGCCGGAGGTGACGGCCGCAGCTTCCGCCATTCTGGTGGCAACCGGATCGTCGAGCCGGTTTGCGATCGCTCCGTAACTGCCGGGGTTCAGCGGCAACAGCGTTTCGAAATAACCGAAGGCGAAATTGCCATGCGTTTCGTCGAGCGCGACGCGCAGTTCGCCGTTGGCTAGTGCTCCCTCGAAATCCTGGCCGAGCTGCGGCAGCGTCAGCGGTTCGCTCCAGTCGATGTCGAAGTGGCCGGAATAGGCGCTTTGCCGGCCAAATGTCAGCACGTCGCGCCACCAGCCGTTTTCCGGCGAGGCCGCCATGTGGTTCGGGACGATGTCGAGGATCAGCCCGATGCCCGCGGAGGCAAGACTTTCCGTCAGCCGGTCGAATCCGGCTCGGCCGCCGAGCACCGGGTCGATTTCGTTGGCGTCGGTGACGTCATAGCCGTGGGTCGAGCCGCTGACGGCGGTGAAGATCGGAGAGGCGTAGAGGTGGCTGATGCCAAGCGTCTTGAGGTAGGGGACGAGGCCGCAGGCGCGATCGAAGGTCATGCCGTTGCGGAATTGTATCCGGTAGGTCGCTGTCGGAAGTGTCATGGGGCCGTCTGACGTTGGAAGGAGATTGTCCCCAACGGTTGCAGCGCGGCTTTGTTCCCTTACCGCGCCGCGTGTCTTTTCAGACGCGCAAAGAACGATGCTTTAGTCGATGAAAACGCCGACGCTTGCGGCGCGTCCGGCCGAGTCGATGACGGTCAGTTTGGAGTAGCCGCCGCCATCGGGCAGCCATTGCTGGATGCGCCGGCGGGAGAGGTCGGGCAGCGGCTTGCCGTTGGCAAGCCAGCGGAAGGGCGCGCGGCCGCCCTGGAGCTTCAGCATCAGCGGTGACACGTTGCCTTTTCCTGCGCCGAGATCGACATGCGCGCCCTCGGGTGGATAGATGATCTGCGGCGCGGCCTCGCGGCCGGAGGCGAGCAGCCCGCTGGCATTGAGGGCGAAACGCCGCTGGCTGATCGGCAGCTCGGACTGGGCGATGCGCACGGCGCCCGCGGGCGGGCGGGGCAGGGGCGTCGTCGCGATGCCGGATTTGGCGAAACCTTCAAACAGGATGGGCGCGGCGGTGCCATAACCTGTCAATCCCGGCACGGCGCTATTGTCGGGCCGCCCGACCCAGACGCCGAGCACAAAGCGGCCATCATAGCCGACCGACCAGGCGTCGCGATAGCCGTAACTCGTGCCGGTCTTGTAGGCGATGCCGCGTTGCGGGGCGCCGGCGGGGGGAATGACGCCGGAGAGAATATCGGCGACGTTCCAGACCGCGACCGGCTCCAGCAGCGGTTCGCCTTCGAGTTTTCCCGGCGCTCCGGTGACGCCGTCGCCGAGCCTTGCCGGCTGGCCGCGATTGGCGAGCGCCGTATAGAGTTGCACCAGATCCTTCAGGGTGATGCCGACGCCGCCAAGACCGATCGCAAGCCCCGGCGTCTCATTTGGCGGCAGGACGGGGCGTACCTCGGCGCGGCGGAAGCGGACCATCAGCCGCGACGGCCCGACGGCATCGAGCAGCTTGACGGCCGGCACGTTCAACGAAAGCTGCAGCGCCTCGCGCACGGTAACGTCGCCCTGATAGCTCATGTCAAAATTGCGCGGCCGGTAGCCGAAGAAATCGGCGGGCCGGTCTTCGATGATCGTCTCCTGGGACACCAGGCCCTGTTCGAAGGCGAGCCCGTAGATGAAGGGCTTCAGGGTCGAGCCCGGCGAGCGATTGACGCGCGTCATGTCGATCCAGCCGGAACGGCTGGCGTCGAAATAGTCGGCCGAGCCGACCTCGCCGACGATCGCGCCGGTTTGCGCATCCGCCATCACCATGGCAAGCGAGAGCTTCGGCCCGAGCTTCATGGCCGCTGCCCGCGCAACCGCCTCCAGCCCTTGCTGCACCTGTTTCTTCAGCGTCGTCTGATGCTTGAGAACCGTCGGCTCCTTGCGCAGCGCCGCTTCAGCGACATGGGCGGCAAGTGCGGGCAACTGCATGCGCCGCGGTGGGACCGCGATACCCTCGGCCCGCTCCGCTTCGCCGTCGCCAACGGCTCTAGCGACCGCGACGCGGTCGAGCACACGCTTGCGTGCGGTCTCGGCTGCCTTGAGATTGCGGTCCGGCCGGCGCCGTTCCGGCAATTGCGGCAGGGCGACGAGCAGCGCCGCCTCGGCGACCGTCAGGCGTCGCGGCTCCTTGCCGAAATAGGCAAGGCTGGCGGCGCGCACGCCTTCCAGATTGCCGCCATAGGGCGCATGCGTCAGATAAAGGTCGAGGATCTCTTCCTTCGACAGCCGCCGCTCGATCTGCACGGCGCGCACCAATTGCAAGAGCTTTGCCGAAAGCGAGCGCCCTTCGCGCGGTTCGATCAGCCGCGCCACCTGCATGGACAGCGTCGAGGCGCCGGAGACGATGCGGCCGTTGCTGACCAATTGCACGGCAGCGCGCCCGAGCGCCCAGGGGTCGATGCCACCGTGGTCATAGAAACGCTGATCCTCATAGGCGATCAGCATGCGCAGGAATTGCGGATCGACCTCGGGAACCGTGGTCTTCAGCCGCCAGCGGCCTTCCGATGTCGCAAAGGCACGCAGCAATTGCCCATCGGCATCCAGCACTTCGGCCGACACGGCATTCGCCCTGGCGAGTGGCGGCGGAAAGGCCCTGTCGGCGGCATCGAGCGCAAAGAGAGCCGCGCCGGCAAGAATGATGCCGGCAGCCGACCCGATCGCAAACTTGTGCCGCCGCCTCATTGTTGCGCCGTCACGACCTCCATCTTGCCTGTTGCCGTGCGGGCCGAAAGCTCCGGCCGGTACATATCCTCGACATTTGCGGCCGGATGGTCGTAGGTGCCGGGGGTGACGGCGCGCACGACATAGGCGACGTTGAATTCGCGGTTGTCGCCTGTCGCGCGGTTGAAGGCGGCGACGAAGCGGTCGTAGCGGAATTCGGTATGGGCAGCGGAGATCTCGCCGATCCAGTCGAAATTCGTCATCTGGGCGCTGTCGACGAGATTTGGATTGTCGATCTCGAAGCCGGCGGGCAGAAGGTCGGTGATGACGATGCGCGACGGCCAGTCATTGGTTTCGCGCACATGGATGACGACGACGTAGCGTTCGTTCTGCTTCGCCTCGCTGACATTCGCCTGCTCGCCGTCGAGCGTGTAATAGGTCCGCTCGATGATGAAGCCGTCGCCGCCGGCCGGGAGCGGCACTGTCGGGGCGGCAACGGTGGTGACCACGGCCGAAACCGTGTCGTTTGTCTGGTTGGTCAGTGTCAGCGGATGGTCGGCGAGCGCATCGCCGGTCATGCGTGCCATGTAGGCACCAGTGTGTGCGGCGCCATTGACATCGACCTTCAGGCCATCGTCACCGCCCTGGATGGCGCGCGCGGCAAGCAGCATCCAGGTTTCTTCCTGCGTGCTCTTGTATTTGCTGCGCTCCCATTCCTTGCCGACCGCCTTTGCGAGTTCCGGGATGACAGGCGGGACCGGCCGGCTTTCGGCAGCAAGCGCCAAGATCGCCGCGCCGTCGCGCAGGATCGTGCCGTAATCGGTGCGCGACAGGTTCACGCGTGACACCATCGACTGCTCCGACATTTGCAGCGCGTCGAGGAAAATGGTCTTCGAACGCTGCGCATCGCCGTAGAGCGCCAGCGCGGCGGCGATATGCGCCTTGGCGAGCGGCGTCGGGAAGTCGTTGATCATCGTATCGGCATAGTAGCGCAGATCGCTGATCGCAGCCTTCTTGTTGCGGGCAAGGACGTAGATGGCATAGGCGATCTGGTCGCCCTGGCCCTTGATGTCGGTGGTGTAGGACAGCGTGTTCTGCAGGTTTTCGAGCGCCTGCACGAAAGCCCTTTCCGGTACGTCATATTTCATTTCGCGGGCCCGCGTCAGGAAATCGGTGACGTAGGAATCGAGCCAGACATCGCCCGAATCCGGTCCCCAGAGGCCGAAGCTGCCGGCCGAGGCCTGATAGGAAAGCACGCGGTAGATCGCATCCTGCACGCGCTTCTGCACGTCCTCGTCGTTTTCCATGCCCGCCTGCTTCGCCACTTCGGCGAGATAGAGCAGCGGCAGCGCCCGGCTGGTGGTCTGCTCGGCGCATCCCAAGGGATAGCGGTCGAGCGTCATCAGCAGGGCTGGGATATCGAAGGCGGCCGAACGGGTGACGTTGACGCTGATCGAGGCGCCGGGCAGCACGCTGTCGGCAAGCAAGTTCTTGTCGACGGTGAGTTTTGCCCCCGGCTTCAGCGCCAGCACCCTGCGTTCGGTGATCGGCAAGGAGGCCGGGCGCACCGGCACGTCGACCGTCTGGTCGAGCGAAAGGCCGGAGGCGTCGGAGAGGTTGATCGAGACGCTGCCGGCGCCCGGCTGTTTGCCGATGAGCGAAAGCGTCAGCTCGGATTTCGCGCCGTCCTCGAGGCGGATTGTCTGCGAGGCGGACGCTTCTTCGATGCCGACCGCGTCATTGCCGGTCAGCTGCAGCTTGTAGTCGCCGGCCGGCGCATCGGTATTGGCGATGTCGAGGCGCAGATTGGCCTGGTCGCCGGGGGAGAGGAACTTCGGCAGGCTCGCGGTTACCACAACAGGATCGCGGATGATGACGTCCTTGACGCCGTGGCCGACGCCTGATTTCGACCAGGCGACCGCCATGACGCGCGCCGTGCCGTTGAACTGCGGAATGTCGAAGGAGACATTGGCCTTGCCTTCGGCGTCGAGCTTCACGGGCCCGGAGAAGAAGGCGACGAGCTTCTGCGTCGGCGGGCTTGCCTGCAGCGCGATGGCGCCGCCATCGCCGCCGGTCCGGAGCTTGCCGGTCGCACCCAGCGAGCCGTCGATCAGGCGGCCATAGAGGTCGCGGATTTCGAGGCCGAGCTGGCGCTGGCCGAAATACCAGTCCTCCGGGTTCGGCGGTTCGTAGCGCGTCAGGTTGAGAATGCCGACATCGACGGCAGCAACCGTCACATAGGCATCCTCGTTGGCGCCGGCGCCCGCCACCTGCAGGCCAATGTTCAGTGGTCCGCGCGGCAGCATCTTTTCGGGCGTGTCGAGCGTCACCTGCAGCGCGCGCTGTTCGGGATCGACTTTCAGCCATTTGATGCCGATCGAGCGCATCGGCATGTGGCTGTCCTGGGCGTCGCCAGGGCGGAAGAGCGTGGCGGTCACATAAGCACCGGCACCCCAGTCCGATGTAACGGGGATGTCGACCTCACCGCCGGTCTCGCCGATCGTGGCGTTCTGTACGGCAACCAGCTTTTCGGTTCCTGATGTCACCATCAGCTCGCCGCCGTAGCGCGAGGTGACTTTCAGCTTGGCCGTTTCGCCGATCTTGTAGCTGTCCTTGTCGAGGGCGATTTCCAGCCCGTCGGGCGTTTCGGTCGAGGTCGAACTCACGAACCAGCCGGCGTCGAATTCGACGCTGGAGGTCGGGCCGTCGGCATCGGGGCTTTCCACTTCGAGGCGATAGCGGCCCCAGGTCACCGGCACGGAGATCTTGCCGCCGTCCATCGTCGCGTCGACGCTGCCGTTGGAGACCTGCTCGGCAGTGTAGACCGGCTCGTATTTCCAGGCCGTTCCTTCGCGATACCATTGGTATTGCCGGTTGAGGCTATAGAATTTCCAGCGCAGGCCCTTCGCCTCCTGCTTCTGTCCATCGGCCTTGACGCCGATCACCGTGAAGTTGGCGATCGAGTTCTCCGGCAACTCGTCGGAAAATTCCGGCTTGATGCCGATCGATGCGCCCTGATTTTTCACCGGAATGGTCAAAGTGCGCTCGATGGCCCGGCCGCCCGCCTCCTGCATGCGCATATAGACGGTGGCGTTCAGCAGTTGCGTCGTTGCCGGCAGTTCGCTGATGGTGAGATCCGTCGAGGCTTCGCCGTTCTCGTCGAGTTCCGGCAGGCCGTCGATCGGCTGGCGCGAATCCTCGCTCGCTTCTTCGTCGGCAAGCCCGAAGAAGAAGCCCTTATAGGCCGCACTCTCACGCGTCGGCTTGACGACGACGTCGCCTTCGAGCGTCAGGCCGGCGGCCGGGGCGCCGTAGAGATATTTGCCCGAAACGGTAATCGTCGCCGGCGTGTCCGGACCGACTTCCTTGGCCTCGGTCTTGATCTCCATGTCGGTGCGATCGGGGACGAAATCGTCGACGAGGAAACTCTTGGTGGCGATCGCGCTGCCCTTGGGATCGGTATAGATGTTCATCGTCCAGGTGCCACGCATAGCGTTTTCCTGGGTCGGGAAATCGACGGTATAGCCGCCGAGATTGCTGGTCTGGCTGACGATCCGCCGGTCCTCGACACCGTCAGGGCGGCTGAAGATGAAGGTGAGAGGCAGGTTCTCGATGGCGTTGCCATCGGTGTCGCGGGCGAGCGCCTGCGCATGCACCGTCTCGCCGGCGCGGTAGATGCCGCGTTCGGTAAACGTCAGCACGTCGATCGCGCCGGGTGCTGCACGACCGGTCACGCCGCGGTCGGAAAGGTCGAAGCCGGCGCGCGTCATGTCGAGGAAGACGTAGTCCGAGGTGCCGTTCCTGGCGGCAATGACGGCGGGCGTCAGCGCCGCCGTGCCGCGGATCAGCCCGGCGGTGAAGGTGGCGCGGCCGTTTTCGTCGGTCGTCGCAGTGCCGAGCACTTCGTTGTTCTTGGCAAGCAGCTGCAGCTCGACGCCTGCGATCGGCTTGGCCGAAGCGAGCGAGCGGGTGAAGACGTTGAGCCCGTCCGTGCCGGCATAGGTGGTGACGCCGATATCGGAGACCAGGAACCATTGCGTCGCCTGCGAATTCCACTCCTGCGCTGGGCCGTTTGCCGCCGTTGCGGTCATCACATAGATGCCGGGCTTGCGCTCGGGCAGCGCCTCGTCGACCGGGAAGCTGGTGACGATGTCCTTGTTGAGCTCGTTGGCGATGTCGATCGAGCCCTGCCAGACAAGTTCGCCGCTCTGATCCTGGATGTTCTGGGCGCTGTAGCCGTCGAGCTGGCTCAGGAACTGCGAATTGGTCAGCAGCGGTGCAATGGCGCGATCGCCGATGCGGTAGAGTTTGAGGTTGGCCGAGGTCATGTTGACCGAAACGATCGGGATGCCGCGGCGCGCCGTTGACGGCAGCACGAAGCTGTCGCCGGTGAAACGCACCATCTGGCTGCGGTCCTTGATATAGACGTCGATGCTGACAGGTGCTTCGAGCACCTCGTCGACTGATGACGGCAGCCCGGTGCGGAAGCCGATCTTATAGGTCTGGCCGTGCGTCAACCCTTCGACGCAGATCTGCTTGTTCTTGGTTTCGAGTGCCTTCGGCGCTTCGCCGTTCAGCGTCACGAAAGGTGTGTAGTCCGTGGTTTTGACCAGCGCCTCGGAGAAGGTGACGCAGGCGCGTGGCGTGGCGCTGTCGGCATCGACAGTATGTTCGGTGACGCGGAAGCCTTGCGTCGATTTCAGCTGCAGGTAGGCGGCCTGCACATCCTTGGCACCGACAAGCGCCAGGCTCGCCTTGTAGGCGTCGAGCGCCGGGCGGTAATTGGCGTTTCGTTCCAGTGCATTGGCGAGTATGGCGAGCGCATCGGCGCGCTTGGCGGTGGTGCGCGTCAGCTCGTAGCCGTTTAGCGCGTCGACTACCGCTTGTCCCGTCGTGCTGCTCTCGGCGCTGCCGAGCGACGCTGCGGCACGAGCGGTTTCGAGCCAGAGATCGGCGTCGTCAGGTGTGATCGACAACGCACCATGGAAGGACTTCAGCGCGTCAGCCAGGTTGTTGGCGGTGAGGTCGAGGCGGGCGTTGGCCGTCAGGCTGTCAACGCCTTGGCCTTGCTGGTCGTCGGCTAGGGTGAGATTGTCCTTGAAGTCGTGGGCCTGCTGGATGAGATCGTTGCTCAGGAAGGTCAGGCGCGGCGCGGCGCCGATGTCCCGTTCCTGCTGGCCGGCCGTTTCGACGATCTTGCCGGCGATGGCGCCGGGGAAAGCGTTCATCGTCTTGAAATCGGATTTGAGGAAGCACCATTTCACCTTGGGATTGTAGGTGAAGGCCTTGCAGCTCTTGTCGCCGATGCAGGAGGTCTTGCACTGATCGAGCGAAACATTCTGTTCCGTGCGAAGATCGAAGCCGAAGAAATCGGCGTCCTTGATCGTCTGGATGTCGCGCTTGTTATCCGCAGCGGCTGCGGGAAAACTGACGGCGATCATGGAAAATGCGATTGTCGCGAATGCAAAGAACGAGCGCACGGACATAGGTTCCCCCCGGAATGCTGGCTCTGACCGGCCGGCACTCTCCTCACTCCACGCGAGATTGTCAACTCGACTCGCGCGCTGTTTCAACTTCGCACAGGCGCTTTCGTCCGGCTGTCACTTCGGCGTGAGTGACCGCCTTGTGATTTGCGGCTTTTGCAAGGATGAGCAAGGATTTGGGTGATCGCAGGAGGTAGCGCAAATGTCCCCGTTTTCCCACCGCAGGAGCCTTGCCGCGCTCCTTGCAGCCACTCTTTTCTCGCTCGGTACGGGTGCCGCAGACGCGGCCGAAGATGCCGTCGTCATCCCGCCGCCAGCCGTCGACGAGGTGGCCGGCTCAGGCACCGAGACTGCCATTTTCGCCGGCGGCTGTTTCTGGGGTGTCCAGGGCGTCTTCCAGCACGTGAAGGGTGTCGAGAGCGCCGTCTCCGGTTATGCAGGCGGCGACGCCAAAACGGCGCAGTACGAGACCGTCAGCACCGGCTCGACAGGCCATGCCGAAGCCGTCCAGGTGAAGTTCGATCCGAAACAGGTGACCTACGGCAAGTTGCTGCAGATCTTCTTCTCTGTGGCGCACAACCCGACGCAGCTGAATTTTCAGGGGCCGGACCGGGGAACGCAGTACCGTTCGGCGCTGTTCGTTGCCGATCCGGAGCAGCGCAAGGTCGCCGAGAGTTATATCAGCCAGCTCGACAAGGCGCATGTCTTCCCGCAGTCGATCGTCACCAAGGTGTCTGAAGGCACAGGCTTCTATCCCGCTGAAGCCTATCATCAGGATTTCCTGACGCTCAATCCGACCTATCCCTATATCGTCTACAACGACCTGCCGAAAATCGAGAACCTGAAGTCGCTGTTTCCCGCCGACTACCGCGGCAAGCCGGTCCTCGTGATGAAGGTCAAGGGCTGATCGATCCTGTCGGTCCTGGGATTGTCGGCTCCGAACACAGGGATGCAATGCGTTCGTCGCAACAGTTCAGGGCATGATGTCTATGGGCGTGTGGTTGGGGACGCGGGCCCAAATATCGCGCATCTCCGAGTTGGTGACCGCAATACACCCATCCGTCCAATCCCACAGTCGATGGGCGTTTGCGAATAGGCCCCAGCCATTGGGAAGCCCGTGGATCATGATATTGCCGCCGGGAGGAAAGCCACCGGCTTCAGCGTTGCGCCGATCATCAGGGCCTGGATATGAAATGTGCAGGCTCAGATGCGCCATGGACTTGGGATTTCGCCAGTCTATTTCATAACGCCCTTCAGGTGTTTTCTCGTCACCTTCTCGTTGCTTGGGACCCTCATCGGCAGCCTGCCCAAGAGAAATCCGGTATGTTGAGATGGGGGTATCCCCTTTGAGAAGGACCATCCGGCGTTCGGCTTTATGAACGCGAATGCTGTCAGCCTGTTGCTCCAACGGCGCATCTGGAGGTGGTGAGCCCGCGCCGATCCTGGCCATCAATTTCGTGTAAGCGAACAAGCTGACGACCACGGCGGCTAAAATGACAAATTTGCTTCTCAACCTGATCCTCATCTTCGAGCTCACAGAATGGCTAATACCGCCTTACCGCGTCCCCATCCAGAAGGCGCGCAGTTGAGACTGAGCACGATCGGGTGCCGCCTTTTTTCTTCATGTTCTTTATTCTTAAGAATTTGTCAACGTTAACAATATCTTAAATACAAGAAACGGCGTTCCACCGCGGAACATATCGTCGACTTGCCCGTTACTGCCATGAGTTTCGCGTCGGATAGACTGCCGGAGCGGATACCTCTTTCGAGTTATGCGTAACCAAGGGGACGTATCATGGCCACCAATGTCGTGCGGCGCTGGCAACGAGATGATCTCATGAAACAGAGAGTATTGATCGTCGAAGATGAATTCCTGATCGCCCTCGATCTTGAGGCGACGGTGGAAGGCATGGGGATGCAGGTTGCGGGCCTTGCGAATGATCGCGAACAGGCGCTGCGGCTGGCGCCGCTTGCCGACATTGCTTTTGTCGATGTCAATCTCGCCGACGGCCCGACCGGGCCTGAGATCGGCCGGCGGCTGGCGCAGGAGCATGGCATTGCCGTCGTCTTCATGACCGGCAATCCCGAAGTGGTGGCTGACGGCGTCAAGGGCGCGGTCGGCGTGGTCCAGAAGCCGGTCATGCCTTCGGTTGTCGAACAGCTGGTGAAATACCTTGCCGCGCGCCGTGTCGGCATGTTTGCGGTCGTACCCTCACAAATGACGGTCTTTACCTGATCGGACGGGGCCCGATCGTAAGGGCCTGATCAGCCGGATATGGCTGCGAGCTGCGGCGGATGACCGGCCTTTTCCGCCTCCGGCCTGCCATAGGCCTTGAGAAAGGTATGGACGGCGTTACGCGCCGCGTTTTCCAGTTCTTCGTCGGTGGGCGTGCCGCCGAGCAGGATCATCATCTGCAGATCGGCATTGCCGAGCGCCACGAACTGCCTCGCGGCGACGTCGAAATCATCGATGGCGAGCGCGCCCTTATGGGCAAGCCGTCCGAAAAGCGCGGACAGTGCGGTGGTCAGCTTGCCCGGCCCCTGCTGGCGCCAGCTTTCGAAGAGGTGCGGATATCGCTCGCCCTCGGTCTGCACCAGCTTGCGCAGGAATTTTCCATCGTGGTTGCAGATGCAGTTCTTGTTGAGGCGCACGGCGAAGGCCGTCAGATCGTCTTCCAGATTGTCGGCACGATCCGGGAAGGTCGACAGCACGGAGAAGAGCATGGCGTTGGCGCGGTTCATGACGTCTTCGACGACGGCGACGAACAGCGTTTCCTTCTCGCGATAGTGATTGTAAATCGTCTGGCGCGAGACACAGGCAACGGCGGCGATCTCGTCGATGCTGGCGCCGGCAAAACCCTGGCGGCAGAATACGTCTGCCGCGGCATCGAGGATCGACATGCGCTTGGCGCATTGTCCGCGCTGCGTATGCCCCGTCATCCGGACTGCCGGTGTCATGCGATCTTTCATGAGAGCGAAGATAAGACGTCTTGACGTTTTAGACAATGGCGTCTAATTTTACATACGTGTCCAAATTTGTTGACACTCCTGGTTCCGCCGCTGAGATATGAGCTCCCAACTTCGTCTTTGCGCGAACGATCATCATTGAGCCCGCGCATCGCCGAAAATCGGAACCGATTTTCGGAAAGCACGTGCGTAGATTTAAAGTGTTGGAGCGTCCTTGTGCGTCCGAGAGGACGCACGGCGCTCTCAGAGCAATGTCGCGGAGCGACGATCCGGTATTTCCGCTGCGCTTTTATGAAAGATCACCATTATGACGGCTCCCTTCTTTCGCATTGCCCTCATTCTCGGCCTTCTGTCGGCCATCGGGCCTTTCGCCATCGACATGTATCTGCCTGCGCTGCCGTCCATCGGCCAGGACCTGCATGCCGATAACAACGTCACCCAGCTTACCCTTCTTGCCTTCTTCATCTCCTTTGCGCTCGCCCAGCTCGTCTATGGTCCGCTGTCGGATATGTGGGGCCGCAAGCTGCCGCTCTATCTCGGCATCGGCCTTTTCGCCGTCGCCTCGATCGGCTGTGCGCTGGCGACCGATATCGAAACGCTGATCGCCTTCCGTTTCGTTCAGGGTATCGGCGGTGCCGCCGGCATGGTCATTCCGCGCGCCATCGTTCGCGACATGCATACCGGCGTGCAGGCCGCCCGCCTGATGTCGCTGTTAATGCTGGTCTTCTCGATCTCGCCGATCCTGGCGCCGCTGACCGGCAGCGCCGTCATCGAGTTCTACGGCTGGCGCGGCGTATTCTGGGCCGTGACGATCGCCGCCTTCATCGGCCTCGTCCTGCTTGCCACCCAGCTTGACGAAACCCGTTCGGCGACCGAACGCAGCGGCAGCGGTTTGAAAAGCGCCATGGCGGCCTACCGCCTGCTGCTTGCCGACCGCAATTTCCTGACGCTGACCTTCATCGGCGGCCTCGGCATTTCGAGCTTCCTGGTCTATCTCGCCAACTCGCCTTTCGTGCTGATTCAGCATTACGGGCTGACGCCGACGCAATACAGCTTCGCCTTCTCGATCAACGCCGTGTCGTTTTTCGCGGTATCGCAGGCGACGGGCTGGCTCGGCGAGCGTTTCGGCCTCGTGCGCGTCATGCGGATTGCGGTCAGCGCTTTTGCCCTTGCCATGGTCGTCATGGCGGTGGTGATGGCCGCGGGCTTCAACCAGCTTCCTGTCCTGGCGACCTTCCTGTTCATCGGCTACGGCTTCCTCGGTCTCGTCATCCCGACGAGCGCGGTGCTCGCGCTTGAGGATCACGGCGAGATCGCCGGCACCGCCTCGTCGATGATGGGCACGCTGCATTTCGTGATCGCTGCCGTCGCCATGGTCATATCGAGCATCTTCTTCGACGGCACAGCCGTTCCGATGGCCGCCGGCATCGCACTCTGCGCCTTCGCAGCCTTCGTGCTGACCCAGGCAACGATCGGCCGCCGCGCCATTGTTGCCGCTGCTGAATAGTCAACCACAGGCCGCACCCGGTTCCCCAGGTGCGGCCACATGACTGGTCGTGGCCTCGGAGAAAATGCAACGCGGGTGCAGGGGCTGCGGCGGGCCTTGCTGCCATCAATTCGGTCGGAAATCTCGGCGGCTCCTAGCCGGGTCTGATCAAGCCGCTAAAAGTATCTACGCGGCGGGCTTCAGGCCGTCAGCGTGAAAGCGTCGCTTTCGCCTGGAACGAGTTCCAGCGGCCAGATCCTGTTTCGGGCGCCCTGCGGATAGTGATCGGCATAGGCCGGCATGGTGGCGAGCAGGGTTTCGCCGAGCTGCGCGCCGAGATCGCGTAGCGACATGCGGAAGGATGTCAGCGTCGGCTGCAGGAAATGCGTGCGCGGCTCCTCGCGGAAACCGACGACGGCGAGGTCGCGGCCGGGCACGATGCCCGCCTCGGCAAGCCGGCGATAAAGCCCGATCGCCATCAGTTCGTGGATCAGGATGATCGCCGTCGGCCGCTCCTCGATCATCAGCAATTCGTGGCCGGCCTGGTAACCGCCCTGTTCGCTCGACTTGACCCGGATGACGAGGGTCGGGTCGAAGGCAATACCGTGCCGTTGCAGCGCCTGGCGGTAGGCGTCGAGGAAGAGGTAACCGAGATTGATGTCGGAGGAGGGGGCGGCCACCGCGATCCGCCGGTGGCCTTTGGCGACCAGTCGGTCGACGCCGCGCGCCGCCACGCCCTCGAAATCGAGGTCCATCCAGGTGTAGCTGCCGCCCGACGCGCTGCGGCCAAGCGCCACGAAGGGGATGCGGGCCTTTTCCAGAAGCTCGATGCGCCTATCGGTGCGCCGTGTCGCCGAGATGATCAGCGCGTCGACAAGCCGGCGCGCCACCATGCGCTTCAGATATTCATGCGGGTCCTCGTCATCGGGGCAGGGCAGCATGACGAGATCGAGCTTGTGGCGGGAAAAGACGCTCTGTAGCCCGTCGGTGACGCCAAGGAAAAAGTCGTCGCTGTTTTCGACCGTCTCGCGGCTCACTTCAAGCATCAGCCCGATGACGTTGGTCATGCCCTGGCGAAGGCTGCGGCCCGATTGGTTGGCGACGTAACCGAGCTCTTCGGCGGCGGCGAGTACGCGCCGACGTGTCTCGTCATTGACGTCGGGCTTGCCGTTCAGCGCACGGGACACCGTTCCGATCGAAATGTCGAGATGCTCGGCGAGCTGGCGAATTCCCTTCATCTGCGGCGATCTTCCTCCCCAATGCATGTCGCCCAAAACTGTGCAGCGCTTTTGGGATAACGACATGCGTCAAACCGTCAGCCCTTCTTGCCACAGGATGGCGCCTGCGAAAAGACAGAGGGAGGGGTCAGAGTCTGAAGCTCTGGCGGATGACGAGCTCCGGAATGACGCGTTCGTAACCCGGAGGCAAGTCCGGGTTTTCAAGCCGCCGCTCCATCAGTTCGACGGCGCGCTGCGCCATGGTCAGCGGGTCCTGGCGGAAGGTGGTCAGCTGATAGCTCAGCCAGGAGGATTCCGGCACGTCGTCGAAGCCGATGACGGCGACATCCTCGGGGATGCGCAGTCGCGCTTCGAGGCGCACGACATCCATCAGTCCGAAAGCGATCTGATCGTTGGCGCAGAAGATGGCGTCGGGCTTTATTGTCTCCGAAAAGAGCGCGCGTGCGGCGGTGACGCCGCCGTCATAGTCAGAATCGCCGCCACGTCCGACGACGACGGAGACACCGAGCGACTCGGCTGTCGACAGGAATGCGCTTTCGCGCTCGATGATAGCAGGCGTTCCGGTGTTGGAGCCGATGACCGCCAGCCGCCGTCTGCCGTTTTCGTAAAAGGCCGTCGCCGCCTTGCGGGAGGCCTCGGAGTTGCCGGCGCGCACATGGTCGGCGTCGGGTTCCGAACGGCCGATCACCACAAGCGGTTGGCCATTTCGCTGCGCGAGCTCGAAGAAACTCGCCGGCGGCGAGCCGGACAGGATGATGATCGCCTCGGCACGGTGGCCGATCAGCATCTTCTGGGCGGCGAGCAGCTCGTCTTCCGTCTGGCCGGTGTTGATGAGAATCGGGATGCTGCCGCGTTTGATCAGGCATTTGGCAAGCGCTGCGGCCAGATGCGCGCGAAAACCCACTTCCGGCCGGGTCGCAACGATGCCGACAAGGCGGCTCTGGTTGGCAAGCACGCCGCGCGCCAGGTCGTTGACATGGTAGCCAAGTTCTTCAGCCGCCCGCAGCACCTTTTCGCGCGTTGCAGGCGCCACGCTGGTGCCCGGCGTGAAGGTACGCGAGACGGCTGAGCGCGAAACGCCCGCCAATTGCGCCACCTGCTCGGCGCTGACGAAGCGCATGCGTTCTTTCTTTGGCGTCTTGTCGCCGTTCACTGGACCATCATTCATCGGCTTTCAGCTATTGATCGTCTCTAACAGCCGGATGACAGGCGGCCGAGGCAGCCAGAAATTTTTGCTGTGGGGAGTAACTGCGAACCAACTGATTGGCCAAGCAAAGAAAAACCGAGGCTGCCGGATGCAGCCTCGGTTGATGGGCGAAAATCAGCGGCGACGACGTATGATCAGATCCGCGCCGCCATAGGGAAGGCCAAGTCTGCCCGTTATTCGCAGACGCGTACAGTTTCGGCATGATAGCCGCCGTCGTAGCGGTTGCGGACATCGCGGTCCTCATACCAGCATCTCGGCGCGGGTTCGACATAGCGAGGACCATCGACATAGCGAGGGCCGCCGCCATTGGCGATTGCGCCGCCAATTAGCCCGCCAACAACACCTGCGGCAACGCCGCCGGCGATAATTCGACCGGTGTTATCGTGGTGATGGCGATCACGCGCCGCAGCGGGCTGAATGGCCAATCCAACAAGGGCCGTTGCGATCAACAGGCTGCTGGTAACTCTCTTCATAATATTCTCCTCAGTGGCACTCGCCCCGGATAAAAGGGAAATGCGGCAGCAAGTCGTCGGTTCGTTCAAACTTTGCGACAGGCGTTAATGCATGTCGCCTGAGATTAGAGCGCCGTGCGTCCTCACGGACGCACAAAGGTCGCTCTAACACCTTCAATCCGCGAATCGTGCTTTCCGAAAATCGATTCCGATTTTCGGAAAGCACGATGCGCTAGGTCGCCGACTCCGCTGTCGTCGTCTCTTCCAGCACGTCTTCGGGAATGTCGTCGAAGGAGGAGTAGTTCAAATTGTAGAGCTTGGAATAGAGCTTGCCATTCTTCATCAGCTGGCGGTGGTCGCCGCTTTCGATGATTTCGCCGTTCTGCAGCACGATGATGCGGTCCGCCTCACGGATCGTCGCGAGGCGATGGGCGATGACGAGGCCGGTGCGGTTTTCGAGTAGCTTCACCAGCGCCTTCTGGATCAGCATCTCGGTATAGCTGTCGATATTGGCCGTCGCCTCGTCGAGCACGAGGATCTTCGCATCCGCCACCAAGGCACGGGCAAAGCTCAAAAGCTGGCGCTGGCCGAGCGAAAGGTTGCCGCCGCGCTCGCCGAGGACACTATCGTAACCATCGGGCAGGCGCATCACGAAATCATGCGCGCCGACCGCTTTGGCGGCCTCGATCACCTGTTCGCGCGTCGCCTCCAGCTTGTGGTAGCGGATGTTTTCGAAGACGGTGCCGGTGAAGAGGAAGGGTTCCTGCAGCACCATGGCGATCTGCGCTCCGAGCGAATCCTGCGTCAGATCACGCACATCGTCGCCGCCGACCAGCACCTGGCCCTGCTGCACGTCGTAGAAGCGATGGATCAGCGACATGCAGCTCGATTTGCCGGACCCAGTCGGCCCGACCAGCGCTACCGTCTCGCCGGGATTGACCTTGAAGCTGACGTGCTTCAGCACCGGGTGTTTCGGATTGTAGCCGAAGACGACGTCCTTGAATTCCACCGATCCGTCCATGTCGCGCGACAAGGCTTTGGCGTCGGGCGCGTCCTTGATGTCGACAGGCACGTCGAGCACTTCGGTCAGCCGCTGGCCGGACGCCATGGCGCGCTGCATCACCGAATATTGCAGGGTCAGCGAACGGATCGGGTCGAAGAAGCGCTGGATGTAGAACAGGAAGGCGACGAGCACGCCGACATCGAGCGCCTGATTGAGAACGCGCGCGCCGCCGACGACGATGACGAGCGCCATCGCCACGCCGGTCAGGCTGTCGACGATCGGCACCATCACCTGCGCATAGCGCGCCGCCGTCAGATGCGTCTTGAGGTTGGCATGCGCCTTGTCGTCGTAGAGCGTGAAGTTGACGCCCTGCCTGTCCATGCTCTGGACGGCGCGCACGCCATGGATCGCTTCTGCAAGCGCACCGTTCGCGACCGAATTGGTCTCGTGCGCGGCCATGAAGGATTTGCGGGCCAGCGGCAGCCAGAACAGCCGGACGATGAACAGCACCGGCAGCACCGAGAGCGTCAGCAGCCCCAATTTGAAATCGAGATAGAGCATCACGAAGACGATGCCGAAGAGCAGCACGATGTCGCCGACTGACAGCACCGAGGTTTCGAGGAATTCCTGCATCGAGTTGACGTCGCCCTGCAGGCGCGACATCAACCGGCCGACTTCGGTCTTGTCCATGAAGGACAGCGAGACGCGCTGGAGATGCGAAAACATCGCCTTGCGGATATCGAAGAGCACGTCCTCGGCCACGCCGCCGACCAGCGTCTCCTGCGCATAGCTTGCCGCATAGTTGATGAGGATGGCAATCGTGAAGGCGACGATCGACCACACCAGGGCCGAATGGTTGCCGCCCGGCGACATGCCGTGGTCGATGGCATAGCGGATGATCAGCGGGATGGTGAGCTGCATCATCGTGAAGGTCAGAACGGCGACGACTGACCACAGGACCTGGCGGCGATAGGGGTGAACGAAAACCCAGATGCGCTTGACGATATTGCCGTCGAAGGCCTTGCCAAACATCTCCTCCTCGACGCGATGCGAACCGACCACCGCCCGCGGCGGGCGGCGTCCATCCTCGCGAACGTCGGGACGCTCGGTTTCCAGTTCCTCGGCCATGCCATTCCTCCCGCGGCCATCACGTCCGGTGGCCTGCATAGTCATTGCTTGTCCGCTCTTCTCCCTGGTGGGCAGAAGAACGGAATTCATTGCTAGGCGCTCAAGACCTCGTCGCCCGGCCGCACCTGCAGGTCGTAGAGCGCCTTGTAGCGCCCGCCGAGCGAAAGCAGCGCTTCATGCGTTCCGCGCTCGACGATCCGGCCGTCTTCGACGAACAGGATCTGGTCGGCATGCATCAGCGAGCTCAGGCGGTGGGCGACGATGATTGTCACCCGGTCGGCGGCATAGCGGCGCATGGCGCCGCGGATGCGCTGTTCGGTGGCGGCGTCGATAGCCGCTGTCGAATCGTCGAACACCATCACCGCCGGTTTCAACATCAGCGCGCGGGCGATCGAAAGACGCTGCCGCTGGCCGCCGGACAGCGAAACGCCGCGCTCGCCGACGACGGTGCCGTAGCCTATTGGCAGGCCAAGCACGTAATTGTGAAGTTGGGCGCTTTCACTGGCGCGCTCGATGCGGCCTTCCTTCGCCCATGGGTCGCCATAGGCGATGTTGTTTTCGATCGTCGTCGTGAACAGGAAGGAATCCTGCTGCACGACGGCAACCGCCCGGCGCAGCGATTGCAGCGTCGCCTTGCGGATGTCCTGACCGTCGATCGTGATCTTGCCGCCGCTGACGTCGTAGAAGCGGGGAATGAGATGGGCGATCGTCGACTTGCCGCTGCCGGGCGGGCCGACGATGCCGATCGTCTGGCCGCGCCTGGCTTCGAAGGAGACATCGTCGAGCACGGTGCGCTTTTCCGAACCGGGATAGGCGAAGCTGACATTCTCGAAGCGCAGCACGCCGTCCGTGACGTTCAGCTCTGTCGCATCCGGCGCATCCTTGATCGCGACGTCGAGGTCGAGAAGGGCAAAGAGGCGCGAGCCGCAGGTGGAGGCGCGGGCAAAGGCATTGACCATCAGGCCGAGCTGGCGCACCGGCATCTGCAGGATGGTCATGAAGGTCAGGAACGAGGCCAGCGTGCCGACGGTGATTTCACCAGACATTACCTTGCCGCCGCCGACCCAGAGCACCAGACCCATCGCAGCGAAGAAGGAGAAGGTCATGGCGCTGGTGTTGGTGACGCGGATGCCGACGCGCTGATGCGCGAGCGCCAGCGCGCTCTTCGACGCCGCCTCGAATTTCGAAATCTCGTGTTCGTGGGCGGCAAAGGCGCGCACGACGCGAATGCCGCCGAGATTTTCCTCCATGATGCGGGTCAGCACCGAAAGCCGCTCCTGCAGGTCGAGCCAGGTGGCGCGTAGCCTGAGCTGCGTCACCGATGAGCGCCAGCCGACGAAGGGCACGAAACTCAGCGCCAGGAGGCCGAGCACGACATCGGTCGACAGCAGCATATAGGCGCCGATGCCGATCAGGGTCGACAGCAGGATCATCCGGACTAGTGCGGTGGAAAAATACATGCGCACGCCTTCGAGATCGAGCAGGCCGACGGTGATCAGGTCGCCGGAATGAACGGTGTCATGAAAGCTGAAGGAGAGCCGCTGGATCTTCTCGTAGCAGGCCAGCCGCAACTCATATCCGATGTGATGGCCGACAGCTTCGCTGTAATAGTTCTGGACCATGGTGAAGAGGCCGCGCAGCACGCTGGCGCCAAGCAGCAACAATGCCGTGGTCAAAAGCGCGTCCTGTGCCAGCAGACCCGCCGCACCACCGCTCATCGCCATCTGCGTATGGTCGACGGCCTGGCCGAGAAGGCGCGGGATCATCAGCTGGAAGGTGGAGGCAACAAGCGTGGCGCCGATTGCAAAGCCGGATTGCCAGGGGTGGCGGAAGGCCATCATGGTGATGCGCACCAATGTGAAGAGGCCTCGGCCCCAGCCTGCCGCAGTTGCAAGCGCCATCGAAGCCGAAGGCTTCGTCGCGCGTGTTAACACATCGCTGCTCACGGTATTTTTTCCAATAGATGTGTGGTCGGACGCTGGCCCGAAAAGACGGCAAATCCATGAAGGGATTGATTGCACCTTCACTTTTGCCGATTCCATTTGGGGGTTCAAGTAAAGAATTCACCAGTTGGTTATTTTTACGTGAGGTCTCCTCGCATCCCGGCGGGAACAATCTGTGGGCGAAGGGGTTGCAGCAGGCGAATGCCAACCGCCGACCGGTGCCGGAGAGACCCATGCCGCTGAAAGCCCTCGCCCTCAACGCCACGCTGAAGAGCAGCGACGCCAAGGAGGCGTCCTCGACCGACCGGATGATCGGTCTTATCGACAAGGCAATGTCCGCACACGGCGTTGTGACCGAAGTGCTCCGCCTTGCCGATTTCAACGTCAAGCCGGGCGTAACCTCCGACGAAGGCCCCGGCGATGATTGGCCTGATATCCGCGCCAAGGTGCTCTCCGCCGATATCCTGCTGATGGCGACGCCGATCTGGCTCGGCCAGCCGTCCAGTGTCTGCAAGCGGGCGCTGGAGCGCATGGACGCCTTCCTCGAGGAAACGGACGAAAATGGCCGTATGGTTTCCTATGGCAGGGTCGCGGCTGTTGCCGTCGTGGGCAATGAGGACGGCGCCCATCATGTATCGGCCGAGCTCTTTCAGGCGCTGAACGACGTCGGCTTCACCATTCCGGCGAATGCGGTCGCCTATTGGGTTGGCGAGGCGATGGGTTCCACCAATTTCGTCGATCTCGACAAGGTGCCGAAGGTCGTGACGAAAGCCGTCGACATGCTGGCGCGCAACACGGCGCATCTTGCGGGCCTGCTGAAGGCAAAACAATATCCGGGCGAGGGCCGCTGAGGTCGCTGGCGATCTGACATTTGCAACGATCAGTTCGCAGTTCGGGGTGCAAAACTCGCCAGACTTCCCACAGGAGAGTTCTAAATTCTAATATATTTCAATATCTTGAAGTGATTTAACAACAAACCTCTTGCCACCTGCGCCATTTAGCGCTTTCATACACTACTAGTTTGATAGACTATGGATGAGCGTGATTGCTCACCTAGTTCTCTTGCGGGGCCGCTGGTTCGGACCCGGATGCCGCGGCAGGTGTTTTGAATGGCCGCATGAACCTCATCAACGCGTGAACCGCTGTTTTATGCGTTGAAACCTCGATCGACCCACGGTGCGGATGAAGCCGCAAAGGAGTTGTGATGACGGTTCAGGGACTCTTTTCCGCCAGAGCCAATGCGGCGGCGCAGATATCAGCCGTACCGCGCATTGCGATCGTCGGGCGCGGCTTTTCCGGCATGATGACGGCTATCGCGCTGATGAAGACGGTGCGCGCGCCCTTCCACCTGCAGCTGTTCGATCCGAATTCGTCGGTCAGCGGTGGGCAGGCGCTGGCCTCAGTCCGTTCCTCGACGATCCTCAACACCCGCGTCCGCGATCTCTCGGTTTCGGTCGGCGACAACGACGATTTCAACGACTGGCTCTGCAGCAATGCCGCCTTCCGCGCCGCCGTGCCGGCCGCCATCCCCGGATTT
The DNA here is from genome assembly GCF_013087615.1 of Rhizobium sp. WYCCWR 11152. Taxonomy (NCBI): domain Bacteria; kingdom Pseudomonadati; phylum Pseudomonadota; class Alphaproteobacteria; order Hyphomicrobiales; family Rhizobiaceae; genus Rhizobium; species Rhizobium sp. WYCCWR 11152. The sequence goes on along the minus strand of NZ_JABFCP010000003.1, from coordinate 344,525 downwards.
CGGCAGATCTTCGTGCCGAAGGAGATCTTCAGCGATTATGTCTATCAGCGCTTTTCGGAGGCGCTCGCCGCGCGCAGGGACATCACCGTCCAGGTCTGCAACGATCCGGTGGTGGCGATCCGCAGGAGCCACGGCAACCGCTTCCTGCTCGAAAGCGCCAATCCCGCCAATCCGCTGTTCGATACCGTCATCCTCGCCACCGGCTACGGCCTGACCGCGCCGGATGCCGGCGGTGAGGACGCTTCGCCGGTCCGGGCCCAGCGCCTCGTTGCGCGGCCGCATGCGGTGCTGCTCGGCAGCGGCATCCGCGTCGTCGACCAGCTGCTGCAGCTGCGCGATTCCGGTTATGCCGGCCAGGTGACGATCATTTCCCGGCGCGGCTTCCTGCCCCAGAGCCATACGCCGAATTCCGCCGATCCGGTCTTCCCCGCCGAAGCGCTGCCCCAGAGCCTGCCGGAGATCGTCCGCTTCATCCGTGAAGCCTGTCGCGAGGCCGAGGAAGCGGGACGAAGCTGGCAATCGGTGATGAACGGCCTCAGAAAACATGCCCGCTCGCTCTGGCGCTCGCTGCCGGCGCGCGACAAGCATCAGTTCAACCGCCATCTCAGGGCGATCTATGACAGCCATCGCAACCGCCTGCCGGAAGCCATGCACCTGCGCCTGGGACGCGAACTCGCCGAAGGCCGCACGGTGCTGCGCCGCGGCCGGGCCGGCCGCCGGGGCTTGAGCGGCCTGTTCTTCACACCGGCCGGTTCCGCTGCCGAGGAAGTCATCCATGCCGAGCGCATCTTCGATTGCCGCTGCCAGGCGCCTGATCTTTCAGCACCCTTGATGCAGAGCTTGCTTTCCGCCGGCCTCGCCATGCCGGACGAGCTTTCGCTCGGGCTCGCGGTCAATGCGCGCGGTGAGCCCTTCCTGGAGGATGGTTCGACGGTCGCCGGGCTCTTTGCAGTCGGCCCGCTCGGTCTCGGAAGCCTGCCCGATATCGATCTCGTGCCGGAGATCGTCTCGCAGGCCTATGCCGCTGCCGAGCGGATCAGTGAGAGGTTCTACCCGCAGGTCAAGGCCGTCTGAAATTCGGGCCGTTTCGGAACCATCCGCCCCCTGCTGCGTTATAAAGCGCTGGTGAATCCGAGGGGCCGATGGAAGTGCTGAATCGACATGACACGTCTCTTGACGAAGAGGGACGCTTTCGCCTTCTGGTCGATGCCATCACCGACTACGCTATCTATATGCTGAGCCCCGAAGGCATCGTCACCAGCTGGAATACTGGCGCCCAGCGCTTTAAAGGTTACAAGCCTTCTGAAATTCTCGGCGAGCATTTTTCCCGTTTCTATCTGGAAGAGGACCGCGCTGCGGGAATGCCGGCGCGCGCGCTCGCCACGGCGGCGGAGCAGGGCCGGTTCGAGGGGGAAGGCTGGCGCCAGCGCAAGGATGGAAGCCGCTTCTGGGCGCATGTGATCATCGATCCGATCCGTCGTCCCTCCGGCGAGCTCATCGGCTATGCCAAGATCACCCGCGACCTGACCGAACGCAGAGCAGCTGAACAGACTATCCGCCAGAGCGAGGAACAGTTCCGCCGGCTCGTTCAGGGCGTCTCGGACTATGCGATCTACATGCTCGATCCCCACGGCCATGTCAGCAGTTGGAATTTCGGCGCCGAGCGTATCAAGGGCTATCGACCGCAAGAAATCATCGGCCGGCATTTCTCGACCTTCTATACCCCCGAGGACCGCGAAGCCGGCGTGCCGGAGACCGCGCTCGGCATTGCGCGCGCCGAGGGCCGGTTCGAAAAGGAAGGCTGGCGCGTCCGCAAGGACGGCACCCGTTTTTGGGCCAGCATCGTCATCGACGTCATTCGGGGCGACGACGGCGATGTGCTCGGTTTCGCGAAGATCACCCGCGATATCACCGAGAAGATGGAGACCCAGCGGGCACTGGAGCAGGCGCGCGAAGAGCTCTTCCAGTCGCAGAAGATGGAGGCGATCGGTCAATTGACCGGCGGTATCGCCCATGATTTCAACAATCTTTTGATGGCTGTCCTCGGCAGTCTCGAAATCCTGAAGAAACGCATGCCGCAGGATCTCTCGCTGACATCGCTTGTTGATAATGCCATGCAGGGTGCCCAGCGAGGCGCGGCGTTGACGCAGCGAATGCTGGCCTTTTCCCGCCGGCAGGAACTGCACATGGAGCCGATCGACGTCTCCGGACTGGTCCGTGGCATGATGGATATTCTGAGCCGTTCGCTCGGCCCGCTCACCGTGATCGAGACCTCGTTCCCCGTCAGGCTGCCGACGATCATGACCGATCCGAACCAGCTGGAGATGGCGATCCTGAACCTCGTCGTCAACGCCCGCGATGCGATGCCATCCGGCGGCCGGATCGCGCTTCGCGCTTCCGAGGAATCGGTGCCGTCAGGCAAGAGTCCGCTGCCGCCCGGCCGCTATGTGCGCATCGCGGTGGTCGATGAAGGCGAAGGCATGGATGCAAAGACGGTGGAGCAAGCAATCACGCCGTTCTTCACCACCAAGGGTATCGGCAAAGGCACCGGTCTCGGCCTTTCCATGGTTCAGGGCCTTGCGTCCCAGTCCGGCGGCCGCCTCATCCTGAAGAGCAGCCTTGGCCAAGGCACGACGGCCGAATTGTGGTTCCCGGTCGTCATTGCCGAGCAGGTGACCGCGGTAGCTGCAGACCTGCCGCAACGCGAGGAAAACGCGCCGCGTCGGCTGCGCATCGTCGCCGTCGATGACGATGGTCTGGTGCTGATGAATACGACACTGATGCTCGAGGATCTCGGCCATACCGTATTCGAGGCGATGGCGGGTTCCGAGGCGCTCGACATCCTGCGCAAGCAGCAGGTCGATCTGGTGATTTGCGACCATGCCATGCCGCGCATGACGGGCGCGCAGCTCGCCCAGGCGATCCGCGACGAATGGCCTGATATGCCGATCATCCTCGCAACCGGTTACGCCGAAATCCCCGAAGGGGCAGGCATCGTCGATCTGCCCCGCCTGGGCAAACCCTTCTCGCAGGCGCAGCTCGCCGAGGCGATCAGCCGGATCGCTTCATAAGCGGCGTCGGCTATCCCTCTCACCGCGAAGAATGAACACCAGCAATGCCAGCACCATTGCCGCCAGGGCGTACCAGGTGATCGCGTAGACGAGATGGTTGTTGGGGAAAGCGATGACGGTCAGGCCGCCGACAGGCAGGCCTCCCGGATTGGCAGCCGCATCGGCGTCGATGAAATAGGGCGCGATCGCACCGATGCCGCGCTTTTGCGCGATCGCTGCGACATCGCGCGAATACCAGCGGTCGGCGGCGACGTCATTGGATTGCAGCAGCGATCCCTTCGGCTCCGTCATCCGCATCAGCCCGGTGATCTCGACCCGGCCGGATAGTTCACCCTCGCGGCGCGAGGCCGGGTCGCGCCGGTCGGTCGGCACGAAACCACGATTGATGAGGATTGATGTCCCGTCGGCAAGCGTCAGCGGCGCCAACACCCAATATCCCGGTCCCAGCGCGGTTGAGGCATAGACCAGCGTTTCCTTGTCGTTGGCCAGCATCCCGGCCGCGGTCACCCGCCGATATTCGTCATCAGTGGCATTGACCTGGTCCCAGTCGGCGCGCGCCGGGGCCGGCACGGGTGACGCATGCACACGCTGGTCGACGCGGGCGATGAGGTCGCGTTTCCAAGCCAACCGCTCGACCTGCCAGGTGCCGAGTGCGGAAAGTGCCGCGGCAAGCAGCACCAGGCAGCCGGCGAAGATCGCGCGTTTGACCTGATAATGCCGTCTTTCCGATTTTTCCGAGGGAGCCTGCGGATGACGCTGCCGCCGCCCCTTCGTGACCGTCACGGCATGTTCTTCATCATCTCGGGGCTCATCGGCATCATGTTGGTGTTGAGATGATGCATGACCCAGAGCGAACCGGAGAGCGCGATGGCGACGATGATGAGGGTGAAGATCAGCGCCATGATCGTCCAGCCGCCCTCGCTCCTGGTATTCATGTGCAGGAAGAAGACCATGTGGACGACGATCTGGATTGCACCCAGGCCCATCACCAGAACCGCCGTCAGCGTCGGGCTGGCGAAGACGCCTGACATGACCAGCCAGAAGGGAATGGCGGTCAGGATGACGGAGAGCACGAAGCCCGTCATGTAGCTGCGGAACGTGCCATGGCCGGCCTGATGGCCGTGGCTGTGGCCGTGATGAGCCTCGTGGGCGTCCTCATGTGCAGGTGCTTGCGAACTCATCCGAGAACTCCCAACAGATAGACGAAGGAAAAGACGCCGATCCAGACGACGTCGAGGAAGTGCCAGAACATCGAAAGGCACATCAGGCGGCGGCGGTTGGCCTCGATCAGCCCATGCATCGATACCTGCACCATCAGCGTGATCAGCCAGATGATGCCGAAGGTGACGTGCAGACCGTGCGTGCCGACCAGGGTGAAGAAGGAGGAGAGGAAGGCGCTGCGCGTCGGCCCGGCGCCTTCATGGATCAGGTGGATGAACTCGTAGAGCTCGAGCCCGATGAAAGCCGCGCCGAACAGGCCGGTCACACCAAGCCAGAACAGCGTTTCCGCCTTTGCGTTCCGCTCCATCTGCAGCATCGCGAAGCCGTAGGTGATCGAGGAGAAGAGCAGCATCGAGGTGTTGAGGGCAACGATCGGTAGATCGAAGAGATCGGCCGGTGACGGGCCGGCGGCATAATTGCGGCCGAGCACGCCATGCGTTGCAAACAGCACCGCGAAGATCAGGCAGTCGCTCATCAGGTACAGCCAGAAACCGAGATTGGTGCTGTTCTCCGGATGATGATCTTCCGTCAGGTAGAATTCAGGCTTTTCGGCCGTGTCGATGGTGTGATCGCTCATGGTCTCTTACACCTGCTCGGCAAGCAGCGCGGTGCGCTTGCCTTCCGTTTCGGTTACCTCTTCGGCGGGGATGTAGAAGTCACGTCTGTAGTTGAAGGTATGGCCGATCGCCACAGCCAGCATGGCGACGAAGGAGACGACGACCAGCCACCACATGTACCAGATCAGGCCGAAGGCGAGTGCGATACTGATGCCCGACAGGATCGCGCCGGTGCCAGTGTTCTTCGGCATGTGGATCGGCCGGAAACCTTCCAGCGGACGCGCGTAACCGCGGTTCTTCATGTCGTACCAGCCGTCATGATCGTGCACGACAGGCGTCAAGGCGAAGTTGTATTCCGGCGGCGGCGAGGAGGTCGACCATTCCAGCGTACGGCCATCCCAGGGATCGCCGCTGTCGTCGCGCAATTCCTCGCGCCTCATGAAGCTGACGACGATCTGGATCAGGAAGGCGGCAATGCCAAGCGCAATCAGGCCGACGCCGAAAGCGGCGATGATGAACCAGATCTGTATCGACGGGTCCTCGAACTGGCTCATGCGGCGGGTGACGCCCATCAGACCCAGCACGTAGAGCGGCATGAAGGCGAACCAGAAGCCGATCTGCCAGAACCAGAAGCTCACCTTGCCCCAGAAGGGATCGAGCTTGAAGCCGAACGCCTTCGGGAACCAGTAGTTCACGCCGGCGAACATGCCGAAGAGAACGCCGCCGATGATGACGTTGTGAAAGTGAGCGATGAGGAACAGCGAATTGTGCAGCACGAAGTCGGCAGGCGGCACGGCAAGCATGACGCCGGTCATGCCGCCGATGACGAAGGTCACCATGAAGCCTACCGTCCACAGCATCGGCACCTCATAGCGGATGCGGCCGCGATACATGGTGAAGAGCCAGTTGAACATCTTCGCCCCCGTCGGGATCGAGATGATCATCGTGGTGATGCCGAAGAAGGAGTTGACGCTGGCGCCTGAGCCCATGGTGAAGAAGTGGTGCAGCCAGACGATGTAGGACAGGATCATGATCACGCAGGTCGCGTAGACCATCGAGGCGTAGCCGAACAGGCGTTTGCCGGAGAAGGTGGCGACGACTTCCGAGAAGATGCCGAAGGCCGGCAGCACGAGGATGTAGACCTCCGGATGACCCCAGATCCAGATGAGGTTGATGTACATCATCGGATTGCCGCCGAGGTCGTTGGTAAAGAAGTTCGTGCCGGCATAGCGGTCGAGCGACAACAGGGCGAGCGTTGCCGTCAGGATCGGGAATGAGGCGACGATCAGCACGTTGGTGCAAAGCGCCGTCCAGGTGAAGACCGGCATCTTCATGAAGGTCATGCCCGGCGCACGCATCTTGACGATGGTGGCGATCAGGTTGATGCCCGAAAGCGTCGTTCCCACACCGGCCACCTGCAGGCCCCAGATATAATAGTCGACGCCGACGCCCGGACTGTAGGCCGCGCCCGACAGCGGCGGGTAGGCGAGCCAGCCGGTCTGGGCGAATTCGCCGATGAACAGCGACAGCATGATGATGATCGCGCCGGCGGTGGTCATCCAGAAAGAGAAGTTGTTGAGGAAGGGGAAGGAGACGTCGCGCGCGCCGATCTGCAACGGCACCACGAAGTTCATCAAACCGGTGACGAAGGGCATCGCCACGAAGAAGATCATGATGACGCCGTGAGCGGTGAAGATCTGGTCGTAATGGTGCGGCGGCAGGTAGCCCTCCGAACCGTTGAAGGCGATCGCCTGCTGGATGCGCATCAGGATCGCGTCGGAGAAGCCGCGCAACAGCATGATGACGGCCAGGATCACATACATGATGCCGATCTTCTTGTGATCGACGCTGCAGATCCAGTCCCGCCAGAGCGGGGCCCAGAACTTGAAATAGGTGATGATGCCGAGCAACGCGATGGCGCCGATGACGACGCCGATGAAGGTCACGACCAGGATCGGCTCGTGATAAGGGATGGCATCGAGGGTCAACCGGCCGAAGACGAACTTCAGGAGGTCTGGATTGGAAAACATGGAACAACCCGTTCATTATGTCTTGCGACGCAAAGCGCCAGGTTAATTGTTGTTGTTGAGCTGCGCCGGCGCCGGATCGGCGCCATTGCTCATGCCAGGCATGGAATGACCCTGATGTTGCATGTCAGTTCCGGGCATGTCGTGCTGCATGGTGTTGCCGTCGGTACGCTCGGCGGGCTCGCTTCGCGCCGGAGCCCCTGTCGCCGGCACGGTGGCGGCGGGCGCCACGATGCCTTCGTCGGCATAACGGTTGTCATATTGCAGCTTTTCGCGGTTCTCGGCACTTTCCTTGCCGCCGCCGCCCATCATGTCGATGTGCATCATCTCGTTCATGCACATCTTGCCGGGCGTGGCGCACATGTTGAGGATGGCGTTGTAAAGGTCGGCATCGGCGCCGGCATAATAACGCACCGGCTCCTTCTCGCTCGGCTTCTCGAGCTTGAGATAGGCGTCGCGGTTGAGCATCGTGCCCTGCTGCTTGACCTGCGCCGCCCAGGCGTCGAAGCCCGCCTGGTCGAGGCCGTGGAACTTGAAGCGCATGTGCGAGAAGCCGCTTCCGCTGTAATTGGCGGAGAAGCCCTCATATTCGCCTTGCTTGTTGATCACGGCGTGCAGCTTCGTCTCCATGCCGGGCATCGCATAGATCTGGCCGGCTAGCGCCGGGATATAGAAGGAGTTCATCACCGAGGAGGCGGTGATCTTGAAATTGATCGGCACGTCGACCGGGGCAGCGAGTTCGTTGACGGTGGCGATGCCGAGTTCGGGATAGAAGAACAGCCACTTCCAGTCGAGCGCCACCACCTCGACGATCAGCGGCTTGGTATTGGCCGGAATGGCGCGCTCCGCATCGAGGCGGTCGAGCGGGCGGTAGGGATCGAGCTTATGGGTGGAAATCCAGGTGACGGCGCCAAGCGCGATGATGATCGCAAGCGGTGCTGCCCAGATCACGATTTCGAGGCGGGTCGAATGGTGCCATTCCGGCGCATAGGTGGCAGCCGTATTGGAGCGGCGGTAGCGCCAGGCGAAGAACAGCGTCAGGAAGATCACCGGGATGATGATCAAAAGCATCAGCACCGTCGAGATGACGATGAGATCGCGCTGTTGCGCGGCGATGTCGCCGGAGGGCGCCATGACCACCATGTTGCATCCTGCCAGGAAAAGCAGCGGCAAGACGGATAGAAGGCGGGAAAACTTCACCAGTTTTAGCACGTCTCTAAGCTCTTGTTGTTTCGTTCGTTCCGCGACTAACGCACTGAACCGGATAGCGACATGAGGTGTTTGGTCGCAGTGCAGCAATCATGCCGCACTGCGGCACAAATCATGGTGCACTACAGCTTTGGAATCCTGATGAATTCAAGAAGGATTCTTTGGCCAGCGCTGTTTCAAATCAATATATCCGCAAGAGGCGGCCAAGCCAGCGTCTCCCGGGAAAAATCGCCGGGCCAATCACGCTATTTTTTCCGCCCAGGCCTCATTTTGAGCCGTGATGATGAACTATTTACGTCTTACGGACTTGATAAGCCTGCGGGTTTGATCAAGATCAGGCTGAGGCGCCTTGGCGAAAGCGCTTCATCGAGGGAGGCGTTTCATGGCTACAACATCGCATTACGGACCGTCATCGTCGTCGCTGGAACGCGACGCGCGGCGCATTCATGACGACAAGCCGGTTTCGCCGGGTAGTATCGCCATCGGCGTGGTGATCGGCCGCATGTCGGAATTCTTCGATTTCTTCGTCTATGGCCTTGCCTCGGTTCTGGTCTTTCCACAGCTGGTCTTCCCCTTCGCGCCGGACAGGCTGACGGGAACGCTCTATTCCTTCGCCATCTTCTCGCTTGCCTTCCTGGCCCGCCCCGTCGGCTCCGTCGTCTTCATGACGATCGACCGGCTGTATGGGCGCGGCACCAAGCTGACGATCGCGCTTTTCCTGCTCGGCGGCTCCACGGCCTCGATCGCCTTCCTGCCGGGTTACAACGAGATCGGCGTGTGGTCGATCGCATTGCTGGCGCTCTTCCGTCTTGGCCAGGGCTTCGCGCTTGGCGGCGCCTGGGACGGCCTTGCCTCGCTGCTCGCGCTCAACGCGCCGGCCAAGCACCGCGGCTGGTATGCGATGATCCCGCAGCTCGGAGCGCCGATCGGTTTTGCGCTGGCCAGTACCCTGTTCGGCTATTTCGTCGCCAATCTTTCCAGTGAGGATTTCCTCTCCTGGGGCTGGCGTTATCCCTTCTTCGTCGCCTTCGCGATCAACGTCGTGGCGCTGTTTGCGCGGTTGCGTCTCGTGATGACCAAGGAGTTCGGCACGCTGCTGGAGCAGCACGAGCTGGAAGCAGCCCCCATCCTTGACGTGCTGCGCGTTCATGGCCGCGACATCCTGATCGGCGCCTTCGTGCCGCTCGCGAGTTTTGCCATGTTCCACCTCGTCACCATCTTCCCGCTCGGCTGGATGAGCCTCTATGGCAACCAGCCGATCGGCGCCTTCATGGTGGTGCAGGTGATCGGCGCCGCAGTCGGCATCCTCACGATCATCGCCTCGGGCCTGATCGCCGACCGTATCGGCCGGCGCGCCCAGCTTGCCATCTGCGCCGTCATCATCGCTGTCTTCAGCTTTATCGGGCCGAGCCTGATCGCATCCGGCAACAGCGGCCATGACGCTTTCGTCATCATCGGCTTCGGCGTGCTCGGCCTTTCCTTCGGCCAGGCGACCGGCTCGATCTCGTCCCGCTTCGGCCGCGGCTACCGCTACACGGGTGCCGCCTTCACCTCGGATCTGGCCTGGTTGATCGGCGCGGGTTTCGCGCCACTGGTGGCGCTCAGCCTTTCCAGCCGCTTCGGCCTGACCTTCGTCGGCTACTACCTGCTTTCCGGCGCTGTCTGCACGCTGGCAGCACTTGCCTTCAGCAGGGCGCTGGAGCAGCGCGAATAGGACTTTGCGAGGAAGCCATGCCCGGGAGAGAAGTGGGACCGGATCGTGCAGAGGCTTTGCGGCGAACTCACGAGGCGGCGGCATACGAGGGATGGTTTCTCGAACGGGTCGAGGAAGCAATCCGGGAAGCCAATGATCCGAACGCTGTCTGGATCCCGCATGAAGTCATTAAGGGAGAGATGGCGCGCGAGCGTGCCGAGTTGCTTGCCTTGCTCAAGGATGAGGCCAAGTGAGGATCGTTTGGCCACCCAAATCCTATAGCTGAATCCTACTGCGCCATCTGCGGTTGTTTCGCCGCCCGGGCCGCGGTCAGTTCCGCCGTGGTATGGTTCAGGCGGTCGGCCAGCACCCGCATGATTTCCACGGCCATCTCGGGGAAATCGCTGAGCAGCTTCAGAAAGTGTTCCTTGCTGATGCGCAGCACTTCGAGCGGCGAGGTGGCGCGCACCGTTGCCGTGCGCGAGACATCGCAGAGGATGGCGATTTCGCCGACGATGGAATTGGGTTCGACGTCGGCGACCTTGATCTCGCCCGCCGGCGAGTCGACGACGATATCGGCGGTACCCGAGAGGATGACATAGGCGGCATCACCGACATCGCCCTGATGAAAGAGGTTCTGCCCGGCCTTGTAGGTCATGCGATCGGAGGTAAAGGCTAAAAGCTTGAGCTTTGCTGGCGCGATCCTTGAAAAGATCGGCACCCTTCGCAGCATTTCGACTTCGTCTCTCAACAGCATGAGCGTTTCAATCCCCTGACGCAGGGTCCGCAGGACCAGGCATCTTCAAACTCCGAGGCGTTCCCCATCGGGAACACCCACCATCGCCGCCCCTATAGAATATTACGATAACAGTTCCTTGAACATCCCGTTTTTCTCGGAAAGTTCCGGATAGTTTCCGGCTTCCGCCAATCCGCCGCGGTCGAAGAGCAGGATGCGGTCGAACATCTCTGCCAGCCGGGCATTGGAGAGCACCCAGATGATCGCCGGCCGATGCCCTTCTTCGTGCAGGCCTTCGATGATGTTGCGGGTGATCTGATCCTGAAGGCGCTGGTCAAGCGCCGACAGCGGCCGATTGAAGATGAAATAGTCCGAGCGCTTCAACAGCGCGCGGGCCAGGTTCAGCTTCTGCCGCTGCACCATGGTCAGTCGCTTGCCGCCGGAGCCGACGTCGAATTCGAGACCGATCGACAGCACGTCGTCATAAAGATCGAGCGCATCGAAGAGTTCGCCCATGATGCCGCGGATGCGGTCGGAGGCGTCGGCCTGCTGATAGGCGATACGGCCGAAGAGCACATTGTCCATCAGGCTTGCCGACGGGGTGAAACGCTCGGCGTCGTAGCGCTCGATCAGCTCGGCGAGATCGGCCGGAATATGCTCGTGGAACTGCTTGCGGGCGCTGACGATCTTGTCCATGAGCTCGTCGGTCAGCAAGCCGAAGCGATGGCGCGGCTCGATATAGGCGAAACTCAGCCGGATGATGGCCGAACGTTCCTCTGGCGTGGCGTCCTCGAAGCGGCGGCTTTGCAGCTTCTGCAGCAGCGCCTGATAGGTCGGGATGTCGTCCGCCGTCATGAAGGTCAGCTGCTGGAAGAATGGATGGTCCGGCGGCAGGTCGTGGAAGAGTTCCACCGCATTCTCGGCGATCTCGAGGCCCATGGCGTAGAGATCGGTGCTGAGGCCTGTCTCACGGAAGAGCTGCTGGAAATAGGGATGCGCGGCAAGCCTGCGGTTGGTCATCAACGGCCGCTTCATCGTGCCGAAGAGCAGGTTCTCGCCGACCGTCGCCTGGCCGTTATAGGCATCGAAATCGAAAGGCACGACGATCGTGTCGAGCCCCTCGTCGCGCAGCCGGTCCCTAAGCGAGGCGCGTAGCGCCACGACATGGTCGCCGAGCGCCACATGCACGTCAGTGTTGACGGTCGAGCGCAGCGCCAGATCGAGGATGTCCTGCGAGATCAGGACGGCGTCGAGCACCGGGCGGATCGCTTTCAGAATGTCCTCGGGCCCGCTGGCGCCGGCGGCCTTGTAGTCCACCCAGTCGCTGTTGAGGTCGAGCGTCGGATTGCCGGCCTTCTCCGCCTCGGCGGAATGCCATTTATACTCCAGCGCTTCCCGCTCGTCGTAAACCGGATCGGTCATCGGCGCATGTTTCAGGCCGTAGAGCAGATTGCTGGCGAGCGTGCCGTGGAAGAAGAAGGTGTCGGACGAGGCATAGGAGATCCGACGGCCGGTGATCGATTCCGGCATGTCGAGGAGATCGCGGCCGTCGATGGTGATGCGGCCGGAGTCCGGCCAGACCATGCGGCCGAGCGCTTCGGCGAAGGCTTCCGCGCCGCTGCCGTTCGGCCCGACGATCGCCACCGTCTCGTTCGGCTTGATCTCGACGGAGACGTGGTCGACGAGGCGGGCGCCGCTGTCGTCGGAGAGCGACAGGTTGGTGACGACGAACGCGCCCGTCAGCGCGCCGACCGGGGCGGTTGCGAGTTCCTGGATGCGGCTGTCGATCAGCGGCTCGACATTGAACTGCTCGTAGACCTGCTGGTACTTCACCTGCACGTCCTGGCGCATCTGGTCCCAGTCGATCAGTTCCTTCAGCGGGCCGGGCAGGTCCTTGTAGGCTGATATGACGGCGACGAGCTGTCCGATGTCGAGCCGGCCCTGCAGCGCCAGGTAGCCGCCGATCGCATAGAACAGGAAGGGCGTGACCTGGGCGAGGAAGTTGTTGATGAACTTCACCAGGAACTTCCACTGGTAAAGGTCGTAGCGGATCGAGAAGATGCGGCCGAGCCGCGAGGCGATGTCGGCGCGTTCGAGGTTGGATGTGTCGTTGCCGTGGATCGTGCCGATGCCCTCGACGATTTCGCCGACCCGGCCGGAGAGCTCGCGGGCCGTCAGCTGCCGCTGGCGGCCGAGATCCAGCAGGCGCTTGCGCATGCGGGGAATGACGATCGCCTGCACACCGACGATGCCGGCGGCGATCATACCGAGCCAGAAATTCTGGACGATGATGAAGGCGAGCGCCGTGATCGCCTGGCCGCCGAGAAGGGCAGGGGAGACGAAGGCATCACCGGTGAAGCCGCCCATCGGCTCCACCTCGTCCTTGATCATGGTGGCGATTTCGGCCGATTTCACCCGCTTGAAGTGAATGGGCGGAAAGCGCAGCACCCGGTCGATCAGCTCGAAGCGGATACGGCGCAGCATGCGCTCGCCGAGCCGGCCCTTATAGGTGTTGATGTAAAACTTGAAGAGGCCGTTCAGCACCACCAGCGCCAGAAACACCAGGCTGAGGGCCATCAGCATCTGGAAACGGTTGAGCTGCAACCCTTGAAAGAACTCGACATGGCCGATCAGCGGCAGGTCGTAGGCAATATGCATGAAGGTCTGCGTCGCGCCCGGACCTTCGAAGCCGTCACCCTGGATCGGTCCGTTGACGATCTGCTTCGGCAGGTCGAAGGACAGGAAGTAGGGCACCATCGATGCGGCGACGACAGCCAGAATCCACAGCTGCTGCAGCCGCGTGTTCTTCCAGATGTAGCGGGCGAGGCTTTTTTCCATGGCTAACCGTCAGCTTGCTGGGAAATTCCGGGGGCGCGATCCGGGCGCCGGGACGGGAAGGAATTTTGAGAACAGGATCATGCAGCCGGACCGCCGATATCGCAATGAAAACAAGGCGAAGCGACCGGCTGCAAAAATGCCGATTCTCGCCGGAACATTGCTTATATCACAGGAATTTTGGATTAGGCGAGGGATTCGGCAATCATGGAGCGAATGATGAGGGCGGTTTTCTCCGCCCCGTCGAGGTCGAGCAAGACCGGCCCCCGTGGCTGTGCGGCGAGTGCCTTTTCGACCGCCTCTTTCACATGGCCCGCCGTCAGTCCGTTTTCCGGCAGGATATCGGCGAGGCCGAGCGCCTGCAGCCGTTCGGCGCGCACCGTCTGCTCGGTCTCGCCGCCGGCGACGAAGGGGATGAGGATCGCCCGGCATTCGGTGCGCAAGAGATCGCCGACCGTGTTGTAGCCTGCCTGCGAGATCGACACCTTGGCGCCGCGCAGCAGCGAGGGAAAATCCCTGCGGAAACGCACCAGCGTCACATTCGGGGCCGCGTCCTCAGACAGCGCGGCGAAATCGGCCTCCGGCAGGTTCGGGCCGGCGACCAGCAGCCAGCGAAGATTGTCCGGTAGCAGCGTTGCCGCCTCTTTGGCCGCTCCGATCAACGCGGCGCCGACCGCGCCACCGCCCGCCGATGCGATGATGTCGAATGTTTCGGCGGGTTCCGGCGCCGGCGGGGCTGCGACGAGGCCGGTATAGCGCAGCCTGTCGGCGATCTCTGACGTCAGCGGGAAGGTGTCCTCGAGCCTGACGAAACCGGGATCGCCGTGGACGAGCACGGCATCGAAATGGTCCTTGACCAGCGTGACGGTCTCCGCGTCGCGGCCGGCCTTGCGGTTTTCCTGCAGGATGTCGCGCACCGAGCTTATGAGTTTCGGCCGCGGTTCGGCCTTGTCGATGGCCTCGAGCAAAGGCAGCAGTTCGAAGCGCATCTGTCGCCGGCCGAAGGGGAAGGCTTCGGTGATGACGACATCCGGCCTTGCGGCATGGAAGGCATCGAGTAGCAGCTGGCGGCGGGCATGGAGGAAATCCTCGCCGGCCGGCCGGCCATCGGCATCGGCGAGGCCGGAGAAACCGGCATTGTTGGCGACGACCGCCGGCAAGGCTACGGTCTTCACGCCTTCGCCGGGAAAGCCCGGCACCGGCAGGCCGCCGGTCACGACAGTCACGTCAAAACCGTCCTTGACCAAGGCATTGGCGATGCGGCTGGCGCGGGCTATGTGGCCGATGCCGAGCAGATGCTGGACATAGAAGAAAATACGCGGTGCCGTCATGACGCCTTCTGCCATTCGGCCTCGAACAGGCCGGTGAGCTGTCTGATGCTGGAGTGATAGTCGAAATATTCGCGCACCTGGCTTTCGGCGGCGTCGCCGAGGCGCTTGCGCAGCGCCGGGTCGCGGATCGCCGCCTGCAGCGCGCTGGCCAGCAGTGCCGGGTCCTCCGGCGGCACGACGAGGCCGTTTTCACCGTTCTTCAGGAGCTCCGGCACGCCGGACACGTCGGTCGAGAGGCAGACGAGCCGCTGGCTCGAGGCTTCGACCAGGACGTTCGGCAGGCCGTCGCGGTCGCCGTTGGCGGCGATGCGGCAGGCAAGCGCGAAGAGGTCGGCGCGGCGGTAATGATCGAGCACGTCTTCCTGCGCCATGGCGCCCTTCCAGACGATGCGGCCGGAAATGCCGAGTTCGGTGGCCAGCGCCTTCAGTTTCGCAAGCTCCTCGCCGCCGCCGATATGGTCCATGCGCCAGTGAAGGTCGGGGGGCAACAGCGCCAGCGCGTGCAGCAGCACGTCGTAACCCTTCTTCTCGACGGCGCGGCCGACGCTGAGGATGAAGGCCGGATCGTCGGGGTCGCTGCCGGTGCGGTCCGAACGCTCGCCGGCAAAATGGCCGAAGCGGGCGAGATCGAGACCGTGGTAACTCAAGTGCACGGCCTCCCTGCGTGACGTCAGCGTCCGCATATGGTCGTAGCCCATCCTGGTGCAGGTGACGGTCCAGCGGGCGCTGCCGAGTTTCTCGTTCAGCTCCCAGTCGGGCGACGTCCAAATGTCCTTGGCGTGCGCCGAGCAGGTCCAGGGCGTGTCCGTGAGGATGCTTGCATATTCCGTCACCGAGGCCGGCGTGTGGATGAAATGCGCATGCAGCCATTCACCCTCGTCCGGCCATTCGCGGCCCAGCACCAGCGCCTGGCCGAGACGGCGGAAGCGGTTGCGGGAGATGTCGCGCTTGAGGTCGGCGAGGAAGCGTTTCATCAGCGCCTTGAAGCCGGGTTTGGAGAAACCAGCGATGAGGCCCTTCAGCACGCGGATCGGCTCCTCGTGCAGATATTCCGGCAGATAGACGACACGCGCCCGGATCTCGTCATGCACAGGATGGCGCTTCTTGTCGGTCGGCCGGCGCATCGAAATCAGCGTCAGGTCGAAGCCGGCCTTTTCGAGGCCGAGCAGCTCCTGGGCGATGAAGGTTTCCGAAAGGCGGGGATAGCCTTTCAGCACGACGAGGATCTTGCGGCGTGGCGGCAAGGCTGTGCCCTATTCCGCGCCGACGAGGGAAAGGTGGCTGCCGCGGCCGTCGATCCACCGGCCGACGGTCTGCGAGATATGGTCCAGTCCTTCGAGACGCATATTGCCGCCGCTCTTCGACGGTGGCTGGCGGGAGGGCAGGCGCTTCAGCGCCTCGGCCATGATTGTGGGGTCGACCGACTGTTCCGGCAGCAGCATGTCGACGAGGCCGAGTTCGCTTGCCCGCTGGGCGCGCAGCAGCTGTTCCTCGCGCGGCTTGACACGCGGCACGATGAGGGCCGGTTTGTCGAAGGAGAGGATCTCGCAATAGGTGTTGTAGCCACCCATGGCGACGACGCCGGTGGCGCTGTCGATCAGCTCTTCCATGTGATTGTCGAACTCGATCACCTCGATATAGGGAATGGCTTCCCCCTTCTGCACCAGCTTGGCGCGCTCGGCGGCCGGCATATAGGGCCCGAGCACCACGAGCGCCTTCTGCGTCAGCGTCGGATCGGCCTCGTAGGCGTTCATGACGTCGTGGACGAGATCGGAGCCGTCGCCGCCGCCGCCTGTGGTGACGAGGATGTAATTATCCTTGCGGGCGTTGATCGACGTCTTGCCCCTGGAGACGCTGCGTTGCAGGAAGCCGACGAAATCCATCTTCCGGCGCAGGCTTTGCGGCACGTCAAGGCCGATCAGCGGATCGTAGAATTCCGGCGGACCGTAGACCCAGACGCTGTCGTAATACTGGTCGATCTTCTGCATGATGCTGTTTTTCTTCCACTCGGCCTCGAGCAGATGCGGCGCGTCCATGATCTCGCGCAGGCCGAGCACCAGAACGGTGCCGCGGGCCTTGAGATAGGCAAGCGTATCCTCGACCTCGCCCTTCAGTCCCATCGGTTCCTTGTCGACGATGAAGATATCGGGCTGGAAGGTCTCGGCCGTGTGGCGAATGCTCGATTCGCGCATCTTCAGCGTCTCGTGCAGGTCGATATGGCTGGCGAGCGACGTATATTCACCGTTGCGGAGCTTGATGACGCTCGGGATCTTCACGAAGTCGACACGGGCGCGGTAGTCGAAGGCGCCGGCGATCGTGGCACCCGAAATGATCAGAATATTGAGGCCGCGATAATCCTCGACCAGCGCATGGGCGATGGCGCGACAGCGGCGCAGATGGCCGAGACCGAAAGTATCGTGGCTGTACATGAGGATGCGCGCATCTTCGAGACGTCTGGACATGGGCATCCCTTCTGGGCTCAGCAACATATTTAGTACCCCCACCGTCCGGAGGCCAAGAGGTGGGGGCGGTGCCGTGATGCGCCGCCGCGTTTCCTGCTATTTGTAGGGATCTGCCGCATCACGCAAGCCGTCTCCCAGAAAGTTGAACGCCAAAATGACAAGAACAACAGGAATGATCGGATAGAGCAGCCATGGATAGAAGGCGATGACGCTGACGCTTTTTGCCTCGGTCAGCAGAATGCCCCAGCTGGTGATCGGCGGACGAAGGCCGAGGCCGAGGAAGGAGAGCGCGGTCTCTCCAAGGATCATGCCGGGGATCGAAATCGTCGCCGAAGCAATGAGATGCGACATGAAGCCCGGCACCAGGTGCCGGCCGATGATGCGTGGCGTGCTGGCACCCATCAGCTGTGCGGCCTGGACATAATCCTCCTCGCGCAGCGCCAGGAGTTTGGAGCGCACGGCACGCGCGAGCCCCGTCCAGTCGATGATGCCGAGGATGACGGTGATGCCGAAATAGATGACGATCGGGCTCCACGTTACCGGCATGATGGCGGCCAGCGCCATCCAGAGCGGCAGGCTCGGCAGCGATTGCAGCACTTCGATCAGGCGCTGGACGATGAGATCGAAAATGCCGCCACGATAACCGGCAAGGCCGCCAATGACGATACCGAGCACGAAGCTGATCGAAATGCCGATCAGACCGATGGTCAGCGATATCCGCGCGCCGTAGAGGATGCGCGAGAGCACGTCACGGCCGAGCCGGTCGGTGCCGAGCAGGAACATCTGCCCGCCGATCGCCGGGCAGACGAGATGATAGTTCGAGGCAACAACGCCCCAGAATTTGTAGGCATCGCCGCGGCAGAAGAATCGGATTGGCTGCACGTCGTTCGGCCTATCCGTATAGACACGATGCAGCGTGTCGAGATCGAGCGTCATGCTGCGGCCGTAAACGAAGGGACCGACGAAGCTGCCCTTGTCGAAGAAGTGGATGGGTTGCGGCGGCGCGTGGATGAAATCGACATTGCGCGTGTGCAGGCCGTAGGGCGCCAGGAACTCGACGATCAGGATCATCAGGTAGACGACGGCGAGAAAGATGCCGGAGATCAAGGCCAGCTTGTGCTGCTTGAATTTCCACCACATCAGCTGCTTCTGCGAGGCGAGATGAATGCGCGATTGCGCCGCCGTCATCGATTCGGTCGCAAGGGGATCGAAAGGCGCGGTCGAGACGTAATGCGGCAGCGGCGCGCCGGGTGCGGGAAGGGGCGACATTATTTGGTGCTCCTGCCTTGCAGACGGATGCGGGGATCGAGGAAGCCGAGCGCGATGTCGGAGATCAGCACGCCGATGACGTTGAGGAAGGCCAGGAACATCAGGAAGGAACCGGCGAGATACATGTCCTGGCTCTGCAGCGCCTTGATGAGCATCGGCCCCGTCGTTTCCAGCGACAGCACGATCGCGACGATCTCGGCGCCCGAGATGATCGACGGCAGGATCGAGCCGATATCGGCGACGAAGAAGTTGAGCGCCATGCGCAGCGGATATTTGACCAGCGCCTTCAGCGGCGGCAGGCCCTTGGCACGGGCGGTGACGACATACTGCTTCTGCATCTCGTCGAGCAGGTTGGCACGCAGCCGCCGGATCATGCCGGCCGTGCCGGCCGTGCCGACGATGATCACAGGGATCCACAGGTGAGAGAGGATCGACCGCGCCTTCTCCCAGCTCATCGGCGCCGAGATATATTGCTGGTCCATCAGATGGCCGATCGAGATGCCGAACCAGATATTGGCGAAATACATCAGGATCAGCGCCAGCATGAAGTTCGGAATGGCGATGCCGAGCAGGCCGAGGAACGTCAGCCCGTAATCACCCCAACTGTACTGGTGCGTGGCCGAATAGATGCCGATCGGAAAGGCGATCAGCCAGGTGAGCAGGATCGTCGTGAAGGAGACGAGCATCGTCAGCCAGAGGCGATCGCCGACCACGTCGGAGACCGGCAGCTGATATTCGAAGGAATAGCCGAAATCGCCGTGCAGCATGCCGCCGACCCAGTAGAAATAACGCACGATCTCCGGCTTGTCGAAGCCGTATTGCTGGCGCATCTCCTCGATTTCCTGGAGGTTGGCGGTCTCGCCGGAGGCACGCAGCTCGGCGATCTGGCTCTCGAAGAAGTCGCCGGGCGGCAGCTCGATAATCGTGAAAACCAGCGCCGAAATGACGAAGAGCGTCGGCACCATGGCGGCGATGCGCCAGAGAATGTATCTGAGCACGCCTCAGGCCTCCTTGTACCAGAATGCATCCGGCATGTAGACGCCGAGATAGGAGGTGGGATCGAAGCCGTAGAGCGCTCTCTCCGGCAGGTTCTGCAGCTTGGCAGCGCGAAGGATCGGCTGCAGCGTGCTGTTGATGAGGCCGATCGAGAATACCTGCTGCGTATAGAGCGACAGCATCTTGTGCCAGATCACCTGGCGCTCCTCGAATTTCGCCGTCGAGCCCCATTGGCTGAGCAGGTTGACCAGCTCGGCTGCCTCCGGCAGGTCGGGTGCGACCCCCTCCTGGCCGGCGGAGAGGTAATGCATGCCCCAGAGCGGCCATTGCAACTGATCGTCGAGTGTCGGCGCAAGGCCGGCCGGCGACATGTCGGCCGTCGGGACGCCATTGTCGAGGCCGTACCAGATCGACATCATGATCGAACCGCTCATGGCGCGATTGCGGAAGACATCGCGCTGCGAGGTCCGGGTATAGAGCGCCAGGCCGATATTGGCCCAGTGATCTCGCACCAGTTCCAGCACGTCGGTGTCGAGATTGCTCTCGCCGGCGGTCTCGACGGTGATCTCGGCGCGACGCCCGTCCGGCAGCAGCCGAATGCCGTCGTCACCGCGTTTGGTCAAGCCGAGTTCGTCGAGCAGGCGGTTGGCCTCGTCGGGATCGAACTTCACGAAGGCATCGGCATATTCCTGCTTGAAGAGCGGGCTATCGGGCAGGACGGTATCGGCGCTTGGCGTGCCGAGGCCGTAGAAGGCGACCATGTTGACCTCGTGCCGGTCGATCGCCAACGACAAAGCGCGGCGCAGGCGGACGTCGCGGAAAAGGCCGCGCCACACTTCGTCAGCACAGTTGAGGTTCGGCAGCAGCGTGATGCGCGAGCCGCGCGCGAGCTTCCAGAGATTGACCTTCACCGGGAAGCGCTTCTCGGCCTCCTTCAGGAAGGTGTAGTCGTTGAAATCGATGCCGGTCACCTGCAGGTCGGCTTCGCCTGCCCCCGCCTTGGCGGCGATGATCGATGAGGAGGAGACGTTGAGGATGAAGCGGTCGAGATAGGGTAGCTGCCTGCCGGTCTCGTCGATGCGGTGGAAGAACGGGTTGCGCTCGAAGACGAACTGCTCGGACGGCAGCGGCGTCGTATTGCGCCAGGGATCGAGCGTCGGCAGGTTCGGATTTTCCGGACGGTAGGAACGCGCCATCTTGATGTGCAGATCCTGCCATTTCTTGACGCGGTAGGTCTTCATCAGCTCGTCCATCTTCGCTTGGTCCGGCTGGAATTTCTTGTGGAACTGCTTGAGATAATGACCAGGGCCGAAGATGACGAGCGGCTGCGGGCCTGCCAGCGTCGGCAGGAACATCGGGTTGGGTTTTTCCCAGGTGTAGCGCACGGTCAGCGGATCGAGCATCTCGAAGCGCGGCAGGCTGCCGTGCGGACGAAGCTCTAGCGCGCCGCCGCCGGGCGTCAGCTTGTCGTTCAGGATGACGTCTTCCCACCAGTAGCGGAAATCGTCAGCCGTAAACGGCTGGCCGTCGGACCATTTATGGCCCTCGCGCAGTGTGAAGGTGAAGACCGTGTCGTCCTCGGACTGGAAACCGGCCAGGATGTCCGGCTGGAACTGCAGGTGCTTGTTGTAGCCGACCAGGCGGGCATAGCCGTAGATCGTCATGAAGCGGATGTCGCGCTGGCTGCCGATGATGGTGCGCACCGTGCCGCCGTAGGCACCGGGTTCGAGCCCCATCTCCTTCAGATTGACGATACGCGGGCGGACGGGAATGCGCTCCGCCATCGGCGGCAGGCTGCCTGATGTCAGCCGCTCCTTCAGGAATTCCGGCTCGCCGACCTGTCCGGCGCGAAGCACCGCGGGCGCGATCGCCGCGCCGACGAGGCCGCCGAGAAAAATGCGACGCGTCACCATCAGCGCAACTCCTTGGCATCGGCGCCTTTGCGGGCGCGCACCAGATGGCCGTCGCCGAGGTCGGCATAGGCAAGTTCGGAAGCGTCGTCATGCTCGGCGGTGAAGGTCGCGCCCCAGTTCTGCTTGTCGGCGGCGCCGTTTTCCCTGAGCGCCTTGAAATCGAGCGGCCGGTCGAGATCGGGGAAGGGGACGGCGGCGAGCAGCGATTTCGTATAGGGGTGCACCGGATCGCGCAGGATGATCTCGCGCGGCGCGATCTCGACGATGCGGCCCTTGCACATCACCGCGATGCGGTCGGCCATGTAATCGACGACGGCGAGATTGTGCGAAATGAACAGATAAGTAAGCCCCAGCTCTTTCTGCAGGTCCTTCAACAGGTTGAGGATCTGCGCCTGCACGGAGACGTCAAGCGCCGAGACCGGCTCGTCGAGGATGACGAGCTTCGGGCCGAGCGCGAGCGCCCGCGCGATACCGATGCGCTGGCGCTGGCCGCCCGAAAAACTGTGCGGGTAACGGCTGAGATAACGCTTGTCGAGGCCGATTGCCGCCATCAGCCCTTCGACCTTGCGTTTGCGCTCGTCGCTGTCGCCGCGGTCATGGATTTCCAGCGGTTCACTCAGGATGTTGCGCACCGTCATGCGCGGCGAGAGCGAGGAGACCGGGTCCTGGAACACCATCTGGATCTTGGTCCGCATGTCCTGCAGTTCGGCGCCTTTGACGGAGAGGACGTCGACGACCTCCTTGCCGTCGTTGAACACCACTGCGCCGCTGTCCGGCGTGATGGCGCGCATCAGGATCTTGCTGAGCGTCGTCTTGCCGCAGCCGGACTCGCCCACCAGGCCCAGACATTCGCCGCGGCGGATGTCGAAGCTGACGTCGTCGACGGCGCGCAGGACGGTGGCTTCATGCTTGCCGAAGAAACTGCGCTTGCGCGTCTTGTAGGTCTTCGAGAGATTGGCGACGGAAAGCAGGATGCCCGGCGCCTCTGCCTGGAGCGGCTTCTTCTTGCCGACGAGGGACTCGAGATTGACCGTTACCTCCCGCAGCGCTTTCAGCCGCTCGCCGGGTTTCATGTCGAAATGCGGGACGGCGGCCATCAGGCCTTTGAGATAGGGATGCTGCGGATTGCGGAAGATATCCTCGACCGGTCCTGCTTCCATGATCTCGCCGTGATAGATGACGACCACCTCGTCGGCCATGTTGGCGACGATGCCGAGATCGTGGGTGATGAGCAGCATCGCCATGCCGAGCTTGGCCTGCAGCTCGCGGAGCAGTTCGAGGATCTGCGCCTGGATCGTCACGTCGAGCGCAGTCGTCGGCTCGTCGGCGATCAAGAGCGCCGGCTTGCAGATCAGCGCCATGGCGATCATCGCGCGCTGGCGCATGCCGCCGGACAGTTCGAACGGATACATGTCGTAGGTGCGATGTGGATTGGAGAAGCCGACCAGCCCAAGCATCTCCTCGGTCTTTTCACGGGCTTCCTGCTTGTCGGCTTCGGTATGGATCAGCAGCACTTCGCTGATCTGATTGCCGATCGTATGGAGCGGCGACAGCGAGGTCATCGGCTCCTGGAAGATCGTCGCCATGCGGCGGCCGCGCAGGTCGCGCATTTCCTCGCTGTCGCGCGGAAAGGACAGGATATCGGTCGTGCTGCCGTCGAGCGGATCGGTGAACAGGATGCTGCCCGAGGCCTTGGCCGGATTGGGCAGGATGCCCATGATCGACTGGCTGATCACCGATTTTCCGGAGCCGGATTCACCGACGAGAGCGGTGACCTTGCCCGGAAGAATGCGAAGATTGGCTTGCTTTACGACGCGTAGCCGGTCACCGAAAACCGAGAAGGAGACGTCGAGATTTTCAATACGCAACAGATCCGCTGCAGACGCCATACCAATGAAATTCCCCAGTCTTCTATGTTCCCGTTAAGGCACACTAGCGTACCGCAAACGGGGTGTCTAGCTGATGACAATCATAGATAAACCAGCATGTCCCGCCGAAGTTCCCCGGGCGAGACGCGCAGATTCTGACTGGGGTTCTGAGCTCTTACTGGATGAATTTCTCCATGCTGGTGCGCTCGACCTGTTTCTTGGCGTCACGATGCAGGAGAATGACCTGCTCGGCTTCTGAAAGTCCGTTCTGCACGGCCTCGCGGAAGCTCTCGTCGACGTTGATCGCCGGCGCCGGCGCGCGCGGCTGCAGCACCGTCACCTTCTGGCGGATGCCGCGCAGCTTCTCTTCGCCGAGCGTCGTCCATTCGCCGCCGCAATAGCCGGCGAAGGCCTGGCTGGCGACGACCTCGCGGCCGTATTTCTTGGTCAGGATCTGCAGGCGTTGCACCTCGTTGACCGCCGAGCCGAAGGCGGAGAAGGTCAGGCGGTCCTTGAGGCCGACATTGCCGAACATGACGTTGCCGACATGCAGGCCGATGCCGTAGCCGACCCTGGTCAGGCCCTTCTGCTCGCGGTCCCTGTTGAGCTCGGCAACCCGCGCCTGCGCCTGATGGACGGCCGAAAGAGCCGCCTCGCAGGCAATTTTCGATGGGTCCTTATGGCGTCCACAGGGATAGACGGCGAGAAAGCCGTCGCCGAGGAAACTCAGGATCTCGCCGCCATTGCGGTTGAAGGGGGCGGCGATCGCGTCGAAGAACTGGTTCAGCGTGTCGATATAGGCCTGCCGGCCTTCCTTTTCGGCATAGACGGTGGATTCGCGCATGTCGCCCATGACAAGGGCCGCGCGGATCGTCTCACCGTCGCCCCGGCGGATCTGGCCGTTCAGCACCCGCTTGCCGGCGTCGCCACCAAGATAGGTGGTCAGCATGTTGTTGGCGAGCTTGCCGAGCACGGCCATCTTGGCGGCGACCGCCAGATGGTTCTGCATCCTGAGCAGCGCGTCGATCATGTCGTCGGAAAAGCCGGTGTGATGGTCGGTCGACCAGGAGCCCATCATGCCCTGCACCGAGCCGTCGCCGAAGGGCTGCACGAAGGCGAGATAGTCGGTGATGCTGTCCTTGCGCAGGTCCTCGAAAATCGGGAACTCGTTCGGCCCATCCTGCATCAGCCGGCGGCGGATGTGCTGCAGATTGTTGTCGAGCAGGTAATAATAAGGGCTCTGCAGGAAGCGGTCCGGCTTCTGCCCGGCGGGCATGCGGAAGCCCTCGATGGTGACGCCGCTGGCGCGCCGCCAGGTGAAGCTCAGCGCATCGTAGAGCGGGTGCAGCATCGAGAAGGAAAGATGCACGCGCGCAAGTGGCAGGCCCGCAGCAGTGAGCCTTTCGCAGAAACCGCGGACGATGTTTTCAAGCTCGTCTCCGGCCAGCGAAGAGTTCGTCAGCCATTCAGCGACCCGGTCCAACAGGATGGAGGACACGCTGGATTCGATCGTGCTCATTCTCGGTATGATCCTCATAAGGCACGCCATCCCCAAGAGCCAAAAGTCCCCCGGCCGGCACATTTTCATGCGCAGGTCACAAGGAAATCAGGATGTACGAGCGGTATTATTGTGTCAACGATCTGCCGAAAGCCCGGCAGCGGCGCCCCTCAGTTCCCCCATAGCGGGATCGGACGGGTAGTCCTTTCGCGGTGGTTCATTATCAAAAGTCAAAATAGGGATGCTGCAAATGCGAAACAATGGGATGCGCATTTTTTTGTGCGCTCAAGTTGCAGCGAAGGGAGCGGCCTTAGTCATTTCGGCCACACCCGGTCGGCCACACCCGATAAGCATCGCAAGGGGTCGCGGCCCTGTTTTTCAGCTCCTGTCGTACGCGGAGAGACGGGGCCTGGGTTTAATTTGCCTGGAGCATGCATTAGATCAGCTTTCCCTGTTCCCGTTCGAAAGATCCCGCCTTGGCCATCTCCCCCTTCGATACGCTTTTGCAGAAGATCGAAACCCGCGCGGCCCGTGCCGGCATCATCGGCCTCGGTTATGTCGGCCTGCCGCTGGCGATGGCGGTGGCGCGTAGCGGCTTTGCCGTCACCGGCTTCGACATCGATCCCGGGAAGATGGTGGCTCTCGATGCCCGCCGCTCCTATATCGACGCGGTGAGCGACGCGGCGTTGTCGGCCGAGATCGATGCGGGACGCTTCAAGGCGACGACCGATTTCGCCGGCCTTGGCGAGTGCGACGTCATCATCATCTGCGTGCCGACGCCGCTGACCAAGCATCGCGATCCCGATCTTTCCTTCGTCGAGGCGACGTCGCGCTCGATCGCCGCGCATTTGCGCCCCGGTCAGCTCGTCGTGCTGGAATCGACCACCTATCCCGGCACGACCGACGACGTGGTGAAGGTCATTCTCGAAGGCACCGGGCTGAAATCCCGCTCGGACTTTTTCGTTGGCTTCTCGCCGGAGCGCGAGGATCCCGGCAACCAGCATTATCATACCGCCACCATCCCCAAGGTCGTCGCCGGCGACGGGCCCGAGGCGCTGGCGCTGATGAAGGCTTTCTATGGCGCGGCGGTATCATCCGTCGTTCCGGTCTCGTCGAATGCCACGGCCGAGGCCGTGAAGCTCACCGAAAACATCTTCCGCTCGGTCAACATCGCCCTCGTCAACGAGCTGAAGACCGTCTATGCGGCCATGGGCATCGACGTCTGGGAAGTGATCGACGCGGCCAAGACCAAGCCCTTCGGCTACATGCCCTTCTATCCCGGCCCCGGCCTTGGCGGCCATTGCATCCCGATTGATCCTTTCTACCTCACCTGGAAATCGCGCGAATACGAGCTGCCGACCCGCTTCATCGAGCTCGCCGGCGAGATCAATTCGGCAATGCCGCGTTACGTCGTCGGCAAGCTCGCCGAAGCACTCGACATCCGCGCCGGCAAGGCGCTGAGCCGCAGCAAGGTGCTGGTGCTCGGGCTTGCCTACAAGAAGAACGTCGCCGATATTCGCGAAAGCCCGTCGCTGCGGTTGATCGAGATCATCGAGGAGCGTGGCGGACACGCGGATTATCATGATCCCTTCGTCGCCGAGATCCCGCCGACGCGCGAATACCAGGCGCTGAAGGGCCGCAAATCGGTGGCGCTGACGCCTGATACCATTGCCGGCTACGATGCTGTGCTGGTCGCGACCGATCACGACAGGGTGGATTATGCGGCGCTCGCAAAAAGTGCCTCGTTGATCGTCGACACGCGCAACGTCTTCAACCGGCTCGGCCTTTCGGCCGATCACGTCATCAAGGCATGACGGAAACGTTGCTGCATTATGCGGCAACTCAAAGTGCTACGGCCTCTTATACTGATCCGCGCGGCTTCTTGTTGTTAAGGCAGGCTTCATCCCCGCGCTTTAAGCTGCCGACCTTGCCACGACCATTTCGGGGGCGGATTGGGTGAGTTCCGAGGGAGGACTATCTTGAAGAGTTTTGTTGCTGCGGCTATCGCAATCGGTGTCATGTGCTCCGGCGCTTCTGTCGCATCTGCGCAGACGAAGGGCGACTGGGTTCTCGGAAACTGGAAGGGAGCCGGTTATTGGTTCCCTGGCGTTATCGACAACACCTCCGGCGGGAAGGTCACCATCCGATATGATGACGGCGATAGGGAAACCGTTCCTTTGAGCGATGTGCGTCCTTACAACTGGGTCATCGGGATGAAGGTCGAGTGCAACTACAAGGGTGCCGGCGATTGGTATGCAGGGAAGATCACCTCGCTTGGGGGCGAGAAGATTGGTATTGCCTACGATGACGGCGACAAGGAAACCACCCGAACCGGCCGCTGCCGTTCACGATAAAGTCTTTGCCTGAACCGATGCGAGATCAGCCCGTCGCCGTCAAAGCGACGGGTTTATTTTTCTTCGGACAATCACGTTTGATGCGGCGCTGTCGCAAGCACCTTGCCGGTCATCCGGCTTGCGGCCACCGCATAACCGCCGGCCGCGCCGTCGATGAAATGCATGTGATCGCGCGAGATCGGCGTCGGCACGAAGCAGGTCATCAGCGCCGAGGCCTGCCGATGCAGGCCGTAGCGGGCAATGCCCTTGGCGCGTGCCGCTTCCAGTAGCGTCTCGATCCGTTTCAAATGTTCGGCGTCGACGTCGATCGTCATCTTCAGCCCGTCATCGAACTTGCGGAAGTCGGAATTGCCGGCGACGTCGCGCTTGTAGCGGCGGGCATCGAAGCGGCCGAGCGGAATGCCGAGCTTGTAGCACACGACGGTGATGGCGAGCTGCAGGAAGATGATGAGCTTCTGCCGCAATCGCCGGCCAGCCGGCGCGGTGGCCTTGGCTTCGCGGTTGATGCCGTGCAGCGAAAAGGCAAGGTTCGGACCATCCGCCGGCACCGGATGGCTGTCCCGGTTCTGCTCGGTGGTGATGGAGACGATGCCGTTGACGAGGTCCCGGAATTCCTGCCCCGGCCGGCCCTCGCCAGGAACCGCGATGATCGAGACGACCTCGCCGTGCCTGGCGTCGATCGGGCTCCAGCGGCAGGAAAGGCCGGTGAGATCCGGGCGCGTTCCCGGGGCCGCGCGATCGATACCGTAGCGGCCGAGCTTCATTTGTCTTTCGGCCCAGCTGGTGCCGCCGCCCCAGAACATCGCATAGGTGACATAAGGGCTTGCGGAGTAACGTGCGACGCGAACGTCGAGGCCCTCGGCGCGGGTGTCGGCGACCGGCACGATGGCGATGCGCAGCGTCAGGCCGAGATCCTCCTCGACCCAGACCTGCACGGCGGCAAGGGCGTCGCGCGCTGCCTTTTCCAGCGAGCCCGGAAGCGCGATCAGCGCGCCGTCGCCGCCGAAGACGAAGGGATAGTCGCCCTTGCCGACGGAATTCAACACCGCCGATATGACGCTGGCGCCCGCCATGTTGACGTCCTTGTAGCGGCCGGCGGCGATCGCCGGCGTCGAGCCGACGATGTCGGCCAGCGCCAGCACCCATCCGTCCGGCAGCGGCCGGTAATTGGCGGCGTCGGTCACGCCCTCGAATTCGCTGAAGAGCGGCACTTCGGCAAAGAAGGTTTCGTCGGTCACGGTTTTCATATCGTCCAGCTTAGCACAGACCCATGTCGCCACTGCAACGCCAATTCCCATTTACGGCAATCGACTTGGCAAGGTTTCATGTGTTAGAGCATTTCGTGCTTTTTCGGACGTACGGAAATGCGCTATCTTTTTGTTTTTACGCAATTCCGGACGCAAAACCGCTCTCGCACTTTTGCTGGAATTCCTCCTGGACCGCCGACGATTTCATGACGGATATAGATTAGATGAGCCGCCTCGACAGCTTCATTCGCCGGTTGACGGCTCAACGCGACATTTTGAACTCGATCATCGATCTGGTGGGGGAAACGCCAGGCCCGGTGCTGGAGTTCGGCCTCGGCAACGGCCGCACCTATGATCACCTGCGCGAGAACTTTCCCGGCAGGCGCATCGTCGCTTTCGACTGGGAAGTCCGTTCCTATTCGGCCTCGACACCATCGGCAGAAGACATGGTGACCGGCAATATCCGCGAGTCCGGCCAGGCCTTCGTCGGCATCGGCGCAGCCCTTGCCCATGCCGATATCGGCACCGGTCATGACGAGATCGACGCGGTGACGCTGACCTGGCTGCCGCAGCTGATGGCCGGCGTGCTCGCCCATGACGGCATCGCCGTCAGCGGGCTGCCGCTGGAGCATCCCGAGCTGATGGCGCTGCCGCTGCCAGACGGCATCAAGGAAGGCCGCTATTTCCTGTATCGCAGGACGTAGCATCAGCAATTGAAAGTGCTAGAGCGCCGCGGCTCTCGAAAAGACGCGCGGCGCTGTCGTGTTTCGGTTACGCCACCAGACCCTTGGTCAGTTCCAGTGCCTGCCGTTCGAACAGCCGGCGATAGATACCGTTATTGAGCCTGATCAGCGCTTGGTGATCGCCTTCCTCGACGATCTTTCCCTTGTCGAAGACCAGCAGCCGGTCCAGCGCCCTTACCGTGGACAGCCGGTGGGCGATGACCAGCGTCGTGCGGCCGTTCATCAGGCGTTCCATGGCCTGCTGGATCTGCACCTCGCTCTCGCTGTCGAGGCTCGACGTCGCCTCGTCCAAGATCAGCACCGGTGCATCGGCCAGGAAGGCACGGGCAATGGCGACACGCTGCCGCTCGCCGCCCGACAGCTTGACGCCGCGTTCCCCCACCATCGTCTCATAGCCCTTGGGAAGGCCCATGATGAAGTCGTGGGCACTCGCCTGTTTCGCCGCCTGCACGATCTCGCGCCGCGAGGCGTTAGGCCGGCTATAGGCGATGTTTTCCGCCAGCGTGCGGTGGAACAGGATAGGCTCCTGTTGCACGATGGCGATCTGGCCGCGCAGACTGGATTGCTTGACCGCCGCGATATCCTGTCCGTCGATGCGGATTTCGCCCGAGTTGACGTCATAGAGGCGCTGGATGAGCTTGACGAAGGTCGTCTTGCCCGAGCCCGAATGCCCGACCAGGCCGACGCGCTCACCCGGCTTGATGGTGACCGAGAAATCCTCATAAAGCGGGGTGGGATGCGCGCCATACTGGAAGGTGATGCGATCGAAGACGATCTCGCCCTCGCCAATCTCGATCGGCTTGGCGTTCGGCTTGT
This sequence comes from Rhizobium sp. WYCCWR 11152, assembly GCF_013087615.1. Lineage (NCBI taxonomy): Bacteria > Pseudomonadati > Pseudomonadota > Alphaproteobacteria > Hyphomicrobiales > Rhizobiaceae > Rhizobium > Rhizobium sp. WYCCWR 11152. The sequence goes on along the minus strand of NZ_JABFCP010000003.1, from coordinate 314,679 downwards.
CCTCGATGCCGAGCGGCATCTTGTCGAGCAGCACCAGTTCCTCCATGTCGTTGACGGCACGCTGCAGATTGCGGATGTCCTGGCCGACATTGCGCAGATAGCCCTGCAGGACGAAGAACATCGCCAGCACGAAGGTGATGTCGCCAGGCGTCGCCAGCCCCTGCCGCCACATGATCAGGCCCGTTCCCAGAATGCCGGCCTGCATGGAAACCATCAGGAAACCCTGGATTGTGCCGCTCAATGTGCCGCGCTTCCATGTCCGCCGCGTGCGGCTGTCCCATTTCGCCATCACGTGGCGCAGGCGCACCTCTTCGCGGCCTTCGGCGCCGAAGGCCTTGACCACCGAATTGCAGCTGATGGCATCCGCCAGCGCGCCGCCCAGCTTGGTGTCCCAAGCATTGGCAAGCCGTGCCGCCGGCGACACGAAGCCCATGGAAAGCGCCACGGTCACGCCGATATAGATCAGCGACCCGGCAGCAACGATCAGGCCCATGATCGGCCAATAGCTGCCGAGCACGATGCTTGCGCCGACCAGCATGACGATGGACGGCAGCAGGGCGACCAGCAGCAGGTCGTTGAGCTGGTCGAGCGCCCACATGCCACGGGTGATCTTGCGCACCGTCGAACCGGCAAAGCTGTTGGCGTGCCAGTCGGTCGAGAACCGCTGCACCTTATGGAAACCGTTATTCGTCACATCCGCCATGGTGCGCAGCGTCAGCCGGATAATGCCGTTGAAGATGAACCAGCGCAGTGCCACGCTGGTCAGGCCCAGTGCCACGACGATGACGAAAGCACGCAGCGCCCGGCCAGCCGCATCGCCGCCGGCAATGGCATCGACGATCCGGCCGGAAAACACCGGCACCATGACTTCGGCCAGGGTGCTGGCAATGACCAACACGATGATGATGCCCACCAATACTGGCCGATGGCGCCAATGATGGAAAACAAAGCCGAGCACATGGCGATAGGCATCGGCGCGGAAATCGAGCTTCTTGCGAGTCATTTTAATCGCTCGGCGCCGTGTCGGCGACCGGTCCTCAAAATCGAGAGTTGGATGGCACAGCCCAAGCGGGAGACGAAATGATCCCGCGGATCAATCGGGCTATGAATTAAGGGAAAACCGCATGTCGGGCGCGCTCGAGGCGGGCCGCGAATGGAAATGACCTAGTGTCGGGACATTCCGCACGGGAAGGTTTCGATGATTGCTGGTGTCATGCAACGCCTCCCTTATGTTCGAACTAAAGCGGTCAGCGTTTTGTACCGAAGCAATTCGCCATTGCCAAGCGGATATTTGCAACCTTACGGAAAGTGATGCGGAAACGACACACCTTGTGAGCTTGCGACCGCTCAGGAGGCGCAGGAATGGGATGTGGCCGGGCGCTTGGCCAGTTTCGCCTCGAAGTCGGCCGCGATTTTGTCTAGCGTCACGCTGTCCAACCGCCGCAGGAGCAGGGCCTGGGCTTCTTTCATCGCGTCGCCGAGGACGACATTCACCGCCTGTTCCACCAGGCATTGCGGCTGGTCGTCGGCCGGGCCGATGGCGAAGAGATGCGGTTCGCCGATGGCGTTATAGACGTCGAGCAGGGTGATGTCGGACAAGGGACGCACCAGCGTCCAGCCGCCGCCATGGCCCTTTTCGGAGCGGACGTAGCCCTGTTCGCGAAGGCCGGCCATGGTGCGGCGGACGACGACGGGATTGGTGTTCAGCATCTTTGCAATCATGTCGGAGGTCGCCGAATGCTGGTGCTTATCCATGTGGATCAGCACGTGCAGCATGCGTGAAAGGCGGCTGTCATTGCGCATGGGTCTCTTCCTGTCGATCGGACGGGCCATTATCGCAAAGGGATCGTAACAAGACAAGTAACATGATGCTTGACGACATTGATTCATGTAACTTATGTTGAGTCATGAGTCCAATATCAAGGAAGAGTTCCATGTCGTTCGAAGCCATCATCATCGGCGGAAACTTTGCCGGCCTTTCGGCAGCGATGCAGCTGGCCCGGGCACGGCGGCGCGTTCTGCTCGTCGATGCCGGCGCGCCGCGCAATCGTTTTTCTGAAGCCTCGCACGGTTTCCTCGGCCAGGACGGCCAGACGCCGGCGGCGATCATGCGGGAGGGAAAACGGCAGCTTTCGCTTTATCCGACCATCACCATCCGCGAGGGGAAAGTCGTCCGGGCGCAAAGCGATGGTGACGCCTTCACTATCGGCACCGAAGACGGCGGCGAGGAACGAGCCGCGCGCATCGTGCTCGCAACCGGTGTTAGCGACACGCTGCCCGAAATCCCCGGCCTCAAGGAGCGATGGGGCCGCTCCGCGCTGCACTGCCCCTATTGCCACGGTTTTGAGGTCGGCGGCGGCAAGCTCGGCGTTCTCGCAAACCATCCGCATTCGGCTCATTCGGCCATGATGATCCCGGACTGGGGTGCGACGACCTTTTTCACCCAAGCGCTGTTCGAGCCCGATGAAGAGCAATTGGTGAAGTTGACGGCCCGTGACGTCCGGATCGAACGCAGCCCTATCGTGGAATTGTTGGGCGACAAACCGAAGCTTGAGGCCGTTCGCCTCGCCGATGCCCGCGTCGTGCCGCTGGACGCCATCTTCGTCGCTCCGAGAACGGCGATGGCGAGCACGATTGCCGAACAGCTCGGCTGCGCCTTCGACGACGGCCCGTTCGGGCCAATCGTTCGGATCGCCGATAACAAGGAAACCACCATCAAGGGCGTCTTTGCCGCCGGCGATGCGGCAAGCGCCATGCACAATGCCACGCTCGCCTCCGCCTCAGGCGTGCTCGCCGGCGTGCACTGCCATCAATCGCTTGTCATGCAGTCGACCGCTTAGGGCGGAAACAGCACGTTAAACGGGTGGAATTCTCCCCAACAGGTCAGGGACACGTGCACCTCGCGGTCATCGAGGTGAAAATCTCAACGCGTTAATCATTGCTTTTAAAATAATGAGCCGATGCAACCGACTTATTGCAATTTCTACGTTTGAATTGTAGCTGTTTTCATCTGAATGACTATCAAGCAAGACGATGGTGAGACCGTGGATCACCGCGCTTGCAGCAAGCAGAAATGGGGGGATTTCAATGGGGTTTACTGAAGCTGTTCGGACTGTTCTGAAGCAGAAATATGCGACCTTTTCCGGCAGGGCTTCCCGGTCGGAATATTGGTGGTTCGTGCTATTCTATCTGCTGGCGCTGTTCGCACTCATAATTCCGGCCTTTATACTCGCCTTCGCTACCAGTGGCGGCGGAGCCCCGTCACCGGTTCACTATACCGTGGTCATCTGGATGTTGTTCACACTCGCAATTTTTTTGCCGCTGACATCTCTTCAGGTTCGCCGCTTCCATGATCGCAACATTTCCGGTTGGTGGTATCTCGCGCTGTTTATCGGGAGCTTCGTTCCCTATGTCGTTCTCGTCACCGCCCCAGTGACTATTGTTATTTCCGTGCTCCCGGGCACAGAAGGTCCGAACAAGTTCGGGGCGGATCCGCTGCGTCCGGAACGAAGCGCGGAGGTCTTTGCTTAGAGCATGACCATTCGCAAGGCCGACCTGCTGTGGCTGTGTGCTCGCCGCAAATGATGATTGGACGGTGGGATCCGATCCCTCCTATCGATGTAACTCTGAAAGAATAGTGGTTCTGAGCGGCGAATTGACTTCGGAAATTCGCCGAGGTGTATGGCGCCGAAGGATTGTATTTTAAGGGCAGGGGTAATGAAGCTACGTATTTTAGGCGCTTTCGCGCTTGTTCTTGCTGCTACGGGTCACGCTCAGGCTGGCGATCGCACAGCCGCGGCAGCAACCTTCTTTCGTGATGTGACGAAATCGACATGCGGTTTCAAGATGACGCCAGAGTCGGCGTTAAAAGCTGCAACCACTCTTGGAATGTCGGATCCTATTAGCGAGCCATCGCTTTCTGCGGTGGTTGCAATTTGTGGAGAGGTAAAAAAAGGAAACAAAAGCAAAACCATTGTAATCCAGGTTCCCGACAACCGAAAAGTGCTTCGGAAAGTCATGATTGAAAGAGCCAAGTGGTGGCAAGCATGATGAGAGCGGCAGGGCTTGGCGGAGATGACAAACCTGCTGTAACTGCTGGATACCCAAGGAAGTGACAAGTGCTGCATATTCACCGCGTGTCTTCGCGGTGAATGACTCAATTGCCGCAGGGGAAATAGTCTCTCCGGCATTCACGGCCGAACATCTAAGGCAAAAACAGCACGTTGTACTGATCGACATCGCTCGGCAGGTCCCGCACCCTCATCTCCTCCTCGCGATCCTCGAAGAGGACCAGGCAATCCTCGTAGAAGCCTGATAGCATGGATATGAAGGCTTTCGTTCCCTCACGCCCGTAAAAGAGTGGCGTGAACTCCATGTAGAGCGGCACGCGGCGGGCAAGCAGCGGCTGCATTGAGCGGCAGGCGACCGGCTCGTAGCCCTCGATATCCATCCAGACGAGGCCGATTGCGACCGGGTCGATCGAAAGTCCGGCAAGGATCTCGGAAATCGGCTTTACCGGCACGCTGATCTTCCTGTCCGTCGGGCTTTGGCGGATGGCGCTGCTCTTGCCGTGATTATTGAGGTTGAGAAAAAAGTCGATCTCGCCTTCGCTCTCGCCGGCGGCGCAATTGACGAGTCGGACTTTTTCCTCCAGCCGGTTCTGGCGAATGTTAAGTTGAAGCAGCGGGAAATTACGTGGATCGGGCTCGATGCTGACGATCTTGATGTAGGTGTCGCTGAGGGCGAAATAGACGGTCTGGGTGCCGATATTGCCGCCGATCTCGAGCAGCGTCGCGTCTTTTCGCAAAAGGCCGCGCTCGCGCAGGATGACGATCAGCCGGTCGACGGCCTCGCGCTCGAAATGGCCCTTCCGGAACACCTTGCGACCGATATAGTCGGCCGGCGAGAAGGTCATCAGGTGGTCGCCGGCATCGACCGTCATCGAGACGACGCGCGGGCCGATATTCTCGATCAGCAGGCGGCGGCCGAAGCGGGTGTCGAAGAAGCGCGAAGCGGCCGCATTGCGCGCCTTGCGCAGCCGGCGGCTCCAGTATTTGGCGGTCAGCCAGGGCTTGCCAGGCATCAGGCTTTTCCTTCGAGCGGCTCTGCCGCTTTCTCTCTCGGAATGACGTAGACTTTCAAGGGCAGGGCCCGGCCGCGTACACTGATTTCACGGCTTTCGATGCCGGCGAGGTTAGCACCCGAAAGGCTCGCCACCGGCTCGGAGATGACGATCGCCGCCTCGAACTCCTTGGCAGCACTTTCCAACCGGCTCGCGACATTCACGGTATCGCCGATCGCCGTCATGCTGCGCACCCGGCCGTATCCCATCGTGCCGACGACGGCCGGGCCGGTGTGAATGCCGATCGCGATGCGCAACGGCAGCGCCAGTTCGTCGGCCAGCTCGGCGGCGAGTTTCTCGATCTCGGCGACGATCGCCGCGGCCGCGTTGAGCGCCTGGCGACAGGCTTCCTCCGGTGCGGTGTTGAGCCCGAAGAGCGCCATGGCGCCGTCGCCGATGAACTTGTCGAGCCGCCCGCCCGACTGCTCCACCGCCTTGCCGATGATGGCGAAATAGCGGTTCAGCAGGAAGACGACGTCGAAGGGCAGGCGGGTTTCCGTCAGCGTGGTGAAATGGCGGATATCGACGAAGAGCACGGCGATCTCGCGCTCGCGGCCGGGGCTCGTCTCCTGGCTGTTGGCGGGAAGGGCCGCCTCGATCGCCGGCACGAGAAGCGGCGCGACGGCAACGTTGCCGTTCGGGCGAAGCTGGCAGGCGAGCCGGACATCCGGGCCGGCATTGATGCGCCTCAGTGTCGTCTGTTCCATCTTGTCGGGGGCAGGCAGGCTTTCGTAATCGCCAAGGATCTGCACGCGACAGGTGGAGCACTGGCCCTTGCCGCCGCAGACGGCATAATGCGGCAGGCCGCCGAGCCGGCTTGCCTCCAGCACCGAGAAGCCGCGCGGCACACGGATCACCTCGCCGCCCGGATAATTCACGGCGACCTGGTCAAGCCGCTCCTTCAACTTGCGCCGGGCGCGGGCGACGACGACGATGAGCAGCGAGGCCGAGAAGGCGCCGTAGAGCCCGGCGCGGATCATGGCGACCTGACGGTGAACCTCCGGGTTCGAGGCGTAACGGGTGTTGACGCCCTCCTTGTAAGCGCTGACCGTCATTGACTGCTGGTAGGAAGGGTCGGCGAGCGTCCTGCCCATTTCGACGAAGCCGAGCAGCGAGAGCACCGGCACGAGGATGGCGAGTGCCAGCATGAGCGGTGCGAAGTCCGGGTACCAGGAGCGGTAGCGCAGCCAGAAATGGATGCCGATGCAGCCGTGGATCCAGACGGCGACGACGGCGAGCGCCTGCCGCGCGCCGTTCGCCGGAGACCTGATCCACAGCGAACTGACGACCGTCTCGTAGTCGTCGATATAGCCATAGAACTCGTGGGCGATGCGCGTGCCGATGACATGATCGAGGAGAAGCAGCGGGATCATCAGGCCGAGCACAATCTGCGCCATTTCCCCCTTCGGCATGACCAGGCTGCGGCGCATGTAGATGGCGCGCAGCACCAGCGCGATATGGATTAGCACCGACGAATAGAAGACGGTGGTCCCCAGGGGATTACGCCAGATCGCCAGGAAGAGGTGGGCGGCTTTATCGGCGGCTGCGACGGAAATCAGGCCAATCGCATGGTTCGACAAATGCAGCACGACGAAGATGAAAATGACGAGGCCGGAACCGAGCCTCGCCCTTCTGATCGTACGTTCCGAAAAAATCCCTGTGGCCGAGACCGTCGTCATTCATTCCCGTTCTTGTCGATGTAACCGCAGGCCCATAGAGATTGGGAAAGAGGCGGAATTGCTTCGATGGCGATCACATTCCATATGCTTATGCGCAAGTTTTCGGCAAAGGGACAATAGCGGAATTTTCCCGACAGGCGCGAAAGTTGTAAACAGTGTGTCTTACCTGAGGTGTCCCAATGCAGGTGGCTTTCTACGCGCCGATGAAATCGCCGAACCATCCGGTGCCGTCGGGCGACCGTTTGATGGCGCGGCTGCTGATCCGGGCGCTGGAGCTTGGCGGGCATCAGGTCGAAGTCGCCTCCGAATTCCGCACCCATGCCTCGACACCGGAGGCGGCAGCCGCGCTCGAACCCGCCATCGGCGCCGAACTGGAGCGGCTGCGGCTGAGATGGAAATCTGGGCCGCGACCGGAACTCTGGTTCTGCTACCACCCCTATTACAAATCGCCCGATCCCTTCGGGCCGGCGATTTCTGCCGAATTCGCCATTCCCTATGTCACTGCCGAAGCCTCCTATGCGGCAAAACGCGACCGAACCGGCTGGGCAACATCACAGAAGCTGGTGGGCGAGGCGATCATGCAGGCGGCGGTCAATATCAGCTTCACCGAGCGTGACCAGGCCGGGCTTGCCGCCGTCTTTCCGCAGGCGGGCCTTGCCAGGCTGAAACCCTTCATCGACACGGCGTTGTTCGAGAACGTGTCGCCGGCGCCCGATCCGCGCCGGCTGATGACGGTCGCGATGATGCGGGCCGGCGACAAGATGGACAGTTATGCGATGCTTGCGAGAGCATTGCGGCTGATCGAAGACCGGCCCTGGACGATTGCCGTCATCGGCGATGGTCCGATGCGCCAGGAGGTACAGGCGGTGTTTGCCGAGTTTCCTGGCCGGATCGAATGGCTGGGCGAGCGCAATGCCGTCGAGATCGCCGAACTGCTCGGGCGCGGCGGCGTCTATGTCTGGCCCGGATGCGGTGAGGCCTATGGCCTTGCCTACCTGGAAGCCCAGGCCGCCGGCCTGCCTGTCGTCGCTCAGGAAACGGCAGGCGTGCCAGCGGTGGTCGAGGCTGGCGTGACCGGCCTGCTGACGCCGGATGGCGATGTCACTGCCTATGCCGAGGCCCTGGCTGCCCTGCTTGACGACAGGCAAAGGCGCGACGCCATGGGGCAGGCGGCGCGGCGCTTCGTGCTCGGCGAGCGATCGCTTGCGACGGCGGCGCAGGTATTGAACGGAATTTTGCGCGACAGCGCAGCAACAGGAGTGACGTGATGACCGACTGGATAGCCTGGGACCCCCTGCACCATGAGCTTGACCGCTGGCAGGCCGCCGACCGGGTGGCGCGGTTCTGGCTGCGGGACGACGACGCCGTTGAGCCGACCCAGGCGCTGGAGACGTTGATGGCGCTCGCCTGTCAAAGCGAGGTTCCGCTGACACTCGCCGTCATTCCCGGCTTGACCGGCGAGGCATTGGCCGCGCGCCTGGTGGAAGACGCAGCCGTCGCTGTCGCGGTGCATGGCTGGTCTCATACGAACCATGCGGGGCCGGAGAGAAAAAAGCAGGAACTCGGCGGCGACCGGCCGGCAGATGTCGTGCTCGGCGAGTTGGGTGAAGGGTTCCGGCTGCTGCAGCGGCTGCATCCGGCCCGCTTCCTGCCGGTGCTGGTGCCGCCGTGGAACCGGATCGACGCGGCCCTCATCCCGGCGCTGCCCGGTCTCGGATTTGCAGCACTGTCGGTCTATGGGCGGGCAAATCAGGGTGGCCCGGTGCCGCTCCTCAACACCCATGTCGACATCATCGACTGGCATGGCACGCGCGGCGGACGAAGCGAGGCGGACCTGGTGGCCGAGCTGGTGGCCGAGCTTCGCCACCGGTTTGCCGGGAGCGACGAGCCTGTCGGCGTGCTCACCCACCATCTGGTGCATGATGCAGCCGCGTGGGACTTCCTGTCGGCCTTGTTTGCAGTGACGGGCCGGCATCCGACCGTCCGCTGGTCGCCGGCGTCGGAACTGCTAGGGCCTTAGACATTGCCGATCAGGCGGCGTGAACGCGTCCGAGGAACTCTCGCATGAGTGCTACGACATCATTGAGATGCGTCTCGAGCAGCCAGTGCCCGCCGCCGAGCAGATGGAGTTCGGCATCCGGCAGATCGCGCAGATAGGCCCGAGCCGACTTTTCCGGCATGTAGTGGTCGTTCGGACCCCAGACGATCAAGGTCGGCGGCCGGTATTCGCTGAGATATTTGCGGTGTTCCGGGAACCAGGCCCGGTTCTCCTTCAGTCCGGCGATGAGGTCTATGGCGATGTCCTTGCGCCGCGGCGTGATCAGCGACCAATGCAGCTTCCAGAGATCGGGCGGGATCGTATCGGCCAAAGCAGGCGGCAGATCGTTGAGGAACTCCTCCTTGAAGGCCGCCTCGCTGATCGCCTCCGCCAGCACCTTCCTCATCTCCGATCTCGGAAGCGTCCATGTCGCCTCGATATCCGCATATTTCGGTCCGAGGGCATCTTCATAGGGGATATCGCCATTCTGGATGATCAGCCCGGCGACGCGGTGAGGGTCTTTGATTGCCAACCGCGCACCGATAGGCGACCCGAAGTCGTGGAGGTAGAGCACAAACCGGTCGACATGCATCGCATCGACGAAGGCCTCCAGCCAGGCGGCATATCCATCGAAGCTATAGTCGAAATCATCCGGCGTACCGCTATAGCCCGCACCCGGGAAATCCGGCGCAATCAGGCGCCAACGGTCGGCAAGGCGCGGCATTAGATTGCGAAATTCATAGGATGAGCAGGGATATCCGTGCGGCAGCAACAAGACCGGTGCATCTTCCCGGCCGGCCTCGCGGTAAAAAGTCTCGACGCCTGCAACCGTCATCCAGCGATGTCGGACGAGAGTGGCCATCAGAAAGCTCCTCAGAACCGTTCTTCACTTTCGGTCTTCGTCATACTGCTTGGCGCCTTCCACCGGTCGCAGCCACGGTTCACGGCGTTTGATCCAGAGTTCGTAGCTCGGCACCAGAGGCGTCGGCGCCTCGGAGAGGATGCCAAGCTTGATTTCCGCCTCCCGGTCATCGGCGGAAAACAGCCGCGAGCCGCAACCGGTACAGAAATGCCGACCTTGGAACGCGCCAGTTTCCCCTGAATGTTCGAATTGGCCGGCGGGCCAGATCCCATAAAAGGTAAAAGCCGAACCGCTTTCCTGCCTGCAGTCCGTGCAATGACAAATTCCAACGCGCAAGGGTTCGCCCCGGACAGAAATACGCACCTGCCCGCAAAGACACTTTCCGGAAAGCACGGTCATGACGGATCCCTGTTTCGTTGATTTGCGCTGCCGGGAAAACGGTCCGGCCCGGCATCTGTTCCTTCGTGACGTCGCCGGCATGCCAGTTCGACGAATGGGCTCTCTGTCGAAGAGCTTCGGACTGGCAAGATGAAGGCGGCCTTCGGCGGCCTGCTAAAGCATGTCGCGCAAAAGTGTGCAGCGGTTTTGCGACAACGACATGCGTAAAAACAAAGATCTAAAGCGCGACGAGCGAATCTGAAAGATCGCGACGTGCTTTAGATCACCACGGTCTGATTGTCGCGGGCGGCAAAAGATTCGGGGAAGGCGGCCTGCGCCTGCATTTCCATCTCCGCCAGCTGTTCGTCCGTGCGCGAGGGGGCGTGGTGGAACAGCGCGAAGCGCTTGGTGCCCGCCATTTTCGCAAGCTCGGTGCCATGCTGCCACGTCGAATGGCCGAAGCCCTTGAAACGCTGCATCTCGTCTTCATTGTATGTGCAGTCGTAGACGACGAGATCGGCGTCCCGCATCATCTCCAGCGAGACCGGATCATAGCTGCCGGGAATATGCTCGATATCATAGACGAGAGCGACCGAACGGCCCTGCCATTCGATGCGGTAGCCGATGGCGCCGCCCGGATGGTTCAGCATGAAAGTCTTGATCTCGATGCCCGCATGCGGGGTCAGCACCTGACCGGCATGGAAATCCCGGAAGTTCATCGTCGCCTGACAGATGTCGGTCTTGACGGGAAACCAGGGCGGGCTGATGAACTGCTCGACCATTTCCCGCGTGCTCATCTTGCCATCGAGATGGCCGGACCAGATGTTGACGTTGATCGAGGGATAATAGATCGCCTTGAAGAAGGGCAGGCCAATGATGTGGTCGTAATGGCAGTGGCTGAAGAACAGGTCGACGTCGCTGACGCCGTCGGCGAGCATCGACAGCCCGGCCTCGCGCAGGCCCGAACCCGCGTCGAAGATCATCCGATGTTTTCCGCAGCGAATTTCGATGCAGGAAGTGTTACCGCCGTAGCGATCGAACTCGGGGCCTGACACGGGAATACTGCCGCGGACGCCCCAAAATTTTATTTGAAACAGTTCTGTCGTCATCGTTCTTCAAACCGGCCTTCCCGCATCGCCATCGTAGTCATAGTTCGTCTCTATGCGAAGCAGCAGAATTCCACGGGTTTGTCTGTTCCCCTTTGTATTCTCCTAACCGCTAGCGGAAGAAGAAGTAGATTTTCCTAAGCAATCGGCTTTCGGCTCGGAAAGCAACCCGGTATGGTTGGTTTTCGGTAAACAGGCTGCTGAGGACGGGGGACATTTTCCCGTAAGTCATGCCTATTAGATGGTTGCGCGCGATTGAAAAAACAATTGCCGCCATGTTGAGCCGAAAATCCCGTCTTGAAAGCAGCACGAACGCGGCGCCGAAGGGGCTGTCCGAAACGACATGTGGCGCGTGGATTCTCGTTCGGCCCGCTCGCCCGGTTCTCCGGGAAAACCGCCATCATATGAGAAAATTGTGCTTCCTATTCCGCGAATGTTTCCTTGATTGGGAATGGCAAAAAGCGATATATCCGACGATACAGGAAATATAAGAGACTCGCCATGTTGCAGCCGGTTATCAACGAGACCATCGCCGAAAGCAGCTACAGGCGCATTCGGGCCGACATTATTTTTGGCCGGCTGGCTCCCGGACAAAAGTTGAAGCTGGAAAGCCTGAAGGAGAGCTACGAGACCAGCATCAGCACACTTCGGGAAGTGCTGAACCGGCTCTCCTCCGAGGGGCTTGTCCTCGCCGAGGGGCAAAAAGGTTTCGAAGTGTCCCCGGTGTCGGTTTCAGACCTCAAGGAGACGGCGGCGCTAAGGCTTCTCCTGGAAACACATGCGCTGGAGCAGTCGTTCGTGCATGGCGACGTGGAGTGGGAAGCTCCGCTGGTATCGGCGCATTACAAATTGGCGCGGATGGAACAGGTGATGGCCTCCGGTGATACCAGCCGGGCCGAGGACTGGAAGCGCTACGACTGGGAGTTCCATCAAGCCCTGATATCCGCCTGCGGGTCGAAACTGCTGATGGAGACGCATTCGGTGATCTTCGACAGATATCTCAGATATCAGATGGTTGCCTTGTCCTATCGAGGCGATGTCGCGGCCAATGAACACCAGCAGCTTTTGGATGCGGCATTGCGACGGGACGCGGAGACGGCCAAGCGGGTGCTTGTCCTGCATATTCAAGGCGGGGTCGAACATGCGCTGGCGAGAGGGACGCTGAGATAGACATGGTTCGGACGTTTCTCTTCGAGCTTCAGGTCCCGACGTAAATTGCATTTCGGCGAAATCAGGAAAAGCCATGCTCAAGCAAGTCCACGACCCGGCGGAAACAGTAAGCGATGTCGTCTTCCGACAGATCCGCGAGGATATCATATCGGGCACATTGCCGCCCGGGGCCAAGATCAAGCTGGAGCAGGCAAAGGAGCGCTACTCCATCGGCATTTCATCGCTGCGCGAAATTTTGAGCCGCCTGACCACGGAAAACCTCGTCGTCGCCGAGGGGCAGCGCGGTTTTGAAGTCAGCCCTGCTTCGCGCCGCGAACTCCTCGAACTCGCCGACCTCAGGATTGTTCTGGAAACACATGCGATCGGCCTTGCCTTCGCTGCGGGAAATCTTGAATGGGAAGGGCGCATCGTCGCCGCCCATCACCGGCTGGCTGCCGCCGAACGCAAGCTCCTTGCCGGCGACGTCTCGCGGACAGTCGACTGGGTTCGATACGATTGGGAGTTCCATCAGGCGATCGTCTCGGCCTGCAATTCGGCGACGCTGATGGCGACATTGTCATCCGTCTTCGACCGCTTTCTCCGCTACCATATGCTGGCCGAGAGTTTTCGCGGCAAGCCCGTGGTCGATGACCACAGGCTTTTGTTCGAGCTTTCCATTCGGCGCGACGTCGCCGGCGCGACCGACATCGTCAGGCGGCACGTTCAAAGCGGCGTGGACCATGTGCTGAAGAGCGGCCGGATTACTTAGCTCAATTCCAGGAAAAGTGCGACGCGGTTTTCCGTCCGGAATGCGCGAAACAAGAGGTTGGAGCGGCTCTGCGTTTTCATGAAAAGCTGAGCCGCTCCTAAACCATGGCTCAAGAGGCGTCTTTAGGAATTCCTTCCGGACGCATCTGTTTCTTCAGAGCGGCGATCCGGAAAATTGCGTTCGGGGCGCCGTAGCCGCGGTAGCCGCGGCGCTCGACGATCTCGAAAAAGAAACCCTCTCCATAGGTTCCGCTATAGAGCTGGAAATATTCGCCATGCTCGTCGCGGTCATAGAGGATGTTCTCCGCCTTCAGCCGCTCAGTCAATGCAGGATCGAGGCCGAAGCGTGCTTCGACGTCGTCATAGTAGTTCGGCGAAATGTGCAGTGATCTGAAACCGCAAACACGAAGGCTTTCGGCGGTCGCGAAGATGTCGTCGGTCAAGAACGCCAGATGCTGGATGCCGGCCCCGAATTTCTCGGCGATGAAATGTCCCGCCAGAGTGCGGCGATTCTCGGCGCCGTTCATGGTAATGCGCAGCGCCCCGGTGTCGTTCTCGACGACTTGACTGCGCACCACCCCGGCCGGATCGATGATATCGACCATCGGGGTCTTCCGCGTCTCGAAAATGGACGTGTAGAATAGAAGCCAGGTGAGCATTTCATCGTAACCGACCGTCTGGGCGACGTGATCAATGCGCAAAAGGCCTGCAGGCGGCGCGTCGCTGTCGTCGGTGACCGGCTGAAAGTCGATTTCGGAGAAGCGACCCAATGCGCTCTTGTCGTCGATGAGATAGACGATTCCGCCCCCGACACCGCGAATGGCGGGCAGCTCAAGCTCACCGTCTGCGACAGGCTGGGTGAATGGCTCGGCATCCAAGGCGAGCGCGCGCTCATAGGCCTTGGCCGCATCATCGACGATCAGGGCCATGGCATAGGCAAAAGTACCGTGAACGGCGTAGGCGGCGTTGGCGAATCCTGCCTGATCGACATTGACGAGGATGCGGATCTCGCCCTGCTCGAAGAGGGAGACTTTTTTCGTGCGGTGGACCGCCGTCTTTTTGAATCCGAGCGTGCGCAGCAATGCAACCAGCTCGACTTCGTCTTCCTCGTCTGTGGCAAACTCGACGAAGCCGACGCCCTTGACGGAAGGCCTTTCCGGCATCGCCGCCCCGGTCATGCTGCCGATGCCGAGATTGCGTCGTACCTGATCGCCGAGATAGATCAGGGAGCGGTGGCCATCGGCCGCGATCGCGCGCGACAAACCGCCTCGGAACTGGTCGTTGAAGATCTCCAGGGAGAAATATCCGTCGTAACCTGTTGCCGCGACGGCTTCGGTGAACGCCGTGACGGGAAGGTCGCCTTCACCCGGCATGTTTCGGAAGTGGCGGCTCCAATAGAGCAGGTCCATGTCGATATCAGGGGCATCGGCAAGCTGGACGATGAAGATTTTCTCTTTGGGAATTGAGCGGATCGAATTGACGTCGATCTTCCGCGACAAGGTGTGGAAGCTGTCGAGGATAAGACCGATATTCGGATGATCGGCGCGACGGACGATCTCCCAGGCGTCGCGATGGTCGCTGATATGGCGGCCCCAGGCAAGCGCCTCATAGCCCACCCTCAGTCCACGCCGGGCAGCACGCTCGCCAAGTTCATGAAAGTCCGCTGCCGCCCGGTCGATGCCGCCGATAGCGGCCGGCGAGACGTTGGAGCAGACAAGCACCAGCTCCGTTCCGAGCTGCTGCATCACGTCGAACTTCCGTTCCGCGCGGTCAAACGTACGGCTTCGCAAGGGCTCCGGCATGCCCTCGAAATCACGAAATGGCTGAAACAGGGTGATCTCCAGGCCATGGTCGCGGACGAGTTTTCCGACATCGGCCGGGCTTCCGTCGAAGGCGAGGAAGTCATTTTCGAAGATCTCGACGCCGTCGAAGCCCGCCCGGGCGATCGCCTCGAGCTTCTCCGGAAGTTCGCCGCTGATCGTTACAGTCGCAATCGAGGTCCTCATGTCAAACCCTTCCGATATCCGTGCGAGATTAAACGAGCGCCGAACACCACGATGCGTCACGGAAAATCGCTCGCTACTATTATGGCAAATGTCGTGAGGAATTCAAATAGCGTGTCTTATTATAAATTCTCATATGATTTTGAAAAACTCTGTTGATTTGACCGCTCGTCTCTGGCAATCATTGCTCACACAGTCAAAAGGTGAGGTGGCTGTCCGGTCGAGTGACCGCCAAAGGAGGAGGAATCACATGTTCAAATCTATGCTGACGCGCCGAAACGCGATGCTCGGAGCCGCGGCCCTGGTGGCTGCCGTCACCCTAGCGCAACCGGCCGCCGCCATCACGCCTGATGAAATCAAGGCTCGCGGCAAGATCATCGTCGGAATTCAGGGTGACAACCCGCCTTGGGGCTTCGTGACCAGCGGCGGCAAACAGGACGGCCTCGATGCCGACATCGCGACGCTGTTTGCCAAGGAACTGGGTGTTTCCGTCGAGTTCGTGCCGCTTGAAGTCAACAACCGCATTCCCGCACTGACGGCCGGCCGCGTCGACGTTCTGTTCGCGACGATGGCGATGCTGCCGGATCGCGCAAAGGCCGTGCAGTTCAGCAAGCCCTATGTTGCTAATGCCATCGTTCTGATTGGTCCGAAATCGGCTGAGATCAAGAAGAATGACGACATGGCCAAGTTCACGGTCGGCGTCGCCAAGGGTGCAGCCCAGGACACGCAGGTCACCAAGAACGCGCCGCCGAGCACGACCATCCGGCGCTATGATGGAGACGCCGCGAGCGTCCAGGCCCTGGTGTCCGGCCAGGTCGAGACGCTTGGTGGCAACATTTTCTACATGGACCGGGTGGAGAAGGCCCGTCCGGGCGAATTCGAAAACAAGCTTGAATTCCAGAAGCTCTACAACGGTGCTTGCACGCGTCTCGGCGAAAAGGAAATCAATGCGGCGCTCAACACCTTCATCGACAAGATCAAGGCAAACGGCGAACTCAAGGCAGTCTACGACAAGTGGATGAAGGTTCCGGTCCCGGAATTCCCGGAAACGCTGGAAGGCATTCCGTTCGCGGCGAACTGAGCGAACCGCAAAGGCGGACGAGGCCCGGCCTTCCGGCTGATGACAGGGTCTGCCAACCGCTCGCCATCATGCTCGGGCTCGTGTCCCGAGCATCTACGGCGGCAGATCCCCGGCACAGGCCGAGGATGACGTCCAGAAAGAGGCAGTCTCTCACCAAGCAAGGCCGGGCATGCCAATGCCCGGCAACGCAACCGCCATGCTTAAGGCTCTGCCCCGTTTGAGGTGCGCGACATGACCAAAACCATCTTTGTGCTCAACGGACCGAACCTGAACCTGCTGGGCCAGCGCGAACCGGCGATCTATGGAACCACGACGCTGGCCGACATCAGGAAACGGTGCGTGACCAAGGCAAAGTCCTTGGGATTCGACGTCGAGTTCCGGCAGACCAATTTCGAGGGCGAACTGGTCGAGAGCGTGCACCAGGCCCGGACCGACGCCTGTGGCATCATCATCAATCCCGCCGGCTATACCTTCACATCGATCGCTCTTCTCGATGCGTTGAAAATGTTCGACCCGCCGAAGATCGAGCTGCATATTTCGAATGTTCATGCGCGCGAAAGCATCTACCACAATTCGCTGATCTCGCGCGTTGCCACGGCCATCATGATCGGCTTTGGAGCGGATGGCTACGAGCTGGCTATCCAGGCGATGGCTGGAATGGTCAAGCAGGACTGAACTTTCAGGAAGACGGACCAGAAGGATCGCCATGAATTATAAGTTGGATTTCACCCCGGTCATAGATGGCCTGCCGAGCCTTCTGCTCGGCTGCCTCGGGACATTCTTGCTTGCCATTTGTGGGATGCTGCTGGCGATCATCATCGGAATTGGCGGCGTCGCCTTGCGCGACTCCGCCCTGAAGCCGGCGCGATGGCTGGTCATCGCCTTCGTCGAGTTGATCCGTAACACGCCGTTTCTGGTGCAGATCTTTTTCATCTACTTCGCGCTTCCGCTGACAGGCATCAGGCTGGATCCGACACCGACGGCGATTATCGCGCTCGGCATCAACGGTGGTGCCTACGCAATTGAGATCATTCGCGGCGGCGTCCAGTCGATCCCGAAGGGACAGATGGAAGCGGGTCTGGCGCTTGGTCTGCACAAGGCTCAGGTCTTCCGGCTGATCATCCTCAAGCCGGCATTACGGGCGATCTATCCGTCCTTGACCAGCCAGTTCGTCCTGTTGACGCTGACCACCAGCATCGCATCGGCGATTTCCGCCTACGAGCTAACGTCCGTTTCGCAGCGCATCGAGTCGGAGAGCTTCCGCAGCTTCGAGGTCTACTTCACCGTCACGGTTTTC
Source organism: Rhizobium sp. WYCCWR 11152 (assembly GCF_013087615.1). NCBI lineage: Bacteria > Pseudomonadati > Pseudomonadota > Alphaproteobacteria > Hyphomicrobiales > Rhizobiaceae > Rhizobium > Rhizobium sp. WYCCWR 11152. The sequence continues at coordinate 297,196 of NZ_JABFCP010000003.1, read as the reverse complement.
TACTTCGTGATCTCCTGGCTGATGATGCGCATCTTCGCGCTGTTTTCGGCGCGTTACTTCAAATATCCGGTCAAGTAGGAGGAATTCCATGGGTCACGAAGAATTCGTCTTCCTCCTGATCGGCCTGAAATGGACAGTGCTCCTGTCCGCCGTCGGTTTTGTCTGCGGCGGCATCGCGGGGCTCGGCGTCGCCCTTGCCCGTGCCTCGGGCATACCGCTGCTGGAACGCGTCACGGCCGGCTATATCGCCGTCTTCCAGGGAACCCCGCTGCTGATGCAGCTGTTCGTCGTCTATTACGGCTTGGCGCTGGTGGGGCTGATGCTCGATTCCTGGGTGGCCGTCGCCATCGGCCTGACGCTGCATGCGAGCGCCTATCTCGGCGAGATCTGGCGCGGATCGATCGAAGCGGTTCCGCGCGGCCAGACGGAAGCGGCAAAGGCTCTCAGCCTCAGATACATCTCGCGCATGAAGGATGTCATCCTGCCGCAGGCGCTGCGCATTTCGCTGCCCGCCACGATCGGTTTCCTCGTCCAGTTGATCAAGGGCACCTCGCTTGCGTCGATCGTCGGCTTCACCGAGCTGACGCGGGCCGGCAACATCATCTCCAACCAGATTTTCCAACCGCTGACGGTCTTCGGCATCGTCGGCATTCTCTATTTCCTGATGTGCTGCCCACTGACGATTCTTGGCGCTCGCCTCGAACGAAAGTTCGCCGCCTCCGCGCGCTGATCCGCATCCCTCGTCTTCGATGCGGTCCAGCCCGCCAATATGGAGTTCTACCGATGACCATTCCCAGTCCTGCTCAAGGCGCGGAAACCATGATCACCATGGAGCGGGTGGAGAAGTGGTATGGCGCTTTTCAAGCCCTGCACGACATCAACATATCGGTTCGCAGCGGCGAGAGGATCGTCTTGTGCGGGCCTTCCGGCAGCGGCAAGTCGACGCTCATTCGCTGCATCAACCATCTCGAGACCTATGAAAAAGGTGAAATCCGCGTCGGCGGGATTCTTCTCGGCAATCAGGCCAAGACCATCGATGCGATCCGTCGCGAGGTCGGCATGGTCTTCCAGCAGTTCAACCTGTTTCCGCATCTGACCGTGCTGCAGAACTGCATGCTGGCGCCGATGAAGGCAGCCGGCGTTGGCAGGGCGGAGGCCGAGGAACGGGCACGCGGGCTGCTCGAGCGGGTCAAGATCCTGGAGCAGGCCGACAAATATCCGGTGCAGCTTTCTGGTGGCCAGCAGCAGCGCGTGGCCATTGCCCGCGCGCTTTGCATGCGGCCGAAAGTCATGCTGTTCGATGAGCCGACCTCGGCGCTTGATCCGGAGATGGTCAAGGAGGTGCTGGATACGATGATCGCGCTTGCTGATGAGGGCATGACGATGATCTGCGTCACGCACGAGATGGGCTTTGCCCGCCAGGTCGCCGATCGCGTGATCTTCATGGCCAGCGGCGCGATCGTCGAGGAAGCCCCGCCCGCCGAGTTCTTCACGAACCCACAGCATGAGCGAACCAGGAAATTCCTCGGAGAAATCCTGCGGAAGTAGGGGTCTCAAGGTCGATGCGTCTGGCAAATTATGGGAGCCGGCAATGAAGCCGCTGGAGATTGCAGTCATGGGAGCCGGCCTGATCGGCAGGCGCCACGTCGAGCGTGTCATGTCCGAGCCCGGAACCGTTCTCTCGGCGGTGATCGATCCTTCCGCCGCCGGTCGCGACTTTGCCGAGACTGTCGGCGCCCGATGGTACCGGAGCTTTTCGGACATTCGCGTCGAGGATAGGCCTGACGGCGTCATCGTGGCAACGCCGAACCAGCTTCACGTCGAGAACGGAATGGAGATCGTCGCCGCCGGCATCCCCGTTCTGATCGAGAAACCGATCGCCGACGATGTCGATGCCGCCGCGGCGCTGGTCGCCGCCGGCGAGAAGGCGGGCATACCGCTGCTGGTCGGCCATCACAGGCGCCACAATCCGATGATCCAGGCGGTAAAGCAGATCGTCGACGGCGGAAGGCTTGGCCGGATCATCGCGGTGCACGGCACGTTCTGGGTCGCCAAGCCCGACAACTATTTCGATATCCCCTGGCGGCGCGAAGCGGGCGCCGGCCCGGTCTTCGTCAACCTGATCCACGATGTCGATCTCTTCCGATATCTCTTCGGCGAGGTCGAAGCCGTCCATGCGCTGGAATCGCACGCCGTGCGGAACCATGCCGTCGAGGATACGGCCGTCGTCACGCTGCGTTTTGCAGGCGGGGTGCTTGCCACCCTCAACGGCAGTGATGCCGTGGCCGCGCCCTGGAGCTGGGAGACGACCACCGGTGAGAACCCCGCTTTTCCCCATTACGATCAATTCTGCTACCAGATCGGCGGCACCAGGGGTTCGCTCGGAATTCCCGATTTGACGCTTTGGACGAGCCCTTCGAGGCCCGATTGGCTGGAGCGGCTCGACCAGGAGCGGGTGCCCTACGCGGCAGCCGATCCCCTTCGCGTTCAGCTCGGACATTTTTGCGACGTCATTCGTGGCGATGCCACGCCTCTGGTGAGTGGCCGGGAGGGCCTCGCCACGCTCAGGGTCGTCGAGGCGATCAAGAGATCGGCGCGCTCGGGACGGATGATCCACCTCGCTGACGCCCGCGCCTCTTCCGATCCCCAGAAAGTCTGACCACATGATCACCGGGACGACCAAACTCATCGCTCACCTCGGCTATCCGACGGAGTCCTTCAAGGCCCCGCTGATCTACAATCCGTATTTCGAGAAGAACGGAATTGATGCCGTCGTCGTGCCGATGGGCTGCAGGCCGGAGGACTATTCGGTATTTCTGAAGCTTCTGTTCCGGCTATCCAATATCCACGGCGCTCTGATCACGATGCCGCACAAGATTTCGACGATGGCGCTGCTCGACGAAACGTCGACCAACGCGAAAGTCGCAGGCTCGTGCAATGCAGTGCGCCTCGGTTCGGACGGCAGGCTGATCGGTGACATGTTCGATGGCGAGGGCTTCGTTCGCGGCGTGTTGCGCAAGGGTAAAAAGGTTGAAGGCGCCCATGCGCTCATTGCGGGTGCCGGCGGCGTCGGCTCGGCGATCGCGGCGTCGTTGGCACAGGCGGGCGTGGACCATCTCGCCATCTTCGACGCCAACGAGACGACCGCGACCGCGCTGCTGGACAGGCTGAAGAAATATTATCCACAGCTTGAAGTGACGGTCGGCTCCGCCGATCCGGCAGGTTTCGACATTGTCGTCAATGCGACACCTCTCGGAATGCGACGGGGTGACCCGCTGCCAATCGATATCGACCGCATTTCTCCATCGACCTTCGTCGGCGAAGTCGTGCTGACCAAGGAGATAACCCCTTTTCTCGAGGCCGTGCGGGCGCGCGGCTGTGCATTTCAGGTTGGGACGGACATGTTGTTCGAACAGATCCCCGCCTATCTCGAATTCTTCGAATTTCCGACGACGACGGCCGACAATCTGCGGGCAATCGCCAAACTCGGATGATGCGAATTTAGAGCAATTCCAGCAAAAGTGTGCAGCGGTTTTGCTTTCGGAATTGCGTAAAAACAAAGAGATAGAACATGATGCCGAAAAGTGTGCGCGGTTTTCGGACGACATCCTGTTCTAGAGCGAGACGGTGATGCCGCCGTCTACGGTCAGCATATGGCCGTTGACGAAGGAGGAGGCATCCGAGGCGAGGAAGACGGCGGCGCCGACGAGCTCCTTGACCTCGCCCCAGCGGCCGGCCGGCGTGCGGGTTTCCAGCCAGCCAGAAAACTTCGGATCGTCGACAAGCGCCTGGTTGAGCGGCGTGCGGAAATAGCCGGGCGCGATCGCATTGACCTGCAGGCCGTATTTCGCCCAGTCGGTCGCCATGCCGCGCGTGAGGTTCTTCACCGCGCCCTTGGTCGCGGTATAGGGCGCGATGCCGGGGCGGGCGAGTTCGGCCTGGACGGAGGCGATGTTGATGATCTTGCCGCGGCCGCGCGATATCATCGCCTGGGCGACCGGCTGGCTGACATAGAACAGGCTGGAGACATTGGTCTTGAAGATCTCGTCCCATTTGTGGACCGGGAAGTTCTCCAGCGGTGTGCGGAACTGCATGCCGGCATTGTTGACGAGGATGTCGATCGGGCCGATCTCCGCCTCGATATAGGCGATGGCGGTGCGGCTGGCCTCGGCATCGGTGACGTCGAAGGCGGCGCTGACGGCATGGCGATGGCTGCGACGGATATCCTCGGCGGCGGCCTCAGCCTTCTGCGCGTTGCGGCCGTTGATGATGATCGAAGCGCCATGCTCGGCAAGCCCGACCGCCAACGCGCGGCCGATGCCTTGGCTGGAGCCGGTAACGAGGGCGCGGCGCCCGGAGAGGTCGAAGAGGGGAAAGGTCACGAGGCTGCTCCTGATTTCATTGCACTCTGCATAGCCGGTTTCCGGCATTACATGCAAAGGTGCTGGATCAGCCCGTTCCAAGCCTCTTGATATTTCCTGCAAGCTCTCCGGCTAGCCGCAGGCTGGCGGCGGTTGCCATCGTCATTTGCGGCAGAAGCAGCCATTCGAGCGTCCAGGCAGCGCCCGAGCGTTCCTGTTCGTGGACGAGGGACTGGTGAACGCCCGATAAAGCCGTGGCGTTGAAGCGGGCGAGCGAGACGAGGACTTCGGCGGAAACGGGGTTCTGCTTGTGCGCCATCGCCGACGACGTGCCGCCGCCTGAGATTTCGATCTCGCCGCCAGCCTGGGCAAGCAGCGCGATATCCTGCCCCATCTTGCCGAGGCTGCCCGATATCGACGCGAACAGGCCGGCGATATCGGCGATCGGCAGACGCCCGCTCTGCCATTGCGGCGCATCGGTGAGACCGAGTTCCTGGGCGAGCGAGGCCCGGATGGCTGCGGCCTGCGACCCGAGCTTGTCAAGCGTGCCGGCCGCACCACCGAACTGGACGGGAAAACCCTGTTCGGTCAGGCGGTCGCGATAGGTCGCCAGCGGCTCCCGCCACGCACGGAGGCGATCGGCGACGGTGATCGGGATCGCCGCTTGCATGCGGGTATGACCCATCAGCTGGTTCCGGCCGAACTGGCCGTCGAGCGCATCGAGCCCCACGGCGATGGTGGAAAGCCGGCCGGCAAACAGGAAGACGACGGCCTTCAGGCGGATCATCAGGCTGGTATCGATGACATCCTGGCTGGTCGCGCCGAGATGCAGGCTTTTTGCCGCTTCCTCGCCGACATCGGTGCGCAGCTGCTTGATGAGGTCGGGAACGACGACACCGTCCCTTGCCGTTGCTGATCGAAGACTGGACACATCGGGCGAGAAGGCGGCGCAGGTGTCAGCGATGCGCCTTGCGGCTTCGGCGGGAATGAGGCCGTGAGCGGCTTCAGCCTTGGCGAGCGCGGCCTCGAAGGAGAGCATGGCCCGTATATCCGCCTCGGCGGAGAAATAGGGCGCGATTTCATCGTCGCCGAGCAGGCTGGAAAGGAAGGGGTGGTCGAAGGGCGATGCAGTCATGATCGTCTCGGTTCGTGGTTGTGGCCCCTCATCCGGCTGCCGCCACCTTCTCCCCGCTGAAGGGGCTCGAGGCGGCGTCCGCGCTTCATGGGCGGGTGATCTCGTACGGCACATCCCCTGGCGGACGCTACCCGCACATCACCGCCCCAGCAAGCCGATGGCGACGCCGGCCTTCAGATATCCAGAAACACCGTTTCCTTCGGACCCTGCAGATGGATGTCGAAGTGACAGGTCGCGCCGTCGCGGGTGGCGACCATTGTTGCGACGCGCTCGCGATGTTCGATGCGGGAAAGCAGCGGGTCGGCGGCGTTGGCCTCCGTCTCTTCCGGAAAATACATGCGCGTGTGCAGGCCGATATTGATGCCGCGGGCGACGATCCAGAAGGTGATGTGCGGGGCTTGTCTGCGGCCGTCCTTGAAGGGGACACGGCCGGGCTTGACCGTCTCGAAGCTGTAGACGCCGTCCTCAGCGCGGGTCGGGCAGCGGCCCCAGCCGGCGAAATTCGGGTCGGCGGCGCCGCGCATTTCCGACGGGCTGTTATAGAGCCCGGCGCTGTCGGCCTGCCAGATCTCGATGACCGCATCGCGCACCAATGCCCCGGCGCCATCGAAGATCCGGCCGGTAACGGTGATGCGTTCGCCGAGCGTCTTGTCGTTGACCATCCCGATGCCGAGATCGGTGTCGTAGACGCCCGTTATGTCGCAGAAATTCGGCGTCAGGCCGATATGCACATAGGGACCCGCCGTCTGCGACGGGGTTTCCTTGAGATAGCCGAGCTGCTGCATGGTCAGTTGCCCTCCGGTCTGTTTTCGAACATCGTCGAGCGGCGGCCGCGCAGCACGATATCGAATTTATAGGCGCGTGAATCCATCGGAATGGTGTTGCCCCAGTCAAGCGGCGCGATCAGCTGCTCGATCGCCGCCTTGTCGGGGATGGTGCCGACGATCGGACATTTCCAGATCATCGGGTCGCCTTCGAAATACATCTGGGTGATCAGGCGCTGGGCAAAGCCATGGCCGAAGATCGAGAAATGGATATGGGCGGGACGCCAATCGTTGATGCCGTTCGGCCAGGGATAGGCGCCGGGGCGGACGGTGCGGAAATGGTAGCGGCCATCCTCGTCGGTGATGGCGCGGCCGCAGCCGCCGAAATTCGGGTCGATCGCCGCCAGATAGGTTTCCTTCTTGTGGCGATAGCGGCCGCCGGCATTGGCCTGCCAGAACTCGACCAAGGCGCCGGCAACCGGCTTGGCGCGTTCGTCGAGCACGCGGCCATGGACGATGATGCGCTCGCCAATCGCACTTTCGCCGGGCTGCGCGTAGTTCAGGATCAGGTCGTTGTCGAGTTCGCCGATCATCGAATGGCCGAAGACCGGGCCGGTGGTCTCGGAAATCGTGCCGTCGAGGGAGAGCAGCGCGCGCTGCGGTGCACGCAGCACGGAGGTCTTGTAGCCGGGGGTCAGCGCCGGCGCATGCCAGGCGCGGTCGCGGGCGAAGAAGCCGCCGGTCTCGGGCTTGCGGTTCGGTCGTTCGGACATGTTCCTCCCTCAGGCCGCCTGTTCGGCGTCCATCTGTTCAAAAGCCTGCTTTGCGATCTTGATCGCGTGATTGGCGGCGGGAACGCCGGCATAGATCGCCACATGCAGCAGCGCCTCGCAGATATCCTCGCGGGTCGCCCCCGTATTGGCGGTGGCACGCACATGCATGGCGACCTCGTCGTCCTGGCCGAGCGCGGCAAGCAGAGCGATCGTGATGATCGAGCGCTCGCGCTTCGTCAGTGCCGGGCGTGACCAGACATGACCCCAGGCGGCCTCGGTGATCAGTTCCTGGAAGGGGCGGTCGAACTCTGTCGATGTGGCGGCGGCGCGGTCGACATGGGCGTCGCCAAGCACGGCGCGGCGGGTCGCCATGCCCTGGCGATAGCGCTCGGAAGGGGACGCGGTCTCATTCATGGGCTGACTTCTCCAGGCGGAATGGATGTGAGGAAGGCGCGGATGATCGCCGTTAGCGCCTCCGGCTGCTCGACGCAGGGAATGTGCGCGCAATCGCGGATCACTTCGTAGCGAGCGCCTGATATCAGCTTCGCGGTCGAAAGCACGAGATCGGGCGGCGTCGAGCCATCCTGGTCGCCAACGATACAGATCGTCGGGATGGTGATCGTCTTTGCGACCTCGGTGAAATCGGCATCGCGGATCGCGGCGCAGGCGGCGACATAGCCCTCGACGGGCTGGCGCGTCAGCATGTTGCAATAGCCGGCATAGGCGGTGCTCTCGGGCCGGCGGAAGGCGGGCGTGAACCAACGCTCCATGACCGCGTCGACGATGCTGCCGATGCCGTTTTGCTCGACGGCGGCGATACGGGCGTTCCAGCTCTCCGCCGTGCCGATCTTGTGGGCGGTGTCGCAGAGGATCAGCGCGCGGACCAGATCCGGCCGGCGATGGTAGAGCGACTGGGCAATGAGGCCGCCGACCGACAGGCCGCAGATGACGGCACCCTTGACCGACAGCAGATCGAGAAGGCCGGCGAGATCCGTCGCATGGTCCTCGATCGATGAGGGGAGCTGGCCGACATCGGAAAGGCCGTGGCCGCGCTTGTCGTAAAGCACGATGGCAAATTCACCGGCAAGCCGTACCACGACGTCGCGCCAGATGCGGAAATCCGTGCCCAGCGAGTTGGCGAAGACGATTACCGGCCTGTCGGCAGGCGCGCCAATGATCTGATAATGGATCGTCACGTCGTTTATGCGGGCGAATTGCACGTCACTCTCCTCCTGAATGGTGAAATTGACTGGTTGATCCGGTTAAGTAAAATGATATTTATTGGCGTTTCGATAACCCTGGAGTTATGCGAGCGATGATCGACAGCCGGGTCAAGTTCCGCCATCTGCAAACCTTTGTCGAGGTGGCGCGGCAGAAGAGCGTCATGAAGGCCGCCGAATTGCTGCATGTCAGCCAGCCGGCGGTCACCAAGACGATCCGCGAACTGGAACAGGTGCTGGGCGTCGATGTCTTCGAGCGTGATGGCCGCGGCATCAAGATCACCCGCTACGGCGAGGTCTTCCTGCGGCATGCAGGTGCGGCGCTGACGGCGCTGCGCCAGGGTCTCGATTCCGTCTCGCAGGAGCAGTTCGCAGATGCGCCGCCGATCCGGATCGGCGCGCTGCCGACGGTGTCATCGCGCATCATGCCGCGGGCGATGGAACTCTTCCTCAAGGAGAAGACCTGGAGCCGGGTGAAGATCGTCACCGGCGAGAATGCGGTGCTCCTGGAGCAGCTTCGCGTCGGCGATCTCGATGTCGTCGTCGGACGTCTGGCCGGCGCCGAGAATATGGCAGGGTTTTCCTTCGAGCATCTTTATTCCGAGCAGGTGGTGTTTGCCGTGCGCGCCGGCCATCCGCTGCTCGACGGCCGGCAAGCACTGTTTGCCGGCTTCGGCAACTATACGGTACTGATGCCGACGCGGGGTTCGATTATTCGGCCGGTGGTCGAAAATTTCCTCATCGCCAACGGCGTCTCCAGCCTGCCGAACCAGATCGAGACGGTTTCGGATTCCTTCGGCCGCGCATTCCTGCGGGCAAGCGATGCGATCTGGATCATTTCCAACGGCGTCGTGGCCAACGATGTCGCCGACGGGCGGCTGGCGCTTCTGCCGGTCGATACCGGCGAGACCAAGGGGCCGGTCGGGTTGACGATGCGCGCCGATGCCGTGCCGTCACTGCCGCAATCGATCCTGATGCAGACGATCCGCGAGGCGGCAGGCGAGGCGGCCCTTTAAATTTGCTTGATGAATGCCCAGATTTGGACTAAGTCTAATTCAAGACAGGAGGCTTTCATGCAGCGTGCGCGACGGGAGCAACGGGAAGACCAAGGGCCACAGCGGCTGGAAATGGAGCGGTTTGCTCCGGCAAACCGCAAGAGGCTGAGCGCCCCGGCCCTGCGAACCTTTCTGGCGATCGCCGATCTCTGGGGGCTGAGCGAGGAGCAGCGTCTGCTCATGCTCGGCTATCCCTCTCGGTCGACCTATCACAATTGGGCCAAACAGGCGCGCGAGCACGGCGCTTTCACGCTCGATGTCGATACGCTGACCCGCATCTCCGCCGTGCTCGGTATCCAGCAGGCGCTCGGCGTGCTGTTTTCCGATGAACGCGCCGGCGTCGCCTGGCTGCGCACGCCGCATCAGGCGCCGGTTTTCGGCGGCCATCCGCCGCTTGATATCGTGACGAACGGGACCCAGGACGGGTTGATGACCGTCCGCCGGTTTCTCGACGGCGCCCGCGGCGGTCTCTATATGCAGCCAAATGCACTCGACGAGGCCTTCACACCTTACGAAGATGCGGACATCGTCTTCCGGTGAGCGATCGTTTTGCTGAAGCGCCGCGTCCGTCATATCGGCTGATCCCGTCGCAATTTCCACCGATCGGGCTTTTTGAGACGGTGACGCGGGCGGCAGATCTCGAAGCCGTGATGGAGCTCGTCGGCTGGACCAACGACCGGCTCGTCGCCGACCGCATCCAACGGCTTCCCGAGGACCAATGGGTTTATGGCGTTGCCAATGCCAGCATTGTCATGGCGGCATTCCTGCATGTTGCGCCGGGAGGAATGCGCTTCAACGGCCCCGATCTCGGCGCCTGGTATGCCGCCGACAATCTCAGGACAGCCGCAGCCGAGGTTGGCCATCATCTCCGGCGCGAGGCTGTCGCGCGCGGAGTGGCGACGGTGGCCCGCACCTATAGAAGCTACGCAGCCACTCTGTTGGGGGACTATCTCGACATTCGTGGAGAGCAGACGCTACGGCCCAATGTCTATGACGGCACCAGCTATGCGGCGTCGCAGGTTCTGGGAGAAGAGGTGCGCTCGAGCGGCGGCGCCGGTATCCTCTATGACAGTGTCCGGCTGAGAAGCGGAGTGGCCATGGTCGCACACCGGCCGCGCAATATTCAGGGCGTGGTGCAGGCCGACCACTTCGAAATCACCGTTTCCGCCACCGACCGACGCATCGATGTCAGGAAGCTTGCAGCTTGACAACGGCAACCGCAGGCGCCTGTTGCGCCGGGGATATGGTGATGCTCAAGCCGGCAATCCCTCGGCCCATGCCTTCACCGCTTTCGCCATCGTGGCGAGGTGATCGGCACTGGAGAAACCGGAGATCGTCTTGCGCGGCTTGAGGTCGTGGTCGCCGTCCTCGAGCCAGAGGATCTCGATCTTGTCGGACAGATCGTAGCCCGGCACCTCGTCCCGCGTGCCGAATTCGTCGCGTGTTCCCTGGCAGATCAGCGCGGGCGTCGTCAGCCCTGTGAGATGGCCGGTGCGCAGCTTCTCCGGCTGGCCGGGCGGATGGAAGGGATAGCCGAGGCAGAGCAGGCCGGCAATCTTTCCCCGACGATGGAGATCGTCGGCGACCATGCTGGCGACCCGGCCGCCCATCGACTTGCCGCCGATGATCAGCGGGCCGCTGGCGCCGAGCTCGGCAATCGCCGCCTCGTATTCGGGATTGAGCGTTTCGGCGCGTGGCGGCGGCTTGCGACCTTCTAAGGTGCGGCGGGCGGCCATATAGGCGAATTCGAAACGGGCGACGCGGAAGCCGACACCGGCGAGCGCATTTGCCGCTGCTGTCATCGATGCCGAATCCATCGGCGCGCCGGCGCCATGCGCAAGAAGGATGGTGAAGCGCGCATCCTGAGGCCCCTGCAGCAGAAACCCGTCAAGCATCGGTAATCCTCCATCCCATCGCCGGAACCATGTCGACGGCCATGACTTTTTCCTGGAAAGGAGAATGACAATGTCGACGAATGATCAAAACGTAAAGCCCGAGCAGCGGCGCCCCAAAGATGTCGGCGCCGTTCCTGAAAAGCCGGAGCCCGCCGATGCAGAATCGATGGCGCCGCCGGTGGTGCAGCCGGCGGGGGTCAGAGACAAAAGCGAACGACCTGTGGTCAATCCGATCACCGGGGTCGCCTCCTGATCGACTAGAGCATGATGCCGAAAAGTGTGAGCGGTTTTCGGACGACATCATGCTCCACTTCTTTGATTTAGATCAGGATCGGATTTTAGGCCGACCCGGCCTAAAATCTGAATCCTGTTTTAGGGTCAATTATCGTGTAGAACCGCTGAACCGACCTCTTGAAACCCCGGAGGAAAGGGTCCATATACCCGTCCTGCCTGAAAAATGGATGCGCGCGGTATCGACGTCGTCGAACTGTTCGTTGTCCGACAGGATAAGGGCGCTCCCCGCAAGGGTCGAGCGCCCTTTTTGCTTTACAGCCCTCGTGCCCATTCTGATGCGTTCTGAACGTTCCGGCCGGAAGTGGCGGGCGCCGCATAACCAAGCCGCAGGTTCAAATCCTGCCCCGCAACCAATGACGCTTGTAAATTCGCCCATTCCGGATAACGGGCACGAAGCTCCTCCTCGTAGATATCGAGCAGCTTCTGCTTTTTGGCCTCGCTGTCGATCTCGCCGGCTTCCATCCTCTCCACAAAGTTTACGCCGGTCTCGGCATCGGCTTTGCGCCGGAATGGTCGACTGACAGTCCAAACCGCACGTTCGTGCTCAAGGGGGCTCGGTATTGCCCGGTCGACGGAGCATCCGACGGCCTCACGGCATGATGTCGTCGAGATTGCCAAGTCGCCGGTCCGGCGCAGCTAACCCTTGGCGATCATGTACCGACTGCTTTCAAGCCGCCGCTGACATGGGTGTGGTGACGTCGCCTCTGGTTCGTCGCTGAGTTTGTTCCCGGTTCTGTCGAGCTTCCTGGTGGCCATTGCCACCACATCCTACCCCAGCTCTGGTCCTTCCGGATTGGCAACTGAATATCATTCGTTTTGCCGCTGGCTGGGGCTCACGTCGGCTGCGCGCGATTAGCGCCTTCGGTGCTGCAACCCATTCAACGCCGCCCTAAATCGACCGCGCTTGCAATTCGCACTTGAATTGCAGGGCAGCGCGCCGCTTAGTCTATATGTTCGGGGCAGGGCAACACGTTGCGGATCAGAAGGCCGACCATTCCGGGATACTTTTAGAGAAACGAGGCCGCGAGACTCCCATTTATTGGAATTTCCCGATGACAGAGCAGACATACACTCTTAAACAACTGGCCCAAGGTGACCGACCGATCCGGATCGGCTTTTACCTGGTCCCTGATTTCCCCTTGATGACCTTTGCCGCAGCACTCGACTCCCTTCGCCAGGGCAATCGTCTGACAAAACGAAAAGCCTTTGAGTGGCTCATTCTGTCGGCTGACGGCGGCCATGTGAAATCCAGTAGTGGGTTGGGTTTCGATGCTGACGCCTCGATCGGCAGGGCGCCACGCTGCGATATCGTCATTCTCTGTGCCGGCATCAACTATGCCGATGCCTATGACGCCAATGTGTTTGCATGGTTGAGGCGCATCCATTCGGAAGGATGCGTGCTCGGAGCGGTCAGCACGGCCGTGTTCTTCCTGGCAAAGGCCCGATTGCTGGAAGGGCGGCGATGTGCTGTCCATTGGGAGTCGCTTGCGAGCTTTCGCAGCGAGTTTCCGAACTGTCTTGCCACGGACGACATTTTCGCGATCGACGGACGTTTTCTGACCTCGTCGGGCGGAACTGTCACATTGGACATGATGCTTTACCTCATCTCGGCCGTGGAGGGTCGGGAGTTGGCAGCACTCATTTCGGACCAGTTCAACCACGCGCGCATACGGCGCCAGGACGACGTTCAGAGGATGTCGCCCGAAGATCGTTTCGACATCCGGAATGCCAAGCTCGCCTTCGTGGTTCGTCGGATGGAAGCCAGCCTCGGCGATCCGGTCGAAATTTCCGATCTCGCCAGTAGCGTGGCACTTTCGCTTCGGCAGCTCGAGCGGCTGTTTCACGCCAATCTCGGCAAGAGTCCTACCCATTTCTACATAGAGCTTCGCATGACACGCGCGAAAGAACTGCTGGTCTACACGGAATTGGCGATCGGTGAGATCGCCGAAATCTGCGGCTATCAGTCGGCTTCGCATTTCGGCCGCTCATACCGCACGCGGTTTCGCGAGAGCCCTGCCGCGACTCGAAAGGCAGAGAAACGGCGAGAGGAGCCAATGTCATGAACAATGTCGATTCGCGCAGAGAAGATGTCGGATCACCGCATGTCACAGAGGTCCATCCCGTTTTAACGTAATCAAGACGGATGGGTGACGGACAAAAAGTCCGCTGCGACCGAGCCTGGGGCGAGTGTCTCGCCGGCCGGTCCGACCAACAAAAATTCGGAACAGTTAAAGCGCTAACTAGGAGATGACTACCGTGGACAAGTCTCAGCATTCCTATATCCCGACTCTGGTCGAACAGATGTCGAGCGGCTCGATCGGCCGCCGAGAATTTCTGCGTAAAGCGACGCTTCTTGGTGTTTCGGCCGCAGCCGCATATTCTCTGGCCGGCGTTCCAATGCCGGGCGACGGCGCCCGGGCCGACGATATGCCGAAGGGCGGAAACTTGCGTATCGGCATGCGTTGCATGGAAATCAAGGATCCGCATCTGGCCGATTTCGCCGAGAAGTCGAACGTCATCCGCCAAGTCTGCGAGTATCTGACCCTCACCGATCGCAACAACATTACCCATCCTTATCTGCTGGAAAAATGGGAAGTCAGCGACGACCTGAAGACGTGGACGCTCCATCTCCGCACGGACGTCAAGTGGCGCAAGGGCAGGCCGTTGACCGCAGACGACGTGATCTGGAACCTGAAGCGCGTCTGCGATCCAGCAATCGGTTCGTCGATGCTCGGGCTCTTCACCGGTTATCTCGTGCAGGAATACGAAACCGGCGAAAAGGACGAGAAAGGCAATCCCAAGAAGTCGAGCAAGCTCTGGGCCGACAACGCCATCGAGAAAGTCAACGACCACACCGTGCGTCTCAACTGCTCCTCGCCGCAGATTGCCGTGCCCGAGCACCTCTATCACTACCCGATGTTCATCATCGATCCCGAAGAAAATGGCGCTTTCGGTGCTGACGCGAACGGCACGGGTCCCTTCGTTATCACCGAATACGTCGTCGGCAAGGGTGCCAAGTACAAAGCCCGCACCGACTATTGGGGCACCGGGCCTTATCTCGATACGTTCGAATATGTCGACCTCGGCGACAATCCGGGGGCCGGTATCGCGGCCATAGCTTCCAAGCAGGTAGATGGCCTGTCGGAAGCCGACGCGGTCCAGATCAATGCGATGAAGAATTTCCCGCATGTCGCGGTCCATCAGGTCGAGACGACCCAGACGGTCGTTGCCCGCATGCACCCCGATATCGAGCAGTTCAAGGACAAGCGCGTGCGCCAGGCGATGCGCTATTCGATCGACCGCGACAAGGTCATTCAGACGGCACTCCTCGGCGCCGGTATTCCCGCCGAAGACCATCACGTCGCGCCCTCGCATCCCGAATACGCGGCACTGCCGAAATATCCGCGCGACATCGAGAAGGCGAAGAAGCTTCTGGCCGACGCCGGCTATCCGGATGGTTTCGAATTCGACATGGTCACACGCCCTGATCCGATCTGGGAGCTCAACACCGCACAGATCCTCGCCGAACAGTTCAAGGACATCGGCGTCAAGATCAACATCAAGTCCCTGCCCAGCGCTCAATATTGGGAAGTCTGGACGACGGCGCCATTCAGCCTGACGGCCTGGGGCCACCGGCCGCTGGCAATCATGACGCTGTCGCTTGCCTATCGTTCGAATGCCGCCTGGAACGAGTCCAATTATTCCAATGCGGATTTTGACAGGCTGCTGACCGAAGCCGAGGGCATCCTCGACCCGAAGGAGCGCAGCAAGGTCATGGCGAAAATCGAGGCGATCATGCAGGATGATGGCCCGATCGTTCAGCCCTTCTGGCGGGTGTTCTCGACCGTCATGGACAAGAAGGTCAAGGGCTTCGAGCTCCATCCTTCGCAATACATCTTCGCGCATCAATACGCGATCTCGGCGTAACCTCCCGGCTGGCACCTGGCCGCGTCCGCGCGGTCGGGTGCTGGCCCGGACATTGGGATTCCTCCGGCTATGGCGAACTTTCTTCTTAAGCGCTTGGCGATGATGGTCGTGACGATGCTCTGTGCTTCGTTTCTCGTCTTCGCTGTCTGCGAGTTCACTCCCGGCAGCGTGGCGCGCAAGTCGCTCGGTCCTTTCGCTACCCAGCAGCAAGTGGACCTGCTGTCGCAGAAACTGAAGGCCAATGATCCGCTCCTGGTGCGCTACGGTCGCTGGCTCGGCGTGCTCGTCGGCGCAATCCCCGATCCGCTTCAGGATTCGGCCACCGGGTTGAACTTCAAGGATCCGCGTGGCGCCCAGTATTTCGGTAACTTCGGCTACTCCACCCTGAACAAGCTGCCCGTCAACGATGTCATCTGGGATCGTCTCGGCAATACCTCGATCCTCGCCGGGCTGGCGTTCCTGCTGATCGTCCCGCTGTCGATCATTTTTGGCATCCTCTCGGGGTTGAAAGAAGGTGGGGTGCTGGACCGGACGCTATCGGTCATCTGTATCACCTTCACGTCTATTCCGGAGTTCGCGTCAGGCGTCTTCCTGGTGACGCTTTTCGTGATCCTCTGGCCGATCCTGCCAGGTACCAGCCCGCTCAACAGCGATGGCGGCTGGGCGGTGCCCTACCAGTTCGTCCTGCCGGTTGCCGTGCTGGTCATCTATGACTTCGGCTATGTGGCCCGCATGATCCGCGTCTCGATGATCGGCGTCATGGAGCGACCTTATATCCGCACCGCAATCCTCAAGGGCATGAGCACGCGCCGTATGGTCCTAGGGCACGCACTCCGCAATGCGATGATCGCGCCGTTCACCGTGCTCCTGCTGCAAATCAACTTCCTGATCAGCGGCGTCGTCGTCACCGAGCTCGTCTTTGCCTATCCGGGCTTCGGCCGCCTGATCCTCGATGCAAGTCTGTTCGGCGATATCGCAACGCTTGAGGCCGCCACATTGATCACCGTCGCCATCGCCGTTGTCACGCAGCTGCTTGGCGACCTTGGCTACATGCTGCTCGATCCACGCATCCGGGTGAGGTAAATCATGGCTGTTCAAGACAATATCAGTGGAGCGGTCGCCGCGCCGTCAAAGCGTGCCGCAAGGCCCAGCTGGATGCGCATTTTCCATTCGCGCACGGCCGTCGTCGGTCTCTGCCTTGTTCTCTTCTGGGTGCTCGCAGCCCTTCTTGCGCCCGTCCTGCCGCTACCGTCGCCGACGGATTCCGATGTCATGGCGATGAGCAACCCCTATCCTTCCTCTGCCCACTGGCTGGGGACCGATATTCTCGGTCGTGATATGCTGTCACGGTTGATCTTCGGCGCCCGCACAGTGCTCTCCGTTGCGCCGCTCTCGGTGGCGGTTGCCATGATCGTTGGCATCACCATGGGGATGATTGCAGGCTATTATGGGGGCTGGGTCGACGTGCTGATCAGCCGCTTCTCGGACATCATACTGGCATTTCCGGTTCTCGTTATCTACGTCATCCTGATCGCCAATATCGGACCCTCGGTCCTGAACATCGTCATTGCGACGATGATCGCCTCGGCGCCGGGTATCGGTCGCATAACGCGCGGCCTGGTGCTGGGTCTGAAGCAGCAGGAATATGTCGCGGCAGCAAAGCTGCGTGCGGAAAGCACGCTCTACATCATGATCGTCGAACTGCTGCCGAACTGCCGCAGCCTGCTGATCGTCGATGCCTGTCTTCGCATCGGCTACACGATCATCACCATCGGCATCCTCGGTTTCCTCGGCCTCGGTCTGCCGCCACCGAACCCCGACTGGGGTGGCATGGTCAAGGAAAGTGTCACTGTACTGAACGTCTGGCCACACATGTCGCTTATCCCGTCTGCCGCGCTCGTCAGCCTGGTCCTCGGCTTCAACCTGCTCGCCGACGGCATGCGGGAGGCATGGAAACCATGAACATCATCGCGTCCAGTCTTCAAGGAGCGGCCATGTCCATCACGCCATTGATCGATCGCGAACCCGTTCTCGACATTCAGAATCTGCGCATCGAGTTTCGCGGCAAGAGCGAAACAGTGGTTGCGATCCCCGATCTCTCGTTCAAGGTTATGCCCGGCGAAAGCTACGGTCTCGTGGGTGAATCGGGCTGCGGCAAGAGCACGACGGCCATGGCGATCATGGGTTATCTCGGCGCGACCGGCGTTGTTGCCGGCGGCAGCATCCGCTTCAACGGCAAGCAACTGGTCGATGCCTCCCCCAAGGAACTGCGTTCCATCCGCGGGCGGCAGATCGCGATGGTTTACCAGGATCCGATGAGCGCACTCAATCCGGTGAAGACGATCGGTGCGCAGCTTGCCGAAGTCCCCCTGCTTCACATGGGCGCCAGCAAGAAAGACGCCATTGCCATGGCGGAAGCGATGCTTGCCGACGTCCGCCTGCCGGACCCCGGCGACATGATGAAGCGGTATCCGCATCAGCTCTCCGGTGGCCAGCAGCAGCGCGTGGTCATCGCCATGGCACTGCTTGCCAAACCGTTGCTGTTGCTGCTCGATGAGCCGACAACCGGCCTCGATGTGACTGTCGAGGCTGCGGTCATCGATCTGATCGCCGAATTGCGCCAACGCTATTCGACCAGCCTGCTGTTCATCTCGCACAATCTCGGCCTGATCGCAGAGAGCTGCGATCGTCTCGGCATCATGTATTCCGGCGAGATGGTAGAAGAGGGAACGACATCAGAAGTATTCCGCCGACCGAAACATCCGTATACGCGCGGCCTTATCGATTGCATTCCCGACATTACCGGCGATAAGCGCAGCCGCACGCTCGCTGCCATCCCGGGTTCGATCCCGCTGCCGCAGGAGCGGCCGCAGGGCTGTCTTTTCGGGCCGCGCTGTTCGAGTTTTGTCTCCGGCCTCTGCGACCGTCCGGACCTTGCTCTGGAGCCGGCGGCGGAAGAGCATCTGGTGCGCTGCGTCCGCTGGCCCGAAATTTCGGCAGTAGAAGCCACGCTTGCTCCGGTCGAGACACAGATGATTGCAAGATCGACGGCGATAACGCTGTCCGATGTGAACCGTCTCTATCCCGTCGGCCGCCAGAAGACCGTTAAGGCAAACGAAGCGGTCAGTTTCGAAGCGGCAACAGCCGAGATCGTGGCGCTGGTCGGCGAGTCCGGCTGTGGAAAATCCACGCTGGCGCGCATCGTGACGGGTCTCGACAAGGCGACGTCGGGCGAAATCCGCATGGCTGGCGAAAACATCGCCGAACTGCAGGCCAGCGAACGTCCACGCGCGCTGCTGCAACAGATTCAGATGATCTTTCAAAATCCGGATAGCACGCTCAATCCCTCGCATTCGGCCGCTTTTTCCATTCGTCGTTCGATCAAGAAATTCGGTATCCGCAAAGGAAAGGCCGAGATTGAGCAGCGCGTCCGCGAGCTCCTGGAAATGGTGCGTCTGTCTCCGGCCGTCGCGGACCGAAAGCCGAACCAGCTGTCCGGCGGTCAGAAGCAGCGTATCGCCATCGCACGCGCCTTTGCGGCGGAACCTTCGCTCATCGTCGCCGACGAACCGGTCTCGGCACTCGACGTCTCGGTGCAGGCCGCGGTCGTGACGCTTCTTCTCGATATTCAACGGGAAAAGCATGCCACGATGCTGTTCATCAGCCACGACCTGGCGCTGGTTCGCCACGTGGCAGACAAGGTTGTGGTCATGTATCTCGGCAAGATCATGGAGCAGGGGCCCGTCGAGGAAGTCTTCGGCGAGGGCGCACATCCCTATACCGAAGCACTTCTCTCAGCGATCCGCAGCCCGCATCCGGATGAAGCGCCGCGCGAGCGTATTCGCCTGTCCGGCGAAACACCGAGCGCGGTCAACGTACCCGCCGGCTGCCGTTTTGCGACGCGGTGCCACCGCAAGCTCGGCAGCATCTGCGACACCGCTCCGCCCCCACTGCGCAAGATGTCCGATACACACGAGATTCTCTGCCACATCGATCAGGCAGATCTGGCCGCCCGGCCTTCCGTCCTTGCTTTTGCCGAAAAGGCATAATGATGCGCGATCCCGATCGGATTGGTGACTTCTGGCGAAAAGCCGCGGGGCTTCGTGCAATCCTGCATGTCATGGCGAACATCTGCATCGTCGCGACTGGCAATTCTCTTCTGACGACCACGGTTTCTCTGCACCTCAGTGACCCCGCAATCGATCCCCACATCGTCCAGTTGTTGCTGACGGCG
This sequence comes from Rhizobium sp. WYCCWR 11152, assembly GCF_013087615.1. Lineage (NCBI taxonomy): Bacteria > Pseudomonadati > Pseudomonadota > Alphaproteobacteria > Hyphomicrobiales > Rhizobiaceae > Rhizobium > Rhizobium sp. WYCCWR 11152. The sequence continues at coordinate 277,538 of NZ_JABFCP010000003.1, read as the reverse complement.
TTTCCCATAGGCTTCCTTGCCGGCTGCCTGTCAGCTCGTGTCATGGTCGTCCGCTTGGGACATGAGCGGGCTTTTCTGGCCGTCGCATTGCTCGCTGCTTTCGGCGCCTGCGGCTACATGCTGACGGAAGCCGCTCCGGTCTGGTTCTGCCTGCGTCTGATAAACGGTTTTTCCATCGCAACGCTGTTCGTCGTTTCCGAAAGCTGGATCAATCTTTATGCCGACCAGAAGAACCGCGGAGCCTATTTCTCGCTCTATATGCTGATGACGTCGCTGGCGACGCTGTTTGCGCAATTGCTTGTAGAAGCGGCCGGAGCGGACTCTCCCCATCTCTTTCAGATCGTGCTCGGTGTCATCCTGCTTGGACTGATCTACGCCCGCTTTGTCGGCGGACCTTGGCCCACGTTGCGCCTGCCGCTGGCAGTAACGGTCGAGGCCGGTAACGCTCACTCCGGGCATCGGTATGGCATCTGGCGGCTCGTCGCTCTCGCACCGGTGGCTGTCGTCTGCGTCTTTCAAGCGGGCATGACGAATATGAATGTCTATACGATGACGCCGATCTATGCGGAGCGGGTGCACCTTGACGCGGCGGTGGCCGTGACACTGGTAACCGCCTTCAGCCTGGGCGGCATGCTCGCTCAGGCGCCGGTCGGATGGTTGTCGGATCGTATGGACCGGCGCGTTCTACTTCTCGTTCAGGGATTGGCGGGAGCAGGACTGTGCGCAGCAATCGCCTGGCCTGGAACCTATCCGCAGATGCTTCTCTACGGTCTGTTTTTCGCCTATGGCGCAATTGCGCTGACGATTTATCCGGTCGGTATCGCTTACGCTAACTCACAGCTCGACAGCCGCCTTATGGTCTCGGCATCGGGTAGCCTGCTGCTCCTTTATTCGATCGGCAACATCATGACACCTGGGCTCGCCGCCCAGCTGATGGAGCTGTTTGCACCTCAAGCACTCTTCCTTCTGCTCGGGAGCGGCGCATTCCTGGTTGCTGTCGCTGCCTGCTTCAATCTCTTTCGCCGTCCGATCGGCGCCACCAAACCTTGCCTCGTTTCGGGAGAAAGCGAATGACGCCCGCCAAGCCTTATGACCTCGTGATCCGTCGTGGCCGTGTGGTGCTGCCGGATGCGACCAGGCAGATAGATATCGGCGTTCGCGACGGCGTGGTTGCGGCGCTCGGGCCGGATCTGCCCGAGGGGAAACATGAAGTCGCGGCCGAGGGGCGTATCGTGCTTCCCGGCGGCGTCGACAGCCATTGCCACATGGATCAGCAGCCCTGGGAAGGGAAGGCGACAGCGGACGATTTCAACACCGGCACGCTGTCGGCGATGTGCGGCGGCACGACAACGGTGGTGCCTTTCGCCATGCAGATGCGTGGCCAGTCGCTACGCGACATCGTCGAGGATTATCACGAGCGCGCCCGTCCGAAAGCGCATATCGACTATGGTTTTCACCTGATCGTCGGCGATCCCTCAGCCGAAGTGTTGCGCAGCGAAATTCCTCAACTGATCGCCGAAGGCTGCACCTCGATCAAGATCTACCTCACCTATGACGGTTTGAAGCTCGATGACTATGAGGTGCTGAATGTGCTCGACCTTGCCCGCGCGCAGGGCGCAATGGTCATGGTTCATGCGGAGAACGATGCCTGCATTCGCTGGCTGACCGAAAAGTTCATTGCCGCGCGCAAGACCGAATTGCGCTACCATGAAAAGGCACATTCAGCGATCGGCGACCGTGAAGCGACCTTCCGGGCGATCAGCCTTTCAGAACTGATCGAAACACCGATCCTCGTCAGCCATGTCGCTGCGGGCGGCGCCGTCGAGGAGATCCGCCGCGCCAAGGCGCGCGGGCTCCCGATCTACGCCGAAACCTGCCCGCAATATCTCTTCCTTTCGGCCGAGGATATCGACACCCATGATCTCTCCGGCTCCAAATGCGTCTGCACGCCGCCGCCGCGCGACAAGTCGAACCAGCCTGCAATCTGGGCCGGTATCCTGGACGGAACGCTGGAGGTTTTTTCTTCGGATCATTCGCCGTGGCACTATGCCGATAAGATAGCGGGCGGGCCGGGGACGCCGTTCCACCGAATTCCCAATGGCATTCCCGGCATCGAGACGCGACTTGCTTTGCTGTTTTCAGCTGGGGTGAATGGTGGCCTGATCTCGCTGCAGAAATTCGCCGACCTGGCGTCCGGCGCGCCGGCACGCCTTTTCGGGCTTGCTCCGCGCAAGGGGCAGATTGCCGTCGGGGCAGACGCCGATATTGCGATCTGGGATCCGGATCGCAGCGTGACGATCAGCAATTCCCTGCTGCACCACGCCACCGACTACACGCCCTACGAGGGGCAGGTGGTCAAGGGCTGGCCCGTCATGACGATCTCGCGGGGCGATATCGTCTGGGACGATGGAAAGATCTTGGCGGAACCGGGCCGTGGCCAGTTCATCGCCAGAGAGCGGCCTTTCCCGCCGCAGCAGGGACTTTCGAAGGTGCTGGCATCATGACGACGCCGATGTCACGCCTTGAAGGCAAGGTAATCTTTCTGACGGGCGCGGCAAGCGGCATCGGCGCGGCGATCGCGCGCCGCTGCATCGACGAGAAAGCCTTCGTCATCTGCGCAGACCAATCGCTCGATGGAGCCGACGCGCTTGCAAAATCTCTCGGTCGGCAGGCGCTGGGCATTCAATGCGAGGTTACCGAGAGCGGCTCGGTCAAGCGTGCGGTGGAGGCTGGCGTTGAACATTTCGGGCGCCTCGATGGCCTCGTGCACAATGCGGCTGCACCCTCGATGGATGGGAGTGTCGTCGACCTTGCCGAGCCGCAATGGCGGCTGGAGATCGATGTCATCCTGACCGGCGCCTTCCTTGCCAGCAAACATGCGCTTCCGGCCATGATCGAAGGTGGCGGCGGCTCGGTCGTCTTCATTGCATCGCAATTCGCTCATGTGGCAACCGGCAAGGCCGTCGCCTACTGCGCCGCAAAGGCCGGTCTCGTGCATCTCGCCAAGGCCATGGCGGTTGACCATGCGGCTGATGGCATCCGCGTCAACAGCCTTTCGCCCGGGGCCGTCGCCACTCCGCGGCTGCTGCAACGGTGGCCGGATCTCGAGGCGGCCAATGCCGGGTTGGGGCCTGCGCATTTGCTCGGACGCATCGGGCAGCCGGAGGAAATAGCCGCCGCCACCGCCTTTCTATTGTCGTCGGATGCATCGTTTGTCACCGGAACCGATCTCCTGGCCGACGGCGGCTACGCGACGCGCTGATACCTGTGTTGAAAATCTTTGGATGGATTTGAAATGACCCTTCTCGTCACCGGTGGAACCGGCTTCGTCATGAGCGTCCTTGCACGGCAATGGCTCGAACGCGATGCAGACGCGCGCGTCGTCATTCTCGATCGCGCCAGCCTTGATGCGATGGCGGAGCGCTATTTTGCGCCGGTCCGCGATCGACTGACGGTGGTCACCGCCGACATCTCCGAGCCCATTCAATGGGAAGCGACACTCGACAGCCACGATATCCGCTACGTGGTGCATGGCGCCACCGTCACCCCCATTTCGCGCGGCAGCGCGGCTGAGGCAAAGCGTCAGCCAGAGGCCGAAGATCCGGCCAGGATCGTCGATGTCAATTTCATGGGCACGGTGCATGTTCTCGAATGGCTGAGAAAGCGTCCCGGCATCCAACGCCTCGTCTTCGTCAGCTCGGGATCGGTCTACCGTCATCACGGGCCGGACTGGACGGGCGAACCGCTTCCGGAAGACGGCTATGTTGCACCACTGACGCTGTACGGCATTTCCAAGTTTGCAGCTGAGATGGTCGTCAACCGCTACGCCGATCTTTTCGGCCTGTCGGCAGCCTCCGTCCGGCTTGCATCGGTCTATGGACCGATGGATCGGGTCACCGGCAGCCGCAATTTTCGGCATGTGCCAAACCGAGTCGCCCATATGGCGCTTGCCGGGGAGACCGTCCGGCCGAACAGCCTGGAACCTGTCGGCGACTATGTCACCTCGACGGATGTGGCTGATGCAGTCATCGCGCTGCTTCTCGCAGAGCGCCTCCGTTACCGGCACTACAATATCGGCAGTGGCGAAACCTCGACCATCGGCGACATCATCGGCTGGGCGAAGGAGCGCGCGCCTTCTCTGCAGGTCGAAGTGAGCCCGGCGGAAACCGCCAACATCATCCAGGACATTTCACTGAAGGACGGCATGTGGGGAGCCTACGACATCGCCCGCATCGCGCGGGACACGGGCTGGCAGCCACGCAGCGCCAGGCAGTCGTTCCACGACTACATGGACTGGATCGTCGAAAACGAACATCAGAGCGAGGGAAAGTGATGAGCGCTGGTGCAAAAGACCAATCGCGCGATTTTGTCGGCTATGGCCCGAACCCACCGGTCATCACCTGGCCAGGTGGCGTCAAACTGGCGATCAACCTCGTGCTGAACTACGAGGAGGGCGCCGAATATTCCTGGCTCGAGGACGGACGAAACGATAATTGGGGCGAGTACAATATTCCCAACAGCCCGCCGCTGCGCGACCTCGGCACCGAGACCCATTTCGAATACGGCAGTCGCGCCGGCGTCTGGCGCTTGGCACGACTGTTCGACCGCTACGATATCCCGGTAACGGTCTCGGCCTGTGCCGTTGCGCTGGAGAAGAACCCGGCTGTCGTCGAGTGGATGAATGCCCGCGGTCATGATCTGCTCGGCCACGGCCTGCGCTGGAGCGAATATTCCGGCATGCCACGCGATGAAGAGGAGCAGCAGCTCCACGAAGCAGTCGCCCTCTATGAGAAATTGACCGGCAAAAGGCCGATCGGCTGGAATTGCCGCTCCTTTCCGAGCGTCAACACCCGTGACCTCATCGTCAGGGAAGGCGGCTTCCTCTATTATTCAGACCCCTGCAACGACGATCTTCCGTATTTCCTCGATCATGAGGGTACGAAGCTTCTCGTCGTACCCTATTCGAAGACGCTGAACGACAGCCGCTATCTGATCGCGCCGGGCTACAGCAATCCGCGCGACTTTGCCGAAGATTGCCGATCGGCGATCGACTACATGATCGGCGAAGCGGACGAAACCGGTGGGCGCATGCTGACGATCGGCGTACATGCGCGCTGGATGGGCCAGCCCAATCGCGCCTCCGGCCTGCGTGACGTTATCGAACACGTCAAGAAGACCCCCGGCGCCGCCTTCATGCGGCGCGAGGACATCGCCCGTTACTGGATCGATCATCATGGCTGACGGCACGCATGCACTGCCGGACGGCCATTTGCGTACGGAGACGATGAGTGGCGCGGAATATATTGCCGGAGTCCTAAAGGAGGAAGGTGTCAAGCAGATCATCGGCTTCCCGGCGAGCGAGCTTTTCGATGCCTCAGCAGCGCTCGACATTCCGCCGCTGATTGCGCGGACGCAGCGCGTCGCCGTCAATATCGCAGAAGGCTATGCCCGAGCGACAGCCGGCAAGGAGCTTGCCGTGGTCACTGTGCAATATGGTCCGGGAGCCGAGAGTGCATTTGCTGGCATTGCCCAGGCTTTCAACGACCGCGTGCCAATGCTGTTCCTACCGACCGGTTACCCGCGCGGATCAGAAGCGATCGCCCCCAATTTCGAATCCCGCCGCAACTTCCGGCACATCACCAAATGGTGCGAGGCGGCAGCGCAGGTCGATGATCTGCCGAAGCTCATGCATGCTGCGATATCGCGGGTCAGGAATGGGCCACCGGCGCCGGTCCTGCTCGAATTGCCGGTCGACTTGTTGGCCGAAAGGCTTGATGCTCTGCCGGCCGATCATCGCCGCCCGCGTCGCAGCGTACCGCAGGCTGGCGACCGTGAGGTGGTCGATCTAGTCGAAAGTCTGCTCGCCGCCAAAAATCCGGTTATTCTCGCGGGGCAGGGAGTGCTGTCAGCATCGGCCACGCCGGAGTTGATCGAGCTTGCCGAACTCTTGAACATTCCGGTCATGACGACGCCGAACGGCAAGAGTGCCTTTCCGGAAGATCATCCGCTTGCTCTCGGAACGGCCGGACGCGCCCGGCCCGCGACCGTCGACCACTTTCTCGAAAAGGCGGATGTGGTGTTCGCACTCGGCAGCAGCCTGACGCGCTCTTACTACATCCTGCCGGTCCCGGACGATAAAACCATTCTCCAGGTCACGCTCGACGAGGCGGATCTCGGCAAGGACTATGCGGTTGCCCACGGCGTGGTCGCAGACGCCGCCTCGGTCCTGAAACAGATGATCGCACTCATCCGCAGCGATCACCTGCCTCTCGGCGAACGTCAGCAGCCGGCGACGGAAATCGCCGCCATCCGCGCGGCTTTCATGGAAAAGTGGATGCCGCTCCTGACATCGGACAGTACGCCGATCTCACCTTACCGTGTCGTCTGGGAGATCATGCAGGCGATCGATCCGAAGACCTCGATCGTCACGCACGACGCCGGCAATCCGCGCGACCAGTTCTGCCCATTTTATGTGGCAAGCACACCCGGCAGCTACATCGGTTGGGGCAAGACCACCCAGCTCGGAAGCGGCCTTGGGTTTGCGATGGGGGCCAGGCTTGCTCGCCCCGATGCGACCGTCGTCAATCTGATGGGAGAGTCCGCGTTCGGAATGGTCGGCATCGACTTCGAAACCGCGGTCCGCTGCAATCTGCCTGTCTTGACCATCGTGCTGCGCAACAACGTGCTCGGCGGCTACGCGAAAAGCATGCCGATTGCCACCACGAAATACGGCGCGAATCGGGTGACAGGCAGTTACGCGCCGATCGCGGAAGCTCTCGGTGGTTACGCGGAATGCGTCGTGGACCCGGAAATGCTGCGCCCCGCGTTGCTACGTGCCCTCGACAAGGTCAAGGCCGGGCAGGCGGCCCTTATCGAGGTCGTCACGCACGAAGAGCCGCGGCTCGCGGGTCTATGGTAGGGGAGGCGGAGGCGACTATGTTCGACACGCTGATCAACGGCGGCATGGTCGTCAACGCAAGCGGTCAACTTCCTGCGGATATCGGCATTCTCGACGGACGCGTCGCGGCCCTCCTTGCGCCTGGCGAGCCCGCCATGGCACGCGGCTTCATCAATGCGAGCGGCAAAAAGGTGCTGCCCGGCCTGGTCGATGCGCATGTTCATCTGCGCGAACCGGGAATGACGCAGAAGGAGGATTTCGAAAGCGGCACGCACGCAGCGGCGCTCGGCGGCGTGACGACCATCCTCGACATGCCGACGGACGATCCCTGGACGGCGACTGCGCAGCAATTGTCGGATAAGATGGCGAGCGCGGCGGGGGGTATTCACGTCGACGTCGGCTTTCAGGCCGTGGTTTCGAAGAGTTATGACAGCCTGGAGGACCTGCTTGCTTTGTCGCCGGTCTCTCTTGAACTGTTCACGGCCGACGTACCCGTCGACTATCGGTTCGATAGTCTGGATGCTGTCACCGAGATGCTGCGCCGGCTGGCGGGTACCGGCGCGGTGATAGGCGTTTCCCCCGGCGACCAGTCGATCCTCGAGGGTGCCGGCTTGCGTGAGCGCAGTGTTGGTATTCCGGCATTTCTGGCCAGCAGACCGCCGCTCGCCGAGGCCGGCGGTATCGCACGCGCGGTACTGGCGGCGGCTGAGACCGGCGCGCGCGTGCATGTGCGTCAAATCAATTCGAGGCTCGGCGTCGAGACCTGGCGCCGTCTTCGGAGCATGGCTGATGTCACCGTCGAAACGACACCGCAGAACCTGTTCTTCACATCCGACGACTACGAGACGGAAGGCGCCCGGCTGAAGGGATCGCCTCCGTTTCGCGGCCGCGACGATGTCGCCGCCTTGCGCCGAGCGGTCTCTGAGGGCCTGATCACAATCATGGCAACGGATCATGCGCCGCACAGCCCGGCCGAAAAGTCGGCAGTCTATGGATCTTTCGCAGATATTCCGGGCGGGATGCCGGGTCTTCAGACATTGCTCTCGGTGATGCTGGACCTTGTGGCGGAGAAGGTAATAGGGCTTCCGGATCTCGTGCGGATCTGCGCCTACAATCCCGCCCATCGCTTCGGACTTGGACGTTCGAAAGGGTCGATTGCCGTCGGCAGCGATGCCGACATTCTAATTGTCGATATGGACCGATCGGCTGTTATCACCAATACCGAGCAGGCCTCCCGTGCCGCCTATTCACCATTTCACGGCAAGCGCACGGCCGGCCGGTTGACCGACGTCTTCCTGCGCGGCGCACGCATCGTCAAAGACGGAACGCTTCTTAGTCCCCGTCGCGGCCAGGTCGTCCGCAGGACTGCATAAAGGAACGCCAATGCCTTTCCTCGATAGGAAAATTGCCATTGTCACTGGCGCGAGTTCCGGCCTCGGCCGCGCGATCGCACTTCGCTACGCCGAAGAGGGCGCGACCGTCGTGATCGCCGACGTCTCCGAGGCCCCGATCGAGGGTGGTGAAACGACCCTTTCCTGCATCGTCGCGGCAGGCGGAAAGGGCATGTTCCTAAGGACCGACATCTCTAACTGGGCAGACGTCGATGCGCTGGTCTCACAAACGGTGAAAGAGTTCGGTCGGCTCGACATCATGGTCAACAATGCCGCGATCTACACCTCGACCAATCTCCTTGAAACCTCGCCCCAACAATGGGATAGGGTGATCGCCGTCAATGTCACCGGGTTCTTTTATTGCTGCAAGCGAGCCGCGCAGCAATTTCTGGCGCAGGAGCCGACCGGTGAAACGCGTGGCCGCATCATCAACATTTCATCGCAGCACGGCATGGTCGCTTGCCCTGGTGATTTCCCATACGGCGTCAGCAAGGGTGCAGTCGTGCAAATGACCCGGCAAATTGCCGTCGACCATGCTGCGACAGGTATCGTTTGCAATGCGATCGCCCCCGGCAAGATCGTCACCGGCAAACCGGGTGTCGCCAACGATCCCGACGCTCTCGATTATTCGCGTCGTCGCACGCCTTGGCCGCGGCTCGGCGAGCCACACGATGTCGCGAGTGCCGCGCTTTTCCTCGCCAGCGACATGGCGAGCTACATGACCGGCGTTAACCTGATGGTCGATGGCGGCTGGATGGCGGGCTAATCTGATGCCGAACAAAAATCGACAACAACGGAAAGGAAACGGACCATGGATCTGGGATTGAAAGGCAAGACAGCTCTTGTATTGGGGGCTGGCGGGGGATTAGGCGGGGCGATCGCAAAAACGCTTGCCGCGGAAGACGCGCAGATCGCGGTTGCCGACCTCAACAAGGAAGCGGCTGAAAAGACGGTTGCCGATATTCGCACGGCCGGTGGCTCGGCGTTGGCACTGGAGTGGGACCTTGCCAGTCTCGACGTGATCGCACCCAATCTCGCTGCCATCGAAAAGCAGTTCGGTTCGGTTGATGTGCTCGTCAACATTACCGGTGGCCCGCCGCCGACGCTAGTATCCGGTCAGAGCGCCGACAACTGGCGCAAATATTTCGACAGCATGGTACTGTCGGTCATCGCCATCAGCGATGCCGTTCTTCCGAAGATGCGCGAAAAGAAATGGGGCCGCATCATCACCTCGACGTCGTCTGGTGTCGTGGCGCCCATCCCCAACCTCGGGCTTTCGAATTCGCTGCGCATGTCACTTCTCGGCTGGTCGAAAACGCTGGCGGGCGAAGTCGGCCGCGATGGCGTGACTGTCAATGTCGTGCTTCCGGGACGTGTTGCAACCCAACGCATCACCTTCCTTGACGAACAGAAAGCCAAGCGAGAAGGCAAATCAGTTGAGGACGTCTCGGCAGCTAGCACGGCGTCGATCCCAATTGGTCGCTATGGTGATCCGCAAGAGTATGCTGATGTCGTCGCTTTCATGGCGAGCCGCCGGGCATCCTATCTTACCGGCTCGATTATTCGCGTCGACGGAGGCTTGATACAAAGCGTTTAGGGGCGCTCGGCCTGAATTCAACCCTGCCGCGATCGGTCAAAGCAAACAGTCGCAGGGCGCATGCCGGGAATACGGCCAAACCGGACAACGCTATTCGCCAGCATACCCGAGGTCGGCGGCCGGGTGTTTGAAAGATACGCGATGAGCGGGCTGCCGATGTTGCTCTACGCAGAGGGGCGAGGACAGCGTTACATAGAAGATCATCTCATCCGGACATTTTCAGGTCTGATTGCCATGAGGGTCAACGCTCCGTCGTCGGCTCTAAGCCACTGAGCACGTTCTCTAAATGCCACGCGGCCTGGCCAGGTGAGGGGCAGTGCAAAGCGATGACATACATCGCAAGTACGGTTCCTGCTTCCTCAAGGATACGCGCTGGTCCGGAACGGTGATGCCATCGCCCCTACTCCTCCAACAAGGCGACTGACGTCATAATGTCCGATTTCACAAGCTACTCGGGCTGGATGTTCCGGGTGCTATCTAGTGCTTCATGGCTTATGTCCGGGGCAGTTCGTGCAAGGCGTTTGGCATGTTTTGAAAAGCCAGAATGCTGGTTGAAGGACGCACTCAGAAAGCCCGCGCCTCGAAAGCCGTCGAGCTGGGTGTAACGTCGACTGATTACCAACTAGGCCCCACCTCGAGATCGAGGACTAGTCTCTGATGGATTGACGGGCCGCCCGGCGTTAGACAAAACGCGTCAGCAGGAGTTTATCGATGCGTGTTGCCGCCATCCTCTTCATAGCCGTCTGCCTATTCCTGGCGGGAGCGACCGCTTCCCGCGCATACGTGAGCAACTCGAACCTTTGGCTGCTCGCCACTGCGCTTGTCCTCTACACATTAGGCAATCTTTCGATGATCGCTCTCATGCGGACAAGCGGGCTTTCCCTTGCTATTTCGTTATCGTCGGTCGCGCAGCTCATCGCCATCAACGCGATCGCCGTTTTGGTTTTCGACGAGAGGCTCGGCTGGCATCAGGCGGTTGGCGTACTCCTCGGGATAGCATCGGTTACGCTCATGGTGATCGGATGAATGGCTCTCGATTGCGTTTCCTTGACTACGGCGAATGGCGGTCGTGGGGTGGACTCTTCTGGACGCGCAACGGCGTGCGGCGATTTGACGGCGGTATTGGACAAGAGGCTCGGCCGGAATCAGGCTTGGGTGCTAAGGCGACCTGAACATGTACGATATCATGCTTCTTTTCCTTGCTGGCTTGTTAGCAGGCAGCATGAATGCGTTGGCGGGCGGCGGGTCGTTCGTATCCCTGCCTGCGTTGATATCGGTCGGAGTGCCGTCGGTAGCCGCAAACGCCACGAGCACCTTAGCCTTGTTTCCCGGCGGTATGGCGAGCTCGTGGGTCTACCGTGACGGGGTTAAGAGTGTGTGCGGCGTCAATGTGGTGCCCATTGCCATCGTGACGGTGATGGGTGGTGTGGCCGGAAGCATTCTATTACTGCTAACCCCATCCAGGATTTTCGATGGTCTCCTGCCATGGCTTTTGCTCGTGGCGACATTGATGCTGACTGCAGGTCCGAGGCTCAGCGCCCGGTTCCAGACGCAGGCACGTGCGAATGTTCTGGCGTTTGCAACGGTTCAGTTCTTTCTCGGTCTTTATGGCGGCTATTTTGGCGGCGCGGTGGGTCTCATGATGCTTGCGGCATGGAGCGCGCTCGGGGGCGGGGACATCAAGAGTCTGAATCCGACAAGAATGGTGATGGTCACAGCCGCCAACGCGGTCGCCGTCGTCGTCTTCATACTTGCCGGGGCTATTGTATGGCAGGAGTGCATTCCCATGACGATTGGAGCCGTTATCGGCGGATGGATTGGAGCGCATATTGGACGTCGTCTGCCATCATCGGTCGTCCGGTTGCTAACCCTCGCGGTCGCCATTTTGACGACCGCGATGTTCTTTTCGCGAGCTTACCTTTGAGCGGAGGTCCGGCACCTCTCAGGCTCTCAGTCAATAACTCTCTTGTTTTATAGGTATTGAGCTTCCTGCGATTGTGCGCCGCCTCCATTGGAGCCAGCCGGCCGAAGGCAGAGCTGATCGATCTTTCGGCGGCGGCCTTATCGGCTTCAGCATGGCGGGTAATGAGGCCGGCAACCGTTTCCCTGCCAACAGGTGCCCATGCTGACGCTGGCGATGCTGAGGCGACTAAAGCGCCCTTTAAGACATGTTCTCCTTTTCATTATGCAGCCTCCGAAACCAGCTTCGGCATGCCAGCGGAGATCACGGAACGGTTCTTGCACGGTTACTAATATGTTTACTGTGGGGAGACCTAATGTCATGAAGTGGCGCACATCTGCAGAGTTTGCCCCTCTGATGCTCGTTGTGAGTGGGTCGGAAAAATACAAGCTTGTCGCAACCCTTTTTCAGGCTGCCGAGATGCTGACGGCTGGCTGGCCGATCGACGACGGAGAAGAATATCTCATAGCGATTAGGGCGTGCCGGAATGCAATTCATGGGGAAATTCCGGCTCAGGACGCGCGAGCAGCGCTTATCCGTGCCGCCGACGAAGCCGGCATTCCGGTGATCACCGTTCATTGAGTTTCGCAGCCGACGGTGAAATGAGTTCACGGGGCGGCGCCCTCTCGGAAGGGCGCAATGCTGATGATGAGCGGGTTCGATGGTCCGCATTTCGGAACGCGCGATCTTGATCTGCTGGGCTTTGGCGATCCGGGCGCTGAGCCGGCCAAAGCACGGGGCGATTATTTTCCGTCGGCTCTGTCGATTTTCGCCTCAGCCGATCGTCCTTGTAATGATGTGCTGGCACCCGGTCGTGGCTTCAGCACGTCCTTTGCGCGTCTGAGACGCGCGGCAATAGAAGGAGGATATCGTCATGGATAATCAGCATCTGGTACCCGCCGCCGTGCTTGCGGCCAAGAACGGCGTTCGGTTTCCCAATGAGAGTGAGGCGTATCGCAGCGCCCGCGACGCGCTGCTGGCTGAAGAGATCGAATTGCGCCGGCACATCGAGCGCGTGGCGGTACAGCGCCGGGCGCTGCCGCCGGGCGGCGAGGTGACGAAAGACTACCGCTTCGAAGGCAGCGATGGGCCGATATCCTTCAGCGAGCTCTTCGCCGACAAGGAGACGCTGATCGTCTACAGCTACATGTTCGGCCCGCAACGCGAGCGCCCGTGCCCGATGTGCACCTCGCTGCTGTCGGCCTGGGACGGCGAGGTGCCCGATATCCAGCAGCGCGCAGCCTTGGCCGTCGTCGCCCGCTCGCCGATCGAAAGGCTGCTCGCCTTCAAGAAGGAACGCGGCTGGCATCACCTGCCGCTCTATTCCGACATGACGGACGATTACAGCCGCGACTATCGCGCGATCGGCGGAGACGGCAGCGATGGCGCCGCCTTCAACGTCTTCACGCGCCGCGACGGCACCATTCGCCATTTCTGGAGCGAGGAGATGGGCGAGGCGACGGCCGACCCGGGCGAGGATCCGCGCGGCGCGCCCGACCTGATGCCGCTCTGGACCGTGCTCGATGCGACGCCGGAAGGTCGGGCACCGGACTGGTATCCGAAGCTGTCCTATTAGGATCAGCCGTCAGCCGGTGGAGCGGTTTCTGGAGGGCTCGGCCCATTCGATGCTGGTGACCGCGTCATCCGGCAGTGGCGGCGGATCGATGTCGTAGACATAGCCGGAGATCATGTCGGCGGCGCGTTCCGTCGCCTTGATCTTCGCCTCGGTTTCCGAGACCGCCTTGGATATCGCCTCGATGCGGGCGCGGAACATGTGGGCGAGCACATCGCGGCCGGACTGTTTTTCTAGCCGCTCCAGATGCAGGCCGATTCGCGAGGCGTGGCGCTCCAGCTCGCTCTTGCTGAAACGCGCCTTGCGCAGTTCCTCGGAAAGGCTGTCTTGCATGACGGCGACGGGATCGAAACTTCCTGGTGCGCGCTCGTCGAGGACTGCGTCGGTGACGAGCTTCTCGATCATCACAAGCGCCTGCAATTCGGCCGCATCGGCGAATTCGACGTCGTAGCCGGTATCGTCGTAGACCTTGCGCCGGACCGGATCGAGAAGCAGCCCGTAGGCTTTCTGCAGATGGGCGAAGGCGTCCGAATCACCGCCTGAATCGGGGTGGGCAACCTTTGCCAGGCGCCGATAGGCGGCCTTCAGCTGCGCCTCGTCCGCATCGCGTTCAACGCCGAGAATATCGTATGGATCCGTCACGCCTGCTCCCTTGCTCCCCGCCACGTTGCGGGCAGTCTAGGTCTTCTTCTTCATCAGAAGGGCGAAGTTTAGACCGAAACGAGGAATGACGTCCATGGCCCGAGATGGCGATGGTTTATGCAGATGCTTCGTCAAACCTCGATTGCTTAATGTTTTTAAGTTGTTCGAAGATCAGCCCGTGGTGATCGAGGCGAGATAACATCTGGCTTCGCCATCGATTTCCAGCACGGTGGCAGTCGCGTCCTCGATCAGCAGCGCATCGCCGGCCGCAAGCGCGCCGGTCTCGTCCTCCCGCCGGAATGACACCGCACCGCGATGGCAAAGCAACAGGCATGCCGAGGGCGAAAGCCGCACGGTCTTGCTGCCATCGAGGTCGATGCGGATCAGCGTATGGGCGAGCCCGTCACGGCGCGTCATGACGTTGAGATCGGTGATCGCTCCGTCCTCGAGCCTGGCCGCGACGGGGACATCCGCCGGGAAGGCCAGCGGATCGCTTGTCGTTGTCAGCAGCACGGGCGAGCTGCCTGCGACATCGAGCACCATGCCGTTGCCATCGAGGATCGCCAGCGTGCGGTCGATGCCGGGAAAGATCGAAAACGGGCCGTCCTCGGCGACCGTCGCCATGCTGATGCGCCAGTCGAAGTCGTTGATCGAAGCGCCGGGTGGAAAGACGGCGATTTCCACCGTCTCTCCCTTGCCGTTTTTCCAGGGCATGCGTTTGTGATCGCCGGCGCGCAGGATCCTCACCGGGCTCAGTTCCCGAGAATGCCGGGCAGGCGCAGGCCCTTTTCCTTGGCGCAGTCGATGGCGATTTCGTAGCCGGCATCGGCGTGGCGCATGACGCCGGTCGCCGGGTCGTTCCAGAGCACGCGCTCGAGGCGTCTTGCGGCATCGTCCGTGCCATCGGCGCAGATGACCATGCCGGAATGCTGCGAGAAGCCCATGCCGACGCCGCCGCCGTGATGCAGCGACACCCAGGTGGCGCCCGACGCCGTGTTGAGCAGGGCGTTGAGCAGCGGCCAGTCGGAGACGGCGTCGGAGCCGTCCTTCATCGCCTCCGTCTCGCGGTTCGGCGAGGCGACGGAGCCGGAGTCCAGATGATCGCGGCCGATGACGATCGGGGCGGAGAGTTCGCCTGTTCTCACCATCTCGTTGAAGGCGAGGCCGAGCTTGTGACGGTCGCCCAGGCCCACCCAGCAGATGCGCGCCGGCAGGCCCTGGAAGGCGATGCGCTCCCTGGCCATGTCGAGCCAATGATGCAGGTGCTTGTTGTCAGGCAGCAATTCCTTCACCTTGGCATCGGTCTTGTAGATATCCTCCGGATCGCCGGAAAGGGCTGCCCAGCGGAAGGGGCCGATGCCGCGGCAAAACAGCGGGCGGATATAGGCCGGCACGAAGCCCGGGAAGGCGAAGGCGTTTTCGAGGCCTTCGTCCTTGGCGACCTGGCGGATATTGTTGCCGTAATCGAGGGTCGGCACGCCGGCGTTCCAGAAGGCGATCATCGCTTCGACATGCTCGCGCATCGAGGCGCGCGCCGCTTTTTCCACGGCCTTCGGATCGCTTTCGCGCTTTGCCTTCCACTCACCCATCGTCCAGCCCTTCGGCAGGTAGCCGTTGATCGGGTCGTGGGCCGAGGTCTGGTCGGTGACGATATCGGGGCGGATGCCGCGGCGAACCATCTCCGGCAGGATTTCGGCGGCGTTACCGAGCAGGCCGACGGACTTCGCCTCGCCGGCCTTGGTCCAGCGGTCGATCATCTCAAGCGCTTCATCCAGCGTCTCCGCCTTGGCGTCGACATAGCGGGTGCGGAGCCGGAAATCGATCGAATCGGGATTGCATTCGACGGCAAGGCAGCAGGCGCCGGCCATGACGGCGGCGAGCGGCTGGGCGCCGCCCATGCCGCCGAGGCCGCCGGTCAGGATCCATTTGCCCTTGAGATTGCCGCCGTAGTGCTGGCGGCCGGCCTCGACGAAGGTCTCGTAAGTGCCCTGCACGATGCCCTGGGTGCCGATATAGATCCACGAACCGGCCGTCATCTGGCCGTACATGGCAAGGCCCTTCTTATCCAGTTCGTTGAAATGATCCCAGGTCGCCCAATGCGGCACGAGGTTGGAATTGGCGATCAGCACGCGCGGCGCATCCTTGTGGGTGCGGAACACGCCGACCGGCTTGCCGGATTGCACGACCAGCGTTTCTTCTTCCGTCAGCGTCTTCAGCGTCGCGACGATGCGGTCGAAATCCTCCCAGGTGCGGGCGGCGCGGCCGATGCCGCCATAGACGACGAGCTCGTTCGGATTTTCGGCGACGTCGGGATCGAGATTGTTCATCAGCATGCGCAGCGGCGCTTCGGTCATCCAGCTCTTGGCATTGAGATCGTTGCCGCGGGGTGCGCGGATTTCGCGGATATTATGGCGTGGATTGTTCATGGCGGTTCCCCTGTCGAGAGATCGTTATCGTTTCAGGCCTGGCGCAATCTGTTCGATGCGCACCAGAATGTTTTTGAGATGAACGCGAAGTCTGTCTGCCTTGGCGGCGTCGTAGGCAAAGGGCGCAGTCTCGGTCTGGAGATGGGTCGATTGTGCGAGCTCCATCTGGATCGCGTGCACACCAGTGTCGGGCCGACCATAGTGGCGTGTCGTCCAGCCGCCCTTGAAGCGGCCATTGAGCACGCCGTCGTAACCTTCGGCGGCTGCGACGACTGTGAGCGTCGCCTGCTCGATCGCGCTGTCGCAGGTCTTTCCCATATCGGTGCCGATATTGAAATCCGGCAGCTTGCCTTCGAAGAGAAAGGGAATGTGCGACCGGATCGAGTGGCAGTCGTAGAGGATTGCGACGCCGTGGATTGCCTTGACGCGTTCGATCTCGGCGGCAAGCGCAGTATGATAGGGGGCATGAAAATCCCGCAGCCGCGCCGCGATGTCGGCCTCATCGGGTGCAGCGCCTTCCTTCCAGATCGCCTTGCCGTCGAAATCCGTCTGGGGAATGAGGCCGGTGGTGTTCTGGCCGGGGTAGAGGCTCACGCCTTGGGGATCGCGGTTGGCGTCGATCACGTAGCGGTGGAAGGTGGCGCGCACCACTGTGACATTGTCGAGCAGGCCATCATAGAGGCGGTGGATGTGCCAGTCGGTGTCGGCGAGGATGCGGCCGTTGTCGTTGAGGCGGTCGGCGATCTCAGGCGGCACGTCGGTGCCGGTATGGGGGAAGCCGAGGATGACGGGGGAGGTGCCCTGGCGGATTTCGTATGGTGTGGTCATAGGCAAAGCGCTCCGGTGTCTGGGGCGCTACCCCCCTCTGTCCTGCCGGACATCTCCCCCACAAGGGGGGAGATTGACTCGTGGATGGGGCTTTGCCAAACAATTGATGTCGGAGCGAGCGGGGCCAACCAGCCGATCTCCCCCCTTGTGGGGGAGATGCCCGGCAGGGCAGAGGGGGGTACCAAGTCCAGAACCATCACGATCAACCCTCCAGAACCGGCAGAATACCATTCGAAACCGAGGCGTTCAGGGCGCCCGTTGCCACCAGTTCGGCGGCGGCGGCGAGGTCGTTTGCCATGTAGCGATCGACGTCGAGGCTCGAAACCTTGGTGCGGATCGCGGTGATCGCCTTGCTCAGTTCCGGGCTCGTCGACAGCGGTGCGCGCAGTTCGACGCCTTGGGCGGCGGTCAGCGCCTCGATGCCGATGATGCCGAACAGGTTCTCGGTCATGCCGAGGAGCCGGCGGGCGCCGTGGCAGGCCATGGAGACATGGTCTTCCTGGTTGGCCGATGTCGGCGTCGAATCGACCGAGGCCGGGTGCGACATCTGCTTGTTCTCGGACATCAGCGCCGCAGAGGTGACCTCGGCGATCATCAGGCCGGAATTCAAGCCTGGCTTCTTGGCGAGGAAGGCCGGCAGGCCGTAGGAGAGGGTCGGATCGACCAGCAGCGCGATGCGGCGTTGCGAAATCGCGCCGATCTCGCAGACGGCCAACGCGATCTGGTCAGCAGCGAAGGCGACGGGTTCGGCGTGGAAATTGCCGCCGGAAACGACGGAATTGTCCGAGAGCACCAGCGGATTGTCGGTGACCGCGTTGGCCTCGATTTCAAGGGTGCGGGCGACCGAGCGCAGCAGATCGAGACAGGCGCCGTCGACCTGCGGCTGGCAGCGGATGCAATAGGGATCCTGCACACGCTCGTCGCCCTCGATGTGGCTCTGGCGAATGATGGAGTTTTCGAGCAGCGCGCGAAGGGCTGATGCCGTGTCGATCTGGCCCTTGTGGCCACGCAATGTGTGAATATCCGGATGGAACGGCGCCGAAGAGCCCATGGCGGCGTCGGTGGACATCGCGCCGGTGATCAGGGCGGCCTGCGCGGCACGATGGGCGCGGAAGAGGCCGGCGAGCGCCAGCGCCGTCGAGGTCTGGGTGCCGTTGATCAGCGCTAGGCCCTCCTTGGCGGCGAGCACCACCGGTCTGAGGCCAGCTTTTTCGAGGGCTTTGGCGCCTGAGAGGCGTTGGCCGGCGAAGAAGGCTTCGGCCTCGCCCATCATCACCGCCGCCATATGGGCAAGCGGAGCAAGATCGCCGGAGGCGCCGACCGAGCCCTTTTCCGGGATCAGCGGAATGACGCCCTTTTCCAGCATGGCTTCGATCAGCCGCACCAGCTCCAGCCGCACGCCGGAGGCGCCGCGCCCGAGCGAGACCAGCTTCAGCGCCATGATCAGCCGCACGATATTCTCAGGCAGTGGCGCGCCGACACCGCAGCAATGCGACAGGATGAGATTGCGCTGCAAGGTGGTCACATCGGCGCTGTCGATCTTGATCGAGGCGAGTTTTCCGAAGCCGGTATTGATGCCGTAGACCGGCGCGTTGCCGGCGGCGATCTCGGCGATGCGGGCAGCGGCCTTGGCGATCCCCGTATCGAAGGCTGGATCGAGCCTTGCCGGCACACCGGTCCAGTAGATGGTTTCGAGGTCCTTAAGCGAGACGGAGCCTGGGTGGAGCGTGATGGTCATCGACCGTTCCTTTCGCCCTTGAAGACGCGTGCGTGAAGCGGATTGAAGCCGATGCGGTAGACGAGTTCGGCAAGGCTTTCGATATTCCAGACGGCGAGGTCGGCGGATTTGCCGGCTTCGAGCGTTCCCGTCTTGTCGAGCAGGCCGAGCGCGCGGGCGCCTTCGCGGGTGGCGCCGGCGATGCATTCCTCGACGGTGAGACCGAAAAGTGTGGCCGACATGTTCATGGTGAGCAACATCGAGGTGAGCGGCGAGGTGCCGGGATTGCAATCGGTGGCGATCGCGATCGGCACGCCTGCCCGCCGCAGCGCCTCTACCGGCGGCTTCTGCTTTTCATGGATGGCGTAGAAGGCGCCGGGCAGCAGCACGGCGACGGTGCCGGCTGCGGCCATCGCCGCAACGCCATCTTCGTCGAGATATTCGAGGTGATCGGCCGAAAGCGCGCCATAGGATGCGGCGAGCTTGGCGCCGCCGAGATTGGAGAGCTGCTCGGCGTGCAGCTTGACCGGCAGGCCGAGCGCCTTGGCCTTGTCGAAGACGCGGGCGATCTCGGTCGTGGAAAAAGCGATGCCCTCGCAAAAGCCGTCGACGGCATCGGCAAGACCGAGGCCATGCATGTCGTCGAGACCGGGCAGGACGACATCATCGAGATAATCGCCGTTGCGACCCTTATATTCCACAGGCGTCGCATGGGCGCCGAGATAGCTGGTGGCGACGCGGACCGGTCTGATATGGCCGAGCAGGCGGGCGCTCTGCAGCATCTTCACTTCACCGGTCCGGTTCAGCCCGTAGCCGGATTTGATCTCGATCGTGGTCACGCCTTCGGCAAGCAGCGTGTCGAGCCGCGGCAGGGCCTGCGCGACAAGCTCCTCGACCGACAGCGCATTGGTCGCCTTCACCGAGGAAACGATGCCGCCGCCGGCGCGGGCGACCTCCTCATAGGTCGCGCCTGCAAGGCGCATTTCGAACTCGCGGGCGCGGTTGCCGCCGTGAACGATATGGGTGTGGCAGTCGACGAGACCGGGCGTTACCCAGCGGCCTTCGAGATCGACGATGTCGGAATGTTCGATGGCCGATGCCGGCAGCTCGCTTTCGGCGCCGGCAAAGGCGATGCGGCCGTTTTCGATCAGCACGGCGCCTTTTTCGACGATGCCGAGCCCTTCTTTAGCAGGCGCCAGCGTGGCCAGCCGCGCATTGCGCCACAGCGCCGGGCGGGTGTCGGCAGATGGGGCTTCGTCTGAAAAATTGTTCCCGGTCATCAGCTTTGCGCCTTTCCTTATGCCAAAACATGTATATACATAATCGACAGGTGACAAGAGAAATTTTGTGCGCTTTTCTGGAAAAGAAAGATCGGCGGCACGGCAAGAGGAGAGGGAAGGCCATGACCACACTTCACGCAGACACGGCGCTGACGCCGCAGGGCTGGCAGAAGGACGTGCGGCTGACGCTCGAGGCCGGGCGCATCGCGCGGGTCGAAATCGGCACTGCTCGCGAGCCCGGCGACGAACGCCACGCTCTCCTCGTTCCCGCCATGGCGAACCTGCACAGCCATGCCTTCCAGCGGGCGATGGCCGGCCTTGCCGAAGTGCGCGGCCCGGCCAATGACAGCTTCTGGAGCTGGCGCACTGTCATGTACAAGTTTGCCCTGGCGATGACGCCGGAGCATGTCGAAGCGGTCGCGGCCAAGCTTTATACAGAGATGCTGGAGGCCGGTTTTTCCCGCGTCGGCGAGTTCCACTATCTCCACCACGACAGGGATGGCGGCACTTACGCCAATATCGCCGAGCTTGCCGAACGCATCGGTGCGGCAAGCGAAGAGGCCGGTATCGGGCTGACGCTGCTGCCGGTCTTCTATGCCCATTCCGGCTTCGGCGGAGCTGCCCCGATCGACGGCCAGCGGCGTTTCATCAATTCGCTCGAAAGCTTCGAAAGGCTGATGGAGGGATGCCGGGCAGTGACCGGCCGGCTCGACGGCGCCGAGCTCGGGCTGGCACCGCACAGCCTGCGCGCTGCAACACCGGACGAGCTCACACGGCTCGTGCCGATGGCGGGGGACGGCCCCATCCATATCCATGTCGCCGAGCAGGTGAAGGAAGTCGAGGACTGCATCGCCTGGTCCGGTGCGCGGCCTGTGCAATGGCTGCTCGATCATGCGCCTGTGGATGAGCGCTGGTGCCTGATCCATGCGACGCACATGACCGAGGACGAAACGCGGCGGATGGCGAAAAGCGGCGCTATCGCCGGCCTCTGCCCGATCACCGAAGCCAATCTCGGTGATGGCGCCTTTGCCGCACCGCTCTTCCTCGAAGAGGGCGGGCGTTACGGCATCGGTTCGGATTCCAACGTGCTGATCTCGGTGCCGGAGGAACTGCGCCAGCTCGAATATTCGCAGCGCCTGGCGCTTCGCGCCCGCAACGTCATCGCAGCACCCGGCGGTTCGACGGCGCTTTCGCTGTTTACCCATGCACTTGCCGGCGGCGGTGCCGCATTGAAAGCACCGGCAGGTCTCGTCGAGGGCTATCACGCCGATATCGTATCGCTCGATGTCACGGCCGTTCCTTATCTCGCAGGCGACCAGGCCCTCGATCACTGGCTGTTTGCAGGCGGCATTTCCGTCGATTGCGTCTGGGCGCGCGGCCGCAAGCAGGTGGAGGGCGGACGCCATCTCAGGCGCGACGCCATCGACCGGCGATTCCTCGCTGCGATGGGGGAATTGCTTGCTGCCTGAAAAGGAGCTTTTCCTGGCGGGCTATTGGAATTACAGCGCCGCGTGTCTTTTCAGGCGCGCAAAGGACGCTGTAACACTTTGAATCGACGCATCGTGCTTCCGAGAATCGATTTCGATTTTCGGGCCGATGCGCTAGAGCGGGAGACCAACCGGAGCGTGGCAATGGACCAAAGCAGGGATCCGACCTTGCATCAGCGCATCCTGAGCGACATCGAGGGCCATATCGTCTCGGGCGTATGGCCGCCGGGGCACCGCATTCCCTTCGAGGTCGATCTCGCCACGCAGTATGACTGCTCGCGCATGACGGTGAACAAGGTGCTGACCCAGCTCGCCAAGGCCGGCCTCATCGAGCGCCGCAAGAAGTCCGGCAGCTTCGTCACCCAGCCGCAGGCACAATCGGCCATTCTCGAAATCCACGACATCAAGGCTGAGGTGCAGTCGCTGAACCTGCCTTATTCCTATGCGGTTTCGAAGAAGGTGAGCCGCAAGGCCAAGGCGGACGACAGCCGCCGTCTGGAACTGCCTGTGGCGTCCTCGGTCGTCGAGGTCGTCTGCATCCACAATGCCGGCGCGCGGCCCTTTTGCCTGGAGGAGCGGCTGATCAGTCTTGCGACGGTACCTGAAGCCGCCGATGCCGATTTCCTGACGATGGCGCCCGGCCCCTGGCTGCTCAACCAAGTGCCGTGGAGCACGGCCGAACACCGGATCCATGCCGTCTCAGCTGGTGCCGAGCTGGCCGCGGCTCTCGATATACCACGCAATACCGCCTGCCTCGTGGTAGAACGCCGCACCTGGAGCAATGCCGGCCCAGTGACGCATGTGCGCTTCACCTATCCGGGCGATCGTCACGCGCTGGTGGCACGTTTCACGCCGGCATCCTAATAGCTGCCCATGTTCCATATACAACACGGGCAGTGTTTTCATTCCTCGAACATCTTGCCACTGCGCGCTTCGAGCCGATAGCGGTGGCCGGGATAGACGAGACGGGCGGTTGAGACCACCTGTTTTGCCGACCATGTGCGCCGGCGGATCGTCAGGCACGGTTCGGTCTTCATGATGGTCAAGAGCTTGCATTCCCAGGCCTGCGGCATCGCCGCCTCGACGACATGCTCGGAGCCGCTGAGCGGGGCCGCGGCCGTCAGATAGGCGTTCGGCGTCAGCGTCGAAAAATCCTGAGCGAGATATTCCGGGGCAGCCTCCGGATGGACGAAGCGGTCCTCGATCTGCACGGGAACGCCGTTTTCGCTGTGGACGATCAGCGAGTGGAAAACCGCAGCGCCAATCGGCAGTTCGAGCGCGTCGGCAACCTCGGGAGAGGCGGTTTCCTGGGCGAGAACGACGACGGAGGCCTCGTGGACATGGCCGCGTTCGGCGATTTCCTCGGCGATGTTGCGCACTTCGAACAGCGCCGAATAGCCCTTGCGCTCGGCGACGAAGGAGCCGACGCCCTGGATGCGGATGAGCTCGCCCTCATTGGCAAGTTCGCGCAGTGCCCGGTTGGCGGTCATCTTGCTGACGCCGAGTTCGACGACCAGCTCGTTTTCCGAGGGCACGCGGTATTTCGGCGGCCACTCGCCGCTCTGGATGCGGTCGAGGATCACCTGCTTGACGCCGGCATAGAGCGGGGTGCTGTCATTTTCCGCCAATTCGCGCTTCATCTCGCCGGGACGTTTCATTGCCTATTCCTTTTGCACGAAGGGAATTCGCCACATAATTCGACTTTCCCTCTTGCATATCACAAAATATCTCATATGGTACCATATACAACCTCCCAATCGGTCCTTGAAACAGAAATAGGACGGGAAAGGGCAAGCCGGCGAAGATCGGCCGTGGTGCCGCAAGGTCTGTTTCAACTCCAGAGGAGAATTCACAAATGAAATTCAGCGCAATCCTGTTTTGCGGTGTGGCGGCTTTTTCCGCCTTTGCCGCGCCTGCCTTTTCCAAAGACTGGACGAAGGCGACGATTACCCTCGAAGGCGCCTACGCGCCTTGGAACCTCACCAATGCCGACGGCACGCTCGGCGGCTTCGAACCGGAACTCGCCAAGGTGCTGTGCGAGCGCGCCAAGATCGAATGCACGCTCGTTGCCTCCGATTGGGACGGCATGATCCCGGCGCTCAACGCCGGCAAGTTCGACGTCATCATGGATGCGCTGTCGATCACAGAGGAGCGCAAGCAGGTGATTGGTTTCACCATTCCTTACGCCGCCACCCCTGCAGCGTTTGCCACCGCCAAGGATAGCCCGCTGGCAAAGGCCGCCGGCACCGGCGCCACGATCAAGATGACACCCGGCCAGACCGGCGTGAAGGAGATCGACGCGCTGAAGGAAGTCTTCAAGGGCAAGACGATCGGCATCCAGGCGGCAACCGTCTATGCCAAATTCGTCTATGACAATTTCGGCGACATTGCCGAGATCCGCGAATACAAGACCGGCGCCGACCGCGACCTCGACCTGCAGAACGGCCGTATCGACCTCGGCTTCGATGACGCCGTCTATTTCGCCAACGCGTTTAAGGCTGCCAACGACACGCTCGACTTCACCGGCCCGGAGATCGTCGGCTCGATCTGGGGCGAGGGCGAAGGTCTCGGCATCCGCAAGGCCGATACGGATCTGCGCGACAAGTTCAACGAGGCGATCAAGTCGACGCTTGCCGACGGCACGGTCAAGAACCTGTCGATGAAGTGGTTCAAGGTCGACGTCAGCCCGCAGGAATAAGCGTTTCGGCCTTTCGGCCGCAAACACCTGTCTCCGGCTTTATCGCCGGAGACAGCATGCTCGAACAGGATGATTTTAGGCCGGGCCGGCCTAAAATCTGAATCCTGTTCTAAATAAAAGAGTTAGAGCATGATGTCGTCCGAAAACCGCTCACACTTTTCGGCATCATGCTCTGGTGTCAATCCGCAAAACACTGCCACGGACGGGGAACGGACGATATGGCAAGCTTGGAACTGCTCGGCTTCGGCTCGACCGGATGGGGCGCGCTGCTCATTGCCGCCGCCTTGATGACGCTGGCCGTCACGGCAACGGCGCTGGCGATCGGCGCGGTACTCGGCGCGATTGTCGCGGCGGCGAAACTCTCCGGCAATCTTATCCTCGTCGCGCTCGGCAATGTCTATACGACCGTGTTTCGCGGCGTGCCCGAACTGCTGATCATCTATCTCATCTA
The DNA here is from genome assembly GCF_013087615.1 of Rhizobium sp. WYCCWR 11152. Classification (NCBI taxonomy): domain Bacteria; kingdom Pseudomonadati; phylum Pseudomonadota; class Alphaproteobacteria; order Hyphomicrobiales; family Rhizobiaceae; genus Rhizobium; species Rhizobium sp. WYCCWR 11152. The sequence continues at coordinate 252,590 of NZ_JABFCP010000003.1, read as the reverse complement.
TTTCGGTGGCTCCTCGGCCGTCACCGCGATCGGCCAGGCGATGGGTTACGAGGGTTTCCTCGGCTTGCCCTCCTTCATCGCCGGCGCGCTTGCCGTCGGCATCATCTCCGGCGCCTATCAGGCGGAGGTGTTCCGCGGCGCTTTTCTCGCCATTTCCAAGGGCGAGCTCGAAGCCGCCTCGGCGATCGGCATGCATCGTGGCATGCGTCTTCGCCGCATCATCATGCCGCAGGTGTTTCGCCTCGCCATTCCCGGCCTCGGTAACGTGTGGCAGCTCAGTCTCAAGGATTCGGCGCTGATCTCCGTCACCGGGCTTGCCGAGCTGATGCGCACCAGCCAGGTTGCGGCAGGCTCGACCCGGCAATATTTCCTGTTCTTCATCGCCGGCGGTTGCCTCTATCTGCTCCTGACCAGCCTTTCGGACCGCATCTTCAACGGGGCGGAGCGCCGCGCCAACCGCAGCATGCCGGCATCCGCCATGGGCCAGGCGTAAGGAGGCGACAATGGATTTCACCTTCATCGCCTCGACCATGGTCACCTTGCTCAAGGCCGTACCGACTACGCTCATCCTGTTTTCGCTGTCGATCATCACAGGTGGCCTGCTGGCACTCGTCATCGTCTGGATGCGGACCAGCGGTAACCCGGTGCTTACGAGCTTCGCAAAGGGTTACATCTTCATCTTCCGCGGCTCGCCGCTGCTGATCCAGATGTTCCTGGTGTTCTACGGCCTCGGCCAGTTCGGCTTCATCCGCTATTCCTTCCTCTGGCCGTTCCTGCGCGAGCCGATGGTCTGCGCCGTGCTGTCGCTGGCGCTCTGCACGGCCGGCTATACGGCGGAGATCTTTCGCGGCGGCATTCGCGCCGTCTCGCCGAAGGAGATCGAGGCGGCGCGCTCGATCGGCATGTCCGGCTTCCTGCTGGTCCGCCGGATCCTCGCGCCAATCGCCTTCCGCCACGCACTGCCGGCCTATTCCACCGAGATCGTGCTGATGATGAAGTCGACGGCGCTCGCAAGCCTCGTCACCGTCTGGGAAGTCACCGGCGTCGCCCAGCGGCTGATCTCGCAAACCTACCGTACGATGGAAGTCTTTCTCTGTGCGGCGATCATCTATCTCATTCTGAACTTCATCATCCTGCAGGGCATGGCTCTGCTCGAATATTCGCTCTCCCGACACCGCCGCGCGGCCCCGCAAGCGCTGAAGGCGTGAGCGGCTTTTGACCCGATTGGAGCACCCATGCCAGGCGTAACCCGACTATCGGTCCGCAATATCCGCAAGAGCTTCGGTACGCACGAGGTCTTGCGCGGAATTTCCCTCGATGCGGAAGACGGCGATGTGATTTCGCTGCTCGGCGCCTCCGGCTCCGGCAAGTCGACCTTTCTGCGCTGCATCAACATGCTCGAAACCGCCAGCGACGGCGAGATCTGGGTCGACGGCGAGGAGATCCGCATGGTGCACAAGAACGGGCGGAGCAAGCCGGCCAGCCAGAAGCAGGTGGACCATATCCGCTCCGAACTCGGCATGGTGTTCCAGTCCTTCAATCTCTGGTCCCACATGACGATCCTGCAGAACGTCATCGAGGGGCCGATCCATGTGCTGAAGCGGCCGCGCGCCGACTGTATCGCCGAGGCCGAAGCGCTGCTCGAAAAGGTCGGCATCGCCGATAAGCGCCATGCCTATCCGGCCCATCTCTCCGGCGGCCAGCAGCAGCGCGCCGCAATCGCCCGGGCGCTGGCGATGAAACCGAAGGTGATGCTGTTCGACGAGCCGACTTCGGCGCTCGATCCGGAGCTTGTCGGCGAGGTGCTGCGCGTCATGCGCGCGCTTGCCGAGGAAGGCATGACCATGCTCGTTGTCACCCATGAAATGAGCTTTGCCCGCAACGTCTCGAACCGCGTCGTCTTCATGCGCGAAGGCCTGATCGAAAGCAGCGGCAAGCCGGACGAGATGTTCACCGGCGGCGCGACCCCCGCTTTCCGCCAGTTCATCGGCCATTTCGGAAGCGGTCAATGACAATCACGATCCAGTCCGTACTGACTTGGCGCGATGTCGCGCGCGTCGGGGCAGGGGAAGCGCTTGCGCTGTCGCCCGCCGCCTCAGCGCGCGTCGAGCAGGCAAGCCGCATCGTCGCGCGCATCGTCGAGACGGGAGTGCGCGCCTACGGCGTCAATACCGGCGTCGGGGCGCTGGCCGATACGGTGGTCGATCGCGCCTCGCAGAGCCTGTTGTCGCGCAGCATCGTGCTCAGCCATGCCTGCGGCGTCGGGCCATTGCTGGCTGCCCGCGAGGTGCGCGCTATCATCGCAGCACAAATTGCCAATTTCGCCCATGGTCATTCCGGCGTGCGGCGCCAGATCGTCGAGCATCTTGCGGCCATGCTGGAGCATGATTGCATTCCCGATGTGCCGTCCAAGGGCTCTGCCGGCTATCTCGTCCACAACGCCCATATAGCGCTCGTTCTGATCGGCGAAGGCAGCGCCCACCTGGGCGGCCGGCGCATGAGCGGTCGCGAGGCGCTTGCCGCGATCGACCTCGAACCACTGGTGCTCGGCGCCAAGGAGGGCTTGAGCTTGGTCAACGGCACGGCCTGCGCCACGGGCCTGACCACTGTCGCGCTTTCGCGCGCCGAGCGGCTGCTCGATTGGGCCGATGCGATCGCAGCACTGACGCTGGAAGCGGCGGGCTGCCAGATCGCCGCCTTCGACGCGACCGTGCTGGCGCTGCGCCCATCGGCGGGAATCGAGAAAGTGGGCGCGACGCTGCGTGCGCGGCTTCAGGGCAGCGGCCTTGTCGCCGCCGCCTTCGGCCGGCGCACGCAGGATGCGCTCAGCCTTCGTTCGGTGCCGCATGCGCATGGCGCCGCCCGCGATGTCTTCGACAATTCCGCCCGCGTCGTCAATCAGGAGCTTGCTTCGGTGACGGACAATCCGGCTGTCTCAGGCACGCCGGAACAACCGATCGTCTCCTCCGAGGCCCATGCGGTTGCCCCGGCGCTCGGGCAGGCGGCAGATAGCCTGGCGATTGCGCTCGCGCAGATCGGCGCGATCAGCGAACGGCGCATGGACCGGCTGGTAAATCCGCTGGTGAGCGGCCTGCCGCCCTTCCTCGCCAGCGATGCCGGCAGCCATTCCGGGTTCATGATCGCCCAATATACCGCTGCCGCACTCAGCAACGAGAACCGCCGCCTTGCCGCACCCGCGGCCATGGACGGCGGGCTGACCTCGGGCCTGCAGGAGGATTTTCTCGCGCACCCGACGGCCGCGGCCGGCAAGCTGCTCACCGTCATCGACAACGCCGAATATATCCTGGCGATCGAATTGATGGCGGCGGCACAGGCGCATGATTTCCTGGCGGCGACGGCGGCGCGGGCGGCAGGCACGGACCTTGTCTATAAAGCCGTGCGGAAACATGTTTCCCATTACGGCGACGAGCGGCCGCTCAACGGCGATATCGAGGCTGTCCGCAGCCTGATCCGCGAGACTGCGCCGCCGCTATAATCGGCCTCAGAACGGCTGGGTCTCGGAATTCTGCTTTGGTTTTTCGCCGGCCTCGAGACGTTTGAGGCACTGGACGAAGGTCGGGTAGAGCTGCTCCACCCGCGAGAGCGGCAGCGTCCAGTCGCCTTCGTCACCGGCAAAGGTGATCTGCACGTCAGGCATTCCGGCAAAGGAATTCTTGATGATCTTCTTCAGTCCGGCGCTCCCCTTGCTGGCCGGACCCCAGAGGCGAAGCGTGTTCTTGTCGAAGAAATCGGCAGCGATTACCTTCGTCGCCATGCGGTCGGTCAGCGTCACCTCGGTCTTGGTGCCGGCCGGAATGTCCCATGTGGTCTTTGCGACCAGCCAGAACGTCTCGGTCGCGCTCTGGCGGAATTCCATGGTCTTGCCGATTTCGCTGTCCCACAGCAGGCGGCAATAGGGATGCGGGCTCTCATTGGCGAAACCGACCGACCATTGTCTCGCGCCACCGATCCATTCGGTCTCGCCGAAGGCTGAGACCGGCTGCAGGAGGGCTGCCATCAGAACCATCACTGTCGGAATTTTCATCGCCGAAATCACCTCCACCGCAATCGTCTCCAGCGATAGCAAAAGAAGGTTGAGCTTTTGCTACCAAGCGTGTCCAGATCAGGTTACGGCCGCCCTCGGGAATGTCCTTGAATCCCGCAAGGTCTTGAAACCTCGCTTCACATTGCCGATTTGGCGAGGACCGGCACGATTAAAGGGAGCTCGACGGCAGGCATGACCGAGGTTCAACGACGAGGTTTTCTGACAAGGCTTACCGCCTATGAACCGCTGACGCTGATTACGCTCGCATCGATCGCCGGCGGGCTGTTCGTGCTCCAGCGGCTGACCAGCGAAGTCCTGGAAGGCGAGACCTTTCGCTTCGACGAGGTGATCCTGCTGGCGTTGAGACGCGCGGATGATCTTGCCGTGCCGATCGGCCCCGACTGGCTGACGCATGCCGTCGACGATATCACCGCCCTCGGCGGCATTACCGTCCTCTCGCTGCTGACGGCACTGATCACCATCTATCTTCTGTTCGACCGGCGCTGGCCGATCGCCATCTTCGTCGTTTCCTCGGTGCTGACCGGCTGGCTGGCGAGCGCGACGCTGAAGATTCTCGTCGCCCGGCCGCGTCCCGATATCGTGCCGCATCTGGTCGAAGTGAGCGATCTCAGCTTTCCCAGCGGACATGCGATGGTCTCGGCGGTGACCTATCTGACGCTAGGCGCGCTCGTGGCGCGAACGCAGCGTTATCCGTCGACGCGGATCTTCGTCATGGGTGCCGGCGTCTTCCTTGCCGTCGTCGTCGGTTTGAGCCGGATCTATCTCGGCGTTCATTACCCCACGGACGTCTTCGCCGGATGGTGCGCCGGCGCGCTCTGGGCGCTCGGCTGCTGGCTGATCTCGAAGCGGTTCATTCCGAGCCGCGCGCCAGATGAGGCCGTCGAGGCTGGAAACGGCGACAGCAGATAGCAGCGCGGAGCCTATTGCGGCACCTGGAACAGGTGGCGGATACGCGTCACCAGCGAGCTCACCGAGCGGCCGTGCAACGTGGCGCCTTCGGCCGCGAAGGAATGCTGGCCGGTCTCGATACGGTGTAAGAGGGTAGCGGCAAGCTCTTCGGCGATGCCGGGCCGGTCGTGCAGCAGCGGCGTCAGGCTTGCCTGGGCGATCTCGTAGACGACGACGAAGGTCAGGGCACGCAGGCTGGCGGCCTCGCCGACCCCGATCAACAGTCCGCTCTCACCGAAATAATCGCCCGGCGCCAGCCGGCCGAGTTCGATTTCCTTATGGCCTTCCTGACGCGTGGCGACCAGGGCGCCGCTGCGCACGATCATCAGCGATGCGACCGTATCGCCCTGCTCGATAAGAATGGAATCCTTCTTGTAGGTTCGCCTGGTCATCGAGGCTGCGATCGTTTCCTTCTCGTCCTCGGTCAACGAGGAAAACAACGGGATGGCGTCGAGAAGCTTGAGCGGCGTCGGCCGGTGCGGCTTCACCACCTCTTCCGACTGCAACTGCTCGGGCGGTGGGCCGGCGGCGTCGAGCGGCCGTGCCAAGGTGAGGCCGGCGGCCTTGATATGGCGGTAGATGAGATCGAAAATCTCGTTCTTCGCCGGCCCCGTCTGGCCGATATCCCTGACGCGGAAGGAGAGCTCCAGCTCCACTGCATCTGATGTCAGCGATTTGATCTGCACGCCGGGTTTCGGCTCAGTCAGGATCGAGCCGCTGCTCAAAAGCACGGCGCGCATGACCTCGATGATCGCCGACGGCCCGATCGTCGGCACGACCCGGACCGTCAGTGAGGCGCCGTGACTGCGGTCGGGGCTGCTGAGATTGGTCAGGCCGACTTTGGCCAGAAAGCTGTTGGGCAGGACGACGAGGTCGTTCGAGCCGTTCAACAGATGGGTGGAGCGCCAGTTGGTTTCGACGACACGACCCTCGACGCCGTCATTCAGCACGATCCAGTCGCCGATCGTATAGGGCCGGCCGAGATTGAGCGCGATGCCGGAAAAGACGTCGCTCAGGGTGCTCTGCATCGCAAGGCCGAGGATGATGGCAAAGACACCCGAGGTGGCGATCAGCGTGCCGACGGGAAAGCTGAAGACATAAGCGACCACCGAGAGTATCGCGCCGAGATAGATCAGGCCGATGACCAGATCCTGAACGAGACGACCTTCGCGCGGTTGGCGCTCGAAGATCAGGAAGACGCGGACGAAGGCGATCAGCGCCCAGGCGGCATTGATCCACCAGACCACCTTGGCAAGGGCGATGAAGACGCGTTCGAAGGTCGAAGCCGTCGTCGGCCCGACTTCGTAGGGCACGATGTCGTGATAAAGCAGCAGGACGGTGAGCGCCGCGAAGAAAAACACCTGGCCGGCGAGCTTCCAGCTCGGGAAGGGCCGAAGCGCTATGCGCGTGATGATCGCACCGACCACGGCCAACGTCCCGGCCTGGACGACAGGATCGGCAAGCACTCCGGACCATGTGGGATTATCAAGCATTGACTGTCCACTCGCCAGAGCATGATGCTGAAAAGTGTGAGCGGTTTTCGGACGACATCATGCCTCACTCTTGAATTCTAATGATGGCTTCGCCGCATCCTGACTTCCAATCCGACTGCGAGGCAACCGTAAAATAGCGCCAGCACCCAGAGCGTCGGAAGCGGACAGTTGACGGATCTGGGTCACCAGCGACCATCCGAGCCGCCGTTCAGCGTGGCGCTGACGATCAACCTCATGTCTGTGGTGTCCCATCCTTGCGGCGTCACAAGTGCTGGAGCGCTTACAGCGCCGCGCGTCTTTTAAGACACGCGGCGCTGTAACACTTTCAATCCTCGCACGTGCTTTCCGAAAATCGATTCCGATTTGCGGGGCCGATGCGCTTAGGTGCGCGGCTTCAGATTTTCTGGGTCATAGATCGGCTTGTACCCGACGCCGACAACCTCCACCGGATAAGTCTCGGCAAAATACTCGACATTCAGCCTGCGTCCGACCTGGCAATGCGACCAGGGTAGATAGGCCAAAGCAATGTTCTTTCCGACCGTCGGGCCGTAGGCGACCGAGGTCGTGTACGACCGACGGCCAAGCTCGTCGACCAGAACCTCTCCCGTGGCGGGATCGACAACCGGCATGCTGCCGACGGGATAACGCTTCACGCCTGACTTGTCGGTATTCTCGGTCATAACAAGGGTGCAGAGCATGGCCGGCTGGTGCTCGCGCGCCTTGTATTCCAGATGTTTTGCCTTGCCGCGGAAATCGGCTTCCTTGACCTTCGGACGGGCGAGATCGGCTTCGATCAGGTTGTACTGGGTCAAGAGGTCGGCGTTCTGCAGGCGCAGGCTCTTTTCCATGCGGCGCGAGTTTGCATAGGTTTCGACGCCGAAGGCCATCACACCGGTCGAGCGCAGCGCATCCCAGACGGCGAGGCCGTCTTCGTACTTCATGTGCAGTTCCCAGCCCTGCTCGCCGACATAGGAGATGCGGAAGGCGGTGATTGGCTTACCGGCGATTTCGATCGGCTTGATCGCCGCAAAGGCGAAGTTTTCCTGATCGAGGCCGGCCGGATCGGCCACGGCCTTCTTCAGAGTGTCGCGTGCGTTCGGACCCCAGATGCCGATCGTCACGAATTTTTCCGAGACGTCGGTGATGGTCACGTCAAGGCCGCGGTCTTCGGCGACGCGCTTCATATAGTGCAGGTCGCGCGGACCGGCATCGGCGCCGTTGACGAGACGGCACCGGTCGGCCATGCGGAAGACGGTGAAGTCGGCGCGGACCATGCCTTCGTCGTCGAGGAAGTGGGTGTAAACGCCCTTGCCGATGTTCGCATCGCCACCGACCTTGGCGGCGCACAGCCATTCCATCAGTTCGACATGGTCAGGTCCCTCGATATCGACCATGTGGAAGTGGCTGAGGTTGACGATGCCGCAATCCTCGCTCATCGCCAGATGCTCGGCATTCGAAACGCGCCAGAAATGGCGGCTGTCCCATTCATTCTCGCGGACCGGGACGCGGTCGGCGTATTTCTCCAGAAGGTGCTCGTTGGCGGCGTAGCCATGCGCACGCTCCCAGCCGCCAAGTTCCATGAAGTAGCCGCCGAGCTCCTTTTCGCGCTCGTAGAAGGGCGAGCGCTTGGCGTCGCGGCCGGATGCATAGGGTTCGCGGGTGTGAACAGCCGGGAAATAGATCTTCTGGGCGGCTTCATAGCAGCGGCCCTCGATGAACTCTTCCGTCAGCTGATGCGGATAGAAGCGGGCGTAGTCGATGCTGTTGTGATCGATCTCGGTACGGCCATCGGTCATCCAGTCGGCGATCAGCTTGCCATAGCCCGGGCCGTCCTTGACCCAGATGGCAACGCAATACCAGAGGCCGCGCACCTTCTGGCTCTCGCCGCAGGATGCGCCGCCGCCGGCGGAAACCTGCAACAGGCCGTTGAAGGAGTGACCCTCGTTATAACCGAGTTCGCCAAGGATCGGCGTCAGTTCCATGGCGCGCTCGAGCGGCTCGATGATCTGTTCCATCTCGAGGTCACGCTGCGAGGGCGAAAGGCGCGCTTCGTGTTTTTCGAGAATATCGCGCGGATGGCACATGCGCGGATTGGTGGCTTCGTAATAGCCCCACTCGATCTGGCCGCCCTCCGTCGTCGCCGGGTCGCCGGTATCGCGCATATAGGCGGAGTTGCCCTGGTCGCGCAGCAGCGGGAAGCCGATTTCCTTGCCGGTGCCTTCGAATTCATTGTACGGGCCGAAGAAGGTGAGCGGGTGATCGACCGGCATGACCGGCAGGTCTTCGCCGACCATCTCCGCGATCAGGCGCCCCCAGAGGCCGGCACAGACGATGACGTGGTCGGCCATAACAGTGCCGCGATGGGTGACGACGCCCTTGATGCGGCCGCCTTCGACGATCAGCGACTTCGCCGGCGTATTGCCGAACACCTTAAGCTTGCCGGCCTTTTCGGCGGCATCGACCAGCTTGCCGGCAACGGTCTGCGAGCGCGGAATGACGAGGCCGGCATCCGGATCGTAAAGGCCGCCCATCACCTGATCTTCCTCGATCAGCGGGAACTTCTCCTTGATCTCGGAAGGGCTGACATAATGAGCGCGGGTGCCGAAAGCGCGTGCCGAGGAAAGCTTGCGCTTGATTTCCTCCATCCAGGTATCGTCGCCGGTGCGCGCCACTTCGAGGCCGCCAATGCGGGCGTAATGGCCCATCTTCTCGTAGAAATCGATCGAATATTGCGTGGTCCAGACCGACAGATAGTCGTGGCTCGTGGTGTAACAGAAGTCCGAGGCATGGGCTGTCGAGCCGATATCTGTCGGGATGCCCGACTTATCGATGCCGACGATATCGTCCCATCCCCGCTCGACGAGATGATGCGCGATGGAGGCACCGACGATACCGCCGAGCCCGATGATGACGACCTTTGCCTTTTCCGGAAATGCTGCCACGTGCTGTTCCTTCTATTTATCGCACGAATTAAAATGACCTAGCCGCGCTTGACGTACGCTTCGCGCGTGAGATGCAGGAGCCATGTCAGCCTCGTAAGGGGTGTCACATTTGCCGAAGCAGCGCCCCCCCCGACCGCTCCGCATGGAAGCTGCGATGAGGGTATTATGCATAAGGCGCGTGATCGTCATTGGTCCTACGCCGCCTAGTAACGGCGTAATTGCGCCAGTCCGGATCGAGGCGGCGAGGCAACCGCAAAACAGCGCCAGCGCCCGGGATCACGGCGCCGCAATCGCTGCAAGTCGGTCGATGTCCACCAGCACGATGTCTTCGGAAACAGGCTCGCGATTGTGCAGCCGGAACCATTCGGCCGCTTCGCGCACGCGGTCACCATGCGGCGGCGGATAGGCGCCAAGTCCGAGAACCCATTCCCGCACGGTCTCGCGCTCCATCCGCCCGGCCCGGTATCGATCGCAGACGGTTTTCGCTGATGCGACCAGATCATTGATGCTTTTCACAAATATTCCTCAATGCACGGATGGTTCTTCATCTTCGAGAAACGATCGGATGCCGTCCCGCGCGACGATGGCCAGGAATTCGTCGAAGGCATCCCGGTCAGTCGCAAATGGCTCGTCCCAGCGGATCAGATCTTCCGCCTGCGTGACCACCTCCATCGTCCAGTCTTCATTGCTGCCCGATGTACGGAAGATATCGACGAGCACGGTGATCCCGTCATCGGTGAATTCTCCTGCCAGTTCGGAGTGTTCGAGCTTTTCTTTCTTTGCCATCATTCAGCCACCTGCACCGGGCGGTGCGTCGTTTTTGAGATATTCTTCATATTGAACCGTCTCGGTCTCATTCGTGTCGATCGACGCATCGGCGCGTTTTGCAAGGCGAACACCTGCACCCCCGCCATTTTCGGGGATGAAAGCAACACCTGCGCCTTCCAGGGCGTGTTTCATATCCTGAAGGGTTCGTTCGTAGGGAGAGCGCTTCCCGGCCTCGAAATTAGCAATCGTCGCTTTGGCGACTTTTGAGGCCGACGAGAGATCGTCCTGAGACCAAGCCAAAAGGGCACGAGCGGCGCGGCATTGAGCGGAAGATAGACACAAAACAATAACCTTGCATCAAAAGTGTGATTCTGCCTCGGGGAGATTATATTAAAAACGTAATCTCGATACAAGCGATGATGAGAGCGGGTGCATGACGGCACAGCATGTTGTGAGCCCTGGAATGGGCACGCCTATTCCATTCTTTCGGCCTTTAATACTCCACGCTCATCTATCGAACGACCAGGTTGATTGACTGAATATTATTAAAGTCTAATTTAGATTACCTTTATCACGCACCCGGGAGGTAACAATGCGTGAGCCAGATATGCAAAAACTCGATGCGCTTGTCGGTCGTCTTGTTGGGGACGTCGGCGCCGCCATGTCAGGTGCCTTGGTCGTGCTTGGCGACCAGGTCGGAATCTATAAGGCGATGGCCGACGGAACGCCGATGAGCGTCCAGGACCTTGCCGCGAAAACGGGGATAAAGGAGCGTTATCTCAGGGAATGGCTGAGCGCCCAGGCGGCTGCCGATTATGTCGCTTACGATGAAAAGACCGATCGTTTCAGCCTGACGCCGGAACAGGCGATGGTGTTTGCCGAGGAAAACAGCCCGGCCTTTTTCGTCGGCGCCTTCGAGGTCGTGCAATCCATGTGGATGGACGAGTCAAAGGTCGCCGATGCTTTCCGTACCGGCAAGGGTCTCGGCTGGCATGAGCACAGCACCTGCCTTTTCCGAGGCACCGAACGGTTCTTTCGCCCGGGCTACAACAGCCATCTCGTAGCCGAATGGATTCCGGCTCTTGCCGGGGTCGAGGCAAAGCTCAAGGCCGGCGCCAGTGTCGCCGATGTCGGCTGCGGTCATGGGGCATCGACCATCCTGATGGCGCAGGCCTATCCCGCCTCCCGCTTTACCGGCTTCGACTATCACGGCCCGTCCATCGAAAGGGCAAAGGCCGCCGCGAAGGATGCGGGTGTCTCGGACCGTGTGACCTTCGAGCAGGGCTCGGCGGCGGAATTTCCGGGGCGCGGCTATGACATGGTCGCCATGTTCGACTGCCTTCACGACATGGGCGATCCGGTCGGCGCCGGCCGGCATGTCAAGGAAACGCTGGGGCCGAACGGCACGTGGCTCATCGTCGAGCCCTTTGCCCATGACCATCTCAAGGACAATCTCAACCCGGTCGGCCGCGTCTATTACGGAGCATCGACGATGATCTGCACGCCGGCGTCACTCTCCCAGGAGGTGGGGCTTGGGCTCGGCGCACAGGCGGGAGAAATGAAGCTTCGAAAGGTCGCGCTCGACGCCGGATTCACGCATTTCCGCCGCGCCACGGAAACGCCGTTCAACATGGTGTTCGAGGTGCGGGCCTGAAGGTTCTGGGTTGCCAGGCGGCCGGCTATCTCAATTTTCCGATGCTGGCATACATGCCCGTCGTGCGGAATTCGGTGGGATTGGTGCCGTAGACGCGGCGGAAGACCTTGGAGAAATAGTTGGGGTCCTCGAAGCCGCACATGATGGCGACTTCCTTGACCGGCAGGAAGTCGGCCTTGGTCAGAAGCTTGACGGCGCGCTGCAGGCGCTGCTGCAGCACGAATTCGGCCGGCGGCATGCCCTCGCTCTCGGCAAAGCTGCGCGAGAAATGCGCGCGGCTGAGGCCGACGATGCTGGCAAGCTCGCTGACCGGTAGCGCCTTTTCGAGATTGGCGTTGATATGGTCGATCACCGGCTGCATGAAGCTGAGCTCGGCGGCAAAGGCCGGCGAGCCGAAGACATCGTCGTAAAGCGCCATCGCCGCTTCATAGGCAATCGCCGAGGCAGCACCCGGCGACGTCGCGCCCTTGACGAGGCGCAGGCTGCAATCGGCGAGATGGTCGATGGTCGAGGGCTGCAGCTTCAGCACCGGGCCGGCGGTGGAAAGCACCATCTGGTGGATGCGCAGCGTTTCCTCGCCATTCATCGAGATCCAGAAATATTCCCAGCGATCGCCCTTCTCCAGCCAGTAGCGATGATTGTGCGGCACCAGAACGAGCAGCGTGTCGCCGCCCTGAAGGCGATAGTTGCGGTGCTGGTAGCGCAGCTGGCCGCTGCCGCTGATCGTGTGCTGCAGCACGGTGAAGGGAGTCTGGCCGCGCCGGCGGCCGTCCCAGTCATAGCTCTCGTTCTCGCGCACTTCGTAGCCGGCGCTGGTCGGCATGGCGTGCAATCGCTGGCGGCCGCGGGGCAGCGAAACCGTCCTCATCGACTGTCCGTTGGCGATCAAATCCTGCAGCACAAATTTACCCCTGAAAGCATAATCCTTCTCTGGTCGCCCTGCCGATTTCGGGCATAATCCCGGCCGACAAGAGGAAGAGACCACGGCCGATAGAGCGGCCGGGAGGAAAAAGGCAGATTTTACGGTGTTTTCAGCCACATGCGTCAGCATGCGGCCTGATCCTCCATGGCCTTCTTTTCCTTAGCATTCGATTGGGTCGAGGTGAAGATCATGAGTTTCAAAATCGCTATCATCGGTGCGGGCAGCGTCGGTTTCACCAAGAAGCTGTTTACCGATATATTGTGCGTTCCCGAGTTTCGCGACGTCGAATTCGCGCTGACCGATCTCAGCGAACACAATCTCGAAATGATCAAGGCGATCCTCGACCGCGTCGTCGAGGCGAACGGGCTGCCGACGAAGGTGACGGCGACCACCAACCGGCGCCAGGCGCTGGAAGGCGCGCGTTATATCATCAGCTGCGTCCGGGTCGGTGGGCTCGAGGCCTATGCCGATGATATCCGCATTCCGCTGAAATACGGCATCGACCAGTGTGTCGGCGATACGATCTGCGCCGGCGGCATCCTCTATGGCCAACGCAACATCCCGGTCATCCTCGACTTCTGCAAGGATATCCGCGAGGTCGCCGAGCCCGGCGCGAAATTCCTGAACTATGCCAACCCGATGGCGATGAACACCTGGGCGGCGATCGAATATGGCAAGGTCGATACCGTCGGTCTCTGCCACGGTGTCCAGCATGGCGCCGAACAGATCGCCGAAGTGCTCGGCGCGAAGTCGCTGAGCGAGCTCGACTATATCTGCTCCGGTATCAACCACCAGACCTGGTTCATCGACCTGCGCCTCAACGGCCGCAGGATCGGCAAGGACGAGCTCATTGCCGCCTTCGAGGCGCATCCGGTCTATTCGCAGCAGGAGAAATTGCGCATCGACGTGCTGAAGCGTTTCGGCGTCTATTCCACCGAAAGCAACGGCCATCTCTCGGAATACCTGCCCTGGTATCGCAAGCGGCCGGACGAAATCACCCGCTGGATCGACATGTCCGACTGGATCCACGGCGAGACCGGCGGCTATCTCCGCCATTCCACCGAAACGCGCAACTGGTTCGAGACGGAATATCCGCAATTCCTGGAATCCGCCGCAAAGCCGATCGATCCCGCCAAGCGCTCGAACGAACACGCGAGCCATATCCTCGAGGCGCTGGAAACAAACCGGGTCTATCGCGGCCATTTCAACGTCAAGAACAATGGTGTCATCACCAACCTGCCGTCCGATGCGATCATCGAATCGCCAGGCTTCGTCGACCGATTCGGCATCAACATGGTTTCCGGCGTCACCCTGCCGGAAGCCTGCGCGGCCACCTGCATCGCCTCGATCAACGTTCAGCGCATGTCGGTGCATGCGGCGATATCGGGCGACATCGACCTCTTGAAGCTTGCCGTGCTGCACGATCCGCTGGTCGGCGCCGTCTCGACGCCGGAAGAGGTCTGGCAGATGGTCGATGAAATGGTCGTTGCCCAGGCGCGCTGGCTGCCGCAATATGCGCATGCCGTGCCGGCCGCCAAGGAGCGGCTGTCGAAATCGAAGGTGCAGACCCGCGACTGGGCGGGGGCCGCACGCCGCAACGTTCGCTCAATCGAGGAGCTGCGCGCGGAAAAGGCGGCGCTGAAACAGGCCGTCTGATTTTCTTGAAGGATGGGTCGTCATGGGTTTCCGGGAGGGAAATCCATGGCGTCAGGCCCGCTTTCATGTCGTTCGAGGAAAAAGGAGCCGCGTGATCGCGCTCCGGAACAAGAGGGAGAAACGATGATGAATTTCCGTAACGCAGGCATCCTGGCCGGACTGGCGCTCAGCGTCTCAGCCGCGGCGCTGAATGCATATGCCTCCGAGCCAACCATCCCACCTGCACCGGCGGACTTTCCGGCCGAAGGCAAGATCAACTATGTGGCGCGCGACTCCATCCTGGAGTTCAAGGCGCTGCCCGAATATCACGAGCCCGACTGGGTCACGAAGAATTTCGTCGCCACCGGCAAGCTGCCGCCGGTCAAGGATCGCCTGCCGAAGGAGCCTATGGTCTTCAAGACCGGCAATATGCCAGACGGCATCGGTGTCTACGGCGATACGATGCGCCACGTCATCGGCGGCCGGCCGGAAGGCTGGAACTATGGCGCCGGCCAGACGCAGGGCTGGGGTGGCATCGATATCGGCCTTTCCGAATGCCTGACGCGCACCGCGCCGCTGTTCCAGGTGCAGGCCTCAGACACCGAGCCGTTGCCGAACCTCGCCAAGAGCTGGGATTGGTCGCAAGACGGCCATAAGCTGACCATGCACCTGATCGAAGGCGCCAAATGGTCGGACGGCGCGCCGTTCAATGCCGACGACATCATGTTCTACTGGGACGATGAAGTCGTCGACCCGAACGTCTCGCCGCTCGGCGGCGGCGCCTCGCCGGAAGCCTTCGGCGCCGGGACGACGCTGAAGAAGGTCGACGATTACACCGTCGAATGGACCTTCAAGGAAGCTTTCCCGAAGCAATATCTCTACACGATGTCCTACCCGAATTTCTGCCCGGGTCCGTCGCACATCCTGAAGGCGAAGCATCCGAAATATTCGAAGAACACCTACGACCAGTTCAAGAACGCCTTCCCGCCCGAGTTCATGAACATGCCGGTCATGGGCGCCTGGGTACCGGTCGAATATCGCCCGGACGACATCATCGTCATGCGCCGCAACCCCTACTACTGGAAGGTCGACGAGAAGGGCGATCAGCTCCCCTATCTGAATGAGCTGCACTACAAGCTCTCGACCTGGGCCGACCGTGACGTTCAGGCCGTGGCAGGATCCGCCGATTTCTCGAACCTCGAGCAGCCGGAAAACTTCGTCGCCTCGCTGAAGCGTGCCGCGGAAGAAACGGCGCCCGCCCGCCTTGCCTTCGGCCCGCGCCTGATCGGCTACAATCTCCGCATGAACTTCTCCGCCAACGGCTGGGGCAGCCCGGACGAGCGCGGTGAGGCGATCCGCGAGCTGAACCGCAACGAGGACTTCCGCAAGGCCGTCACCATGGCGCTCGACCGCAAGGCAATCGGCGACTCGCTGGTCAAGGGACCGTTCACCGCGATCTATCCCGGTGGGCTCTCCTCCGGCACCAGCTTCTACGACCGCAACTCGACCGTCTACTACCCCTTTGATCTTGAGGGCGCCAAGGCGGAACTCGCCAAAGCCGGTCTTAAGGACACCGACGGCAACGGCATCGTGAACTTCCCGGCCGGGACGCTCGGCGGCAAGGATGTCGAAATCGTCATGCTGATCAACAATCAGTACACGACCGACAAGAGCCTTGCCGAAGGTGTCGTCGGCCAGATGGAGAAACTTGGGCTGAAGATCGTCATCAATTCGCTCGACGGCGCAAAGCGTGACGACGCCCATTATGCCGGCCGCTTCGACTGGCTGATCCAGCGCAACACGACGGAACTGTCGTCGGTGGTGCAGAATACCGAACAGCTTGCCCCTGTCGGCCCGCGCACCAGCTGGCACCATCGCGCCGGCAAGGATGATCAGCTCGATCTGATGCCCTTCGAAAAGGAGCTTGTCGACGTCGTCAACAAGTTCAGGACGAGCCAGAACAACGACGAGCGCGTCGATCTGATGAAGCAGTATCAGAAGATCTCGACGGAGCACGTCAACACTGTGGGCCTGACGGAATATCCCGGCGCGCTGATCGTCAACAAGCGGTTCTCCAACGTGCCACAGGGTACGCCGATCATGATGTTCAACTGGGCTGAAGATTCGGTGATCCGCGAACGCCTGTGGGTGGCCGCCGACAAGCAGGGCAAATACGAGCTGTTCCCCGAACAGCTGCCCGGCAAACCCGGCGAAAAGGGTCCCATAAACTAGAGCTCCCTCCCAGCCCGAAGTGAGCTTCCGGCCGCGCGTGCAGCGCGCGGCCGGGCAAAACCAACAAGCCGGCCGCGCTGACAAGGAGCGACTGGCGGCAAGGAGAAGCGAACCGTTCGATGTTACGATTCCTGCTCGTGCGCATAGCCTCTGCGATCCCCATTCTCTTCATCCTGAGCGTGGTGACTTTCGCGATCATCCAGGCCCCGCCCGGCGACTACGCCGATTACATCCGCTCCCAGCTGATCAACCAGGGCGGCGCGTCCTATGCCCAGGCCGAAGCGCAGGCGCAGCTCTACCGGGTCGAACACGGCCTCGACAAGCCGCTGGTCGTCCAATACGTCAACTGGATCGGCGGGATCGTGACGCGCGGCGATTTCGGCTACAGCATGTTCTACAACAAGCCCGTGGCCGATGTCGTCGGTGAACGCCTGCCGCGGACATTGCTTCTGGCGCTCGTCTGCCATCTCTTCGCCTCGGTGCTTGGCATCGGCTTCGGCATCTGGGCGGCGACGCGCCAATATAGCTGGATCGACAGCCTGCTATCGGGGATTTCCTTCCTCGGCATGACGGTGCCGCGCTTCCTGATGGCGCTGATCATCGTCTATCTCCTGGTCTTCCAGCTTAACGTCTCCGAGATCGGCAGCTTCTTCTCGCCGCAATATGGCGGGGCGCCCTGGTCCTGGGCGAAATTCGTCGATCTGGTGCACCATGTCTGGCCGGTCGTGGCGATCGCCACCTTCGGCGGGCTCGCCTACAATATGCGCGTCATGCGCGGCAATCTGCTCGATACGCTGAATGCCCAATATGTCGAGACGGCCAAGGCCAAGGGGCTTTCCGGGGCAGCGGTGGTGATGCGCCATGCGGTGCCGAATGCGCTGCACCCGTTGGTGATGTACCAGGGCGTCGTGTTGCCCTACATGCTGACCGGCGAGATCGAAACCGCGATCATTTTCGCATTGCCGACCGTCGGCCCGGCGATCGTCGGCTCAATGGCGGTCGGCGACGTCTATGTCACCGCCACCTTCATGATGGTGCTGTCGGCGACGCTGATCGTCGGCAACATCATCGCCGACATGCTGCTCGCTTTGCTCGATCCCCGCGTCCGCCAATATGGAGGAGCCTGAGATGTTGGCTTTCGACTCTTCTGCAACGCCGCCGACAACCGACATCGAGACCAAAAAACAATCGCGTGGGCATGAGAGCTATATCGCCCTTGTCTGGCGCCGGCTGAGGCGCTCCTGGACCGGCATGGCCGGGCTGGTGCTCGTCGTGCTGCTGCTCGTCATGGCGATCTTTGCCGATTTCTTTGCGCCGATGGACCCGAAGGCGACCGATGTCGGCTTCGCGCCGCCGCAGGTGATGAGCTTCCACGACAAGGACGGCAATTTCGTCTTCCAGCCGCGCGTCTATGCGCTGTCGGATTCCGAAGAGCTCGACCCGGTCACCTTCCAGCCTATCGTCGGCATCGACTATGACAATCCGCGGCTGCTCGGTTTCTTCGTCAAGGGCGCCGAATACCGGATTTTCGGCCTGATCCCGGCCAACCGGCACTTCTTCGGCTCGACCGACGGCCAGCCGGTGCATTTCCTCGGCACCGACAAGTTCGGCCGCGACGTGCTGTCTCGCGCCATCATCGGCTCGCGCATCTCGCTGACGATCGCCCTGACGGTGGTCTTCATCGTCACCATCATCGGCACGACCGTCGGCATGGTATCCGGCTATTTCGGCGGCACCTTCGATGTCTGGCTGCAGCGTTTCGTCGAGCTGGTGCTCGCCTTCCCGCAACTGCCGCTCTATCTGGCGCTGACCTCGCTGATCCCGGTGACGGCGCCGACCAACGTCTTCCTTGCCTTCGTCATCGCCGTGATGTCGGCGCTCGGCTGGGCGCAGATGTCGCGCGAGGTGCGCGGCAAGACCTTGGCACTCGCCCGCATCGATTATGTCAGGGCGGCAATGGCGGTTGGCGCCACCGACACGCGCATCATCATGCAGCATATCTTCCCGAACGTGATGAGCCATGTCATCGTCGCGGTGACGCTGCACATACCGAGCGTCGTGCTCTTGGAATCCTTCCTCGGTTTCCTCGGCTTCGCCGTCAAGCCGCCGCTGATCTCCTGGGGGCTGATGCTGCAGGACACGGCGACCTATTCGGTGATCGGCTCCTATCCCTGGATTCTCTCCCCCGTCGGCTTCGTGCTCGTCACCGTCTTCGCATTCAATGCGCTCGGCGACGGATTGCGCGACGCCGTCGATCCTTATTGAGGTGATTGATATGGCTCTTGCACTGGTCAATTCCTTCGCCCCGCCCGTCCGCCACGACCATGATGGCCGTTCGGACACGCCGATTATCGACGCCCGCAATGTGGCGGTGAATTTCAAGGTCGAAGACGGCATGGTCGAAGCCGTCAAGGACGTCTCCTTCCAGCTCTATCGCGGCGAGACGATCGCGATCGTCGGTGAATCCGGTTCGGGCAAATCGGTAACGGCGCGCACGGTGATGGGGCTCCTGTCGAAGCGCGCTGTCGTTTCCGAGAAATCGACGGTCGCCTATGACGGCAGCAACATCCTGAAATTCTCCGAGCGGGCGCGCCGCAAGCTGCGCGGCGACCGCATCTCGATGATCTTCCAGGAGCCGATGAGCTCGCTGAACCCGATCTACACGATCGGCAGCCAGATCGTCGAAGCGATCCGCGTGCATCGCCGGATCAGCAAGAGGGATGCGCAAAAGCGCGCGCTCGAACTGCTGGAACATGTGCAGATCCCCGATCCCGCCGCGCGGCTGATGCAATATCCGCATCAGCTTTCCGGCGGCCAGCGCCAGCGCGTGATGATCGCCATGGCGCTTGCCAACGACCCCGACGTGCTGATCGCCGACGAGCCGACGACGGCGCTCGACGTCACCGTGCAGGCGCAGATCCTGAACCTGATCCGCAACCTGCAGAAAGAACTGGGGATGGCCGTCATCCTCATCACCCACGACCTGACCGTCGTGCGGCAGTTCTCTGATTACGTCTATGTGATGCAGTACGGCGAAGTGCGCGAGCACAACACCACCGAAGCGCTGTTTGCCAATCCGCAGGACGCCTATACCAAACATCTGCTTGCCTCCGAGCCGCGTGGCCAGGCCAATCCGCTGCCGGAGGGATCCGATGTCATCCTCGATGCCAAGGGCGTGCGTGTCTCCTTCATGATGCGTCACGGTACCTTTCTCAAGCCGGCGATGCGCGAGCTTGTCGCCGTCGACAGCCTCGACCTGACGCTGCGCCGTCACGAGACGCTCGGTCTCGTCGGCGAATCCGGCTCCGGCAAGACGACGTTCGGCCAGGCGATCCTGCGGCTGAACACGCCTGATAGCGGTGAGATCCATTTCGACCATCAGCCGATCCACGGCCTGTCCAGGGCCGAGATGCGGCCTTTGCGCGCCCGCATGCAGGTGGTGTTCCAAGACCCTTTCTCATCGCTCAACCCGCGCATGACGATCGGCCAGATCATCGAGGAAGGTCTCGTCGTCAACAGGCTGGGCGCAACCAAGGCCGAACGGCAGGACCGGGTGCGCGAAGCGCTGATTGCCGCCGGCATGCCGGGCCATATCCTGTCGCGCTTCCCGCACGAATTTTCCGGCGGCCAACGCCAGCGCATCGCCATTGCCCGCGCCATCGCGCTGGAACCGGAATTCATCCTGCTCGACGAGCCGACATCGGCGCTCGACCTTTCCGTCCAGGCGCAGATCATCGAACTGCTGCGCAAGCTGCAGGACGAGCGCGGCCTCAGTTACCTGTTCATCTCCCACGATCTCAAGGTCGTCAGGGCGCTCTGCCATCGCGTCATCGTCATGCAGCATGGCAAGATCGTCGAAGAGGGGCCTGTCAACGAAGTTTTATCCCATCCCAAGACCGCCTACACCGAACGGCTCGTCAAGGCCGCTTTCGAGGTAGCATAATTGCCGAATGCCGGAGGTTATAATGGCAGCAAATCCCAAAATCACGTTCATCGGAGCAGGCTCCACCGTCTTCATGAAGAACATCGTCGGCGACGTGCTGCAGCGGCCCGCGCTGTCAGGTGCGACGATCGCCCTGATGGACCTCAACCCGCAGCGGCTCGAAGAAAGCGCCATCGTGGTCAACAAGCTGATCTCGACGCTTGGCGTGAAGGCGAAGGCCGAGACCTATTCCGACCAGCGCAAGGCGCTTGCGGGCGCCGATTTCGTCGTCGTCGCCTTCCAGATCGGCGGCTATGAGCCCTGCACGGTCACCGATTTCGAGGTGCCGAAGAAATACGGGCTGCGCCAGACGATCGCCGATACGCTCGGCGTCGGCGGTATCATGCGCGGGCTTCGCACCGTGCCGCATCTCTGGAAGGTCTGCGAGGACATGCTCGCCGTCTGCCCCGAGGCGATCATGCTGCAATATGTCAACCCGATGGCGATCAACACTTGGGCAATCGCCGAGAAATATCCGACCATCCGCCAGGTCGGTCTCTGCCATTCGGTGCAGGGCACGGCGATGGAACTGGCGCATGACCTCGACATTCCCTACGAGGAAATCCGCTATCGCGCGGCCGGCATCAACCACATGGCCTTCTACCTCAAATTCGAGCATCACCAGCCGGATGGATCCTACCGCAATCTCTATCCCGACCTGCTGCGCGCCTATCGCGAGGGCAGGGCGCCGAAGCCCGGCTGGAACCCGCGCTGCCCGAACAAGGTGCGCTACGAGATGCTGACGCGGCTCGGCTATTTCGTCACCGAAAGCTCGGAGCATTTCGCCGAATATACGCCCTATTTCATCAAGGAGGGCCGCGAGGACCTGATCGAGAAATTCGGTATTCCGCTCGACGAATATCCGAAACGCTGCATCGAGCAGATCGAGCGCTGGAAAGGCCAAGCCGAGGCCTATCGCTCAGCCGACAAGATCGAGGTCGCGCCGTCGAAGGAATATGCCTCCTCGATCATCAATTCGGTCTGGACCGGCGAGCCCTCGGTAATCTACGGCAATGTCCGCAACAATGGCTGCATCACCTCGCTGCCGACCAATTGCGCCGCCGAAGTGCCCTGCCTCGTCGATGCCTCCGGCATCCAGCCGACCTTCATCGGCGACCTGCCGCCGCAGCTGACCGCGCTGATCCGCACCAATATCAACGTCCAGGAACTGACGGTGCAGGCGCTGATGACCGAGAATCGCGAGCACATCTATCACGCTGCGATGATGGACCCGCATACGGCCGCCGAACTCGACCTCGACCAGATCTGGTCGCTGGTCGACGATCTGCTTGCCACCCACGGCGACTGGCTGCCCGAATGGGCACGCACGGCCCGCAAGGTACAGGCCGCCTGACCCCCTCTCCCGGGTGAGGCGTCAAGGAGCCCCGCGGTCGCAACAACCGCGGGGCTCTTTGCGTGGGGATGGGGCGTTTTGCGATTTGGGGACGTGACTCGCCTGGCCGGATCGACATCCTGTCACCCCTTTCTTGAATGCACCTTCAGAGCCGAATCGAAGGCGCTTAACCGAAGATAAGGCGAAGCTTTCGAAGCACGGCGGTAGGACGCAGCGCGACAGCGACGGCTATCGCGAGCGGTTGTTGGGTTAAAACGAAAGAGCCTCATGCTGCTGCCAAAATTCCGGCCGGATCGTCCGTTTGGAACAGATCTTCCTAATATACGTTTGTGGGAAGCCTGCCCCACGGAGGACGCCATGATCAGCATCTGGGATGCGAACGTCGAATTGAAGATAGATGATCGTTTTCACGTCATCAGGAGCGCTCGAGAGGCGGTCGCATTTTTGAAGAAATCCTGGCCCGACAACAGAAGCCCGAGCTACGCGACAGCGCGGAAGGTATGCCTGGACGCGGCGAATGGCGTTGTTCCCGGTGCGGAAGCGCGAGCTGCGTTTGAGGCTGCGGCGAAGGAGGCCGGCATCCTGCGACAAACTTAGGGATTACCTTGTTCGTTGCCTGCCATCGAACAGGAGGTGCTGGCGCAGTGCCATGAGGAGCGACATGACAGAGATTGATGCACTCCGCCAGGAAATCTATCGGCTTGCCGCGGCGGCCGAAGCTGACTCAGAAACAACGTCGAATTTGAAGGCGCTGGCCGTGCAGCTCTGGGCAAACTTCGACGAATTCACGGTCGAGGACCTGGAAGATATACTGAGGGACGAATGGAGAACTCGCGGACTGCCGTTCAACGACAACGCGGATATGTAGGCGCTTCTGGAATTGGAGACGTCTGTGCTACCTCAGAGGCCTCTTTGCTGCGTTCGGAATCAGGCCCCTAGCTGACCTTTGTTCGATCTATGACGCATGCTACTCGTGAGCAGTGGCGCCGATATTTTCCGCGCGTGGGTTCCCAAAATTATGGTACTTGAAAGTACCTAAAATGTCCCTATAGTCGGATCCCTTGGGGAAAATCGGCCATGGACTTCGCACTCCTTTTCAACCTGTTCCGGAAGCCCAAGCAGGCTAGCGTCACTGACGTCACACTCTGGCACAAGCACGAGACACTCCTCCCGGTGCCACTCGTCGACGCCGCCGCCCGAAACCCATCGGGACAAATCTGGCGCCGGCTGAACGGTGTGCAATGGGAATATATGCAGGACCCCGAAACGATTGAAGAATTCGATGCTCGACAATATTGAGGCTTAAAGCCCAACTGTCGCACGGAACCTACGCCTCACGTCGGCTGCGGCCCAGCATCATCGTCATGCCTTCCTCCGCGGACAGCGACGATGATATCGGATCGAGCGCCGAGGTTGGTTCGTCGTAAACAGCCAGGCCGTGTTTCTAAAGCGGTCGAAACACTCTCGATGGGCTAGTAACCGCCTATCTCACCGCGAACTGGGCCTATCCCCTGCGGTTGTGCGTAGGTTGTGTTGTCCGATCCGCTAGTTGCACATCCTGCGAGTGTCATGAAGACGATTGCTGCGGCCAAAATGTTTTTCAGAGGCACGGCGTTCTCCGATCATGGCAGGCTGCTCAGGCCTCAAGGGCCACGCCGAGGATTTTCCGTTAAATCACCTACAATGGCAAGCGCGTGGTTAGCTGGCAGTAAGTAGCGATACGGCCTCTTCAAGCGTCTCCCTGACTGAATAGTCGCTCGGCGAGACATCTTTCCGCAGCACGCTGACATAGATGTGGGTGCTGCTGGAGAACGCCCTGATCCAAGTCCCTGGGTGGCGTGGTCGGCCAGCGCAGAAAACCTGGACCCGGCAGCTGACCAGCAGGAGCCGCTTCAGAAATCTGCCCCCTCAAAATGTTAGCGATAGTCGATGCCGCAGGAGCAACGACCCGACCGGTCGGTCGTCGCACGTGCCACCCGCGTCGGGGATCGATGCATCCCCGACCAGCACCTCAGATGGTGGCCTTCGGCCTCAATCAGCCAAACCACGCACGAAGCTGAGCGAAAAACCCGTCTGGTTTGGAGCCCGACATCTTCCGCAAACGGCGAGCGACGACTGCCGCGCTGACGCGTTCACCGAAATGGCAGAAGCAGACAAGATCGTGCAATTGCTCGTCGCCGAGTTCGAAGAACCGTTTGGCTTCTCCATAACTATCATTTTCCATTCCTGCCGCCCGCAGAATGGGATCAGCGAATGCAACGGAGATCGGGGTGCCGTCATCCCTGAGAGCAAGCCGATCGGCCATCGGCTGATATTCGGTTTCGTGAAGTGTCTTGAGAAACGGTCTGGGGCTGCGTTCGAGACTTTCAGCCCAGCGTTCAAGCCGTTCGCGCCGCGTCATTTCAAGGCGCTTGCAGGTCGTGCTGACCTTGGCGACGGTTTTCAACTGATCGAGTGCGTACTGTTCCATTTCGGCCTCCTATCTCCGGAAAAATAGATGGTCCGCCTCCCGAAAACAGCGTCTCTCAGGTCGCAGCCGATGTCCAATCACGATTGAAAACGGCATCTCGTTGACGTTTCCGTAATCACTGCAGGCGCTTTGCTTGCTGACGGGCTCTTTTCTCATAGGGTTTCTGCGCCATCTCATCCCAAGGCAACCAGACAGGGTTCGGTATGGACGAGATATTCGAACAGCTTCTGCACCTTTCCGCACGCACCGAAACGCTGCTTGCGGTCTACGATGGTGATGACCGGCTGCGATACGCGAACAGCGCCTTTCGCTCAGTCTATTTCATCGAGCCGGATGAGACTCCACTCTGGCCGGATCTCATGCGACGCAATTTTGAGCTGCGGCGAGGCACAGTCATTCAGACGAGCAATTTCGACGAGTGGCTGCGGTCGACACAGTCGCGCCGCGGCAAGATCGGCTATCGCGCTTTCGAGACGGACCTCTACGATGGCCGATGGTTTTGGATGACCGAGGCAGTCCAGAAGAACGGTTGGATGTTGTGTATTGCGAGCGACATCACCAGTCTGCGAGCGCATGGCAGGACTGTCCGGCAAGATCGCGATCAGGCGATCAAGGCTTCTTACACCGACGAACTCACGGGTGTCGCCAACCGCCGCTTTGTGATGGCACGCGTCGACGACATGCTGGCAGCCGCTAAGCATGGAAACAACGGATGCCTTGCCGTATTCGACATCGACAATTTCAAACACATCAACGATCGGCTTGGTCACCATGCCGGGGATGTCGTCCTGCGCGATTTTGCCCATCGCATTCATCAGAATGTTCGCCGCAACGATTGTTTCGGGCGGGTCGGCGGAGAAGAGTTCCTGCTGGTGATGCCGGCAACCGGGCCGGAAGACGCCATTGCCATCGTCGAGTGCATGCTGACGGTGATCCGCTTCTCCCGGCCTCTGCCGGAATCTCCCGACTTCAGCTACACCTGTTCTGCCGGCATCGCCGCCTGCGCCCCGTCAGACAGCGCCTCGGACCTTTATCGACGCGCAGATCAGGCACTCTATGCTGCCAAGTTAAGCGGCCGGGACAGGGTGCGCGCAGCCTAAGTGCCTAATGCATGTCGCCCGGAAGTGTGCAGCGGTTCGGGGACAACGACATGCATAAAAACAAAGGGCTATACGGTTGAACCTCAATTTGATCAGGCGACTTCGTCGAGCCGCAGTCGTGGCGGACGGCAATCTGGACCTGTTCGCTGAGGCAGGAACCAATCGGTACTGCGCGCGATCGCTTAAATCCCCGACCCGTAGAGCTCCTGGTCATCTTCGCCTTCCCAGGGAGAGGGCATCGAGGTGCGATTGGCCGAGGGCATCGGCATCCAACACTTCAATTCCGGCTCGGCATATTCGATGATGTGCCCGGGCGAGGAATCAGAGGCGCGCCAGCCTTCTGCAGCGAACTGATCGCCGTTCGACCAATAGGCGAGGTCAACTTCTGCCGGCCCCTGTTCGGACGGGCGAATCGTGACGAGGATCCGGCTACCGTCTCTCGGTGCGCTTGCCATGTCGCGCCAGCGGTCTGTGTCGTCCATCGTTTTCCTCCTGCCTCGCTGCAGCTTGCAAGTGTCGCCTCGCCATCGGAAACGGTCAATTGAAACTTTGCGCTAGCCGTCGTCTGTCGCCGCTCGTCTGCAAACCGAGTTGGCGGGTCGAGGGTTTTCAAACTGGTTGGTGGCCTGCGGCTTGATCATTAGCTGCACTCTTCGAAACCCAGACGCCTTAACTCTTCCTCGCCAATTATTGCTGATCAATTCTCTTTGGATGGAGGATGCAAGCGCCGTATTGCGAACCGACCTAGTCGTGCTACGCATCGGGCATGGCATTCGGCGTTTTCATTCACCGGTCAGATTCGATCTACGACGATAGCCCGGCAGAACAATATCAGTTCCCGAGCCAGTATCTCGGTCGCGTGAAAGCCTGCCTCGGGGATTGGATCATTTACTACGAGCCGCGCAAAGTCGCGGCGACCCGGGGCTATTTTGCCATCGCTAAGGTGGCCCAAGTCATTCCGGATCCGAAGGCGTCCGGCATGTATTTGGCCCTCATCGAACCGGGCAGCTACCTCGATTTCATCAATGCCGTTCCGTTCAGTGGGCCGGACGGTGTCATTGAGCGAGGCGTGCTGAATGAGGAGGGGCGAATTTCCGGTAGGGCACAGGCCGCGGTGCGTCCGATATCCGCGGCTGATTTCAATCGGATCGTGTCGATCGGCCTGGACGAACACGAGCCTGAACTACCGCGGCTGGGTGAGCCGGCAGTAACGCTTGCTACGGACGGATTTGAAGACGGAGCTCAGGCACCGTTCCTATTTGAGCACGAGCGCGACAGGGTTACACAGCTCTCGTCGCGGATCGTTCGCGATCGGCTGTTTCGCCGGCTCGTTTTGCAGGCCTATGACAAACGGTGCGCAATCACTGGTCTGAAGCTCATAAACGGAGGCGGACGTGCGGAAGTCGATGCTGCGCATATTCGCCCTGTGGAAGCAAACGGACCCGACATCCTCACCAACGGCATTGCTCTGTCTGGCACCGCACACTGGATGTTCGATCGCGGCCTGATCGGTCTCTCGGATGACCTCGATATCCTGATCTCGCGGCAAGCCAACGATCCGCAAAGCATCCGAGGCCTCATCAACAAGTCTGGAAGGGCGATCGTCCCTTCAAGACCGTTTGAGCGGCCACATCCTCACTTTCTCCAATGGCATCGCCAAAATTGCTTCAAGCAGTAGCAGTGGCTTGCCGATGGCAAGACCGGCGTGCGCTCTTGGCGAGCGCCGCTTTGTCGTTTGCCAGTTCCAACTATGCTGTCTCTATAAAACAGTAACAATGCAAAAAATCTTCACACCCGTCCGCGTGACCTACTAACTGTGGGAGGGATATAGCATGGATTTGCTTTTGCTATCTAAGCGGAGCCCTTCTACCATGGTGCTCTTCCAAGCGAGCGGAAGGGCTGCCGCTACCCAGGACTTCGATCCCGAGTGATTATGGTTTTTAACCGCATTTACTAAAACCTATTGTGGTCAAGCCGAAATATACTAACTTACTGTAAGTGGTATTGGGGCGGGCTATGAAAACGATATATCTAACCGGGGCACCGGCCGCGGGGAAAAGCACAACTGCGCATCTACTCAAAGAAAAGGTGCCAGGGCTCAAGGTCTGGGAGTACGGAGCGGAATTAACACGCTACGTTCATGATCGACCACAAGTGACCACGCAGGCTGATCTCAGACGCCTCTCTGCGACTGTGATCACACCAGAAGATGTTGCTGCCGTTGACGGAGAGCTTTTGGAGTTTGTCAAAGCAAATCGGGCTACAGCCTCGATTATCATCGACAGCCATCCCGTAACAAAAGAAGATTACGGCTTCAGGATTACAGCGTTTTCAACCGACCAGATAACGGCGCTGGCTCCGGATGAAGTTTGGGTTTTATTCACTCCTCCTGAGATCGCCATCGACCGAATTCGCCGAAACGCAGCGGGTCGCCCGCTGATTGACCTAGAGCAGGCACGTCTACACGCTTCCCTGCAGGCGTCAGTGGCGGCCTCGTACGGTATCGCGACAGGGCGGCCAGTCTATCTTTTCGATACAAGCGGCGATCAGCAAGCCCTCATTGAGCGACTTGCTGCGCGCCTTACTAGTTAGTCGGGGAGGATGCTATGCGGGAGCAAGTTGACCTTCACCGAGCCATTAATGCCGTGTCCGATGTGGTTCAAAATCGCCCTCGGCCACTTAGAGATTTTGATCAGATCCATATGAAGACGGGTGACATGGTCGTCCAAAGCGAGCTTGTGGCCGACTGGGCGGACAAAAAGAGGTTGGCATTCATCGGAGATGGCGATGCGATTAGCGTCTGCGTTGCTTATCTGATGGCGCGAGATGTTCTGTCCTTTGGACCATCTAAGATAACGGTATTTGATTTTGACGAGCGAACTGTGAACGCTGTCAAACGGTTTGCCGACAGGGAACGGCTCGAGCATCTTGATGCGGAGCTCTATAATTGCTTGGACGCATTTCCAGATCGAAGCAAGTACGACCTATTTTATACGAATCCTCCTTGGGGAGCCTCCAACAACGGCGAGAGCGTAAACGTCTTCGTGGAGCGCGGCATAGAGGCCATCCGATATGAAGGCGAGGGTATGATCGTCATCGCCGATGACGATGAGCTCGATTGGCCGAAACAGGTTCTCGCCAATGTTCAGGCCTTCTCTTTAGACCACGGCTTCTACGTCTCGCGAATGCAGCGCAAACTCCACGAGTATCACCTTGATGATGCCCCCGAACTTCGCTCCTGCAATCTATTTGTGAGTTCTCTTCCGAAGAACAGCGAAAGACGCAAGCCAAGCGTAGCGACCGTATCTGAACGCCTCGAGAATTTCTACGGAAAGCTACAGGCTCCGAAGGTCAAGTTTGTTCGAGAGCTGAAGAGACCCGACTACGGAAAAGCTTCGGACGACGAATACGAGCTGGAACTCTTGGAGAAGCACGATGGCTAATTTCATTACGCCGGGAAGTGGCATTCTGTTTATGAAGGTCGGTACGCATGCCCAGGAAACGCTTGCGGATATCATCAAGCGGAAGTCTAAGGAAATCAAAGATACAGGGTATGGCCTGTGGGGATACGGCGGTAATACCTGCCATCCGGCTTCAATGGTCCAGCCGTTTGCGAAGGCGTTGCAGGATGCTGGTAAGCCAATCCATCTCTGTATGGAATCTATGGTTTCCAACCACTTTGCCGAGCCGTTATGTGCGGCTGAATATTCAGTGGACGGAATTAAGTGGGAAACGATACCGGAATCGATCGAGGTCCGCGGATCTCGCTATGCTTTGGTCATCGATGAAATCCTAGAAGACAGTTTCAAGTTGCCGCTGAACAAGACCCGAGTTCCGGTTGGGCCAAGCGCGGGGCGACTCGGGAGCCGTTACATTAAAGGTCGAGTGGACAAAGCGTGTCTTGAGGTTCTTGTCCAACCGGAGCTTGGAAACATCAACGAGCCGGCTCTCGAACGTCAAATCAGCCTCGTGGCTGAGCTTAAAGCACCTTACGCCGTCTTTTTAAGAAACTACCGATGAGAGGTCGGTACCCCGAATGAGGATCGTAGGCGCGGACCTTTGGAGGGAAACAACATAACTCGTGAGACCTTCTTCGATCGAGACGTCAGAAGTGGGTCTTGATCGACTATAGCATGCGAAAGAGATCGATAAAGAACGGTCAACAGCCGGTTCGTTGCAGATGCGCTTTCGAAGCGTGTCGGCGCCTATTCTTTGGAAAAGGGTGAATATCACCTGCTCAAGGCAAGCGACACGCTCTGTCGGAAGGGGGTGGCCGATGGATTCGAGAGCAACGATCGCTCGTTTGTCACCCGTCAGCAACAAGGGCGACATTCGATATATAAGAATAGCAAAGAGCTGACTTTCGCCGCCGTCAAGCTCCACATTTGAGCTCAGCGCGCGTTGTTCGAGCTCTGCAGCGAATTCAATCTCTTCAGACGTAGGTTCGATCCAATCAACGGCTGCCGAAAGCACACTCCATTCACGCCGAAGGTTGTCAACGTCCCGTATGCCCCGCCCTTTCTGGACGCGGCGATCAATCGCATATCGGGCGACGCGAAGCATAGTGAGGGAATGATCTCTGGCCGACCCAAGATCTACGAGATCCCGGGCACTGGCATACGCGCAGAGCTTCAAAGCAATGTCGTTGTCTACCAAGATCAGTTCATGCATCGCGTCCAAGCATTACATTTTCGAGGAAAGTTGCGGAATCGTCGCTAAGTTCAGCCCATTCAATCTGCGAATTTGCGATGCCGTTTACTTCCTGCCACACAGGCTTTCCAGCAGTGTAAATATGCCGCATTGCGGCCATCGCGGCGGGCCATTTTTGCGATCGATGTGCAAGGCATAACGCAAGGGTTCCCGGTTCGATGCCGTGTCTTGGGCCAGCATCCAGCACGGCCTTCGCGAGGGCGCTTGGCCCAAAATTATCGACATTCGTCGTGATCTCCGGATTCGGCGTTCCAGTCAGAAGAGAGATTGCGAATGCATCGGCTTCAACCTCCTGGGGGTCGCCCGGAGCGTCGTATTCGCCTTCCTTAAGGTCCACTATGGCTGAGGTCCCTTCCAAATGACCCAGCATGATGTGTCCGAGCTCATGCGCCAAAGTGAAAGCGATAGGAGCGGGATACTGGGAATCGCGGCCAAGCAAAACCGCAAATCGTCCCTGATCCTCGATGACCATTGCATGCATGAGCTTCCGGTCGAGTGGAAAAACGCGCAAATGAATGACTGGGATGCCTACGCTCCAGCAAATCGTGATGAGCGACAAAAGATCAACAAAAGGGGCGGCGTCCGATAGAATTATCCTACGAAGGTCTTCGGCGGCGACAGCGGGAAATGTTACCGGCGGCGTCGCCTTGAGCAATATCTTTCCGATTGAGACTCCAAACGATGTAATAGCGTCCTGCCGAACATCGTCTCTGGCCGAGAGATGTTTGAAGCGCGCACGGTCGCGCCAGACAAATTCAACGCGCTCACCTAGTAGGGGTTTAGGATTGAGCCCCAGTTTTCTGGCAAGTGTAAATCGGAGCTCGGCGCGACTTGATGGACTTGCTTCAAGGTCATCAGACCACCACGCTGGCCACGCAGCATCGATAGCCCCCTCACTCAAGCCGGATCTCCTTAATTGCTGGCGGAGCTTTTGGGTTTCGGTCGTCATGAGAGTTCTGTTGATTATCCCTCTATAGCCTTCAAACAACGCATCTAGAAGAGCCCGAGCTGACGCTCCGTATCGGCTCGGGTTGAGGTTTTCTCGCGAAGATCCGAGACGAATCCAATCCAGTCCGAGGGATTAATAACGTCCGCCGAATTATAAAGTGCAATTTGCGATTCCGACAGGGGCAGCGGATCAGTTAAACGTACCCAATAGCTGCCGGTGAGTCTGGCCTGGAGATTGATTTCGTATTGAGCAATAGCGGTTTCAATCGACGCATCGCGGGTGAGAAGTGCCGTGACTTGCGATGCACCAATCTGGCCCCCATTCGGTCCAGCGTTGCGATAAGTGTAATGATGGAACGGATAACCATACCTGAGTTCCAACTTGCAATCTGACTGACACATCAATGCGAAGTGTCTGGTTTTCCGACGGCCATTTTCACTATTTCCCCGGCTTGTGATTAAGGCAAAAGGCGGCAACGCTTTTTCCGTCCCACAAAGATCTATGTAACATCGCCAAATGACCAAGCTCGACGGAGCGGAGTCCGCCAACTTGGGTTTGGTCTTCATTATAGAAAAATAAACAGGAATTTCGCATCGAAGGCGTGCCAACGAGGAAATTGCAGTCGAGGGGGCATTCCCTACCCCCCAAAAAAACATGCCGTCGCCAGCTTGTCGTTCGTTTTCTTTCCGCTTGAGGATCTTTGTTAATTCTTGCCCAGCCTCGCTCTGCATACGAGACCAACACACGAACTCAGGGATAGACATCCTCCGCATTTGGTTCTCGGCGGTTTGTTGGGCGATGGTCATCTCATAGTCCCTGATTGGATTTTGAACTTGCACGAGGCCCATGCCGGCTCAACCGTTATTCGCAGTGGCTGCATTAGAGTAGTGGACAACAGCACGCTGAGTTGTGGATGAGTCGATTGTGCCTAGACAATCGGAAAATAGAACATATAGTGAACATGTTCAAGGACGAAAGGGATAATCAGATTTGTGAAACAGGAATAGATGTCGCTGAAGCCTACATTCTCGTAGACAGCAGCAGAGATGAGAAACGCGCGTTTTCCGTTTGCGGTGCAGCGGCGGACAGAGATGCTCTTCGATCTAGCGTAACAACGAAAGACGGTTTCCATTGCGATTTTCGAGAAGGATATCGTAAACCCAATTAATCTCTTCGAGCTATGTCGCGAACTTTGGCAGTTTGGTGGCTGTCGTTAGCTGACTTGAGCGAATGAGCCCACTCACACCACCGCGCTAAAGTCCGCGGCCAGCACCGCATCCTTCAGCGCCCGCGAATACTCATGCTGCGGATCATCCAACACGGCCCGCGCCTGTCCGCGCTCGACGATCTCGCCTTTGCGCATGATGATGATGTTGTCGCTGATGTAATAGGCGGTGGCGAGGTCGTGGGTGATGTAGACGATGGAAAGACCGAGCTCGTTTTTCAGGCGGCCGAAGAGATTGACGATCGCCATGCGCAGCGATGCGTCGACCATCGATACCGGTTCGTCGGCGACCAGCAGACGGGGTTGCGGGATCAGCGCCCGGGCAATGGCAACGCGCTGAAGCTGGCCGCCTGACAATTCGTGGGGGAACCGGCCTTTCACTTCTTCAAGGGTCAGGCCGACATGGACGAGGGCGGCATCCGCCATCTTCTCCGCCTGGTCTCGGTCCGGCCGGTTTCCCGAGAACGAAAAATTGCGGGCGGTCTCGAAGAGATAACGGTCGACCCGTTTCAGCGGATTGAAGGCTTCGAAGGGGTTCTGCAGAACCGGCTGGACCTCCTTCATGAAAGCCTTGCGTTCGGATCGGCTATGGATAGCGACGGTCCTGCCGCTGAATTGAAGCTCGCCTTCCGTCGGTTCAGTCTGGCCGAGGATCATCGCCGCGATCGTCGATTTTCCCGAGCCGGATTCTCCGACGATCGAGAGGATCTCCGGCTCCGCTCCCAGTTCGAAGCTGACGTCCTTGACCGCCGTGATCAGCCGCCGGCCGAGCATGCCGCCCTGCCGGTAGACTTTCGTGACATGCGAGAGGCTAAGAAGAGCGCTCAAACCTGATCTCCCGTAACGGCAAAACACGCCACGCGCCGCTGCGGCTCGACGGTGACGAGCGGCGGAACCTTCTGCGAGCAGATCTCCATGCGCTTCGGACAGCGCGGGTGAAACCGGCAGCCTTCCGGCGGCATGGCGAGGTTCGGCGGACGCCCCTCCAGCGAAGGGCGGGCCGTCGCGTCGCCGATGCGCGGCAGGCTGCCGACGAGGTGCTGCGTATAGGGGTGGAGCGGTTTGTTGAAGAGTTTGGCGGTCGGCGCTTCCTCGACAAGACGCCCGGCATAGACAATGCCGATGCGGTCGGAGACCGTCGCGTGAACCCCCATATCATGGGTGACGAACAGGAAGGACGAGCCCATCTCGCGCTGGATTTCGCGGATCATCGACAGCACGTCGCGCTGAACGATCACGTCGAGCGCGGTCGTCGGTTCGTCGGCGATGATGAATTCCGGCGTCAGGATGGTGGCCAGCGCAATGGTCATGCGCTGGCGCATGCCGCCGGAGAGTTCGTGGGGATAGGCGTCGAGCAGATGCGGATCCAGCTTCAGCCGCTGCAGATGGGTGGCGACCCTTTGGAAAAACTCGGCCTTGCCGACCTTCATGTGGCGAAAGGCGAAATCGGTGAAGGAATGACGGATCCGGCGCACCGGATTGAGCACATTCATCGAGCCCTGCATGATATAGGACAGATGCCGCCAGCGCAGCGCCAGGCGCTCTTCCGGCTTCATCGCATAGATATCCTGGGTGCCGCCGTCGAAATGGAATGTCACCTTCCCGGACACGACCCTCAGCGGCGGCCGGATCGCGCCGGCGATGGTCTTGATCAAGGTCGTCTTGCCGCTGCTCGATTCACCGGCGACGCCATAAACCTCACCGCGGGCAATCGTCAGGCTGATATCGTCGACGGCGCGCACCTCGCGATCGACGCCATAGAGGAAGGCACGGTAATAGGCTTTCAGATTCTGAATTTCGACCAAAGGATCCATACTAACTTCCCATCCGGTTCAGCCGGCTGCGCGGATCATTGTATTCGTTCATCGACATGGACAGCAGGAAGAGCGCCAGGAAGAGGACGACGATGACGGCGACAGGGGCGGCCACCCACCACCATATGCCTGATATCAGCGCCGAATGCGCATTGGCCCAGTAGATCATCATGCCCATGGTCGGCGTCTCGATATCGGTGAAGCCGAGCACCGAGAGGGTGATCTCCATACCGATCGACCAGATCATGTTGTTCATCGTGGTGGCAAAGACGATCGGCAGGACATAGGGCAGGTGCTCCTCGACGAGGATCTTGCGCATGCTCATGCCGGAATAGACGCTCTGGGTGGTGAAGGATCTCGTCTTCAGGCTGATCGCCACCGACCGAATGAGGCGTGCATCATAAGACCAGCCGAGCGCAGCCATGATGACGATCAGCGCCGTCCAGGTCATGCTGTCCTTCAGCACGAAGTAGAAAAGGATCAGCAGCGGAAATTGCGGGATGACCATGACGCTGTCGTTGATGGCCATCAACACCCGGTCGACCGCGCCGCCGGCATAACCGGCGACGAGGCCGACGACCAGCGAGATGATGCGTGAAATGAAGGCGACGCCGATGCCGAAGAACAGGGTGTTGCGAAGCGCGGTCGTCAGCTGCCAGAAAACGTCCTGGCCGCGCGACGTCGTGCCGAGCCAATAGTCGCCATCCGGCGGCATGTCAGGCGGCAGCAGATAGATGTCGGTCGCGCCGTAGGGCGAGAAATAGGACACCACTATCAGTGCGACGATGACGGTAAAGAGCAGCAGGCCGCAGAGGAATTCCATATTCTGGCGCGCGAGGTCGCGGACGATCGTAAACATACTCTATTCCACCTTGATGCGCGGGTCGATCAGCGGGCTCAGAATGTCGATGATGAAGACGGCGGCGGCGACGCCGACAATCGACAATGCGCTGAGGCCGAGCACCAGGCTGTAGTCGCCCGCATGCACCGCTTCGATCAGCAGGTTGCCGATGCCCGGATAGCCGAAGACGATTTCGGTGATGACCGTGCCGTTGAAGATCGCGCCGAGCGACATGGCAAGCCCGGTGAACTGCGGCACCATGGCATTGCGGGCGATGTAGGAGCGCAGGATCTTTCGCTTCGGAACGCCGCCAAGCTCGGCGAAGACGACGTAATCCTCGGTGATGATGTTGGAAACGAGCGCGCGCATCCCGATCAGCCAGCTGCCGGCGCCGACCATGATTAGCGACAGGGCCGGCAGGATCGAGTGTTTCAGGATATCGAGGACCAGGGCAAAGGAGAGGTCGAGATTGGCGTTCATCTCGTAGCCGCCATTGATCGGCAGCACCGGCCAGAGATAGCCGAAGACAATCAGAAGCACGAAGGCCAGGATGTAATAGGGAATGGGAAGCAGGGCGATGAAGACGAGGCTGACGGCCTTCAGCACCATGTCCTTGCGGTAATAGCCGGCGAGTGCGCCGATCGCATTGCCGAGCACGAAGGTGATCAGGGTCGACACCGTCATCAGACCGATGGTCCAGGGCAGGGACCGCAGGATGATGGTCGAAACAGGTGTGGGAAAAGCCGAGAGCGAGGGACCGAGATCACCGGTCGCAAGCCGCAGCCAGAAATGCAGGTATTGCTGCCAGATCGAGCCCTCCATGCCGTAAAGCTCGCGAAGCGACTGGCGCATCAGCTCGATCGCATTCGGATCGGACTGACCCATCTGGGTGATGGCGCCTATGCTTTCTTCGACCGGATCGATCGGGGTCAGGTGGGTGACGAAGAATGTGATGGTCACGCCGAGAAATACAACGAGCAGAAACTGACCGAACCGCTTCAGCACAAAGATCAGATAGGACGTCATAGGGCGGTGGTTCCTCTCTGGTTCCCTTCATCAAGTGGAAAGGATCGACGGACATGCCACATGCCCGTCGATAGGGGGCCGGCGCGCAACACCCGCGCCGGCGTTGGGAGGATTATTTCGGTTGTGCCGGCTTCAGCTTGACCATCATCAGCCTGGAGTTGGCCCAATTCGGTACCGGATCGGTATAGGGATCTGATATCGTCGGATAACCGGTCCAATAGGTCGTATCCATCGAGGTGAAGACGTTATACGACATCAGCGGGATCGTCGGCATTTCGCGGGCAACCAGCTTCAGATAATCCTTGCCGAGCTCGACGCCCTTGGGATCGTCGGCGCTGATGCCGCGGATGCTTTCGATGATCTTGTCGAGCTCCGGATTGCTCCAGCGCTGCCAGTTGCGCGGCGGCTGATTATCACCCTTCTTGGCCACGAACTGCGAATGCCAGCTGTCGAGGAAGAACGACAGGTCGGGATCGCCGCCCCAGGTTTCGACGCTCCAGGCGATCGCCACCTGGAAATCGCCGGGCTGTAGCGCCGTCTGCCACAGTTTCGCGGCCGGCACGGCTTTGGCGTCGATACCGAATGCGGCCCATTGCTGTGCAATCAGCGTCCCGGCACGGGTGAAGACCGAGCGTGTGTCGCCCTCGACCGTCATCCGGATCTTGAAGGGCTGTCCATCAGGGGTCAGCCATTTGCCTCCGGATTTCTTGAAGCCTGCCTTTTCCAGCAGTTCGCCGGCAGCCTTCGGATCCGGTTTCCACCAGCCATAGCCAAAGGCACCGCTGATTGCCTCCGGGTCGGTCGGGATCTGGTCCTTGAACTTCGGCTGCTTGCGCAGGATATCGGCGATCTGTTGCCCGACCGTCGGGTCATAAGGCTTGATCTTGCTCTTGCCGGTATCGATCTCGAAATTCTTCAGCCAATCCTGCATCGGCGCCTGATAGTCCTTCATCGTGGCCGCCGTCGGCGGCACGCCGAGCGCCGAAAGCGTCGCCGCCCCGCGATAGCTCGCCATATCAACCGCCTTGATGTCGATCAGCAGGGCAAGCGCCCAGCGTACATCGGCGTTGTCGAAGGGCGGATTCTGGGTGTTGAAGATCACGGCCGGAAGCGTCGGGTCCGGATGGGCGAAGGGAAAGCCCGGGAACCAGGTCTCGATCGTCTTGGATTTTTCCTTCAGCGTGAACATGCCCTCGGGCGTGTTGTCGTGGATGATATCGAGATTATGCTCGAGCTGAGCGATGGTGCGTTTATCCGGCGGGCCGGGATCGGCATAGGTGACATATTTCGGAGCCGGCTCGCCGAAGCGGGCAAGCGATGTCCGCTGCCAGTCGTCGCGCTTCTCCCAGGTATACCACTTGCCCTGGGGATCGAAGGACTTGAGCTTGTAGGCGCCGAGCGAGACGGGATTGGCGAAATCATAACGAAGCGGATCTTCGACTTTCTCGAAGACATGCTTGGGCATGATCCAGGCGCCGTTCCAGCGAACGGTGAAGATGGCGTGGAAGCGCGAATTGGGCTTCTTCAGCTTGAACACGACCGTCGAGGGGTCGGTCGCCTCGACGCTTGCCACCTGCACCGAGAAGGCAGCACTCCAGATCATGCCGGGGTGATCCATCTGCGTCTTGACGGTATAGACCACGTCGTCTGCCGTGAACTCCACGCCGTCGCTCCAGAAGAGCCCCTTGCGAAGTTTCACGGTCATCTCGGTAAAGTCAGCATTATATTGCGGCTTGTCGGCAGCCAGCGAATTGTCCCAGGTCGCGCCGCCAAGTCCTTGTTCGGGGTCGATATACCAGAGCGTATCCATGGTCAGCTGCTGCAGGCCGGTCGATACGCCGCCGCCGCCATTGACCCAGATGTTGAACCAGCCGGGATTTTTGATCGTCCCTTCCGGATTTTCGACGATGAGCGTCTCCTTGCGCGGCAAGGAGGTGTAGTCATCGGCCTTGGCCGTCGCTGTCAGGCCGAGTGCGGCCAGCGCGACGCCAAATGCGAGCCTCTTCCACTGTTGCATGAACTCCTCCCTAGAAAGCGACGATACGGCGGCCGCAAGGGCACGCATGGGCACGTCGCGGTTGTCGGTTCGCAGAAGCGTCAGGACTTGAACAGTCAGGTCCCGAGCTTCGGTGAACCATCCCTCCGGTTCCCTGCCTCCTCGCAGCGAGCCGAATATCTTCAGCCGGGGGCTTACCCGGCGACGGCTGTCACACCGACAGCCGGATGACGTTGTAGGAGAACGGTTTCAGCGCGGCCCGCAGCCGTCCCTCCTCGATCTTTCCACTTTCGACATTGATGGGGGCGACGGTCTTCGGCCGTGCAGCCGTGTTGACGGCTTCCAGCTCACCGTGGGTCATCTCCACCTGCTCGATCACCCGGGCATTTCCGAAGCCTTCCAGCCGCACATCGAGATCGAGCGCCGTGCTCGGATGGCGGTTGACGGCAAAGAAGGTCAGGGTCTTGCCGTCCTCGGAATGCACGGCCGACACGTCGAGATAGGGGACGTCATTCTCCTCGTCGCTGTCATAGGTCGGGCCATCGACGACCAGCTGCAGCGCCGTTCCACGGCCATATCTGGAGGCATAATAGAACGGGTAATAGATGGTCTGGCGCCAGGCCGCACCACCGTCCTCGGTCATGATCGGGGCAATGACGTTGACGAGCTGCGCGATGCAGGCGATACGCACGCGGTCGGAACGGCGGATGAAGGTGTTGAGGATGCCGCCGACCTGCAGCACGTCCTCGAAATTATAGATGTCTTCCAGGAGATGCGGCGCATCCGGCCATTCGTCGCGCGCCAGGATCTCCTTGTCCTGCTGGTTGGAATGATACCAGACATTCCATTCGTCGAAGGAAATGCCGATCGTCTTCTTCGAGCGCTTTTTCGCCTTGATGTAGTCGATCACGCCGCCGATCGTGGTGATGTAGCGGTCGAGCTTCGTCGCGCGGGCGAGATAGTTGAGCGTGTTTTTCTCGCGGTTGGCAAAATACATATGCAGCGAGATATGGTCGGCGCTGTCATAGCACTGTTCGAGAACCTGAGCCTCCCACTCGGGATAGGTCTTCATGTCGGAATTGGACGAGCCGCAGACCACAAGTTCGAGCGACTTGTCGAAGCCGCGCATGGCCTTCGCCGTCTCATCCGCCAGCCGGCCATATTCATAGGCCGACTTGTGGCCGACCTGCCAGGGACCATCCATCTCGTTGCCGAGGCACCACAATTTGACATCGTGCGGATTGGACCAGCCGTGCTTGCGGCGCAGATCCGACCAGTAGGTGCCGCCCGGATGATTGCAATATTCGAGGAAATTGCGGGCGGCATCCAGGCCGCGTGATCCGAGATTGACGGCAAGCATCGGCTTGGTATTCGCCTTCTTGCACCAGTCGACGAATTCATTGACGCCGATCTGGTTGGCTTCGCGGGTGCGCCAGGCAAGGTCGAGGCGAACTGGGCGTTCCTCACGGGGGCCGACGCCGTCTTCCCAATTATAGGCCGAGACGAAGTTGCCGCCGGGATAGCGGCAGTATGGCGTGTCAAGATCACGGACCAGATCAAGCACATCCTGCCGGAATCCGTCCTCATCGGCGGTCGGGTGTCCGGGCTCATAAATGCCCCCGTAGATCGCCCTGCCGAGATGCTCGAGAAATGAACTGTAGAGCCTGGAATCAATGGTCGCGATGCGGAAATCGCGGTGAACCACAACGTTCGTCTTCAACGGATCCTCCCGTTTATATATCAGAAATTTTGTTTTCTTGCCTCTAACTTGATATCAGGAATGTTGTTCTGTCAACCAAGTTGCGACTTTAATCATACTAATATGGATTTCAGAAAAAATTATTGTTTTCCAGTTGCTTGGGCGACTTTCTCGGCGGTCGAAACTGGAAAGAATCGCGATATTTAAATCAAGATTTCCGATTTCGAATTTTCAGACGTGCAGCCGCATGATGATATCGCGTCCGTGATTTCCGAAGCCGCGGCCGAATATGTTGACGCCGCCGGTATGGCCGGCATTCTCCGCGATGCCGACCCGGAGCCGGATGGAGGAGTGCTGCGTAAGTGCGAGATCGCTGAGCGTGACATTCGAGGCGGCGACACCGTCGATGAAGGTTCCGCGCGTGGAGATGCGCCAGGTCTTCATCATACCATATTGCGAGCCCTCAAGCTTCCACCATGCCGGCGTGAAGGCGCCGCGCTTGTCGCCATAATCGCCGGGCGACGTCCAGGTGCCGATCGCCATTCCATTGACCCAGAGGGTTATATCAGAGGGCCAGTCCGGATTGGTGCCCGGCACCTCGGACGACAGCTCCAGCGAAAACTCTATGGCGCGGATATCCTTGTTCAACACCTTGGCGTTGTTGGGGAATTTATATTCCACATAGCCCCTGCCGAACCAGACGAGCCCGGCCTGCATGCGCTGCGGATCGAGGAAATAGTCGGGAACATCAAGGGGGCCGATGACGCTCTCAGTGGAGCAAAGACCGCATGGCGCATGCACGTCACAGCTGGTGTAGAGCCCGACCGGCATCTCGACTTCGATAATATTGTTGGCCCTTTGGGCCGCACTTTCCTCAAAGCTGATCAGAATTTCGCTGTAGATCGCCGAGCAGATCTTCTGGTTTCCCTTGCGGGCCTTCGTCAGCTGGGAATCGACAAGCCGGGCGTCTTCCAAAATCTGGATCCCGGTGGCGACGGTCGATTGAGGCAGCGAAAGAGCACGCGCGATATCGTTGATATTCATCGGCCCTTTGGCGCAGAGCAGCTTGAGCATCTCGAGCCGCGCCGGCGCCGAAAGCGCGCGTATCGCATCATTATTCTCGCCGGCGGCAATCGTCAAAAACGAACGTTCCATCATTCCCCCAGTATTTCCGATGGAATGATGTATATCGGAAATTATGATACATCAAGTGGGAATGCTTCGACGGTTTGATTGTTATTGTTGAGAAAGACGTCATTCCTAATGCCCGGTCGCCTCAGGCTGCAGATCGGCATCGGTCAGGGTTCCGAGGAAAGCGACGATGTCGTCGATCTCGGGATCGGTGAGGGCGGGCGCGTCGCCCGGCTTCCTGCCGAAAGGCGGATCCTGGTTGAGATTGTCCCAATAGGCCTGCGGCAGGTCGTCATATTTGCGAACCGCGCCGTCTGAATTTTTCGGATACCAACGGCCGGGATCACTGTCGCGCGTCGCGTAGAAGGAGACGACGTCGCGCAGCGAGTGGAAATAGCCATTGTGGAAGAAGCTCTGCTTCAGCGCGACATTGCGCAGCGTCGGGGTGCGGAACAGGCCGCAATAGTCGCTGCGTCCGGCAAAGTCGGTGCGTTGCGGGCCGCAAAGACCGAGATCGTGATATCCAGGGTCGTTGTTGGCCGGGATCGCCATGTTGCGGGGTGCGGCGAGCCCGAGAAAGCCGAAATCGGAAAATTGCGGCGGCTCGCCGTCTTTGGCGGGTTCGCTTAAGTGACAGCTCGAACAATTGCCTTTGGCGGGATCCTCGAACAGTTGTCGTCCGTGCAGCTCCTGCGCCGTCAGCGTTGCCTTGCCGGCGAGAAAGGTGTCGTAGCGGCTGGAATAGGGATAGAAATCCGGGCCACTTTGTTCGAAGGTGGCGAGCGCTTCGGCGACGGCATCGAAGGCATCTTGCGGATTGTCGAACACCGTCTCGCCGAATGCTGCCTTGATGTCGTCGGCATAGGCGGCCTTCTGCAGCTTCGCCACCACCTCGGCCGCATCCCTGTTGCCCATCTCGAAAGGCGAGAGCAGCGGGAT
Source organism: Rhizobium sp. WYCCWR 11152 (assembly GCF_013087615.1). Classification (NCBI taxonomy): domain Bacteria; kingdom Pseudomonadati; phylum Pseudomonadota; class Alphaproteobacteria; order Hyphomicrobiales; family Rhizobiaceae; genus Rhizobium; species Rhizobium sp. WYCCWR 11152. The sequence goes on along the minus strand of NZ_JABFCP010000003.1, from coordinate 210,694 downwards.
TTTTGCCTGATCGGCGCCGTGATCGACCCGGCCGTCCCAGGTCAGGCCGCCCGTCGGGCCATTGTCGACACTTTCGTCGCCCTCGTCCTCGGAATCGTAATAGTGCTCGGTGAAAGCAGGTACCGATTGCAGATATCGCAGCGTCGGAACGGCGCGCAGGCCCGGCTGGTCCCGATGTTTGCCGCCCATTTCCACCGGCATGGCCGACGCCGGGCCGAAGGCGTGAGCCGGATCATGGCAGGACGCGCAGGCCTGAAGTCCCGAGGCTGACAGCGAGGTATCTGAGAATATCTTGCGGCCGAGCGCGGTGAGCGTTTCGGCCCGGGCGAAGGCTTCCGTGCGCGACATCGGTCCTGGATGTACGCCGGAGGCGGTCGCCGCGCTGCTTTGCCGCAGGGGAAGAATGGCAAGACAGAGCGCTACGGCACCCATGCTCACCGCCACGCCGGACCGCACAAGCCAGATGGTCTTGATTGTCATGATAAGGATTCCAATAGCTTAAGACTGGTTTCCTCCATGATCGAACCTCGTTGCAACAAATTGATGACGGCTATTCCCTGCGGCATCACGGCAACCCCTGATGTCACAAAGTTGATAGACGGCCGGAATAGCGTCCAAACGCCCCCCGAGCGTTCTTCGCTCCCTCTAGCCAACGCCCCCTAGCCATGAGGTACCCCCGTGAAAAGACTGAAACTCCTCCATTCGATCTGTCTCGCCGGATCGGCCATCGCGCCGCTTGCGGTGTCGACGGCAGCCCATGCGGCGCCGGCCGGTTACGACAAGATCGACAATGTCGTCGTCATCTATGCCGAGAATCGCAGCTTCGATAATCTCTACGGCAGCTTTCCCGGCGCCGACGGGCTCTCGAACGCGACCGCCGATCGCGCACGCCAGCTCGACCGCGACGGCCAACCGCTCGCCGAACTGCCGCCGGCCTGGGGCGGCCTCACCGCCAAGGGTGTCTCGCCTGCCGTCACCGAGGTGCAGTCGGCCCATCTCGCCAACGCCTCCTTCGCGATCGACGATCCGAAGGGTTTCGCAGAGGCGCCTTCGGTCATCACCCGCGACCTCTGGCATCGCTTCTACCAGGAGCAGATGCAGATCGACGGCGGCAAGAACGACAAGTTCGTCGCCTGGGCCGATTCCGGCAGCCTGGTCATGGGCCATTACGACGGCTCCATCCTGCCGATGTGGCAGGTCGCCAAGAAATACGTCATTGCCGACAATTTCTTCCAGGGTGCCTTCGGCGGTTCGTTCCTCAACCATTTCGCACTGGTCTGCGCCTGCACGCCTTATTATCCGGATGCCGACAAGAGCCCGGCCAAGCCGACTATCGCCAAGGTCGATGCGGACGGCACCTCGTTGACCGTGGCGGAGAACGCCCCGAAGTCGGCGCTGGAGGGCGTACCGAAATTCGTTTCCGACGGCACGCTGACGCCTGACTTCTACGCCGTCAACACCATGCAGCCGCCCTACCAGCCGAGCGCCAATCCGCCGGCCAAGGACGGCGATCCGGCCTATGCCGATCCCGCGGCCGCGACGACGCTGCCGCCGCAGCATGAAATCACCATCGGCGACCTCATGTCGCTGAAGGGCGTCAGCTGGGCTTGGTATAGCGGCGCCTGGCAGGCAGCCCTTGACGGCAAGAATGCCACGCCGGTGCCGAACTTCCAGTTCCATCACCAGCCGTTCAACTATTTCGCCAATTTCGCGCCCGGCACGCCAGCGCGCGCGGAGCATCTGAAAGACGGCGGCCTTGGCGGCGAAGCCTTCCTCAGGGATATCGATGACGGCAAGCTGCCGGCGGTTTCCTTCTACAAGCCGCAGGGCAACCTCAACGAACATGGCGGCTATGCCGATGTTGCGAGCGGCGACCAGCATCTTGCCGATATCGTGTCCCACCTCGAGAAGAGCCCGCAATGGGGCCATATGCTCGTGATCGTCACCTATGACGAGAATGGCGGCTTCTGGGATCACGTCGCGCCGCCGAAGGCCGATCGCTGGGGTCCGGGCAACCGTATTCCGGCCTTCATCATCTCGCCCTTTGCCAAGGGCGGCATGGTCGATCATACCCAGTACGACACGACGTCGATCATCCGCTTCATCACCGCGCGCTACGATCTGCCGGTGCTGCCCGGCGTCATCGCCCGCGACAAGGCACTGCGCAACAACGACCGGCCGCCAATGGGTGACTTGACGGCCGCGCTCGACCTGAGGCATTGACCGATTACGAGCGGCCCCGGCGCTGACCGGGGCCGCTCTGCAACAAAGTCTATCGTCATCGGCGCAGCAGCGGCCGCAACGCGGCCTGTGTTTCCTTCAGCAGCGGCAGATAGCGTTCCTTCATCTCCGCGGCCGGGACGAGGGCGGCCGGCGCGCCGATATTGATCGCCGCGACCGTTTCGCCGCGGTCGTTGTCGATGGGCACGGCAATCGAGCAGAGGCCGATCTCCAGCTCCTGATCGATGATGGCGTAGCCCTCGGTGCGGACGCGGCGGAATTCGGCGATCAGCTCGTCTGGATCGGTCTTCGTATTCGCTGTGTTTTGCTTCAACTCGCTGCGGGCAAGGATGGCGCGGGCCTCGCTCTCGGCAAGGGCCGCAAGCAGCACGCGGCCCATCGAGGCGCAATAGGCGGGCAGGCGGCTGCCGGGGGTGAGATTGATCGACATGACGCGGCGCTGCGAGGCGCGGGCGATATAGACGATGTCGGTGCCGTCGAGCACCGAAGCCGAAGCGCTCTGGCCGGCCTTTTCCGAAAGGTGATCGAGATGCGGCTGCAGCAGCGCCGGCAGCGGCGTCGCCGCGAGATAGGCATGGCCAAGGCGCAGGATCTTCGGCGTCAGCGTGAAGAACTTGCCGTCATAATCGGCATAACCAAGCTCGGCGAGCGTCAGCAGCGAGCGGCGCACGGTGGCGCGGTCGAGCTCCGTCAGTTTTGAAGCCTCCGCGATCGACAGGCGCTGGCGTGTTTCGCCGAAGGCCTCGATGACTTTCAGGCCACGGGCGAAGCCGCTGACGAAATCTGTTTCGCGCATGGGTCCGGTTCTCCGATCGATTCATCCACTTTGTGCGATATATGAACAAATGTCAAATAACGCACAAAATTGTTGCCGTCCGGCCCGCTGCGCTTTATCCCTGACGCTCAAAGGACGGGAACCAGTTCCCGATCGCATAGCCAAGGAGAGGTCCCGCATGGACAAGACAGTCGGGAGCACGGCGGAAGCCGTCTCTGAGATCGGTGATGGCGCGACCGTCATGATCGGTGGTTTTGGTGGCTCGGGCGCGCCGATCGAGCTTATTCATGCCTTGATCGACAAGGGCTCCAAAAACCTCACCGTCATCAACAACAATGCCGGCAACGGGCGCATCGGCATCGCTGCGATGATCGATGCGGGCATGGTGCGGAAGATGATCTGCTCTTTCCCGCGTTCGTCGGATCCGCGCGCCTTCACCGATAAATATCTGGCCGGCGAAATCGAGCTCGAGCTCGTGCCGCAGGGAACGCTGGCCGAGCGCATCCGCGCCGGCGGGGCCGGCATCCCGGCTTTCTATACGCCGACGGCCTACGGCACCGAACTTGCCAACGGCAAGGTCATCGCCGAATTCGATGGCCGCCATTACGTACAGGAGCGCTGGCTGAAGGCCGACTTCGCGATCGTGAAGGCTGAGATCGGCGACATCCAGGGCAATCTCACCTACAACAAGGCCGGCCGCAACTTCAATCCGCTGATGTGCATGGCGGCGGCGAAGACCATCGTCCAGGTCTCATCCATCGTGCCGGCCGGCGGCATCGATCCCGAGCAGGTGGTGACACCAGGCATCTTCGTCGACCGCGTCGTCACTGTTCCCAATCCCCAGCAGGAAGAAGAGCTCATTCGAGCCGGAGTGGCCTACGTATGACCATCGACACCCGCCCCATCAACACCCGGGAAGACATCAAGCTTTCCAATGCGCAGATCGCCTGGCGCGCCGCGCAGGACATCGCCGACGGCGCCTATGTCAACCTCGGCATCGGCTTTCCCGAAATGGTCGCCCGTTATCAGCCGCCCGGTCGCCAGGCGATCTTCCACACCGAAAATGGCATCCTGAACTTTGGCGAGCCGCCGGCGGCAGGCGAAGAGGACTGGGATCTGATCAACGCCGGTAAGAAGGCGGTGACGCTGAAGCCGGGTGCTGCCTTCTTCCATCACGCCGACAGCTTCGCCATGGTGCGCGGCGGCCATCTCGACGTCGCGATCCTCGGCGCCTATCAGGTCGCCCAGAGCGGCGACCTTGCCAACTGGCGGGTGGGCAGCAAGGGCGTGCCGGCCGTCGGCGGCGCCATGGACCTGGTGCACGGCGCCAAGCAGGTCTGCGTCATTACCGAGCACGTCACCAAGACAGGCGAGCCGAAGCTGGTGGAGGCATGCACCTTCCCGCTGACCGGCGTCGCCTGCATCACCCGCGTCTATACGAGCCATGCCGTCATCGACATCGTCAAGGGACGCTTCGTCCTGCGCGAGAAGCTGGCCGCGATGTCGCAAGAGGAATTGCAGGCCATGACCGGTGCGCCGCTGCATGTCGACGGGCCGGTTGCCGACCTCGTCGTCCCCAAACTCTGAGGAAAACCATGACCGAAGCCTTTATCTGCGACTATATCAGAACGCCGATCGGCCGCTTCGCCGGCTCGCTGTCCCAGGTGCGGGCCGACGACCTCGGCGCGATCCCGCTGAAGGCGCTGATGGAACGAAATGCCGCCGTCGATTGGGAAGCCGTCGACGATGTGATCTTCGGCTGCGCCAACCAGGCGGGCGAGGATAACCGCAATGTCGCGCGCATGTCGGCCCTGCTGGCCGGCCTACCGATCGCGGTACCCGGCACGACGATCAACCGGCTCTGCGGCTCCGGCATGGATGCGGTGATCACGGCGGCGCGCGCTATCCGCTCCGGCGAGGCCGAGCTGATGATCGCCGGCGGCGTCGAGAGCATGTCGCGCGCGCCCTTCGTCATGCCGAAGGCCGAGGCGGCCTTTTCACGCGCGGCCGAAATCCACGACACGACGATCGGCTGGCGCTTCGTCAACCCGCTGATGAAAAAGCAATACGGCGTCGATTCCATGCCGGAGACCGGCGAGAATGTCGCCGAGGACTATCATGTCAGCCGCGAAGACCAGGATGCCTTCGCGGTGCGAAGCCAGGCGAAGGCGGCAGCGGCCCAGGCAAACGGACGGCTGGCGAAGGAGATCACCCCGGTGACCATCCCGCAGCGCAAGGGCGATCCTGTTGTCGTCGACAAGGACGAGCATCCGCGCGCGACGACGATCGAAACGCTGGCGAAACTCGCCACACCTTTTAAAAAGGAAGGCGGCACGGTGACGGCAGGCAATGCCTCCGGTGTCAATGACGGGGCTGCCGCACTGATCGTCGCTTCCGAAGCGGCGGCGCGAAAATACGGCCTGACGCCGATCGCCCGCATCCTCGGCGGCGCGGCTGCCGCGGTTCCGCCAAGGGTGATGGGTGTCGGGCCGATCCCGGCCTCACGCAAGCTGATGGCACGGCTCGGCATGACCGCGGACCAGTTCGACGTGATCGAACTCAACGAGGCCTTTGCCAGCCAGGGGCTGGCGGTGCTGCGCGCGCTCGGGATTGCCGATGACGACGCACGCGTGAACCGCAATGGCGGCGCGATCGCGCTTGGCCATCCGCTCGGCATGTCGGGCGCACGCATCACCGGCACGGCGGCACTGGAGCTTCTGGAGACCGGCGGGAAATATTCGCTGTCGACCATGTGCATCGGCGTCGGGCAGGGGATTGCGATAGCGCTTGAAAGGGTTTGAGGCCGGGACGCTTCCGGCTTTTGCCGGAGGCTGCTGACCCGTTGCGCGGCGCGCCCGGTTTCGCTAGAGATCGGGCATGCTGATCCGACCCGCAGACAAGAACGATCGAAGCGCGATCTGGAGGATCATCGGTCCGACGATCCGCGCCGGCGAAACCTATGCGCTCGATCGTGATCTCTCCGAAGCCGATGCGCTCGCCTACTGGATGGGACCGGACCGCGAGACCTTCGTCGCCGAAGAGGATGGCGTGATCCTCGGCACCTATTACATCAAGGCTAATCAGGCAGGCGGCGGCCGGCATGTCTGCAATTGCGGCTACATGACCGATGCCGCCGCGAGCGGCCGTGGCGTCGCCCGGCTGATGCATGAGCATTCCCTGGAGCATGCCCGCTTGCGGGGCTTCCGGGCGATGCAGTTCAATTTCGTCGTCAGCAGCAATGAACGCGCGGTTTTTCTGTGGCAATCTCTCGGCTTCGATATCGTCGGCCGGCTTCCTGGTGTCTTCCTTCATCCGACGCAGGGTTATGTCGACGCATTGGTTATGTTTCGCACGCTTTGATCACGCAGTTTCAATGAGCGAGAATTCAGGCAACGCCAACAACGGCATCGAACCACGCACCAGACGCAGGAAATCGCGGACCGGGGATTTTTCGAGTGCGCGCGGAAAATAGATTGCGCCCGATTCCTGTACCCGGCCGTGGTCCTGGAACATCACGGGTCTGATCCCGAATCCATCGAATAATTTCACAAAGCCGCTGGAGGCGGCCATCACCAGCGGCGAACCCTGCATGATCAACAGAGCCTGCAGCATGGAGTCCACACGTACGGCAAAATCTCGGGTCTGACGCTCGAGCTGACCAGGCCCTTCATCATCTCCGTAACCGGGACTGATCCAGCGCTGACGCAGAAGATCATCGAGGGTGACAGTTGCCGCTTTGGCCAGGTGGTGATCCTTGTCGCAGTAGATGTAGGTCGCCTGTCTTGCCAGGGTTTCGAACTCGACCTGCATGACGGCTTCATATTTGTAGGAGAGCGTTCCGAAGACGAGATCGTAGACGCCGTGCCGCATTCCCTCGAAACGCGTGCCGTCATCGGCTATCTCGACGTGGACGACGACACCCGGATGCGTCCGGCTGAAGGCTTTTATGATCCCCGGCAATATCACGAGCCCCCAAAGATCGCCGGTGGCCACCCGAATAACGGCCTTGGCGCGACCCTGAAGGTGTTCGATCTCTTCTTTCGCTTCATCGAGCGCCGGCAATATCCGCACTGCCCGGCTATAAAGGGCTGAACCGTAAACACTCAATTCGACGCCGGCTCCGGTCCTGTTGAACAGCGGAACGCCGTAGCTGTCTTCGAGTTGCCGGATCGCCCGGGAAAGCGCCGGCTGCGAAATATTCAGCTTCTTGGCGGCACGCGAGATCGATCGCTGGTTTGCCACTTCGACGAATTGGCGTAGCTCCCGCATCTATCTCTCTCCCTATGCGAATTATGCATAACATATAGCATGTTTGCATTTGACCTCAGCGCCATCTGCGCCACATTGTACACAACAATAGTAGACTAATTCGAGCGTGCCAAGTGCTGCGAAAGCCCCAATGGAAGGGAATTTCGTGCTCATGGGCACGTTCTCGACGGACGCTCTACACAGAAGAATAAGCCTTCGACAAGGAAATCGGGGCGCGGGATGGGGATAGAAGGAGGAGGAACCGATGTTTAAAAATAGCATAGGCCGACAGCTGATTTTCGCCGCGACGACGGCGGCGTCGATGATCTTTGCGATCGCTCCATCGGCCGCACAGGACAAGGTCCAACTGACGTTTCGTCAATTCGATCCCCCAACCGAAATTCAAGGCCTGATTGCCGCCGTCGATGCCTGGAATTCCAGTCATCCCGATGTCCAGGTTAAATTGGAGACGATGTCGGGCGGCGACACGCTTGCCCAGTTGGCGCGCGAAATTCCCGCCGGTGCGGGACCGGATGTTCAGCAGCTGGCTTTCGTGTGGACGCGTGATCTGGCGCGATCGAAGCTGCTTCTCGATCTCAGTCCTCTCATCCAATCGAATGCGCCTGGAGCTGGCACCGACGATTTTCTGGCTCTCGACCTCGCCACCCTCGACGATAAGATCTTCGGCCTGCCATGGACGGCAGATACATTCTCGATGGCCTATCGCCCTGATCTCCTGCAGGCAGCCGGTATCTCAAACTTTCCAGACAGCTGGGATGATCTTGCTGCAACTGCCAAGAAATTGACCACCGAAGGTGGCGGAACTGAACAATACGGTTTCTGCTTCCCCGCAGGCAGCGCACCCGACAGCGGCATGTGGACGCTTGTGAATTATTACCTCTGGAGCAATGGCTCGACCCTGGTCACGGAGGAAAGCCCGGGGAAATGGAAAGTGTCCGTGACGCCCCAGCAACTGGCGGCGGCAATGAACTATTTCAATCAGTTTTTCGTGGATGGAACAGCACCCGAAAACCTCATCACCGTGAATGCGTGGGGCGATCCCGAGCTGATCGGCGGGCTCGGCCGAGGCGATTGCGCGATCACGTTCTTTCCGCCGCAAACCTTCAGGGCCGCCCAGAAACAATCGGACAAGCCCCTGCTGACCGCACCTATTCCGAAAGGGACGGAGAAGCGCATCTCCCATCTTGGCGGACGTGCGCTGGGCATCAATCCCAACACCAAGCATCAGAAGGAGGCCTGGGAGTTCGTCAAATACCTCGTCGGCCCCGAGACCTTCAAAACCTACAACCAATATCCCTCGCAGAAGTCGCTGCTTTCACAGCTCCAGTTTCCTCCGGCCGAGCAGGGCTATGTGACGATGCTGCCATTGGCGCAGACCTTCGAGCGGTACATCTCTTCCCCGATCAAGGTGTCGAGCATGACAGCCCTTATCAATCGCGAGTTCGGCGCCGTATTCTCCGGGCAGCGCAATCCTGATGAGGCTGCGGATGTCATCATCAAGGAACTCAACGACTTGCTCGCCCGCGGCAAGGGCTGACAATGTCTGTTTCCGCAAACCCGGACGGCGCGCTGGCCAAGCGCGTCGAAAGACGAGGATTATTCCGGAGTTGGCATTTCGAGCCTTATGGCCTGGTCATGCCGGCGATGCTCATCCTGGCAATCTTTTTCGCCGGCCCGGCATTCTACAATATTGCGCTGAGCTTTCAGGAACTCAGTCTTTTCGATCTGGGAAAGCCGGGTCAGTGGGTCGGCATTGCCAACTTTGTCACCGTCCTCAAAGATGAAGGAATTGCCGGCGCGTTGTTCAACACGGCTTTCCTGCTGACATTCGTGACGGTCGTCATTCGACTGGCACTCGGACTTGCGCTCGCGATCCTTCTCAACGCTGAGGTCTTTGCCAGATGGCGCATCGGCTGGCTCGTCCGGTCGCTGGTCCTTGTCCCCTTCGTAACGCCGCCGGTCGTCGCCGTCGCCGCCTGGAAGTGGCTGCTCGACCCCCGCTACGGCGCGGTCAACCAGTTTCTCCTGTCGACAGGACTGATCGACAGGGGAATTCCGTTTCTTTCCAGGACGTCGACGGTCTGGGGGGCGGTCGAAACCATGTTGATCTGGCGCGAGCTTCCTTTCGTCATCATCACTTTCCTCGCGGCGCTGCAGTCGATTCCGAGGGAACTGAGGGAAGCGGCCCGCATCGACGGGGCGTCCGAGTTTCAGATACACCTGCGCATCATCCTGCCGATGCTGAAGCCCGTGATCGCGGTGGTCGCGCTGCTGACGACGATCTGGACCTTCAACAATTTCGTCTACGTCTGGCTCGCCACGCGGGGAGGGCCGGGCGACTACACGCAGGTTCTGGCAACGAAGATGTATACGGTTTCGTTTGTCGACTATCGCGTCGGCGAGGGTGCCGCCATCGGCGTTCTGATGAGCTTGATGATGTTCGCCTTTGCGCTCATCTACCTCGGGGTTCTCTCCCGCAGGAAACGGGGAGCGTCGTCATGAATGTTTCGATGGCGCATCGGGCGCGGCATATCAGGTTTGCCAAGGACCTGATCACCGTCATTCTGGGTATCGGCCTGCTGCTGATTTTGGCGTTTCCCTTCATTTGGGTGGTGCTGATTTCCTTCCGCCCGGACAAGGAAATATTCACCCGGACGTTTCAGCTGTTCACCAGCGTTACCCTGGAAAACTACTACACCCTCCTTCAAAACTCGCCGTTCCCGAACTACCTCAGAAACAGCCTTGTCGTCTGCACGATCTCGACTGTTGCGGCCGTTACCATCTCGCTGATAACCGCCTATGGCTTTTCGCGGAACCGCGATTTCCGCGGCCGCGGCCTATTGCTGATCCTGGTGATCTGCACGCAGCTCTTTCCCTACGTGATCCTCATCACGCCGCTTTATTCGATGTTTTTCGCCGTGGGGCTGATCAACAATCCGCTGAGCCTGGTTCTGTCCTATACGGCGATGAACCTGCCATTCGCCATCTATCTGCTGCTCGGCTACCTCGACACAATTCCCCAGGATCTCGATGAGGCGGCCAAGCTCGACGGCGCTTCGACGATCCAGATCATCTTCAAGGTCATTCTGCCGATCGCCTGGCCGGGTGTGGTGACGGTCGCGGTCAACGCCTTCGTGTCGGCGTGGGATGAATTTCTGTTTGCCCTGACACTGATGACAGCGGACGAAAACAAGACCGTGCCGGTGGGGCTTGCCGGCTTTTTCGGCGAATACACCACGCAATGGAATCTGGTGATGACGGCGTCGGTGATTTCGACGCTGCCGACACTTGTCCTTTTCATGCTGCTTCAGCGAAAGCTCGTCTCCGATCTCGCGGCCGGTGCAGTGAAGCTGTAGCGGTTGAACGCCTCGAACGAACATCGAAGGTCCTTCCATGAACATCATACTCGTGCTTATCGACAGCGTTAACCGCAATGCTCTCTCGGCCTATGGCGGAACCGAGTTCGCGACGCCGAACCTTCAGTCTTTCGCCAAAAAGGCGTGGCGTTTCGACAATCACTTTGTCGGAAGCCTGCCCTGCATGCCGGCGCGGCGTGAGATTTTTGCCGGGTTCAGCGGCATGCAATGGCGTCCTTGGGGACCGCTCGAACCCTTCGACCTACGCCTGCCGAAACTGCTGGAGAGTGCGGGTTACACAACCGCGATCGTCACCGATCACTATCACTACTGGGAGGAGTCGGCGAACGGCTACATCCAGAGCTTCCAGGGCGCGGAATTCATTCGAGGGCACGAGCTGGATTTCTGGGAGCCGCTCGTGCCTGAGGCAGATCTGCCGCAATGGGTGCACAATATCGAAAAATGGCGCCCGGGTTATGGTCACCGTTACTTCTCGAATGTCGCAAACTTCAAGGATGAGGCCGATTTCTTTCCTGCCAAGGTGATGACATCAGCGAGCGAATGGCTCGCCAAGCCGAAGACCGGAAAGCCGTTCTTCCTGCAGGTCGAGTCCTTCGACGTGCATGAGCCGTTCGATGTCCCGGAGCCCTATGCCTCGATGTACGGCGACGGTGCGGCGCGAGACCGCTTTACGCTGTGGCCACCCTATCAGGATGCGGCGCGTCAGGCGGAGTTCATGAGCCAGGCGAGCCCCGAGGAACTGGCCTTCGTTCGCTCCCAATATGGCGCCAAACTGACGATGACGGACCGGTGGCTCGGCAAGCTGTTCACCACCCTGGACGAACTGCAGCTATGGGACGACACGGCCGTTATCGTCACTACAGATCACGGACACGACCTCGGCGAACGGGGCGGCTATGGCAAGCAATTCCCGCATTTCGACAGCCATGCGAACATTCCGCTGCTGGTCTGGCACCCCGGCTTCCAAGCCAATGGCGGCGCGATTGAAAATCTGACCTCGACCGTCGACCTCTTCGCGTCGATCCTGGCGATCGCCGGCCTCGAGCCGCCACGAAAGACGCATTCGCATTCATTTCTGCCGCTTCTCAAAGGAAATAACAGCAACGCGCGGAACGCCGTCATTTACGGGACATTCGGGCAAGGCATCTGCTGCACCGATGGAGAATGGACGCTGATCCAGCCGCCGGATCGCGACAAGCCGCTTTATGCCTACTCGACCATGGTACCAACCACCATCGAGCCGCAGGACAAGCCGGTCGATCACGGCTATTACATTCCTGGCGTCGACATGCCGCAATGGAAAATTCCCATCACTCCCGACGGCCCCGGAGACCGGCGGAACCTCGACAGCCAGCCGCTGCTATTTAATCGACGCAATGATCCAGGCCAAACGCACGACCTCTGGCAAGACCGGCCCGAAGAGCGGGAACGAATGCTGCGTCTTATGCGGCAAGTTATCGAACGGTACGGTGCACCGGCCGAACTGTTTCAGAGGCTGGGATTGAGCTAGCTTCGGAGACCAGATCACCTCCACGGAAACTCGCTTCGTCGTGATCGCTCATAACCCGATTAGCCTGGCCGCATGAACCGCCTGTTCGGCGTCAGCTTGGCCGAACAGGCCGTCTCCGCCGAACTGCAGACACCAGAGCAACTGCGCGAGGATATGTGATTATTCGAATTCGATCACCAAGCTGTGCGACGAATTCGATGGACCCATGTCGTCCCAGCTGTTGACCCCCAATTCCTTCGGATCGCGTTTGCCGGAAACATTGGTGTAGTACATGGCGAAATCGTCGCCCGGCTTGTGTTCGTTCGGCATGTCTCGCAGCCACTTGGTGAACATCATTGCCTCGCCGGTTATCCAGCGCCAGCCTCCTTTGGGCTCCCGGCCGCTTTCGTCCTGGATCAAGCCGATCCACGGTCCATGCCTGCTTGTCTCGTTCCGGGATGCGTCATATTCGGAATCGACGAGGCGGTCGTCCTTGCTGAAGAGCGAGACGATAAAATCGTTCTCCTCTTTCGAAGTGATCGTCGCCAGATGCCCGCCGCAGCGCTTGGCCGCCAGATCCGCCAATTTCCACGTTGTCGATTGCGAATACATCACCGCGTACATATGCCCTTGGAGCGAACCGTAGACCTTTTCCTCCCATGGAGCGCAGTCGATGACCTTCCAGACACGCTCATCTGTTTCCAGCCCTTCGAAATCCTTCCGCAGATACCGCCGCGCCGTGGGCGAGGAATAGAGACCGTCTGCGGCCCTGACCACGTCAATCCCGAGCGCCTTTGCCGTCGGTTCATTGAAGTAACCCGTGGCAGTAATGCCGGCGGATTTCTGGTAGTCGGTTATGCCCCTGCGGGTCTGCGCACCAAATACGCCATCGGCGTTCCCCGTGCCGAAGCCCTTTGCGGCGAGCGCCAACTGGATCTCGCTTCTCTTCGCCGTGTCGAGAGTAAGTTCGTTCTCGCGTTGCTCCGGCGTCGGGAACAACACGGAGGCAACGGCATTGGGCTGCATCACCGACAGCATCTGCCGGGCGACATCGGCCTTTTCGCCGCTGCGATGCTTTGCGAGAAAGAACGTCCAGATGCGTGGCGTATTGATACGCAAGGCCTTCTGGAAATCTGCCTCGGCCTCCAATGTTTTTGGATCGATCGTCGGCGTGGCGACAGGCGGCTGCTCCGGTTGCTGCGGGGCAGGCGCGAAATAGAATTCGAGCGAAAGGGACGACAGGATCTGCGGCGACTGCTTGCCGTCGGTCGCTGTTCGAACATCGCGGATCACCCGCTTGAACGCGGTGCCGATTTCAATCCCCGGGCTCGCCAGATGGTTCACCAGCGCTGCGGTGAAAGGGGAATTCTCGCCACGCCCGTCAGCTGCGACCTGTCCGGGCGCGGCCGCGAAAGCAATCATGGTGCCTGCGCTCTCCGTTTCTATCGGCGCCAGCCCCCGCGTCGCAAGGCTTCTGGTTGCTCCCTCGATCTCCTCGTTGAGACGGTTGGCCAGCGGATTGTTGCGGCAGGCGTCCAGGAAGACGAGGGCAATCTTGGCTTTCCCTTCCATTGCCCGTACCACGTCTTCCAGAGCGAGCGTCTCTGCAGCGACGTCGAATTCGCTCGTAAGCCGAGCGTTGGTGGCGACGAGGTAGTTCTCCCCGCGAAGCTGCATGCCGTGTCCCGCGTAGTAGAAAAGTGCTACGTCGTCGGCCGTGATCTTGCGCGAAAAACGCGTGACGGCTTCCGCAAGCTGACTGCGGTTCGCATCGACGACGATGTCTGCATCAAAACCCCGGGTGGATAAGAAAGCCCCGAACGCCCGCGCATCGCGCGCGGCATTGGGGAGCGCACCGGCGGCTTCATAAATCGAGTTTCCGATAACAAGCGCCAGCCGCCGGCCGCCTTCAGCGGCGGCCGCCTCAAGGGACCCGATAATGGTGAACACGAGCATGGACAGGCACGCCAGGCGTATTCGCATCATGATCACCTCCCTCAAGGTCGTCACAAAATCGAACGTTTGATGTTACTTGAAAATTCCCCTCAGCTGGCAGGCGAGGGTGCGCGCCTCGATTGGCTGCCGTTCAATGCCCCATTTTAGCATCGACTTAATATCGAGCAATGCCCGTACACGATACGAGACCACCATCGTTGGTGCACGGAAAAAAGATGGAAGGGCGCTGTCGAAATCGTGGCGGTTCAAACGTCTTGAGATCGCAGGCGCGAAATACGGTAGGCTTGCCGCATGCGTCGTGATCACTCTGTCGGCATGGAGGTTATGAAGCCATGGGTGTTTCCTATCGTTGGGTCATCGTCGCTGCGGGCGCATTGATGACATGCGTTGCGCTCGGCGCGATGTTCTCGCTGGCGATTTTCCAGGAGCCGATTGCAACGGCGACCGGCTGGTCGCATGTCGGCATAGCGAGCGCGATGACGCTGAACTTCATCGTCATGGGTTTCGGCGGCTTCTTCTGGGGGGCTGCAAGCGACCGCTTCGGCCCGCGCGTGGTCGTGATGATAGGATCCGTGCTGCTCGGCCTGGCGCTGGTGCTGGCGAGCCGGGCGGAGACCCTGCTGCAGTTTCAACTGACCTACGGCATCCTTGTCGGATTGGCCGCCAGCACGTTTTTCGCGCCGATGATCGCGGCGACGACCGCCTGGTTCGACGAAAACCGCGGCCTTGCGGTGTCGCTGGTCTCCGCTGGCATGGGCGTTGCGCCGATGACCATCTCACCTTTCGCGCGCTGGCTGATCACGGCCTATGAATGGCGGCCGGCCATGCTGATCATCGGCATTGCCGCCTGGGTGCTGCTCGTGCCGGCCGCTCTGCTGGTCAGGCGTCCGCCGGCCGAGACCACTGACACCGGAGCCGAGTTCGCGGCCGACGGCGCCCGGCCGCAACTGTCGAAAGTCTTTCGATCGCCGCAATTCATCGTGCTTGGCCTGACCTTCTTTGCCTGCTGTGCGGCGCATTCCGGGCCGATCTTCCACATGGTCAACTATGCGACGATCTGCGGCGTCGCACCGATGGCGGCCGTCAGCATCTACAGCGTCGAGGGCCTGGCGGGACTGGGCGGCCGATTGCTCTATGGCAGCCTTGCCGACAGGATCGGGGTGAAGCCGGTGCTGGTCGCCGGCCTGCTGGTGCAGGCGGCAGCCCTTGCGTCCTATCTCTTCGTCAGCCAGCTCGGCGAATTCTACGCGCTCGCAATCGTCTTCGGCAGTGCCTATGGCGGTGTGATGCCGCTCTATGCCGTGCTGGCGCGTGAATATTTCGGGCCTCGTATCATCGGCACGGTCTTCGGTGCGGCGACGATGCTCTCCAGCCTCGGCATGGCCTTCGGCCCTCTCATCGGCGGCTGGATATTCGACACCTTCGCCAATTATTCCTGGCTGTTCATCGGCTCCGCGATGGTCGGGCTGGGGGCTGCGGCGATAGCGCTCGCGTTCCCGCCTCTCGCCCGCCAGAAACCGCAGCCGGCGTTCGGCATGGCGCCGTAACAGGCGCCTTACAGTCCTCACGAGCAGTATCGAGAGTGGACGTCGGTGACGACGCCCACTCAAGGTTTTCGCATCTTCGCGACTTTTGCCGCCAAGTCGCCAACACCGCAGGCTGCACATTCGCCTCCACCGTAACAAATGGACGAGGACGCCGGACCGCGATCATTCAGATTCGCTGGCTTGTGTGCCATTCTGGATGGCGAAAGAACAAAGCGTTACAAGGCAAGGAATAACTTGATTCACGCAAAAGTAGAGTTCGTGTTGGTGTAGTAGCGGACGATGCGGCGACGCTCTCTGCTAGGGAAGTAACCGCTAAGACGCACCAATCCTTAAATATTCACTTGAGGAACCCTCAGTTCTTCGGCAGTATACTGTTTATTAACTTTTGGCTGGGGGCCATGCTGCAGCAATGAGGGTCATAGGGATTGCTCTGGCATGTGTCATGTTGCTGTCGCAGCCGGCTCTGGCGCAGTCTCCACTTGACGTCATCAGGAGCTTGACCGACGGCGTCACGCGTGATGCCGCGCCGCCAGATGCTGGTCGCCGAACGTCTAAACCGATACCGACTCTTCGGTCGCAGCTGACAAGATCGCAAGTGCAACGCCTGCAGCGTGCCCTGGAAGCGCTCGGTTACTATCATGGTCCGATCGACGGAGATGCCGGGGTCGAGACGTGGAGTTCGGTTATAGCGTGGGCACGCGACCGGGGATGGGAGGCTCCAACAACCCTCCGTGTCGCGCATCTCAATTCCCTGGAAGCTGAACGCGGGCAGGGACAGGTTGCAGAACAGGATCGTCCAAGCTCTGGTCCAGAAGATGGGACTGTTCGTCGCGTTCAAACGGCCCTCTCACGGCTCGGCTACTATTCTGGGCCGGTGAATGGGCAGACAGACCAAGCGACCATGGCTGCGATGGCGGCCTGGGCGGCGGATCGGAGCTGGGAAGCCCCGGCATCGATCCGCGAAGCACATGCCGTCAACATGGAGGAGGAGCTCTCCCATAGGACAGGCCCGGTTGTCAGCGATGCGGTCTTGCCACCGTGGCAGCCGGACGACACCGGGATCGGCAGCAAAATCTGCGCCTCCACCGGCTACAGCAAAGTCTGCCTTCGTCTTGTCTGCGATGCCGAAGCCGGTGTGGTCCTTGATTTCGAAGAGGTGGCGGGTTACTCCACCCAGTCGGTCTCAAGCGCCGGACTGACGGTGGATCGGGGCCCTGAGGCAATGCTTCCTCTCGATGGCATCCGCAAGAGACCGGTCCTCGATGCCGCTCGTGATGCAGCGCTCATCGCCCGCCTTTCCTCCGGGCGGTCGCTGAACCTCAAGTTGGGGACATGGTCGATGTCCTTCGGTCTCGCGCAATTCGGCCCCGAGTACGACCGGGTTGGAAAGGCATGTGCTACCCTCCTCGCCAGGCTCCGTAGCGGCCAGGATCCCTTCCCTGGGCAGTTCGCCCGCCTTGCCGACGAACTGGCCGAGGTCACCGTGTCCGAAGGAACGTGGACTTCGCAGCCGAATACGGATCTTGGCGGCGATGACATTCGACAAGGGCTGGCCGATCCGCTTCTGCGTGGCCTGACGGAAGGCCACTGCATCGCGATCTGCTCGGAAACCGACATGTGTCGGGCCTATACGTTCAACCCGAGCGGCGGGGTATGTTTCCTGAAGTCCGAAAAGGGCTCGCCCAAACCCTACGCAGCCGCAAAGAGCGGCGTTTTCGACGGCCGGAAAGCGGGTTTAGCACCTCCACCCACCCGCGGTGCGGGACCGATCGTGGATGGAGCGGTCGGGTGGCGAGAGGGCGACACGCTGGAAAGCTTCCAGGTCCGCGTGAAACAAGCGGCTGGCAGGCTCGGCGGGTCATGCGACGAGGAGAAGGAGACGCTCCGGCGCCTGGCCGAAAAATTCCAATGGACACTGCCGCATCAGGGACCGCTCCGCGCCGGGAACAGTTTTGAAATCGAGTGGTCGGGCAACACGCTCGAAGATCGCATACCGGTTTGGTTCATGGTCAAAGCAGAACAGCCCGTCCGTTTTAAAGGCAAGGGGCATGTCGCGTTGGGTCCTGACGCACCCAATCCGTTCGCGATGAAAACCGGTCTCGGCAAGACACGCGCCATGGTCGCTCTGGCGACGCGTGGCGCCGCAGCGAGTGGTTCAGTTTCAACCATTCCGCTGCAAGCCGGGCCATTGACCCTATCCGTCTCATTAGTGGGTTATCTGCGCGCCTGCGAGGAGGAGATCGTTCTGAAGGAAGAGTCAGAGCGGCTCGAAATCGCACCGGCGCCCGCCGAGATCGTCCTCAACACCGCAGAGGGCCGCGCGGCGTTCACACATAGTATCGATGTCCCTAAATTCTCCCGCCGCATCCTCCTCAACGAAACCCGCTTTCTTCTGCTGGATACGGCAAGCGGGACGGAAATCGTCGAGCGGGCAGGCACACACCTCCAGATCTCGCCGACCCACCGCTTCATCGGCGTCGAGCATAATGGCCGGCTCGACATCGTCGACATGGTCGATGGGCATACGGCTGCGACAGCGGATGCCGGCGACCTTCGCTGGGCGCTCGGCGACAGTGTCGTCTTCACCACGCTCGCGCCTTGGGCGGAGGTGAATTTTTCCTCCACCTTCGGTGATCATTTGCGCATACGGGAGCAGATTACCGGGCCGTCTTGTTGCACCGCGGAACGCGGTCAGACGCGCGTGGCGATCGATCTGGAGAATGCCGCCTACGCCATCTGGGGTGGCGCCGGCTACCGCGTTGGTGCGCTCCAGAACCCGGATTACGCCTCGACGGCAAATTCCTCCGGCGCTTACAGTTCTCAAGGTGGCGAGACCATTCCCCTTCATTTTCATATGTTCTGGTCGCTTGGCATGGTGTCGCCCGTCAGTGTCGCTCGGGAATTCGATGTTGCCGGCGGCTTCAAGACGACCAGTACCTGGGAAGACTGGGAGGTCGCGGACGCCGACAGCCGCCGCCCCCGCGATTTTACGGAGAGCCTGTCGCGCACATTGGGCAAAATTGAGCTTCAGGCAGTCATGATCGATACGGCCGTGGCATCGAACGACCAAGGCTCCATCAGAGCCGGCAACGACACACCTCTCGCCGCAGCCTTGCCCGAACAACTCTTGCGCCTCGGCGTCGCGCTCGATCCAATGGTCGACGGTGAACGCCTCGTCGCGTCCTACGCGGCAGGTGAGAATAGCGACCTTCACGCGCTTGATCGTGACAAGCGGCTGAAACGATCCGCAGAGGCGATGGGGCGCTTCCGCCGCGAGGCGGAGCGTGCGGGCTGGCGCTTCGACTGGGCTCTGCCCGTCGGGGACGAGGGTCCGATCTCCGACTGTGAACATCTTCTGCTCGGAGAATCCTCGAACACGGGGGGCACGGGCTCGCTGTTAGCGCCTCGCGATGTTGTCGAGGTCTCGACGGTCCGCACGTCTCGCGGGGCAGTATGGGTGGCGCGTGCGGAGTGTGTCGCGGGCGCGACGTTCGGGAGCCTCAGGCCCTATGCTGCCCTTTACGTCATGGATATCGCGCGCCCCGCGCCGGCGGCGAGTGCGGCACTTCAGGCGGAAGGCGCATTTTTCTTCGAAAACAATGCCCATCGTCTGTGGTACGAGCACTCTTTTCGTATCAAAGCCAATGACGACCTTCTGCTGACCTATGCGCCCGGCAACGGCGTCATTACCGTGCGTGACCGCGCAACGCAGAAATTCCTCTGGATCGGCGAGAATCTTCCGAATGGCGACCTCCTCGTCGAGGCCTGGTTGACGAAAGACCGTCGCCATGCGGTGCAACTTAATTCTGACGGCAACTTCTATATTCACGCCATTCTAGACGATAGGCAGTCGCTCCTGTCCGGGCGCATCGCCGACGACGAGATCGCGGTCTGGACCAAGGACTACTTTTACGACGCGACAGCCGAGGCCGCCGCCCTCATCGATCTGAAGTTTCCCGGTAGGGTTGGACAGTATAGTCTCGACCGGTTTGGCACGGCGCGCCTGGTTCCAGATCTGGCGCGCGCTGTCCTTGATCGCGGGCAGACGCCGCAGGCCGTCTCCGAGGTGGGCGTACCGCCGTCGTTGACAGGCGAGATCGCGCTCGAGGAAAACGGCGGTCGCGTAAGAGCCGTATTGCACTTCGATCCGGCCGAGACGGTGCATATGTCCGTTTTTCAGGACGGTGTGCTGACCGAAACGGTTGATGCGGCCACCGTCGCAAATGCAGTGTCGTTCGAGAGGCTCAAGGACGCGCGTTGGGTGTCGGTCATCGGATTCAATTCTGCGGGCCTGGCGAGCCTCCCGGTATCCGCTGATCTCGGCGAGCCTCTTGCGCGCCGTGCGGTCACCCGCGCGCTCGTCATCGGCGTGAACACTTACGAGGATGAGCGCCTCCGTTCGCTCAACTACCCTCTGCGCGATGCAGGCACGGTGCTCGAAACGCTGACCGAGCCGCTTGGCAAAGAGCCACCGTTCCGCGGCGAGGTAGGGCCGAAGGACAGGCGTGCCACGCCCGAGGCCATACTGGAGGCGACGGCGCGACTGCTGGACGGGCTGGCCCGTGGGGACCACGCGGTCCTGTTTCTGGCCGGCCATGGCATGCAGGATCGCAATGGGCGTTTCTATTTCGCGACGTCGGCCACCGATCCAACGGATCTCGAACACACAGCCTTGCCTTTCGACCGGCTGGCCGCGCTGTTCGAAAGGACCGAGGCGCGCATCACCATCCTTCTTGATGCCTGCCACTCGGGCGCCGCGGGGACCGGGTCTTTCACCACCAACGACGATCTCGCCAACAGCCTCGCTGCCCTCAGATCCAATCTCACCGTTCTCGCCGCTGCGAAAGGGCGGCAGGAGTCGCTCGGGCGGCGCGAGGTCGGGGGCCTGTTCACCAACGCGATCGTTACCGTCCTCGGAAAGGAACGCGATCGTTATGACCACAACCATAATGGTCGCATTGAGGCCTCCGAACTGTATCGCGGCGTCAAGACGCTGGTTTTCGCGGCGAGCGACGGCAAGCAGACACCCTGGATCATCAACAGCCGACTGGTGGGAGACTATGCCCTCTTTTAGATTTCGCGACGCGTATAAAGCGGTTGCGGTCCTAACCGTTGCCATGCTGCTTCTGCCTCCGGCGGCCTCCCTTGCTGCGTGCCTCATCTGCGACGAGGTCGTCGAGCTGGATGGAGTGCGGGCAAATTGCTTCCGTCAGGACTATGAAAAGTTTCTTTCAACTGCTCGAAGCGCGGAAACGAGCAATGCGGAGGTCGATCTCTCCGCCTGCGCCGGGGACGACGGACGCGAACGACGCGGTCTTGATCGGATGCCCGGGCTATTACCAGCCGGAAGTGAATCCAGCGCGCGG
Source organism: Rhizobium sp. WYCCWR 11152 (assembly GCF_013087615.1). Lineage (NCBI taxonomy): Bacteria > Pseudomonadati > Pseudomonadota > Alphaproteobacteria > Hyphomicrobiales > Rhizobiaceae > Rhizobium > Rhizobium sp. WYCCWR 11152. The sequence continues at coordinate 189,674 of NZ_JABFCP010000003.1, read as the reverse complement.
AACCAGCGTGAGCTACGCTCGGTCTACATTTTCGATGAGGCAAGCCTTATTTGCCTCAAGCGATTGCTGGATGGGCACGAAGGTACGATCGATCCGTCGGTGCGGTTCGATCTGGTCGAGAACTGCAAGCCATGAGCCAGCCATCATCCAAGCGGCGGGTCGGGCTCTCTTTCTTCCACGTTTCGGATGCCGGCTGGTCGCTTCTGAGCAGCATTGTCACCGTAGTGACCTTCGTCGGCGCGGTGGGGGGTATCTTTTGGGCGGTCTTCGAGTACCGCGAGAGCCAGGAGACCGAACGCACGAAATATACGCTCACTCTCATCGAGACATGGGAAACGCAGGGCTATCGGCAAGCCTATGGTGAACTTCGTAAGTTCTATACGGCGTTCATCGAGACGGTCCCGCCCGCCGACAGGAGGACGGCCGAGACGAGCGGACACGCTAGGGACAACCTTCTGCAGTCCTTTAACCGTCGGATCGCGCAGGAGCCCGCGCACCAGGAGCAGGTTAGGGAGGTCGTCTATTTCTTCAACCGGCTTGGTCTTTGCGTGAGCGCGTCGCTCTGCTCCAAGGAAACAACCGCGGTCTTCTTCAATGATACCGTGCAGTCTTTCCTAGATGCTTACGGCCCTTATATCGAAAGCAGCAAGGAAACTTTGCCAGGCCGGGGCGCGACACTTGTCGATCTCTCTCGGGAACTCAATCCCGCTGGTCGGGACTAGGCACCATATCTCCCGCTTTCGTGCATTGCCCTTGGTCGAGTTCCCCTGATAAGACTTCTCATATTCGTTTCATCACCTATGTCCTTGGTTTTTCGGGAGGCAATCGTCGCCATGGTCGAACTTGCGCAATCGCTCGCATCCATCAAGCTGCCGGACCTGTCCGGCAAGGCCGTACTGATCACTGGCGCCTCGACCGGGATCGGCGCGGCGCTTGCCCGCGCCTTTGCCGCTCAAGGGGCCAAGGTCGGCGTGCATTACAATGCCAGCCGCGAACCGGCGGAGAAGCTTGCCGAGGAGATCCGGGCTGCCGGCGGCACGGTGCATCTGATCCAGGGTGACGTGTCGAGGGAAGGCGAGACCGAGCGTGTCGTCGAGGAGACGGCGAAGACCTTCGGTCATCTCGACGGGCTCATCAACAATGCCGGCGGCATGCTGGGGCGCAAGCCGACCTCGGACTATACCGACGCGCATTACGCCGCGGTCATGGACCTCAATGCCCGCTCGGTGCTGGCGGCAACGCGTGCGGCGCATCCCTGGCTGAAGAAGCAGGGTGGCTTCATTATCAACACCACCTCGATCGCCGCGCGCAATGGCGGCGGCAATGGTGCGATCCTCTATGCGGCATCAAAGGGCTTCGTCTCGACGATCACGCGTGGTCACGCCAAGGAATTCGTCGCCGACAGGATCCGCGTCAACGCGGTGGCACCGGGTGTCATCGCCACGCCGTTCCACGAGCGTTATACCAATGACGAGCAGATGGAGCTGCAGCGCAAGTCGATCCCGATGGGGTTTGTCGGCACGTCGGAAGATTGCGTCGGCGCCTATCTCTTCCTCGCCTCGCCGACGCTATCGGGTTACATCACCGGCCAGATCATCGAGGTCAATGGCGGCCAGCTGATGCCATAGGCCCTTCCTTCGGCGCGCAACATCGTTCCCTTTTCCCTTTCACGAGGGAACTTTCGAACCGCCGTTACGTTATCCGCTTGGTCTTTTTACCAAGCGGGGCACCATGAGCTTTTCATTTTCGGAACTCGACTTCCTCAAGCCGGAGCTCGGGGCGGAATATATTGGTTCGGGCACCCATTTCGCCATCTTTTCAGCCCATGCGGAACAGATCGAACTCTGCCTCTTCTCGCCTGATGGAAAGAAGGAGGTCGCCCGGCTGCCGCTGCCGAAGCGCGAAGGCGACATCTGGTCCGGCTATATTGCCGGCGTCGGACCGGGCACGGTCTACGGCTATCGCGCTCATGGTCCCTACGATCCTGCCGCCGGCCATCGCTTCAATCCGAACAAGCTGCTGCTCGATCCCTATGCCAAACAGGTGACGGGCGAGCTTAAATGGGACGACGCGCTGTTCGGTTATCAGATCGGCGAGGACGACCTTTCCTTCGACGAGCGCGACAGCGCGCCCTTCATGGTCAAGGGCGTGGTGCAGGATCCTGATTTCGACTGGGCGGGTGAAGAGGCGATCCGCCGCCCCTGGCCGGATACCATCATCTACGAGGCGCATGTGCGCGGCCTGACGATGACGCATCCGAAGGTGCCAGACCGGCTGCGCGGCACCTTTCTCGGCATGTGTAGTGATCCGATCATCGACCATCTCGTCAAGCTCGGCATCTCGGCGATCGAGCTTCTGCCGATCCAATATTTCCTCGACGATCGTTATCTCCTGGAAAACAACCTACGCAATTATTGGGGCTATCAGACACTCGGCTTCTTCGCGCCGCAATCGCGCTACATGTCTGGCGACAAGATCACCGAAATCAAGACCATGGTGAAGAAGTTCCATGCCGCCGGCATCGAAGTCATCATGGATGTGGTCTATAACCACACCGCCGAAGGCAGTGAGAAGGGACCGACACTGTCCTTCCGCGGGCTCGACAATGCGAGCTATTACATTCTCTCCCCCGACGATCCGCGCCATACCTTCGACACGACGGGGACCGGCAACACGCTGAATGTCGCCAACCCGATGGTGATGCGCATGGTTCTCGACAGCCTGCGCTACTGGGTGGGCGTCATGCATATCGACGGTTTCCGCTTCGATCTCGCCAGCACGCTCGGGCGGCAGGATCTGGAATTCGACCGCCAGGGCGGCTTCTTCGGCGCCATAAGGCAGGATCCGATGCTATCGGGCGTCAAGCTGATCGCCGAGCCCTGGGATATCGGCGAGGGCGGTTATCAGGTCGGCGGCTTCCCGCATCCCTTCCGCGAGTGGAACGACAAGTTCCGCGACGACGTGCGCCGTTTCTGGAAGGGTGATGGCGGCATGGTGTCAGAGGTGGCGGCGCGCGTCACCGGCTCGGCGCTGCAGTTCAACCATTCCGACCGGGGAGCGACCTCCTCGATCAATCTTCTGTCGGCCCATGACGGCTTCACGCTGATGGACACGGTCTCCTTCAACGACAAGCACAACGAGGCGAACGGCGAGGATAACCGGGACGGCCATTCGGATAATCATTCCGACAATATGGGTGCCGAGGGTGCGACCGATGATGCCGATATCAACGCCGCGCGGGCACGGCGGCGCCGCAACATGATGGCGACGCTGATGCTCTCCCAGGGCGTGCCGATGATCCTGGCCGGCGACGAGCTCGGCAACAGCCAGGACGGCAACAATAACGCCTATTGCCAGGACAACGAAATCGGCTGGACCGATTGGGCAGGGCTCGACGATCCTTTCCTCGATTTCTGCCGGCAGGCAGTCGCCTTCCGCAAGGCCCATCCCGTTCTGCGGCAGGAGCGGTTCCTGACCGGCGAAACCGGCGAGGACGGCCGCATCGAGATCGCCTGGTACAGACCGGACGGCGGCTTCATGGATGACGATGCCTGGAACGATGATGAGCTGCGGGTGCTCGGCGTCTATCTCTCGAAGAGCGCGAATGCGCCCGAGACCGAGACGATGGATGACCTCTTCCTCATCTTCAATGCCGGCGGCGACTGCGAATTCCACGTGCCGGAGATAAATGGACTGACGAAATGGTCGCGGATTGCCGACACCGGGGCGGAGAGGGATGCTTTCAAGGTTCGCGATCAGGATAATCCGGTCATGGTCTATGCCCAGAGCGTGGCCGTCTTTGCGCCGGAGGGACAGACCGAGCCGCTGAAGGATATGACCAAGGCCGGGCGCCGGTGGTGGTTCCAGTTCGGCCGCAGGAGCAAGTAACGGGTCGCAGAGAACATGAATGCCGAAGCCATCACCGACCTTGGTCTCGTCTATGTCAGCGATACCGAACCAGGCATCCGCAGACGAAGGAAGGGTAAGGGTTTCAGCTATGTGATGCCCGACGGCACGACCCTTGCCGACGAATTGCAGCGGGCGCGCATCGGCGCGCTCGGTCTGCCGCCGGCCTATGAAAATGTCTGGATCTGCCTCCACGACAACGGCCATCTGCAGGCGACCGGCTTCGATGCGCGCGGGCGCAAGCAATACCGCTACCATAAGGAATGGCAGTCCTTCCGAAGCGCGGGCAAATTCCATCAGCTGATCGAGTTCGGCCGGGCCCTGCCTCGGATACGCCGCACCGTGCTGCGGCATCTCGACACCGGTGCGGAGGATGTCAACGGCGTGCTGGCGGCTTTAACGACGCTGCTCGACGAGGCGCACTTACGCGTCGGCAACCAGGCCTATGTCAGGGAGAACGGCACCTATGGCGCAACGACGCTGCTGAAGCGGCACCTGAAGATCGTCGACGGGCAGATCGAGCTGAAATTCCGCGCCAAGGGCGGCAAGCGTGTCCAGCGCAGCCTCAAGCACCCCAGGCTGCAGAAGATCCTGGAGGAGATAGCCGACCTGCCCGGCCGCCAGCTCTTCGTCTGGAAGGATGAAAGCGGGGCGCTGAAGCCAATCGATTCCGGACGGCTGAATGCCTATCTGGCCGAGCTATCGGGCATTCCCATTTCGGCGAAAACCTTCCGCACCTGGGCCGGATCGCTGGCGGCCTTCGGAGCGGCGCGCGAGGCGATCCTCAGTGGCGGCCGGCCGACGGTAAAGCAGATGTCGGAGGCTGCGGCCGAGGCGCTGCACAACACACCGGCGATCTCGCGCTCGAGCTATATCCATCCCGCGATCATCGCGCTCTCCGGCAACGATCATCCGCTGGTCGAGACTGGCATCGAGCCGCTACGGGGCTTGCGGGCCGAGGAAAACAGGCTACTTGATTTCCTCACAAGCGAGATCGAAGAATGAGCCCCGGACATCCGCAGGTATCGGACGTATCCTTGACGCATCCCGACCGGCTCTACTGGCCGGACGAGGGCGTGACCAAGCAGGCGCTGGCGGATTACTACGCCGCGGTCTGGCCGGTCATGGCGCCTTATGTCGTCAACCGGCCCTTGGCGTTGCTGCGCCTGCCGGACGGGATAAAAAGCCACCAGCGGTTTTTCCAGAAACATGCCTGGAAGGGGATGAATCCGCATATCGAGGAGATCGCCGACCCGCAGGATGCGGACGGCGAAAAGCTGCTGCGCATTGCCGATTTCAACGGTCTTACGGCGCTGGTGCAGTCGGCCGTGCTCGAAATTCATCCCTGGGGCGTTACGACCGACGATTGGGAAAAACCCGACATGATCACCATGGACCTCGATCCCGGCGAGGACGTGACCTGGAGCGCTGTCATAACCGCAGCGCTTGAATTGAAGACGCGGCTGGAAGCACGTGGCCTGGCGGCCTTCGTCAAGACGTCGGGCGGCAAGGGGCTGCATGTGGTCACGCCGCTTGCGCCGAAGGCCGGCTGGGCGGAGGTGAAGGATTTCGCCCATTCACTGGCCGAAAGCATGTCGTCCGACGCGCCGGAGAAATATCTGGCAACCGCGACGAAGGCAAAACGCGGTGGGCATATCTACATCGACTATCTCCGCAACGGCCGCGGCAACACGGCAGTCGCGGCCTATTCGACGCGGGCGCGATCGGGTGCGCCGGTTTCGATGCCGCTGGATTGGTCGGAATTGAACGAGGTGAGCGGTCCCGCCGCTTTCACGCTCGGAAACGTGCCGCAACGGTTGGAGACCCAGCCGAGAGACCCGTGGGGAAATTTCTTCGATGCGGCGGTGCCGCTCGAATGAACGGCTCTTAATTCAGCCCGCACCGTCGAGCTCAGGATAGTGCCTGAAAATCCCTTCCTCGTTGAAGGCGAGGCGGCGGTTGGAGGCGAGATAGCGGGCGATGTTCGGACGTTTCGCCACCGCATCATGCAGCGCCAGCAGGGCGGGATATTCCGCTTTGCTGTTCGTCATGGCCTTCGGAAAGGCATAGCTCAGACCGGCGATCACCTGGAAGAGCGAGAGGTCGACATAGGTGAGCGCATCGCCGACCATATGGTTGGCGCCTTTCGGGTTCTGCCGCAGCACCCGCTCGAAATAGCCGAGGAATTTTGGAATGCGGTCGCGAATGAAAGCGGCCGAGCGGGCTTTCGCCTCTGGCTTCTGGTCCTCATAGTAGAGCGACATATCGATCGGGTGGTGCGTATCGTGCGCTTCGGCGACGAAATCGGTGACGGTCAGCTGCAGGCCGTTGACGACGTGGCGAAGGCCTTCATCCTTAGGCGCAAGGCCGAGCTTCGGACCGAGATAAAACAGGATGTTGGCGACATGCGGGACAATGAGCTCGCCGTCCTTCAGGAAGGGCGGGGCAAAGGGAATGTGTGGTTCGCTTTCGCTCTCCATAATGTCGAACATGGCGCCGGTGCCGCGCCCGGGCTGGCGGGTGATGTCGATATAGTCGGCGCCGGCTTCTTCCAACGCCAGCCGCACGAATTCGCCGCGGCCTTGAATGCCGTCCCAATAATAAAGTTCGTATGCCATAGCGCTCAATCTTTCGGTTGACGACCGAAGTCTTTTCGCAGTTCGTCCTTGGCCTTTTCAAGGGTGCCACGCCGCTTTTTCGTCAGCTGTTCGCCGGCGCGATTGATGTAGAAGGTCAGCATCGACATGGCGGCGCGATAAGGGCTCGACTTGCGGCGATCGCTCTCATCGGCAGAGTGCTTGACGGAGCGGGCAATCTTCTTCGGATCGTCCGATTTGAACACGCCTTCCTTCAGGTCCATCGCATCACTGTGTTCGGTGACGTCCTGCGACCATTTCTTCTTCGATTTGGCCATGTCGAAAATCCTTTTACCGGATGCGGTCGGCGGCAAGCCACCGGCTGTCGATCCTTGGTTGGCGGTCGGTTTGCAAAGGGATTGAACCGGTACGGAGCCCAAAAGTTCCGGCCGCGGGCATGGCTTGCAAGCCCCGGATTCGGGAACAAAAGCCGATTTTATCAGGTTTCCGATGGGAAAGCCTGCACACGGGCCGCACATAAGAAGGAGCCGAGAACATGGAAAAACACATCGTCAAAGCCGATGGAAACGGCGCGATCGACGTGAACGGCCAGGTATCGCCGGTCACCTATACCGTCAGCCTCAAGCAAGGGAAGGGGCGTTCCTACGAGGTCGACATCCGCCTGATGGCGCCGCGTGACTGGCTGTTGCAGAGGGGCTTCGAGCGGGATGCCGTGCTGGTCAGTCAGAGCGGTGCGCGCATTCCCGTCTATCACGATAGCGGCAGCCACCACGGTGATGGCTGGCTCGATCCTGCCGACACGCTCTCGATCGAACTGACGGCGCGCGACGACAGCTGCACCAGCGAGGTGGATCTGATGCGCAAATATCCCGAGTTCGACGGCGCCGACGCATAAAGCAGAAGTTACAGCAAAGAACAGAGATACTCTAGGCGCCAGGCCGCTGCTGGACGGCGTTCTTGACCGCCTGGTCGAGCGCCGTGCTGCTGAAGGGTTTCGACAGCAGCACCGAGCCGGGGAGACGGTTTGCATCCGGCAGGCTGCTGTTGCCGGTGGCAAAGACCAGGCCGACCGACGGAAAGGCTTCGCGGGCCTTGGCGGCAAAGACCTGACCCGACATGCCGGGCAGGCCGACATCGGCGACGATGATGTCGACAATGGTGTGTCCGAGGATTTCCACGCCCCTTTCGCCACTATCAGCTTCGATGACGTCATAGCCGAGATCCTGCAGAATCTCGGCAGTATCCATACGGATGAAGGCGTCGTCTTCCACAAGCAGCAGCTTCAGCTTTTCACGGGCGATCTCGGGATGTTTGGGAACGACCACTGCGGCATCGCTCGGCGCTTGGCGGCGTTGCGTCCTGATAGTAAGCACGTGGCGGATCTTGCGGGCGAGTTCCTCACGCGTATAGGGCTTGGAGAGCAGTTCGAGGCCGGGATCGAGCCTGCCGCCATGGACGATTGAATTTTCGGTATAGCCCGATGTGTAGAGTACGGCGATGTCAGGCAGACGCTCGCGCGCCATGCGCGCAAGCTCCGGGCTCCGCAACGGCCCGGGCATGACGACATCGGTAAAGAGCAGATCGATATGGGCGCCGCTTTCGATCACGGTGAGCGCGCTTTGCGCATCCTTGGCCTTCAGCACATAGTAGCCGAGATCTGACAGCATCTCGACGACGGTGGCGCGCACACCCTCATCGTCCTCGGCGACAAGAATGGTTTCCGTGCCCCCGGCTGCCGGTACGCTGTCGGCGGCCGTGACGCGATCCTCGCTTCGGAACGAACGGGTCAGGTAGAGCTTGACGGTCGTGCCTTCGCCGATCTCGCTGTAGATCTTCACGTGGCCGCCGGATTGCTTGACGAAGCCATAGACCATCGACAGGCCGAGACCGGTGCCCTTGCCTTCCGGTTTCGTCGAGAAGAAGGGCTCGAAGGCCTGCTCCATCACCTCCTGCGTCATGCCGGCGCCGGTATCGGTCACGGCGAGCACGACATATTGGCCGGCGGTGACTTCAGGATGGGTGCGGCTGTAGGAATCGTCGAGAAAAGCGTTACCGACCTCGATCGTCAGCTTGCCGGCGCCATCCATTGCGTCGCGGGCGTTGATCGCAAGGTTGAGCAGTGCGTTCTCGATCTGGGTCGGATCGGCGAAGGTGTTCCAAAGGCCGCCGGAGACCATGGTCTCGACTTCGATCTCCTCGCCGAGCGCGCGGCGCAGCATGTCGTCCATGCCGGTGACGAGACGGCCGATGTTGATGACCTTCGGTTCCAGCGGCTGGCGGCGGCCGAAGGCGAGCAGCTGGCTTGCCAGCCGCGAGCCGCGTTCGACGGCGGCAAGCGCGTTGGAAATGCGTTCCTTACCCCGGCCGCTATCTGCCACATCCTTGCCGAGAAGCTGCAGATTGCCTGAGATCACCTGCAGCAGATTGTTGAAGTCATGGGCGACTCCGCCGGTGAGCTTGCCGATCGATTCCATCTTCTGCGACTGCTGCAGTGCTGCTTCGGCCTGCTGGCGTTCGGCGATCTCGGCCGCGACGCGGACCTCGAGCATTTCGTTGAGTTTCCGCAGCTGATCTTCCATGTCGCGGCGCTGGTCGATTTCGACTTTAGCGGCACGGAAGAGCCGGATATTGTCGATCGCGACGGCCGATTGGCCGGCGAGGCTGACGAGGCTCGCCTCGGCCGCTTCGGAAAAACGGCCGGGCTGGCCGTGACCGAAGAACAAGCCGCCGATGACGCTTCCGTCGCGTGATTTCACCGGCACGGCAAGATAGCTTCTGACCGGCAGATGCCCCTTCGGCATGCCTGAGTGCGGCGTATTCTGCCCGTAGCGCGGGTCGAGCAGGATGTCGTCGGAGCGCACGATGCCGTCGCCGTCGAAGGTCGGCGCGAAGACCTTGGTATTGCGCGGCATCGGGAATTTCTCGAAGTTCTTCCGATCGACACCGGAGAGCGCATAGAGCATGTAGCTGCCGCCCTCGCCATCGTCGACATTGTAGAAGAAGGCGCCGAATTCGGCGCCGGTCAGCGTCACGCCGGCATCGACGACAATCTGGGTGAGGCGTTCGACACTGGGCTCGGCGGTGACCGCGGCACCCGCCCGGTTGACGACCGCAAGCGCCTCCGATTTCGCGCGCAATTCTTCCAGCGCCGTCTGTTCGCCGCGCTTGGCCGACACCTGGTCGCTGACATCAAGGGCCGCGCAGAGGATGCCGGCGACCTTGCCGTCATCGTCGCGCAGCGGCGTGTAGGAGAAGGTGAACCAGGTGTCCTCGGTGCGGCCGTCGCGGCGCATCGGAATGAGCAGCTCTTTGAAGAGCTGCGAGCTGCCTTCCAGTGTGCTGGCGACGATCGGCGAAAACTGTTCCCAGATATCCGCCCAGACCTCGCGGAAGGGTCTTCCGAGTGCGTCGGGATGGCGCTGCGGGAAAACAGGCACGTAGGCGTCATTGTAGAGAAAAGCGAGCTCCGGACCCCAGGCGACGAATTTGGGCTGGCGGGAATTCAACACCATTTCGGCGATATGCTTGAGAGACGCAGGCCAGCTTTCGACCGGACCGAGACCAACGGCGTGGAAAGCCGGATGCCGTAACAATTCGCCGATTTCGCCGCCGCCTCTCGGCCAGCCGTTCCCGACGCTTCCCATTCAAAATCGCTTCCTTGTCGTCCGCGCACCGGTGTAGTTGGCCACCTCGGGGGTCAGCCCTTCCAAACCGTCAACATAGAGGCTTCCGATAGGAGGGAAAGGGCGCGGTCGAAATATCCTTAACTGCCGGGCGTTCCACACTTTTAGCAGTCAGCGGACGGCCGCCTGCAGGCTGTTATTTTCGATAGAGTTTCTGCGATGCGGCGAAGGCGCGGCCGATGTAGACGGAGACCAGTTGCACCGGTGCGCGCGGATCGCGGAAAACCAGCCCGACGAGATTGTCGACGACAAGGATGAACCCGAGCGCGAGACCGAGGTAGAGTAGCGCGGCGATGATGAGGAGCGACATCTCCATCCCTCACACGATCGCAGTCGACACGCGGTTGCTGGCTAAAAAGATGATTTCGGTATGACCGTCGTTCATGGCAACTTCCTCGTCCCGCCATAAACAGTCATCGTATCTTCTTGTTCCCCGTTATCGGGGCAAGGCTCAACTTTTTTTGGAAGCCTCAAAGCTTGCAGCGTCATCCGGCCTCTGTTCACCCCCGCATGGAAGCCCACCCCTGCAATTCAATATCGCACAACCAATTCAGGCATATGACAAAAAGGATCAAGGGCGTCGAGCCGACGCCCTTTTTAATCGAGATGCTCAGTATTCTAGTGTTCAGGACGCGGTCTTGCGGCTCGCGGTGCGCTTCGGCGCCGGCGTGACCACGCCATTCGTCTTGGCGCCCGTCGCAGTGCGCTTCGCCTTGGGCTTGACCTCTTTGCCGTTGGGAGACGCAGCCGAGCCCTCGAGCGCGTCGCGCTCGTGTCGTGCCTGTTCCCAATGGATGGACTCTCGCCCTGTCGGATAACCCTCTTCTTCCCAGAGGGTGTATGCACGTTTTTTGATCCACTCTTCCCGAGTTTCTGCCATCGCTGATCTCCAGTCACATGATGCCGTCGTTCGAACGCGATACTTCTTGGATGGTTCCAGAGGAGGGGAGCTCTTTCAAGCGAAATCGCGCCGCAACCTGAAATATTTCGCATCGCAGCATATTAGGGTTGAGAATCGGCCTTCACTGGGGACCGAAACTCCACCGCCTTGTGCAGATCTGAGACGAAATCCCGGCGCTGCTCCGCTTCGTCGCGGATGCGCAAGCGGTTTTCCGGATGCAGGATATGGCCGCGCTCCGGCGTCAGCTTCACCTTCGGCCCGAGCAGCGCATAAAGCGCGGTAGCACCGAGCGTGACGACGAGCTTCGGCTGCAGGATGCTGAGCTCGGCGCCGAGCCACCAGGCGCAACGCCTGATCTCGCCGGCATTCGGTTTGCAGCCGCCGTTTGCCGCGCGGCGTGAACTTGAAGTGCTTGACGGCATCCGCCACTTCGAGCGCCAAGGCCGGACCGACGTTTGCGGCTATGTTCATGATGGCGATCCTCAGTCTCCTCGGGATCAATCGATCCGTGCCGGCATCGTTCCCGCAATGGAATGGGCAGCGCGCTTTCAAATGGACAGGAGGGGGATAGCTTTCGGCGCATTCTCGCGGTCCCGGGCCGGCAAAATGGTCACGGCGAAAAAATTCGCGTCATGGGAGAGCGGCGGCGCGATTGAACGCCGGCGTTTCGCGGCTATATTCGCCAGCGATGTTCTATCTCCTGTCGACCTACTGGCCGCATATCCTCTTTGTCGTCTCGATCGCCATGGGGGCCGCGGCGGCGATCCATGCCGCCATGACCAAGGAGGAAGTGCGTGCCGCGATCGGCTGGGTCGGCGTTATCATTCTGTCTCCGATCATCGGCGCGGTACTCTATGCGATTGCCGGCATCAACCGCATCCGCCGCAAATCGTTGAGCGTCCGCCGTGACGCGCTGCTGCTTGCGGCCGAATTCGACGAGTTGGAGACCTTCGACGCCGAGGCCGAGACGGTGATCAGTCAGTTCGGCCGCCGCTTTGCGGCGCTGCAGACGCTGGGCGACCGGGTGACGCGCAATCCGCTGACTTCAGGCAATACGATCGATGTGCTGGAAACCGGCGACGAGGCCTATGCGGCGATGAAGACCGCCATCGACGAGGCAACGCGCAGCATCCTGCTTGAAACCTATATTTTCGACCGCGACGCTGTCGGTCTTCGCATCGCCGATGCGCTGATTGCGGCGGTCAGGCGTGGTGTGGAGGTCCGGGTGCTGATCGACGCGGTCGGTGCGCGTTATTCGGTGCCGAGCATTCTCGGCCATCTGAGGGAAGGCGGCGTCACCGTTGCCGTCTTCAACGGCAATGTCATCATGGGCTTGCGGCTGCCCTATGCCAATCTGCGCACCCACCGCAAGATCCTGATCGTCGACGGGAAAATTGCGCTGACGGGGGGAATGAACATCAGGGCGGGCTTCAGCGAGGAGGCAACAGGCGAGAGCTTTGCTCACGACACGCATTTCAGCGTCACCGGCCCTGTCGTGGCCGACCTCTTCGACCTCGCCGCCGAAGACTGGCGCTTCTCCACGCAGGAGTTGTTGAACGACGAGCCCTGGCGCATCGAACCGCCGCAGCGCAGCCCCGGCGATCCCATCCTGATGCGCGTCGTCGCCTCCGGCCCGGACCGCAGCGTCGAGACCAACCATAAGATGCTGATGGGCGCCTTTTCCGTGGCGCGCCAATCGATCCGCATCATGTCGCCCTATTTCCTGCCGGACCGTGAACTCATCAGCGCCCTGGTGACGGCGGCGCGGCGCGGCGTCGAAGTCGATATCGTCGTGCCTGCGGTCAACAACCTCGTGCTGGTCGACCGGGCGATGACGGCGCAATTCGACCAGATCCTCAAGAACTACTGCCGCATCTGGCGCTCCACCGGCAGCTTCAGCCATTCGAAGCTGCTGACGATCGACGGCACCTGGGCCTATGTCGGCTCCTCCAATCTCGACCCGCGCTCGCTGCGGCTGAATTTCGAGGTCGATCTCGAAGTGCTGAACGAGGGCTTCGCCGCCGAGATCGACGAGCATATCGAGGAAACCCTGAAAACGGCGACGCCGGTGACGCTTGAGGGGCTGCAGGCGCGACCCTTCGCGGTGCGGCTGCTCGAGAAGGTGCTATGGCTAGGGTCTCCCTATCTCTGACGGATTTTTTGTGATCGGACGTGGCAAGTTCGGCTTGCCTGCCTATACTGCTGTGACAAGCTTTTCGATCAACGGAACAAGTGCGCCTGCCGATGCACGCCAGAAAAGACAGCCTTCCCGCCAGCATTCTCGCCTCGATCAGGAGCAGGAAAAAGCGGCTCGACGCGGCCTATACGGAGACAAGGCCGCGCAGCGCCGGAACGCTGATCGCCTCCTACAACGTGCACAAGTGCATCGGCACCGACCGCCGCTTCGATCCGGAGCGCACCAGCCGCGTCATCCATGAAATCGGTGCCGACGTGATCGCGCTGCAGGAGGCCGACACGCGCTTTGGCGAGCGCACCGGCATTCTCGATCTCGGGCGGCTGGAGCGGGAGACGGGGCTGATCGCGGTGCCGGTTGCCGGCATGGCGAAGGCGCATGGCTGGCACGGCAATGTCGTGCTCTTCAAGAAGGGGCTGGTGCATGACGTGCATCAGGTCAAGCTGCCGGGGCTGGAGCCGCGCGGCGCGCTCGTTGCCGAGATCGAACTCGAGAAGGGCGGGGTGCTGCGCATCATCGCCGCGCATTTCGGATTGCTGCGCCATAGCAGAGCCCAGCAGGCCCGCATGCTGGTCGAACTGATCAATAACAGGCACGAGATGCCGACCATCCTGCTGGGGGACCTCAACGAATGGCGGCTCGGCGACCGTTCTTCGCTCAACACCTTCCAATCCGCCTTCGGACCGCTGCCGCCCGCCGTCCCGAGTTTCCCTGCCGGCCTGCCGCTTCTGGCGCTCGACCGGATCATCGCCAACCGCAAGGGGATCATTTCGGAGGTGGAAGCGCATGACACGCCATTGGCGCGCATCGCCTCCGACCACCTGCCGATCAAGGCGCTGATCGATCTGGAACCGGTGCCGGGCTGATGTCATGGCGACAATGGGTGCTGTCGTCGTCGCCACTTCGGCCGGCGCTTTCACCTGGCCATGGCTGAAACGTCACCAGCCGGATGACGTTCAATATGATCTCGAATATCCGCCTGCGCATCGATATCTCTCCTTCGCGATCATTTGCCGCCTCTTGCCTCCCGCCTTCAAACGAGCTTATCGTCGGCCTCGAATGACTTGAGGTTATGGATGAAGCGCGGAGGCCTGCCATTGACGGCTTTGCGGAGTTTCGAGGTCGCCGGCCGTCTCGAGAGCTTCACGCTGGCGGCGCAGGAGCTGTTCATCTCGCAGGCGGCGGTCAGCCGGCAGATCCGCGAGCTGGAGACGTTGCTGGGCGAAGCCCTCTTCGAGCGCCGCCATCGCGGCGTCCACCTGACCGCCTCGGGCAACAAGCTGCTGGCGATCTTGACGTTATCCTTCGACCGGATCGACGAAGGCCTGGAAGAAATCCGCAGCCGGCCGGCAACGGCAGCGGTGACGATCAGCGCGGAACCCTCCTTCGCGGCCTGCTGGCTGGTTCCCCGCCTGCCGGAATTTCGCAAGAGGCATCCCGACATCGAGGTGACGATTGACTCCGATCCGCGCCTCGTCGAGTTCCGCAGCGGCCAAGCCGAGATCGCCATCCGCCACAGCGCGGTCGCGACCGCCTGGCCAAGGGCCGAGAGCGAGCATCTCGCCGATGTCAGCATGATAGCCGTGGCAGCGCCCGCCTTGGTCGAGGCCGGGCCGGCGATCAAGCAGCCGGACGACATTCTGCGCCATACGCTGCTGCACGAGGAAAATCGGGACGTGTGGTCGCGCTGGTTCGAAGCTGCTGGCACCGCCATCCCAGAGACGGCGCGGGGACCGATCTATGCCGATGGCGGCCTGGTGATGCAGGCGGTCCTGCGCGGGCAGGGCATAGCGCTGATGGACGAGATCTTCGCCGCGGATGAGATCGAGACGGGTCGGCTGCTTCGGCTCTTCGATCTTGCCATTCCTCACGGCGCCTATTGGCTCGTTGCGCGGAGTTTCAAACGGCTCGGCCCACCTGCTTCGCTCTTCGTCCGCTGGATCGGATCTCGGATTGGGGGATCTTGAAGGCGGCAGATGTTGGCGAAGAATAGACGCCTTTGCCGCGAGGCAGGCCGGCGCCGGCCGGGTCGATGTCGCCCGGCGCCGTACGTCCAATCCCTGCAATTGGCGCTAGAGTGCGCCCGCCGCCTGCAGCAGCTTGCGATCGAGATCGACCGCCACGCGGGGCTCCTTGTCGAGAACCATGGTCGCTGGTTTGTCGGTTGTGTAGGCCGGCCAGTCGGGCAAGCCCTCGGCGCTCGGCTTGCCGTTGCGCGCGAAGTTGACCCAGGCTTGGCTCACCTTTTTGGAAAGCGTCAGGGCGTCGCTGCCACCGCCGGTTGACGTCTTGACCAGCGCGGCGTTCGCAAACACGTAGGGCAGTTCCGCACAATGCCAGGCCATGGCAATGCCATCCAGGACGGGTGACTCGTAGGCGAACATGTAGGAGTAGACTGGAGCCCCGTTCTGCTTTGCCTTCAGGTCGAGATCACGGATGGCTCCCGGCCGGAAGCGCAGATCGAGGAAATAGGCGTCGGCGGTCTTTTTCTCGGGGTAGGCGGCCATGAATGCCTTGCCGACCGCGTCGGCCTTGTCGGCGAAGCGCTCCTTCAGCTTGGCCTGAGACTTGTCTTCGTCCCAGTTGTTCTTGTTGTCGGCAAAAAGCTCGCCCGCCTTGTGACTGATCACCGTCTCGAACTCGTTGAGGGTGTTCCCGACCATCAGGGGAATGTCCTTGGCCTGGTCGACCCACTCTGTCCCGACCGGGTTCGCCGGAATATAGTCGCCATCCTGAACGGGTGCATAACGGGCGTCCTTCGCGCCTTGGGCGGTCGCGTCCTTGATGGCCTTGTCGGCTGCGGCAAGGAGATCGTAGTAGTCGACGTCGGCAAGCTTGTCGATTTCCTCAGCCTTGAGACCGAGATTGGCAAGCGTCAGTTCGGCCACCTTCCGCGAGGACCCCTGATCGATGACGGAGTCGGTCCGCGAGCCGCTCTGGACGATGGCCTTCTGGAAGAGGCCCTTCGCGGACGGCGTCCCCATCAGGGCGCGCACCTTGTAGCCGCCACCGGACTGGCCGAAAATCGTCACGTTGCCGGGATCGCCGCCGAAGGCTTCGGCATTTTCGTGGACCCATTTCAGCGCAGCGACGAGATCGGTGACGCTGGCATTGCCCGACCGTTTGTATTTCTCTCCGTAGGCGGAAAGGTCGAGGAAGCCGAGCACATTGAGCCGGTGGTTGAGGGTGACGACAACAACGTCGCCGTCCTTGCTCAGATTGTGGCCGTCATACGAGGTCAGCTCGATGCCGGAGCCATTGGTGAAGCCGCCGCCATGGATCCAGACCATGACCGGCCGTTTCTTTCTGTCCTTGATCGCAGGCGTCCAGATGTTCAGGAACTGGCAGGCTTCGCTCATCGGCAGATAGCGGTGCGGATTGAAGAGTTCGTCGCCGGCCACTTCCTTCATGCGGGGGATGAAGCAGTTCTCGCCATAGGTGACTGCGGGACGGATGCCTTTCCAAGGCGCGACCTCTTCAGCCGGCATGAAGCGGTCGGCATGAGCATAGGGAACGCCAAGATAGCTGTAGATGCCATCGTCGAGTGCCCCGACGAGACTGCCCTTGTTGGTTTCAACGACCGTCTTGCTCTGCGAAGCAACAAACTCTTCGGCGAGAGCGGGCGCGGCGACAATGGAAGCTGTCATCGCCGCCAGCGCAGATATCAAAGCGCAATAATATAGGAACGTCCTTTTCATCAACTGATCCTCTTGTCGTTGATTTCGAGTTTTCAAAAGCCCGACGGCCGCCATCCCCGGCCGTCGGTGACTAACTAGGTCGGCGCCGACAATTGTCAGGCCACAGTCAGATGGTTTGCTGGAGAGAGGATCACACCGGCGGGTTGGACGGGTCTTCTTGCCAACCGGCCTCCAGCCAGGAGATCGGACGCCGCGCGGGCCGCTTCTGCGCGCTTTGGTCTTGCCGGACGTGGAGCGTCTTGAGCGTGCCTGGTGTATCACCACTCGGTGCCCGAGTGGTGGCGATTGGCTATCCGCACAGGTGATCACACGGCGAGATAAACGGAAATCTCGCCGATTGCCAGGATCGCGCTAGCGTCCGCCACTTGTCAGAAAGATGACGAAGGGACCACGCCGATCGTTGGGACGGGTGGTTTGTGCTCCGGCATCTTGTTTCCTTGCTCGTCGCCGGCGCTCAGTGCCTCGCGCACCTCATCCTCCTCCCAACCCGCCTCGATGGCGGAAGCCACGAGCGTTTCGATTTTCTCTGTTTCCGAGTTGCGCGAAGTCTCATCGAGGTGGTGTCTGGCAGTCTCGAGACACTGACGAAGGTTCGACGCGCGGCTGGCGTCGTTACGGTCGTAGCTTGGCGATGCGACGTAGGTCATTTGAAAGCTCCCTGCTGATCGAGAGGAACACCTGAAGAGAGAGCCGGTTCCACGGCGTGTCTGCAGTAAGCGCCACCGGGTGCCGCCTCGGGGACTGACGGCATCTACTGGCGCTGGTGCGCCTGCATCTGCGGCTCCGGATATCAAAGAGACTTTGACCACGGCGCCGTCCGGCAGGCCAACCACATCGCGTGTCGAGGTATTTTCGAGACCGTTTCGAAGGTGCAAAGGGAATTGTGGAGCGGCGGGCCAACCTACGAACAAACACCCCTTGACGTCTTTCGCTCTTTGATAAATGCTAAGATGTCAGACCAATTCTAGAGGCTGACTGCCTGATAAGAAAATGGGGAACCATGAAGGCAAATAGTAGCGACAGGCCAGTGATCCGGCCGCTTCCGGTCATGGACCGCGCGCGTCAGGTGACCGATGCGCTGGCGGATTATGTCGAGGAGGCACGGTTGAAGGCGGGCGATCGGCTCCCGGCCGAGCGCGAGCTGATGGCGGCCCTTGCAGTCGGCCGCTCGACCATCCGCGAGGCGATCCGCCACTTCCAGGCGCTCGGCGTCATCGAAACGCGCAAGGGCAGCGGCACTTATCTGCTGAAACCGGTTTCCAGAGCGACGATCCACATGCCGCTGTCGTTCGACACGGTTCACCTGCGCGACGTGCTGCTGCAGACGCTGGAGGTTCGCCGTGGCATCGAATGCGAGGCAGGCATGGTCGCGGCGCGGCGGCGCACGAGCACGGACCTCGTCGTCATCGAGGAAAAGCTGAACGCGATGGAGCGTGTGCACTTGGAGAAGGGCACCTCCGGGCCGGAGGATCTGGCCTTCCATCTCGCCGTCTACGACGCCACCCACAATCCGCTGTTTCGCCAGCTTCTCGAGCAGATGCGCGAGACCTTTGAGCGCTTCTGGGAGCATCCGTTCGACCGGCAGGATTTCGCGCGCCGGTCCTTTCCCTTTCACCGCACCCTTTTCGACGCGATCGCTGCCGGGGATCCCGAGGCGGCGCGCGCCGAAACATTGAAAATTCTCGATATCGTCGAGGAAGACATCAAGGAAATGTCCAAATGAGCAACGGCGCAGAACCGTTCGATCTTGCTTCCCTCATCACCGCGCATGACGAAGGCAACTTCGCCGACGCCGTCGTGCCGCCGATTTTCCAGACGTCGCTTTTCACCTTTTCCGATTATGACGACATGATCGCCTCCTATCGCGGCGAGAAGGTGCGGCCGATCTATACACGCGGCCTGAACCCGACGGTGCGTGCCTTCGAGGAAATTCTCGCCAAGCTCGAAGGTGCGGAGGATGCGCTGGGCTTTGCCAGCGGCATGGCGGCGATCTCGTCGGCGGTGCTGAGCTTCGTCGAGCCGGGCGACCGCATCGTTGCCGTCAAACATGTCTATCCCGATGCCTTCCGGCTGTTCGGCACCATCCTGAAGCGGATGAAGATCGAGGTGACCTATGTCGACGGGCGCGACGAGGAAGCGGTCGCCCAGGCGCTGCCCGGCGCCAAACTGTTCTACATGGAAAGCCCGACGAGCTGGGTGATGGAGGCGCATGACGTCGGCGCGCTCGCAGCACTCGCCAGACAACATGGCGCCGTCTCGATGATCGACAACAGCTGGGCGAGCCCGTTCTTCCAGCGGCCGCTGACGCTCGGCGTCGACCTCGTCATTCATTCGGCCTCGAAATATCTCGGTGGCCACAGCGATGTGGTGGCGGGCGTCATCGCCGGCTCGAAGGCGATGATTGCGCGCGTCAAGGCAGAGGCCTATCCTTATCTCGGCGGCAAGCTTTCGCCGTTCGACGCCTGGCTCCTGATCCGCGGGTTGCGCACGCTGCCGCTGCGCATGCGGGCCCACGAGGCATCCGCTCTCGAAATCGCCAGGCGCCTGCAGAAGCTCGACGTGGTGGAGGCAGTCTGCCATCCGGGGCTCGCCAACCGTCTGCCCACCGGGCTCAACGGCACCTCGGGTCTGTTTTCCTTCATATTCCGCGAAGGCGTCGATATCCGCGCCTTCGCCGATCACCTCAAGCTCTTCAAACTGGGCGTAAGCTGGGGTGGACATGAAAGCCTGATCGTACCGGGCGAGGTGGTGCTTCAGCAGAAGGCACAGCCGAATTCCGCACATGCCTTCGGCATCCATGCGCGATCCGTACGTCTCCATGTCGGCCTCGAAGGAACCGAGGCTCTGTGGAGAGATATCGAGGAGGCGCTCGCCGCCGCCTCACAATCCTGAAACCCGAGAGAAACCTAACAAGGGGGAACTGATCCATGAAAAAACTAATAATCTCGACGCTCTTTGCTTCGATGATGGCGGGCACGGCCTTTGCCGATACCACGCTCAAGCTTGTCGAAGTGATCACCAGCCCGGAGCGCACCGAAACGCTGAAATCGATCGTCGGCAAATTCGAAGCCGCCAATCCCGGCACCAAGGTCGACATCATCTCGCTGCCCTGGAACGAAGCGTTCCAGAAGTTCGCGACCATGGTATCCGCCGGCGACGTGCCCGATGTGATGGAAATGCCCGATACCTGGCTATCGCTCTATGCCAATAACGGCATGCTCGAGAGCCTGGAGCCCTACCTCGAAAAGTGGGAGCACACCAAGGAGCTGACGCCGCGCGCGCTCGAACTCGGCCGCGACGTCAAGAACACTGCCTATATGCTGCCCTACGGCTTCTATCTCAGGGCGATGTTCTACAACAAGAAGCTGCTTGCCGAAGCTGGCGTCGCCGCGCCGCCGAAGACGATGGAAGAATTCACCGCCGCTTCGGAGAAGGTTTCCAAACTGTCCGGCAAATACGGCTACTGCATGCGCGGCGGAGCGGGCGGCCTCAATGGCTGGATGATCTTCGCCGCCTCGATGGCCGGGTCGAACAAGTACTTCAACGACGACGGCACCTCCACGATGAACAGCCCAGGCTGGGCCAAGGGCATCGAATGGATGGTCGATCTCTACAAGAAGGGCTATGCGCCGAAGGACAGCGTCAACTGGGGCTTCAACGAAGTCGTCGCCGGCTTCTATTCCGGCACCTGCGCTTTCCTCGATCAGGATCCGGATGCGCTGATCGCCATCGCCGAACGCATGAAGAAGGAGGATTTCGGCGTCATGCCGCTGCCGAAGGGCCCCGACGGCAAGTCCTTCCCGACGATCGGCTACGGCGGCTGGTCGATGTTCACGACTAGCGGCAACAAGGACCTCTCCTGGAAGCTGATCGCCACCCTCGAAGGGCCAGAAGGCAATATCGAGTGGAACAAGCGCATCGGCGCCCTGCCGGCCTATACGGCGGCCGAGAAGGATCCCTTCTACGCCGGTGACCAGTTCAAGGGCTGGTTCGAGGAACTGGCGGACCCGAACACGGTACCAACGGTCATGCCGACCTACCTCGAGGAATTCGCCTTCTTCAAAGATTCGCTGGCGATCAAGACCTCGCAGCAGGCATTGCTCGGCGATATCTCGGCGAAGGATCTGGCCGACCAGTGGGCGGAATACCTCACCAAGGCGCAGCAGAAGTTCCTCGCCAAGAAATAAGCGACGGATCGACGGCGGCGGCCTCAGAACAGGCCGCCGCCGCTTTTTTGATGACACAGACGGCGCCTGAACGCCGCGAATGGGAACTTCTGGCTGATGACCATTTCCGCCGATACGCTCGACATGCGTCGCGACCGCAGGCCATGGCTGCGTCGCGTTGCCGATGCTTCGGAGCCCTATCTCTACAGCGCGCCGTCGCTGATCCTGATCATTGCGGTGATGCTGGTGCCGCTGACCGTCGGCATTTCCTACGCCTTCCGCGATATCCAGCTGCTCAATCCATTTTCCGGCGGCTTCATCGGGCTCGATCACTTCCGCGAGCTTTCCGGCGATGCCGCCTTCTACGGGGCGTTGCGGAACACGCTGTGGTGGACCGGCGCCTCCGTCGTCCTGCAGTTCGTCTTCGGGCTGATCCTGGCGCTGCTGCTCGACAAGCCCTTTAAGGGCAGGGCAATCGCGCAGGCGCTGGTCTTCCTGCCCTGGGCCGTGCCATCCTTTCTCGCCGGCCTCAACTGGGCCTGGCTGTTCAATCCCGTCATCGGGCCGATCCCGCACTGGCTCTTCGCGCTCGGGCTGATGCATGAGCCGGGCAATATCCTCTCCGATCCCAATTATGCGATGTGGGGACCGATCGTCGCCAATGTCTGGTGGGGCATTCCCTTCTTCGCCATCACGCTGCTTGCGGCGCTGCAGGCGATCCCGCGCGATCTCTATGAGGCGGCATCGATCGACGGCGCCGGCTGGTTCCAGCGCTTCCGCTCGATCACCCTGCCGTTTCTGGCGCCGACGATCGCCATCACCGTGCTGCTGCGCACCGTGTGGATTTCCAATTTCGCCGATCTCATCGTCGTCATGACCAATGGCGGGCCGGCGGACCGGACGCAGATCGTCGCCAGTTACATCTTCACGACAGCCTTCAGGCGGCTCGATTTCGGTTATGCGTCGGCGATCGCGCTGGTGCTGCTCGTACTGCTGCTTGCCTATTCGATGCTGATCATCCTGCTCCGGCAGACGTTGCTGAACAAGGATTGAGATCATGAGACGATCCGTCATTCCCACCATCGCACACCGTCTGGCGATCCTCTGCTACATCGCCTTCGCGCTCTTTCCGCTGTTCTGGCTGCTCAAGGTGTCGGTGACGCCGAACGACCTGCTCTATAGCGAAGGGGTGCGCATGTGGCCGTCGCGCACGACATGGGATCATTATGCTTTCGTGCTGAGGCACAGCGCCTTTCCGACTTTCTTCAAGAACAGCCTGATCGTCTCGGCCTCGACGGCCGTCACCGTGACGATCTGCGCCTCGCTGTCCGGCTACGCGCTGTCGCGCTTCAATTTCCGGGCAAAGTACTGGATCGTCGCCCTGATGCTGCTGACCCAGATGTTCCCGCTGGTCATGCTGGTGGCGCCGATCTTCAAGATCCTGTCGCCGCTGCATCTGACCAACAGCCTGACCGGGCTCGTCATCGTCTACACTGCCTTCAACGTGCCTTTCGCCACCTTCCTGATGCAGTCATTCTTCGACGGCATCCCGAGGGATCTCGAAGAGGCGGCGAAGATCGACGGGGCGACGCAGTTCACGGCGTTTCGCCAGATCATCCTGCCGCTGACGCTGCCGGGGATCGCCGCCACACTCGGTTTCGTCTTCACCGCCGCCTGGAGCGAACTGCTCTTCGCGCTGATGCTGATCAACGGCAATGACGCTGCGACCTTCCCCGTCGGCCTTCTCACTTTTGTTTCGAAATTCTCGGTGGATTTCGGGCAGATGATGGCGGCGGGCGTCATGGCGCTCATTCCGGCCGGCCTCTTCTTCCTGCTCATCCAGCGCTATCTCGTCCAGGGCCTGACGGCCGGCGCGGTCAAGGGTTAAACAAATGGCATCGATCGATATCCAGAATATCCGCAAAGCCTATGGCCATGTGCAGGTGCTGCACGGCGTCAACCTGGAAATCCAGGACGGCGAATTCGTCGTGCTCGTCGGCCCGTCCGGCTGCGGCAAGTCCACGCTGCTGCGGATGATCGCCGGGTTGGAGGAGGTCACATCAGGCGAGATACGCATCGCCGGCAATAGGGTAAACGAGCTGCATCCCAAGGATCGCGACATCGCCATGGTGTTCCAGTCCTATGCGCTTTACCCGCATATGAACGTCGCCGGCAATATGAGCTACAGCCTCAGGCTGCGGAAGGTGGCGAAGGAGAAAATCACCAGTGCGGTGGCTGCAGCCGCCGCCAAACTCGGCCTCGATCCGCTGCTCGAACGCAGGCCGAAGGCGCTTTCCGGCGGCCAGCGACAGCGCGTCGCCATGGGCCGCGCCATCGTGCGCCAGCCGAAGGCCTTCCTGTTCGACGAACCGCTATCCAACCTCGATGCGCGCCTGCGCGAACAGATGCGCGCCGAAATCAAGAAACTGCATGGCGACCTGAAGGCGACCTCGATCTACGTGACCCACGACCAGATCGAGGCAATGACGCTGGCGGACCGGATCGTCGCCATGCATGGCGGGGTGGTCCAGCAGGTCGGCAGTCCCCTGGAACTCTACGACCACCCCGCCAATCTCTTCGTTGCCGGCTTCATCGGCTCGCCGGGGATGAATTTCCTCGAGGCCACCTATGATGCCGGCGGCGTGAAGCTGAAGGACGGCACGATCGTGCCGCTTGCAAAGCCTTTGCCGCTTGTCGACGGCGCAAAGGTGACGCTCGGCATCCGTCCGGAGCATGTGCTGATGAGCGATGGCGGGGCGGGGCTTGCCGCGGATGTGGAACTCGTCGAGCCCACGGGCTTCGGCATCATCCTGCACCTTGCCCTGCATGGTCTGCCGTTTAAGATCTTCACGCTGAACCGCGAAGCGCTGAAGGCAGGTCCGAAGGTCAATGTGGCCTTCCCGGCCCAATATCTGCACGTGTTCGACGGCGAAGGAAAACGCGTCGACTGAGCCGCTGGGCCGGTGGCCCGTTGCTGTCGATTTTGGCATACTGTCTGCGGCAGGGGCGGGGAGGCAGAACATGCTCGTTGCGCAGATATCCGATATCCATGTGAGGCCGGACCTTTCGTCGCTCCAGACGCTGGAGCGGGCGATAGGCTGGCTGAGGACGTTCCGCCCGGATGCGCTTGTTGTCACCGGAGATCTGGTGGACGACGGATGGCGGCACGGCTATCGCCTGGTCGCCGAAAGCCTGCGGTCGCTGGACTGCCCTGTCCACCTGTTGCCGGGCAACGGTGATGATCTGCAATTGATGCGCTCCGAACTTGCCGCCGTCACCCCATGGATCAGTGCGACCGGACCGATGCATTTCCGGGCAGCCGTCGATGGGCTGACCCTGCTCGGTGTCGATGTGACCGTCGCCGGTCAGAGCTACGGTGACGTCCTGCCGCATCTGCCATGGCTGATAAGCGCGCTTGCCGACGTGACGACGCCTGCTCTTCTGTTCATGCATCAGCCGCCATTCAGGATCGGCATCGAGGTGCTGGACCAGGTCGGATGCAGGAACGGCAGTGCGCTTCTCAGCACCTTGGAGACGACGCACAGCCTGCCGCTGGCGATTCTCTGCGGCCATGTTCACCGACCCGCATTTGGTCGGTTGGGGACGATCCCTGTCCAGACGTGCGGCTCCCTCTGCCCGCCCAATCCGCTTCTGCTGGAAGGCCGGGCCGATCTTCCGGTGATCGACGCTCCATCCTTCCTCGTGCATGAGGTCAGTGACGGCAGGCTGGTTTCGCATGTGGTATCGGTTCCGGTATCCAGGGGCGCATGAAATGGATTGAACGGTCATTCCTCACGTGCTGCGAGCGGAAAAATCTTTTGCCGCATCGCCCGTGAGGGCTATATCGTCCGTGTGATCTTGCTGGATTGGATGCCATGACCGACACTGTTCTCGACCGCTTTCTCCGTTATGTCGTTATCGACACGCAATCCGACCCTGCCTCCTCGACGCAGCCGACCACGGGCAAGCAGAAGGATCTCGGCCGGGTTCTGGTCGATGAACTGCTGAAGATCGGTCTGGCGGACGCGCATCTCGATGAACACGGCTATGTCTACGCGACCATTCCGGCCAATAGCGACAAGACGGTGCCGGTCATCTGTTTCTGCTCGCACATGGATACGGCGCCCGATTTCAGCGGCACCGATGTCGAGCCGCAGATCGTCAGGAATTATGCCGGCGGGGATATCAAGCTTGCCGGCGACACGGGCCGGGTGATCCGCGTCAGTGACCATCCCGAACTGCAAAACCAGATCGGCAACGATATCGTCACGACCGATGGAACGACATTGCTCGGCGCCGACGACAAGGCCGGACTGGCCGAAATCATGACCGCGGCTGCGATGCTCGTCGGCAATCCAGATATCAGGCACGGGACGATCAAGATCCTGTTCACGCCCGACGAGGAAGTCGGGCGCGGCGTCAACAAGGTCGACCTGAAGAAACTCGGTGCCGACTTCGCCTATACGATGGACGGCGAGACGGCCGGCCATATCGAGGATGAGACCTTCTCGGCCGACGGCGTCGAGATCAGCATATCAGGTGTGGCAATCCATCCCGGTTTCGCCAAGGACCGCATGGAAAACGCCATCAAGATCGCCAGCGCCATCATCGACCGGCTGCCGAGGGATGCTGCCCCCGAGACCACGGAAGGCCAGCAGGGCTTCATCCATCCGATCGGCGTCACCGGTTCGATGGAGAAGGCGTCGCTGAGCTTCATCATCCGTGATTTCACCGACAAGGGGCTGACGGAAAAGGAAGCGATGCTCGAAGCCATCGTCAAGGACGTGATGGCTGCCTATCCCGGCTCCACCTATCATTTTCAGGTGAAGGAGCAGTATCGCAACATGAAGGTGGTGCTCGATCGCCACCCGGAGATCGTCGAGAACGCGATCGAAGCGGTGCGCCGGGCCGGCATGACGCCGGTGCGCGGCAGCATCCGCGGCGGCACGGATGGCTCGCGCCTTTCCTTCATGGGACTGCCGTGCCCGAACATTTTCGCCGGCGGCCATGCTTTCCACTCGCCGCTCGAATGGGTGAGCCGCCAGGATATGGAAAAGGCCGTGAAGACGATCGTGGAACTGGCGAAAGTCTGGGAAGAGCGCGCCTAAACCAATTCCAGCAAAAGTGCCCAGCGGTTTTGCGTCCGGAATTGCGCGGAAACAAAAACGCGCTTCGACCTAACTCTCAAACCGGAAGGGCGGTTTAACCGCCGTTCGCCGGAAGGCTTTCACGCAGCATCACGCTGTCATAGGCGGGGCGTGGAATAGGGATCGCGATGGGCATTCCCGGCTCGGGCTCGACCGATGTTACCGGCAATGTTTCCGGCGCGGTCACCGGCGCAGTGATCCGCATCTGCCCCGTGCTCGCCGTAGCCATGGGGTCCGGAGCCGGCAGAGGAACGGGAACCGCCGAGGGTATCAATGCCTCGAATTGCGGTGGCAGCATGCTTTCGCCGGGCACATAGTTCATCGCCACCTCGTAGGAGGGCAGCGGCGGCGGCGTTTGAAGCATGCCGTTGGAGTCGCGCTTCTCGTAGAAGGCGTTGCCGCCGGCAACCGTCACATAGTGCATGTTGTCGTAGGGGAATTTCAGCCCATCGGTGTGGAAGAACATCGCGTCCTTCACCGCAGGATGGCGTGCGCCTTTAACAAGGATTGCATCGGCCGCGCTGGCAAGCTCGGTTTCTGCCTGCGGCTTGACTTCACGCGTCATCACGCCGGGCGCGAACTGCCTTTTCTGGGCCACCACGCCGCAGATCGATGTGGGATAGGCACCGGAGGTGAGCCTGTTCATGACAACGGTCCCGACAGCCATGTAGCCGTCCTCGTCCGAATGCAGCGATTCGAAATACATGGCGCGCTGCAGGCACTCGCGGTCTTTGGCCGTATAATTGAACGTGACTTTCGCCGCTTGGCCCTGCTTCGTCTTGGTGTTCGCCGCCGTTGCCGCCGGTTTCGATGTCGTTGTGCAGCTTGCAGCTGCCAGTCCTACGAACAAAATCCCGATCAGGGATTTTCCAAAGGAAATCTCCGCCCTCAACGCCAGGTGCCTCCTATGGGATTAGTCCAGCCCTTAATGATTAAGCGAGAACGTTTTACTCGTCATATGACTGAAATACAAACAACCTTAGATAACAAAAACCTTAAGGGACTCTCGCCAAATACGATTCCGGCGATGGCCTCCTGCATAATTCCCTAAATCGGAATCGATTTAGGGATAAAATTATGCAAGAATTCAAGGTGTTACAGCGTCACCAATCTCCATCAGCCGCGGAACAGTTTCCAGCGGGTCGGCTTGAAGGCTACCCGGTTGCGGTCGAGCCTGTCGGCCTCGCTCGGCGGCAATTCGATCTCGATATGCGGGCGATCGTTGCCGATATCCAATTCGATATGGCGGGTGCCGGCGACGCGGCGGCTGGAGACCGGCTGGCCGGCGATACAGTTTTCAGCTGATTCGCAGAGCCTGACGTCATGCGGGCGGAAATAGAGCTGCGCCGTGCCATCCGGCTCGCCTTCGGCATTAAGGCCGAGCGAGCGGCCTTCGAAGCGAATGTCGCCGTCTGATATCTCGACCTGCAGGCAGTTCGACTGGCCGATGAAGCCGAAGACGAAGGGAGAATTCGGATTGTCGTAAACCTGGTCCGGCGTGCCCACTTGTTCGATCGCGCCCTGGCTCATGACGACGACGCGGTCGGCAAGCTCCAGCGCCTCATCCTGGTCGTGGGTGACGAAGACTGTGGTATGTCCGGTGCGATCGTGGATATCGCGCAGCCATTTGCGCAGGTCCTTGCGCACCTGGGCGTCGAGCGCGCCGAAGGGTTCGTCGAGCAGCAGCACGTTCGGCTCGACGGCCATGGCGCGGGCGAGCGCCACACGCTGGCGCTGGCCGCCGGAAAGCTGGGCTGGGTAGCGTTTTTCGAGACCGGAAAGTTGGACGAGGTCGAGCAGTTCCAGCGCCCGCCTGCGGATATCGGCCTTCGGCGGTCGCCGCGCACTGTTTCTGACCTTCAGGCCAAAGGAGACGTTTTCGAGCACCGTCATGTAGCGGAAAAGAGCATAGTGCTGGAAGACGAAGCCGATGTTGCGCTGCTGCACTGATTTCTTCGAGGCATCCTCGTCGCTGAAGAAGATCAGCCCCTCCGTCGGGCTTTCGAGGCCGGCGATCAGCCGCAGCAATGTCGTCTTGCCGGAACCCGAAGGGCCGAGCAGTGCGATCAGCTCGCCGGAGCGGATGTCCAGCGAGACATCGTGCAGCGCCGGAAAACGATCGAATTCCTTGCGAATGTTTTGAACGCGTACTTCCATTCCAAATCCTTCAGTGCCGCCGGCTGGCGGCGATTTCGGCGCTATAGCGCATTTCCAGCAGCGTCTTCAAAACAAGAGTTACGAGCGCGAGCAAGGCCAAAAGCGTGGCGACCGCAAAAGCGCCGGTGAAATTATACTCGTTATAGAGAATTTCCACCTGCAGCGGCATGGTGTTCGTCTGGCCGCGGATGTGGCCTGATACCACCGAGACGGCGCCGAATTCGCCCATGGCGCGGGCGTTGCAGAGAAGCACGCCGTAGAGCAGGCCCCATTTGATATTCGGCAGCGTCACGTGCCAGAAGGTCTGCCAGCCGCTGGCGCCGAGCGAAAGGGCTGCCTCCTCGTCGGCCGTTCCCTGTTCCTGCATCAGCGGGATCAGCTCGCGGGCGACGAAGGGGAAGGTGACGAACATGGTGGCGAGGATCAACCCCGGCACGGCAAACAGGATCTTGATGTCGTGAGCGCTGAACCACTGGCCGAGCCAGGTATTGGCGCCGAACAGCAGAACGAAGACCAGGCCCGATATGACGGGCGAGACCGAGAACGGCAAGTCGATCAGCGTCGTTAGGAAAGCCTTGCCCTTGAACTCGAACTTGGCGATCGCCCAGGCAGCCGCGACCCCGAAGACGAGGTTGAGAGGCACGCTGACGCCGGCAACGATCAATGTCAGGCGGATCGCCGAGAAGGTCTCGGCGTCTGCGAGCGCCTGGAAGAACGGGCCGGCCCCCTTGCGGAAAGCCTCGACGAAGACGGCTGCGAGCGGCAGAAGCAGGATCAGCAACAGGAAGACGAGCGAGAGGATAATCAGGCTGAAGCGCGCGATCCTGTTTTCGGTGGTCACCGAACGCAGCTTTGTTGGTTGAGCGGTCGCATCAAGCGCCATAGCCGTACCTCCGTCTGCTCCAGCTCTGGATGAGATTGATGACCAGCAGCATGCCGAACGAGATGATCAGCATGATCGCCGCAATGCCGGTCGCTGCCGCATAATTATACTCTTCGAGTTTGATGATGATCAGCAGCGGCGCGATCTCCGATTTGAACGGCAGGTTGCCGGCGATGAAGATGACCGAGCCGTATTCGCCGACGCCGCGGGCAAAGGCGAGCGCGAAGCCGGTGAGCACGGCAGGCGCCAGCCCCGGCAGCAACACGCGGAAAATCGTCTGGAAGCGGTTGGCGCCGAGCGTTGCCGCGGCCTCCTCCACTTCCTTGTCGATCTCCTCCATGACCGGCTGCACGGTGCGCACCACGAAGGGCAGGCCAACGAAGATCAGCGCCACGACGATGCCGGCAGGCGTGAAGGCGATCTTGATGCCGAGCGGCGTCAGGAACTGGCCGATCCAGCCGTTCGGCGCATAGAGCGTCGTCAGTGCGATGCCGGCAACGGCGGTCGGCAGCGCGAAAGGCAGGTCGACCATGGCATCGATGATGCGCTTGCCGGGGAAGCGGTAACGCACCAGGACCCAGGCGAGAATGATACCGAAGACGGCATTGACGATCGCGGCGATGAAGGCGCTGCCGAAGCTGATGCGCAGCGCGTTCAGCGTGCGCGGATCGAGCGCGATCGACCAGAATTTCTCCCAGCCGAGTGCGCTCGACCGGACGGCAAGGCCCGAGAGCGGGATGAGAATCAGAAGGGTGAGCCAGGTCAAGGTAAAGCCGAGCGCCATTCCGAAACCCGGAATGACGCTCGGCCGTTTGAACCGCCACCGCGTGGGGCTATGTGCTTTCATGAAGTCTATTATTGGGCCGGCTTGTAGATTTGGTCAAATACGCCGCCGTCGCCGAAGAATTTCGGCTGTGCGTCCTTCCAGCCGCCGAAGTCGTCGATGGTCGCGAGCGTCAGCTTCGGGAAGCGGGCGATGTCGGCCGGATCGGCGGCTTCCGGCTTGGTCGGCCGATAGTAGTGCTTGGCAGCAATCTTCTGGCCTTCGTCCGAATAGAGGTAGTTGAGATAGGCTTCGGCAACCTTGCGCGTACCCTTCTTGTCGACATTGCCGTCGACGATAGCAACCGGCGGGTCGGCGCGGATGGAGAAGGCCGGCGTCACGATCTCGAACTGGTCGGGACCGAGTTCTTCGAGCGAAAGATAGGCTTCGTTTTCCCAGGCGAGCAGCACGTCGCCGAGGCCGCGCTGGACGAAGGTGGTCGTGGCGCCGCGAGCACCGGTGTCGAGAACCGGAACATGCTGCAGCAGTTTCGCAACGTATTCCTGCGCCTTGGCTTCATCGCCGCCATTCGCCTGCTTGGCCCATGCCCAGGCGGCCAGGAAGTTCCAGCGGGCGCCGCCCGATGTCTTCGGGTTCGGGGTGATAACCTGCACGTCGTCCTTGACCAGGTCGCCCCAATCCTTGATGCCCTTCGGGTTGCCCTTGCGGACGAGGAAGACGATCGTCGACGTATAGGGCGTCGAATTGTTGGGGAACTTGGTCTTCCAGTCGGCCGGGATCTTGCCGGTCGCCTTGGCGATGGCGTCGATATCGCCTTCGAGGGCAAGTGTCACGACATCGGCGTCGAGGCCGTCGATGACCGAGCGGGCCTGGGCGCCGGAACCGCCATGCGAAGCCTGGATCGTCACGGTTTCACCGTTGTCCTTCTGCCACTTGGCGGCAAAGGCGGCATTGAAATCCTTATACAATTCGCGGGTCGGATCGTAGGAAACGTTAAGAAGCGTCTGATCTGCGAATGCCGGAGCAATGCTTCCGATCGCGAAGCTGCCTGCCATGACCGCCGCCGCGAGGAGCCGGGTGAGCCGTTGTGTCTGCATGGGGAACCCTCCTGTTTTCTGTCTTAACTCTATCAACTCGGTCGTATAATGAAACAAAGGTTCTTCCGGTTCCGGCATGGCTGTTAGAATGCCATTCCATTTAAGGGGCAATTTGGAAATGGACGTGCCGAAGTTGGCCGCGGCCAATTGGGCGCCGGGCGCTGCCTGCCACGAACCCGTGTTTTTTCGGCCACAGTTCCTCCACGAAAACGACATGGTGATGCAGATTTTTGCCAAGATTTTGCCGCGATGACACTTGCGGATTCCTATATGGCTCCCGTGCGGTCGTATTCGCCGACTGCTACGCGGGGGCAACCCTTGAAGTGCGCCTCGCATTCCAAACCTGTTAAGGGCCATTTAAAATGAATATCAGAACTATCCTTTTTGCCTCCGTTGCCGCCCTTGCCGCGGCCTCCGGAGCCCGCGCAGCCGACGCCATCGTGGCGGCGGAACCCGAGCCCGTGGAATATGTTCGCGTTTGCGACGCCTACGGTACCGGCTATTTTTATATTCCGGGGACGGAAACATGCCTTTCGATCGGCGGTTACATCCGTACCGAAGTGCGCTTCGGTGAGCAGATCTCCGGCGATTCCGACGTAAACTTCTGGACTCGCGGTCAGGTCACCTTCCAGACTAAGAACGACACCGAGTACGGTACGCTCACCGGCGTCATCACGCTGCGTTACAATGTCGACAATGCCTCCGATCAGGAAGCTTTGCTCGATGAAGGCTATCTCGACATTGCCGGTTTCCGCGCCGGTAAACTGTACAGCTGGTGGGATGACGACATGAGCGGCGAGACCGATACGCTCGCCAGCAACGAGACGACCCACAACTCGATCCGTTATCAGTACGAGAACGGCGCTTTCGCGGCCGGCATTTCGGTCGACGAACTCGAAGAAGACTACGCCACCAAGCCGGGCGAAGGCCCGAACAACTTCGGTGTCGCAGGCCAGGTCTCCTACAAGGCCGGCGCCATCAGCGCTTACCTGCTTGCCGGCTATGACACCGACACCAGCGAAGTCGCTGTCCGCGGTATCGTCTATGCCGACATCGGCCCGGGCACGCTCGGCATTGCCGGCGTATGGGCAAGCGGTGCCAACTACTACTACGAAGAGTCCGAATGGACGATCGCAGCAGAATATGCCTTGAAGGTCAACGACAAGTGGTCGGTCACCCCGGGCTTCCAGTACTTCGAGAACATCGCTCTCGAGGCTGACGGCAACGGCTTCACCGGCGGCAGCGCCTACACGACCGGTGTCACCATCGACTACCAGATCGTCGAAGACCTGCGTTCGAAGCTCAGCGTGCAATATCACGATGAGGACGAAGGCGACGACGAAGTGTTCGGCTTCCTGCGCTTCCAGCGCGATTTCTAAAGCAATTCCAGGAAAAGTGCGAAACGGTTTTCCGTCCGGACTTGCGTAAAATCAAAGGATTAGAGCGGTTCAGCGTTAAGCTGAACCGCTCTAACATGTCTGATTGCAGACGAGCGGGCGCGGCCTTCGGGCCGCGCCTTTTTTATGATGCCGAAACGTGTGAGCGGTTTTCAGGCGACATCATGCTCCCGCTATTCAATTTGGACTCACACCCGTGAATCGGCGATGAAATCGGAATAGAATTCGTCGACCGTTCTTGCCTTGCGCATGGCGACAAGCGCGCCGTCCGACTGCAGCCGCCTGGCGATGGCGGAAAGCACGTTCAGATATTCGCCGCGATTGTTTTCCCCGAAGAGCAGCACGAAGGCGATGTCGGTCGGGATATCGTCGATCGCCTCGAAATCCAGCGGCTGGGCGAAGCGGAGGAGCAGGCCGCGCGGGCTGGTCATGCCGTCGATCGCCGCATGCGGGATGGCGATGCCGTTGCCGATCCCCGTCGAGCCGAGCTTCTCACGCGCTTCCAGCGCCTTCAGGATGGTCTGGCCGTCGACCGAGAAAGCCTTGGCGGCCTTGTCGGCTATGGTCTGCAGCGCGCGCCATTTGGTCTGCACCGACACGCCGATGAAGGTGTGTTCCGGGCGGATGATGTTGGGAAGGTTCATGTCATTCTCGATGCTGTTCGGGCTCGATACTGTTCGGGCAGCAGGAGGGAAGGGACGTCAGTCCGGTTCCCTGAGCCGGTAGCCGACGCCGGTCTCCGTGGTGATATAGTGCGGCTGGTCCGGAATCTGCTCGATTTTTTGCCGCAGCTGCCGGACATAAACGCGCAGATACTGCACATCAGCCGCCGGCCCCCATATCTGCTTTAGAAGAAACTGGTGTGTCAGCACCTTGCCGGCATGCTGGGCGAGCACGCGCAGGATGTCGTATTCCTTCGGCGACAGCTTTATTTCCGCGCCGTCGACCTTGACGATGCGCTTGACGAGATCGATCGACAGCCCGCCGGTCTGGAAGATCGCCTTTTCCCCCTGCTGCTGCAGGCGGTGGCGCAACGCCACGCGGATGCGGGCGCCGAGCTCGTTGATGCCGAAAGGCTTGGTGACGTAATCGTCGGCGCCGCTTTCCAGCGCCTTGACGATACCGGCCTCGTCGGTGCGGCTGGAGAGAATGACGACCGGCATGGAAAGCCCTTCGTCGCGCCACTCCTGCAGCAGGTCGTGGCCTGATTTGTCGGGCAGGCCGAGGTCGAGCACGATGAGGTCGGGCATGTCGTCGACGACCGACTGACGGGCAGCGCTGGCGTTCGGCGCTTCCTGCACCTCGTAGCCCTGCGCGGTCAGGCCGACGCGGAGCAGCTTGCGGATCGGAGGCTCGTCGTCGACGACAAGGATTTTGACGGCTGAACCGGTCATCTGAGTTCATCCAGTTTCGGAATGTCGGTGGGTTTCGGCAGGCGGATGGTGAAGACGGCGCCGGGACGGCCCGTCCGGTTGCCGGCGGTAATCGTGCCGCCCATCGCCTCGATGAAGCCGCGGCAGATGGAAAGGCCAAGCCCCGTGCCGGCGCGCACCTGATCGCCCTTGCGCACGCGGTAGAAGGTGTCGAAGACGCGGGTGAGATCGGCCGGCGGAATGCCCGGGCCTTCGTCCGAAATCTGCACGACGACGCTGTCGGCATCGGCCCAGCCCCCGATTTGGATCACCGATCCCTCGGGCGCGTATTTCGCGGCATTGTCGAGCAGGTTGAAGATCACCTGCTCGAAGAGAACAGGATCGACGCGCACCATCGGCAGGTCGGCGGGAATGCTCATCTCTGTCTTGTGCCCGTCGAGGATCTTTGCGGCTCGGCGCAGCGCGCTGCCGACGATGTCGCCGGCATAGTGCAGCGCATGGTTCGGCTCCATCGCGCCGGATTCGATCTTGGTCATGTCGAGCAGGTTGGCGATGAAGCGGTTGAGGCGTTCGGATTCGTCGACGACGGTCGACAGCAGGTCGCTGCGATCCTCCTCCGGCATCGAGGCGAAATAATCGCGTAGCGTGCCGGCGGCGCCGAGGATGGCGGCAAGCGGGGTCTTCAGGTCGTGCGAAATCGATGTCAGCAGGGCCGAGCGCAACCGGTCCGCTTCGGCCGCAAGTCTTGCCCGGTCGACATCGGCGACGAGCTGGATGCGTTCGATGGCAAGGGCCGCCTGGTCGGCGAGCGCATCGAGCAGCCGCTGTTGCTCTGGCGTCAGCAGCGGTCCGTCGCGCCGGTCGCTGTCGAGGCCGATGACGCCGACGGCGGTGCGCCCGGTTCGGAGCGGCACATAGAGGCGTTTGGCGCCGGGCAGGGTATCGGCGCCGCGGCCGGCGGCGTGATTGTGCTCCCAGGCCCAGCGGGCGGCGGCGATATCGGCATCGTCGAGCGTATCATCAGGCGGATAACCGGCCTTGACGGCGATGCTGCCCTCTTCCGGCAGCAGCAGCACGACGCGGACCTTCAGCATCGAGGCGAGCTGGAAGGCGGTCGCCCAAAGCACGTCGTCGAGCGTGCCGGTACCGGCGAGCTTTTTCGAGAAGAGATAGAGATCTTCCGTCGTCCGCGCCCGCTGGCGGGCGGCGGCGGCCTGGCGCTGCACGGTCGCGGTCAGGTTGCTGGCGATGATGGCCACGCCCAGGAAAAAGAAGAGCGCGAGCACGCTTTCCGGATCGCTGATCGTCAGCGTGTAGCGCGGCGGCAGGAAGAAGAAGTTGAAGGACAGCGCGCTGAGGATGCAGCTGTAAAGGGCCGGCCGCAGGCCGTGGAGGACGGCGGAGGTCAGTACCGCCATCAGGAAGACGAGGGCGAGGTTGCGCACGTCGAGCACCTGATCGAGCACGACGCCGACGCCGAGCGCGATGGCGACATAACCGGTCGCCAGAAGATAGGCCCTGAAATCCAGTGGCGGCGCGGTGGCAGCCGCCCGGACGCCGCGTGCGGTGGTGCCGTCCTTCTCGCTGCCGGAAATGACATGGACGCTGATCTCGCCGGTCTTGCGGATCAGCTCGTCAGTGATCGAGCGGCTCCACCAGTCGCGCCATGTCGGCTTCTTCGGGGCGCCGATGACGATATGGGTGACATTGTTGGCGGTGGCGTGACGGACGAGCTCTTCGGCGACTTCCCGGCCGGGGATGGTGATCGCCTCGCCGCCGAGCTGCTCGGCAAGGCGCAGCGTGGCGGCGACGATATCGCGCTCGGCTTCGGTCAGATTGATCGAGCGGTTGGTCTCGATATAGACGGCAGCCCAGGGTGCGCGCAGCCGCGAGGCCATGCGGGCGGCATAACGCACCAGCGAGGCGGAGCGCGGATGGTGATCGACCGAGACGAGAACGCGTTCGCCCGCCGCCCAGGGGCCTGATATGGCATGAGCCTGCATATGCGTGAGCAACTGGTCGTCGACGCGCTGGGCGGTCTTGCGCAGCGCAAGTTCTCTGAGCGCCGTCAGGTTGCCCGGCGTGAAGTAGTTGGTCAGCGCCCGCTCGGCGGTGCGCGGCATGTAGACCTTGCCGTCATGCAGGCGCTTGATCAGATCATCCGGCGTCAGGTCTATGATCTCGACGTCATCGGCAAGGTCGATGATCGAGTCCGGTACCGTCTCGCGCACACGGATGCGGGTGATCTGCGAGACGACGTCGTTCAGGCTTTCGACATGCTGGATGTTCAGCGTCGTATAGACATCGATGCCGCGATCGAGCAATTCCTTGACGTCGAGATAGCGCTTCGGATGGCGGCTGCCCTCGGCATTGGTATGGGCGAGTTCGTCGACCAGCACGAGATCAGGCCGGCGGGCAAGGATGCCGTCGAGGTCCATTTCTTCAAGCGCCCGGCCCTTGTAGCTGATTTCGACACGAGGGATGATCTCGAAGCCGGTGAGGAGCGCTTCGGTTTCCTTGCGGCCATGAGTCTCGACGACGCCGATGATGACATCGAGACCGTCGGCGATCTTGGCACGGCCGGAGACGAGCATCTCGTAGGTCTTGCCGACGCCGGGGGCGGCACCCAGAAAGATCTTCAGACGGCCGCGCGTTTCAGCCCGGGCTTTTTCGAGAAGCGCATCGGGCGATGGCCTGCCGGCCTGATCGCGGTTGTCGTCTGGCATGCGTATGGTCTTTCTGCAGATGGCTGCCGAGGACGGGCGCTATGTCTGCCCAGTTCCTCGTCAAGTCAGTTTGGTTTGGCTGGCGGATGGTATTCCTGACATGGCGTTTGTGTCGTGAATGGCTTCTTCCGCCTTCCCTCTCTCCGTCATGCTCGGGCTTGACCCGAGCATCCACACCGCATCCTTCGACGGCCGTGGCATGGATCCTCGGCACAAGGCCGAGGATGACGGAGAGCAGGGTTGGCTTTCTCGCCGAACTCGCCCTAGCGAAACAGAAGCCGCGACCACACTTTTACTCAGTCATAGAAGCATCAAGGGTCTGGTTCAACGCCAGAACATTGACTGTAGGTTCGCCGAGAATGCCGAGCTCGCGGTCTTGAACGGCGCCGTCGACCAGAGCCTTGACCTTGGCCTCATCCAGGCTTCGCGCCTTGGCGACGCGCGCCACCTGGAAATAGGCGGCCTCCGGCGAGATGTGGGGATCGAGGCCGCTGCCCGAAGCGGTGACGAGGTCGGCGGGCACCTCCGCGTTCGGGTTTGCCGCCTTGGCGGCCTCATAGTCGCCCTTGACCCGGTCGATCAGCTTCTGGCTGGTCGGGCCGAGGTTGGAGCCGCTAGAGGCGGCGGCATTGTAGCCGTCGCCGGCGGCCGAGGGACGGCCGTGGAAATATTTGTCGCTGGTAAAGGCCTGGCCGACCAGCGTCGAGCCGATCACCTGGCCGTTCTTTTCGATCAGGCTGCCGTTCGCCTGGGTCGGGAAGAGGGCCTGAGCAGCACCCGTCATGGCGAGCGGATAGAGAAGGCCGGTGATGGCGGTGGTGGCGACGATCATGACGATCGCCGGACGAAGTTCTTTCAACATTGTTCTTACTCCTTGGAGTGTTCAGGCGAGACCGAGGGCTGCGACAGCCATGTCGATCGCTTTGATGCCGATGAAGGGGACGATGATGCCGCCGACGCCGTAGATCAGCAGGTTGCGCGACAGTAGCGCGCCGGCGCCGGTCGGACGGTAGCGCACACCCTTCAGCGACAGCGGGATCAGCGCGATTATGATCAGCGCGTTGAAGATGATCGCCGACAGGATGGCGCTTTGCGGCGTCGAAAGCCCCATGATGTTGAGCACGCCGAGCTGCGGGTAGAAGGTCAGGAACATCGCCGGGATGATGGCGAAATACTTGGCGATGTCGTTGGCGATCGAGAAGGTCGTCAGCGCGCCGCGAGTCATCAGGAGCTGCTTGCCGATCTCGACGATCTCGATGAGCTTCGTCGGATCGCTATCGAGATCGACCATGTTGCCGGCCTCGCGGGCAGCGACCGTGCCGGTGTTCATGGCAACGCCGACATCGGCCTGGGCAAGTGCGGGCGCGTCGTTGGTGCCGTCGCCGCACATGGCGACGAGCTTGCCCTTCGACTGTTCCTCGCGCATCAGCGCCAGCTTCATCTCCGGCGTTGCCTGGGCGAGGAAGTCGTCGACGCCGGCCTCTGCGGCGATGGCGGCTGCCGTCAGCGGGTTGTCGCCTGTGATCATCACGGTGCGGATGCCCATCCGGCGAAGCTCGGTGAAGCGCTCGCGGATGCCGCCCTTGACGATGTCCTTCAGCTGGATGACGCCGAGCAGCTTGCCGTCGCGGGCAACGGCGAGCGGCGTACCGCCAGCCTTGGCGACCTCGTCGGCGATCGACTGCAGTTCGCGCACGACCTCGCTGCCGTTTTTAGAGGATGGGTCGCCGTTGACATAGGCCAGCACGGCATCGACCGCGCCCTTGCGGATCGAGGCGCCTTCGAGATCGACGCCACTCATGCGGGTCTGGGCGGTGAAGGGCACGAAGGTCGCCTTGAGGCTTGCCATGTCGCGGCCGCGGATCGCATATTTCTCCTTGGCAAGTACGACGATGGAGCGGCCTTCCGGCGTTTCGTCGGCAAGCGAGGCGAGCTGAGCGGCGTCGGCGAGATCCTGTTCGGACACGCCGCGAACCGGGCGGAATGTCGTCGCCTGGCGATTGCCGAGCGTGATCGTGCCCGTCTTGTCGAGCAGCAGCGTGTCGACGTCGCCGGCGGCTTCGACCGCGCGGCCGGACATGGCGAGCACGTTGAAGCGGACGAGGCGGTCCATGCCGGCGATGCCGATTGCTGAGAGCAGCGCGCCGATCGTCGTCGGGATCAGAGTGACGAAGAGGGCGACGAGCACGATGATCGGGATCGAACCGCCGGCATAGATGGCAAAGCTCGGGATCGTCGCCGTCGCAAGCACGAAGATCAGCGTCATGCCGGCAAGCAGGATGTTGAGCGCGATCTCGTTCGGCGTCTTCTGGCGCTCTGCACCTTCGACGAGCGCAATCATCCGGTCGAGGAAGGTCGAGCCGGCAGCGGCGGTGATGCGCACGCGGATCCAGTCGGAAAGCACCTGCGTGCCGCCGGTCACGGCCGAGCGATCGCCGCCGGATTCGCGGATAACAGGGGCGGATTCGCCTGTTATCGCCGCTTCATTGACGGAGGCCACACCTTCGATGACTTCACCGTCCGACGGGATGATATCGCCGGCCTCGACGAGCACGAGATCACCGACCTTGAGGCTGGTGCCCGGCACCATGCGGTAGCCGCTGCCGTTATTGGCGGTGAGCAGCTTGGCCTGGGTTTCGGTGCGCGCCTTGCGCAGCGAATCGGCCTGCGCCTTGCCGCGGCCTTCGGCGACGGCTTCGGCGAAATTGGCAAACAGCACGGTGAACCAGAGCCAGAGATTGATCTGGAACGAGAAGCCGAGATTGCCGTTGCCCGCCACCAGATCGCGTAGGAAGAGAACGGTGGTCAGCACCGAGACCGTGGCCACGACGAACATGACCGGGTTTCTGGCAAGCGCGCGGGGGTTGAGCTTCTTGAAAGCGGCCCCCACGGCCGGAATGAGGATGCGAGAATCCATGACGCTCGCGGATTTTGCCTGGCTCATAAGAGACTCCAGCTTTGAAACGAGGATGGCGAACCGGCAGCCGGTCAGCCCTGTAAGACTTTGAAGATGGCGGCGATGACGAGGAGGCCTGCCATCATCACCAGGATGATGTCGGAGGCTTGGGGTCTCGGGCCATTCCCTCGTCCCGGCGCACCGGAACGAGGGTGGAAGGCGTTGCGAAGCCTGTGACGGA
This sequence comes from Rhizobium sp. WYCCWR 11152, assembly GCF_013087615.1. Lineage (NCBI taxonomy): Bacteria > Pseudomonadati > Pseudomonadota > Alphaproteobacteria > Hyphomicrobiales > Rhizobiaceae > Rhizobium > Rhizobium sp. WYCCWR 11152. The sequence goes on along the minus strand of NZ_JABFCP010000003.1, from coordinate 149,828 downwards.
GGATCATGACATCACCTCAGAAGGTCTGGCCGGCGATCATGACCAGGTGCTCGACGACGGGGCCGAGCGCCAAGGCCGGGAAGAAGGTCAGGCCGCCGACGATCAGGATCGTGCCGACAAGCAGGCCGACGAAGAGCGGACCGTCCGTCGGGAAGGTGCCGGCCGAGGCCGGAACTGTCTTCTTGGCGATCAGCGAGCCGGCGATGGCAAGGGCCGGGATGATGACCAGGAAGCGCCCGGCGAGCATGCCGATGCCGAGTGTCACGTTGTACCAGGGCGTATTGCCCGTCAGGCCGCCGAAAGCCGAGCCGTTGTTGGCCGCAGCCGAGGTATAGGCGTAGAGGATTTCGGAGAAGCCGTGCGGGCCGGCAGTGCCGATAGAGGCGACGGCGGAAGGCAGCACCGTGGCGATCGCGGTGAAGACCAACATGGCGAGCGGCAGGCAGAGGATGGCGAGAACGGCCATCTTCATTTCCTTCGCCTCGATCTTCTTGCCGAGATATTCCGGCGTGCGGCCGACCATCAGGCCGGCGACGAAGACGGCGACGATGATGAACAGCAGGATGCCGTAGAAACCCGCGCCGACACCGCCGACGATGACTTCGCCGAGCTGCATGTTGATCAGCGGAACGAGGCCGCCGAGTGCGGTGAAGCTGCCGTGCATCGCATTGACCGCTCCGCACGAGGCCGCCGTGGTGATGACCGCAAAGAGTGAGGATAGGGCGACGCCGAAGCGGACTTCCTTGCCTTCCATATTGCCGCCGCCAAGACCAAAGGCATGCATCAGCGGGTTGCCGGCGGCTTCTGCCCAATAGGTGACACCGACACCGACGGTGAACAGGATGCCCATCGTGGCAAGGATCGCCCAGCCCTGGCGCTGATTGCCGACCATGCGGCCGAAAACATTGGTGAGGGCCGCACCGATTGCGAAGATCGAGACCATCTGGATGAGGTTGGAGATCGCATCGGGGTTTTCGAACGGATGGGCGGAATTGGCGTTGAAGAAGCCGCCGCCATTGGTGCCGAGCATCTTGATCGCGAGCTGCGATGCAACAGGCCCGACGGCGATGGTCTGCTGCGCGCCTTCGAGCGTGGTCGCATTGACGTAGGGGCCAAGCGTCTGCGGCACGCCGAGATAGACGTAGACCAGTGTCAGCACGATGCAGATCGGCAGCAGCACATAGAAGGTCGCCCTGGTCATATCGACCCAGAAATTGCCGACGGCCTTGCCCGACGCGCGCGAGAAGGCGCGGATGAAGGCGAGCGCGATGGCGATGCCGGTCGCCGCAGAGACGAAGTTCTGAACCGTGAAGCCGGCCATCTGGGTCAGATAGGACATTGTGCTTTCGCCGCCGTAATTCTGCCAGTTGGTGTTGCTGACGAAGCTGACGGCGGTGTTGAAGGAAAGCTCGGGCGGGACGGCGGCCATGCCGGCTGGATTATAGGGAAGGCCGGCCTGCAGACGTTGCAGCGCGTAAAGCACGATGACGCCGAGCAGGCTGAACATCAGCATGGCGAAGGCATAGGAGGTCCAATGCTGCTCCTCGCCATCGCTGGTGCCGGCAAGGCGGTAAAGCCCCCGTTCGATCGGAACGAGGACCGGTGACAGGAAAGTGCGCTCGCCGTTGAAGACACGCGTCATGTAACCGCCGAGCGGTTTGACGAGTACGAGGACGATCCCGCAGTAAAGCAGGATCTGAAGCCATCCGTTGAGGGTCATTTGGGGTAACTTTCAATACCCGGCTGCTTCTCGGTCGCGCATGCGCGACCTCAGAAGCGCCAGTTCCTTTTAGAAGCGTTCCGGGCGAAGGAGAGCGTAGGTGAGATAAACTGTGAGAAACACGGTTACGGCACCGCTCAAGACATAATCGAGGGTCATCGTCGGTTCTCCTGTCAAAGCCTGTCGCAGGCTCGGGTGTAGGCAAAGCACAGCGCGAAGAATATGATCGCGGTGCCAAGTAGAATGATATCCATCATGATCGTGACTCCTGTTGTTCTTGTTGGAGTCAGACAAGACAAAGGGCGCTGGGAGGCCGCCTTTCATGCTTTCTGGCGTGGAGATGATCTTTTCGATCTCTCGGCCATCAATATGGAGCCGAAGGGCATAAAGGTTCGAGACGGACGACAGGCCATCAATATAAAAATCTTATAAATGCCGTTACGCGGCCGCTCGCCATCGGACCAGGCTGGCGAGTTTCGGACGGGCCGCGGCAGGGCTCTGAACCTCCGGCAGATCTGCTTGAGCATTTTTTCACTTGTTGAGCAAAAGCCATCGCAATCCGGTTGAATTGGGAAGGCTTCGGGCCTTATAGTCGGCTTCGACGCTGCCCGATGGAGTCATGGGCAAGCCATTAGGGAAGGAAACCGACGATGACCAAAGTCCGTGCGCTTGTCCTCGAGCGCCAGCATGAGCTTGCGCTTCGCGATATCGATCTGCCGCTTGAAACCGGCCCTGGCGAGGTGAAGATCAGGATCCACACGGTTGGCGTGTGCGGTTCGGACGTGCATTATTACACCCACGGCAAGATCGGCCCCTTCGTCGTCAACGCGCCGATGGTGCTCGGCCATGAGGCGGCGGGCACGGTGATCGAGGTCGGGGCCGGCGTCACGCATCTCAAAGTCGGCGACCGCGTCTGCATGGAGCCCGGCATTCCCGACCCGAATTCCAAGGCAAGCCGGATCGGCATGTACAATATCGACCCGGCAGTCACCTTCTGGGCGACCCCGCCGATCCACGGCGTGCTGACGCCCGAGGTCGTGCATCCCGCCAACTACACCTTCAAGCTGCCCGACAATGTCAGCTTTGCCGAAGGCGCCATGGTCGAACCCTTCGCCGTCGGCATGCAGGCGGCCACCAAGGCGAAGATTACGCCGGGTGATACTGCCGTCGTCCTCGGCGCTGGGCCGATCGGCACTATGGTGGCGATCGCGGCGCTTGCCGGCGGCTGCGCCCGCGCGATCGTCGCCGATCTTGCCCAGCCGAAGCTCGATATCGCCGCACAGTACCAAGGCGTCATTCCGGTGAATATCCGCGAGAAGAACCTGGCCGAAGAGGTTGCCCGGCTGACCGACGGCTGGGGCGCCGATGTCGTCTTCGAATGCTCCGGCTCGCCGAAGGCCTGGGAGACCATCATGGCGCTGCCGCGCCCGGGCGGCGTCATCGTCGTCGTCGGCCTGCCGGTCAACCCGATCGGCTTCGACGTCTCGACGGCATCCACCAAGGAAATCCGCATCGAGACGGTGTTCCGCTACGCGCACCAGTATGAGCGCTCGATCGCGCTGCTCGGCTCGGGAAGAGTGGATCTGAAGCCGCTGATTTCCGAGACCTTTAAGTTCGAAGATTCGATCAAGGCATTTGATCGCGCCGTTGAGGCGCGGCCGAGCGACGTGAAGCTGCAGATCGTGATGGAGTAGAGCATGATGCCGAAAAGTGTGATCGGTTTTCGGACAACATCATGCTCCAATTATATAAATTTAGAACAGGATTCAGATTTTAGGCCGACCCGGCCTAAAATCATCCTGTTCTAGGACGCCATACGGCTATGAGTGCCTGGCACTCAGTTTTATCTTCCGAAAGGCAAGAGCCGCGCCTGCAACGACAGCCGCGGCTCCGACTGCGATCAGCAGATGACGATGAAGGGGAAGGTGGCCCAATGTCTGTTGGATGCCGTGCCCGAAGAGATAACCGAGCGCCGTGAAAAGCTGCCCCCACACCAGCGCGGCCACGGCATTCAGGATGATGAATTTGCCGGTCGCTATTCGCGTCGTCCCGATGACGATCGGGCTGATCGTCCGCAACCCCACAAGAAAACGAAACGCAAGGATGAAGCCGGTCGGATATCTTTCCAGAAGCCGGGTTACGCGCGCCAGCGCCGGTGTTTCCATCAGCCGCCGGACCAGCCCCCATCGCGCCGCATAACGGCCGGCGAAGAACCAGAACTGATCGCCGGCGAACGAGCCCGCCGTTGCCGCGAGCGACGCCGACCAATAGGTCAGCAGCCCGCGGTGAGAAATCACGCCGCCGAGGAAGGCAGCTGTTTCGCCTTCGAAGGCTGCGCCCAGAAATATCGCCAGCAGGCCGTAGTGCTCGATCAGCAGTTCGATAGACACGCAGCTGTCCTCGGCCCGGGGTTTCTACAGCTAAACCGGCTTCAAATCCCCAAGCAGCGTCGGGATCAGCTCCGACACCGTCGGATGGATCGGCACCGACCATTGCAAGGCGGGATAGGTTGTTCCTGCATTCATCGCATCTATGATGCCGTGGATCACCTCGTCGCCCTCGATGCCCAGGATCGCCGCACCGAGGATTTTTTTGGTCTCGGCGTCGGCGATCACCTTCATGAAGCCCTTGGTCTCGCCGCGCTCGTTGGCGCGGCCGACGCGGCTCATCGGCCGGGTCGAGATCATGATTCTTCGTCCCGAGGCGCGCGCCTGCTTCTCCGTCATGCCGACACGGCCAAGCGGCGGGTCGATATAGAGCGCATAGGCCGGGATACGGCTCGACACCTTGCGATCGTCGCCGTCGAGCAGATTGGCGGCGGCGATCTCGAAATCATTGTACGAGGTGTGGGTGAAGGCGCCGTGGCCGTTGCAATCGCCAAGCGCCCAGATGCCGTCGACATTGGTGGCAAGCCTGTCGTCGACGGTAATGAAGCCGCGTCCGTCGGTGATGACGCCGGCGGCATCGAGGCCGAGATCGTCGGTGTTCGGCTTGCGGCCGGTGGCAATCAGCACATGGCTCGCATCGATCCTCGCTGAATCGGTGGCGACCGTTATTCCGTCGCTGCTCTTGGCAAAGGCGATGTCGCTGACGCCGGTATGAATGTCGATGCCCTCCGAGCGCAGGACATCGGCGATCGCGTCGGATATATCCTCGTCCTCGCGCGACGCGAGTTTCGGGCCGTGCTCGATGACGCTGACTTCGGCGCCGAAGCGGCGATACATCTGTGCGAATTCCAGCCCGATATAACTGCCGCCGATCACGGCCAGATGCCGTGGCAGCGTGTCGAGATGGATGATCGAGGTGCTGGTGAGGTAATCGATATCGTTGATCCCAGGCAGGTCAGGGATGACCGGCCGCGCTCCGACATTGAGGAAGATGCGCGGCGCAGTCAGCGTCTCGCCGTTGACGCTGACGGTCTTTGGGTCCTCGAAACGGGCATGGCCGTAGATCACGGTCATGCCCTCCATGCCGGCGAACCAGCCGATCAGGCCGTTGCGGGCGTTCATGGTCACGCTTTCGGCGCGCGCCCTGACCACCTTCATGTCGATGGCGATCTCGCCAGGGATATTGACGCCGTAAGCAGCGCCGTTTCTTGCGACATGAGCGGCGCGGGCGCTGGCGACCAGTGTCTTCGTCGGCATGCAGCCGGCATTGACGCAGGTGCCGCCGAGGAACTTGCGTTCGATCAGCGCCACCTTCATGCCCTTTTCGACCATCCTGGCGGCAAGAAAGGGGCCGGCCTGACCGGCGCCGATAACGATGGCGTCGAAGCTTTTCATGCGACGGCCCCCACGATCAGCACCGCGCCGATGACGGCGACGGCATCCTCGATGAGAGCGGCCGGCAGATCCTTGCCGAAGGAGGCGGCAAGCCTGCTGCGGATGGCGGCGCCACCATATGTGCCGATGACGGCGCCGATCACGCCGGCGATCAGCCCGCCGAAAAGCAGGCTGCTGGCGGCACCGATCGTGGCGCCGGCCAGCGCGCCCGTGACAATGCGGGCGCCGAATTGCACCGGCACCTTACGCGACGGCGTCGATGGCAGCTGATCGGTGATCAGTTCGACGACGGCGAGAAGCGTGAAGATCCACGGCGTCCATTGGTAACCCATGAAGGCAAGCGGCGTCTGCGAGACATCGAACCATCCAAGTGCTGCGCCCCAGGCGACGGCGGCGGGCGCCGTCATGGCGCGAAGCCCGGCAATGACACCAATCAGCAATGCAAGAAGCAGAAACATGCATGATCCCCCTTTTGCCGGCTCTTGCCGTCGTCAGGGAAGGTTGCACATTGTCAGGCGCGTGGCAATTCGCCCTTTCGCGCCAATGCGCTAGTTCGCAAAAGCGGCAATGCCGGTGATCGCCCGGCCGATGATCAGCGCGTGGATGTCGTGCGTGCCCTCATAGGTGTTGACCACTTCGAGGTTGACGAGATGACGGGCGATGCCGAATTCGTCGGAGATGCCGTTGCCGCCGAGCATGTCTCGGGCCGCCCGCGCGATCTCCAGCGCCTTGCCGCAGCTGTTGCGCTTGAGGATCGAGGTCAGTTCCACCGGCGGATGGCCTTCCTCTTTCATGCGGCCAAGCCGCAGGCAGCCCTGAAGGCCGAGCGAGATTTCCGCCGCCATGTCGGCGAGCTTCTTCTGGATCAGCTGGTTGGCGGCGAGCGGCCGGCCGAACTGCTTGCGCTCGAGCGTGTATTGCCGGGCTCTCGCATAACAATCCTCGGCAGCACCGAGTGCGCCCCAGGCGATGCCGAAACGGGCGGAGTTGAGGCAGGTGAACGGTCCCTTGAGGCCGGTCACATCAGGCAGAAGGTTTTCCTCAGGCACGAACACCCCGTCCATCACCACCTCGCCGGTGATCGAAGCGCGCAGGCCCACCTTGCCGTGGATCGCAGGCGCCGAAAGTCCTTTCCAGCCCTTTTCGAGGATGAAGCCGCGGATGAGGCCGTCCTCGGTCTTTGCCCAGACGACGAAAACATCGGCGATCGGCGCGTTGGAGATCCAGGTCTTCGAGCCGGTCAGGCTGTAGCCGCCGTCCACCTTTTTGGCACGTGTTGCCATCGAGCCGGGGTCGGAGCCGTGATCGGGTTCGGTCAGGCCGAAGCAGCCGATCCATTCGCCGGTGGCGAGTTTCGGCAGGTATTTCAGCTTTTGCGCCTCGGAGCCAAAGGTTTCGATTGGCACCATCACGAGCGAGGACTGCACGCTCATCATCGAGCGGTAACCGCTGTCGACCCGCTCGACCTCGCGGGCGATCAGGCCGTAGGCGACGTAGCCGAGGCCGGCGCCGCCATAATCGGGCGAGATCGTCGGGCCGAGCAGGCCGAGTTCGCCCATTTCGCGGAAGATCTCGGGATCGGTCTTTTCATTGCGGAAGGCGTCGAGAACACGGGGAGCAAGCTTTTCCTGCGCATAGGCACGGGCGGTGTCCTGCACCATGCGCTCTTCACTGGTCAGCTGCTCCACCAGGCGGAACGGATCGGCCCAGTCGAAAACTTCGCGCGTATGCTGCATGGCCGCGTCTCCTCATCCCGGTTCTGGCTTGCCTCGCTCAAGTTGGCCATAGACCCGCCAGCCGACCGCGTCAACAGAAGGCGGCAGTCTCGAAAAGACCGGCCGCGCCATCTTTTCAAAAGCGTCGGCATGATCCACTTTGCCCGCGATCGATTCTGGAACGAGGAGGCGGAAAATGTCGTCAAGCGATCTGTTCGTATCGGCCGAAGGCGCCGAATGGGTCAATCCCGAGCCCGGCGTCGTCAGGCGCATCATGACATATCTGCCCGAGATGATGCTGGTGGAAGTGGCCTTCGAAAGCGGCGCCGTGGGCGCGGCCCATTCGCATCCGCACATCCAGGCAAGCTACGTCGCCGAAGGCAGTTTCGAAGTGACGATCGATGGCCGGACCGAGGTGCTCAAGCAGGGCGGCAGCTTCATTGTGCCCCCCAATCTGGTGCATGGCGTCAAGGCGCTGGAAAAGGGCCGGCTGATCGATGCATTCACCCCGCACCGGGCCGAATTCCTGAAGTAACCAGAGCATGATGCTGAAAACTGTGAGCGGTTTCGGACGGCATCATGCTCTAATTAAACGTCCGCTCTTGTCCTGCGCGCAGGGCCGGCGGCCGTGACATAGGGCGGCACGAAGCGCGCATCTTCGCCGCGCACCGCCTCGCGCAGGAAATCGATGACGGCGCGCACGCGCGGCGCCTGTTTCAGGTCGCGGTGGCAGGTGATCCAGTAATGGCGCTTGAGGTCGATCTCTTCGGGCAGCACGCGCACCAGTTCGGGATAACGGCTGGCGAAGAAATAGGGCAGGATGCAGAGGCCGAGGCCGTTTCGAGTGGCAGTCAGCTGCGCAAAGATGCTGGAGCTCTGGAACTGCGGCTTGATGCGCGGGTGCACATCGCCGAGATAATCCAGGCCGGGCGCAAAGATCATCTCCTCGATATAGCTGACGAAGGGATGGCTGAGCAGGTCTTCGCGGCAGGTGATCTCAGGCGCCTTCGCCAGATAATCGCGCGAGCCATAGACCTGCAGGTGATAATCCGTCAGCTTCTCGGCGAAATAGGCCCCGCCCTTCGGCTCGTCGAGCACGACGGAAAGATCGGCCTCCTTGCGCGACAGCGACATGATCTGCTGGATCGTCACCAGTTCCAGCGCCAGATGCGGATGCTGGGCGGCAAACTGCGGCAGCACGGTTGCGAAGAAGAAATTGGCAAAACCCTCCGGCGCGCTCAGCCGCACCAGGCCGCGCTGCGCCATCGAGCCGGCGGCAAGATCGGCGCGCAGCCGCTCGGTCTCCTGCTCCATCTTCTCGGCCGTCTCGACAAAGCGCGTGCCCATGGCGGTCAGTACATAGCCGCGCGGATTGCGCTCGAACAGCTTGACCTTGAGCGTGAACTCCAGCCGGTCGATGCGGCGCGAGACGGTGGCATGGCTGGAACGCAGCTGACGGGCCGCCGTCGACAGCTGTCCGGTGCGGGCGACGGCTAGAAAAAACTGCAGATCGTCCCAAGTAAACTGCGGTGGATTGTTCATCGCGATCCTCTCTGTTCAAAAATGAACAGATACTGTTTGGAATTAGTTGTAAATCACCCGTTGCCTCAGGGCGGGATTTCCGTGATCGTAAGGTGAGGGTCCGCCGTCCTGAGGAGTGCGGCTGGCCAAATTTGAACAGATCCGCAATCTGGCCAATCTCTGGGAGGAGATCATATGCGAAAGAATCTCATTGCATCAGTTGCATTTCTGCTTGCGAGCAGCACTGCGGTGCTCGCGCAGAGCGCGACCGACGGCAAGGTCAAGATCGGCATCCTGAACGACCAGTCGGGTGTCTATGCCGATTTCGGCGGCAAGTCCTCCGTCGAAGCCGCCAAGATGGCGGTCGAGGATTTCGGCGGCAAGGTGCTCGACGTTCCGGTCGAGATCGTTGATGCCGACCATCAGAACAAGCCTGATATCGCCTCCAACATCGCCCGCCAGTGGTACGACACCGAACAGGTGGATGCGATCATGGAACTGACGACCTCGTCGGTGGCGCTCGCCGTGCAGGCGATCGGCAAGGAAAAGAAGAAGATCGACATCGTCACGGGTGCTGCGACGACCGATCTCACCGGCAAGGCCTGCTCGCCTTACGGCTTCCATTGGGCCTACGACACCCATGCACTCGCCGTCGGCACCGGCGGCGCGCTCGTCAAGCAGGGCGGCGACAGCTGGTTCTTCCTGACGGCCGACTATGCCTTCGGCTACTCGCTGGAGCAGCAGACCAGCGACTATGTCAAGGCGAGCGGCGGCAAGGTCGTCGGCGCCGTCCGCCATCCGCTGTCCACCCAGGACTTCTCGTCCTTCCTGCTGCAGGCGCAATCATCCGGCGCCAAGGTGATCGGCCTTGCCAATGCCGGCCTCGACACCGCAAACGCCATCAAGCAGGCGGCCGAATTCGGCATCACCCAGGGCGGCCAGCATCTGGCGGCGCTGCTCTTCACGCTCGCCGAAGTCCATGGTCTCGGCCTTGAGGCGGCTCAAGGGTTGACGTTGACGGAAGGCTATTACTGGAATCGCGACGACGAGAGCCGCGCCTTCGCCAAGAAGTTCTTCGCCCGCACCGGCAAGATGCCGAACATGATCCATGCCGGCACCTATTCGGCGGTGACACAATATCTGAAGGCGGTGCAGAAGGCCGGCACCGACGAAACGGAAGCCGTCGCCAAGCAGCTGCATGAAATGCCGGTCGACGACGTCTTCGGCCGCGGCGGCACGGTCGGCGCCAATGGCCGCATGATCCACGACATGTATCTGCTGCAGGTCAAGAAGCCTTCCGAGAGCAAGGAGCCGTGGGATTATTTCAACGTGCTCGCCACCATTCCCGGCAAGGAAGCCTATATCGATCCCGCCAAGAGCGGCTGCGATCTGGTAAAGTAAGCACGATGGCGGTTTCCGCAATTGAAACACAGGAAAAGCCGCGGGTGGTCTTGTCCGCCCGCGGCCTGCGCCGCGATTTCGGCGGCTTCACGGCCGTCAAGAACGTCGATCTCGACGTGCATGACGCCAGCGTGCATGCGCTGATCGGCCCGAACGGCGCCGGCAAGACGACGGTCTTCAACCTGCTGACCAAGTTCCTGCAGCCGACCTCAGGCACCATCAGCCTGATGGGCGTTGACATCACCGGAACGCCGCCCGACAAGGTGGCGCGCATGGGGCTGGTCCGCTCTTTCCAGATCTCGGCGGTCTTCCCGCATCTGACCGTTCTCGACAATGTCCGCGTGGCGTTGCAGCGGCCGAACAATCTTTCCACACAGTTCTGGCGGCCGCTTTCCGCACTCGACCGGCTGAACGAGCGCGCCGAGCAGCTGCTCGCCAGCGTCGGACTGTCCAAGGAGCGCGATCACATCGCCGCCGATCTTTCCTATGGCCGCAAGCGCGTGCTGGAGATCGCCACCACGCTGGCATTGGATCCGAAAGTGCTGCTGCTCGACGAGCCGATGGCCGGCATGGGGCAGGAGGATGTCGGCGTCGTCTCCTCGATCATCCGCGAGGTCGCCCGCGACCGCGCCGTATTGATGGTCGAGCACAATCTCTCCGTCGTCGCCAATATCTGCCAGCATGTCACCGTGCTGCAGCGCGGCGAGATCCTCGCCGAGGGCGACTATGCGACGGTCAGCCAGGACGAGCGTGTGCGTGTGGCCTATATGGGCACGGAGGAGCATTGATGGCCACTCTCCTCGAAGTCCAGGGGCTCAATGCCTGGTACGGCGAAAGCCACGTCCTGCACGGCGTCGACATGCGCGTTGCCGAAGGCGAGACGATCACCATTCTGGGCCGCAACGGCGTCGGCAAGACGACGACGCTGCGCACCATCACCGGCATCGTACGGGCCCGTAAGGGCAAGATCAGCTTTGACGGCAGCGATATGATGCAGGTGCCCCTGCACAAGACGGCGCATCGGGGCATCGGCTTCGTGCCGGAGGAGCGCGGCATCTTCTCGACGCTGACCGTTTCGGAAAACCTGCTGCTGCCGCCTGTCGTGGCAGGCGGCGGCATGACGCTCGACGAGATCTACGAGCTTTTCCCCAATCTCTATGAGCGCCGCGGCAGCCCAGGCACCAAACTGTCAGGCGGCGAGCAGCAGATGCTGGCGATCGCCCGAATCCTCCGCACCGGCGTCAGGCTGCTCATTCTCGATGAACCGACGGAGGGGCTTGCCCCTGTTATCGTCCAACGCATCGGCGAGGTGCTGAAGACGCTGAAGGAGCGCGGCATGACGATCCTGCTCGTCGAGCAGAATTTCCGTTTCGCCAGCCGTATTGCCGATCGCTTCTATCTGATGGATCATGGGCAGATGGTGTCGGAATTCCCGGTCGGTGAACTGCCGCAGCGCATGGATACGCTGCACAAGGTTCTGGGAGTATGACCAGATGACGATGATCTTCGGCATTCCCCTGCAGGCGTTGTTCGGCCAGTTGCTGATCGGCCTGATCAACGGCTCGTTCTACGCGCTGCTCAGCCTCGGCCTCGCCATCATTTTCGGCCTGCTCCGGGTGATCAACTTCGCCCATGGCGCGCAATATATGCTCGGCGCCTTCGTCGCCTACCTGCTGCTGACCTATGCCGGCATCGGCTACTGGCCGTCATTGATCCTGGCGCCAGTGATCGTCGGCCTTGCGGGTGCAATCATCGAGCGGCTGTTCCTGCGCCGGCTCTACGATCTCGATCCGCTCTACGGCCTGCTCTTCACCTTCGGACTGGCGCTCGCGGTCGAGGGCACCTTCCGCTATCTCTACGGCTCTTCCGGCCAGCCCTATGCAACGCCGGCGGCTCTTGCCGGCGGGGCCAACCTCGGCTTCATGTTCCTGCCGATCTATCGCGGCTGGGTGGTGGTCGTCTCGCTCGTCGTCTGCCTCGGCACCTGGCTGCTGATCGAGAAGACCAAACTCGGGGCTTACCTGCGTGCCGCCACCGAAAACGCCGTGCTGGTGCAGGTCTTCGGTGTCAACGTGCCGGTGCTCTTGACGCTCACCTATGCGCTCGGCGCCGGTCTCGCCGCCTTTGCCGGCGTGCTGGCGGCACCGATCTACCAGGTCTCGCCGCTGATGGGCTCGAACATGATCATCGTCGTCTTCGCCGTCGTCGTCGTCGGCGGCATGGGATCGATTATGGGCGCGATCATCACCGGTTACGTGCTCGGCATTGCCGAGGGCCTGACCAAGGTCTTCTATCCCGAGGCGTCCAATATCGTGATCTTCGTCATCATGGCGATCGTGCTTCTCATCAGGCCCGCGGGCCTCTTCGGACGGGATGCTTGACATGGCCGACATCACCGAAACCATCCAAACGGAAAAAAGCCGAACCGCCCTTTCGGTGCAGGCGGGTTTCCTGCTTGCGGGACTGCTGCTCCTGCTGCTGGCGCCGTTCTTTTTCTATCCGATCTTCCTGATGAAGCTGCTCTGCTTCGCGCTCTTTGCCTGCGCCTTCAACCTGCTGCTCGGTTATACCGGCCTGCTGTCCTTCGGCCACGCCACCTTCTTCGGCGGTGCCGCCTATTTCACCGCCTATACGGTGAAGGAATGGGGCTTGCCGCCGGAACTCGGCATCCTGATCGGCGTGGCGGGTGCGGCGTTTCTCGGTCTCGTGATGGGCTTCTTCGCCATCCGCCGCCAGGGCATCTATTTCGCGATGATCACGCTGGCGCTGTCGCAGATGTTCTTCTTCTTCTGCCTGCAGGCGGAGTTCACCGAGGGCGAGGACGGCATCCAGTCCGTGCCCCGCGGCCATCTCTTCGGCTTCATCGATCTGAACAGCTCGACCAACATGTATTATTTCGTGCTGGCCGTCTTCCTGGTCGGCATCCTGATCATCTGGCGCTTTATCAATTCGCCCTTCGGCATGATTCTGAAATCGATCCGCGAAAACGAGCAACGGGCGATCTCGCTCGGCTATTCCGTGGCGCGCTACAAGCTCGGTGCCTTCGTCATGTCGGCAGCGCTTGCCGGGCTCGCAGGCGCGGTGAAATCGATCGTCTTCCAGTTCGCGACGCTGACAGATGTCGCCTGGCAGATGTCGGGCGAGGTGATCCTGATGACGCTGCTCGGCGGCATCGGCACGCTGATCGGCCCGCTCTTCGGCGCCGGGCTGGTGGTGGTGCTGGAAAACTACCTCGCCACGTCGGAATTCCCGGTGACGATCATCACCGGCATCGTCTTCATGGTCTGCGTGCTGATCTTCCGCCGCGGCATCATCGGCGAATTCTACGCCTCGCGGCTGGGGCGGAAACTGGGCTTCGTCTATCGCCGCTGAACGGGCGGACCTCTCTTTCCGGAAAGAACTACTCTTTCCCGGGAAAGAGACGGGCGGCGGCGCTGCGACTATTCCTCTCCCCGTGCCGCGGGGAGGGGGAAGCGGCAAGCATGTGGAGTCTCATGCGGGGCATGGATCGTTACGACTACATCATCGTTGGGGCAGGCAGCGCCGGCTGCGTGCTCGCCAACCGGCTGTCTGCCGATGGCCGGAGCCGGGTGCTGCTGCTCGAAGCCGGCGGCAGCGACAACTATCACTGGATCCATATTCCGGTCGGTTATCTCTATTGCATCAACAATCCGCGCACCGACTGGTGCTTCACTACGGCGCCGGAAGCGGGATTGAACGGCCGGGCGCTGAGTTATCCGCGCGGCAAGGTTCTCGGCGGCTGTTCGTCGATCAACGGCATGATCTACATGCGCGGCCAGGCGCGTGATTACGACCTCTGGCGGCAGATGGGCTGCAGCGGCTGGGGCTGGGACGATATTCTGCCCTTCTTCCGCAAGTCCGAGGATTTTTATCGCGGCGAAGACGAGATGCATGGTGCCGGCGGCGAATGGCGCATCGAGAAAGCGCGCGTGCGCTGGGCCGTGCTCGACGCCTTCCAGCAGGCTGCCAGGGAAGCGGGCATTCCTGAAACCGCGGATTTCAACCGCGGCAGCAACGAGGGCTCCGGCTATTTCGACGTCAACCAGCGCTCCGGCATTCGCTGGAACACCTCGAAGGCCTTCCTGCGGCCGGTGATGAAGCGCTCCAACCTGACCGTGCTGACCAAGGCACAGGTCCGGCGGCTGCTGGTGGAGGAAGGCGCCGTTGCCGGCGTCGAGTTCCAGCATCGTGGCGTGGCGAAACGCGCCTATGCGGCGAAAGAGACCGTCCTTTCGGCCGGTTCGATCGGCTCGCCGCACATCCTGGAACTGTCGGGCATCGGCCGGGGGGAGGTTCTCAGACAGGCGGGCGTCGATGTCGTCACCGAGGTCAAGGGTGTCGGCGAGAACCTGCAGGACCATCTGCAACTGCGTCTGGCCTACAAGGTGACGGGGGTTCCGACGCTGAACGAGAAGGCGACGAAGCTGATCGGCAAGGCGGCGATCGGGCTCGAATATCTCGTCCGCCGCTCCGGGCCGATGGCGATGGCGCCGAGCCAGCTTGGCATCTTCACCCGATCGGGCCCGGACCGGGAAACGCCCGACCTGCAATATCACGTGCAGCCGGTCTCGCTGGAGAAGTTCGGCGATCCCGTCCATCCTTTCCCGGCAATCACCGCGAGCGTCTGCAATCTCAGGCCGGAAAGCCGCGGTTCGGTTCACCTGTCCAGCCCGGATTTTGCCGCTCAGCCGACGATCAGCCCGAAATACCTGTCGACGCAGCGCGATCGTGACATAGCTGTTCGCTCAATACGGTTGACGCGCAAGATCGTCGCGCAGCCTTCGTTTGCCCGTTTCAGGCCGGAGGAATTCAAGCCGGGGCCCGCCTATCAGACGGAGGCCGATCTGGAGCGGGCGGCGGGCGAGATCGGCACGACGATCTTCCATCCTGTCGGCACCTGCCGCATGGGCGCCGACAGGGACAGCGTCGTCGATCCCCGGTTGAAGCTCAGGGCGCTCGGCAAGCTCAGGATCGCCGACGCCTCGGTGATGCCGTCGATCACCTCGGGCAACACCAATTCGCCGACGATCATGATCGCCGAAAAGGCGGCAGCAATGATCCTCGAAGACAATCGATAGGAGAAGACCATGGCAAGGATCGCATTCATCGGCCTCGGCAACATGGGTGGGCCGATGGCCGCCAATCTGGTCAAATCAGGTCACGAGGTCCTCGGCTTCGATCTCGCGGCGTCCGTGCTGAAGGCGGCCGAGGAGAGCGGCGTCAAGCCGGCAAGCCATGCCAGCCAGGCGGTCAAGGAAGCGGAGATCATCATCACCATGCTGCCGCAGGGCAGACACGTGCTGACGGCCTGGACCGATATCCTGCAGTCCGCCGCGCAAGGCACGTTGGTCATCGATTGCTCGACCATCGATGTCGAAAGCAGCCGCAAGTCGCATGAGATGGCCAAGGCCGCAAGCTGCCTGTCGCTCGACGCCCCGGTCTCCGGCGGCACCGGCGGGGCGACCGCGGGCACGCTGACCTTCATGGCCGGCGGCTCGGAAGACGCCTTCGCCGAGGCAAAGCCAATCCTCGAGGCCATGGGAAAGAAGATCGTCCATTGCGGCGAGGCCGGCGCCGGCCAGGCGGCGAAGATCTGCAACAACATGATATTAGGTATTTCGATGGTGGGCGTCTGCGAGGCCTTCGTGCTCGCCGAAAAGCTCGGGCTCTCGCATCAGGCGCTGTTCGACGTCGCCTCGACCTCGTCGGGCCAGTGCTGGTCGATCAATACCTATTGCCCGGTGCCCGGACCGGTGCCGACCTCGCCGGCGAACAATGACTACAAACCGGGCTTTGCCGCGGCTCTGATGCTGAAGGATCTCAGGCTCTCCCAGGAAGCGGCGCTGGCGAGTGGCGCCTCCACGCCGCTCGGCGCGGAAGCAGCGCAGCTTTATGCGCTCTTCGAAAAGCAGGGCAATGGCGGAAGGGACTTTTCCGCCATCATCGAGATGTTCCGCGAGAAGGCGTAAGCACCGCGGCGTCAAATCAAGCCTTAGATACCGAGAAGCTGAGCCTGCTGTTGCCGAGCAGGATGTCGATTTCGCCGGGTTCGGTCAGTTCGATCGCGCCGCTCAGCGTGCCCGTCGTCAGGAGTGCGCCTGCCTTCAGCGATGTCTCGGGGCGGAGGCCGTCATTAGCATAATCGATGAGCCAGGTGAGAACGTCGCCTTTCGGATGCTGCGCCGGACCATCATAGATCGTGCGGCCGGCATGAGTGACCTTGAGCGGCGTGCCGCCTACGGTGTCGACGACGCGTTTCTCGACCTCCGGGCCGAGTACATAGCCGCTATTGCCGAGGCGGTCGGCGACGAACAGCAGAAACGAAACGCTGCCGCTTTCCTTCACAGCGCTGACCAGCAGCTCGGCGCCGAGATAGACAGCGGAAATCGCCTCGACCACCTCGGCGCGGCTGTAGGGAACGCCCGCGCGGACCGGCAGGTCGCTGCCGAGACGGACGGCGATCTCGGTCTCGAATTTCAGGCCCGGATACCAGGGAATGTCCGCGCCCGAAACGGCTTTGGCATAGGGATACAGCGTACCGGCGACCGCTTGGCCCTGCGGCGAGACCGTGACTTTCCAGGCATTGCTCGAAATACGGTCCGCAGCAGTGAGCAAATTCTGCGCCTCCATCGCCTGATGCAGATCGGCTGGCAGCGCGAAAGTGTCCGTGGCCTCCTGCAGGCCGGCCTGGCGCAGGCTGTGAAGCCGGGCGGCAAGGGCGCGCGGATCGAATGTCTCTGTCATGCTATCTCCTCGACATGATTTTGGAGTGCCACACTAGCGGCAAGACGAGGACGAACAAGGCCGTTCTTGGAAAAGGTCCTATTCCATCGCTGCGTGCCAGCGATCGCGATAGGTGGTCAGTCCTGGGATATCGGTCGGCGGAACATGTGTCTCGGCACCCGATACCGGCCGGATGCCGGTGAGAAGGGCCGCTCCCTGACTGGTGCCGGTCGAGCCCGGAAGGGCCATGACCTCGCGGCCGGTCAGGGCGGCAAGGAGCTTGAGATAGGTCCCATTGAGCGCAAAAGGCCCTTCGACGATAACGGGGCCTTTGGCGCCGACCAGTCCGAGGCAGGCATTGGTCATCAAAGCGAGATAGAGACAGGCGACGGCAGAGCGCTCCTCGCGGCTTGCCTCATTGGCGCCGATCCAGCGGCTTGTCTTTCCCGGAAAAGGCCCGGAACCGGAGGCGATATTCGCCAGCAGCATCATGCCTTTGTCGATCACGGGACCGATTGCCGCCAGGGCGGCATTTTCGTCGACGGGGCCGATCTCGGCCGACAGGATCTCGAATTCACGGCCGCCCATGAAGCGGGAAGAGGGGACGGCGCGGCCATAGGCATCGACATTGGCGAGCGCATCGCGTTCCGGATCGAGATGATCGAGATCGCCGCCGACGCCGAAATTGATGACCCATGTTCCGGTGGAGACGACGGCAAAGGGCGCTTCGCGATGGACGAGATGCGGCAGCAGCGAGGCATTGGAATCGTGAATGCCGCAATAGACCGGCACGGCTGCAGCAAGGCCGAGCTCAGCGGCGATGCCGGGAAGAACCGGGCCGAGTGCATCGAAAGCGGAACGGATCGGCGCCATGAGGTCGCGAATGCCAAGCCTGTCGACGAGCGAGGAATAGTGGCCCTCCCTCGGGTTCCAGAGGTCGGTATGGCAGCCGAGCGAGGTCAGCTCATTGGCGGCGACACCGGTCAGCCGTGCCGTCCAATATTGCGCATAGGTGAGGATGGTCGCAACCTTGGCAAACTCCTCGGGAAAGGCGGTCTTCTGGTAGTGCAGCTGTGCGCCGACATTGAGACCCATCGCCAGGCGCGGCGAGAAGGTCTCGTCAAAGGAGGGGCGGAGCGCCGTATAGGCGTCGCGGATGTCCTGCGGATATTCGTGTTCGTAGTCGATGACAGGCATGGCAAGCGTGCCGTCTCGGCCAAGCAATGCAGCGGATGCGCCATGGGTGGTGATCGAAATGGCGTCGAAGCCAGGTTCGCGCGCAAGGCTCTTCAGTGCATCGAGCGCAAAGGACCAGAGAGCCTCTACGTCGTAATGCGGATAGAGACCGGTTTTGATCGCGATATTCGGCCGTTTCAGGACGGCGATCTCGGCGCCCGTCTCGCTGTCGAGGACGACGACCTTGGCATTGGTCTTGCCGATGTCGAGGACGGCGATGCGGCGATAAGAGGTGGCGTTCATGGCATATGGAAGACGGTGACCAGGTCGCTCTGGACCGGTGAATTATCGAGATTGGTCGCCATGATGTCGGCCATGTGCGCCCACCATTTTTTCACAACCGGATGGTCCGGCAGGCTCGCCATCGTGTGGTCGGCCGGCCGCGTCAACACGCCGAACAGCGTGTTGGTCTCGCGGTCGAGATGGATGGAATAGTCGCTGGCGCCCGACTTGTGCAGAATATTGACCAGTTCCGGCCAGATCTCGTCATGCCGCTTGCGGTATTCGGCTTCCATGCCGGGATTGAGCTGCATTTTGAAGGCGTGTTTTTCTAAAGTCATCGGGAGCTCATGACCTTGATGCGGCGGGCGATGATCGGGATGGCGATGGTGATGATGAGAAGCAGGCCGATGAAGATCGACATGACGATGCCGGGCACGTTGAGCAGGCCGAGGCCGAAGGTGACGAGGCCCATGACGAAGGCGGCGATGACGACGCCGACGATGGTGCCGGAACCGCCGAGGATCGAGATGCCGCCGAGCACGACCATGGTGACGACCTCGAGTTCCCAGCCCTGGGCGATCGACGGCCGGGTCGAGCCGAGGCGTGAGGTCAGGCAGACGGCGGCAACGCCGCTCATGACGCCGGTCAACAGGAAGAGGATGAATTTGACGCGCTCGACCGGAATGCCGGAGAAGCGGGCGGCGAAGTCGTTGTTGCCGATCGCATAGACCTGCCGGCCGAAATTCGTCGCATGCAGCAGCACGGCGAAGAGGATCGCCAGCACGATGAAGAGCACGAATTCGAAGGAGAATACCCAGACGACATAGCCCTGGCCGAAATAGGCGAAATCAGCCGGGTATTTGCCATAGGCTTGGTCGCCGAGGACGATATAGGAAATGCCGCGGAAAAGGCTCATCGTGCCGATGGTGACGACGATCGACGGCAGTTTCAGCACCGAGACCAGAACGCCGTTGAAGATGCCGCAGGCAAGGCCGGTGCCGATGCCGATCGCGACCAGGCCCGGTGTGCCGATGCCGAGCTGTGCTGCCGCGCCCATTGCCGTCGAGGCGAGCGCGATGATCGCGGCGACCGAGAGGTCGATCTCGCCCGATATGACGAGCAGTGCCATGGCGAAGGCGATCATTGCCTTTTCGGTGAAATTGAAGGTGGCGTCCGAGAGGTTCCAGGCATCGAGGAAATAGGGCGAGGCCAGCGAATTGAAGATGAAGATCAGGATGGCGACGGCAAAGAGCAGCACTTCCCAGCTCGCGGCGATGCGGCGGAAGGGTGTGCCGAGGCGGTCGGGGATGACCCGCTTTTCGTGTGTGGACACGGTGCTCATACTACGGCCTCCGTTCTGATCTCGGCTGCGGCGCGGTCGCGCAGGATGATGCGGCCGCGGTTGCGCTCGCGCCTGGCGTTGAAGGCGACGGCGAGAATGATGACGGTTCCGGAGATTGCCATCTGCGTGAAGGGTGAAATGCCGATGACCGGCAGTGCATTCTTGATGACGCCGAGGAAAAGCGCGCCGAGCACGGTGCCGGCGACCGAGCCGACGCCGCCGGCAATCGAGATGCCGCCGATGACGCAGGCCGCGACGCTGTCGAGCTCGAAGCCGTTGGCGATATCGACATAGGCGACGGCATAACGCGACACCCAGAGATAGCTCGCAAGGCCGGCTAGCGCGCCCGACAGGACGAAGGCCAGGAATTTCGTCCAGCCCGTATCGATGCCGGCATAGACGGCCGCGGTCGGATTGCCGCCGGTCGCATAGGCCGAGCGGCCGAACTGGGTGTATCTGAGCAGGACATACATCAGAAGCACGATGACGATGCCCACCCAGCCGAGAACTGGCAGGCCGAGGATCGGCGTGCGCGGCACCGACAAGAAGACCGGCGTCATCTGGTGGGCGTTCACCCACGCCCCGCCCGAGAGCACGAAGGCCATGCCGCGGTAGATGGTGAGCGTGCCGAGCGTGACGACGATCGGCGGGATTTCGAGCGCCCAGACGAGAAAGCCGTTGATAGCGCCGAGGCAGGCGCCGATCACGATCGCGGCAAGGATGAGCACGACGAGCGGCAGATCGGGATAGGCGGCATTCATCATCGCGATCGCCATGCCGGTGAAGGCGAGGTTGGCGGCGACGGACAGGTCGATCGATTTCGTCAGGATGACCGTCATCTGCGCCAGCGCCAGGATGATCAGGATGGAGGTATCGTTGAAAATGCCGGCGAGATTCTCCGGCGTTGCGAAATCGGCAGCGCGCGTCGAAAAGATCGCGATCATCACGACGATGATGAGGAACAGCAGGGTTTCGCGTTTTCTGATCAGTCTTGCCATGCTCTTACCTTGCATTGCGGGCCTCATGCATTGCCAGTGGCGGCGCGCACCAGCGCTTCCGGAGACAGCTCGGCGCGTTCGAAAATCCCGGCGGCGAGCCCCTCTTTCATCACCAGGACGCGGTCCGACATGCCGATGATTTCGGGCAGTTCGGACGAGACCATGATGATCGACAGGCCCTCGGCGGCGAGTTCGCTGATGAAGCCGTGCACGGCCGCCTTCGAGCCGATGTCGATGCCCTTTGTGGGTTCATCGAGGATGATGACCTTCGGCGCGGTCGCCAGCCATTTGCCGATGACGACCTTCTGCTGATTGCCGCCGGAGAGCGTGCCGACCGGGACGGAAAGGGCGGCTGCGCGTAAGTCCAGCCGCTCGGCATATTTGCGGGCGAGCGCGAATTCTTCTGCCGCCCTGAGGAAGCCCCGGCGCGAGGTGCGGGTAAGCGACGGCAGCGTCATGTTCTGGAAGATCGGCATCGGCAGCGCCAGCCCGTGGCGGCCGCGTTCCTCCGGCACATAGACGATGCCGGCGCGAATCGCGTCCTGCGGCGAATGGATGGTGATCTCGCGGCCTTCGAGCATCATCTTGCCGGAGAGCGGCCTGGTGATGCCGAAGAGCGATTGTGACAGTTCCGAACGCCCGGCGCCGATCAGGCCGTAGATGCCGAGAATCTCGCCCTGGCGCAGGGTGAAGGAGATGTCGCGGAATTCGGTGCGGTGGCTGTAATTGCGGATCTCGAGAACCGGGCCGCCGATGGCAACATCGACCTTCGGAAAGGCATTCTCGACGTCGCGGCCGACCATCATGCGGACGATCTCGTCTTGCGGCGTTTCCTTGAGCCGGCCCTGGCCGACGGCGCGGCCGTCGCGGAAGACGACGAAATCGTCGGCGATCTCGTAGACCTCGTCGAACTTATGGCTGATGAAGAGGATCGCCTTGCCCTTTTCCCTCAGGCCGCGGACGATGCGGAAGAGATCGTCGATCTCCTTGCGGGAAAGGGCTGCCGTCGGTTCGTCCATGATGACGATGCGGGCCTCGATCGACAGAGCGCGCGCGATCGCCACCAGATGGCGCTGCGCGATCGAGAGGTCCTTCAGCCGGATTGTCGGATCTATATTGCTTTCGAGCGCGGTCAGCAGTGCCTTGGCGCGGCTGTTCATCGCCTGCCAGTCGATGGTGCGCAGACGCGTGCGCGGCGCATGGCCGAGGAAAATGTTTTCGGCAACCGTCAGTTCGTCGAACAGCACGGTTTCCTGATGGATGGCGGTGACGCCGGCGTCGATTGCTGCCTGGGCGCTGGCAAAGGTCACCGGCTGGCCGTCGACCCGGATCTCGCCTTCGTTCGGCCTGTATATGCCGGTCAGGATCTTGACGAGCGTCGATTTGCCGGCGCCGTTTTCGCCGATCAGCGCGGTCACCGTGCCGGGATGCAGCGCGATGCTGACATTGTCGAGCGCCTTCACGCCCGGAAAGATCTGGGAGATGCCGCGCATTTCCAGAATGGCGGGCGCATCACCGGTTTTGCTGTCCGTGGCGGTTTGTTGAAAGGCAGCGTTCATCAAGCTTCTACCAGTGTCGAATGAGAATCCCGGCGGCCATCAGGCCGCCGGGCTTTAATGCGGTGGTTTCGGATCAGAAGACCTTGGAGAACTGGTCGATATTCGAAGCATTGTAGACGAACGGATCGGCCATGGCGGCTTCGCCGTTGTCGCCGACCTTGATCTTGCCCATGCGGCCGACTTCGATCTCGCTGCCCGGCTTGCCGTCGGTCTCGCCCTTGACGAGGCGATAGGCGATCTGCGTTGCGGAGTAGCCGAGATCGATCGGGTTCCAGATGGCGAATTCCTTCGTGGCGCCCGACTTGATCGCGCCGGCCATTTCGGACGGCAGACCGAGACCCGTGACGTAGACCTTGCCGACAAGGCCCTTGTCTTCGACAACCTTCGATGCGGCGAGAACGCCGACCGTCGTCGGAGCGACGATGACCTTGATGTTCGGGTTCGCCTTCAGCAGGCCCTCGGCTTCACGATAGGACTTGTCCGAGAGGTCGTCGCCATAGACTGTGGTGACGAGGTTGAGGCCCGGGAAATCCTTGAGCTGCTTCTTCATCTGGTCGATCCAGATGTTCTGGTTGGTCGAGGTGGTCGTGGCCGACAGGATGGCGAAGTCACCCTTGCCGCCGTCGAGATGGTCCTTGACGAGCGTCAGGCACATCTTGCCGATCAGCTCGTTGGACGACGGGTTGAGCTGCAGGATACGGCCTTCAGGTGCCACGCCGGAATCCCAGGAGATGACCTTGATGCCGCGCTGTGTAGCCTTCTTCAGCGCCGGAACGAGCGCGTCGGGATCGTTGGCCGAAACGGCGATGGCGCTGACGCCTTGGGCAATCAGCGAGTTGATGACTTCGATCTGGCCTTCGGCCGTCGTCGTCGTCGGACCGGTATAGATGACCTCGACGCCGCCGAGTTCCTTGGCGGCTTCCTGCGCACCCTTGTTGGCAGCATCGAAGAAGCCGTTGCCGAGCGACTTGACGACGAGACCGATCTTGATGTCGGCAGCACTTGCCGTGCCGGCCATCATGGCGACGGCAAATGCCACGCCGATTGCGAGTTTCTTTGCGAGTTTCATGCTTTCATCCTCCCACTTGATTGACACTCTTCACACCTCCCCGGCGCCTTATGCGACCGACGAGGAATCCTCCTTGATTGCCTGGGCGACCGGGCTCGCGACAATGAGCCTGATGCCGGCATTCTCGATCATCCTGACGGCTTCCTCTGGAATGCCGTCATCGGTGATGATCGTAGACACACGCTCGAGCGGGCACAGAATGAGGCTCGACCGGCGATGGAACTTGCTGGAATCGGCCATGACGACCAGTTCGTCGGCCTGATGCATCAGCTTCTGTTCGCTTTGAATAATCAGCGCATCGGCTTCCATGATGCCGAGCGGGCCGACGCCCTGCGCGCCGATGAAGAAGCGGCGGGCGTAGAAATTGCGGATCGCGTCATTGTCGAAGGGGGAGAGGATCAGGCTCTGCTCGCGATAGATCGCGCCGCCCGGCACAGTCACCGTGTTCTTCGAATGCTTGACCAGATGTTCGGCGATGGCGAAAGAATTGGTCATCACCTGCAGGCGGTGCGCCGCCATGAAATGCACCATCTGGAAGGTGGTCGTGCCACCGTTGATGATGATCGCGTCGCCCGGATCGCAAAGCTCGACGGCCTGGCGGGCGATTGCGCGCTTCTTGTCGATATTGACCGATTCCGAAACGCGGAAGGGGCGCCCGGCGAGATTGCCGAGCTGCGGCGGATGCACGGCCTCGGCGCCGCCGCGCACACGTCGGATCTTGCCCTGAACATGAAGAGCCGCGATGTCGCGCCGGATCGTCGCCTCGGAAGCCTCGGTCAGTTCGGAAATATCCTGAACCGTCACGACGGACTTTTCCTGAACGGCGCTCAGAATGATGCGATGACGTTCGCGTTCGTGCATGGGGCTCCTCCTTCGATCGTTTATTTCGCACATATGAGAATGTGTCAATCAAAAACGATCATAAATTTTCATATTGCGCTGCACAATAATCGAATTTGATCGTTTTCGATTGACAAGCTGCGTTTTGATGAGCGATACCGTCAGCGAAAAGGGGCGCGAACTTTGCGTCTCGATGAAGATTTCATATGGGAGGATGACATGGCGGCGAACGTCCGGCTTCTGGAAAACCGGTGGGATGATGCTTATGCGGCAGGCCTCGATGAGCCTGGCAAGCTGCTCTATCGCTCCAACCTGCTCGGCGCCGACAAGCGCATCACTAATTATGGCGGCGGCAACACTTCGGCGAAGGTGCTGGAAACCGATCCGCTGACCGGCGGAAAGGTCAAGGTACTCTGGGTCAAGGGATCGGGCGGCGACGTCGGCACGATCAAGCTCGACGGTTTCGCGACGCTCTACCAGGACAAGCTGGAATCGCTGAAAGGCATCTATAAGGGCGTTGAGGACGAAGACCGCATGGTAGGCTTCCTGCCGCACTGCACCTTCAACCTGAATGCCCGCGCTGCCTCGATCGACACGCCGCTGCACGGTTTCGTGCCTTTCACTCATGTCGACCACATGCATCCCGATGCGATCATCGCGATCGCCGCGTCGAAGAATTCGAAGGAATTGACGCAGCAGATCTTCGGCGACGAGATCGGCTGGCTGCCCTGGCGCCGTCCGGGCTTCCAGCTCGGCCTCGACCTCGGCGCATTCGTTGCCGCAAACCCGAATGCCAAGGGCGTCGTGCTCGAGAGCCACGGCCTCTTCACCTGGGCGAACGATGCCAAGGCCTGCTACGAGTTGACGCTCGATATCATCAACAAGGCGATCGTCTGGTTTGCCGAAAAGACCGAAGGCAAGACCATTTTCGGCGGCGCGGTCGCACAGAGCTTGGCCGTCACTGAGCGCCGCGCCATCGCCGCCCGGCTGATGCCGGAGATCCGCGGCCGCATCGGCAAGCAGGAGCGTAAGCTTGGTCATTTCGACGATCAGGACGCCGTGCTCGAATTCGTCAATTCCCGGGATCTGCGTCCGCTCGGCGCGCTCGGCACCAGCTGCCCCGATCATTTCCTGCGCACCAAGATCCGCCCGCTGATCGTCGATTTCGACCCGGCCAAGCCGGATGTCGACGCGATCGTTGCCGGTCTCGACAAGGCGCTGGAAGACTACCGCGCCGATTACGCCCGCTACTACAACGACTGCAAGCATGGCAATTCGCCCGCCATGCGCGACGCCAATCCCGTCATCTTCCTGGTGCCCGGCGTCGGCATGCTGTCCTTTGCCCGCGACAAGGCGACGGCCCGCATTGCCAGCGAATTCTACGTCAACGCCATCAACGTCATGCGCGGGGCGTCGACGGTCTCCGAATATCAGGGCCTGCCGGAGCAGGAAGCCTTCGATATCGAATATTGGCTGCTTGAAGAGGCCAAGCTGCAGCGCATGCCGAAGCCAAAGAGCCTTGCCGGCCGCGTTGCCTTCGTCACTGGCGGCGCCGGCGGCATCGGCCGGGCGACGGCCGCACGCCTCGTCGGCGAAGGTGCCTGCGTGGTGCTTGCCGATATCGACCAGGCAGCGCTCGAAGGCACCGAAGCCGATTTCGTCAAGAAGTTCGGCGCCGACGCCGTGCGCAGCGTCCGGCTCGACGTCACCAAGGAAGATGCGGTGATCGCCTCCTTCGCGGAAGCCTGCGTCGAATTCGGCGGCATCGATATCCTCGTCTCGAATGCCGGCATTGCCTCCTCCGCGCCGATCGAATTGACCGAACTGGCGACGTGGAACCGCAATATCGATATTCTCGCGACCGGTTATTTCCTCGTCTCGCGTGAAGCCTTCCGCCTGTTCCGCCGTCAGGCGCTCGGCGGCAACGTCATCTTCGTCGCTTCGAAAAACGGTCTGGCCGCCTCGCCGAATGCGTCTGCCTATTGCACCGCCAAGGCTGCCGAAATCCATCTCGCCCGCTGCCTGGCGCTGGAAGGCGCGGATGCCGGCATCCGCGTCAACACCGTCAATCCGGATGCGGTCCTGCGCGGTTCGAAGATCTGGAGCGGCGAATGGCGCGAGCAGCGCGCCGCCTCGTCCAAGATCGAGGTGGACGATCTCGAGGAACATTACCGTAAGCGCTCGATGCTGAAACTCAACGTGTTTCCGGAAGATATCGCCGAGGCGATCTATTTCCTCGCATCGGACCTTTCGGCAAAATCGACCGGTAATATCATCAACGTCGATGCCGGCAACGTGCAGAGTTTTACGCGCTAGAGCAATTCCAGCAGCAATGTGCAGCGGTTTTGCTTCCGGAGCGCGTAAAGCGAACGGATAGAGCTATTTCCGGAGGATCACCCATATTGCGTGGATGATCCCCGGCACATAGCCGCAGAGTGTCAGCAATATATTGAGCCAGAAATGCAGGCCGATCCCGACCTGCAAGAATACGCCAAGGGGCGGCAGGATGATCGCAAGAAGAATGCGGACAACGTCCATCGTAGCTCCTTCGTTTGAAGACATGTAAGCGTTTGAACGCGAACCGTGCCCCTATGGTTCGCGACCAGGGAGGAATAGATGACAGATTCCAGGATTGCGCCAGATCTGGTCGCGACTGATAACGACAAGCGGGCAACCGCACTGAAGGCCGACTACGAGGCACTGGGCGCGACGCTTGCCCGTCGTGGCGTCGATATCGAGGCGGTCACCCGGAAGGTTGCGGAATTCTTCGTTGCCGTGCCCTCCTGGGGCGTCGGCACCGGCGGCACGCGTTTTGCCCGTTTCCCCGGTACCGGCGAGCCGCGCGGCATCTTCGACAAGCTCGACGATTGCGCCGTCATCAACCAGCTGACGCAGGCGACGCCGAACGTCTCGCTGCATATTCCCTGGGACAAGGCGGATGCTAGCGAATTGAAGGCGAAGGGCAATGCGCTCGGCCTCGGCTTCGATGCGATGAATTCGAACACCTTTTCCGATGCGCCGGGCCAGGCCCATTCCTATAAATACGGCTCGCTCAGCCACACCGACGCGGCGACGCGGGCGCAGGCGGTCGAGCACAATCTCGAATGCATCGAGATCGGCAAGGCGCTCGGCTCCAAGGCGCTGACGGTCTGGATCGGCGACGGCTCGAACTTCCCCGGCCAGAGCCATTTCACCAAGGCTTTCGAGCGTTACCTCGCCTCGATGGCGGATATATACAAGGCGCTGCCCGACGATTGGAAGCTGTTCTCCGAGCACAAGATGTACGAGCCGGCCTTCTATTCGACCATCGTGCAGGATTGGGGCACCAACTACCTGATCGCTCAGACGCTCGGCCCCAAGGCCTATTGCCTCGTCGATCTCGGCCACCACGCGCCGAACACCAATATCGAGATGATCGTCGCCCGGCTGATCCAATTCGGCAAGCTTGGCGGTTTCCACTTCAACGATTCGAAATATGGCGATGACGATCTCGACGCCGGCGCGATCGATCCCTACCGGCTGTTCCTCGTCTTCAACGAACTGGTTGACGCCGAACAGCGCGGCGTCAACGACTTCAACCCGGCCCATATGATCGACCAGTCGCACAATGTCACCGATCCGATCGAAAGCCTGATCAACAGCGCCAACGAAATCCGCCGCGCCTATGCGCAGGCATTGCTTGTCGACCGCAAGGCGCTCTCCGGCTACCAGGACGAAAACGACGCGCTGATGGCGTCGGAAACGCTGAAGCGCGCCTATCGCGCCGATGTCGAGCCTATCCTGGCCGAAGCCCGCCGCAGGGCTGGCGGCGCGATCGACCCGATCGCCGTCTACCGCGCCAGCGGTTATCGCAAGAAGGTAGCGGCCGAACGCCCGGCATCCGCTGCCGGCGGCGGCGGCATCATCTGAACGATCGATTGTTTCGCATGGCCTGAAGCCATGCTGATTAGGGATAGTGGTTGCCGGCAACGCAGGGGTGACGCGCTGCCGGCAATTTCGCCGATTACGGCTTCCAGGCCCCGGCGATCTGGCGGGTGGCGATGTTCAGCCGGTTCCAGACATTGATGTTGGCGATGGCGATGACGAGCGCCGCAAGGCTCCTGCCGTCATAATGCCGGGTCGCTTCGTCCCAGATATCATCCGGCACAGGGTCGGCGCGGTCGCTGACGCGGGTCACCGCCTCGGTCAGCGCAAGGGCTGCCCGCTCGGCATCGCTGAAATAGGGCGAGTCGCGCCAGGCGCCGATGGCGAAGAGCCGTTCGTCGGTTTCACCGAGCTTCTTTGCGATGCGGGGATGCCCGTCGACACAGACGCTGCAACCGTTGATCTGGCTGGCACGCAGATTGACGAGTTCGAGCAGCTTGGGCGAGAGGCCGGTTTCGGCCGGCACCTTGCTGAGAGCCGCCAGCGCCTGCATAGCCGCGGGAAGGACGAGGGCGGGATTTCCCATTCTCTCCTGCATGATAAGTCTCCTTTATAGGTTTACTGTCTGACGATCCGCCGGCGCTGTCACATCGGCCGGGTTTCATGCGTCATGGCTTTGACGGAACGCAGCGGAGGAATGTGACAAATGGACGAGAAAAAATGGCTGACTGAAGAATTCGAGGCGAACAGAGCGCATCTGAGGGCCGCGGCCTATCGCATGCTCGGCTCGCGCAGCGAGGCGGAGGATGCCGTTCAGGAGGCCTGGCTGCGGCTTAGCCGCACCGATACGACAGGGGTCGGCAATCTCGGCGGTTGGCTGACGACGGTGGTGGCCCGCATCTGCCTCGACATGCTGCGTGCCCGCAAGACCCGGCGCGAGGAGCCGCTGGAGGCGCCTGTTCATGACGGGATCGCCGATCCGGCGATCGATCCCGAGCGCGAAGCCGCCTTCGCCGATTCGGTCGGTCTGGCGCTGCTCGTCGTGTTGCAGACGCTGGCGCCCGCCGAACGTGTCGCCTTCGTGCTGCACGACATGTTCGATCTGCCCTTCGACGAGATCGCGCCGATCATCGGCCGTTCGTCCGGTGCCACCCGCCAGCTCGCAAGCCGCGCCCGTCGCCGGGTGCAGGGGGTGGACGAAGCGCCTGATGTCGATTTCGGCCGTAAGCGGACGATCGCCGAGGCCTTTCTGACGGCATCGCGCAACGGCGATCTGGAGGGATTGATCGCGGTGCTTGCCCCTGACGTCGTCTTCCGACCGGATGCGACGGCCGCCCGCTTCGGCACCATTGGCGAAATGCGCGGCGCGGCTCACGTGGCCGAAGCCTTCAAGGGTCGGGCGCAGGCGGCAGAAATCGCCAACGTCGGCGGTGAGCTTGGATTCGTCGTGGAGATCCAGGGCCAGCTCCGCGTCGTCGTGGCGCTGACGATCGTCGATGGCAGGATCGCCGCGATCGACGCCATCGCCGATCCGGATCACTTGGAACGGCTTGACTATTCTATTCTTCGAGATTGAAAAAAACGCGAATTCGCCCGCTCTTCGAAACTAGGCGCGCCTCGGATGGAGCGCGCCGCTCACGTTTCTTCAGCGATGACGACCGCGTCATTTTTCTTGACAGCGGCGTCCTCGGCTTTATTCTATTATAAAGACTTATATAACATAACTATGGAATTGTGGCGATCCAGATGCCCTTGTGCATCTTTCGCTACCCATTGCTCTTCCATAATGACCCGCAGACGGATGACCGAGGAGCGATCCGGTCCGAGACTTCGAAAGGAATGCATGTCATGTCCGGCGACCAGGCGAAGAAGCCGCTTCTCCTCACCAATGTCAAACCGATGGCTTTCGGTTCTGGCCCATCAGAGGGGGCAACCGACATTCTCGTCAATGCCGACGGCAGGATCGCCGAGATCGGTCCGTCGCTTTCCGTCTCGCAGGATGTGACGCGCATCGACGGCAAAGGCGCCTTCATCTCGCCGGGCTGGGTCGATCTGCACGTGCATATCTGGCACGGTGGCACCGATATTTCCATCCGTCCGTCCGAATGCGGCGTCGAGCGCGGCGTCACCACGCTGGTCGATGCCGGCTCGGCCGGTGAGGCGAATTTCCATGGCTTCCGGGAATATATCATCGAGCCCTCGCGCGAGCGCATCAAGGCCTTCCTCAATCTCGGCTCGATCGGCCTCGTCGCCTGCAACCGCGTCGCGGAATTACGGGATATCCGCGATATCGATCTCGACCGCATTCTCGAGGTCTATGCAGAAAACAGTGAGCACATCGTCGGCATCAAGGTGCGCGCCAGCCATGTCATCACCGGATCCTGGGGCGTTACGCCGGTCAAGCTCGGCAAGAAGATCGCCAAGATCTTGAAAGTGCCGATGATGGTGCATGTCGGCGAACCGCCGGCGCTCTATGACGAGGTGCTTGAGATTCTCGGCCCCGGCGACGTCGTCACGCATTGCTTCAACGGCAAGGCCGGGTCGAGCATCATGGAAGACGAGGATCTCTTCAATCTCGCCGAGCGCTGCGCCTCCGAGGGCATCCGCCTCGACATCGGCCATGGCGGCGCCTCCTTCTCCTTCAAGGTCGCCGAGGCGGCGATCGCGCGCGGGCTTCTGCCGTTCTCGATCTCGACCGATCTGCACGGCCATTCGATGAACTTTCCGGTCTGGGATCTGGCGACGACGATGTCGAAACTGCTCAGCGTCGGCATGCCTTTCGACAAGGTGGTGGAAGCCGTTACCCATGCGCCGGCATCGGTCATCAAGCTGTCGATGGAGAACCGGCTTTCGGTCGGCTCGCAAGCGGAATTCACCATTTTCGATCTGGTCGATTCCGATCTCGAGGCGACGGATTCCAACGGCGACGTTTCGGTCCTGAGCAAGCTGTTCGAGCCGCGCTACGCGGTGATGGGCACCGATGCCTTCACCGCCAGCCGCTATGTGCCGCGGGCGCGCAAGCTGGTGCGCCACAGCCACGGCTATTCCTACCGTTAGAGCAATTCCAGGAAAAGTGCAAAGCGGTTTTCCGTCCGGAATTGCGTAAAAACAAAAGGATAGAGTGGTTCTGCGCTTCCGTTAAAAGCTGAACCGCTCTAGGATCCATTGAAGGGCGCTATCCTCAGCGGTTGCGCCAGCCCATCAGCTTTTCGATCCGTTCCGCTGAACTGCGCACATGGGCCGTATAGTGGTTCTCGTCGGAAAACGCCTTCTGTTCCGGCAGCACGATGGAAATGGTAGCGACGCACTGGCCGTCGCGATCGCAGATCGGCGAGGCGATGCAGGCAACCGCATAATCCGATTCCCCAGCCTGGATCGACAGCCGCGATTCGAAGGCCTTGCCGGCGGCTTCCGACAGCGTGCCCGGATCGATCTCGGCGCGGCCGGTCGGTGATGAGCGGGCGCAGCGCTTGAACAGTTCGATGCGCTCCTCCTCGGCCAGGTGGCCGACGAGCAGGCGGCCGGAGGCCGTCCAGTTCAGCGGCACCCTTGTGCCGACGCGGGACGCCACCTGAAAATGGCTCGGGCCGTCGGCCATGGCCAGCACCAGCATATAGTCGCCGTCACGGCCGCAGACCTGCACGGTTTCGCCGGCCTGCCGGCAGAGATCGTGCATTTCGTGGGTAGCGATGCTCATGAAATCCAGCGACCTGGCATAGGCAAGGCCGTAATGGTAGAGCCGCGCGCCGAGCCAGATCGAGCCGTCGGTCTGGCGCGTCAGCATGTTCTTCTCGACGAGGTCGTCGACGATGACGTAAACGGTCGACAGCGGCGCCTTCACCGCCTTGGCGATGGCATAGACGCCGGCGGGCGATCCGGTCTCGTAAAGATGATCGATCACCTGAAGCGCCCGGTCGATGCCGCTGACGCGCGCGCGTCGCGCGCCCTTGCCACCGGTCTCGCCGGCAACACCCTCATCTTCGGAGTAAACTGCGGATGATGTCTTTCCGTCCAATTCCACGCACCTCATAAAACTGCGATCATGTTACATTACTATGGCATAGCTGTCGTAGAGGCAAATCGCAACAGAAGATAACCCTACGGCATCGTGTCGACGGCTGCGATGGTGGATTGATCTGCCGGTGGCATCATAATAGCTGGTGCTTTGCTCCGACGATGGTGCAAGCCTTCGCCAGCCCCTTGTCCAGTGTGACGAGCGTGGCATCGCTGCCGAGCGCGACAGCGAGATGGAGTGCATCGCCAGCGCGAAGACCGATGTCGAATTGATCGGTCATGCGTGCCGCTTCGATGAAATGCGCTCGCGATATCGGCAGGATCTCGAACGTCGTCGAACATAATTCTCTGAACATCGCCAATGCCTTGCCGCGATCGGCCGGGTCGATCTGTCCGGCTCTTGCCTTGAGCGCGACGGCGCTCGAAAATTCGGTGATCGTCCAACCGCTGACCGCGATCTCTTCGGATCGAAGCGTCGCCAGCCATTGCTGCACGTCGTCCGTGCGGGTTTCGATCGTCCAGGCGGCGATGAGGACTGACGTGTCGATATAAAGCATCAGTAACGGTCGGTGTCGCGCATGTCGCGGATGAAGGTCGCGGAATCGACCGGCTTGGCCGGCGGCTTCATCGAGGCGGTCAATGCCTTCAGCCGCTCGACATCGATCGGTTTTTTGCGCGTCTTGACGGGCACGAGCTGCGCCACCGGCTTGCCATGCCGCAAAATCTCGACGGTTTCGCCGGCTTCAACGCGATTGAGCAATTCGCTGAGATGGGCCTTGGCTTCCGCTAAATTGACACTCGCCATGACGCCCTCTTGATGACCAATTTTCTAGTCACTTTAGTCCGAAAACTAGACTGCCGCAAGACCGCGGCACGACAACCGGCGGCAAGCCGATCCTCTAAAGCGCGTCGCGATCTTTCAGATTCACTCCTTGCGCTTTAGTCTTTGTTTTTACGCATGCCGTTGCCGCAAAACCGCTGCACACTTTTGTGCGACATGCCTTAAAGCGGCAAGGGCCGCCGTCTGGTCGAGACGGCAGCCCTTGACGGGGGCAGGGAGAGATCCCCAAGCTGGTCAGGCGGCTTCTTCAGCCGAAGCAGGGCATTGCCGGCAGATTGGCGCGGCTTGCGAGCGCTCCGATTATATTGCCCACCGAAGTCGAGCGCGGTTCGCGTTTGCGGGCGGCTGTCTCCAGGAGTTGCTTGAAGTCTTCAAGCTTTACGCCGTCGGCGCGCAACACCATGGCGATCAGGGGGTCGCGAAGGGCTTCGGATATCGTCAGGTCATCTCTGGTCTTTGTCATGGTTGTCCTCCTTTCGTGGGCAGTCGCCCGTGTTCCACTTTCCGCTGCCATGCCCTCGGCATTGACTTTCGCGTTTCGTGGTGTTACCGGTAAGTAACAATGCATTTGTTACCGATCGGTCACATTGATGTCAAGGACTACGTCCGCAAAAAAATCAGAAACTTCGAATGAAATCTCCGCAGCCGTTCCAGAAGATCGCATCCCGCCGCGGGAGCGTATCGTCTCGACCGCCTCGGAGCTTTTCCGCGAGCGCGGCATTCGCGGCATCGGCGTCGATGCCATTGCCGACGCGGCTCTGACCAACAAGATGACGCTCTACCGGCATTTCGGCTCGAAGGACGAGCTCGTCTGCGAAACGCTTCGCCGCGCCTCCGAAAAGGCGGGTGCCATCTGGCGCGATCTGGAAACGGCCTATCCCGGCAATCCGCGCGCCCAGCTGGACGCCTGGGTGGAGCTGCGGGCGCAATGTCTGAACGGCGAGCCCGCCGGCTGCGATCTCGCCAATGCCGCCATCGAGCTGAAGGGCGAGGGCCATCCAGCCCACGAAATGATCGAGCGGCACAAGGCCGAACAGCGTGATCGCCTGGCCGGGCTCTGTTTGGCGGCCGGCGCGCGCGAACCCCAGCTTCTTGCCGATACATTGACGCTGCTGCTCGAGGGCGCACGCGTCAGCCGTCAGGCCATGGGCGCTGCCGGCTGCTGCGGTCATTTCGCCAAGGCGTGCCACGCGGCGATCGCTTCTTTCGCCTGAGCACCGCAAGTGTGTGGGGAGGGGAACCTTACCGCTTCCATGCCGTTTTCACACTAACCCGAGGGCGATGTGGAGGCAGGGAGATGAACTACGTCTATCTCAAACGCCTATATGCCAAGCGCGCCGAGCTCGAAGCCAAGCTGGAGCTCCATGATGCGCGCTATTGTTTCGGCGAGGAAGAGGTCGATGACGGCACCGACAGCGATCTGCGTCAGCGGTTGAGCGAAATTTCCGAGGAAATTGCTACGCTGGAGAGCAGGCCGGGCCGATAACTATTTAATTTTCAACAGCATTCAGATTTTAAGCCGACCGGCATAAAGTCAGTCTGTGCTGGCGCTAAGGATTTCCATCGTCCGTTCGTCGAATTTTCCCTGATAGAAATGCTCGATCACCTGGTGGAAGGGCGAACCGTGATCGCTGATCGCGGCAAACAAGGTCATCGACGAGCGCAGCTTGAAGTCGTCGGGTGAGCCCAGGATTTCGTGCGCCGATCGGCCGTTCACGGATAGGATCGCCTCGACGCAACGCAGCAGCCGGCTTGAGAGAATGGGATCGGCGAGATAGGCGGCGGCTTCCTCCGCCGAGCGGATCGCATATTTTTCGGCCATCGCCGACGTGCCGAGACCGGCGATCTGCGGGAAGATGAACCACATCCAGTGGGACGTTTTGCGCCCGGCCTTCAGCTCCAAGAGCGCCCGCTCATAGATCCCGTTCTGGGCGTCGATGAAGCGGTGAAGCTTGTAGTCGATGTCGCCGGCCATGGTCCTTTTCCCTTTTCCTGCTGTCGATGCAGCCTGGGCAAAGGTTTCCACGCCCGGCAATATGTTTTGCTATCAGCAAACCCTCTCAGCGTAGGGGCTGCTGTCGCGGCAATGGCCGTAGGCCGGATGCTGCGGCACGTTATCGCCGGCCGGGGCGGCAATGGCCGATGTCGTCATCGGGTCCGTATTGCCGGAAGAATATGCGGCAAAACCCGCAAAGCTCAAGAGAACCAGCGCTCCGACCACGACAATGCGCTCGAAGGCCGAAAGTTTCTGGGCGCTGACATGATCTACATAATCGCGCTCGCCTAAACCGGCGGTTTCGTCCTCTTTTACATGGAGGGTCACCATATCCTGGCGACGGCTTAAAGTTTCACAATCTGTCATTTTAATTACTCCTGCAACACATGCGGCGCCGGTCTCTTAAGAGCAAACTCTCACCCTCGTGCCGAACCGCTTCCGCATGCGAGCAGCATGTGTGTCTTCGATCGTGGCAATTGAAGGGGCGATCTTCAAACGCAGTGTTCAAAAAATCGTACCAATAAATGCAAAATATCGTGAAGCTCTGGTTCATCGGAATGATCCGCGGTAGTCCAGAGAGGAACATCTTTCTTCTGGATAGTCCCATGAGCAAATCCTTCGGCGCGATGTCGGTCGTGCAGCTTTCCGTCCTCATTCAAGGTGGCGCGGCCGATCCGGTCGAGGTCGCCGAGGCAGTTTTCGATTCCATCGCGAATTATGCCGACAAGGCGGTCTTCACCACACTGTCCGAAAGCCGGGGGATGGAGGAGGCGCGCGCCTCTTCGCGACGTCTGCGGGAAGGGCGCTCGCTTGGATTGCTGGACGGCATTCCGATTGCCTGGAAGGATCTTTTCGACATCGAAGGCCTACCGACGACGGCGGGCTCCGTTGTTCTGGCAAAGGACATGCCGGCCAAGCAAGATGCGGCCGTCGTCGCTTTGCTCAGGCAGGCGGGCATGGTCGCCGTCGGACGCACCAATATGAGCGAGTTCGCCTTTTCCGGCCTCGGCATCAATCCGCATTACGGCACGCCGGTAAATCCGCACGGCACCGATCTCCGGCGCATTCCGGGCGGCTCATCCTCCGGCGCCGGTGTCGCTGTCGCGGCCGGACTGGTGCCGGTCGCCATGGGCACCGATACCGGCGGCTCGGTGCGCATTCCCGCCGCCTTCAACGGCATCGTCGGCTACAAGGCGACACGCGGCCGCCACGCGATGGCAGGGGTCTATCCGCTGGCAAAGAGCCTGGATTCGCTGGGACCGCTCTGCCGCAGCGTCAGGGACGCGGTCTGGATCGACGCGGCGATGCGCGGCCTGACGGCGCCCGATGTCGTTGGGCTTCCCCTGCAAGGGCTGGAACTCATCGTGCCTGAAAACATCGTCTTCGATGGCGCTGAAGCCGGCGTCGTCGCCGCGTTCGAGGCAGCTCTGGGACGTCTTCAAAAGGCCGGCGCCAAGGTTGCCCGCACCGTCATCCCCGCCTTCAACGAGATATTCGATCTGGTGACGAGATATGGTCCGCTGGTGACGGCGGAGGCTTTCGCACTTCACCGCGAACGCTTGGCAGGACCGGACGCGGACAGCATGGATCACCGTGTCGTCATGCGCACCCGTCTCGGAAGCAAGACGACGCTGCCCGATTACCTGGCGATCCTCGAGGCGCGCAGCCGCCTGATCGCCGATGTCGAGCGCCTCGTCGGCGACCGGCTGCTCGCCTTTCCCACTGTCGCCCATGTCGCGCCGCCGATCGGGCCGTTGGAGCAGGATGACGAGCTGTTCTTCGCGACGAACAACAAGACGTTGCGCAACACCGCGCTCGGCAATTTCCTCGACTGGTGCGGCGTTTCCATTCCCTGCGGCACCGGTGTATCTGGCATGCCGGTCGGCCTGCTGCTTTCGGCCACCGCCCATCGCGATGAAGCGCTGCTGGGGATTGCCCTTGCGGCCGAGGCGGTCATCCGCGACGATTTTGCCTGAATTGGCAATTGAACCGCCGGGATTTAGTTGCCATTGATGGCATGAGGAGATCCGGGAGGAAAGCAAGTGCAGGTTTTGCAAAACGGACGTTTCGCGGTTTCGACATGGTCGCTGCATCGGCTGCTCGGCGCCGTTCATGCCTATAGTCCCGATCCCGACAAAAGCGCTGCTGCGAAAGAACCCTATGGCCCGGGTGCCGCGGCCCTGATCGATGTGCCGGCGGCGCTCTCGGCGCGCGGCGTCAACCGGCTGGAGATCTGTTCCTTCCATCTGCAAAGCCTCGACGCCACCTATATAAGCGAATTGCGCGACGCGATGGCGACCTCGAATGTGCTGTTCCAGACGCTGCTGGTCGAGGACGGCGATCCGAGCCATCCGGAGACGGCTGAACGCGACGTAAAATGGATGGCGGAGTGGATCGACATCGCGGCAACCCTTGGGGCTGAGAGGATGCGCGTCATTGCCGGCAAGCAGAAGCCGACGGAGGAAAACCTTGCCCGCGCCGCCCGCCATCTGAATTGGCTGGCCGGAAAGGCGGAAGGCAGCGGCGTGCGTGTCGTCGTCGAGAACTGGTTCGACCTGCTACCATCGCCAGTCGAAATGAACTGCCTGCTGGACCGGCTGGACGGCAAGGTCGGCCTCAATGGCGACCTCGGCAACTGGGCGGCGCCAGCCAAATATGAAGGCCTTGCCGACATCATGGGCCGGGCGGAAATCTGCCATGCCAAGGCCGACTATGGCACTGCCGG
This sequence comes from Rhizobium sp. WYCCWR 11152, assembly GCF_013087615.1. Lineage (NCBI taxonomy): Bacteria > Pseudomonadati > Pseudomonadota > Alphaproteobacteria > Hyphomicrobiales > Rhizobiaceae > Rhizobium > Rhizobium sp. WYCCWR 11152. The sequence goes on along the minus strand of NZ_JABFCP010000003.1, from coordinate 112,239 downwards.
CCTCGATGCCGAGGATTACCGCACCTGCCTGGAGATGTGCGAGAGAGCCGGTTACGACGGTCCCTTCACGCTGATCTACGACTCGCCCTTCTTCCCTGATGAATGGGACGGCATCCTTCTGCAGAAGGCGTTCATCGAGGATTTTCTGCGCGAGGCGCCCGCGCGCAGAACGGCTTAAATCAGAAGCGCTTCTTGCTCATTCCTAGAGCATGATGCCGAAAAGTGTGAGCGGTTTTCGGACGACATCATGCTCTCACTATATAATGTAGAACAGGATTTAGATTTTAGGCCGACCCGGCCTAAAATCATCCTGTTCTAGCGCGGGAACCTCTGGTTTTCCTCCAGCACGTTCAGATCCATGTGGTTGCGCATATAGCGCTCCGAAGCTTTCTGCAGCGGCTGATAATCCCATGGATAATAGGCCCCATTGCGCAGCGCCGCATAGACCACCCAGCGGCGCGCCTGGCTTTCGCGCACGGCTTCGTCGAAATCGGAAAGGTTCCAGCGTCGGCCGGCCTGTTCGACAAGCCTTGCCAAGATCTCGGCATGCGCCGGGTCGGCCGCCAGATTGTCGAGCTCCTGCGGATCGACCTCGAGATTAAACAGCATCGGCGGGTCCTTCTCGCAGAGCGAGAGTTTGTATCGTCCGTCTCGGATACAGACGAGCGGCGCCTCGGAACCCTCTGCGGCATATTCCAACGGCACAGGGCCGCGGCTGCCGGTGCCTTCGGCAAGCGCTGCGAGATCCTCGCCCTCGGTCCATGGCTTCAATGAGGCGATATCGATCCCGGCAAGACCGGCGAGCGTCGGTGTCACGTCGAGTGTGGAGACAGGCTGGTCGATCCGTCTGGGCGTCCAGCCGGGTGCCACGATCATCAGCGGAACGCGGGCCGATCCTTCGAAGAAGTTCATCTTGAACCAGAGGCCGCGATCGCCGAGCATGTCGCCATGGTCGGAGGCAAAGAGGATGATCGTGTTTTCAGCCATGCGGCTCCGTTCCAGGACGCCGAGAATGTCGCCGATCTTCTCGTCGACATAGGAGATATTGGCGAAATAGCCCCGCCTTGCCCGCCTGATCTGCTCATCGCTGATGTCGAAAGCGTCGTGATCGCAGGCTTTCATCAGACGCTGCGAGTGCGGGTCCTGCTGCTCGAAGGCAATCGGCGCAACCGTCGGGTCAAGTGCCGGGCAGTCCTCATAGAGGTCCCAGAATTTGCGGCGCGCGACATAGGGGTCGTGCGGATGGGTGAAGCTGACGGTCAGGCACCAGGGGCGCTCGTCATGGCCACGCGAGAGATCGAACAGCTTGCGGGCGGCGTGGTAGGCGACCTCGTCGTCATACTCCATCTGGTTGGTGATCTCGGCAACGCCGGCGCCGGTGACCGAGCCCAGATTGTGATACCACCAGTCTATGCGCTCGCCGGGCTTGCCATAATCGGGCGTCCAGCCGAAGTCGGCCGGGTAGATATCCGTCGTCAGGCGTTCCTCGAATCCATGCAACTGGTCGGGGCCGACGAAATGCATCTTGCCGGAAAGCGCTGTCTGGTATCCGGCAGCGCGCAGATGATGCGCATAGGTCGGAATGTCAGAGGCAAATTCCGCCGCATTGTCATAGACGCGGGTTCGGCTCGGCAATTGTCCGGACATGAAGGAGGCTCGCGCCGGTGCGCAGAGCGGGCTTGCCGTATAGGCGTTGGTGAAACGTACGGAGCGCTCCGCCAATGATTTCAGATGCGGCGCACGCAGGAAATCGGCAGGGCCATCGGGAAAGAACGTTCCATTCAACTGATCGACCATCAGGATGAGGATATTCGGACGCGCCATGTGAAATTGTCTCCTGTGGTCTCCAAGGCCGGGACGGTCTTCCTGGAGGGGGACGTCCCTTGCTATTTGCAGATCTTATCAAAACCGCTATCATCATGCTTGTAAAGGCAGCTTTTTTTTATATTTGCCAAAAGGAATTTTTATGTCAGACCGCCTGCCTGAGCTGGGATGGATGCGCATCTTCGCGGAGGTCGCAAGGCTCGGCAGCTTTTCGGCTGCGGCGGCAGTTCTCGGCCTTACGCAGCCTGCCGTCAGTTATCAGATCCGGCGGCTGGAAGAGCAGTTCGGCGTCGCCCTGCTGCGCCGCCAGCACCGCGGCGTCGAGTTGACCGCGGAGGGCGAACGGCTTTTCCAGGTCACGGCCAAGACGGTTGGTGACATCGATGCCCTGGCGCGCAGTTTCGGCACCGAGGCTCAAAGGCCGGTCGTCAGACTGAGAACCGACTATGCTTTTTCAGCGCTTTGGCTGATCCCGCGCATGCACGGCTTTCGCCTGCTTCACCCGGAAACGGATATACAGATCGTCGCGACCCAGAGGCTTGAGCCCGGCTTTGGTGACGACGCAGATGTGGTGGTGGTTTTCGGCACAAAGGCGGAATTCGGCACTATCGGATCGCTGCTGCTGCAGGAAAAGGTCGTGCCCGTCTGCACGCGAGGCTTTCTCGATCGCAACGGCCCGTTCGACGATCCGCAGCAGCTTGCCAAGGCGATCCTGATCCATCTCGACTCACCGACGCCATCGCCCTGGTTCGACTGGCGAAGTTATTTTGCCGAATTCTCCGTTACTCGCGACCTCCATGCCGGCCGCGGTGATGTCAGTTTCAACACTTACTCGCTGGTCGTCCAGGCCGCTCTCAGCGAGCAAGGCGTGGCGATCGGCTGGATGGGGCTGGTCGATACGCTTCTCTCCACACATATGCTGGTGGAAGCCGGGCCGCCGCTCGAGGCACCCGACCGCGGTTACTGGCTGATACCGCCGCGATCGGCAAATGTTGATAGCGAAAGGCTCAGCACCTGGCTGGTGGATGAAGTCGGCAGGACATGACATCCAGACCGAGGCCGGCGCGTCATTGCATCCGGAATATGTTCGCGCTCAGGAGAGAAGCCTTGTCATGACCGACGCCGATCGACATTGTGGCATCGATTCATAGGGAAGGGCCAAAGCATGTCGCGAACCGTCGGATACGTCGTTGGACTGCTCATGATCCTCTTGGGACTGATCTGGATCGCTCAGGGAAGCGGCTATTTTCCCTATCCCGCGTCCAGTTTCATGATCAACCAAAGCATCTGGGTTCTCTGGGGAAGCATCATGGCTGTCGCGGGGCTCGCTGTGACAATCATTATTTCACGACTGCGCCGGAGAGGATGACCCGGCAACCGTGCATGGCTTTGAGGGAATTCGACATCGACGAGTTCCTCGAGCAGAAATATCTGGCGGCTAACGGCCTGTCGAAGTGAGGAGAATGGCATGAGCGCAGCTGAAATCGACGGCTTTGCGGACCGGATCAGGCAACACCGGGGCGGCATGATCTCCGCCTGGATCGGTATTCCCGACGCCACGCTCGCCAATCACCTGGCGCAGGAGGCCTTCGATGCCGTCGTGCTGGATATGCAGCACGGCATGTGGGATATGCCCTCGGCGGCGAACGCCGTCGCCCAGGTGCGGCTTGCCGGCAAGCCGGCGCTGGCGCGCATACCGGTCGGTGATTTTGCTTCCGCCTCGCGCCTGCTCGATGCCGGCGCCTCCGGCATCATCGCGCCGATGATCAATTCGGCCGAAGACGCGCAAGCCTTCATCAAGACCACCAAATACCCGCCTCTCGGCGAACGCAGCTGGGGACCCTCGCTGGCGCTGAACCATACAGGCCTGTCGGCCGATGATTATCTGAAGAACGCCAACGCGCTCACCGTCGCCATCGCCATGATCGAGACCCGGGCGGCACTCGAGGCGATCGACGACATCCTCGGCGTTGCCGGCATCGATGGCATTTTCATCGGCCCTTCCGACCTTTCGATCGCGCTCTCGAACGGCGACCAGGTGGCGCCGAACGCCGCCGAGATCGACAGCGCCATGCAGCATGCGGTTTCGCGCTGCCGCTCCCACGGCAAATTCGCCTGCGCCTTCGCCGGCGACGGGGAGCGGGCCGGCGAACTGCTGAAATTCGGCTTCGATCTGGTCATTGCCGGGGCCGAGACAGCGCAGCTGCGCTCCGGCGCCCGCCGCGCCATCAACGCCGCCCGCAGGATCGCTTCTGCTTGAGCGTCATTTCACCGGCTTGACGGCCAGCCAGATGACGTGGCGGGCGCCGCCGCGTTTGCCGTTGGCGCGCGTGTTGACCGCATCGACGGCAAAACCGCTGCCCTTAAGACGTCGCGTGAAATCGGGGTCCGGACCGGACGACCAGACGGCGAGCACGCCGCCGGGGCGCAGCGCGTCGCTTGCGGCGCGAAGGCCGGCGAAATCGTAGAGCCGGTCGTTGGATTTGCGGGTCAGGCCATCAGGGCCGTTGTCGACATCGAGCAGAATGGCGTCATAGGCAGCCTTGCCGGCGCGGATCGCTTCGCCGACATCGCCCTGATGGATGCCGACGCGCGGATCGTCGAGGCAGCCCTTGAAGACCTCGGCCATCGGCCCGCGGGCCCAGGTGATGACCGCAGGCACCAGTTCGGCGACGGTGACGCCGGCATCTTCGGGAAGGACGGCGAGAGCGGCGCGCAGGGTAAAACCCATGCCGAGCCCGCCGATCAAAATCCTTGGCTTCGGGTGCGACTTGATCCGATCCCAGGAAAGGGTCGCCAGCGCTTCTTCCGAGCCGCTGAGACGGCTATTCATCAGCTCGTTGGCGCCAAGCATGATCGAAAATTCGCTGCCGCGCTGCTTCAGCCGCAATTCGCCGTTTTCACCGGGAATGGTCGCGGAATCGAGCTGGATCCAGGGCAGCATGACGGTTTCGCCTCATATGAAAGAGACCGTCCCCTAGCATAGGGCGCTAGATGAGGCCAGCAAGCCGGCCTCAGATCATCCGCATGAAATGATCCGGCTCGAATTCGACGATGTCGTCCTGCGGCACTGCCGAACGGCGGCGGATGTCCTCCACCTCGTCGGGCCTCAGCCGCGCCTTCGGGTCCTCGAACCGGACCTCCGGATCAGGCACGGCCGAGAGCAGCAGCCGGGTATAGGGATGCAGCGGATTGTCGATCACCTTGGCAACGCTGCCCCATTCGACGATCTGGCCGGCATACATCACAGCGATATCCTCGGCGACGTAACGGGCGGTGGCGATGTCATGGGTGATGTAGAGCAGGCCGAGATTCATCTCCTGCTTCATCTCGTTCAGCAGGTTCAGCACGCCGAGGCGCACCGAGACGTCGAGCATCGAGGTCGGCTCGTCGGCGACGATGACCTCCGGCTTGACGGCCAAGGCGCGAGCAATGTTGACGCGTTGGCGCTGGCCGCCGGAAAGCTCGTGCGGATATTTCGGCGCGACGAGATCGGGATCGAGCCTGACGCGCTGCAGCAGTTCGCGGATCGCGGCGTCGATCTCGGCCCCCTTGATCTCCGGGCGGTGCAGTTTCAGTGGCCGCCGGAGATGATGGGCGATGGTGTGGGCCGGGTTGAGGGAAGCGAATGGGTCCTGGAAGATCATCTGCACCGAACGGCGGTAGCGGGCGATCTCGGCGGATTTCGCCGCCTCGACAGGCCGGCCCTTGTAGAGAATCCGGCCCGATGTCGGCAGATATTCGCGCATCGCCATGCGGGCGCAGGTGGTCTTGCCGCTGCCGGATTCGCCGACAAGCGCCAGCGCCCGGCCGGCATGCAGCGAAAACGAGATGGCGCGCGCCGCATGCACCGCCCCGGAGCCATGGCCGAAAGTCTTGGTCACCTGGTCGAGTGCGAGAATGGCGTCTGTCATAACAGCACTCCTCCATGCAGCGAGGGGAAGGAGGCCCAGAGCTTCTTCGTGTGGTCGTGCTTTGGCGTCCTGTAGATCGCCTCGGCGGCGTTCTGCTCCACCAGCTGGCCGGCGAGCATGATGCCGATGCGGTCACAAAACTGCACCATCAGCCCGAGATCATGGGTGATGAACAGAACGGAAAAGCCGAAGCTGCGGCGCAATTCGTTGATGCGCTGCAGGATTTCGCGCTGGACGACGACGTCGAGCGCCGTCGTCGGCTCGTCCATGACGACGAGCTTCGGATCGAGCGCCATGCAGATGGCGATGACGATGCGCTGGCGCATGCCGCCGGAAAACTGGTGCGGATAGTCGCGCATGCGATCCGGCGCGATGTCGACGAGCGTCAGCATCTCGGCGGTGCGCTCGCGGGCTGCAACACGGCTCATGCCCTTGTGAGCGCGCAGCATGTCGTAGAATTGCGTCTCGATGCGCAGCACCGGGTTCAGCGAATTCATGGCGCTCTGGAAAACCATGGCAACCTCGCGCCAGCGGAAGGCGCTGAGTGCCTGTTTGTCGAGGCCGAGCACGTCGCGACCGTCGAGCAGGATGCGGCTCTCCTTGCGGATTAGCGCCGGCGGCTTGTGCAGGCGGCTGATGGCAAAAGCGATGGTGCTCTTGCCGCAGCCGGATTCGCCGGCAAGGCCGAAGACCTCGCCGGGCGCGACATCGAAGCTGACATCGTCGACGGCGCGGAAATCCTTCTCCTCGCCGATATAGTCGATGGTGAGGTTCCTCACCGAGAGCAGCGGCTGCGTCACAGGCGGCCCTCCCCGGAGCGGACGAGCAGGGACCAGCGCTTCAGATGATTGCCGGTGCGCAGCCGCGGATTGGCGATCTCGTCGACGGCGAAGTTCAGCAATGACATGCCAATGCCGAGGAAGGCGAGCGCGAAGCAGGGGGTGAGAATATCCCACCAGGCGCCGACCGAAAGGGCCGAGGCTTTCTGCGCATTGTAGAGCATGGTGCCCCAGGAGATCGCTCTCGGGTCGCCGAGGCCGAGGAATTCGAGCGTCGCCTCGGTGATGATCGCGAAGATGACGCTGCCGATGAAATTGATGCCGACGATTGAAATCACGTTGGGAAAGATCTCGAATGTCATGATGCGCCATTGCGGCTCCCCCATCATCTCGGCCGATTTGACGAAATCCTTCTGCTTGACGGAGAGCGTTTCGGCACGAGTGACGCGCGCGCCCCAGGCCCAGGAGGTGGCGCCGAGGATGAGGGCGATGACGAGGGGGCTTGCCTGGCCGATGAAGGCGGCGAGCACGAGCAGCAGCGGCAGGTTCGGAACGACCAGCACCATGTTGGTGAAGAAGCTGATGATCTCGTCGGTCTTGCCGCCGCGATAGCCGGAGATGATGCCGAGTGCGGTGCCGACGAGTGTGATCAGCAGGCCGGCGCCGAAGCCGACGGCAAGCGAAGTACGGGCGCCGTAGATCAGCCGGGCAAAGACATCCTGGCCGATGCGGGTGGTGCCGAGGATATGGTCGAGTGATGGCGCTTGATGCGGCCGCCCGGTGCGGGCGGCGGGATCGTACTGCGTCAGCAACGGCGCTGCGATCGCGACGAGGACGATGAAGGCGATGATGACCAGGCCGATCAGCGCCTTGCGGTTTCGAAGCAGGGTCTTCATCTCACGCTCCCTTCAGCCGCGGGTCGAGCAGCACATAGCTGACGTCGACGATAAAATTGGCAATCAGCATGGTCGCGGTCATGATGAGGAGCTGGCCCTGGATGACGGGGTAATCGCGGGCGAGGATCGCCTGGTAGAGAATGTTGCCGAGGCCCGGATAGTTATAGACGACCTCCGTCACCAGCGAACCGCCGAGGATGGTGCCGATGGCGATGGCAAGGCTGGAGACGGTCGGCAACAGGGCGTTGCGCGCTGCGTACCAGAGCATCACATGCCGGTCGGAAAGGCCCTTGGCGCGGGCCATGACGATATAGTCCTCGCCGAGCAGGTTGATCATGTTGTTGCGCATGGTGACGGTGAAGCCGCCGATCAGCACGGTGCAGAGCGTCACCATCGGCAGGATGCCGTGATAGGCGAGGCTGCCGATGTATTGCAGGCTGAAGGCCGGATCGAGCGATGGGTCGGCGGCATAACCGTTCGGAAACCAGCCGAGCGTGAAGCCGAAGATGAAGAGCACGATCAGCGAGGTGACGACGGCCGGCACCGAGGTGGCGAAGATCGCGCCGACGGAGACGATGACATCGAACGTGCTGCCGCGGCGCCAGGCGGCGACGATGCCGAGGAAGGTGCCGAGCACAAAGCTCACGATCGTCGCCGTGCCCATCAGGCCGACGGTCCAGACGAGGGCATGGCCGAGCACCGAGGTGACCGGCAGCGGAAAATATTTGATCGAGCGGCCGAGATCGCCGGTGAAGATGCTACCGAGATAAGTGAGATACTGCTGCCAGAGCGGACCGTCGACGAAGCCGAAGGTGAGCTTCAGCGCCTGCAGGCTTTCCGGCGGCAATTCGGTGCCGGCACTCGAAAACATGATCTGCACGGGATCGCCCGGCATCAGACGAGGCAGGAAGAAATTGATTGTCGCTGCCGCGATGAAGGCTGCCATGTAGAAGACGAGGCGGCGAAGCAGGAAAGCCATGGGGACTCCGTCGTGACGGAGCGGCGCTTTACGCCGCTCCCGAGGATTGCGATGCTTACTTGACCGGCTCGAGAGCCAGGAGGTTCAGCAGGCGTGCCGGGTTGGTCCGCGAGATCGACGGATTGACGAAGGGGTTTTCCTTGGTCGACCAGCCGGTGAAGCGCTTGGTGTTGTACTGATACCAGTTCGGATTGTTGAACACCGGAATGACAGGCATGTTTTCAGCGACGATGCGCTGCGCCTTGTTCATCGCGTCCTTCTGCTTGGCAAGATCGGCGGTATGGGTGAACTCGGTGACGAGTTTTTCGACCTCCGGGTTGAACCAGCGCTGCGCGGTGAAGCGGGTCTTGCCCTTGTCCGAAGCGCTGAAGGCGCGCTTGTAGGGGTAATAGGGCGAAGCCGATGCCGGCAGGCTGTTGATCGCCGCATCGAAGGAGCCGTTGATGAGATTGCCGGTCCAGACGGCTTCCTCCGGCGTTTCGATCTTGGCGTCGATGCCGACCGCCTGCATGCCTTCGACGGCGAGGTTGACGGTGTCGATCCAGTCCGTCCAGGCGCTGGGGACGATGATCGAGAAGGAGATCTTGCTGCCGTCCGGATTGTCGCGGAAGCCGTCGCCATCCTTGTCCTTGTAGCCTGCCTCGTCGAGCAGGGCCTTGGCGGCATCGGCGTCATAGGTTGCGAACTTGCCGAAGTCGGCCTTTACGGACGGGTCCGCCCAGCTCTTGTAAAGTTCGCCCATCAGGCCGGGATCTTCGTTCAGCGTCGGATAGCCGTAGCCGGCGACGTCGATCATCGTCTTGCGGTCGAGCGCCATCGAGACGGCACGGCGGAATTTCAGGTCGTTGAAGGCCTTCTTGTTATTCTCGTTTGCGGTTTCCAGATTGAACAGGAAGGCGACCATGCTGCTCGGCGAATACCAATAGTGGAAATGCGCCGGATCCTTGGAAACATAGACATTGTCGATATCGGGAATGAAGGAGACGCCCCAGTCGAGCGTGCCGTCGGCCGTTGCGGTCAGCATCTGGTTGTTGTCGGCAAGCTGCGGGAAGCGCATGCAATCGACCTTCAGGTGCGCGTTGTCCCAGTAGCTCGGGTTGCGGCACTGGTCGTAGGTCTGGCCGGTGAAGCGCGGCACCTCCGTCAGCGGGCCGCTGCCAACAGGGGTCTCGTTGGCGAAGGTGACGGGATCGGCGACATCCTTCCAGACATGTTCCGGAACGATCGGCAACTGCGAGATCTGCTCGGCGGCGAGCGAGCTCGGATTGGCGAGCGTGAAGCGCACCGTCTGGCCGTCAACGGCCTGCACGTCGGTGATGAAGGTCCAGATGCTGACGAAATCGAGCGCCGGAAACTTCTTCAGGTAATCATAGGTGAACTTGACGTCGGCTGCGGTCAGCGGCTTGCCGTCCGACCATTTCAGGTTCGGGCGCAGCTTGAAATCGATGCTCTTCAGGTCGTCGGAGAGTTTGAAGCTTTCGGCCAGGCGATAGACCGGCTTGTTGCTGTCGAAGCGGTTGAAGACGACCAGCGGCTCGTAGATGAAGTCGAGTGTCGACTGGCGCGACGAGGTCTGGTTGAACGGGTTGAAGTTGCGAACCCAAGTCGTCGCCGGTTCGATATTCACTGTGAGGACCGTCTGCGCCACGGCGGATCCCGAAAAAAGCGTTATTGCTGCGGCTGCAAGAAGATATTTTTTCATGGTTTATTCCCCTTTTCTTATGCGGTGAGAGATGAGGTGCCGGTCAGGAGACCAGCGCGCTTGCAAACATGTCTTCGACTTCAGCATGGGCGGCGCGGACATCGATCTTGAGATTGCCGAGGCGGGCCTTGCCGGCGGCGATCCGCTGCAGGGCGGCCTCAGTCAGCGGGCGGGCAGCCTTGGCGGCGGCTTCGCTTTCCGGGATGTCGCCGTGGCTGTGGAGCGCGATGTCGAAGCCTGCGTCGAGCACCTGCTTGACGCGCTCCGGCAGGGTGCCGGAGAGCGATTCCATGAAGATGCAGTCTGATATCAGTACGCCGTCATAACCCATGTCCTTGCGGATCACGTCGTGCATGATCGGCGAGACCGACGCCGGCAGCTCGGCGTCATAGGCCGAGTAGACGACATGGGCGACCATGGCCCAAGGCGTATCCTTCAGCGCGACGAAGGGTTTGAAATCGGTGGCTGTGAGCGTCTCGCGGCTGGCATTGACGACCGGACGCTCCTTGTGGGAGTCGAGCGTCGCGCGGCCATGGCCGGGAATATGTTTGATGACGGGCATGTTGCCGGTCTCGAGAAGGCCATCGACCACCTCGCGGCCGAGGGCAGCGATGAAATCGGGATCAGGGCCGAAGGAGCGGGCGCCGATGACCGCGCTCGTCGTCTCGAAGACGAGGTCGAGAACGGGCGAGCAGCCGCTCGAAAGGCCGAGTTCCGTCATCATCGCACCCATGGCCTGGGAGGAAAGGCGCAGTGCTTTTTTGCCGAGATCGAAATCGCGGCGTGCAAGTTCGGCAAACTGGCCGAAGCTGCGGAAGAGCGGCCAGGGGCCGGCATCGAGATGCTGCACGCGGCCGCCTTCCTGGTCGGTGAAGACAGGCGCGTCGTCGCGGCCGACGGCTTCGCGGAAGCGCTCGATCAGGCGCCTCGTCTGCTCCGGCTCGCGCTGATTGCGCCGGCCGACGAACAGGCCGAGCGGATTGGTTTCGCGAAAGAGGGCGAATTCATCATCCGAAATAGTGGGATTCGGAAGGCCGACGAAAAGGGCGAGCGGGGTCGAGGACAATTCTGTAACTCCGGGATCAGATGGTCATTTCGGCGCGCTTCGCAGCATGCCTTCGTAGATGCCCTTATCGGGGGCGGGGATGATGGTTGCGCCTGCGGTCCTGGCGTAGAAATCGACTGGCCCGGCATCGCCGATGAAGGCATAGGCGTGGCCGAGCGTCTTCATGGTCTGAAGGCAGGCGGAAAAGAGAGCGAGCCCAATGCCCTTGCCGCGTGCGTCGGGGTCGACGCCGGTCGGGCCGAAGAAGCCGCGCGCCGTCGTGTCATAGCAGGCAAAGCCGAGGAGCTTGCCGCCTTCAACGGCAATCAGGCAGGCAACCGGCTGGCGGGAGAAGGCGACTGTGACTTCGCTCGCCCAGTTCTCGCTGAACCGTTGGCGAACCCAGCCGACGATAAGATGCAGTTCCGGGGGGAGGGCCGCACGGATGGAGACGCCGACGTCGTCGGCTTTGCGTTTCAGGTCGGCGAGCTCAGTGGAATATAGGCTCACAAGCAGGTCTGGCACCCGTCACTCCTCCAGTTATTCCGTTATTGCGGAACATATCCCCTTTTAGTGTCATAGACTTGGCCATCTGACCGGGCTTGTCAACAAGGTTTTTCAAACGGCCAAAGGCGCGAGCCGCCGCTGTCCCCAGGGTTTCAACGCAAAGTAGGTGCCGAACGCAAAACCGCCCCGGAAAGGCCGGGCTGTTTCGATTGGCGGAATATTGGTTGAGCGAGCGCCTATTCGCCCTCTTTCCAAAGCGCATGAAAATGCTGCACCGGGCCGTGGCCGGAGCCGACGGTGAGGTGTCCGGCTGCCGCGACCGCGCCGGCGAGGTAGTCCTTCGCGATAGCGACCGCCTCTTGCGCCGAGGCGCCCTTGGCGAGCTCGGCCGCCAGCGCGCTGGAGAGCGTGCAGCCGGTGCCATGGGTGTTCTTGGTCGGCACACGCCTGGCTTCGAACCAGTGAAGGCCGGCGGCCGTGGCAAGCACGTCAGGGCTCTGGTCGCTGTCGAGATGGCCGCCCTTGACCAGCACCGCGGCCGGGCCAAGCGCGAGCAGGCGCTCGGCCTGTTCCGCCATCTCAGCACGGTTTGTCGCCACCGGCTGGTGCAGCAGGGCTGCGGCTTCGGGCAGGTTCGGGGTCAGAAGCGTGGCCAGCGGCAGCAGCCGGCGGGTCAGCACGTCGACCGCTTCGGGCGCGAGCAGGGCGGCACCACCCTTGGCGATCATGACAGGGTCGATGACGATCGGAATGTCGCGGTGGTCAGTCAGCGCGCCGGCAACAGCGTCGGCGATGCCGGCATTGGCGATCATGCCGATCTTGACGGCATCGACGCGCACATCGGCAAAGACGGCATTGATCTGGTCGGCGACGAATTGCGGCGGCACCAGGTGCACGCCGCTGACACCTTGCGTGTTCTGCGCCGTCAGAGCGGTCAGCACCGCCATGCCGTAGACGCCGCGGGCGGAAAAGGCCTTGAGATCGGCCTGGATGCCGGCGCCGCCGGAGGGATCGGAGCCGGCGATCGAGAGAACGTTGCGGATCATGCGCGGGCCTTTCGAATTTCTGCAGCGATGCGGTGTGTGGCCGCTTCGGGATCGGGCGTGCCGCAGATTGCGGAGACGACGGCAAGCCCCCGGGCGCCCGCGGCAAACACTTGGGCGACATGATCCGCCTTGAGCCCGCCGATCGCGACAGATGGCACCGGTGAGGCCTTTACCAGCCTTGCAAGGCCGTCAAAGCCGATCGGCTGCTTGTGATCGGTCTTGGTCGGCGTCGCAAATACCGGTCCGACGCCGGTATAGTCGACAAAGCCAGGATCGACGGCGTTAGCAAGCGGCTCGCTCTCGACCGATAGGCCGAGGATCATCTCGGGGCCGATCATCGCCCGCGCTTTGCGCGCATCCATGTCCTGCTGGCCGATATGCAGGCCGTCGGCGCCGATGGCGACTGCCGCCTCGACGTCGTCGTTGACGATGAGGAGGGCGCCGGTCCCATCCAGCGCCTGTTTCAAGGCGCGGCCGGTCTCGATCATCCTGATGGTGCCGGCATGTTTGTCGCGCAACTGTACAATGGTCGCGCCGCCGGCAACGGCAAGGCGCGCGGTTTCGACCATGCCGATCCCGGCGCAGAGATCGGGGTCGAGGACGAGATAGAGCGAAAGATCGAAAGCCTTCATGCGGCTGATATCCTTGCCCTGGCGTCAAGCGTTTCGGCGTCGAGCGCGGACAGCGCATCGAGGAAGCGCCAGGAGAAGGACCCAGGCCCGGCCGCCCCAAGGGCGGCCTCCTCGCCGGCGATGGCGAAGGTTGAAAGTGCCGCGACCGTCGCGCCGAAGATATCCTCGGGTGCCGTCGCGGCAAAGGCGCCGACGAGGCAGGTGAGCGAGCAGCCGAGCGCGGTGACTTGAGGCATCAGAGCGGATCCGCCTTCGATGCGCACGGCCCGCTCGCCGTCGGTGACGAAATCCACGGCGCCGGTAACGGCAACCACCGCCCGCTGACGCTCAGCGAGCCATCGCGCCGAACCTTCCGCCTGCTCGACCGGATCGCGGCTGTCGACCCCCTGACCGCGGCTCTCCCCGCCGGCAAGCGCGATGATTTCGGAAGCGTTGCCGCGGATGATCGTGGGCTTGAGGGCCAGCAGTTCGGCGACCGCGTTGCGGCGGAAAGCCGTCGCATAGTGGGCGACCGGATCGAGCACCCAGGGCTTGCCGGCTGATGTCGCCGCCTTCGCAGCCGCCTGCATGCCGTCGATCCATTGCGTCGACAGCGTGCCGATATTAACGGTCACAGCACTGGCGATCGCGGCGAATTCGCCGGCTTCTTCCGCGGCATGCACCATGGCGGGCGAGGCACCAGCGGCGAGCAGAACATTTGCGGCGATATTCATGGCGACGTAATTGGTGATGCACTGAACGAGCGGCGGCTTCTCGCGCATCGCCTTCAGCATCGCTCCTGGTGTGGTTTTGGTCTGCATGTGGCCCCTTTCAGGCGGGGGCGGGCACGGGGCGGTTCGTGCGGGCGATGCCGCGACCCCGAGCGACTCCCTCCGCCGGCATTATCCGGTTCAGGTTCGAAGGGTGCTTCTCAGCCCGTCTGTCGACGAACGCCCCTGTCTCTCATCGCGCTCTTTTTCGCAGAGAACGGGACTGATGTCATCCTGAAAATGACAATTCCACGACTGACAGCGCCGCGCGTTTTTTTACGAAAGGCGATCAGCTGACGATCTTTGCCAACAGCCGTCCGACATCCTCGTTGTCGACATTGTTATGGGCATCCGACGCCGCCGTCTTGATGATGTACGTGTCCGCCAGGAAGGTGTTGACCTTGCCGGCCTGCGGCGCGAACACGGCATCCGTATCGTCCTCGACAGCCTGTCCCGCCTTCAGGTGTTGCGGACCGTTCGCCCCCATCGCCCCGAACTCGTCGTTGGCATCGCCGATGCTCTTGGCGATATCGCGCGACAGGCGCGACGCCAGCGCATAGGCGAGCGTGCAGGCGAGATCGTTGTGGGTGTGGGTGATGCAGATCGGGCCGGTCGGTTTGCCCACGACGTCGGGGAAGGCGCCGGCAAGGCCCGGCTTGATCTCTTTAGCGAAGCCATTGTGCGAGAAGGCGCCCTGCAGCAAAGTGAGCGAGAAGAATTCCAGCTTCGGGATCGGTGCGAGCCCGTTTGCCGCCGCCGCGACCAGCCGGGCGCCAAAACTGTGGCCGACGAGATGCAGGCGGATCGGCTGTTGCAGCACGAGCTTCGATAGCACGCTTTTCGTCAAAGCCTCGCCGACGATGCCGGCGCGTTTCTTCATTTCGTAATAGGTCAGCTGGTTCAAAAACCGCGCCACCGCCGCTCTCGGCCCGGAGATCAGGCCCGAGACGACGTCGCCGAGCCCTTGAGCCTTGCCGACGGAGCTTTCGAGGTTAAATGTCGGCGCCGCGATGAGAGCTTCCATCAGCATTTTGGCGCTGGTGGCATCGTCCGTGGCGAGCGCAATCGGCGCTGAATCCGCCTTGAGTTCGGAATCCGTTCCCGGAGAACCGAGTGCTTCGTTGCCGTTCTTGACGAGGAAAAACGATGTCGTTTCATCGAGCGTCTTCGCTGCAGCCCGCGCCGTTTGGGCCGTTGCGGCGCCATCCTGCCCGAAGAGATCCTTGAAATCCTTCAGCACGTTTTTGAAGGCTTCATCGTCAAGATCCTCAGGGTCCGCCGCCGTCCCGTCTGCCGCCAGCGTTCCGCCGCCGCCTGGCGTCACCAGTGTCTGTTCGTCGAAATCGGTGCGATAGGCCTTGGCGGGCCAGACGACGCCGGCGACGACGGTGTGGCTCGCCTTGTCGGGCGCAAGCTTCTTGCGGGCGTTCGCCCACAGCGTTCCGTAGAGCTTGCGGGCATCGTCCTTGGTATTCTTCCAGCCATGCGACATGACCACCAGATCGGTCGTTCCGGGCTGGTTGAGCAACGCCGCGAGACTTGTCGCCGTCGCGGGATCGATCGCGCCAGTCTTGTCGAATTCGAGCCATAGGAATGGCGAGGGTCCAAGCGTGTCCATATGTCCTCCTTACACAGCCTGTAGCGTTCGCATCAGATCGAGCAGGCCGGCGCCCTGAAACTCCGGCCGCCGCTTGAGATCGGTCGCGGCGCCGATGAAGATCTCTTTGACGCGTTCCGGCTGGCCGAGAAATTCACGCCGAACCGAGAGGAACGCGGCGATCGCGCCGGAGACATGCGGCGTCGCCATGCTCGTTCCGGTATCCTCCCGGAACGGCACTTCGCCTGACTTCGCACCGTTGTAGAGCGCGCATGAGATGATGCGCTCGCCGGGTGCGACGAGATCTGGCTTCATGCGCCCATCCGCGGTCGGTCCCTTGGAGGAAAAATAGGAGACGCCGTAGGTATGCGGCATATCGCGATGCGTCGAGCCGACAGTGATGGCGAGCGCTGCGTTGCCGGGATCCATGATCGTGCCGCTATGGGAGGCGCGCTCCGGCGCGCCTGAGAATTGCGTCACCGTACCGTAGCCGGCATTGCCGGCCGCGACCACGACGCAGACGCCCGAACGCACCAGCCTGTCGACCTCGACGCAGAGCGGGCTTTGCCCTGCCGCGAACCAGACCGGATCGAACGGATAGCCAAGGCTGAGATTGATGCCGTGGATCTTAATGTTGCGCCCGTAGTCGTTCGAGCGCTGGACATAGCCGATCGCAGCCAGCAGATTGCTGAGCTTGCCCTGCTTCTCATTGGCCAGCACTTTCAGGCTCAACAGCTTGCAGTGCGGTGCCATGCCGGTGATGACGCCGTCATGAGTATCCTTGACGGTTGATTTGGTCCCATTTTCGTTGCGCACCTCCGATTTCACGCAGATCTTCTTGACCGCGTCCGTTTTCGGTTCGTCCAGCACGGATGTGCGGCCGGCTATGATGCCGGCAACATGGGTTCCATGGCCGGCACTATCGATCAGCGCCGCAGCCGACGCCACGGTCGGGTCCGGATTGTCGGCCGTGAAATCCCGATGAAAGAGGCCGTCCGGCAGATCGAGCGTTCTCAGTGTTTTGAAATGCGGATGTGTCCCGTCAATGCCGGTATCGGCCACTGCCCAGACAACGCCTTTTCCGCTGGCTGCGAAGGATGCATGCGCCGCATCGCATTTGATTGTCCTGACGGATTCGTAGACGCAGCGTTTGATCTCGTGATCGCACCAGATCTTGTAGACGAGTGGTGTCTTCTTATTCTTGCTGCCGCTTTTGGTTTCACCCTTATTCTTGTCGTCATCCTTTTGGGGCATTGTCCAGCTCGAAAGCCGGTCAATGGCTTCCCGGGTCAGGGTCGCGAAGGCGTAGCTGTCGGTCCAGAGGGATTTGGCGGCGATCCTGCTGCCATTCGAAAACATCTGCGAGAGGTCCAGTTTGCTGTCCTCCGAGACCGCAGGCATGCCGAGCGGCGGGGACATGCCGAAACGCCACAGGTTGTTGCTCTCGTCAGTCGCCCCAATTCTGTTGAGGTACAACAGGAATGCTTCGAACAAGAGTTGCCGCGCCGCCGTGCCGCCGCCCGGAAAGTCGCGGTTGAATTCTATGATGACATCGAAGTGCTTCGCCTTGCCAATCCCCTTGGGGGGATCCGTCTTGCCCTTCATGAACGACGAGAGATCGCCCCCGATCCGCGTCTTGACGAGGTTTTCTTGAATATTGCCCTCGGATTTTCTCCGGGGCCGTGCTGGCTGCGGCCCTCTCGCCATGCGGTTCTCCTCCCATTTTGGAGAATAGCAGTGACAACCATAGGTGCAATATATTTCTGAAATGCAGCTCTATATTTACTAAATGTCCGAATGACTTTAAGATCGCCGATCTACACTCGCTTCGGCAATGCGCTCATACATGAACCCCTTTCACCCGATAGACCTCCGGATCGGGGATCGGAACTGCGGCGATCAGCGCGCGGGTGTAGTCATCCCTCGGGTTCTCGAAGATATCCCGCCGTGTGCCGGTTTCGATGATGTGGCCGGCGCGCATGACGGCGACGTTGTGGGACATGCGCTCGACGACGGCCATGTCATGGGAGATGAAGAGATAGGCGAGCCCCATCGTTTCCTGCAGTTCGAGAAGCAGGTCCAGCACCCGGGCGCGCACCGAGACGTCCAGGGCTGCGACGCTCTCGTCGGCGACGATCAGCTTTGGCTCTAGCGTGAGTGCCCGGGCGATGCAGATGCGCTGGCGCTGGCCGCCTGAAAATTCGTGCGGATAGCGCGTCGCCGCATCAGGCGTCAGGCCGACCCGGCGCAACAGTTCGGCGACGCGGTCCTGCCGTTCGCTATGGTTGCCGATACCGTGGATGATCATCGGTTCGCCGATCGCCTTGCCGACGGCCATGCGCGGGTCGAGCGAGGCATAGGGATCCTGGAAGATCATCTGCGCTGAGCGGCGCACGGGCCGCATCTCACGCTGGCTGAGGCCGGCGATGTTGCGGCCGTCGATCAGGACGTTGCCCTTGAAGGGGATGAGGCCGAGCACGGCCTTGCCCGTCGTCGATTTTCCGGAGCCGCTTTCGCCGACGAGGCCGAGCGTTTCACCCGGCAGGATATCGAAGGAAACGCCATCGACGGCCGCGACCGGCGGCTTGCCCTTGAAAAACCGGCTTGCGGCATTGCCGTAGGTGACGGTGAGGTCGCGCACGTTCAGAACCGGCGTGCGGTCCGGATGCAGCGTCTCGACGGCGCGCTGGGTGATGCGCGGCGGGCGGTCGGTGCCGGCAAGTGCGCCGAGCCTCGGGACGGCGGCAAGCAATTGCTGGGTATAGGCCTCCTTCGGCCGCTGGAAGACGGCGAGCGCTGTTCCCTGCTCGACGATCCGGCCATTCTGCATGATGACGACACGGTCGGCCATTTCGGCGACGACGCCCATGTCGTGGGTGATGAGGATGATCGAGGCGCCGAATTCGCGCTTCAACTCGCGCATCAGCCTGAGGATCTGCGCCTGTACGGTGACGTCGAGTGCCGTCGTCGGCTCGTCGGCAATCAGCACCTTCGGCCGGCAGGAGAGCGCCATGGCGATCATCACCCGCTGGCGCATGCCGCCGGAAAGCTCATGCGGATATTGCTTCAACCGCCGGGCCGGCTCGGTGATCTGCACGGCATCGAGCATCTTCAGCGCCACCGCCTCGGCATTGTCGCTGCCCTGGTGCGCGCGGATTGCTTCCGTCAGCTGGTTGCCGACCGACATGACCGGATTGAGCGAGGTCATCGGCTCCTGGAACACCATGGCGATATCGCCGCCGCGCACGCTGCGCATCGCCCGATCGGAAAGCCTGAGCAGGTCGCGCTCGCCAAGCAGCACGCTGCCGGAGGCGACCCGCAGCGAGGCTTTCGGCAGGAGCCCCATGATCGACAGCGAGGTGACCGACTTGCCGGAGCCGGATTCGCCGGCGATGCAGAGCGTTTCACCGCTTGCAAGCTCGAAGCTGACATCCTGGAGCACCGGCTTGCGGCCTTCGGGCGTGCGGGCATCGACGCTCAGCTTGCGAAGGCTGAGCACCGGTGCTGCGGCGGGCATGGCTTCGTTCACGCGAACACGATCCTCGGGAAGTAGAAGGAAACCACCCAGTTCGGCTGGTCGACGATCTCGCTGATCCGGAGATCGCCGCAGACCGAGCAGAGCAGATAGGCATCGACGGCGCTCATGCCGTGTTCGGCGCCGAGAAGATCGATCATGCGCATGACGCTTTCGCGCGCCCCGGTCATCAGATCGGGGCCGATGCCTGTCGTCACCTCGTAGCCGGCGCCGTCGAGATGGCGGGTCACCGGTTCGGTCGTGGTGAAGCGCGGTGTCTGCAGCTTGGCGTCCTTGACGAGCTCGATCGTCGCTTCGACGTTCATCTGGCTTTCGATCGCCGTGCCGCAGACTTCGCCATCGCCCTGGGCGGCATGGGTATCCCCGATCGAAAACAGCGCGCCGTCGACCTCGACGGGCAGGTAGAGCGTCACGCCGGCCGTTAGGTCGCGGATGTCCATGTTGCCGCCGACGCGGCGTGGGGGAACGACGGAATGGGTGCCGGGCTCGGCGGGTGCGACGCCGATCGTGCCGGCGAAGGGCTTCAGCGGCACGCGCCCGCCCCGGCCGTAAAGGGCAGGCACCATGCTGTTGGCGTCATAGGACCAGACGTGCAGCGCCGGATCCTTGAACTGGTCGGCAAGCAGGCCAAAGCCCGGAATATTGGCCGTCCAGCCGACGCCCGAGGGAATGAACTTGCGCAGCGTCACCTTCAGCGCATCGCCGGGTTTGGCGCCTTCGATATAGACCGGGCCGGAGACCGGGTTGATCTTGCCGAAATCGAGCGCGTTCAGCGTTTCCAGGGTCGCGTCGCGTCCGAGCTGGCCACCCGATGAATCCATGCATTCGAAGTGGATCGTCTCTCCGGGCTTGGCGACGACCGCGGGGGTGAAATCCTTGTTCCAGCCGAAATTGTGCTGGGCGCGGTGGATGGTGTGGGTGCAGGCGATGCACATTTCATGTCTCCCTCGACTTTATGACACCTTCCCGGCGTGGACCGGGAAGGCTTTGTTTCTTCGGGGCTTACTGCTTCACGTAGATCGCGTCGTAATTGATGACGCGGGTCGGATCGATGTAGATGTTGTCAGCACCGCCCATGCGCATCGACTTGGCGACGACGCGGCGTTCGTTGATGACAGGGATCCACGGCGCATCGGCCATGATGTCGGTGAAGATCTTGCCCCAGGCGGCGGTGCGCTCGGCTGCCTTTGCCGGATCGGACATCGAGTCGGCGGCAACGGCGCGCTTGTCGAGATTGGCGTTGCAGTACCATGACCAGTTCCAGCCGCCCGGAACCGCGCCGGCGCAACCGAGGATCGGGCCGTAGAAGTTGGACGGGTCCGGGAAGTCGGCGATCCAGGCCATGCCGCCCGACCAGATCATCGGGGCTTCGCCTTCCGTGCCGCCGGCCGAGATGACGTTTGCCTGGGCCAGTGCTCGGACTTCGGCCTTGACGCCGACAGCGGCCAGATCCTGCTGGATCGCCTGGGCGATGCGCGGCTGCGGGTCGGTGTTCGTCGAGTAGAGCACGGTCTCGAAGCCGTCGGGATAGCCGGCTTCGGCAAGCAGCGCCTTGGCTTTCGCCACGTCATAGGCATAGCCGGTGAAGGCCTTGTCGTAGCCCGGCATCAGCGGCGGCAGCGGCTGGTTGGCAGGCGTTGCGCGGCCGTTGAGGATGCGGGTGATACGCTCCTTGTTGATCGCCATGTTCAGCGCCTGGCGAACCTTGACGTTGTCGAAGGGCTTCACCTTGGTGTTGAGGGTGATGTAGCCGGTGTGCAGCTGTTCGCCGTCGACGATCATCTGCGCGCCATCGGCCGAATTCTTGATTTCGAGGAACTTCGCCGGCGGAATGCCGTCGCCGGCAATATCGACCTCGCCCTTTTGCAGGCGCAAGAGCGCCACCAGCGGTTCCTGGCCGACTTCGACCTTGAAGCTGTCGATATAGGGAACGCCCTTGACGAAATAATCCTTGTTGCGCTCGAAAACGAGCTGCTGGCCGATCGTCCAATCCTTCAGGATGAAGGTGCCGGAGCCGACCGGCTTCTTGCCGAAGTCGCCGGCGGCCGCCTCGACTGCTTCCTTCGGCACGACCGAGGCGAAGTTGATCGCAAGCACGTGCAGGAAGGTGGCGTCGGGGCGCGAGAGGTTGAAGATGACGGTGCTGTCGTCAGGCGTCTCGATGCCGGAGAGCGTCGTCGTCTTGCCGCCGGTTTCATCCTCGAAGCCCTTGATGGCGCCGAAGAAGCCGGCGCCGGGCCCCTGCGTCTTCGGGTCGACGGCGCGTTCGATCGAATATTTCACGTCGGAGGCGACGAGTTCGCGGCCGTTGGAGAACTTCACGCCCTTGTGCAGCTTGAAGGTATAGGTCAAGCCGTCGGGTGAAACGGTGAAGCTCTCGGCAAGCGAGGGAACCGGGTTCGGCGTGCCGGGCGCATAGTCCATCAGGCGGGAATAGAGGCTCTTGATCATCGACCAGTTGACCCAGTCGTAGCCGATCGCCGGGTCGAGCGTGGTGATGTCGTCCTTGTAGGTGACGACGATATCGCCACCCTGCTTGGGCGTTTCCTGCGCCATGACGGATAATGGGGCGAGCGCCACCATCGTTGCCATGGTCGTCTGTTGCAGCCAGCGTTTGAACATCTTGGTTCCCCTTCTTTGGTTGCTGTCAGCGTGTGCGGATGCGCGGATCGATGATCGGCGCGACGAGGTCGGCAAGCAGATTGCCGATGATGATGGCGAGCGCCGAGGTCAGCGTGACGCCCATGATGATCGGGATATCGACCTGCTGGATCGCCTGCCATGCGAGCTGGCCGATGCCGGGCCAGCCATAGACCGCCTCGACGACGACCACGCCACCCATGAACTGGCCGATATCGATGCCGATCATGGCGATGATCGGCAGCACGGCGTTGGGCAGCGCATGCCGCAGGATGACGCGTTTCGAGGAAAGACCCTTGGCGCGCGCCGTGCGGACATAATCCTGGTTCAGCACGTCGATCATCGACGAGCGCACCATGCGGGCGTACCAGCCGGCGCCGCAGATGCCGAGTGTTACGGCCGGCAGGACGAGATGCGAGAAGCTGCCGTAGCCGCTCATCGGAAACCAGCCGAGCGTTGCCGCCAGCAGGTAGAGCAGCAGCAGGGCGACGAGAAATTGCGGTGCGGAGGTGCCGACAAAGGAGGCCATCATCACCATCCGGTCGACGAAGCCGCCGCGGCGCACGGCAGCGATGGTGCCGAGCGTCAGGCCGAGCACCACCTCGACGAAGATGCCGGCAAGCATCAGTGTCAGCGTCGCCGGCAGCCGCGCGGCAATCAGCGTCCAGACATCGGTTTTCTGCGCATAGGAGCGGCCGAGATTGCCATGCAGCAGATTGCCGAGATATGTGCCGAACTGGACCAGCAGCGGCTGGTCGAGGCCGAGCTCATGGCGGATGTTGGCGACCGTCTGGGCGGTGGCGCTGCGGCCGGCGATCATGCGGGCCGGATCGGCCGGAAGGGCGTAGAGCAGCACGAAGGTGATCGCCGCGACGCCGAGCAGGATGAGCGCCGCCTGCGCCAGCCGGCGGAGCATGAGTGATGCCATCAGCCCCTCCCGCGCTGGGTCGGGTCGAGAATGTCGCGTAGCGCGTCGCCGACCAGATTGAAGGAAAGCGCCGTCAGAAGGATGATCGCGCCGGGAATGAAGACCAGCCAGGGGGCGGCCTGGAAATAGCTTTGACTCTCGAAGATGATGTTGCCCCAGGAGGGCTGCGGCGGCTGGACGCCGACGCCGAGAAAGGAAAGTGTCGCCTCGAGCAGCACGGTGGTGGCGATGCCGAGAGTTCCCCAGACGATTGCCGTCGGCATGAGGTGCGGCAGGATATGCATGAAGAGCACGCGCATGTGGCCGGCGCCGAGCGAGCGTTCGGCCATGATGAAATCCCGCTCCACCAGGCCGCGAGTTTCGGTATAGACGATGCGGGCGACCTGCACCCAGTTGACCAGCGCAATCACCATGGCGACGATCCAGAGGCTCGGCTTCAGCAATGCGGCGAGCACGATGGCGAGAAGCAATGCCGGAAATGCCATCATCAGATCGGTGAAGCGCATCAGGATGTTGCCCGCCAGCCCGCGGAGATAACCGGCGACGATGCCGACGAAGAGGCCGATCGTCACCGCGATGCCATTGGCGACAAGGCCGATGATCAGCGAGGTGCGGGCGCCGAAGAGCAGGCGCGAGAAGAGGTCGCGGCCGAGCGTGTCGGTGCCCAGCAGATAGGGACCGCCCGGCGGCAGCGGCGCGCCTTCGAGCGACAGGCCGTCAAACATCTGCTCGTCAGGACTGAACGGCGCGATCCACGGCGCTGCGATGGCGAGCCCGATGACGAGCGTGACGACGATGAGGCCGAAAAGGGCCGTCGGCTGGCGGATCATCTGTTTCAGCACATGCATCAGCCGGCCTCCGGCAGAGGTTCGGCACCCGCCAGGATGAAGGCTGATATCTGCTCCATCGGCAGGCGGCGGCGCATGGCGCAATTGCGCAGGATTGCGTAAGCGCTCTCCTCGTCGATGCCATGTGCGGCCTGCAGCTTTTCGACGGCGGCGTGAACGAGCGGCCGCAGCCGAACGCGCTCTTCGAGATATTGCAGTTTTTCCGCAGTCGCCTTGCGCTCCCGATGAATGGAGACGGCCATGACAAGCGCCGGATAAACGGCCGATGTGGCGATCGGCTTGGCGATGATCGCACCGGCACCCTGTCCAAGTGCCCAGGCGATGCGGCCGGGCGCTTCCGAACCAAGCAAGGCAACGACGGGGCAGGCAGGCGTTTCGCCGTGCCAGGGCAGCAGATCGTCCCAGCCCTGGTCGGCATCGACGATGACGAGATCGGGCAGTAGTGCCGCGGCCGAGAGCGGCGCCCATTGTAGCGTTGCGTGGATGCCGAGCAGGCGAAGCTGGCGGATCAGCTTTTCGGTGTTGCCGTCCTCGCGATGCAGGACCATCGCCTGCCAGCCGGTGAAATTGGGTGTCTCTCTCATGACACCACCCTTAGCCGTGGAAAGGCCAGGCGGTTGCGGCCGGTCAGATAGGGGTCGGCGGCGAGCGGCGGCCGCGAGGCGACGACATCGAAGCCGTTGTCGGCGTTGATCCGGCCGAGATGGAAGGGCAGGGCGGCATGATTGGTATCGCGGTCGATCGAAAGCGCGCCGAACAGGGTCGGCCAGGATCGATTGTGGAGCTCGCGCCGGACGGCGTCGGGCTCGTCACCGCCGGCGGCGACGATCGCGTCGACGCAGAGCCGGACGGCCGTATAGGCGCTGGCAAAGACGCTGGAGACACGCCGCTCGGCGCCGTGACGCTCGGTGACACGGGCCTTGAAGGCGGCATTTTCCGGGGTCGCGATACTATCGAAATAGGAAGCGGCGCAAAGCTGGCCGGCGGCAGCTCCGGCGGCGATATCGTCGAGTTCGCATTCCATCAGGTCGCAGCTGACTACCGGGCAATTTTCCGCGCGGAAGGCCGGATCGCGATCACCGAGGGCCTTGATCGCCTTCAGGAAGGCGTAGCTCGAGGGGCCGATCAGATTGTTGAGGATGAAGCTCGGGCGGCGCTGCGCGATCTCGGCGACGATGCGTTCGACGGCTGTCTCCTCGAGCGGAAGATAGCGTTCGCCAAGCACCTCGCCGCCGGCATTGGTAATGAGTTCGCGGGCGAGCCGGTTCATCTCCCAGCCCCAGACGTAGTTGGCGCCGACGAGGTAGGGCCTTGCGCCGTAACGCGGGATCAGGTGCTCGAAAAGCGGCAGCAGATGCTGGTTCGGGCAGCCGCCGACATAGATGACGTTCTCGTTGGCCTCGAAACCTTCATAGGGGCACATGTACCAGAGCAGGCCGTCATGTTTCTCGACGAGCGGGATGACTTCCTTGCGCGCCGCAGAGGTGATCGTACCGACGATATGGCGGCAGCCGGCGCGCAGAAGATGGCGCGCGCCATCGAGATAGGCGGCAAGATCGGCATGCGGATCGAAGAAGATGGGCTCAATCGCCACCCCTTCGACGCCGGTATATTCGGCCATCGCGAAATCGGCGCCGTCGCGCGCGTCGCGTCCCATCGAGCCGTAGGGCCCGGTGGTCGAAAAGAGGATGCCGATTTTCAGCGCGTCGTTCATGAAGTGACCACATCAAAAACCCCACGACGCTGATCCCATCGAGCGATGAGGCGTCATGGGGCGAAACTGCCCGGGGACTATCGAAGTCATGTAATGTGGAAGGCTCTTTGCCTAATCCGCAGGCTTGAGTAAAATACAGGCAGCTTATCTTTGTCAAGTGTGCTGCGCGGCACTCGCAGCGATTTGATCTTGTTCTTTCGGTAGAGCCGCCAAAGGTCGCTCTTCTAGCTCAAATCATGCAGATCGGTGGTAATCGCCGGGCCGATCGAGAATTCGGAAAAGCGGACCGTCAGTCCGCTGCGCTCCGGCGTGCAGGCCGTGGGTCCGACCTCGTAGTGATCGGCAGCCGGGAAGGGGGCGAGCCGCAGCAGCGGCCAGAAGCTGCCATCGCGCGAAGCCTGGATGCGCATCGCGCCGTTGGCGACGGTGACGCGGATGCGGAAATCTTCCAATTCCCTGAAGGGCTGAGCGACGGACCAGTCGGACTTGCCGTCGGTGACGACGGTGCTGAGGTAGGCTTCGCCGTCGGTGAACTCGACGCCTGTTTTCACCCAGCGTCTCTCGTCGATGCGCACCATCAGGCCGGCCTGGTCGTAGAGCGTGCGGAATTCGCCCCGGACGCGGATCTGTGCGGTGAAGCTGTCGGTGGTGGGAAAGGCGAGGAAGTGGCCGCTGTCACGGGTGAAGCCGTAATGGGTCTCCCGCCAGAAATCGGTCTTCTCATCGGTGGTCAGGGTGAGGCCGGTTTCGGTCGCCTGCCAGTGTGACGGCTCGTTCAGCCATTTGCCGTCGTTGAAATCGATGCTCATCCTGTTCTCCCGTTCCGTTGAAGCCTCACCGCAGTGCGATTGACTCACCTTGGCATAATGCGCGGTCTTGTTGCAGGCGGGGCGCAGCCAAAGATTGTGTGTTTTTCGGCGTCCCGGTATCCGCCGAGCGCATAATCCGTCGCTCCTGCTTGACAGGATCGATCCATCTCCTATTCTGTTACAAAAAGATGAATTACATAATTGTGGAACTAAACGGGAGCCTTCACATGAAAACACTGGTCGCATTCCTTCTCGGCACCGCGCTCGTCGCCCTGCCTTCGACGCTCCTTGCCCAGGAAAAGGGCGGCGTCATCAACGTCGCGACGATCGGCGAGCCGCCGACGCTCGATCCGATGTCGTCGACGGCCGATCTCGTCGGCATCGTCACGCAGCACATTTTCGAAACGCTCTACACCTTCGACAAGAGCTGGAACGTCACGCCGCTTCTCGCCGAAAGCCTGCCTGAGATCAGCGCCGACGGCAAAACCTATACGATCAAGCTCAGGACCGGCATCAAGTTCCACGACAATACCGACATGACCTCGGAAGATGTCGTTGCTTCGCTTGGCCGTTGGATGAAGATCGCCTCGCGCGGCAAGCAGGTGGCCGGCTTCATCGATAAGGTCACCGCCGCCGATCCGGCGACCGTGACGATCACGCTTAAGCAGCCCTATGCGCCGCTGACTTCGCTGCTCGCCTTCAACAATTCGGCTGCGATCATCATCCCGTCCGAAAAACAGGACGAGCCGATGAAAGACTTCATCGGCACCGGCCCCTATATGCTGAAGGAGCGCAAGGCCGACCAATACATCCAGCTCGTCCGCTTCGACGGCTACAAGTCACGTGAAGGCGACAGCAATGGCTATGGCGGCGCCCGCCACCAGTATCTCGATGAGATCCGCTTCGTGCCGGTGCCGGATCCGAACACCCGTGTCGAGGCCGCGGTTTCCGGCCAGTACGACTACGTCGACTCGATCCCGGTCGAATCCTACGACAAGCTGAAGGCCTCCACCGCCTCGCAGCCGATCATCCTGAAGCCCTTCGGCTATCCGGTGTTCGTCTTCAACACGAAGGAAGGTATTGCTGGGAATGTCGAGGTTCGCAAGGCGATCCGCCAGGCGCTCAGCATGGAAGACATGCTGGCGGCGGCTTTCGGCAGCAAGGATTTCTACGCGCTCGACGGCGCCATCTATCCCAAGACCTTTGCCTGGTCGACAGATGCTGGCGTCGAGGGCGCCTACAACGTCGCCGATCCGGAAGGGGCGGCGGCTGCCGCCAAGAAGGCCGGCTACAACGGCGAACCGATCCGTATCCTGACCAGCCGCCAGTATGAGTTCCACTACAAGATGGCGCAGGTCGCCGCCGAATATCTGAAGCTTGCCGGCTTCACCGTCGATATGCAGGTTGTGGACTGGGCGACGCTGACGCAGCGCCGCACCGATCCGAAGCTCTGGGATATCTACATCACCCATAGCCCCTTCCTGCCGGAGCCTGCCCTGATCGGCTCGCTCTCAACCAGCTCGCCGGGCTGGTGGGATACGCCGGCCCGCAAGGCCGCCGTCGATGCCTTCACCTCGGAAGTCGATCCGAAGAAGCGCGTGGCGCTCTGGGCCGATGTCCAGAAGGCGATCTATGTCGACGCCCCCTTCATGAAGATCGGTGACTTCAACGCCGTTTCGGCAGAGTCGACCAAGCTTGAAGGTGTCGATCCGGCTCCGTGGCCGTATTTCTGGAATGCTTCCATCAAGAAGTAGGCATCGCCACCGATACCGGCCATTCCTGGTCGGTATCGGTCTTCTTTTTTGCAGCATCTGCAAAGGTTTACCAGGCATTCATGATACGCTACATCCTCCAGCGCCTGTTCGGCATGATCGTCGTGATGTTTCTCGTCGTCACGATCGTCTTCGTCATCGTGCGCGTGACGCCGGGAGATCCCGCCGCAGTGATGCTCGGGCCGGATGCGACGCCGCAGGATATTGCCGATCTCAGATCCCGGCTCGGCCTCGATCAGTCGCTCGGCCTGCAATATGTCTATTATATCGGCCAGATGCTGAGAGGTGATCTAGGCCAGTCGATCTTCCTCAACATGCCTGTCACCTCGGCCTTGCTCGACCGGGCCGAGCCGACCTTCTTCCTGACTTTGTTTTCGCTCGCCATTGCCAGCATCATCGCCCTGCCGATCGGCATCTATGCCGCCTATCGGCGCGGCTCCTTCATTGACCAAGCGGCAACGACGCTCGCCATGTTTGCCGCCAGCATTCCGAGCTTCTGGCTCGGCCTGATCCTGATGCAGTTCTTCGCCGTCAGGCTCAACCTCTTCCCGGTCTCGGGTTATGGCGGTCCGGGCTCGACCTTTCTCGATCGGATGTATCATCTGACGCTGCCTGCCTTTGCGCTCGGCATCGTCTCCTCGGCGCTGATCCTGCGTTTCACCCGCGCGTCGATGCTCGATGTGCTTGGCGACGATTATATTCGCACGGCGCGCGCCAAGGGGCTGATCGAGCGCCGGGTCATTCTCAAGCACGCTCTGAAGAATGCGCTGATCCCGATCCTGACTGTGATCGGCCTGACGGCAGCGGTGCTGATTTCAGGCGCCGTCGTCACCGAGACCGTCTTCGGCCTGCCGGGTGTCGGCAATCTCGTCGTCTCCGCTGTTCTGCGCCGCGACTATCCCGTCATCCAGGGGGCGCTGCTCGTCATCGCCGCCCTCTACGTGCTGATCAATTTTGCGATCGACATGCTCTATCTGCTGATCGATCCGAGGGTGCGCTACTGATGGCCGATATCGCGATCAAATCCGCCGAAGGCGAGGGCAGCAAATTCGCCAGGCGCCTGCTTAAACGCAAGACGGTCGCCTTGGGCCTGCTGATCCTGACGATCTTCGTGCTTCTGGCGGTCTTCGCTCCTGTTGTCGCGCCCTATTCGCCGTCGAAGCTTTCCATCGTCAACCGGCTGAAACCGCCGAGCGGCACCTTTTTCTTTGGCACCGATGAGTTCGGCCGCGATGTTTTCTCACGTACGATCTTCGCCGGCCGCCTGTCGTTGCTCGTCGGTGTTGCGGTCGTGACTTTGTCAGCCGTGATCGGCGTGACGCTCGGCTTGCTTGCCGGCTTCTTCCAGAAGCTCGATACGCCGATCGCCCGATTGATCGATGCGATGATGGCCTTTCCGGATATTCTGCTGGCGATCGCGCTCGTTGCCGCCCTCGGCCCGTCGCTGACAACCGTCATCATCGCGCTGTCGATCGTCTATGCGCCACGCCTTGCCCGGATCGTGCGCGCATCGACGCTGGTCATTCGCGAATTGCCCTATGTCGAGGCGGCGAGGGCGCTTGGCATCTCAACCTTCCATATCATGACGCGGCATGTGCTGCGCAATCTGCTGTCGCCGATCCTGGTGCAGGCGACGTTCCTTTTCGCCAGCGCCATGCTCGCCGAAGCCGGCCTGTCTTTCCTCGGCCTCGGCGTCAGCCCCGAAATCCCGACCTGGGGAACGATGATCGCCGCCGGCCGGCAGTATATCGGCCAGGCCGACTGGATGACGCTGTTTCCGGGTGTCGCCATCATCCTCTCCGTACTGTCGCTACAGATGGTCGGTGATGGCCTCAGGGACATGCTCGATCCAAGACTGCGCAAGGATCTTTAATCCGCCGACCAAGCGTCGGCCCAATCGAAATTCGCCAAATCGAAAATTGCATGACAGGAGTTTGCGTGAATCAGTTTCCCACCGCCGCCGGCAAGGTCGAGAACTCGCCTTACGAACGGCTTGCCGCCCTCGGCATTGCGCTTCCGCCGCCGCCGCCGCCGATTGCCAATTTCGTCACGCACGTGATCGAAGGCAATATGCTCTATCTGTCCGGCCAGGGCCCGCGTGAGGCCGACGGCTTCATGCATGCCGGCAAGGTCGGCGGTGGGGTCAGTGTCGAGGAGGCCTACGGCCATGCGCGGCTGACCGGCATCAACCTGCTTGCCGTGATGCAGGATGCGCTCGGTGATCTCGCCCGCGTCAAGCGGGTGGTCAAGCTGCTCGGCATGGTCAATGCCGTGCCTGAGTTCGAAGATCATCCGAGCGTCATCAACGGTTGCTCGGATCTGCTAATAGAAGTCTTCGGGCCGGCCGGCGAACATGCCCGCTCGGCCGTTGGCTTCGGCTCGCTGCCCGGCAACATCACCGTCGAGATCGAGGCGATCGTCGCCTTGAATGGCTGACGGAAGC
Organism: Rhizobium sp. WYCCWR 11152; assembly: GCF_013087615.1. Taxonomy (NCBI): domain Bacteria; kingdom Pseudomonadati; phylum Pseudomonadota; class Alphaproteobacteria; order Hyphomicrobiales; family Rhizobiaceae; genus Rhizobium; species Rhizobium sp. WYCCWR 11152. The sequence continues at coordinate 81,880 of NZ_JABFCP010000003.1, read as the reverse complement.
TCGACACACTTGATCGATCGCCCCATGTTTCGTTTTTCGACCCAGACTCCTGGAGATCTCCATGTCCACTGATATCCGCCCGTCGCTTGGCCTTCGCCCTGTCATCAACGTATCGGGCACGATGACCAGCCTCGGCGCCTCGATCGTCGTTCCCGAAGCGATCAGCGCGATGGCATCGATCCTGCCGCACTTCGCCGAGATCAACGACCTGCAGCGCAAGGCAAGCGCCGTCATCGCCCGGCTGACCGGTGGCGAGGCGGGCTTCGTCACCGCCTCCTGCTCGGCCGGCATTTCGCTGGCCGTCGCCGGCGCGATCACCGGCAATAACCTGCTGGCGATCGAGAAGCTGCCGGATGTGGTGTCGGAGAAGAACGAAGTGCTGGTGCAGATGGGCCATGTGGTGAGCTACGGTGCCCCGGTCGACCAGGCGATCCGGCTTGCCGGCGGCAAGGTCGTGCTTGTGGGGCAGGCGACCTCGACGCATCGCTTCCACATGGAAAACGCCATCACCGACAAGACCGCCGCTGCCGTCTATGTCGTCTCCCACCATGTCGTCGATTACGGCCTCTTGAACCTCAAAGAATTCGTCGAGATCGCCCATGCCAAGGGCGTGCCCGTCATCGTCGATGCGGCTTCGGAATATGACCTGCGCATCTTCGTGGAGCAGGGAGCCGATATCGCGCTCTACTCCGGCCACAAATTCCTCGGCGGCCCGACCTCGGGCATCGTTGCCGGCAGGAAGGAGCTGGTGCGCCATGCATTCCTGCAGAATATGGGCATCGGCCGCGGCATGAAGGTCGGCAAGGAGAGCATCTTCGGCGTCATGGCGGCACTCGAAGCCTGGGAAAGCCGCGACCACGCCGGCATCCGGGAACGCGAGACCGGCTATCTCAACCTGTGGAAGCGCACGCTCGACGGCCGCCCTGGCCTCACCGCGCTGATCGAGCCCGATCCGACCAACAATCCGCTCGATCGGCTGCGCCTGATCGTCGATCCCGAGCAGGCGCATATCACCGCCTGGGATCTGGCCGATGCGCTTGCCAAGGGCATCCCGCCGATCATCGTGCGCGATCATGAGGTGGAGCACCGCTATTTCTACCTCGACCCATGCAACCTGCACCCGGGTGAGGAGACGATCGTCGCGGAGCGCCTGGCGCAGGAACTCGACAAGGCGCGTGCCTCCAACGAGATCATCGCCACACCCCTGGAAAACCGCAGCAAGCACCGCTTCGACGGCGTGCTGCGCTGGCCGGATTGATATCTGCCGCGAGAGGAACCGCCATGGCCAGCGCCCAAACCCAACCGATCCAGACGACGACCGACGTTCTTTCCGTCGAAAGGCTGACGACCTCCTTCCTGGTGGACGGCGTCTGGAAACCGGTCGTGCGCGATGTTTCCTTTACGGTGGCGCCAGCGGAGACGGTGGCGATCGTCGGCGAATCCGGCTCGGGCAAGAGCGTCACCTCGCTCTCGATCATGCGGCTGCTGCAGGCGGATACGAGCCGTGTCGAGGGCCGGGTCATGCTCGGCGGACGCGACCTCCTGGCCTTGCCGGAAAATGCCATGCGGCAGGTGCGCGGCAACAAGGTGGCGATGATCTTCCAGGAGCCGATGACATCGCTCAATCCGCTTTTCACCATCGGCGACCAGATTTCCGAGGCGCTGCTCTGCCATTCCGATATGAGCAGGGCCGATGCCAAAGCCGAGACGATAAGGCTGCTGGAAAAGGTCCGCATCCCCTCGGCCGCCTCGCGCTTCGGCGAATATCCGCATCGCTTCTCCGGCGGCATGCGCCAGCGGGTGATGATCGCCATGGCGCTCGCCAGCCGGCCGAAACTGTTGATCGCCGACGAGCCGACGACGGCGCTCGACGTCACCATCCAGGGTCAGATCCTCGATCTCATCAAGATGCTGCAGGACGAAGAGGGAACCTCCGTCCTTTTCATCACCCATGACATGGGTGTCGTTGCCGAAATCGCCGACCGGACGGTGGTGATGTATCGCGGCGAACAGGTGGAAAGCGGCGCCACCGCCGATATTTTTCACCGCGGCAAACATCCCTATACGAGAGCACTACTATCAGCCGTGCCGGTGCTCGGCTCGATGCAGGGCAGGCAAAGGCCGCTGCGCTTCCCCGTGGTCAATACCGCAACGGGTGAATCGGACATTCCCGCTGAGGTCGCCGACACGGTGGCAGCGACGCCGGTGCTGCAGGTGAAGAACCTCACCAAGCGCTTCGACATTCATTCCGGCCTGTTCGGTCGGCTGACCAGCCGGGTGCATGCCGTCGAAAACGTCTCCTTCGATCTTCATGCCGGCGAGACGCTGTCGCTCGTCGGCGAATCCGGCTGCGGCAAATCGACGACCGGCCGCGCCATCATGCGGCTGATCGAGCCGCAGGCCGGTTCCGTTCTCGTCGAGGGCAGGGAGGTGCTCGGCCTCGACAGGAAGGATCTGCGCGAGATGCGCAAATCCGTGCAGATGATCTTCCAGGATCCCTTTGCTAGCCTCAATCCGCGCATGACGGTTGGTGCTGCGATCGCCGAACCCTATCTCGAACACAAGATGGGCAATTCAAAGCAGGCAAAAGACGTCGTCGCCGATCTGCTGGTGAAGGTCGGTCTGTCGGCGGATATGGCCGCGCGTTACCCGCATGAGTTTTCCGGCGGCCAGCGCCAGCGCATCTGCATCGCCCGCGCGCTCGCCTTGCAGCCGAAGGTCATCGTCGCCGATGAAAGCGTCTCGGCGCTCGACGTCTCGATCAAGGCGCAAGTCATCAACCTGATGCTCGACCTGCAACAGAGCCTCAACCTTGCCTTCCTGTTCATCTCGCACGACATGGCGGTGGTCGAGCGTGTCAGCCACCGTGTGGCGGTGATGTATCTCGGCGAGATCGTCGAGATCGGCCCGCGATCCGCAGTCTTCGAAAATCCGCAGCATCCCTATACGAAGAAACTCATCGCGGCAGTGCCCGTGCCCGATCCGGACCGTCGCCATGAAAAGCGGATGGTGGCGAATGACGAGATCAAGAGCCCGATGCGCCCGGTCGACTATCAAACGCCGAGCGCCTCTTACCGGGAGGTCGGGCCGGGGCATCTGGTGATGGCCGAGCGGTAGTCGAAGGCCGGATAGCCGGATCGGCCTAACGAGCAGAAGTTTCAAGGGTGAGGATTTGGGAATCCATGCCTTTCCGACAGGGCGGCCAGGATATTGTCCTTTTCGGAGATAAAGGCCCGCCCGCGGTACACGCCGGTTTGGTGGACGGACGTTGCTCCGTCTGCAAGCAAAAGTAGGGGCAGTGACTGATTTTCCTCTCCAACCAGTTCGATGACCGGCAATCTTGGGCGAGGCCATGCAATTCGCTCGATATCAAGTCCTTGCGCGAGGTCCGGAAAGGATGCCAGCACGCCTTCCATGAGCGCGCAATGCCAGCAGTAAAAACGTTGTCCTGGGTAGGCGGGATCTTCGAAGCCCGGGCGAAGTATAAAGAGCCTATCCCTGTTCATCGCACATTTCCCTTTCACATTGACGTGGCACGCCGATCGCTTCCGGATCTGACGGGCACTATTCCATCGCCAGGATCATGTTGCGCACGACGGGGTAGATTTCCCCCTCCCAGCGGCGGCCGCTGAAGACGCCGTAATGCCCGACATTGGCCTGAAGATGATGGCGCTTCAGATGCGGGCGCAACGCACGACAGAGATCGTGCGCGGCCGAGGTCTGGCCGAGCGCGCAGATGTCGTCGCGCCCGCCCTCGACGGTCAAAAGCGCCGTGTTGCGGATCTGGCCCGGGTCGACCTTGCGGCCATGGTGGGTGAGGTCGCCGGTCGCGAGTTCCGCCTTCTGGAAGACGCGTTCGATGGTTTCGATGTAGAATTCTTCGGTGAGGTCGAGCACGGCGAAATATTCGTCGTAGAACTTCTTGATCTTGCCGGCTTCGGCCGTCTCGCCCTTCGCCAAATGGTCGTAGAGCCTGCGATGGGCGTCCTGGTGGCGCTGCATGTTCATCGACATGAAAGCGACGAGCTGGAGGAAGCCGGGATAGACCCGCCGTCCCGCACCCCGATAACGCCAGGGAACGCCTGTGATCAGCGAATTCTCAAACCAGGCGAGCGATTTCGACACGGCAAGCTCGTTGACCTTCGTCGGGCTCTCGCGCGGATCGATCGGCCCGGCCATCAGCGTCATGGTGCGTGGGGTGGCGGGATGCCGCTCTTCCGACATCACGGCAACGGCGGCCAGCGCCTGCACGCAGGGTTGGCAGACGGCGAGGATATGAGCGCCCGGACCGATCTCCTCCAGGAAATGCATGATATAATCGACATAGTCGTCCATGCCGAAGCGTCCGGCCGACAGCGGCACGTCGCGGGCATTGGCCCAGTCGGTGATATAGACGTCATGATCGCGCAGCAGGGTCTGCACGGTGCCGCGCAGGAGTGTGGCGAAATGGCCGGACAGCGGTGCGACGACCAGCACCCGCGGCCGCTTTGCATCGGTGTCCGTTGCAAAACGAAGGAGCGTGCCGAAGGGCATGCCGAGCACGGTCTCGACGGTGACGGGCACCACGCGATTGCCGATCATGACTGAGTCTATGGCGAAATCCGGACGTTGGTGGGTGATCTCGAAGCGTGAGATCATCTCCAGCGCGGCGGCGAAGTGCCGTCCCATTTCGCTGCCGGATCCCCAGAGCGCTGTCGCGGAGAAGATCTGCAAGCGCCGCGCCAGATCGCGGAGCGGCGCGATAAGATCATCCTGGAACTGATAGGCCTGGTAGAGCATGGCCGAAATCTCCCGCACTGCCGCATCGATGCGGCGGTGCAAAAAATGCTAGTGGAATATGTCCTACCATGCGAGAAGATTATCGAGGAAGAAGCAACATTGTCCGACAAGGATACGAGCCCGATGTCGCAAGCTGCACTGACGATTTCCTCGAAGAACTACTCCTCATGGTCTCTGCGCGGCTGGCTGCTGTGCCGGATGGCGGGGCTGAACTTCGCCGAAGTCCTTGTGGAACTGGATGACGAGGCGCGCCAGGAACTGCTTCTGCTTTCACCGTCGGTTCTGGTGCCGAGGCTGACCCATAACGACGTGACGGTGTGGGACACGCTGGCGATTGCCGAATATCTCCATGAGGTCGTGCCGGATGCCGGGCTTTGGCCCACTGAGCGCGCAGCGCGCGCCCGCTGCCGGTCGGTCTCGGGCGAGATGCATTCGGGTTTCCATAACCTGCGCTCGGCATTGCCGATGAACCTCAAGGCGCGGCATGCGAGCTTCAAGATATTTTCGGGCGCGCGGCCCGATGTCGAGCGTGTCAGGGCGATCTGGACCGAATGCCTCGACGCGAGCGGCGGGCCGTGGCTGTTCGGGACCGCGCCGACCGTGGCCGATGCGATGTATGCGCCGGTCTGCACCCGCTTCCGCACCTATGCGGTGGAGCTCGAACCGCAGCTCGAAGCCTATGTGGAAACGGTGCTGTCCTGGCCGCTGATGGGCGAATGGACCGAAGGGGCGATGGCCGAGCCCGACGAGATCGTCGAGTTGGAAGTCGAGTTCTGAAGGGAACGCGGCCGGGCGGCTCCGCATCGACTTTCAGGAGCCGAATTAAGAGTTGCCTGGAGGATGAGCGGCGCATAAATCAGATGCAGTGCCACATGCCGCGAAATCTGGACCGATGAACAACAACGACTATTATTCCAAACTCGGCGGACTGCCGCCGCAGACCGAGCTGCTTTCCAGCAAGGCCGTCTTCACCACGGCCTACGCGGTCATCCCGCGCAGCGTCATGACCGACATCGTCACCAGCGTGCTTCCGCATTGGACGGGGACACGGGCATGGGTTCTCTCCCGGCCACTCTCCGGCTTCTCCGAGACGTTCTCGCAATATGTGATGGAGGTCCAGCCGGGTGGTGGAAGCGACCGGCCGGAGCCCGACAAGCGGGCCGAAGCGGTCCTGTTCGTCGTCGACGGCGAGGTGACGGTGGAACTCGATGGCGTCAGCCACGCGCTTCGCACCGGCTCCTTCGCTTATCTTCCGGCGGGTTCGGTCTGGCGCCTGAAAAACGGCGGCTCGACTGCGGCAAAATTCCACTGGATTCGAAAGGCCTTTCAGGAGGTCGAGGGGCTGGAACCGCCGCCGGCGATCTTCACGCATGAGGACCAGCACCCCATCTCGGCAATGCCCGATACCGATGGGCGCTGGGGGACGACCCGGTTCATCGATCCCGCCGATGTCCGCTACGACATGCACGTGAATATCGTGACGCTGGAGCCGGGTGCGACGATCCCCTTCATGGAAACCCATGTCATGGAGCATGGTCTCTACGTGTTGGAGGGCAAGGCGGTCTATCGGCTGAACCAGGATTGGGTCGAGGTCGAGGCCGGCGACTTCATGTGGTTGCGCTCCTTCTGCCCGCAGGCATGTTACGCCGGCGGCCCGGGCCGGTTCCGCTACCTGCTCTACAAGGACGTCAACCGTCACATGACGCTCTGGTAGGATCTATCGCAGAGGCACGATGAAGCTCGAAAGCGAACGGCTGATTTTGAGACCCTGGCGACCGCAAGATCGCAAGCCCTTCGCTGCGATCAATGCCGAGCCCGACGTTGTCAGATATCTCAATCCTCTGACTGACGAACAGTCGAATGCGATGCTCGACCGTATCGACCGGCACTTCGAGGATCATGGCTGGGGGTTCTGGGCGCTGGAAGCGAAGGCAAGCGGCGCGTTGATCGGCATGTGCGGCCTCAACAACGTTTCGCCGGCTTTGCCGTTTGCGCCGGCAGTCGAAATCGGTTGGCGGCTTTCAGCGTCTCGGCATCACGGCGCCGGCTATGCGCGCGAGGCCGCGGAACGGTCTCTCGACTTTGCATTCGACGAGCTGAAGCTTGACCGCATCGTCAGCTTCACGGTACCCGCAAACAGCAATTCCTGGGGTTTGATGAGACGACTGGGGATGAACCGGATCGGTGAGTTCGATCATCCCAATCTGGCCGAAGGCCATCCGTTGCGCCATCACGTGCTCTATGAACTGCGATCATCAAACGGTATTTGAAAGGCGGATCTCAGGGAGGTCCCAGCCGATTTCCTCAAACAACCAAGAGTGTGCGCATTCGTTTTGCCAATCTGTGATTGTGAAAGTGGCGTAATCTATCTTATGGAACTGAAATATATTTAGCCGCGTTTCACGCTGCTCGCAATCTCGTTTCATTGGGAACCCCTGGTGGCGTCCGACAGCCAGGATCGCGATAAAAGTTCGAGGCGCTTGCCTCGTTGAAGACATTCATCGCGGAGAAGTCGGAACTGTTTTGCTGGGCGCTCGTTAAATCCGCGCCGGGGGAACCAGAGATGACCAGGTCGAAATTTGAATGGCTTGCGCGGGCCGGATATAGCGCTCGAGGTATTGTGTTTTTGCTCGTTGCTGCGCTGGCAGTATTTTCGAGCTTCGGCGGCGGAAAGGCCGATACCAAGTCAGCGCTCGACGCTGTCTTGGAACAGCCGTTGGGCCGGGTGTGGTTGGGCTTGATAGGGCTCGGGCTACTCGGCTTTGTAGCATGGCGGCTTGCCCAGTCCATCGCAAACGCAGACAACCATGACCACAGTGTGAAAAGCTACCTGATCCGTGCCGCCCTCCTCGGCAGCGCCGTGACGTACATGGGGTTGGCGATATACGCCTTTCAGGACGCCCTTGGTTTTGGATCCGGTGGCGACGGCGGAGAAAAGGGCTTGGCAGCCTGGGCCATGTCGCAACCGTTTGGTCGATTCCTAGCTGGTGCGATTGGTCTCGGCTTTGTCGTTGGTGGTGCTGTTACCGCGCTGAAAGGTATCACACGGCGATTTGAGCGATATCTGACGCTCGGTCAAAGTCGACCTCTGTTATTGGTTTGCGTCTATGGGCTGGTTTCCCGTGGGGTCGTTTTCGTGATCGTCGGCATCTTCTTTTGCTATGCGGCCTTTACCGTCGATCCGGGCCAGGCAGGGAGCATAAGTGATGCCTTGACCTTCGTGAGGCAGCTTCCTTTCGGAGCTGTTCTCTACCTCGTCGTGGCTATCGGCTTAGCTGCGTTCGGAATCTATAATTTGGTCGAGGCACGATATCGAACCGTGTCGACACCAAAACTCTCACAGGTACGGTCGGAACTGCCACTATCTCACAACTGAGAAGCATTCGAGAAAAGTCATGTCAACCTTGATGTCCATGACGGCTTTGACTTCGGCGGCGCTGGTGCTCATGCGTCCAACCCGCACTTCTGCAGCGAGCGCGTGCGCTTTGAATGCCGCCGCCTCGGTTTACGGGTGGTGGGAGTTTTTCATTTAGGGGGAGATCAAACTTGAGTGTAGCGATCACGCGTGAGGATTTCGATAGAAGCAAATTTTTTGCAGGGATCGCACGCGGTATTGCGGGAGCATTGCTTTTCGCGCTGCCCATGTTCATGACCATGGAAATGTGGGAGCTCGGCTTCTACATGGACCGCAGCCGCCTGTTTCTCTTGCTGATCGTCAATATTCCCCTTCTCGTCATTCTCTCGGACCGGATCGGATTTGAGCGGACGTCGACCTGGCGACAAGCGATCCGTGACGCAAGCATTGCCTACGGCCTTGGGGTTCTGGGCAGCGCACTGATCCTCTTCGCCATGGGGGTTCTGAAATACGACCAATCTCTGCACGAGATTATCGGAATGATCGCCATCCAAGCCATACCTGCGAGCATTGGCGCGATGCTAGGTCGGAGCCAGCTCGGCGGACAATCGGACGATGGTGACGATGCCAAGGAAGGCGATAGTGATGACCCAGTCCACGAACGGGAAACGAGCTATGCCGGTGAACTATTCCTGATGGCGGTCGGCGCCCTGTTCCTCAACCTCAACGTCGCGCCCACCGAGGAAATGATCTTGCTCTCGTACAAGATGACGCCGTGGCATGCCCTGCTCATGATCGCCGCGTCGCTGGCGGTCATGCATGGGTTCGTTTACGCCCTTTCTTTCAAGGGGAGCCACGATCTCGCCGAGGGTATGCCAAGCTGGCACGCTTTCGTTCGCTTCACCCTGCCGGGCTACGTAATTGCCGGTCTGATCAGTGCCTATTGCCTCTGGACGTTCCATAGAACCGATGACATCGGGTTTACCCAAATCCTAATGGCCGTTGTCGTTCTGAGCTTTCCCGGTGCCATTGGCGCGGCAGCAGCTCGCCTGATCCTGTGAGGCACCATGACAAAAATCTCCAAGGGCAAAAATCTGGAAGCAGGCGAACCGCATTGGATTGAATGGGTCACGGGCGTCGTCTCGGCCGTAATTGTCTTTGGCGTGATTGCTTGGATTGGCAAGGATGCATTGGTGGACCGTGATTCTTCGCCGAATCTGGTCGGGGTCGTGCTGCAAACCGAAAAGCGCGGCGGTGGCTTTCAGGTCCTCTTCGAAATCCGAAACGATTCAAGCGCGACCGCGTCGCAGGTAACCGTCCAGGGCGAGATACGAGAACAAGGTTCGGTGCTTGAAAACGTCGAGACCGTCTTGGACTATGTCCCAGGACACTCGAAAGCCAAAGGTGGGCTGATATTCCAGCAAGACCCCGCCGGGAAGACTTTGACGGTCAGAGCGTCCTCATTTGATGAGCCATAGTCGAGATGCTACGTTTCGACGTCCGTCTCGCCGCCGGTGATGCCTCCGCTGCTCCTAGATAGCGCTGTTGACGGCAGGTAGCGCAGCTGCACTTCGTTCTCTTGAGCCAACCCATTCAGCGTTGTCGATTTGCTGCAAGACTAGTCAGTTGGTGATTGCATTTCGCAATGCAGCACACAATTTCGGCACCATAAAAGCGATTCATACTTTACAAAGACATCATAATCTGTGAAGTAGTGCGCAACTTCACAGATGGGACTGATGCCTTGAATCCGACACGCTTTGCCACCCGCCTCAATTCATTCGCTTCCGCTGCTCATCGGGAATGGCCGGGCCAGTCCACAAAGCCGTCGGTCATGCAAATGGCCGAACGCGCCGCCCGGGTGAAAGGTTTGACCGACCTCGACTTGAACTATCCAGACCATGTCAATGAAAATCCGGCGGAACTCGCACAGAAACTCGGTAATCTCGGGCTTTTAATCAATGGCTTCGCTATGCGCTACTACACAAATCCTGCCTTCAAGCTCGGCGCTTTCACACATCCGGATGAACACGTCCGGCGCGAGGCGATCGATCTGACGAAGAAGGGGATCGATGCCGCCCGTGAAGCCGGGTCGAAGCTGATGACGATATGGCTTGGTCAGGACGGCTTCGACTATTCCTTCCAGGCCGACTATGCGAAGATGTGGCAACACGAACTAGACGGAATCCGTGAAGTATGCGCGCACGATCCCGATTGCCTGATCTCGATTGAGTACAAGCCGAACGAGCCTCGCTCTTATAGTCTGATGCCGGATGCGGCCACGACGTTGCTCGCCATCAAGGACGTTGGCGCGAAGAACCTGGGTGTCACGCTGGACTTTGCGCATGTCCTCTATGCAGACGAGCAGCCTGCACATGCGGCCGCCTTGATCGCCCGCCACAGCCGCGTGCTCGGCGTCCATCTCAATGACGGCTATGCAAAGCGCGACGACGGCCTGATGGTTGGTGCCGTCCACACGCTTCAGACCATCGAGTTGCTCCGCCAGATTCGCCGCGATGGTTATGACGGCGCGATTTATTTCGACACGTTCCCCGATATGACCGGGCTCGATCCGGTTCATGAATGCGAGGTCAACATCAAGACCGTTCAGCGGATGTTGAAGGTCGTCGACCGCCTCGAGCAGGACAATCGCCTCGCAAACGCGATTGACCGACAGGACGCCGTTTCCACGCAGGCCATCGTACAGGAGCTGATGTTCGGCGCGGAGCACTAAACCACCAAACCCTCCGGGAGGAATACATGAAGAGATTTTTCGCTGTGGCTTTCGCCGCAACCCTTTGTGCTGGCATCACGACGGCACAGGAACTCAAGCCGCTGAACTCGGATTCCGAGCCGGACCGCATGGACTGGTCGGCACTGGAAGCCAAACTCGGCGCAATGCCAAAGCTGCCCGACGGCCTCAAAGTCGGCGGTGTTTCCAAGACGCTGACTAATGAATATTGGCGTTCGCTCGGCGAAGGGTACCAGAAGCTCGCCGACAAGCTCGGCGTAACAGTGGCCTATCAGGCGGCCCAGAGCGAAGGCGACCAGCTCGGTCAGTTGACGATCGCCGAGGGCATGGTCACCCAAGGCTACAATGTCTTGCTGGTCTCTCCGCAGACCGACGCCAATCTCCAGCCGGTGATTGAGCAGGCCAAGGCCGCCAACGTCCCTGTCGTCAACGTCAATGACGCAGTGATCCCGCAGGCCGAACATTATGTCGGCAACGTTCAGCGTGACAACGGTGTTCGCGTCGCAAAGTGGTTCATCGACAACCGTACCGATGGTGGAAAAGTCGCCATCATCGAAGGCCAGGCGGGCGTCTACGCCGCCGTCCAGCGCACCGGCGGCTTCAAGAGCACGATCGAGGACGGTGGCAAGTTCACCGTCGTCGCGAGCGTGCCGGGCAATTGGGATCGCCAGACGTCTTATGACGCAGCGACCAATATTCTCCAGCAGCATCCCGACCTCGTCGGCTTCTACTGCAACAATGACGGCATGGCGCTAGGCGTTGTCGAGGCTGTGAAGGCTGCGGGCCTGCAGGACAAGGTCGTCGTCTTTGGCACGGACGGTATCTCCGATGCCTACAAGTCGATCGCAGCGGGCGAACTGACGGGTACGGTCGACAGCTTCCCGGTTTTGACCGGTGAGGTAGCGATGGAGGTCGCACTCCGCCTCGTCGCAGGTCAGAAGCTGCCGCGCGTGGTCGCAACACCACAGGCTCTCATTACCAAAGACAACATCAACGACTTCCAAGGCGAAGGTGTCGATGTGCGCTCGGTGCTGATGAAAGCGGCTGGAAACTAAACGTCTCCCAGCGGGACGGCCGGCATGGCCGGCCGTCCAAATTCTCAAAGGTTGGATTTCCATGGCTACTCCCAGATTGGCGTTCGAGAATATCTCCAAGGTCTTTCCCGGCGTCAAAGCGCTCTCCGACGTCTCCTTCGAGGTCGCGCCCGGTGAGATCCATGCACTGCTCGGCGAGAACGGTGCCGGCAAGTCCACGCTGCTTCGCATCCTGTCGGGCGTCTTTCGCCCAACGGAAGGGGAAGTGAGGGTTGACGGCGCCGCCCATCACTTCAGGCGCCCCGAAAGTGCTCGCCAGGCCGGGATCGCCATGATTCACCAGGAGCTTCAACAGGTGCCGCATCTCACTGTGGCGCAGAACATGTTCCTCGGTCACTCGCTGACCCGTTTCGGCGGCATCGTGGTCAATCGCCGGGAGCAAGAACGGCGCGCAGCCGAGGCGCTCGCGATGATCGATCCCTCCATCAATCCCGCCGCTCCCATTTCCTCGCTGAAGGTCGCGCAGCGGCAGGTCGTCGAGATCGCCCGCGCGCTCTTGGACAAGGCGAAGATCATCGCCATGGACGAACCGACGTCCAGCCTGACACCCAGCGAATTCGACCGACTGGCCGAGATCATCAAGCGGCTGGCGGCGACCGGCGTCTCCATTATCTACGTGTCCCACAAGATGGACGAGGTGTTCCGGATCTGCCAACGCGCCACGGTCATGCGCGACGGCAAGGTCGTCGGGATGGTCGATCTGAGGAAGACCGCAACGGCCGAGGTCATCGCGATGATGGTTGGCCGCGAGCTGCTGGCCGAGGACCATCACGCGTATGCGACGAACACCGTAAGCGTCGAGGTGCGGAACCTCAATTCGGCGCGTGTCCGAGATATATCCTTCGATCTTCACAGCGGTGAGGTTCTGGGCGTGGCAGGACTTGTCGGTTCCGGCCGGACTGAACTCTTGCGCGCGCTCTCAGGTGCCGACAGGGTGACGTCGGGAACCGTGAAGGTCGACGGGAAGCTGCTGACGCTCTCCAATCCGCGGGCGGCCATTGCCGCGGGCATCGGTCTCCTTCCCGAGGAGCGCAAGCGCGAAGGCATCATCCCAGGCCGGTCCGTCACCATCAACATGGCGCTGCCCTCCATGAGCCGCTTCTCGAAAGGCGGGATCATCAATCACCGGAGGCTCAAGCGGACTGCAGAAGACCTACTGAGGCGCGTCAACCTCCGGCCATTCCAGCTCGATCGGCAGATCAGGTTATTCAGCGGCGGCAATCAGCAGAAGGCGATCATCGCACGGTGGCTGGCGGCGGGTTCACGCATTCTGCTGTTCGACGAGCCGACGCGAGGTATCGACGTCGGTGCGAAATCCGAAATCTACCACCTCATCGAGGCCCTCGCTGCAGAAGGTCATTCGGTGATCGTCGTCTCCTCTGAGCTTCCGGAAGTGATGCGTGTCTCGGACCGAGTGCTTGTCATGCGCGACGGCACGATCGTCGCCGAGCTTAGTCGCGACCAGCTCTCCGAGGAAACCATCGTCTCCCATGCCGTTGGGAAGGCCGACAGTCGCCTTGGCGCGGCATGACCAACAGGAACAATTCCATGTCTGACACAACCCAGAATGCCGCGGTGCCCTCCTCCAAACTCTTCGGATCGTTCTCGGTGCGAGACGCCGGCACCTTGATCGGACTGATCGCCATCGTGGTCATTTTTGGATTGCTGGCTCCTGACTTTCTCTCCCAGCGGAATTTGCTCAACATTCTGCAGCAGTCGAGCATCAATGCCTGCCTGGCCCTCGGGATGACGCTGGTGATCATTTCCGGCGGCATCGATCTCTCGGTCGGACCGACCGCGGCAATAGCGGCGGTGATCACGGCGACGCTGCTCGTTGCCGGAATTCCCGTTCCGCTCGCGATACTGGCCGGTCTCGGGATTGGCGTCATTTGCGGGCTCGTCAATGGCGTCCTCGTAGCCTATGCGGGCCTGCAACCTTTCATCGTCACCCTCGGTACGCTGAGCACCTACCGGGCCATTGCGCTGATCTATACCGGCGGAAATCCGGTGCTTGGCGTTCCCCAGGGTTTTCGCGCGCTATTCAATGGCTCCCTGATGGGCATTCCCAATCCGGTTATCATGGTCGCGGTCGTAGCCTTTCTCGCCTGGGTGCTGCTCAAGAAGACGCCCCTCGGTGAATATCTGCTTGCCGTCGGCGGGAACGAAGAGGCCGCCTATGTTGCAGGCGTGCCGATCGCCGTCACCAAAATCACTGCCTATGTGATCTCAGGTGTCCTCGCCGCCCTGGCCTCCATGATCCTGATCGGTCGCCTTGGCGCAGCAGAGCCCATCCTTGGCAATCTCTGGGAACTCGACGCGATCGCGGCGGCCGCGATCGGTGGCGCCTCACTCATGGGCGGTAAAGGAAGCATCGTCGGCACGATCCTCGGTGCGATCATCCTCGGCGCGATGCGTAACGGACTGACGTTGATGAACGTTCAGGCCTTCTATCAACTTCTGGCCACTGGTCTTATCATCCTTGTCGCGATGATGATTGATCGCGTCACAAGGGGTAGAGGATGAATTCTGCAAATGATCTCAAGGCGGTGGGTCCGCGCATCCGGATGATGATGCCGCAGCTCACCCCTTTGGAAGCCCGGGTCGTGGAAACGGTGTTTGGATTGCGCGATTTCTCGGAGGACACCTCGCTCAAGGACATCGCCGCTGAGGCCGGGGTCTCCGAAGCCATGGTGGTGAAGATCACCAAGAAGCTCGGTTTCAATGGCTACCGGGATTTTCGTTCGGCGGTGTCGAGCTACAACAAGCTTCCGACGGCGGAGATGCATCAGGAGCTTTCCGTCGAAGATAGCTCGCGGGAGATCATTCTGAAGGTATTCCGAACCTCGATCCATGCGCTTGAGGAAACGCTGGCAATTTTGGACGTCGATGCTTTCGACCGGGCGGCGGACCTTCTTACGAAGGCTGGCCAGAGGGATTTCTACGGCGTCGGCGGGTCTGCCCAAATCGCGCGCGATGTCGCCCATAAGTTCCTGCGGATCGGGGTGAGAGCGAATGTGCAGGACGATTCTCACATGATGCTGATGTCGGCGTCGTTGCTCGGAGCGGATGACGTGGCGGTTGCCTTCTCTCATTCCGGCAATACCACGGCGGTGATCGACGCATTGCAGCTGGCCAGAAAGAGCGGCGCGCGGACAGTCGCCATCACCAATTACGGTGGTTCGCCGCTCGCCCAGATCGCCGATATCGTTCTTTGCTCGACGGCCCAGGGTTCGCCTCTGATGGGCGAAAACGCCGCTGCCCGGATCGCCCAGCTCAACATTCTCGACGCGCTCTTCGTCGCGGTCGCTCAACGCAACTACGACGCGGCGGAGAAGAACCTCGAAAAAACGATGTCCGCGGTAGCATCGAAACGCAAGGACAAGATCATATGACGACCGCCTCCCCCTCCGTTATCGTCTTTGGAAGCCTGCACTACGACATCATGGTGCATGGCCCGGCGCGACCGCGAAAGGGCGAAACAGTGACGGGGGAGAGTTGGCATCCGAAGTGCGGCGGCAAGGGCGGCAACCAGGCGGTTTCGTCTGCAAAGACCGGCATCCGGACCGCGATGATCGGCGCGGTCGCCGATGACGCCTTCGGCCGAGCGCTGGTGGAAAATCTCGATCGGCAAGGTGTCGATAACCAATTTGTTAAGGTAGCGGACAGTGGCGGGAGCGGCATGAGCGTGGCGATCTTCGACCGCGAGGGCGACTATGGCGCCGTAATTGTGTCCGGAAGCAATCTCACCCTCGGACAATCGGATGTGGATCGAGCATCGGAACTCTTCGGCGAGCAAAGTGTCCTTGTTCTGCAGAACGAAGTCCCCGACGCCGCCAATGTCGCCGCCGCCAAAGCGATGAAGTCGGCCGGAGGGCGGGTCATCCTCAACGCGGCACCGGCGCGCGATCTGCCTCCCGCACTCTCCGAACTGGTCGACGTCATCGTCGTCAACGCGATCGAAGCTGAACAGCTGACCGACGTCGCCGTATTTGACTCACTCGCGGGCGCTCTCGACGCTGCGCGTCTGCTTGCCAAGACGTATCCCGCCGCAGTCGTCACAGCGGGCGGCGAAGGCCTTGCCTGCGCGACGAAGCCAGGCCAGGAATTCTTGATCGAAGCCATCAAGGTAAAGCTTGTCAGCACCCATGGCGCCGGTGACGAATTCACCGGCGTGCTGGCCGCTGAAATTGCAGGTGGGACCGGACTGGAGGGCGCGCTCCACGCCGCTAATCATGCAGCCGCCGTGCTAGTCAGCACGCCACGTGAGACCGTTCGGTAACTGATAGTTGGCATTCCGACAGGAGACGTCGATTGTTCTCGGAGTCTTATTGGTCAGGCCGTTCGTCCAAGGGTGGAAAGTGCATCCTGCAGTCTAAGCGCCGCCAGCGCCTCGGTTGCCTCGTCTGAAGACCATCCCGCTTCCAACGCCGCAGACAGGACCAGCGATTCCGTTTGAAGCTCAAGCTTCTCATAAAGTGGCTCGATGGCTTCGCGGGCTGTTACGACGTGCTGGTCTGGTGGGGTGATGGGTGTGGCGGCAACCGTAGGCATGAAATGCTCCTCCTATTGAACGCTAAGGTTCGAAACCCGTTAAGGGCATCCTTGTTCCATTCATATTGCCCTTTTGGCCTTCGAGCGGCGATGCGAAAGATGACGACGCCACATATCGCGCAATTTCCTCCACCTCAGAAACGCGCGAACGATGATTGCTGGCGGAATCTTCTCGTGGTCGCCAACAGTCCCCTGCCTGGTGATTGGTGCGTTCGGGTCGAGCAGAAACGCCACCAACGTGCTTGCACTCTGCGCCTCTACTTCGAGCTTGTCATCCGATAAATGCAGCCCCTGCTCGCCTTCGGCGAACGTCTCCTTATTGACGACTACGGAACCGCTGAAGACATAGAAATAGAGGTCTCGGCCTCGTTTCTGCGGGAATTCCACCCGTACGCCCGCGTCTAGCCGTATGTCGAAGACGTCGATCGCGCTGCGGACATAGAAGGGCGCGCCCTCCCCTTCCGGCCCGACCAGATGGCGCCAGGCGTTTGCCGCGGCAGCCGGCATAGCTCCGTACTGGATCTTCGGCTCGAGATCGACGGCACGAGGGCGAACGAGGATCTGCAGCATTCGCAGAGGCGGATCGGATGCCAGCGTCTCTTCGGAATGCCAAAAGCTGACCCCGGCATTCATCACCATCAGATGATCACGGTCGAGCACCAGTCGGCCAGCGGCCTTGTCGTCGTGACGCATGACGCCGTCGGGCACCCAGGAAATGATCTCGTCGTTCCGGTGCTCATGCATCGCAACCAGGCGGCCAGGGTCGAGGATGGATTCAACGACCATGGCGAGCGGGCCCTGGCCGTGATCGGTCGGCTTCGGCTTCAACCAGCCCGGCATGTTGACATGCGCGACGAAGCCTCCGGCATCCCGCACCACGAATGTTCGTTCGCCCTTGAGCAGCATTGCATCCTCCATGCTTGCAAGGCAGTGACGACACCAGGCCATTAGCCATCTGCCGGAAGGGCCCGTCAATGCAAAGGATGTTTGTCGGACCACGATTGACGCCAGGCAGGAAATCCGCTGAGACGTACCGTCCTAATTAGGAACCATGGTCGACGCATTCGTCCAGGCGAGTGCTGCAGCGTCCTTTGCGCGTCTAAAAGACGCGGCGCTGCAGTGGCAATTTGAAAAATATCGGGCGTAATCGATTCTTTGACAGGATCTGCAATGACTACCGAAGCACGTAATTCGCATCCCATCTACTTCATCGGAGCCTTTGCCACGGGCGGCCTCCTGACTTTCATGGTGCACCTCAACGGCGAGTTGGCCCGTTATGGCAATCCCCTGTTCTCATCTTGGACCGCGCACGGCACGGGCATCATCGCAGCCGTCATTCTTCTCCTGGTGGTCCACCGCCGGCGCACGCCGTTGGTGGAAAAAGCCCCCATCGCACCTTGGTGGGCTTATCTCGGTGGGATATCCGGCGCGGCAACGGTCATTCTGACCTCGACTGCGGTCAACTCACCGCTCGGGCTCTCCGGCACCTTGGCTTTGGGTTTGGCGGGCCAGGTCGCCTTCAGCGTCGCGGCCGACAGCTGGGGACTGTTCGGTCTGCCAAAGCGGCGCCCAGATACACGAGACATCGTAGCACTCGGCTTGGTCGTCACTGGGGCTGCACTCATCATCCTGTTTGGGCGAGGTGCGGCGTGACGGTGTTCATTCTCCTGGCCTGCCTGGGCGGTGTGCTCGTCGGCCTCAGTCGTCAGCTCAATGGGCGGTTGAGCATATCCACCACGCCGCTGATCGCATCCTTCTGGAACCATGCCATTGGCTTTGCTGCCCTCACCTGCCTTGGCCTTTTTGTCGGAGGTCTGCTTCCTGCGGGCGCTGCCGAGGCGCCTTGGTATGCCTATCTGGGTGGTCCCATCGGCGTCATCTTCGTGGCGGCGGGCAGTTGGGCGATTGCTCGAATAGGCGCGGTGAATTCGGCTCTGCTGATCATCAGTGGCCAGATGGTGACAGGAGTGGCGTTTGATTATATCAGCGCTGTCCCAGCGTCATTTTGGGCGAACGCGGCCGGAATTGTTCTCATCGTCGGCGGAATGATGGTCAGCCGCGGACGACGCAAAGCCGACGGCTCGTAATAACCAAGCGTTGCGCTGCAGGTGCCATTGCTGACCGGGCAATTTCATCGACCGATCGCCAGCCAAGGGACGGATGGACGGCGGGGAACGCCCCCCGCCCCGCAGCATCTTTTTAGGCGCGGCGTTCTCAGGGCAGGGTTACCGGCTGTGAACCGATGCAGCCATCACATCGTCGGGTATCGGGCACACATAGGCTTTGCCGCTGGTCTTTTCCCGCCACTCGGCCGTCGCGGCTGCCAGGAGGTCGGATGACGACATCAATGCGAGCCCCGTTGTCGCAAGCGTCTTGGCCGCATGCGCCATGGCTTTGTGCGCGGCCGGGCTTTTTCCTTGCGCGACGACTTGCCATGTATGGGGATTGGTGCCGATCGCCCAGGCTGGCGCCCAGCATTGCGCGGTCGGCGTCACCCAGCTGACATCTCCGACATCGGTCGATCCGGCCCGGAAATGCGATTGTCCCTCGAAATCGCGCAGACCGGTATGCAGGGGCGTCGATCCATCGACCTTGGCGTTGGAGAACACATCGCCCTTGATCTGATAGAGGCGGATGCTGCTCCTGATCGCTTCCTCAGTGAAGGTATCCTGGATTTTCCTGGCAAAGGCGATGTCGGTCTCGTCGAAGGCTATCGGCCCGAGCGCGACCATGTTCTCGTGCATCGCCGTTTCAAGCGTGATGTTGGGAAGAAGGTTCGTCGAGGCGGTGTCGAACACGATCTCGACCGCGGTTTCGGTCATCATCGCAGCACCTCGTGCGACTTTCTCGACGCGCCCGGCAAGCGCAAGCGCCTGCGGCATGTCAGGCGCCCTGATCAGATAGAGAACTTCGGCGCTCGCCTGCACGACATTGGCGGCCCTGCCGCCGGTGTCGGTGATCGCATAGTGAACGCGACAATCCTGCGGCATGTGTTCGCGCAGGAAATTGACGCCGACATTCATCAGTTCGACCGCATCGAGCGCCGAACGGCCGAGATGGGCGCTGTTGGCCGCATGTGCCGCGACACCCCTGAAACGATAGTAATATTCGAGAACGGCAAGATTGTTCGTCGAACGAACACCGTTGAACGGAGCCGGATGCCAGGTCAGGGCGGCATCGACGTCATCGAATGCGCCGGCGCGAACCATGAAGGTCTTGCCGGAACCGCCCTCCTCTCCGGGGCAGCCGTAATAGCGCACCGTCCCGGGCAGGTTGTTCTCCTTGAGGTGGCGGGCAAGCGCAACCGCCGCCATTAGCGATCCGACACCAAGCAGATTGTGCCCGCAGCCGTGACCGGTTGCGCCCGCCGCCTCGGGAAGAGGCTCGGCGACGTCGGCGGTCTGGCTCATTCCGGCCAGGGCATCGAATTCGCCGAGAAAAGCAATCACCGGCTTGCCGCTGCCGGATTCGCCGATGAAGGCCGTTTCCATGTCTGCGACGCCGCGGCGCACGGCAAAACCGTTTTCCTCGAGTGTCCTTGCCAGCAATTGCGACGAGCGCCGCTCCTCGAATTTCAGCTCCGCGAAATCCCAGATACTGTCGCTGAGGGCGATATAATCCGGTTTCATCTTTTCGACCGTCGCGGCAATGGAGCTGATCGCGTCAAGATTCATGGCATTTCCTCGCTGTCTGTCCTGCCGCCACAGGGACGTGTTGCACCGGACCCGGCAGGACTGCCTGCCGGATCTCCTGTTGACTGTCGAAACGGGATGGCGGCGCCCGAACCATCCGGGCGCGGCAGTTCAGGCTCAATTGTCGAGCGAAACTTCCCAAAGACGGGCATTCGATTGCCAGACGGGCTGGCCCTTCAGCTTCTTGGTCGCGCCCCAGACATCGACCATGTCATAGAGGAAGATGCCCGGCATTTCCTTGAGCATCAGCGTGTGAAACTCGTCGAAGAGCGCCTGACGCTTCGTCTGGTCGGCCTCCGCATAGGCGGCCTTCATCAACTCGACAGCCTTCGGGTCATCCCACATCAATGACGCATTCTTGTCCTTGTTGCCGACATAGAAGCCGTACATCAGCGCCGGATCGAGCCGCGGCGCGACCGATTGCGAGATGATCTGGTAGTTGCCGGACCGGCGGCGATCGACCTGCGTCGCATAGTCGAGCACCTCGATCTGCACATTGAGACCTGCCTGCTGCATCATGGCCTGCGCCATCACCGCGGCCGGGAAGCTTGGCACGTTGCTGCGCTTGTTGGCGATGATGGTAATCGGCTCGCCCTTATAGCCGGCCGTCGCAAGCTCTTTCTTTGCGGCCTCGATGTCGTAGGGCAGACGCTCCTTCTGGACATCGTCGAAATAGAGCGAGTCTTGCGAAACCATCGAACCGTTGGCTGCGCCGGTGCCATTGGGAGGCGGCCTCGACGAGTTGGTCGAGATCGAGTGCCATCGCCATGGCGCGGCGCACGCCGGGATTGCTCAGAACCTTGTCGCGCGTCTGGATGTAAAAGAGGTTTTTGCCGTTGTTGCGAGCCACGATCAGCTGCATCGTGTCGCTCGTCTTGAATTCGGGAATGAGATCCGGCGAAATCTCCGCGGTATCGAGCACGCCGGACTGAAGGCCGGCCTTTACGGTCGAAGCATCGGGAATGACCATGAACTTGATGCCGTCGACGAGAGGGCGTTTGGAGCCGACCATGCCGTCGGGCTTGCCGTCGTTCTGGGGCGAGACATAATCGTCGAACTTGGCGAGATGGATATACTCGCCCTTCTTCCATTCATCCCATTTGAAGGGACCGGTGCCGATCGGCTTGACGAAGCTTCCGTCCGCGCCGACCGATTCCGGGGAGATCATCCCGGTGTAACCGCATTCGGGGCGAGACATCAGGCCAAGGAAAACTGCCGATGGCTTTTCCAGCGTGATGGTGACGGTCGAAGTATCGACTGCCTTGACCCCCGTAACATGCACGGTGCCGCTGCCGTCGAAGTCAGGAAGGCAGGTCCATTTCGTTTCGGGCTTGAGATAGCGGTTCCAGTTCCACACGACGTCATCGGCGGTCAATTTCTTGCCGTTGTGGAATTTGACGTCATCACGCAGTTTGAAGCTGTAGCTCAGCCCATCCGCCGAGACTTCGAAGCTCTTTGCCAGCAGTGGCTTAACCTCGCCGTTGTTGGCATAGCCGACGAGCCCCTCGACGATATGCAGGATGACTCCATCGGTATTGCCGTCGCGATTGACGCCCGGATTGTTGCTGCGCAGATCGGAACTTTGAGCCACGACGATGTCGCGGGCGTCGACCACGCCGGTCATCGCCATCAACATGGTGCCTGCAAGAAGAAGCTTGTGCATTGTTCTACCCTCTTTTTTTGATCTTTAGGATTGGAATTCATCCCAGCAGGCGCGTGAAAGCCTGCCGATGGTTTCAAGCGCGACCGTGTAGCCGGGGGTGCCGTCCTGCATTTCCTGCGGCACGTCGTCGGTATAGACGGCGATGATGTAGAAGGGGGAACCGTCGCGATAGACGATACCGGCATTCATGCGGCCGCGCTTTCCCGTGCCGCCCTTGTGGGCGACGAGCACCCCGAATGGCAGCCGGGAAGGAATGGCATAACGCAGGATCTGGTTCTTCAGGGTTTGAAGCGCATAGGCGCTGAGCGCCTGTGAGCAGCCGAGCCGGTCCGCGGCTTCCCGCGAATCCTGGGCATCCAGTATGGTCTGCAGCAGATAGACCTGATCCCGCGCCGTCGTCGTGGTGACGGCCTTCAATGAATGATCGGGCGACAGCGCCAAGGGAGGGATGAGGAAGCGATGGTTGGTGCCCGTCATGCCGATCGACTTGCAATAGCTGTCGACCTCTTCGAGCGTCAGCCTTTCGAACACCATCTTGGTGCAGACATTGTCGCTCAGCACCATCATGCCGGTGATGGCATCACGCAGCGATATGACGATACCGGGCGTCAGATAGCGGAACATCCCGCTCGCCACTTCCTCGGCGAAACGCTTTTCGTAGGTGATCCGTTCGTCCAGGTCCAGGCGGCCTTCATGGGCGGCCTTCAAGGCAGCCATCATGATCGAGGTCTTTCGGGTGCTGGCGGAAGGGGTTTCCTCGTCCGCGCCCCTGCCGATCGTTTCGCCGCTGCCAAGCGCACGCACCATGAAGCGGGTCACGAAAGGCTGCGCATCGCAGATCGCGTTCAATCGCTCCGCAAGCTTTCCGGATTCAATCATCGTCATGTCAGTTCTCCAGGCGCCATTTGAGGATCACGCCGCCCTGAGCATTGTGGTCCAGAGCGGGGATGGCCGAGAGAAGCCTTTGCGTATAGGCCTCCTTCGGGCTGTCGAAAACCGTATCGCGGTCGCCCTCCTCGATGATCCGGCCGTCCTGCATGACGACGACGCGATCGGCCACCTGTTCGACCACGCCGAGATCATGGCTGATGAACAGGCAGGAAAAGCCGTAGCGTTTTTGCAGATCGGACAGGAGTTCGAGCACCTGCGCCCGGACCGTCACGTCGAGGGCCGATACCGGTTCGTCGGCGATCAGGAATTTCGGCCGGCGCGCAATGGCGCGGGCGATCGCCACGCGCTGCCGCTGACCGCCCGAAAGCTCATGCGGGTAGCGCCCGGCATAGTCGGACCCAAGGCCGACTTGCTCCAGCGTCTCCAGGGCGCGCTTGCGCTTTGCCGCAGCGTCGAGATCGGGAACGAGCCGCAGCGCTTCTTCCACGAGCGCGAGGATGGTCATGCGCGGATCGAGCGAGGAATAAGGATCTTGAAACACCATCTGGCAATTCAGCCGATAATCCATCCAGTCGTCGTCGCGGCTGCGTCCCTTGAACCGGATATCGCCTTCGCTCTCGCGGACCAGTCCGGCAATGGTGCGGCCGAGCGTGGTCTTGCCGGAACCCGAACCGCCGACCAGCGCCACGACTTCGCCCTCGTGGATATCGATGCTGACGCCATGCAGCGCCCGTTTCGGCTTTGCCGTCTTCATCAGCGACCGCCGGCCTGGATAGTCGACGACGATATCCCGCGCTGAGACCATCGGCGCCCTGGTCTTGTCGATCATCCGCGTCTCTCCGCGGAACGGCAGGGAGGAAAGCAGCTTCTTCGTATAGGCACGCTGCGGTGCGTCGAGCAGATCGGCGGTGCGCCCTTCTTCGACGATCGCGCCCTTTTCCATGACGACGATACGGTTCGTGTAGCGGGCAACCATCGGCAGATCGTGGCTGATCAGCAGCACGGCGGTGCCTTCCGCCTGTGTCAGTTCCACCATCAATTCCATGACATCGCGCTGGATCACGGCATCGAGCGCGGTCGTCGGCTCGTCGGCGATCAAGAGCGCCGGTTTCAGCAGCATGACCGATGCCAGCATGATGCGCTGGCGCATGCCACCCGAGAATTCATGCGGATAGGAAGAGAGCGCCCCGGCAGGGTCGCGGATCCCGACCCGGTTCAGCATGTCGAGGATCCGGCTGCGCCGTTCTTCCTGCGAAAGTTTCGTATGCAGCTGCAAGCCTTCTTCGAGTTGGCGGCCGACGGTCATCGAGGGATTGAGCGAGGTCATCGGCTCCTGGAAGACGACACCGATTTCCGCACCACGCAATTGGCGCAATTGCGCACCGTTCATGGAAAGCACGTCACGTCCCTTGTAGGCAACGGAGCCACCGATCACCTTGATGGGCGCCGGCAGCAGCGAGATCAGGGCGCGTGTTGCCAGCGTCTTGCCCGATCCGCTTTCTCCGACGATGCCGAAGATCTCGCCCGGCGCGATGTCGAAGCTGACGTCCTTGACGACCTCCACGCCGGTCCCAGTGACCTGAAGCGACAGGTTGCGGACATTCAAAAGCGTTCTATTGGTCATTTCAGCCCCCTCATCCGCGGATCAAGCTTGTCCCGAAGAGCGTCGCCCAGAAGATTGATGCCGAGGAGCGTCAGGGCAATCGCCATGCCCGGGAAGAGACCCAGCCAGACAGCCTGCTCGATGAATGGCCGGCCGGCAGCCAGCATGTTGCCCCAGGTCGGCGCCGGTGGCGGAACGCCGAGACCGAGAAAGCTGAGTGCGCTTTCCGAAAGGATCGCCCAGCCGAACATCGAGGTCGCCAGCACGGTGATCGGGGCGATGCAATTGGGGAGGATATGGCGGAACATGGTGTAGAGCTCGCCATTGCCCATCACCTTGGAGGCCTCGATGAACTCCCGCTCGCGCAGCGATAGGACGGCACCCCGGACAACGCGGGCCATGGAGGGAGAATAGGCAATGCCCAGCGCGAAGATGATGCCATATTGGTTGGCGCCGAAGACGGCGAGCAATCCCAGCGCCAGAAGAATGCCCGGAAAAGCGAGAAGCGCATTGTTGACGGCCATGATGACGGCATCGACCCAACCGCGGGCATAACCGCTGACGAGACCGATCAGCGTGCCGCAGACCGTCGCGAATGTGACCGTCAAGGTGCCGATCCAGACGCTCGCCCGGGCGCCGACGATCAGGCGGCTGAGCACGTCGCGGCCGAATTCGTCGGTTCCGAGCCAGTGGGCGCCGCTTGGTGCCGCCAGCCGTGCCGTGAAGCCGAGCTTCATCGGATCATAAGGGGTCCAGAAAAGGCCGATCGCAGCGGAGATGAGCAATGCGGCAATGAGAATGCTGCCGATGAAGCCGTTGAAGGTGACGTTTTTCATTCGGCCACTACCCGCGGATCGAACAAGGGATAGAGCAGGTCGACGACCAAATTGACCAGCACATAGGAGAGCGAGACGAACAGCAGGCAACCCTGGATCACGGGGTAATCGCGGGCAAAAATACTGTCGACCATCAGTCGCCCGAGCCCCGGAATGGTGAAGACCGTCTCGATGACGGCAATGCCGCCGAGCAGATTGCCGAGGATCAGACCGATGACTGTCCAGGTCGGGCCGAAAGCATTCTTGAAGGCGTGCCGCCAGAGGACGGCGCTCTCGGAAAGCCCCTTGGCCCGGGCGTGGGTGATATAGTCGAGACGCAGCACTTCCAGCGTCGAGGCGCGCGCCATGCGGATCAACACACCCATCTCGTGAATGACCAGGGTCATGATCGGCAGCACGAGGTAAAGCAGGCCGCCGGTGACGTTGCTGCCGATCGAGACATAGCCGAGGACCGGTAGCCAGCTGAGTTTCAAGCCGAAGAAAAGCAGAAGCAGGAGGCCGAGCCAGAATGTCGGGATCGACAGCAGGATCGTGGCCGTGCCGACCAGTGCCAGGTCCGTCAGACTGTTCTGCCGCCAGGCGGCGATGACACCGGCCGGCACGGCGATGAGGCTCGCCAGAAGCACGGCGACGACGACGATTTGGGCACTGACCAGAAAGCGTGATGCGACGAGCGGCAGAACCGGCTCGTCATTGACAATCGAGCGGCCGAAATCACCCTGGACGACATTGGCGGTCCAGATCAGGAACTGTTCCGGCAGCGATTTGTCGAGGCCGAGTTCCGAGCGCATTGCCGCGATCTGAGCCGGCTCAGCCATATCACCCAGCATCAGTGCCGCCGGATCGCCGGGTATGAAGCGGATCAGCGTGAAGACGGTCACCGAAACGAGGACGATCGTCGGCAATGCCATCAACAGGCGGTTTAGAACGAATTTCAGCATTTTTGTTCCCCGCGATGGGCGACGGACAGTGCCCGGCGCCATCGGTTTCGTTGCCGCAAACTATGATCGAATGAGGAAATATCCGCAATATTATGCGATTCTGTCATAAGTCTATGCGGAATACGACCGCAACCAAAACGGCTGCGTTGGCGTAAGTGATAACGCTAAAGATTTGATTTTAAATGTCTTTTTGCGAAAGTTGGATCTGCCGCTTCAAGGCATCGCTCAGAGCGTGGGCGGCAATCGAGAGTGGCGTCCCGACCGCCCTCGCCAATCCGAATTCCTGGGTCGCGCGTGGCACGAAAGGACGGTGAACCACCGGCAGGTGGCGATAGAGATTCGCATAAAAGCTGCTGATGATCGTGACCCCAAGGCCATGCGCGACGTAGGAACAGGCGGAACTATTGGTATGCGTCTCGATCTTGACGATCTGCTTGACGCCGGCCCGCCGGAAGGTCTGGTCGAGTGCCATGCGGTTCGGCCGTTGGCGGCCAATCAGAATGAGGGGCACGTCGCGCAGATTCCTGACTGTGATTTCCTCCAGTTTCGCAAGAGGATGGTCCTTCGGAACGACGCAGACACTTTCGCCGGTGGCGACGCGCTCGACCTCAATGCCCGGTCCGCTCTCGCCCTCCATGCGCAGAAAGCCGAAATCGATCACTCTCTGCTCGACGAGCTTGTTGATCGCGGTCGTCGTCTCGAAGAAGGTTTCGATCCGCACACCGGGGAAATCGCTCATGTAATCGGCCAGCATTGCCGGCGCGAAGTGCTCCCACATGCTGCTCGGCAGGCCGATGCGGACGATCTCCGGGCCGGCGGCGCCGCTTCTTAAGTCCTCCGCATGACCCGACATCCGATCGACCGCGAGCAAGATGTTCTCGGCATCGCGGGCAAGAAGTAGGGCCTCGGGGGTGGGGATGAGACGGCCTTTGTCGCGCACGAAAAGCGACATCGAAAGGTCCGCCTCGAGCTGCTGGAGAAGGCGGCTGACGCCGGACTGGCTGAGCCCCATCGTCTTTGCCGTGGCAATCGTCGATCCTGTCGCCAGAAGCGTGCGCAGGACTTCCAGTTGCTTGATATTCATGCGTTTGCGATCTCCCGGGACGGTTCAAGCACCGTCATCATGCCCAGTCCGAAATGCTTTGAAGGAAGAGGTTGGCGGCCTTGGGCATCGGAAATTTCTCTCCGCTGATCAGCGCGTAGGCAACCGGCAGTTCCGGTTCGAGCGGAATGAACTGCAGCGGCAGCGTCGCATATTCGCGGGCGATGATCTCGCCGACCAGCGCAATGCCGAGCCCCTGCGCGGCCAGCGCGCAGGCACTCGCCACCGAATGCGCTTCGAGCAAGGGGCGTTGGCGGATGCCGGCCTTGTAGAACAACGCCTCAAGCTCATGACGAACCGGTCGCTCCCTGTTCAGCATGATCAGATCCTGCCCCTTCAGGTCGGCGACCGACAATTGGCGGCTGCCGGCCTTGGGATGATCCTTGTGCAGGGCGCAAATGACCCGCGACGACAGGATCTTCTCCTGTTTCAATCCCGGGCTCATCAGCGGCAGACGCGCGAAGCCGAGATCGGCCTCGCCGTCGGCCACCATCCGTTCAATTGCCAGATAGCTGCCGGATGCGACTTCGACGCGCATTGGACCATTCGCCGCGAGAAAGTTCTTCAGCAGCTTCGGAATGCGCGTCGAGGAAAGACTGGAGGGAAAGGCGAGCCGCAGCATGATCTCGCGCGACCGACCGCTCTCGAGCTCCATCGCCGCGGTTTTCAAGGCGCGTAGCCGGTCGGAAATGGCACGGATTTCCGGGCCGAGCTGCAGCCCCTCGCGGGTCGGTTGCAGCCGGTTCTTTTCCCGGTCGAAAAGCCTGACGCCGAGATAGTCTTCCAGTTGCTGCAACAAACGGCTGGCGTTCGATTGCGAGATCCCAAGCTCGACGGAAGCGGCAATCGTCGAGCCCGTCGCGGCGATGGCGTCATAGGCCTCGATATGCTTCAGGCTGATCGCCGCACTCGTGTCTCGCGCCATTCTATCTCCAACATCGATAGCCCTACCCGCAAACCGCATAAGATTGCGGACCTGCGGAAAGTTGAACATTTTCCGCTGAGAACCAAACTCACGGAAAGACTTTCGTCAATGGCCACCATTCTCCGGAAGATCGCGGAACAGCTCCTGTCGCGAACGACGTTCTCAGACCTCGCCATGGACCGGGCAAGAGATGCTGCGGCGGACACCATCGGCTGTATGATTGCAGGCAGCGGCGATGAAAGCGTTGCCGCGCTCACCCGCGCCTTCAACGGGGAAATCGCCGGAGGCGGCGAAGCGCGGCTCGTCACCGGCGGCTCCGCCTCGCCCTCTTTCGCCGCACTCATCAGCGCAACGGCGGCTCATGCGCTCGATTTCGATGACAATTTCCATCCGGCAAGGGCGCATGCTTCCGCGGTGCTGGTGCCTGCGCTGCTGGCGGTTCTGACGCGCGGCAAGGCAACAAGCGGAAGACGGTTTCTCGAGGCCTACCTGGCCGGGCTGGAGGCGCAAGCGGCGGTCGGCTTCGGCGTCAATCCCTCTCACTACAACAGAGGCTGGCACGCAACGGCGACGGTCGGCAGCATCGGGGCCGCGGCTGGCGTGGCACGGCTTCTCGGCGCCGACGAAAACGGCTTAGTCGCGGCGATGAGCCTCGCGGCGAGCTTCGCCTGCGGCCCGAAAGGGCAATTCGGCACGATTGCCAAACCGCTTCACGCCGGGATTGCCGCGCGCAATGCCGTGGATGCGGCGCGCATGGCGCTTGCAGGCATGAGCGGGCGGCCGGATATCCTCGAACGGCCGCAAGGCTTCCTCGATCTTTTCGGCGGCGATGATGCCAAGGGCTGGGAGGGCCTGACATTCGAGGCGGAGCATATCATCGAAAGCCGGGGCGTGGTGACCAAGCGCCATCCCTGCTGCGCCTCGACCCATCGCGTGATCGATGCGCTTCTGGATCTGAAGCAGGAACATGGGCTTTTGGCGCACGACATTGCCAGGATCGAGACGAAAGTCGGAATATCCGCTGCCCGTAACCTCGCCTATCCCGAGCCCACCGACGAGATGCAGGCCCGCTTCTCAATGCAATATTGCCTGGCGACAGCTTTCCTCAAAGGCTCCCTTAGCCTTTCGGATTTTACACGGCAGGAGATTGGGCGGCCGGAAATCCGGGAACTCATGCCGCGCATCGAAATGCAGTCCTATTCGGCTGAGGAGGAAAAAGGCGTGGAGCGCCTCCCAC
The DNA here is from genome assembly GCF_013087615.1 of Rhizobium sp. WYCCWR 11152. Lineage (NCBI taxonomy): Bacteria > Pseudomonadati > Pseudomonadota > Alphaproteobacteria > Hyphomicrobiales > Rhizobiaceae > Rhizobium > Rhizobium sp. WYCCWR 11152. The sequence continues at coordinate 52,459 of NZ_JABFCP010000003.1, read as the reverse complement.
ATGTCGTCACGGTCACGATGCGCGACGGGCGCATTTTGAACAAGTCCCGTTTGCATGCGAAGGGATCGCTCGAAGCGCCGATGAGCGTTCATGAACGTGAAGTCAAATTCATCGACTGCTTGCGCTGGGGAAATCGGAATGTGTCCGGCGCCGCTTTCCTGCAGCTTCGCGGGCTTGCCGATTCTGAAAACCTGTCCGGTGACGGGCCCTTCTGGAGCCTGATCACAGGCCATCAGTCGCCTTGACAGGGCCGCGGGAACGGATAGGCGGCGGGGAATGGCTCCCCGCCGCAGCTCGTTCAAGACCGGCCTTCTCAGGCGAGGTATTTCGTAAACCAGTCGACCGTCCGCTGCCAGGCGAGCTTGGCTGCCGCTTCGTCGTAGCGGGGCGTGGAATCATTGTGAAAGCCGTGGTTGACGTCAGGGTAGACGTAGGCCTCGAATGTTTTTCCTGATGACTTCAGCGCAGCTTCATAGGCCGGCCAGCCCTCGTTGATCCCCTTGTCCAGTCCGGCATAATGGAGAAGCAGTGGCGCCTTGATCTTCGGCACGTCTTCGGCGCGCGGTTGCCGGCCGTAGAAGGGCACGGCTGCGGCAAGCTCCGGATAGGCGACCGCCGCGGCGTTGGAGACGCCGCCGCCATAGCAGAAGCCGGTGATGCCGACCTTGCCGGTGGTGAGATCGCTTTGCATCAAAAATTCGACCGCCGCGAAGAAGTCGTTCATCAGCTTTTCCGGGTCGACCTTCTGCTGCAGTTCCCGTCCCTTTTCGTCGTTGCCAGGATAGCCTCCGACTGACGTGAGGCCATCCGGCGCAAGTGCGATGAAACCCGCCTTTGCCACGCGCCGCGCCACATCTTCGATATAGGGGTTCAGGCCCCTATTCTCGTGAACGACCACCACGCCCGCGACTTTGCCGGTCGCGTTTTTGGGCCGGACGAGATAGCCGCGGACATCGCCATTTCCCTTTGGCGAGGGATAGGTGATGTATTCGGCTGATATATCGGGATCAGTGAACTCGACCTGGGTCGCCAGCGCATAGTCAGGGCTCAGCGATGAAAGAATGGCGGCTGCCGTAAGCCCGCCGACGGCGAATTTGCCGGCCCGGTCGAGAAACTCGCGCTTGGTAATTTTCCCGTGCGCGTAATAATCGTAGAGTTCGAGAAGTTCCTGAGGGAAATCCTTGGCTGTCATACGGGTCATGATGGCTCCTCCGTGCCTTCGGGTCTCGCATCATCCTACACACGTAAACTCACGAGTCTTTTCAACATTTCGCGAGTCCCGCGTGTGCTTGCCATAGCGATCGCTGCCTATGGCGACGGGCGCTGAAATCGCCGCCCCTGCTTCAAGCGGCGCGCCCTCTTCCCTTTGGCAATCCGCGTCCGGCCGGTTGCAGCCAGCAATCGACCACCGGCTATCGATCTATGAAAATTAATTTCATGCTCGCGCTTCGATGCCCGTTTTCTATTGACGCCTCCCGATTTTTGTCCCAACTTAAAGAAAATAAATTACTAAATGGGAACTTGATCGGCATGAAAGTGGGAATCATCGGGCTAGGATTCCGGCTCGGCTATCTCGGCTATGTTTTCAAGGCAATCGATGGCAGCTTCGACATTGTCGGCTATGTGGATCCGGAACCCGCCGGACTTCCGGGATTGACGGAAAAGGGAATTTCAGTCGGCAAGGCCTATGGTTCGCCGGAAGAGCTTCTTGCCTCCGAAAAACTCGATCTGCTGATGATCGGCTCCCCCAATCACCTGCATCTCGACCATATCAGGCTCGGGCTTCAAGCCGGTCTCAAGGTCTTTTGCGAAAAACCGATCGTCACGACGATCGCCGAAAGCATCGAACTTGCCCATCTGATGGCAAAATTCGGCCATGAGCGACTGATGGTCGGTCTCGTGTTGCGCTATTCTCCTCTTTATAAGGATCTCCGCGCCATCCAGGCCGAGGGCAAGCTTGGTCAGATCGTGTCGATCGAGGCCTCCGAACATATCGAGCCTTATCACGGCGCCTTCTTCATGCGCGACTGGCGCCGCTATGAGCGCTATTCCGGCAGCTTCATGCTGGAGAAATGCTGCCACGACCTCGATCTCTATAATGGCGTCGCCGGCGCACGGCCGGAGCGCGTCGCCAGTTTCGGCGGCCGCAAGAGCTTCATTCCGGCCAACGACCCGGCGCGCGAGGGCATCAACGACCTCGAGCTTTTCCACCGCAAGCCGAGCGGATGGATGGGATCGGACAAGGTCTTCGACAGCGATGCCGATATCATCGACTATCAGGTCGCGATCGTCGAATATGCCAATGGCGTCGGCATGAACTTCCACACCAATCTGAACGTGCCCGACCAATTCCGCCGTTTCGCCATCATGGGTTCGCGCGGCATGGCCGAAGGCGATTTCGTGCGCGGCTATCTCGACGTTCACGAACAGCTGACCGGCAACAAGATTGTCGAAAACAAATATGCCGCCACCGAGCTCTCCCAGCACTACGGCGCCGATGAACAGATGGCGAGCGACCTGCTTGAAAGCGTGCGCACCGGGCTCGAACTTCCCGTGTCCACCCTGAATGCGCTCGAAGCCGGCATCCTCGCCTTGGCGATGGACGAAGCGAGGATGAAGAAAGCGGTCGTCGATCTCAGACCCATTTGGGATCGCTTCGACGAAGCCCTTCACGCAAGAGCGGCTTGAGGAGGGCGGCAGGATGAGTGTTCAACGAAGCACCTTCATCTTCGCTTGGATCCTCCTTCTTCCGGCTGTGCTCTATGTTCTAGCGATCGTCGCCTATCCGCTGGTCGATACCTTCATCCTCTCCTTCACCGATGCGTCTCTCAGGAAGACCACAAATTGGGTCGGCTGGATCAACTACGAGAAGATCTTCAACGAGCGGTTTGCGGAAGTCATCATCCGCACCTTCATTTGGACGTTCTTCTCGGTCGCCCTGAAAATGGTGATCGGCACGTTCGGCGCATGCATGCTGAATGCTGCCGTACCCGGCCGCTCCCTGTTCCGGCTTTTGACCATGCCGCCATGGATCGTGCCGATGGCGATCGGCATCTTCATGTGGGGCTGGATGTATAATGGCCAGTTCGGGATGATATCAGGCATGCTGCAGCGCTTCGGTCTCGTCGACGGCCCTGTCGCCTTCCTCGCTTATGGAAACACCGCCTTCTGGGCAACGATCATCACCGACGTGTGGATCGGCGTGCCGTTGGTGACGATCTACTTCCTGGCGGCGATCCAATCCATTCCGAAGGATCTCTACGAGGCCGCCTGGACCGACGGCGCCGGCCGCTGGTACCGCTTCCGCCGCATCACGCTGCCGCTGATGGTTCCGGCGATCATCACCATGTCGATGCTGTCGCTGATCGCCACCTTCAACTCGTTCGACATCATCTGGATCCTGACGCAGGGCGGACCGAGCGGCGAGACGACGACGATGATCATCGACACCTATCAGACCGCGATCGGCTCGAAGAAATACGGTGAAGGTGCAGCGCGCGCCGTTTTGATCTGCATCTTCCTGTCGCTCTTCTGCTTCGCTTATTTCCGCGTCACCCGCCGCCTCAATCCGGAGAAGCGCGCATGAGCAATGCAGCCATGATCGACCGTTACCGCTGGTGGGAAATCATCCTGATCTATTGCGGCATTGCGCTGTTTCTTTTCTTCGTGCTGTCGCCCTTCGTCGAAGGTTTCCTGGTTTCGCTGAAGCCGCTCAGCCAGCTCTTCTCCTCGCCCTACCGTTTCTGGCCGGAGAACGGCTCCTTCGAAGCCTACCGGACGATGTGGATCAGCGTGCCGGGCTTCGGGCGCTATATCTTCAACTCGTTCTTCATCTCGATCATCGTCACGCTGATCGTCCTCTGCCTCGTCATTCCCGCGGCCTATGCCTTCGCGAAGTTCGAATTCAGGGGCATGGGCATCCTGCTCGGCGCGTTCCTGACGGTGAACATGTTCTCCGGCGCCGTGCTTTTGATTCCGCTCTTTCGGCTGATGCGCAGCATCGGCGTGCTCAACACCTATCTCGCCATGATCGTGCCGGGCGTCGCCTTCCTGATCCCCTCGGCGATCTGGCTGCTGCGCACCTACATGATCCGCATTCCACAGGAACTCAACGAAGCGGCCTACATGGATGGCGCCAGCCATTTCTACACGCTGCGCCGGGTCATCCTGCCCATTGCGATGCCGGGGATCATCGTCGTCGCCATCACTACCTTCATCGGCGCTTACGCCCAGCAATTCATCTTCGCGCTGACGTTCAACTCGAAGACCGAATACATGCCCTTGCCGGTGGGGCTCTTTGCTTACTTCGGCAAGCAGGAGGTCATCTGGAACGAACTGATGGCGGCTTCCTTCGTCGGTATCGCGCCGGCGATGGTCGTCATCTTCTTCCTTCAGCGCTACCTTGTCGGCGGGCTGACCGCCGGTGCGGTGAAACAATAAGACCAAAAAACGAGTGAACAGCTAACACAAGAATGGGAGTCACGACGTGAGCATTACCATCAAGACAGGCCTTATGGCGCTCGCCCTGCTCGGTTCGACGGCACTGACCGCCGTCACTGCCCAGGCGGCCGACAAGGAAATCAGCTGGATCTATTGCGGCGACACGATCGACCCGGTCCACACCAAATACATCAAGCAATGGGAAGAAAAGAACACAGGCTGGAAGGTCGCTCCCGAGGTCGTCGGATGGGCACAGTGCCAGGACAAGGCAACGACGCTCGCTGCCGCCGGCACGCCGGTGGCGATGGCCTATGTCGGCTCGCGCACGCTGAAGGAATTCGCGCAGAACGACCTTATCGTTCCTGTGCCGATGACGGACGACGAGAAGAAGACCTACTATCCGAACATCGTCAACACCGTGACCTTCGAGGGCACGCAGTGGGGCGTTCCGATCGCCTTCTCCACCAAGGCGCTCTATTGGAACAAGGATCTCTTCAAGCAGGCTGGCCTCGATCCCGAGACGCCGCCGAAGACCTGGGCTGAAGAAATCGAGATGGCAAAGACCATAAAGGAAAAGACCGGCATTCCGGGCTTCGGTCTCTCCGCCAAGACCTTCGACAATACGATGCACCAGTTCATGCATTGGGTTTACACCAACAACGGCACGGTGATCGATGCCGACGGCAAGGTCACGCTCGACAGCCCGCAGATTCTCGCCGCGCTGAAGGCCTACAAGGACATCGTCCCCTACTCCGAAGAAGGCCCGACCGCCTACGAGCAGAACGAAGTCCGCGCCATCTTCCTCGACGGCAAAGTGGCTATGATCCAGGCAGGCTCGGGTGCAGCCGACCGCCTGAAGGCAACGAAGATCAGCTGGGGCATCACGACGCTGCCGCTCGGTCCCGACGCCAAAGGCCCCGGCACGCTGCTGATCACCGACAGTCTGGCGATCTTCAAGGGTTCGGGGGTCGAGGACAAGGCGACGGAATTCGCCAAGTTCATCACCTCGCCGGATGTGCAGTCGGAATACGAACTGCAGGGCGGCGCCGGCCTCACCCCGCTGCGGCCGTCCGCAAAGGTCGATGAATTCGTCGCCAAGGATCCCCACTGGAAGCCGCTCATCGACGGCATCAGCTACGGTGGTCCCGAGCCGCTCTTCACCGACTACAAGGGCTTCCAGAACTCGATGATCGAGATGGTACAGTCCGTGGTGACGGGCAAGGCCGAGCCGGAGGCAGCACTCAAGAAGGCCGCCGGCGAAGTCGAGGCGTTCAAGTAAGCCTCTTTGGGGTCGCGGGATCGCGGACGGCAACAGCCCGCGATCCCCCTCCTGCAGCGCCGCATGTCTTTTCGAAGTGCGGCGCTGTAACACCTTGAATTGCTGCATAATTCCTTAAATCGAATCCAATGTAAGGAATCATGCAGTCACGATGATCGAATGTGCGACGAAGGCCGCCAGCGGAGACAGATTTTTGGGACAGCTCCTTCTCAACAAAGTTCAGAAGTTCTATGGCGACTACGAAGTTCTGAAGGGCGTGCAACTCGATGTGAAGAACGGCGAGTTCGTCGTCTTCGTCGGGCCCTCAGGCTGCGGCAAATCCACCCTGCTGCGCATGATTGCCGGTCTCGACGCGACGACGGCGGGCGACATCGTCATTGATGGTATCAGGGTCAATGATCTGCCGCCGGTCAAGCGCGGCATCGCCATGGTGTTCCAGTCCTACGCGCTTTATCCGCACATGACTGTTTTCGAGAACATCGCCTTCCCGCTTCGGGTCGAAAGGATGGAAGAGGAAAAGCTCAAGGCCAAGGTGGAAAACGCGGCGCGCATCCTTCACCTCGAACAGCGGCTGCAGCAGAAACCCGGCATGCTGTCCGGCGGCCAGCGCCAGCGCGTCGCGATCGGTCGCGCCATCGTGCGCGAACCGAAGATATTCCTGTTCGACGAGCCGCTTTCCAACCTCGACGCAGCACTTCGCGCCGACATGCGTATCGAGCTTGCCAAGCTGCACAGGCAGTTGAAGGCAACGATGATCTATGTGACGCACGACCAAGTCGAGGCGATGACCATGGCCGACCGCATCGTCGTGCTGGATTCCGGCGATATCTCCCAGACGGGCGCGCCGCTGGAGCTTTATCACAAGCCCGCAAATCAGTTTGTCGCCGGCTTCATCGGCAATCCGAAAATGAATTTTCTTCCCGTGACCTGCAAGGGCGTCAGCGCCAATGGCGTCGAGGTGGATTATCAGGGCCAGACAGCCGTGCTGCCGGTGACGCCGCGTGACGGCATGGCCGGCAAGGCTTTGACGCTCGGCATCCGGCCGGAGCATATCCAGCTCGGCGGCGGCGATATCGTCTTTAAGGTGACGCCGACGGTCATCGAGCGCCTCGGAGCAAATACGGTCGCTTACGCCTCGCTGAATGGAGAGTCCGAGAATTTCTGCGCCATGCTGCCGGGCAGCGTCGGCATCCGTGCGGACGCGCCTGTCGCAACCGGCATCAATGCCGCAGATTGCCATCTCTTCGACGAGGCGGGCATTGCTTTCGAGCGGCGCGTCGAGCTGACCGAAATCGATATGAATGTGATCAATCCGACGGCGGCTTGAACCGGCGGCCAGGGCGGCGTTTTTCCTACCGGGGGTCGGCTCCGGATACGGGCCAAACGACGCCCTAAGCAATTTTGGCTGCTCGCCGGTAGGGTTCGGGTGATTTTCACCCCACGAACGTCGTTGGACAATCTCCTGCAGATGGCAGAGTCGGGCCCATTTGCGTCATAACAACCTTCGGCCCAAAGCGGACATTTTTCCGTTGTCGACCTTCGGCGGCTTTGCGCTGTCATTTCGGCCGTTGAAGCATACCTTGCACCTGCCGGAAGGCAGACATCGTCTAGTTTCAAGGTAACGGCATCTTTGCGCCGCCGATAGCGGAAGTAAGCGTCGTCGCCTTCATGTCTCGGCGAAGCTGCTTAAATGTTTCGCAAAGCATCCTGTCTTCATTCTGGGCTACGGGCTCATCGCCACCATGATGCAAGGCGGTCCAGCGGAAAAGTCATGCGAGACTCGGGCTGGTTGACGCGTTTTGTGGAGCGTCTGAATAAGCTTGGCACTGCGATCCAGACCGCCGTTCTCGCACAGCGCATATCCCGTTGATCAAGTCCTCGAACGCGTCGGGATTGTCCCCACCCGCTGTCACATCTCCGGCAGGCCGGCCTTTCGGAAGCCGTCAACAAAGTGGTCTCGTACAGATGCATCGCGCAGCGGCTGGGAGCTGAGCCAATGGCCGATCGTGAAATGAGGGTGGGCGATCAGGAACAATTCTGCTTCTCGCCGCGCCTCCTCATGGTGGCCCAACTGCGCAAGCGTAGCAGCCAGGAATTTGCGTGAGTTGGTACGATACGTGTCTTTCCTGCGGAGCGTAGCGGCTGCCGCCTCATAGTCACGCGCGGCGTATTGCGCCTGCCCAAGATGACAAAGATACCAGCAGGCTGGGTAGGGATTGAGCCGCAGAGCTTTTTCGATCTGCGCCAGTCCGTCGGCAACCCTGCCGTCCAGCACGGACATGTCCGACATGGCGGCCCAGGTGTCGGCGTGGTTGGGGTCCAGCTCCAGGGCCTTGGCGAAGGCGGCCTCCGATTCCTCCCATCGCCGCTCATAAGCCAAAATGGTCCCCAGAACATAACGGCAGCCGGCATCGTTGGGATCCAGGTCGACCGCCTTCTGCGCGAACGTCGCCGCCATCCGACGGTTAGGATCTTCGGGCTCGCCGAAATGAGTCCAGGCAAGCCAACGGTTATAGGCGAGCAGACCGAGCGCCTCGGCATATGATGGCTCGAGCTCAACCGCGCGTTGGAGCAGCATATAGGCCTCACGCTCAGTTTGCGGCGACTCTTCCGTCAGCAGGCGGGCGCGCACACACAGATCGTACGCCTCAAAGTTCTTCGGCCGATTGCGCGGCGTCGGGATGGTCAGCCGGCCAACGAGGGCTTCAACAATCTTGGCGTTAACTTCATCCTGTAGTTCGAAAACATCTTCCACCGTCCTGTCAAACCGGTCGGCCCACAAGTGCTGGCCGGCAAGCGTGTCGACCAATTGGGCATTGATGCGGACACGGCCCATTGCGCGTCTGGCGCTCCCCTCGAGGACATAGCGGACGCCGAGTTCCTGGGCGACCAGCCGGACGTCGACCGGCTTGCCCTTGTAGACGTACACGGAATTGCGCGCGATGACGAACAGACCAGCCGTACGGGAAAGGTCGGTGATCAGGTCTTCGGTCAAGCCGTCGACGAAAGGCGCGTCCGCTTCATCCCCACTCATATTCGTGAACGGCAATACAGCGATCGAGGGACATTCGGGCAGCGGCAATATGCTCTGCAGCGCATCCGGCCAATGCCACACGTGGACCGGGCGAGTCAGGTTCTTCAGGTAGCGTTCGCCTGCATCAATGAACCGGTCGCTAATCTTGCCGACGATCTCGCCGTGAACATTGGCTGAAATGCAGATGCCTCCCGGTGCGGCCTGCGTCTGGAGGCGCGCCGCGACATTGACGTCGTCGCCGAGGACGTCTGAACCGTCGTCAATGACATCTCCCAGATTGACGCCTACACGCAAAAGCAGGCGCCGGTCTCCGGAAGCCTCAACAGCGGTGGTGGCCCGTTGCATTTCCAACGCTGCTGCGACCGCGTCCACCGCGCTACCGAATTCGATTAGGAAGCCGTCGCCCATGACCTTGAAGATGCGACCGTGGTAGCGCATCACAGCCGGCTCGATAACGCCGGAACGGAGTTCCCTGAGGTTCGCCAGCGTTGCGGCTTCATTAGCTTCCATCAGGCGTGAATATCCCACCACATCGGCAACGACGATGGCGGCAAGGCGACGCTGAATAGATTGATCCGTCATGTGAGGACAAGCCTAACGACCGAGTTCGCAAGTTATTGTTCAACCGCGGGTGAGTCAACAAGTGGTAAAGAGGTAATGTCCCGGCGATCTCCACCTCCATCGAGCCGTCATCCTTCTTTGTGACCGACGGCGTCGAGGTGGACGACACGGAAATGAGTATCCACGGAAAGCGGACGGTTCTTGAACGTCTGGCGATGGGCGGCGAGCGAGGGCCTCGGCGGAAGTGCCCAGTTCTGTCCCGGGGGAGACCCGAGCTGCAACTGCGCTAAGTCTGCATTTCTGGCTAACTTTCCAGATGCGGCCAGTCTCCTTCCGGCCCCAAATCGGTCACTCACTCAATCTCGCCAAATGTCAGCCCTTGGCGCAACCAGGTCATCCCTTGCGCGCACGTCTCGCAACATCAGCTACTGTATTTTGCTGATACGGAGATCGCGAGCGATCCACCGATAACCGCAGCCTTCGGCAATCGGCATCATTTTGCTCCAGCCGGAACCGCCCCCTACCAGACGAGACCGCGGGCGGCGACCTGCTCGACGCGGGTGACGATGCCGCCCCGATGGAAGACCATCGTATCGAACAGATTGGACACCACGCAGGTGTGGTTCGGGATGATGAAGAGCTTCTCGCCGATCTGCGGCCGGGGGCCGGTGCAATTCGACAGGTCGATCACGCCGTGTTCTTCCGAGAGGCTGCTGATCCGCGCCTCGGGATAACCGACGATCAGCCCGTAGTCGTTAAAACCCTGAAGATCCGATGTCAGCGCCTTCGACCCGGCATCGATGACGGCGCGGTCGGCGTTTGGCCGCGACACGACGGTCGCCAGCACATGCATGGCGCAATCGTCCTCGGTGCAATGGCCCATGCGCACCATCTGGCGATCGTTGTAAATATAGGTGCCGGCGCGGTGTTCCGTGGCTGAGGTGACGAGATGCGCCTCGAAGAGGCTCGGTGTTCCGCCGTTGCTGACGATCGGGCAGGTTATGCCTTCCGTTTTCAGCTGCTTGAGCGCCTCTGTGATGAAGGCTTCCACGGCGGCGGCCGATTGTGGCTTCGGATAGGTCACGATGCCGCCGAAGGTGAGGCCGTCGGCAGCGGCGATGCGCTTGGCGAGCGAGGCCGCCTCACCCGGCGTCTGCACGCCGCAGCGGCTGCCGCCGGTATCGCATTCGACCAGAACCGTGAGCGGCTTGTGGCCGGAGAAATGTGCTGCCAGCCCGTCGACCGTCACTTCGCTGTCGGCGACGACCTTGAGGGCCGAAATTCTCTCGTTCAACTTGGCCAACCGCTCGAGCTTCTGCGGTCCCAGGATGTTGAAGGTGATGAGGATATCCTCGAAGCCGGCTTCGGCAAAAACTTCGGCTTCCGTCACCTTCTGGCAATTGATGCCCTTGGCGCCCGCGGCAACCTGCGCGACGGCGAGAGCCGGGATCTTGTGCGTCTTGATATGCGGGCGGAAGTTCAGCCCGTGCTGATTCATATAGGATTGAACGCGGTCTATGTTTGCAGCCAGCCTGTCTTCGTCGATCACAGGACGCGGCGTCGAGAGATCGGCGATCCTGTCGCCTGCCTTGGCGATGACGGCAAACCGGTTGTCATGCATCTAGGCGGCTCCGCGTTCTGGTCCATGTGGATCGGCGATGATCGGCCATATGGTCTTCGGTGCCCGCCGGTATGGCGTCGTTGCCGGATTATTGGGATAAGGCGTTCCGGCGGAGCAGTAAAGGATCTCCGCCGCGATCTTCGAGAAGGACGCGAAGAAGTGGTTGGTGGATTTGATCACCAGGATCTTCTGCCTGGCGGGATCGATGCCCATCGCCGAAAAAAGGCTCGGATCGAAGCTTTGAGCGCGCGTCGAATTGAGGATGATGTCGATACCGTTGAGGACGATATGTGCGGCATCGCCGAAAGGTGCGAGGCTCTCGCCGAACTGCATCTCGGCGTTCTTCACCAGCTTGACGACCTTGACGGTGCCGTCGACGGGATTGCCGGTGCCGGGCGCCGACTTGGCGCCGAAGCGCAGTGGAATTTCCGCCCCCTCGCCTGCCGCAAAACAAATCTGGACGGCCACCGGATCCCAGATGGTGCCGATCGCAGCACTCCTGACGCCGTGGGCCATGAGCTCCCCGAGGATGACAGTCGCATCGCCTGCGGTGCCGCCACCCGGATTGTCCCAGACGTCGGCAATGACAACAGGCCATGCGGTGGCAGTCATCGCGCGCGCGACGGCTTCCTTCTCGTCGATCTGCGGGACCATGAAGGTACCGCGCTTCGAAAATAGTTCGAGGCCGAGCTCACGCGCCAAAGCCGCGCCCTTTTCCGGCTTGTTATCAGTTACCACCAGCAGCTTTGTTCCCATTTCGGGAACGTCGCCCACCATGAAGCCGTGGATCACCGAGATCGACAAGACGTCCGGATCATCTTTCTCGATCTGCATGATCTTGTCGACGAAGGAACGCATGGGCTCGCGCGATGTCGGGAAGACGTCGATCATCTTGCAGTCGAACACCGACATAACAGGCTTGATCCTGCCTTCGAGCGTTTCGACCGCAATGCGCCAGAGATCCTCGGCGCGGTCGACAAAGTCCGTATGCGGAAACTCCTTGAAATAGACGGCGAAATTAAGCGCTGCGACACGTTTTGCGGTGAGATGGCTGTGCGGATCGAGTTCGGCGCAGATGAGAACGTCAGGTCCGACGATCTCGCGGATGCGCGAGAGAAGATCGCCTTCCGTATCCTCGTATCCAGCGGCCACCATGGCGCCGTGCAGGCCCATGACGACAGCGTCTACAGGCATTGCCGCGTTGAGTTGGCCGAGGATTTCGTCACGCAATTCCTCGTACGTTGCCCGGTTGACGAGGCCTGCGGGGTCGGCCCAGGTGGCGGTTCCCTCAATCAGTTGCCAGCCCTTTTCAGCCGTGACGCGTCTTCCGACGGTGATCGGCGCAGTGCAGAGCGTTGGCGTTTCGGGATGCTGGCCAGGCGGGGCATAAAGAGAGGCTTCGAATGCGCGACGATCCACGCAGATCGGGGAAAAAGTGTTGGTCTCGGTCGCCAGTGCTGCCGTGAAAATGCGCAAGAAAGTCGCCTTCGTGTTGTCGGCCCCGCGTCAACCCATCGGGTTCGGCAGATAGCCGGTGAAACCTGAGATCTTCCAGCGTCCTTGGTGAAGCCTGCAATAATAGAGCGTCTGCCATTGCATGACGTCTCTGGTCCCGTCAGGCTTGGAAATGCCGCCGTCGAATTTCTTGCGGACAAGCGCCATATCGCCTTCGATTTCGATGTCTTCCAGCGTCGTCGTGGTGAAGATCGCCGTACGAGCATCTTCTGCGAAACTCTGTTTGGCGAAATCCTCCGCCTGCCTCAGCCATTCCTGGCGATAGGCAGACAGCGTCGGAAATGCGAGGCGCCAGTTGTCGGGGCTGACTTCCTTTCGGCCGTCAATGCCGATGAAGCCCTCTTCCACGAAGTCATGTTCGACCATCGACCAATCGGCGGCGAGAAAGGCATCGATATCGCGCGGAACGAGCATCTCCCAGATAGCGTGCCGGGCGCTGTCGGACGGGAAAGGATTCTTGAAAGGATCGCGCATATCTGCCCCAGATTGAAATTCTTTTCATAAATCGCGTTTTTCACTGGTCAAATTCTGCTTTCTATGGTCACTTGTCAACTTATCAAGAAAATAATTTGCAAGGACTTCAGCATGCCGATCAAGCGCTATGGCACTGTTCAAACGGGCGCCGGCGGCAAGGCGCTGCCTTTCGCACGTGCAGTCGAAGCCGACGGATGGCTGTATGTTTCCGGGCAGGTTGCGATGGAAGATGGCGAAATCATCGACGGCAACATCATTGCCCAGACCCACAAGACGATTGCCAATGTCTTTTCGATCCTCGATGAAGCCGGATACGGTGTCGAGGACGTCGTGCGCGTCGGCGTCTGGCTCGATGATCCGCGTGATTTCTGGACCTTCAATAAAATCTATCAGGAGTATTTCGGCGAACATCCGCCGGCACGAGCCTGTGTGCAATCGTCGATGATGGTTGATTGCAAGGTTGAGATCGACTGCGTGGCCTATAAGAAGAAGGATAGATAGCGAACTATCGGGGGGGACGGGCTTGGATATCTTTTCAACGCTGCAGGAAGACAAGGGCCGGCTCTCTCCCTCCGAGAGCCGCATCGCGGAGATCATCGTCAACGACTTCGAGTTTGCCGTGAATGCCTCGATCATCGAGCTCGCGGAACGGGCCGAGGTATCGCCGCCGACCGTTACCCGCTTTTGCCGGCGGCTCGGTTGCGAGAGCTTTTCCGACTTCAAGGTGCAGCTTGCCCGCACCGCCCATATCGGTGTTCGCTATCTGAAGCCGGAATCGAAAAGCACCGATCCGGCCGATGTCGCCCAGGATATCATCACCAAGGCGCAGAACGCGCTCTTTCTGCTGCATCGGTCGCTCGATCTTGCCGCGATCGAAGCCGCCGTTTCGCATATTGCCAAGGCCGATATGATCTATGCGTTCGGGTCGGGCGGCAATTCGTCGATGATCGCCGACGAGCTCCAGAACCGCCTGTTCCGTCTCGGGCTTCGCATCACCGCAAGTTCCGACCACAGCATGCAGCTGATGATGGCTGCCGCGGCAAGGCCCGGCGATGTGCTGATCGGCTCGTCCTTCTCCGGGCGCAATATGGAGCTGGTGCGCGCCTTCGAGCTTGCCCGCCAGACCAAGGTGAAGACGATCGCGCTCACGCAGACGGAAAGTCCGGTTGCCAAGGCCGCCGAAATCGTCGTGCCGATCGACCTTCCCGAGGGCCACAATATCTATCGCCCGACCTCGACGCGCATAGCCTACATCGCGACGATCGATATCCTGTCGAGCCTGGTTGCCTATGCCGTTCAGCCGAAGGCGACGACCACGCTTCGGCGCATCAAGCAGCAGCTGGTCATTCACCGCGATGGCGACGACCGGCAATTGCTTGGAGATTGAGGTTCATGAACGGGAGCGACAGAAAATGACGCAGTCGATAGCCATCGTTACCGGCGCTGCAGGCGATATCGGCGCGGCGATCGCCGCACGGCTTGCCGATGACCACGACGTCGTGTTGCTCGCCGATATCGATGCTGCGGCTGCGGCTGCCGTGGCATTGAAGCTCGGGCCGGATAATCGCTTCGTCGCCATCGAATGCGATGTAACCAGCGAGACGAGCATAGCGGAATTGGCAAGACGCGCCGCCGACGTCGGCGTGGTTAAAACCCTGGTCAACAATGCGGGTGCCGCCCGCGCGACCAGCCTGCACGACACGACGCCCGAGATCTGGCGGGCGGACAATGCGCTCAATCTCGAAGCGGCATTCTTATGTTTCCGCGCATTCGAGCCCATGCTGACGGTTTCGAAGGGGTCAGTCGTCAATATCGCCTCGGTCAACGGCATGCATGTCTTCGGACACCCGGCCTATAGCGCCGCCAAGGCCGGCCTTTTGCATTTCACCCGGCTGGTCGCCGTGGAATACGGCAAGTTCGGCATCCGGTCCAACGCCGTCGCACCCGGCACGGTGAAGACGCAGGCCTGGGAAGCACGCGCGGCCGCCAATCCAAATGTTTTCGAGGAAGCGCGCCGCTGGTATCCGCTGCAGCGCGTCGTCGATCCGAAGGATGTTGCCAATGCCGTGGCCTTCCTCGCCGGCCCCCAGGCCGCCTCTATCACCGGTGTCTGCCTGCCTGTCGACTGCGGCCTCACGGCAGGCCAGGCAGAACTCGCGCGGACCTTCTCCCAATCGGAACATTACTGACATTCAGATGCCCGCATGAGCCGCCTTTTCCCCGACGTCTTCCGCAATCCGGCGATCCGCGCCAGCATGATCGCCATTTTCACCTTCGGAATGGCGGGGGCGATGACCGCACCTTACCGTTCGGTCGTGGGTATCCGCGAATTGGGCTTGAGCGACGGCCTCTATTCCTTCCTGAGTTTCGTCTCGGCGGCGGTGAACGTCGTCATCAGCATTCTGCTCGGCAATCTCGCCGACCGGCTGGGCGAGTACCGCTCGACGATGATCGGCGCCTGCCTCTTCGGCATCGTCGGCTACGGCATGGTCTACGCCTTTCCCACTGCGGCCATATTCGTCATCAGCGGGTTGCTGCCCCTGCCGATCTACGGGGCGCTGAACTCGCTGCTGTTTGCCAATGCGCGCGCGGCCATGCACGGCATGAACCGAAGCGACATGGTGACGGCCAACTCCGGCGTACGCGCCATGATCTCGCTGTCCTGGGTGCTGATCCCAGGGATAACTGGCCTGCTGCTGTCTGGCGCATCGAGCATGCTGCCGGCCTACCTCTTTGCCAGCATCTCATGTCTGCTCTGCCAGGGGATCATCGTCTTCGCCCTGCCGAAGCGGGCGGGAACGGAGATGGCAGCAGTTCATCATCTCAGCTATCTCGGCGCGCTTCGCCAGGTGGTTTCGCCGCGCATCTCGGCGCATATTTGCGGGGTGGCGCTCATCACCAGCACGCTGCATCTCAATGACGCCCTTCTGCCATTGATCGCCACCGGTGCCGCGCATGGCAGGCTGAGCGACGTCGGCATTCTCGTTGGCATAGTCGCATTGCTGGAAGTCGTCTTCATCATCGTCTGGTCGCGGATCGCGCGGAAGACCGGCCAGATGACGGCGCTGGCCGCCGGTACCATCATCTATGCCGTGTTCCTCAGCCTGCTCGGCTTTGCCTCCGAGCCGTGGCACCTCTATGCGCTCACCTTACTTGCAGGCATCGGAGCGTCGGCGATCATCACCATTCCGATCACCTATCTGCAAGATCTGATCGCCGACCGGCCGGGCCTCGGCAGCGCCCTGATCTCCGTCAATATCTTTGCCAGCGCCGGGATCGGCGCGCTGGTCTTTGCCGCAGGCACCTTTGTGACAGGCTATTCGGGAACCGCGATCCTGAGCGCCGTCACCGGATTGTCCGGAATAGCGATCATCGGCCTCTTGCACAGACGCGGTGTCCGTTGAGCAAATAAGTCGTTCCGAAGAATGGAGCTTTCATCGGTGTTCGTCTTGTGACAAGGGTGACGCACCATTTCCTTTGAAGGCGACATGAAGGCGATCTCCGGCACGAATCTCGAGCAGGCCAAGTCTCACAACCGGCGTGTGGTGATCGAGGCTGTCCGCACGAATGGTCCCTTGTCGCGGGCGGCGATCGCCCGGATGACGGCGCTGACCGCCCAGACTGTGTCCAATATCGTCGAGGAACTGGAGAGATCCCACCTTCTCGTCCCGTCCGAGGCGCAGAAGCTGGCGCGCGGCCAGCCGATCATCCCCTACACCATCAATCCGCGCGGCGCCTATTCGATCGGCCTCGAACTTGGCCGCCAGCGCGCAAGTGGGATCCTGACGGATCTCTCCGGCGCCGTTTGCGCGCGCATCGAGCGCCACGTCGAACATCCGGATCCGCAACGGGCCATGCCGGCTCTCCAGTCCATCGTCGAGGATCTCCAGCAAGCCTTCGCATTCGACCGGAATAGGCTGCTCGGCGTCGGGATGGCCCTGCCCGGCCGCTATGCCGATGGCGGCACCACCTCTCTCAGCCCGCTGAACCTGCCCGGCTGGCAGGATTTTCCCGTTGGGCACGAGCTGGAACAGCGGGTAAAAGTGCCGGTGCTGGTCGAGAACGATGCGACGGCAGCAGCGATCGGCGAGCGTCTTCATGGTGTCGCCCGCGGTTTGGGCAGCTTCGTCTATCTGTTTCTCGCCGGCGGCGGGGGCATCGGTGCCGGAATGTTCCTCGACGGCCACCTCTACAAGGGTAGCCGCAACAATGCCGGCGAGATCGGGCATATTATCGTCGAACCGCATGGCAAGCTCTGCAGCTGTGGCAAGCGCGGCTGTCTGGATCGCTACGTCTCGCCGGCCGTTGCCTATGAATACATGGGCATTGCCAACGCCGAGGAGCTGTCGCCCGACGATCTCGACGCGCTGATCGCCAAGGGCAGCGAAGGTCTCGACGCCTGGCTGGATCAGGCCGTCCAGCCGCTACGGCAGACCGTCGATTTTCTGGAGCTGGCCTTCGATCCGCAGACCATCGTACTCGGAGGCAGCATCTCGACGTCGCTGATGCTTCGGCTTGCAGAGCGGCTGGAGCCGTTGCACACCCCGATCGACCCCAATCAAAAACGGGCGGTACCCCGCGTCATGATCGGCACGACCGGCAAGGATACGGCAATCCTCGGCGCCGCCGCCCTGCCGATCTTTTCCGAAACCAATCCGCGCTTCGACGTCCTGCAAAAGCCGCTCGGCTAGCTACCTTCGCCCGGGAGATTGCCGAGGCCAGCCTCTCATCCGCCTGCGGGCAGCCTCGCATCTGACTGCGGCGGGCGACGGGCTAGAGGTCGCGCAAAGATGACCACGTTGCCGAGAAGCGTCAGCGCCAGGCCGATCAGGCCTAGGCCGGTCCAGTGGTAGCCCTCGAATACCGTCGACAATGACAGGGCGACGATCGGGAACAGGACGGTGGCATAGGCGGCGCGTGAGGAGCCGATGCGCGACACCAGCATGAGGTAGGTGGTGAAGCCGATCACCGATCCGATTGCCGCGAGATAGAGCAGGGCGGCAAGATAGGTGATGTTAGGCGGCGCGACGATCGGCGTTTGCGTCACGGCAATTAGGAAGAGGAGGACGATCGCGCCATAGGTCATGCCCCAGGCATTGGCGGTCAGCGGTGAGATTCCGACCGCGCTGTTTCGACGCGATGCCATATTGCCCAGCGAGAAGAACAGCGTGCCAAGCGCTGCGAGCCCGATCCCTTTCAACGTACCCATATCGAAATCGACGACAACGTCCTGTCCGAAAAGGAGGAGAAGGCCGGTTGCTCCGAGCGCCGCTGCGAGAAGCGTGCGGCCTGTAATGCGGTCGCCGAAGAAGAGGCGCGCGTTGACGGCATTGTAGATCGTTGCGAGCGAGAAGATCACGGAGATTAGCCCGGACGGGATAGAGGCGGCGGCGTTGTAGAAACAGATGAAATTGAGGCTAAACAGGCAGAGCGCTTGCGCAAGGATGAAAGGTTGATCGCGCAAGGCAGGGAGCTTGAGCCGCCGCATGACAGCCAGGATGGCGACGAGGATCACGGCTGAAACCGCAAATCTGTAAAAGACAGAGACCAAGACCGGCACGGGACCGACCTGCATCGCAATGGCGATCCAAGTCGTCCCCCATATGAGGACGGTCGCGATGAAGAGAGCGGCATTTGCCATGGAGTGATCCTCGTTTTCCCGACCAATAGGCGAACCGTGCGCAGGCCTCTTGCAGATTCTTGCTATCAAATCGATTTGCCCGGACTTCCGGCTCGCCATGCGGGTCGTCCGCCGTTATTGTTCGCGCGGCATGGTCAGGTGTGGGAAAGAATTGGTGAAATATAGTCACCCCTCGGTTTTCAGGTTTTTGTCCGCATCTCCCACTGCGCGGATGTCACAATCCATCGATTTGGGGTTCGGACGATCAGCTGCCATCTGGAGCAATGCACACGACAGGATGAGCTATCAGCGGCCGAACGGTCATACGTTCAGTCTTTATCTTAAGGGCGGCGTCGGAACGCGTCGTCTGGATGGCAGCCCCGCCGCGCGCGGCCGTCCGGGAGTGCTGTGCATCATGCCACAGGAGCACTCGTCCGAATGGGAAATCACCGACTTCTCTCAATTCGTCCATCTGTATGTTCCCGACGACCAGATGCGCCGGATGTTTGCTGAGACGTTTGACCGCGATGCTCGGCTCATGGCTCTTCCCGAAGTAACCTTCGCAGATGCACCCGCCTTGGCGCACACGCTTCGGCAGATGACGAAAGCGATGTTGGCGGGCGGCCATCTGCTGGCTGAGGAAGCGATGACGCAGGCGATCAACGATTTCTTCGTTGATCCGCGTTATGGAGGGATGCGTCCCTGTGCGATCAGCGGCGGGCTTGCTCCTCATGTGCGGCGCCGGAGTCTGGAGTATATCGAGGCCCATCTCGGTGAGACAATCCGCTTGCAGGATCTGGCGGCGATCGGGCAGCTCAGCGCGTTTCATTTTCAGCGGATGTTCCGGGCAAGCTACGGTGTGTCTCCGCATGGCTGGGTGGCCCACCGGCGTGTCGAGCGCGCCAAATCGATGTTATCAGACATGGACCCAATAGCGCAGATCGCTTCGGCCTGCGGCTTCAGCAGCCAGAGCCACATGACACGGGCATTTAAGTTGGGCACAGGCATCACACCCTCTGCCTACCGGCAACGACAGTGAAGCCCCTTCGCTCGACCGCACTTCTCTTTTCCGAAACCAATCCGCGCTTCGACATCCTGCAAAAGCCGCTTGGCTAAACCTGGGCTCTTCGGCCTTCCCAGGCCTCACTTCACCGCGATGACGACCTTGCCCTTCGCGCGTCCCGTTTCCACATAGTCCAGCGCTTCGTTGGTCTTCTCGAACGGGAAGGCCCGGTCGATGACGGGGCGGATGGCGCCCGCCTCGATCAGCGAAGCGATCTTGCCGAGCTGCGCGCCGTTTGCCGTCATGAAGAGGAAGGAATAGCCGATCCCCCGGCGTTTCGATTTCCGCCGGATGCCGAAGCTCAAGAAGCGCATGACCTGCTGCAGCAGCCAGCCGAAGCCGCTTTCCCTGGCGAAATCGGGATCGGGCGGACCTGATATCGAGATCAGCTTGCCGCCGGGCTTCAGGACGGCGAGCGATTTCTCCAGCGTATCCTTGCCGAGGCTGTTCAGCACGACGTCATAGCCCTTCAGCACCTTTTCGAAGTCGTCCGTCTTGTAGTCGACCACCACGTCAGCGCCGAGGCTTTTCACCAGATCGATATTTGCCGTGCTCGCCGTTGTCGCCACATGAGCGCCGAGATGCTTGGCAAGCTGGATCGCGATGGTGCCGACGCCGCCGGAACCCGCATGGATCAGCACCCTCTGGCCTTTCTGCAGCTTGGCGCGCTCGACCAGCGCCTGCCATGCGGTCAGCGCCACAAGCGGAACGGATGCGGCCTCTTCCATGCTGAGATTGGCGGGCTTCAGCGCAACATCGGCAGCGTCGATGGCGATATACTCGGCGAACGTGCCAATGCGATCCTGATCAGGACGCGCATAGACCTCGTCACCGGGTTTGAATTGCCGGACATTGGCGCCCACCCGGACCACGACGCCGGCGACATCGTTGCCGAGCACCAGCGGAAGCCGGTAGGGCAGGATGAGTTTGAACTCTCCGTCCCGGATCTTGGCATCCAGCGGGTTCACGCTGGCGGCATGGATCTCGACCATGACGTCGTTCTTGCGCAGCTGCGGTTCAGGGCTCTGGCCGAGCCTGAGGGCGCCACCTTTCTTGTAGCGATCGATCAGGAATGCTTTCATGAGGGCGAACTTTCGTTTCTGGGATGAGCCGGCACTGCGGCAAGGCAGGCTCAAGCGGGAAGTTTGTTGAATTTCCGGAGGCTCTTGTCGACGAAGGACTCGGGCAGGAAGCGGCGGATGAAGCGCACCTGGCCTGCTGCTTTCCCGGCCGTGTAGCGTCTTTTCGGCGAGGCCGCATTGGCGGCCCGGATGACGGTTGCGGCGACCACCTCGGGCGCATCGCCTTTTGAGACGATCTCGCGCATCAGCTTCTCCGCGTCGGCGCGCACTGCGTCATAGACGGCAAGCGGCCGGTCGGGGCGCGTGATGTTCTCCTCGAAGGAGGTGCGGGTGACACCCGGTTCGACGAGCACGACGCGGATGCCCTGTGTGCGCACTTCATGATCGAGGGATTCCGAATAACCTTCGACCGCGTGCTTGGTCGCTGCGTAGAGCGCGTTGAAGGGCGCCGGGATCAGCCCAAGGATCGAGCTCAGGTTGATGATCCGACCGCTGCGCTGCCGCCGCATCACCGGCAGCACCGCATTGGTCATGCGCATCGTGCCGAAGACGTTGACGTCGAATACGGCTTTGGCCTGCGCCGTCGTCGATTCCTCGGCGCCGCCGAGCAGGCCGATTCCGGCATTGTTGACCAGAAGATCGATCCGTCCCGTGCGTTTTAGAACCTCGTCGACGACGCTCTGCACGGACTGATCGTCGATGACGTCGCAGACCAGCATGGTGATCCCATCGGCGGTGTCGGCCATCGGCTTTCGGCTGGTGCCGAACACCCGGTAGCCGTCGCGCCGCAGCGCCTTCGCCGTCACCAGCCCGATGCCGGAGGAAGCCCCGGTGACCAGGGCAATGCCGCGTTCTCTTTTGCTCATTGACGTCTACCTTCGTTTTTGTCGTGGAACATCCATGCGCATTCTGTTACTATCAAATCGATAGCAAGTCACTACTAAAAAGATATCAACATGAAGAATCTTTCCGAACAACCCTGCCTGATCGCCCGCAGCCTGGCGCTCGTCGGCGACGCGTGGAGCATGCTGATCATGCGCGACGCCCATGCGGGGCTGACCCGCTTCGATGAATTTCGCAAAAGCCTCGGCATCGTCCCGACAATGCTGACGGGGCGGCTGTCATCGCTGACCGAGGAAGGATTGCTGGAAAAGCGTCGCTATTCCGAGCGTCCGCCGCGCGACGAATATGTGCTGACGGAAGCCGGCCGCGACTTTCTGCCGGTGCTGTTTGCGATCGGCGCCTGGGGCCGCAAGCACCGCGGCGGCGGTGCAGTCACCCGCTTCTTCGACGCCGAGACCGGAACCGAGATCGATCCCGTCACCATCGACCGCGCGACCGGCGCGGAGATTGGAACACGTCCTATTCGTATCGCCGCACCCGAATGTCAGCTGCCAGCGGCAGATGAAGCGGCACCTGACAACACCCGTTGAAAGCGATGTCGGTATCCTTGCCATCGCCGCCTCCGGTGATGGCAAGGGTGATCCTTAAATCAAAATCCAGCCCGATCCGGGCGCTAAGACTGCTGCAGCCCGTAGAGCAGCGGCATCAGTCCTGCGAGCGCCCTGAAACGCTCCCACGACTTGGATGACGGCTTCGTCCAACCCGTTTCGGCAAGCGCGGAAAGGCGCGGGAAGACGAGGCGGTCGAAAACGGCCCGATCCGTCATCGGCTCGGACCAGATGCAGGCCTGGATGCCGAGGAGTTTCTGTTTCTGGCTCGCCGTCCAGCCGCCGATGGGGTCGAAATTGTAGAGCTTCTCGGCATCCGAAGTCCCCGCCCAGCTGGCGCCGGGCTCGTCCCAGTCGGGCCTGAGCGCCATGTCGAGGTAATAGACCTGTCCGGGGCAGACGACGATTTCGTAGCCGCGCTCGGCAAGTTCGGCCGAGACCTCGACATTGCGCCAGCTGCAGAGATAGCTCTTGGATTTGTCGATGACATCGCCGTGGGCCGCCTCTTCCCAGCCGCCGGTGATGCAGCCCTTGCTCGCAAGGAAGCGCTGGACGCGGTTCAGGAATTCCGCCTGCAGGATGGCGGCACCCGAGCCGTGGATGTCGTCGGCGCCATGGGTATTGGTCACGACGTTCAGCCGCTTGGCATGTGCATCGGCAACCTCGTCGCCCGCCACGCTACGCAGGCGTTCGAGCGCTTCCGGCGAACCGGACCATGCACCAAGCGGAACCTCGTCGGCGCCGAGATGGATGATCTTGAACGGAAAGAGCTCGATGAGTTCGGAGAGGATCGTCTCGATGATCTCATAGGTCTTCTCGCGGGCCGGATTGATGCAATTGTCGGGAAAGCCCTGAACCGAATAATAGCTGCCGACCTCGGCTGGATCGCGCAGTTCCGGTATTGCCTGCAGCATGGCGTAGCAATGGCCGGGGACATCAATCTCCGGCACGATCTCCACGCCGAAGCTCTTGGCATGGGCGACGATCTCGCGGATGGCAGCCTTGGTGTAGTAACCGCCGGTGCGGGCCGGGCTCGAACCGAGCAGCGGCGGAACGGCAAGGCCGTGGCCACGCCAGGCGCCGACCGCGGTCAAATCAGGATAGGCGTCGATCTCGACGCGCCAGGCTTCGTCGTCGGAAAGGTGCCAGTGGAAGCGGTTGAGCTTATTCCAGGCAAGCACCGCCAGCAGCTTCTTGACTTCAGCCGCGCCATAGAACTGGCGGGCGACGTCGAGATGCAGGCCGCGCCAACCCATCGACGGCTCATCGACGATCTCGCCGGAGGCCGGAAACTGGAAGACCTCGGGATGCAGCCTTGCACCGCGCCAGATCTGGCCGAGTGTGACGAGGCCGTAGAGGAAGCCGGTCTGGCTGCTTGCCTCGATCGTGATCGTCTCACCCTCGAAGCTCAGCCGATAGGCCTCTGGCCCGAAGCCGGCGGCATCCTTCAGGGCAACCGGAACCGCGCCTTCCGCCTCGCTCCGCACGATGCCTTCGACGGCGAAGAGATGCTCGACCAATGCTGCGAAACTGCGGGCTGCCGCCTCCCCTTCAGCGCTCTGCGCCTGCGGCGCAAAACCGGCCGGCAAGGGCCGACGGGAAGTGACCGCCACATGGTTCGGCCAGGGGATGATCGACACCTGAACGGGCGCATTGACGGGAACCGGATAGATCTCGGCGCCACGCTTCAACGGCGCATTGCTGACCGAAGATCGCGTCGGCTCTATGGTGAGCAGGATCGTGCTGCCGTCGGAAAGCGCGAGATAGCCGCTCGTCGCGCCGTCCGTCCAGTGACGGAACTGCCAGCTCAGCGCGTAGACCGAGATCGTCCACGTCTCGCCGGCGCCGAGAACGAAATTGGCCGGCGGCTGGAATTCGGTGAAATTCGAGAGCCGCTGCGAGACAGTGGCGCCTTCGACGCGCCCGGCCGGATCGACACGACCTGGGCCGCTCACGCACAGCGAAAAATTCGAAAGCGGCTCGGTGCCGAGGTTCTTGAGGCGCAGGACGTAGGAAAATTCCTTACCATCCGCAGGCGGATTCCAAAGGGTTTCAAGCCGCAGGGTTTTCGGTCGCGATGTGGGCATGGTCACTTTTTCCTTTTGAAGATCGGGCTTTTACAAATCAGGTCTTGAGCATTCCGGCGTAAATGCCGGGAGCGGAATTGGGGATCGGCACGACTCCGACCGCCTTTCCGTAAAAGGCCGAGGGGCCGACGTCGCCGATGATCGCATAGGCATAGCCCATCGCTTTCAGGTCGTTCAGGCTGGCAAAAAGCAATGCCCGGCCGATGCCGAGCCCGCGAAGGCCTTCGTCGACGCCGGTCGGTCCGAAGAAGCCGCGCGCCGTCGCTTCATGGCAGGAAAAACCGACGAGCTTCTGCTCGCGCGTGGCGATGAAGCAGGTCGGCGGTTGGCGGGTCATCGCGACGGACGCCTCGCTCGCCCATCCCTCACCGAATTGTTCTGCGATCCAGCCAGTGATCAGCCGGAATTCCGGCGGCAGAGCCCGGCGGATCGTCACACCCTCGCGTGCCATTCGTTCGGGCGACTGCGTGTCTGGCGGCAGGGTGGAGAGGTTAACGAGATAGTCCACTTTGCCATCCTTCAGCTGGAAACGCCGAGTGCGCGTATGAAATGGTTGGAGCCGACCTGCTCGATGACAGCCGATTCCGGACGGCTGAGCGAGCGTACCTTTTCCGCCTGTTCGAGGAAACGCGCGCTTCCGCCGGTCACGAACGGCCGGCTGCCATCCGGAACGGCCGAAAGCAGCAATTTTGTATAGGGATGGCGCGGATCGGACAGAACCGTATCGGTGTCGCCCCATTCGACCATCTGGCCGGCGAACATGACGACGATCTCCTCGGCCACATGTGCGGCCGTCGCAATGTCGTGGGTGATATAGAGCATGGCCAGGTCATTTTCCCGTTTCACCGTCGCGAGCAGATCGAGAATGTCCTTGCGGATGGAGACATCGAGCATCGAGGTCGGCTCATCGGCCACCAGCACGCTCGGCGCAACGGCAAGCGCGCGCGCGATATTCACCCGCTGCCGCTGGCCGCCCGAGAGTTCATGCGGGAATTTCTGCCTGGTCAAATCAGGTTCCAGCCCGACGCTTGTCAGCAGGCGGGCAATCTCTTCGGCAAGATCCGCCCTGGAGCCGCTCTGCCGGTGCAATTGCAGCGGCCGCGCCAGATGATGGCTGACCGTAAAGGCCGGGTTGAGCGATGAGAACGGATCCTGGAAGACCATCTGCACCTCCCTGCGATACTGATGCTCATCTTTTGCCTCGCCGCGGACGGTCAGATCCTGCCCGCGGAAAAACAGCCTGCCGCCCGTCGGTTTGTCCAAGCGCGCGATGATGCGGGCGCAGGTCGTCTTGCCGCAGCCGGATTCGCCGACCAGCGCCAATGCCCGACCGGGAAAGAGCGAGAAGGACACACCTTTCAGCGCGTGTAGCGGGCCGAAGTTACGCTTGATATCTTCGAGCCGGATCACGGCTTCCGCGACCACAGGATTTGCCTCCGCCTTCATGCCAAGACTCCCGATAGATGCGGATTGCCTGGAAGCTGCGGAATGGCATTCCAAAGCTTGCGGGTATAATCGTGCAGCGGCGCCTGGGCGACCTGGCGCACGTCGCCCACTTCGACGAGTTCGCCCTTCAGCATGACACCGATGCGCTGGCAGAGCTGCGCCATCAGATGCAGGTCATGGGTGATGAAGAGCACCGAGAAACCATAGGTCCGCTGCAGATCGACGACCTGCTCGAGGATCTCCCGCTGCACGACCACGTCGAGGGCCGTCGTCGGCTCGTCCATGATAATAAGCTCGGGTCTCAGCGCCAGGCAGATGGCGATGACGATGCGCTGACGCATGCCGCCGGAGAACTGGTGCGGGTAGTCGCCGATGCGATGCGTGGGAATGCCGACGAGGCGGAACATCTCCTCGCCGCGAAGCCGGGATTGCTCGCGCGAGCAACCGGTGTGGCGGTAGAGAACGTCATGGAACTGCGCCTCGACGCGCATCAGCGGATTGAGCGAATTCATCGCGCTCTGGAAGACCATGCCGATGCGCTTCCAGCGGATTTTCTGCAGCTCGCGTTCGGGCAGCCTCAGGAGATCCTGTCCGGCGAGCCGGATGCTGCCGCCGCTGATCCAGGCAGGCGCCTTGGAAAGACGCGTGATGGCATAGGCGATCGTGCTCTTGCCGCAGCCGGATTCACCGGCCAGCCCGAAGATCTCGCCACGGCCGATATTGAAGGAGACATCCTTGACGGCGCGGAACTCTCCCTTGTCGACGAGGTAGTCGACATTGAGCTTGTCGATTTCCAGAAGATTGTCGCTCATCGGCCAAGCTCCAATTCTCTGTTGCGGGCGCGGGTGAGGCGGAACCAGCGTGTCAGCGCCGGGCCGGAGCGAAGCTGCGGATTGGCGATCTCGTCGAAGGTGAAATTCAAAAGCGCAAGGCCAAGGCCGGTGAGCGCGATGCCTGCCGCGGGCACCCCAATATCCCACCAGGCGCCGACCATGATCGCCGAGGAATTCTGGGCGTTGTAAAGCATGGTGCCCCAGGAGACCTTCAAGGGATCCCCGAAGCCGAGATATTCGAGCGTCGTCTGGGCAACGATGGCGTAGATGATGCTGCCGACGAGATTGATGCCGATCAGCGTCGTCAGGTTCGGCAGGATCTCCACGAAGATGATGCGCCAGGCGGGCTCGCCGATCATCTTGGAAGCCGTGACGAAATCACGATTGCGAAGCGCCATCGTCTGTGACCGCGTCATGCGGGCGCCCCAAGGCCAGGAGGTCAGCGCGATGATCGACATGATCGCCATCGGCCCGACCGTGCCGGCGAAGGAGGCGAGCAGGATCAGCAACGGCATGTTCGGGATGACCAGGACGGCATTCGTCGCAAGATCGAGCACCGCATCGGTCTTGCCGCCAGCATAACCGGCGACGAGGCCGATGGCCGTGCCGACAATGGTGATGGCAATGCCCGTGGCAAAGCCGACGGAGAGAGAGCTGCGGGCGCCCCAGACGAACTGGCGATAGACATCCCGCCCCATCTTCGTGGTGCCCATGACATGTTCGATCGACGGCGGTTGGTGCGAGCGTCCGACACGCGCTCCGGGCTCGCCGGGCGCAATGATCGGCGCAAACAACGCCATCAGCCACAGGGCAACAATGATGACGAGGCCGGCCAGGGCTTTCTTCTGGCGGAGGATAGACCGTAGCCCGAAGCCCATTATACGGCCTCCCGCAATCTGGGATCGACGAGCCCGTAAATGATGTCGACGAGGAAATTGGCGCCGAGCGTCGCGAGTGTCATCAGCAGCAGCTGTCCCTGGATGACCGGGTAATCGCGGGCGATGCTCGCGGTATAGAGCGTCAGTCCCAGGCCGGGATAGTTGAAGACGATCTCGGTGACGATCGAGCCGCCAAAGACGGCGCCGAGCATCAGCGCCAGGTTGGTCAGCACCGGAAGCATGGCATTGCGGGCGCCGTAGCCGAACATGACAGTGAGATGGCTGAGCCCCTTGGCGCGCCCCATGGTCACATAGTCTTCGCCGAGCACCGAGATCATCGACGAGCGCATCGTCGTCTGGAATTCGCCGATCAGGAACGGCGAGAGCGTCAGCACCGGCAGGATCGCATGGGCGAAGACGCTGCCGATGAAGGTGAAATTGAAGGCGGGATCGAGGTTCGGATCGTAGGCATAGCCCACGGGAAACCAGCGCAGCGAGACCGCGAAGACGAAAAGCGTCGTCAGCGCCACGATGACAGGCGGCACCGAAATCATGATCACGGAGAGCGGCGAGACGATCGTGTCGAAGCGCCCGCCGCGACGCCAGGCCGAGACCGCGCCAAGCACGACACCGACGCAGAGCGAAAAGATGATCGCGGTCGTCACGAGAAAGACCGTCCAGAGCGTCGACCGGCCAAGAACCTGGACGACGGTCTGGGGATAATATTTGACCGAAACGCCGAGATCCAAGGTCGCAAGCCCCTTGAGGTAATCGACGAATTGCCAGAGCATCGGCTGGTCGACCGCGCCGAAGCGCGCCTTGATCGCCTGGACGGCGGCAGGTGTCGCCCGCGGACCTAGCTGGGCGACCATAGCGTCGACCGGACTCCCCGGCATGAGCCGGGGAAGAATGAAGTTCACGACGATGGCGAACACCAGGGCGACCGCATAGACGCCGAGGCGCCGGCTCGAAATGCGCATTTCCGCTCCCTCGCGAGGCTCAACTGACCGGCTTGAGGCGCAGCAGATGCATCAGGCGCATGCGGTTGTTGTCATGATCCTCGGGGTTCATGACGGGATCCTTGTCGGTGACCCAGCCGGTGAAGCGCTTGCTGGAGAACTGATACCAGGTCGGCCCGTTGAACACCGGCACGACGGGGAAGTCGTCGGCGATCAGCAGCTGGATGTCGTTGAAGATCTTCTTGTGATCGTCCTCCGATGTTGCCTTCAGATACTGATCGAAAAGGGCGTCCAGCTTCGGGTTCGAATAGCGCGAGGGCGCGCCGGTGATGCGCCCGCCATAAGCGGTCGACAGGTTCTGGTAATAGCCGCGGAACGGCGTTGCGCCATCGGCGCGGGAGTTCATGACGACCTCGAAGCTGCCGTCGATGAGCTGCTTGCGCCACTGTTCATATTCCGGGGTCGCGACCGACGCGTTGATGCCGGCGGCGCGCAATCCTTCGACGGCGATCTGCACCGCATCGATCCAGTCGGTCCAGCCGTTCGGAACGATAATCGCGAAGGCGATCGGCTTGCCGCTCGGCGTCGTGCGGAAGCCGTCTGCACCCTTCTTGTAGCCGGCATCGTCGAGGATCTTGTTGGCTTTCTCGGTATCGAAACCCATGAAGGCGTCCTTGTCGCCTTCGGCGCCCTTGTTGCGCCAGGTCTCGAAGCGTGGCGGCAGGCCGGTCGCATGTTCGTTGACGACGGGATAGCCGAAGCCCGCAATATCGACCATCGACGTGCGATCCATGGCGAGGCTGAAGGCATGGCGGAAGTTCAGGTCCTTATAGGCCTCGAGATTGCCTTCATTGCCGCTCTTGAAATTCATCTGGAAAGCGACGGTCTCGGCCGGCGGCTGCCAATAGCCGTTATGGTCGGGATCGAGCGCCACGAAGGTCTTGTCGATCTCGGGAATGAAGGAGCCGATCCAGTCCATGTTGCCTTCCGGCAGGATCGCAAGCATCTGGTCGTTGCCCGAGATCTGCGGCAGCCTGAGGCAATCGACATGCAGCGAGGCGGCATCCCAGTAGTTCGGGTTGCGGCATTGCTCGTAGACCTGCGGCGTGAAACGGCGCAGCTCCGTCATCGGGCCGGACCCCACAGGCTTCTCGTTCTTGAAGGCGACCGGATCGGAAACATCCTTCCAGATATGCTCGGGAACGACGGCGAGGTCGGCGAGCGTTTCCGGAAAATCGGAATTCACCGCCTTGAGATCGATCTTGACTTGGGTTGCCGACGGCGCCTCGACGGAGGCAACGGTCTCGCCGACGCCGACGGTGTCGAGTGCGGCGTTCTTGAGCATGAGATCGATCGTGTATTTCACATCGGCCGACGTCAGCGGCTGACCGTCCGACCATTTCAGGCCTGATCGCAGCGTATAGGTGACGGATTTCATATCCTCGGAAAATTTATAGTCGGTCGCCAGACGAAACACCGGCTTGCCGCCATCCTCCGCATTGAAGATGACCAAGGGTTCGTAGATGAAATCCATGGTGCTCTGCCGGCGGCCGGCAAGGTCGAACGGATTGAAGTTCTGCACCCAGCTGGACTGCTCCTCGATATGTATCGTCAGCACCGACTCTGCGGATGCACTGCCCGCCGCGAAAGCGACAAGCACTGCCCAGCCGGCACGCATGGAAATGTCACGGAATACGCGCTTGCTCGATCTCATCCCAACGTTCCCTTGTTCTTTGTTTTTGAAGTCAATCAAATTGATTTAATATTGATAGTCAGTTTCCCGCCGACACGTCAATTGCCGATTGGAAATTTCTGTAGCGCACTCGGGATCGGCTCTCAGCAGACATTAACCGGGCATGACCTTGACCGAAAAAATGACCGGCAAATCGAGCAGCCGAGCCTTCGCCTCACATTTCTGCAGAAAATATCGCCGCGTCCTTTCGTGTTAACGATTAAGGTACTTTTAAGTACCATAATTGACCCAACGATGGCGAATTGACCTTCCCGAACACGGGTCGATAAGCATGAGGCTGCTCGCCACGGCCCGGATTGACCCGGGATGCAACACATCCAACTTCATGAACGGGTCGAATTTCTATGACGAGCATCAATACGAACAATTCCGCGATGGCTGCCCTTCAGACGCTGCGCAGCATCAACTCCAATCTCGAAACGACACAGAATAGTGTCTCTACCGGCTACCGGGTCGACACCGCATCCGACAACGCCGCCTATTGGTCGATCGCCACCACGATGCGGTCCGACAACAAGGCACTTTCCGCCGTGTCCGACGCCCTTGGCCTCGGCGCAGCAAAGGTCGATACTGCCTATACGGCAATGGAAAATGCGATCGACGTCGTCGACGAGATCAAATCCAAGCTTGTGGCAGCGACTGAAGACGGTGTCGACAAATCCAAGGTCCAGGAAGAAATCACGCAGCTTCAGAATCAGCTGCTGAGCATCGCCCAGTCAGCGTCGTTCTCTGGTGAGAACTGGGTTGCGGGCGAAAGCGGCACGAAAAGCGTCGTGTCGTCCTTTGTTCGCGATGGCTCCGGCGCCGTTTCCGTTAAAGTGACGGATTATGCCCTGGATACCAGCTCCACGGGCAATGTGTTGTTCGGCATGAGCAGCGGGACGATCGATACCGCGTCCGGCATCCTCGGAACGGTGGACGCAAATGGCGATTCTGTCTATTCGCTCGACATTACCGACTTCACCACCGGTCAGATCCAGTCGGCGCTGTCGACCATCGAATCCGCGCTGTCGGCAATGACCTCTGCCGGTGCGCAGCTGGGTTCGATCTCGACGCGCATCGAACTGCAGGAAGACTTCGTCGGCGCGCTGTCGGATTCCATCGAGTCGGGCGTGGGACGACTGGTCGACGCCGACATGGAGGAGGAGTCGAGCAGGCTGTCTGCCTTGCAGACACAACAGCAGCTGGCGATCCAGTCGCTATCGATCGCGAATTCGTCGTCGCAGAATATCCTGTCGCTCTTCCGCAGCTAAGCCCCGGACAAATAGGACGCTTGGACCAAATCCGTTGAACAGAGGATCGAGCCTGACCCACCCGGTCAGGCTCGATTGCAATTGGGGATGGAAATGCCTACAGCGCCGCCGTCTTTCAGACGCGGCGCTGCATCACTTTGAATTGCTGCATATTTTACTCTCGATCGATTCCGATTTAAGGAATTCTGCAGTAGTCTTCGCACCCTGGGCGGAGAATGCAGCGCGCGGGATCATCGCATGTCGGAACGACTTGAATCTGCCCGCCCTGATGAAACACCCGCCATCGTCTGGCTCGGCTTCATGGCGATGTGCGTCGGCATGTTCATGGCGATCCTCGACGTCCAGGTGGTGGCGACATCGCTGCCGACCATCCAGTCGGCGCTGGATATCGATCCGGATCAGATGAGCTGGATACAGACGGCCTATCTCATTGCCGAAGTGGTGGCGATCCCGCTCACCGGCTTCTTGACGCGGCTTCTGACGATGCGATGGCTGTTCGTTACCGCCATCTGCCTGTTCGTCGCAGCCTCCGCCGGCTGTGCAATGAGCGGCAGCTTCGGTGAGCTGGTCGCCTGGCGGGTGCTTCAGGGTTTTTCCGGCGGAACCCTGATCCCCTCGGTGTTTTCGGCCGTGTTCATTCTCTTTCGGAACGAGCGCCAGGCGCTTGCGACGACGATCGCCGGCGTTCTCGCGGTTTTGGCCCCGACCGTCGGACCGATCGTCGGCGGATGGCTGACTGAGACCTATTCCTGGCACTGGCTGTTCCTGATCAACATCCTTCCAGGCATTGCCTCGGCAATCCTGGCGGCACGGTCCCTGCCGAGGCAGGCGACCGATCCGTCCGAACTCAGGCATCTCGACGGCCTGTCGCTTCTGCTGATGGCAACCTCGCTGACGAGCCTGGAACTCAGCCTGAAAGAGGCGCCGACGAGCGGCTGGATCTCAGCCTATGTCCTAAGTCTGCTGGCGGTCTGCCTTGCGTCGGGAGGTGTCTTCATCTGGCGAACGCTGCGCAGAGACCGGCCGATCGTCGATCTCGGAAATTTCGGCGATCGAAACTTTCTCGTCGGTTCGGTTCTGAGCTTCGTGCTCGGCATCGGCCTCTTCGGCTCGGTCTATCTCATGCCGGTCTTTCTCGCTTTCATCAGAGGACACGACGCCCTTCAAATCGGCATGACGATGCTGGTCACCGGCGTCGCGCAATTGATCACGGCGCCGATCGCGGTCGCGCTGGAGAAGCGGATGGACGCGCGCGTGCTGTCGGCCGCCGGTTTCGCGCTCTTTGCGATCGGTGTCGGGATGAGCGCTTTTCAGGACCCTCGTTCGGATTATGACGCGATGTTCTGGCCGCAGGTCGTGCGCGGCGTCGCCATCATGTTCTGCTTGCTGCCACCGACGCGACTGGCGCTCGGCACTCTGCCGCCAGACCGCATTCCCGACGCGAGCGGACTTTTCAACCTGATTCGCAACCTCGGCGGGGCCATCGGCATCGCGCTGATCGACACCATCATCTACACGCGCTCGGAGCCGCTGGGACAGGGCCTCTGGACCCGCCTTCAAGCCGGCGACGTCGAGGCCGCGACATTCGTTGGCGCGCCTCTTCAGACGATATCCGGGCATAGCGGCAGCTTCGACGCGGATACCACGGCGCTGCTCGATCCGCTGGTCCAGACCGCGGCAAGCGTCCAGGCAATCAACGAGGCCTGGATGGTAATTGCCGTCCTGACCGGCTGCGCCCTGCTCTCAGTGCCCTTTGCCAGGCGGCCAACGTCAACGTGAAAACCAGGGTTGACGAAACCGCTCTAAGAGAATCAACTAAGTTGTTGAAAAACCTGGAGCCGAGACTGCAATGGTGCCACCAGCTGTCAGTCTTCGCCGCAAAAATTTATTCTGCGACAAGGTCGAACCTACCCTCCGCCATCCCGAGATGGAGGCCAACGCATCGGTCAAGCGGCTTCTAGGCTAGCGTAGCACTGCGTGTCTCTGCATCGATGAAATACTGCAGCACCTGCCAACAGCAGCAAAGCAGCGAAAATCCCGATGACCAGGCCGAAATCTCTAGTCACAAAAAGACCGATCAACGATGGCGCAAGTAGCCCTCCAAGCCGAGCCATAGCACCGGCGGCACCCATTCCGGTTGCCCTAGATGCAGTGGGATAAAGCTCTGGCGTATAGGCGTAGAGTGCACCCCACGTACCAAGTAGCGCGAAACTCATGATTAGCAGTGACGACGCTACCAAGAGTGCGGATGAGCCGACGACAAACAAAATGGATCCCATCGCAGAAAGGATGCAAAATGCCACAAGCGTTGGACGCCGCCCCCATTTTTCGACGCCGTAGCCAGCGAGCGCATACCCAGGAAGCTGGGCAAGCGCGATCAGCACAAGAAAACCGTAGCCTCGAACGAAGCCAAAGCCGTCCCCGGCAAGTTTCGGAGGTATCCAGGTGAAGACGCCATAGTAAGAAATGGACACCAGAAACCAAACCGCGAGGATCAAAAGGGTTCGACGCCGCAGAGCGTGGGAGAATATTCCGATACTACGCGTCGTTGTCGCAGGCGCGATGTCAACCTCTTGTCCCAGAGCACTGCGGCCATTCACCAGGGCCATCCGGTCGATGATCGCCTTTGCTTCTCCACCCCTTCCCTTGCGCAGAAGATAGAGCGGCGATTCCGGCACGAAAAACCGCAGACCGAAACCGATAATCGCCGGGACCGCTGTTACGGCAAAGATCAATCGCCAGGCTTCGGCCACGTTCCAGAGACTGAGCAGCCAGGCTGCAAGTGCGACAACCAGAGTTCCGACGGCCCAGAAACCCTCCAGCAGCACCAGCCACCTGCCTCGGTTCTTCGCCGGTAGGAATTCGGCCATCATCGCATAGTCCACCGGCAACGTCCCGCCGACTGCTGCACCGGTCAGGAAGCGCATGAACAGGAGGAACGTGAAGTCTGGCGCGAAAATTGACAGCGTGCCAAAGACGGCATCACAGGAGACAGTCGCGATCAAAACGCCGCGACGGCCGATCCTATCGGCAAGCCTACCAAACCCCATTGCGCCCAGAAACATGCCAAGGAAAAACACCGTGCCCGTTGAAGCGCCTGCGGCACCGTTAGTTCGAAGCTCGTGGCGATCGAAGCGGCTGTGAAGCCCACTGCGATGACCTGCATGGCGTCAGCTGCCCAGACCAACCCGAAGATGGCCATCAGCCGTCCCTGATATCGTCCTGCCCCCGCGTGGTTGAGTGCATCGTCGATTGTGATTGTGGTCATTTGTTTTCCATACCCGGCTGCCGTGGTCCGCTCATAGCGCATTCAGCCCAAAAGGTCACAGCCGCAAGCCGCGATGGAGGTCGTCGCCGCGATATAAAGGCGAATCGACCGTCTCCTGTGATGGCACGATGTCTAATGGCCAAAGGTTTTCCGCGAGGTTCACGTCGGACGGTAAACCGCCCACTTGACCACTAGTGGCACCACCCTCCTATCCGACGGCATTGGCCTCGGTCTGTCACAACCGCGATCCTGAAAAGCCCGATGTTGAGATCGGGCTTTTAACTTCCTCGCCGTGAATTAGTCTCGATGCTCAGGCATTTCTTTCAGCTGATCTTTTGTCCAGGACGTAACTGCGTGAACGTCGCCATCTTCATCTCGCATGAAGTCCAGATCGCTGATCGGCACGGAAACAGGTTTCGCGCCAATGCCGAGAACCCCACCGACGTCGATGACGACATTTGCGCTGGTGCCTGAACCGTGCACGTGGTCCACGCTTCCAACCTTGTCGTCATCTGCGCCGTAGACAGTAGCGCCTTCAAGGACTGCGGCCGTTAGTTCGTCGGTGCCCAGTCTTACGTGCTTGCTGTGGTCCATTTCAAACTCCTCCGTTCGAGCCCATGTGAAAGCCGCCGGGGTGCTGTTTGTTCCTGTGTGAGGCTACTGGTTGACGCTCAAAGAGCTATCGGCCTTTGGGGACCGTTGTTGCTCCTCGTTGTTTAAGCTCCTGTAGATGAACGGTTAACTTGGCGAATGGCTTGAAATCGTCGGCCGTGCCGAGCCCCATGGCCCTATCGCGCATCCGTAGCGAAATCTAACCTACGATTTCGGCTTAAAGAACCTATCGGCTTCCTTCATCGCATTCTGCGCCGATCCGTACAGCGCGCTTACGGCATCGCGCATTTCGGCAAACGCCTGCATGGTTCGTGGCGAAATGTAATCGCCTCTTGCTTCAGCATTGAGCCGCAAAGCTCTCTCGCAATCGGCGGCAATTCTATCCAGCTCCGGGGAAACCCGATAGAGCCGTTCCAAAATGGCGTCGATGTCACCCTTGGCGCGTTCAGACATTCGTTCTGTCATCAAACCCTCACCGCTGTGTCCCTTCCCCTGCAGCAGCCGAAGAACTCCTAAAGCAGTGTTCCCTGCTCGGCTTCGTCAGCCACTTTTACGTCCGCGTCACCACGGCGGCGAAGTTCCGTCTCCGCGCTGAAGCGGACGTCGGTATCCCGATCGCGAGCGAACGCCTGCAATACCGCAATATCCACCCGATCCCAGCTTTTTCCACGCTCGGGGCCTGTAGGTACTCGTGGCAAAAGGCCCGGCTCGCTGCTCCATTTCACCAGTTGCTCGAAGGTGGATTCATTCAACATGTCCCGCAAATGGTGTCCGGTTACGTACGCATCGGGCATTGCGCGGTGGGCGGGAAGACCGATCGCGTGCACCAGTCCCTCGGGCATACGCAGATACCGGAGCATCTGGTTGGAGAACCTCGGCAGTTCAGGCCACAGCCGAAGCGCGCATTTCCACGTACATATCCAGGCCGCTCCCCTGGAAAATCTGGGGGTGCAGTAGCGCTGCTCGAAACTTGCCCGATGTGCAGCCAGTGCGATCACTCCACCTTCCGGCCGTAAGACGCTGGAGGCAATTTCTTTCCAAAAAGGTGCCGTCGCGACCTCTGCGTCCACGATGTGATGTATTGCCATCGTCTCAGGAGAGATCGGTCGCCCTGGATTTATAAGCAATGATCCGCGCTCATCATCAACCCGCCATCTCCCGTCATGGCCAAGCACGACGTCCTGCCAGCCGATCTCGCAAACATCATTCGGGCCATTCCCGGCTGTTTCGAGGTCAACGACCCGGATGCGAGATGCATGATCTACAGGTTTTGATAGGATCCCACTGCTCTCAATCAACATATTTAGTTATTTCGACCCGATGCCGTAAAAGTCCAGATATCACTCGGACATGATGCGACAGGCTGCTAACGATTGTCGACATGGTCGACGTGCTTAACCTGAGCGACATGGCTAAAAGAGGCCTGCTCCGCCACTAGCACCGATCATTTTGGAGAATTTTCCCAATGTTCCGTAAAATAACCGGGGCCACTTACCAGGCCCAGGAGATCGGACTTTACGCGACGACGTCTCGCCTGTATTGCAGCACCACTTCAAATCGCCTGCCGACTTGTTGGTTTTCGCGCTTTGAGCAACAAAAAGGGCGCTCCCCGGAAACGGGTTGAGCGCCCTATAACTTTCCTCCATTGCAATCGTGTCTCGACAGCTCGCATATCGCCCGGGTCTCACACAAACTCTATCAATGACTGAATTGCGGTTTAGGACCGAGGCCAGCGCCTGGGACTTGGATGCCCGTCAATCAAACCCGGCGGCAACGCGTGATTTTCGCGGACAAAAAAGAGGGCCGACGGAGAACCGCGGCCCATTAATTGTGAAGGTATAAACCTCCAGAGGGGAACAGCTGAAACGACGGAACTGGGAGGAAAGCCGTCGTGTTGCATCAGCTGTGATCACCATGCTCCTTTTTTGACCGGTTGGAAAACATTTTTTGTGCAATGCAGCTATGCAACAGCGGATCATCCAGCCGAAGTGGTCCGTGGAGGATGGCATCTTGAAGGCTCTCACCGCGACCTCTTGAACTCTTTAGAAGGCGTCGATCCGGAGCCGGACTAGGCCACAGAGAAACGAGCCATCCAATGATGAAGAGGCCATGCGTGAGGAGGCGATGCCTTTGATCGGGTTCGGCGATTTCGCTTGATTTTACTCGGCGTCGTCGTTCGCCTTTGGGAACAGTTGCAGCACATTTGACCCACTCGGGTGCGCGAGAGCGCGCGCCTTTGGGCGCCGCGAGTTGTTTTCTCCAGCCTTTTGGATAGCTGAAACGAGACCTTCCCGCTGGCGATAATAATCTGGCTTGGCAGGCAGGGTGAGGTCAAACTCTTCGAGCATATGCTCAATAATGTCCATCGCTTCAGCCGCCAGACCAGCATAACCTTCTTGGCGTCGCTCGAAGAAGCCATCGTATCCGGGCTTGGAAAGGTCGAGACTATCCAACGCATAAGAAAGGGTCTTCACTCGGTTCGACAACCACAAAATTTCTTCTGAAAGCTCGGTACTAAAAAGTCCCCAGTTCGCGTCGTGCGGAAGTGCAAGGGTTGGATCGCGAACGTGAAACGCGAATTCGCCTTCATCCATAGGATTGAACTCGGGCATGTCGTGAACGGCCGCGTAGCTGGCTCCGACAAAATCGTCTAGGGCCAGCACCGTCAGCATCGCTAGGTTTCTAACCTCGGCTTTCGGGCGTCGGTTGATCCTAGACTTCGCAAGTCGAATGACGATGGGAAGCAAGGAGCCAGCGGCTAAACCGCCAGCGCCGATGAACGCTCCTATTACCATGATCCCTTGAGTGGTTTCGAAGAACTGCGTCAATAGTCACCTCGTTGAATGGGAGCTGCGAGTTGCGTCAAGAAGCACGCACAGACGGAATCAGCGCTTTCCGCCCCAGTTTGCCTTGAACTTAATTGATAGGGAACTCCGTTCCCGCCGTATGGCGCCATTGAGCAACCTGACGGCATCATCGTCTCCGGCGACCTCAGTTCCTTTGACGCCTTGGCAATGACCTCTCGGTGCAACTTTCGAATTGAAACATCAAGTGATATCGGCTGGCCTGTCTTTCAAGGACCTAATCGAGAACCGGCGATAGTGGTAAGATTTCTCTCAACCATTTTACGTCATCCTCCAGTTCCCTTCTGAAGCCAATCGACGAGATCTCAATGGCCACGGACCTTGACCGCAGTTTTCAAATGCCCCGACGCGACGAGCTTGGCCTCTTCACGATTAGCAACGGTTCCGGCCTGTCGATATCGGCCTTGCCGAACGGCACCCTGTTTGCCATCGAATACGCCGACGACAAGGGATCGGTGCAGATCAACCAGATCCAGGGCTCGCCGCTCGCCGGCGGCGTCGGTCGCCTTTATCTGCGCATCGGCGGGGCCGCGCCCGAGGTGGTGGAGCTTGTCGGGCCTCGCGCTAACGGCAGCTTCGGGCACGATGCGACGAGCCTCTCCTGGAGCGGCAAGAGAGGCAATATCGGCTACAATGTCCGCCTCGCGCTTCATCCCTCCGAAACGGCCTGGTTCTGGCGTGCCTCCATCCGGCATCTGAAGGATGGGACGCTGCCGGTCGATCTGGTGCTGATCCAGGACGTCGGTCTCGGCGATCGCGGCTTCCTGATGAACAGCGAAGCCTATGCATCGCAATATGTCGATCATCATATCGCCGATCACGAGACATTCGGCCCTGTCGTGATGAACCGGCAAAATCTCAAGCAGTCGGGCGCCCGCAACCCCTGGCTCGCGCAGGGCTGTGTCGATGGGGCGGCTGCCTATGCCACCGATGCGATCCAGCTGGTGCAGGCGAGCGACCGCGTCGACGACTTGCTGGTCGGCCCTTTCGGCACCAGCCTGCCGAGCAAACGGCGGCAGCAGGAGACGGCATGCCCCGCCATTCAGTCGAAATCGCTTCCTGTGCCGGCGACCGGCGCGACCACGACCTTCTTTGCCGTGTTCGCCGCTGATCATCCCGAGGCGTCGAGCGATGCCGACCTTTCACGGCTTGACGAGCTCGCGGCCACAGACAGTGCGGTCTCCGATATCGAGGAGGCCACGCCGGTCCGCAGCTTGCTGCAGGATGCGGCCCTGCTGAAGGCCGAGGCGCTGGATAAAAAGGCGATCGGCAAGCTCTATCCGGAGCGGAGCCTGGAAGAGCGCGTCGACGGAAAGCTTCTTTCGTTTTTCGTGCCGGACGGCGTTCTGAACCGTCATGTGGTCCTGCGCGACAAGGAGTTGATGGTGGCGCGCCGTCACGGCGCCATCGTCCGCAGCGGCCAGAATATGCTGCTCGATGATGCGACGCTTGCCGCGACCTGCTGGATGCAAGGCATTTTCGCCGCCCAGTTGACGATCGGCAATACGTCTTTCCACAAGCTCTTTTCCGTCTCCCGAGACCCCTACAATCTGACCCGCGCCAGCGGGCTGCGCATCATGGCGGATGTCGGCGCCGGCTGGCAGCTTCTGGCAGTGCCGTCGGCTTTCGAAATGGGGCTCAGCGATTGCCGCTGGATCTATCGTTGCACGGAACGCACGATCATCGTGTCGGCGGTCGCCTCCGGCGAAGATGCGGCTATGCAGTGGACCGTGTCCGTCGAGGGCAAGCCGTGCCGCTTCCTGGTGTTCGGCCACGTCGTGCTTGGCGAGCGCGAATATGACGCGGGCGGGCAGATCGAATTCGACACGTCAGGCAAACGCATTCTTTTCCGGCCGGACCCCACCTGGCTCTGGGGCGAGCGTTATCCCGATGCCGGCTATTGGCTGGTGAGTTCGACGCCCGATGCGATCGAGGAGATCGGCGGCGACGAGCTGCTCTATAGCGACGGGGTAACACGCAACGGCGCCTTCGTCGCGCTCCGATCCCGGCCGACACAGGCGCTCTCTTTCGCCGTCGTCGGCTCGATGACCGATGCTGCGGAAGCCGAGCGGCTGGCGCAGCGTTATGAGGCCGGCGT
The DNA here is from genome assembly GCF_013087615.1 of Rhizobium sp. WYCCWR 11152. Classification (NCBI taxonomy): domain Bacteria; kingdom Pseudomonadati; phylum Pseudomonadota; class Alphaproteobacteria; order Hyphomicrobiales; family Rhizobiaceae; genus Rhizobium; species Rhizobium sp. WYCCWR 11152. The sequence continues at coordinate 12,268 of NZ_JABFCP010000003.1, read as the reverse complement.
CACCGACGAAGCCATGCTTGCACCGGCATCGAAATTCTGGCGGAACACCGTGCGCGGCCTGACGATCGCCGGCACGTCGCCTGATCTTGCCGCGCAGACAGCCCTGCTGCCCTGGCTGGCGCATGATGCGATCGTGCATCTGAGCGTACCGCACGGCCTCGAGCAATATACCGGTGCGGCCTGGGGCACACGCGACGCCTGCCAGGGGCCGATCGAATTTCTGCTCGCCTACGAGCATGACCGGGAAGCCCAGGAAGTGCTGAAAACCGTCTTCAGCGAACAATACCTGGAAAAGGGAGACTGGCCGCAATGGTTCATGCTGGAGCCCTATGCCAACATCCGGGCGGGCGATAGTCACGGCGACATCGTCGTCTGGCCGCTAAAGGCGCTCTGCGATTACATCGAAGCGACCGGCGATCTCGCCATCCTCCACGAGAAAGTCTCCTGGCGCGACGAAAAGACGATGGCCCGGGCGCCGGAGCTCGACACCATCGCGATCCATGTCGAGAAGCTGCTTGATACCGTTCGCGAAGCGTTCATCCCCGGAACGCATCTGATCCGCTATGGCGAGGGAGACTGGAACGACTCGCTGCAGCCGGCCGATCCGCATCTGCGCGACTGGATGGTCAGCAGTTGGACCGTTGCCCTGCTCTATGAGCAGATCGTCCGGTATTCCGCGATCCTCCGCCGCCTCGGCCATGGCGGCAAGGCCAAGGGCTTGAGGAAGATCGCAACCGCGATGCGCCGGGATTTCAACCGCCATCTCGTGCGCGACGGCGTCGTTGCCGGCTATGGCATCTTCGATCCCAGCCATGACGGCGTTGAATTGCTGCTGCATCCGAGCGACCGGCGCACCGGCCTGCATTTTTCGCTGATCTCGATGACGCAGGCGATGCTCGGCGGCCTCTTCACGCCGGTTCAAAGACGCGATCATATGAAGCTGATCGAAGAGCATCTGCTCTTCCCCGACGGGGTGCGGCTGATGGAAAAGCCCGCGACCTATGCCGGCGGGCCCGAGACGCTGTTTCGCCGGGCCGAATCCTCCTCCTTCTTCGGCCGCGAGATCGGGCTGATGTATGTCCATGCGCATCTGCGCTACTGCGAGACGTTGGCGCTCGATGCCGAGGCGGAGGACCTCTGGAAGGCGATCGCCGTCGTCAATCCGATTTCTGTCACATCAGCGCTGCCGCATGCATCGCTGCGCCAGCGCAACACCTATTTCAGCAGCAGCGACGCGGCTTTCCATGACCGTTATCAGGCAGCGGCCGAATGGGAACGCGTCAAGGCGGGAGAGATCGCCGTCGACGGCGGATGGCGGATCTATTCAAGCGGCCCCGGGCTCTACACCAGGAGCTTCGTCGAAAATATCCTCGGCTTCAAACGGCGCTTTGGCCGGCGCAAACGCAAACCGCTTCTTCCCGCGGTCCACGCCTCTGTCGATCTGCAAACCGACCAAGCCGCTTGGCGGCGGCTGATGAAGCCGAAGCCCGAGGCGTAACAGTCCAGGACGAGGCGCTGTCTATGCGGTAGCGTCGCGCAGCTCCTCGAAGCGCGCGGCGCTCTTCGATAGGTGGCTTCGGATGGCGCGGCGCGCAGCAAGCTCGTCACGGTCGCGGATCGCCGCGAATATGGCATGGTGTTCCCTGCGCATGCGCGCCGCATGGCGCTTGCGCTCGGCTGATGTCATCTTGTCCAAGCGCGCCCATTGCCGCGGCACCATGATGTTGCCGAACGTGTCGAAGAGGCGACCGTAATAGGAGTTTTGCGTCGCGACCAGAATGGATCTGTGGAAGGCGTAGTCCTCTTGCGCACCGTATCCACCCTCCTCGAGCGCCTTGTCGAGGGCGTCGAGACGATCCTGCATACGCTCGATGTCCTCCTGCGTGCGCCGCAACGCGGCAAGACCGGCAGCTTCGTATTCGACCCCCATGCGCAGCTCCAGCACGCGCAGAACCTCGTCGATCGACTGCAGGTCGTTCGGAATGATCGAGAAGGATCTGGGCGTCGGATCGTTCGAGACGAAAGCCCCAAGGCCTTGACGTGTGGTGATCAACCCCTTCGCGCGCAACGCGGCGAGCGCTTCGCGAACGATCGTCCGGCTGACGCCGGTCGCCGTCATGATCGCCTGTTCGGTGGGCAGGCGCTGGCCGGGCTTCAGGTCGCCTGACTCGATTTGCGCCGTCAACATATCGGCAAGGTTGCTGCGCAGGTTGGGCGCCTGCTGAATGGTGGTAAAAACCGCGTTGTCCTTATCTGCCATCCTGTTTCGAAATCCTGGTGTCGAGGCGGCTGCGCCGACCCGTTTCCTGTTCGCATTCCGCATCCACGCCGATGCGGTGGGCAGTGGCACTAGAGCGGTTCAGCTTTTCATGGAAGCGCTGAACCGCTCTAACCTTTTGTTTTTGCGCAATTCCCGACAGAAAACCGCATCACACCTTTGCGCGACATGCTTCAGGCCTGATCGGTTGGTGAGACCGATCAGCGCGCCAGCCAACCGCCATCGACGGGCAGCACCGTTCCATGCACGTAGTCGGATGCCGACGATGCCAGGAATACGGCCGCACCGCCGAGTTCGGACGGCGTTCCCCAGCGCCCGGCCGGGATGCGGGCAAGGATGGCGGCATTGCGGTCGGCATCCTCGCGCAGCGCCGTGGTGTTGTTGGTCACGAAATAGCCTGGGGCGATGGCGTTGACGTTGACGCCCTTGCCGGCCCATTCGCAGGCCAGCAGCTTGGTCAGTCCGGCGAGGCCGCTTTTCGAGGCGGTATAAGACGGAATCCGGATGCCGCCCTGGAAGGAGAGCAGCGAGGCGATGTTGATGATCTTGCCCCTGCCCTTGTCGACCATGTGGCGGCCGGCGGCCTGCGACAGGAAGAAGGCGGTCTTCAGGTTGACGTCGATCACCGCGTCCCAGTCTTCCTCGGTGAAGTCGAGCGCATCGGCGCGGCGGATGATGCCGGCATTGTTGACGAGGATGTCGAGACCGCCGAAGGTCTGGATGGTCTCTGTGACGATCCCCTTGACCGGCTCGATGCTGGCAAGATCGGCCTTGACGACATGGAAGCGGCTTCCCGCTTCCTTCACCAGCGCTTCGGTTTCGTCCATCGAGGAGCGTCCGACGGCGACGATCGACGCACCGGCCTCTGCCAACGCTGCCGCGATGGCTTGGCCGAGCCCTGTATTGGCGCCGGTGACGACGGCAACCCGGCCGGAAAGGTCGAAGGGATTTGCCACGATGTTCACCTCAGATCCGCAATGGCGATATGGTCCATGTCGGTGAAGCTCTTATTGTCGCCGGCCATCGCCCAGATGAAGCTGTAGTTCTTGGTGCCGGCGCCCGAATGGATCGACCAGGGCGGCGAGATGACTGCCTGTTCGTTGGCGACAAGCATATGCCGGGTCTGCTGCGGCTCGCCCATGAAGTGGAAGACACGCTGCTCCGCTTCCAGATCGAAATAGAGATAGGCTTCCATGCGGCGGTCATGCGTATGGGCAGGCATGGTGTTCCAGACGCTGCCCGGCTCGATCATGGTGAAGCCCAGCGTGAGTTGGCACGACTGGCAGACATCAGGATGGATGAACTGATAGATCGACCGCTTGTTGGCCGTCGCGGCTTCGCCCGGCGTCAGGTGACGGGCCTTTTCGCGGGTGAGCAACACGGTCGGGTGCGTTTGATGCGCTGGCGTCGAGACCAGATAGAACTTTGCCGGATTGGCCGCATCCGCGCTCTCGAACCTGATGTCCTTGGCACCCTTGCCGACATAGAGGCAATCATATTTGGCAAGATCGTAGTTCGTGCCGTCGACGATGATGCGGCCGGCACCACCGATGTTCAGGGCGCCGAGTTCACGCTCGGCAAGGAAGGTTTCCTGTCCGATCGCCGTCGGCGCCGTCAGCGTCAGCCCGGGGGCGAGCGGCGTCGCGCCGCCGATGACCATTCGGTCGTAATGCGAATAGGTGAGCCGGATCTCGCCGCTCGCGAAGACGGTTTCCACCAGAAAGTGACGCCGCAGCGTCTCCGTGTCGAAATCACGCACGGCCTCGGGATGGGAGGCGTGCCTCACGTCGATCTGCATGTCAATTTTCCTTCCGCTTCATTGTCGCTACGGGTCGTCGCTGTTGCGGGAGCCGGTCTTGTCGGCCTCTTCCGCTGCGGCGGTATCCATCCGGTTACATAGTTGTACGACAAGTTTGGTGTCAACAGGTTTGTCGGTGCTCGCTTGAGGAGACGCAAGGCCCGCAAGAGCACGAAAGAAAATCTGGGAATAGACAGGAATTTCTGGAGATGATGACGCCATCATCCAAGCCATGGGTCGCAAGCGGCCGTTCTTGGCGCGATCCGGCAGGGCTATCGGCCAAAACGAAAAAGCCTGCCGCGGGAGGAGGTGCGGCAGGCTTTCGTAAAAAACCGAACGACAGCTGGGAGGAGGAGTGCTGTCATTCCACAGACGACCCTGGGAGGAGGATGGGGCGCCTGTATATCAAAGGGATGCGGGAGGAGGTGCATCGCTTCGATAGAAATAATCATACTTATATTTTGCTCAGTTGATAGGCACTTCTTTGCAGGGCAGCTATGCGTTATGCGAAAAGCGGGAGGCTCGATCACATGGTCCATCTGCCGGAAGCACAAAAGCAAAGCGCCCGCTCGGGAGGAAGCAGGCGCTGGCATAGTCTTTGAAGATGCTTGGTCTAAGCTGCCGTTAGCGGGCGATGGCTGCGCGGGCGACGTTGCGGATTTCGCTGCGGCCGATGCCGAGGTCGTCCAGTTCGCGTGCGGACATACGACCCAGTTCAGCGACCGTCTGACGGTACTTGCGCCAGTTATTAAAAGAGCGTGCTACGTTCATGATGATCCCCTTTCGTGGGCTTTCGAAGCTTAGCTGCCAGTCCTTGGCGCTTCGTTCGCTTCGATGAGTTGTATATAGTATGAGACTGCTGATTATTGCAGCGCCAATGCATCACTGCACCTATGCGGCGCTTGCATGGGTCGCCATATCTAGTAGCCAATCAGTATCCGAACCGCTTCGCGGTCAGGGTTTGAAGCGATCGAAGGCTGTCAGCCGCACGATCGGCGGCTCCGCCTCGGCCCAGCGGTAAATATCCGAGCGCAGATAGGAGAGCTCGTCGTCGAGATCCTCTTCGCCGACTTCGATCCACCAGGACTTCAGGCGACCGTCGCTGCCGTCCGACCAGCGATAACCCCTCGCCTTCAGATGATCCTTCATCTCGAACGGGCTGTGTTCGGCAAAGATACGGATGCGCGAGCGCTGGCTGGCGCGGTAAAGCTCGGTGAACGGGCTTTCACCGTCGCGCTGCTCTCGATCGAGGATTTCCAGCAGTGCGTGGCAGTCGTCGACGGCGCGATGGCCTTCGTGGAAATATCCGGCCTGGCCGACGAGATAGCCGAGCTTCGTACCCTCGAAGCCGCGGGCGCTCCAATCGATCTCCGAAACGGAGCATGCCCAGGCCTTGCCGGTGAAAATCGTCGAAAAGGCCTCGCAGAACGGCCGGTCGAAACCGGCATTGTGGGCAATGATCAGATCCGCCGGCTCGATCAGACTACGCAGCGATTGGATATCGATGAGCTGTCCTTCGACCATCGCATCGGTGATACCAGTCAGCCGGGTGATCTCCGGCGGGATCGGCCGGGACGGCTGTTGCAGGCCGCCGTAAATGCCGACGATATCGCCGATCGCGCCGTCATCGTCGAAGGTAAAGGCGACGGCGCCGATTTCGATGATCTCGTCGCTACGGTGTTTGAGGCCTGTGGTCTCCGTATCGAGAATGACGCCGAGCCGCGAAAACCCCGGCTGCCTGACTGACGCAATCGGCCGGGCGGCCAGTTTTCTCAAGATGCGATAGTTGCCGCTCTCTTCGAGCGCCCGCGCCATGTCTTCATCGGAGTGAACGACCGGCTGCGATGGCCGCCGGTGCAATGGACCGCGCGCCTTGGCCATCGCGGGCGATGCCTTGGCAAACATGTCGAGTTGCGAATCTCTATGCACGCTCATCGAATCTATATGTCACGGAGACGCGATTGAATCCATCACTCGCGCCGGGCGCTGTGGAGTATCCCCACCTGCCGCCCTCTCCGGCGGGAAGCTCAGCCGGCAGACCGCGCCGGGACTGCGGTTGTCGATCGTCACCTCGCCGCCGTGCAAACGCAGGATGTCGCGAACCAGATTGAGGCCGAGGCCGGCGCCGCGTCCGTCGTGATGGCGCTTGAAGAATGGTTCGAATATGCGATCCCGCATATCGGCGGGGACGCCCGGTCCCTCGTCCCTGACCTCGATCCAGTTGCAGCCTGAAGTCAGCGAGATGGTGCCTTTCCTGCCACCGTGGTTGATTGCGTTCTGCAGTATGTTCATCAGGGCGCGCTGCAACGCCAGAGGATCGCCCTCGATCTCGCCGGCTCCGTCGACATCGAACTGCACCATATAGCCCGCGGCAAAGGCCAGCGGCGCCATCTCGATGATGACCTTCCTCGCCAGCTGACCGAGATCGACCTTGGTGAACTGGACCTTGCCCTGTTTCAGTCGCTGAAGATCGAGCATCTGCTCGGTGAGTACGGCGAGCCTTGCTGCATCTTCCAAGAGGTCGGTCTTGATCGAACTGTGCGGCAGGGATCCAATTCTCGTATTCAGAATGGCGATCGGCGTGCGCAGCTCATGGGCGGCGTCGGTCAGAAACCGTTCCTGCCGCTCATAACCCTCGTCGAGACGGCCGAGCGCGCGATTGACGGCGTGCACCAGCGGCGCGATCTCTTCGGGAGTATCGTTTTCCGACAGCCGGCCGCCACGCTGGTCGACATCGATCGTATCGGCCTGGAGCGCGGCCTGGTCGATCCCGACCAGCGACCTTCGCACGACGAGCGGCGTCGCGATCAACGCACCCAACGCCATCACTGCGACGATGGGAATAACAATTTTTACAAGGACCAGCGAAAGCTTGAGCAGGATGAAGGAGGACGAGTTGGGGCCGTCGGTGCCCGTCAGAAACTGCACCTGTCCCCAATCCGTCGCAATCCACATCATCCGGGCAGCCGGACGGTCGTGGTCGCCGAGGTTCGCGCCGAACTTGGCCTGGCCGATATGATCGAGCGTGTTGCCGATTGAGGCATATTCTTCCGGAATCCGGCCCTCGGTCAAAACATGTCCCTGCATGTCGCGAATAGTGTACCAGAGATCGGGCGCGTCCTTCCGCAGCTGTCGCAGATCCTCGGTCTCCCTCAGGCTCAACTCACCGGTGGGCTGGCGGAAAACCGCCTGGCGCAGGATCTCAATCGTGCCCTCCGTCGACCTGAATTCGGATATCTTGCCAACCGAAATCAGCACGATCATCACCAGGATGAGCACGACCGATTGCACGGCAAGAAGCCGCCAGAACAGGCGCTTGCGCAGCGAATAGGAGCATCGTTTGTTCATGATGCTTCACGCAGGAGATAACCCACGCCCCGGATAACGTTGATGACCACGCCTGCTTGCGATGCTGCCAGCTTACGCCGCAACCGCGATATGTGGGAATCGAGCGCGTTCGACTGGATCTCGTCGTCGAAGCCGAAGACTGCTTCCATCAAGGCCGGTCGCGGCACCATGCGACCGGCACGGCGCATGAGGCATTCGAGCACCAGCGCCTCCCGGCGCGGCATTTCCAGACGCAAGCCGGAAACGATGATGTCGCAATAGGTCGGATCGAACGAAAGACGGCCGATCGAGATCAGCGCCGGGCGCAAGGTTTCGGAGCGGCGCATCACGGCGCGCAGCCGCGCCAGAAGTTCGTCGAAGACGAAGGGCTTGGCAAGGTAATCGTCGGCGCCGGTCTCAAGGCCGGTGATCCTGTCTGGAACCTCTCCCTTGGCGGTGATGACGATGATCGGCAGCGTCAGCCCCTTCTTGCGGATCTTCGGAATGAGTTCGAGGCCATCGCCATCCGGCAGTTGCCGATCCAGGAGGACGGCGTCGTAGGCGCCGTCGCCGATCACCAGCTCGGCGTCGCATAGGGTCGAAACGTGATCCATCACCATGTCGTGCCTGGTGAGCGCCCCCCGGAGCGCCACGGCCATTTGAGGTTCATCCTCGATCAGTAATATGCGCATCTCACATTCCTGTCGTGGGGCCTATCGGAGGCCACTATCGGGGTCCATAGGTGGAAACCATATCACCCTCGAGCAAGTCTGCGATGCCTGTTGCGCATCGAACGCCGGATTGCCGCCTCGTAGCGAAGGATCGTATCCGTCATCATGCGCGGCGTTGCTCGATCAATATCATTGGCTGGTACCTGCGGCTGATCCGGTAGACGGCGGCCGGCGGGAGATTGCGCAACGTCCAGCCGATCCTCGTGGCGACAAGGCCGAGGGAGTCGAGGATTTCGACAGGCACCGGGCATTTCGGCCCGTAGGTGAACTGATAGAAGGCACCGTATGGCCTGAGGTTGGAAAAGCAGCCCTCGAGCAGCGCCCGCACATCGTCGGGCCGCATGGCAAGAAGCGGAAGCCCGCTGACGACGCCGCCGAAGAAGCTTCCAGAAAGCGCCGTCTTCCAGATCTGCCGGACGTCCAGCCGCAGCACCCTGGCATCGGGAAAGCGGTCTTGAAGCAGCGTGGCGAAATCCCGCTCGTATTCGACCAGCGTCAGATCGCGCTCTGCAATGCCGCGTTCCAAAAGGGCTGCGGTGAAAACACCGGTGCCCGGGCCGAGCTCGAGGACCGGCCCGGTCAGCGCAGAAATTTCCTTGGTCATCAGGCGCGCAAGGCGGGGACCTGACGGCGTGATCGAGGCGATGCGCAGCGGCGCGCGAAGCCAGGCGAGAAGAAAGCGTCGTCGATCGAAACGTGGCATGGGACCTTCACATTGGCAGATTGGATCCCACCTATGAACCCGCCCAACATTGCAACAGTCTGTCAAATCGCCGCCGATGCAGTTCTTCATGCCGGGGACGAGACCTTCCGGTGCGCTGTTCTGAGCCCCTTTCGGTCGATCCAGCTTTTGATTTCGGTGGCAATCGCCTCGGGCTGGTCCTCGGGGACAATGTGGCGAGCCGGCCCGCAAGCCTTTATCTCGAGGCCTGCGATGCTGTCGCGACACCACGAAATCATCTCGCTGCCGATCAACAGCGTTTCGGAAGGCCCGTCGAAGGTCAGCAGCAGCTTGGGAACCTCAGGACTGGCGGAAAGCCAGCGGTCATAGGCCTCGATCCTGGCAACCACATCGGCCGGCTCGCCGTTGATCGGCATGGCGCGCGGCCACTCCAAAAGCGGGCGCCGGCTGTTACGGTCCGGATAGGGTGCGCGGTAGACATCCCAATTGGCATCGCTGAGCCCTTTCAGCGTGGTCGCGCGCAAGGCCTGTTCGATGAAGAAATTTTCGTCGAGGACCTTGGCCTCGCCGGTTCCGGCACCCCGCAACAGTTCATAACGCGCCTTTCCGCCGCCCGGCAGATCCTCCCAGCTCATCGGCCGCAGGATGGTTTCCATGAAGACGATTCCGCGCACCCGCTCGGCGTGGCGCGAGGCCCAGTCGAATGCCAGCGCGCCGCCCCAGTCGTGGCCGACGAGCACGACGTCGTCGAGGTCAAGCGCATCGAACCAGGCGTCGAGATAGGCGATGTGATCGCCATAGCGATAGCCGATATCCGGTTTGCCGGAGCGTCCCATGCCGATGAGATCGGGCGCCAGGCAGCGGCCGGGCCCGATGCCGGGCATGATGTTGCGCCAGAGATGCGATGAGGTGGGATTGCCGTGAAGGAAGACGATCGGGTCGCCCTCCCCCAGCTCCTCGTAGGAGATGAACGAGGTGAGGATATCGATGATCGGCATATGGAGCTCCACGCTTTCGTGCTATATAGGCAGGCGACTGTCCATCTATCATATAGACAGGTAACTGTCTATATTGCTGCGCGGGGTTTCATGTCGTCGTCTTCCCTTGGCCTGTTGTTGCGTCTGGTCCATCAGCATTGGACACAGGCCGTCGAAGCGGCACTCGATGAGGCCGGCTATGGCGATATCCGCCCGCCGCATGCCAATGTCTTCACTTTCGCGCGGCCGGAGGGCATACAGGTCAGCGAACTGACCAAGCTCGCCCGTGTTCGCAAGCAGACGATGACGCAGGCCGTGGAAGAACTCGAGCGCCTGGGTTATGTCGAGCGCCGGCCCGATCCGAATGACCGGCGCGGCCGGCTGGTGTTTCTGACGGAAAAAGGCCGGGGGGTCAGGCCGATAGCGATGGCGGCGGGCCGCCGCGTCGATGAAAGCTGGGCCGCCTTGACCAGCCAGCAGCAGATGGATGATTTGCGCACAGCACTCCGGCGGCTGCTGGAGCAGCTGCAATAGCAAGGCGGGTTGGCATGAGAGCGACCCTTTCCACTTAACCGTCGCGCGACCGAAGGAGAATGCATGCCTGGTGACAACAGCAAAGGTGCCGACGAGGATGTCGTTATCATCGGCGCCGGCGCCGCCGGCATTGCCGCCGCCCGTCGCCTGCAGGCAATCCGCCCGGATCTTTCCATCCTCCTGCTTGAAGCAGGCGATCGTCTCGGCGGTCGCGCTTGGACAGCCAGCTTGCCTGAAGCTGCCGATATCGGGCTCGATCTCGGCTGCGGCTGGCTGCATGGCGCGCGGACCAATGCCTGGACTGCGATCGCCGGCGAGGTCGGACTGACGGTCGACCACACGCCGGCACCCTGGAACGATGGCGGACGGCGGCTTCAGCGGGATGACGCGGAGGCGCGTGCCGCAAGGCAGGCGATCGGCGCCTACTTCGAGCGCCTCGAGAACCACGAGGGGAATGACGCAGCCATGGCCGATATGCTCGAGCCTGGCAATCCCTGGAACGGCCAGATCCGGGCGGTCGGCACCTATATCACCGGCGCCGAACTGGAGCGGTCGTCGGTCGTCGACTACAACAGATACGATCCCGGCCCTGGCCCTGACTGGCGGGTGCGCGAGGGCTATGGAACCCTGGTCTCGCTTTACGGCAAGCCGGTTCGGGCAAGGCTCGGCACCGAGGTCACGCGCGTCGACCATCGTCACGCCGGCCGTATCGGCATTGAGACGAACCAGGGTGTGCTCAGTGCCCGCGCGGTGCTGGTGAGCGTTTCGACGAATGTGCTTGCCGCCGGAAGGATCGCCTTCGACCCGCCTTTGCCCGACAAGATCGAGGCGGCAGCCCGTTTACCTCTAGGGCTCGCCGACAAGCTGTTCCTGAGGCTCGCAAATCAGGAGGCGCTGCCGGCGGACACGCATATGCTCGGCTCTACCCGTCGCGGCGCGACCGGCACCTATCAGCTCAGGCCGTTTGGCGCTCCCGTCGTCGAGGCCTATTTCGCTGGCGACCTTGCGCATGATCTGGAGGGGCAAGGCAGAGAGGCTGCCTTCTCCTTCGCTGGAGATGAACTGGCGGCACATTTTGGCGCGGACATCCGCAAGGAGCTATCAGTCGCCGCAATGTCGGCCTGGGCCGCAGCGCCGCATATCGGCGGCTCCTATTCCTACGCCGAACCCGGCGCCTCCGATCAACGCGGCCGTCTCGCTGCGCCGCATGACGAGCGGATCTTCTTTGCCGGCGAAGCCTGTTCGAAGTCGCGTTATTCGACGGCGCACGGCGCCTACGAGACCGGTGTCGCCGCAGCCGATCTGATCGCCGGCTCGTTTTCGTAAAATCCGTGATCGTCGCCGGCTGCGGCGGCAGGCGGGAATATTTTTTTCTCACTTGTCGCGCGGGCGGGATTGGTTATGCTGCCCTCGCCTCTGTGCTCCCGGCTCAGGGCGCTATACGTCATCCGGCGGCAAGCGGCCGCCTCAAGCACAATATTGTCATTGTCATTGATTGCAGGAGCCCCGGCTTCTACCCCGACGTTTGCACGTCGGCTGCGGGTATCCGCATGAGGAGGAAGAAATGGATTATCGCAAGCTCGGTCCCAGCGGGACCGTCGTCACCGCCTATTGCCTCGGCACCATGACCTTCGGCGCGGAGGCCGATGAGGCCGCCTCGCACAAGCTGCTCGACGATTATTTCGCCTGGGGCGGCAATTTCATCGATACCGCCGATGTCTACAGCGCCGGCAAGTCGGAAGAGATCATCGGACGCTGGCTGAAGGCGCGCCCGACCGAGGCCCGCCAGGCGATCGTCGCCACCAAGGGGCGCTTCCCGATGGGCAACGGTCCCAACGATATCGGCCTGTCGCGCCGGCATCTTGGCCAGGCTCTCGACGATTCGCTCCGCCGCCTCGGCCTCGAGCAGATCGACCTCTACCAGATGCATGCCTGGGACGC